>NZ_WHNQ01000042.1 GCF_009362785.1 Paraburkholderia atlantica
CCAGGCGCCCCCACCAACTCGCGACCTTCCCCCCCAATCCTCAGATTTTTTTCACGCCGACCCTCAACCCGCCTCCGGTCGCTGCCGATATCCAAAGGTTGGCGCGTAAAAGATTTGCATCGATGCGGCCCAACGCACCGGTAGCGAGCGCGCTCTCCCGCCCTCGGAACGATTGACGTTCGGAACCCATGAATCCTTTTTTGTCGAAGCGACTGCTGATCAATATTGCGGTCGTGGTCGTCGCGGTCGGTGCGAACGCGTTCGTCGCGTACACGCAGATTCGCGGGCAGCGCGATGCCGATGCGCGCCTCGCGCGCTCGACCAGTGTGCGCCAGAACCTCGATGCGTATCACGCCGCGCTAGGTAAAGCGCTTGCCGTGGTGCACCGCCGGAAGGAATCGGGCGATCCGGTGCCGCCGGACGCGGCCGCTTCGATGATGAATACACTCGCGAGCCGCGAGGACGCACTGCGCGACGAGCTCGCGAGCGAGCCGTCCATGTCGGGGGCGCTCGCCAGCCTGAGCGCGGCGCGGCACGCGCTGCAGCACGATCTCGAGGACACGCTGCGCGGTACCGCGAGCGACTTACCCGGCGCGGCCAGCGCGACGTCGGGCGCGGCACCGACCGGAGCACCGATTTCGGCCCCCCTCGACGCATCCGTCGACCCCGCGCCGTCCAACCCGCAGCTTGCCTCCTCGCTAGAGCGTGTCGAAGCCGCGCTCGCCACGTTGCGCAGCGAGGAAACCCGCTCGTTGCAAGCCGCGCTCGCGGCATCGGCGAGCGACAGCCAGCGCGCGATGTTCGTGCTGCTCGTGACGATGCTCTCCGGCAGCGTGCTGCTGATGCTCACGTTCGGCGTGCGCGAGAACAGCGTGCGTGAAAAGCTGCGCAGCGCCCGCGCGCTGGCGCGCAACGACGAGCGTTTTCGCAGCCTGTTCGACGATCACACGGTGCCGATGTACATCTTCGATCGCGACACACTGCGCTTTCTCGCCGTCAACACGGCCGCGATCGAGCAATACGGCTACACGGAAAGCGAGTTTCTGGGCATGACGATCCGCGCGATTCGCCCGACCTCGGAAGTCGCGCGCCTCGAGAGGCATTTGGCGCGCAGCGCCGACCTGCGCCAGAGCCACACGATGGCGGGCATCTGGCGGCATCGGCGCAAGGACGGCTCGATCATCAGCGTCAACGTGTCGTATCACGCGCTCAACTTCATGGGCCGCGACGCGTCGTTCGTGCTGGCGGACGACGTGACCGATCAGATCAACGCCGAAGCCGAAGCGCTGCGCTCGAATCAGATGCTCGAAGCGGTGATCGACAACATTCCGCAGCGGATTTTCTGGAAGGATCTGAACTCGCGCTATCTGGGCTGCAACATGGCGTTCGCGCGCGATGCGGGGCTCGCGTATCCCGAGCAGGTGGTCGGCAAGAGCGACACCGATTTGCCGTGGCGCGCGTTCGCCGACCTGCTGAACGAGCACGATCGCGAAGTCGCGAGCACCGGCGTGCCGAAGATGAACTTCGAGGTCGACTTCGTGATCGACGGCGTGCATCGCACGAGGGTCACGAGCAAGCTGCCGTTCACCGACGGCGACGGCCAGGTGATCGGCGTGCTCGGCTCTTACACCGACATCACCGAGCAAAAGCGCGCCGACCTCGCGCTGCGTCTGCAAAGCCGTGCGCTCGACGCGAGTGTCAACGCGATCCTGATCACCGCACCGTCGCCGTCGGGCAATCTGATCGAATACGTGAATCCGGCGTTCATGCGCATCACCGGCTACGATCTCGATGAGGTGATCGGTCACGACTGCCGCGTGCTGCAGCGTGACGACCGTGATCAGGAGGGCGTCGCGCTGATCCGCGAGGCGCTCGCGGCGAATCGCGAGGTCAGCGCGGTGGTGCGCAACTATCGCAAGGACGGTGCGCTGTTCTGGAATCAGCTGTTCATCGCGCCGGTGCCGAACGCGGAAGGCGTGATCACCCATCATATCGGCGTCATCAACGACGTGACCGAACTGATCCGCTATCAGGAACAGCTCGAATACCAGGCCAACTACGACGGCCTGACGCGGCTGCCGAACCGCAACCTGCTGCGCGACAGGCTCGAACATGCGCTCGTCGTCGCGCAGCGGCATCACACGGGCGTGGCGGTCGTGTTCCTCGATCTCGACGGTTTCAAGAACGTCAACGACAGCCTCGGCCATAGCGTCGGCGACCGGCTGCTAGGCGTGGTCGCCGAACGGCTCGCTCGCTGCTCGCGCACCAGCGACACGGTGGCGCGCCACGGCGGCGACGAGTTCGTGATCGTGATGACCGACACCGTCGACGAGCAATCGCTGATCACGTGGATGGAGCGCGTGCGCGCGTCGATCGCCGAGCCGGTGTGGCTCGACGGCACCGAGTTGTACGTCGGCTGCAGCATGGGCGCGAGCCTGTTCCCGCAGGACGGCGACGACGCCGAAACGCTGATGAAGAAGGCCGACGTCGCGATGTACCGCGCGAAGGACATGGGCCGCAACACGTTCCAGTTCTATCAGCCGGAGATGAACGCGAGCGCGGGCGCGCGCCTGAATCTCGAACGACGCCTGCGCCGCGCGCTGCGCGACAACGAGTTCCTGCTGCATTATCAGCCGCAGGTCGATATCGTCAGCGGCCAGATCGTCGGCATCGAGGCACTGGTGCGCTGGCACGATCCCGAGGCCGGCCTCGTGCCGCCGTCGTCGTTCATTCCGCTTGCCGAGGAAAGCGGGCTGATCGGGCCGCTCTCGGAGTGGGTGCTGCGCGAGGCGTGCCGCCAGAACAAGGCGTGGCAGGATCAGGGCTTGCCGCCGGCGCGCGTGTCGGTGAATCTGTCGGCGCGGGTGTTCCAACAGCGCAACATTGCGAAGCTCGTGATGCAGGTGCTCGCCGAGACCGGGCTCGAACCGAAGTACCTCGAACTGGAGCTGACCGAAAGCACGATCATGCGCAACGCGGAAGAAGCGGTGTTGATGCTCAACGAGCTGCACGCGCTCGGCATCGGTCTCGCGATCGACGACTTCGGCACCGGCTATTCGAGCCTCAGCTATCTGAAGCGCTTTCCGGTAGACCGCTTGAAGATCGACCGCTCGTTCGTGTCGGATATCGGCGTGTCGGGCGACGACGAGACGATCACGTCGGCGATCATCGCGCTCGCGCATTCGCTGAAGCTGCAGGTGATCGCCGAGGGCGTGGAGACATCCGCGCAACTCGACTTCCTGAAGGAACGCGCGTGCGACGAGATGCAAGGCTTCTATTTCGCCAAGCCGCTATCGACGGAAGGTATTTCCGAGCTGCTGCACGGCGGCTTGGTGCCGGAGCTGGAGCCGGCGTGAGGGGAGTGAGACGCGCGGCGCGCAAAGTCGCCGCGTGTCGCCGCGTGTCGCGTCAAACGCCGATCACTGCGCCGGCGTGTCCTTGAATACCGGCAGGCTTTCCGCGAACGCGGAAAATTGCTCGAGCCGCGGATGATCGGTCTTGCTGACCTCATCCGGCAGCATCATGTGCGTGAACTGCCACGCGACGGCGACGGCTACGTCCGCCGCGCTGAACTGCTGCTGCGTGTCGGGCAGCGGCCCTTCGCGCAACTCGCGTTCGAGCTCGGCATAGGCGGCGAGCAGTTGCGTTCGCACGCGCTCCACCCACGGTTCATGCTGCTTCTCCTGAGGCCGCAGATTGCGTTCGTAGACGATCTGCACGCTCTTTTCGCACGCGGCGAGCGCGAGCCCCGTCAGACGCGCGGCGCGCAACGCCGCGTCGGCTTGAGTCGGGAACAGTGGGGTGGGACCGGCGAGCGTCGCCAGATACTGCAGGATCACCGTCGAATCCATCACGACCGCGCCGTTGTCGGCGACGAGCGTCGGCGCCTTGACGACCGGGTTGATCTTCGCGAACTGGTCGTAGGTGCGGAATACCGAAATCGACTCGTGTTCGAAGTCGAGCGCGAGCAGCTTCATGCAGATGGCGACGCGCCGCACGTACGGCGAGTCGAGCATTCCGATCAGTTTCATCACGTATCCATTAGAAGAGCGACTATCGGGCGCCCGGCCTTGTGCGCTGATCGGCTGAAACGGCTAGCGGGTGGCGCGGCGCGTGACGCGTGGAACCGCTAGCTTAAGCATCCTTGCTGGCTCAGTCCAGCACGGGCAGCGCGCGCGGACGGCGGTCGCTGTCGGTGGCGACGTAGGTGAGGATCGCCTCCGTGACCTTGACGACTTCCTGCGACAGGCTCATCCGCTGCGCGTAGACCTCGACCGACACAGTCACCGACGTATTGCCGGTCTTCATGATATCCGCGTAAAAGCTCAGCAGATCGCCGACGAACACTGGCTGCTTGAACAGGAACGAATTGACCGCGATCGTCGCGACCCGTCCATTCGCGCGACGGCTTGCCGGAATCGAGCCGGCGATGTCGACCTGCGCCATGATCCAGCCGCCGAACACGTCGCCGTGAATGTTCGCGTCCGACGGCTGTGGCATCACGCGCAGCGCGCAAGGCTTGGAAGGAAGTTGAAGAAGATCGGTCATCGGGACATCCTTGGGAAACGTGTTCGAGTGTATTGACGCGCACGGACGGAATGGCTGGGCCAGCCCGACCGTAGGCGGCGGAAAGCGCCGCCAGCTGGCTTCTGCGACAATACGGGGGATCAGGAATTGTACGGGAAAGCGCCCAGCCAGGCGCGCGAGCCGCGCCGCTGCGAACTCCGGCAGTTCCACACTCTCCCCACGATTTATGCGCCGCGCCCCTTCGTCAGAACCCTCGCCGATTTCCACCGGACCCCGCAACGACTGGCAAACGATCCTGTCGCTGCTGCCATACCTTGCAACCTACAAATGGCGAGTCGGCATCGCGCTCGGCTGCCTGATCGGCGCGAAGGTCGCGAACCTCGGCGTGCCGATCGTGATGAAGCACATCGTCGACAGTCTCGCGTCGATCCGCCATCTGACCGCGCTCGGGCGCGCGCAGGACGCGCCCGGCATCGTGCTGCTCGGTGGCGTCGGCTTGCTGGTGGTCGCGTATGCGGTGGTGCGGCTGTCCACGTCGTTCTTCACCGAACTGCGCGAGATGCTGTTTTCGAAGGTGACCGAAAGCGCAGTGCGCCAGCTGGCGCTGAAAGTGTTTCGTCATCTGCACGGGCTGTCGCTGCGCTTTCATCTGGAGCGGCAGACGGGCGGCATGTCGCGCGATATCGAACGCGGCACGCGCGGCATCACGCAGCTGATTTCCTATTCGCTGTACAGCATCCTGCCGACGCTCGTCGAAGTCGGTCTCGTGCTCGGCTTTTTCGTCGTCAAATACGAGGCCTATTACGCGATCGTCACGTTCATCGCGCTCGCGGCGTACATCGCGTTCACGGTGAAGGTCACCGAGTGGCGCACGCACTTTCGCCGCACGATGAACGAGCTCGATTCGAAGGCGAATTCGCGCGCGATCGACTCGCTGCTCAACTACGAAACCGTCAAGTACTTCGGCAACGAGGAGTGGGAAGCGAGCCGCTACGACGAAAACTTGAAGCGCTATCGCGCGGCGGCGATCAAGTCGCAGCGTTCGCTGTCGGCGCTGAACTTCGGGCAGCAGGCGATCATCGGCACGGGGCTCGTGTTCATCCTGTGGCGCGCGACCCAGGGCGTGATGGCCGGACGCCTGACGCTAGGCGACCTCGTGCTGATCAACACGTTCATGCTGCAGCTGTATATCCCGCTGAATTTTCTCGGCGTGGTCTATCGCGAGCTGAAGCAGAGCCTGACCGACATGGACCGCATGTTCACGCTGCTCGGCGCGCCGCAGGAAGTGCCCGATGCGCCGAATGCAGTGGCCTTGCAGGTCCGCGGCGCGCAGGTGCGTTTCGACAACGTGAGCTTCGCATACGAGTCTTCGCGACCGATTCTGCACGACGTGAGCTTCACGATCGCGGCGGGCACGACGACCGCGGTGGTCGGCCACAGCGGCTCGGGCAAGTCGACGCTCGCGCGGCTGCTGTTCCGCTTCTACGACCTCGACCGCGCGACGGGCGGCGCGATCCGGATCGACGGGCAGGATATTCGCGACGTCACGCAGGATTCGTTGCGCGCGTCGATCGGCATCGTGCCGCAGGACACGGTGCTGTTCAACGACTCGATCTACTACAACATCGCGTACGGGCGGCCGTCGGCGACGCGCGATGAAGTGATCGCGGCGGCGCGCGCCGCGCATATCCACGAGTTCATCGAGAGTCTGCCGAAGGGCTACGACACGCCGGTCGGCGAGCGCGGGCTCAAGCTGTCCGGCGGCGAAAAGCAGCGCGTCGCGATCGCGCGGACCATCCTGAAGAATCCGCCGATCCTGCTGTTCGACGAAGCGACGTCCGCGCTCGACTCGCGCTCCGAGCGCGCGATCCAGCATGAGCTCGACCTGATCGCGCGCGAACGCACGACGCTGATCATCGCGCACCGGCTGTCGACGGTCGTGCACGCGCAGCAGATCATCGTGATGGACAAGGGGCGCATCGTCGAGCGCGGCACGCACGCCGAGCTATTGCGCGCGAACGGCCTGTTCGCGCAGATGTGGGCGTTGCAGCAGCGCGCCGCGCAGACCACGGACGCGGTGGAAAGAGCGGAAGCGGTCGGGGCGGGCGATAGCGCGGCGAAGTAAAGTTCAGCGCGCGCGCAGCAGCCGATCGAGCGCTTCCAGCTGCGCCTGCGTGCCGACGTTCTCCCACACGCCTTCGTACAGCTCGCCGCTCGCCAGCCCACGCGCGATCGTCGCGCGGTAATACGGGCTCAGCGCGCGCCGCGTGCCGCGCGGCAGATCGCGGAACATGCGCGTGTCGTACAGCCCGAAACTGCCGAACGTGAGGCGCGGCTGCGTGTCGAGCGACAGCATGCCGTCGACGAGGCCAAAGTCGCCGTTCGGATGAAACGCCGGATTCGGCACCATCACCAGATGCATGCCGGGCTCGGGCAGCGCCTTCAGCGCGCCGGCGTGCGCGTGCAGCGCGGCGTAGTCGTAGTCGGTGTAGACGTCGCCGGCTACCGCGACGAACACGTGATCCGCGCCGTCGTCGGTCAGCAGCGGCAGCGCCTGCGCGATGCCGCCCGCAGTCTCCAGCGCCTCGTGCTCGGGCGAGTAGCGCAGCTCGACCTGCCAGCGCGAACCGTCGCCGAGCGCGGCTTCGAGCTGCGCGCCGAGCCACGCATGGTTGATCACGATGCTACGGATGCCGGCCCGCGCGAGCCGTTCGATCTGCCACACGATCAGCGGCTTGCCGCCCACTTCGAGCAAGGGCTTCGGACACGCGTCGGTCAACGGACGCATGCGCTCGCCGCGGCCCGCGGCGAAAATCATCGCTTTCTTCACGGACATCGTCATCGGTCAAAAGGTGTAGCCGATTTCCTGCGCGCGGCCTTCGAGGTCGTCGAGCAGTTTCGCGAACCCGCGCAGCGGCGCATAACGCTCGGCCACCTTGCGCGCATAGCCGATGAAGCGCGGCAGGTCTTTCATGTAATGCGCCTTGCCGTCGCGGTAGTTGATGCGGCAGAACAGGCCCAGCACCTTGATGTGCCGCTGCAGCCCCATCCATTCGAGCTGGCGGTAGAACTCGCCGAAATCGGCATCGACCGGCAGGCCGGCTTTTTTCGCCCGCTCCCAGTAGTACACGAAGCAGTCGAGCTCGAACTCCTCGTCCCAGCTGAGGAACGCATCGCGCAGCAGCGACACGACGTCGTACGTGATCGGGCCGTACACCGCGTCCTGGAAGTCGATCACGCCCGGGTTCGGCTCGGCGAGCATCAGATTGCGCGGCATGAAATCGCGCAGCATGAAGCTTTGCGGCTGCGCGCGCGCGCTCGCGATCAGCAGCGCGAACGTGCGATCGAGCTGCGCGCGCGTTGCGGCATCGACCTCGCGGCCAAGGTGCCGGCCGATGAACCACTCGGGCATCAGTTCCATTTCGCGATGCAGGAACGCTTCGTCGAACGGCGGCAGCACGTCTTCGCGCGAGCTGAGCTGCCAGCGGATCAGCGCGTCGAGCGCGTCGCGCATCAGCTTACGGGCCGCGCGGGTATCACCGGCGGCCTGCGCGTCGGTCAGCGCACCGAGGTACGGCGCGGTGCCGAGATCGGTGACGAGCATGAAGCCCGCGTCGAAGTCGACCTCGAGCACGCGCGGCACGTGCACGCCGGCGGCGTCGAGCAATTGCGCGATCTGCGCGAATTCGCGGCATTTTTCGGGCGGCGGCGCGTCGACGGCGATCAGCGTGGCCGCGCCGTTGCCTTGCGGCGCCTTACCGGCGAGCCGGAAATAACGACGGAAACTGGCGTCGGACGAGGCCGGAACGATCGTGTCGAGCTCCAGCGCATGGCGCGCCGCGTGGCCTTGCAGCCAGGCCTTGAGCAGGGAGAGACGGGGGTCGGTGAAGTCTTGGGTGGAAGGCAGCGTCATGAAAAGCGGCGGCAAATTCTTGGGGACAACGTCTTGCCATATAATACCCCACGACTTTTTTGACGCGACTCACACGCCAGCTTTCGCGTGCTCCGTTTTACCGCCCGCCTTATCACTCGGCAAATTGGGAATCCAGACGTGCAGCCGACTCTCACGGTCGCGGTGTGCAGGCGGTGGATCGTGACGACGGAGGCTTGCACACGGGTCGACTCGCCAAACGATACATGCCGCCCAGACAGCTTTCCGATACCACTCCTTCCTGTGCAGTAGCGCCGCGCAAAAGGCGGCTCGTCGCGGCGCTTGTCGCCGTTCCGGGCCTGATGCCCGCGCTTGCGCACGCCCAGCTGGTGGGGGAAGCTGCGCAACCGCAACCGGTCTACCCGCCATGGGGCATGCAGCTTGCGCCGCAGCTCGAGGATCATCCGTTGCAAACGGGCCAGCGGCCGGCCACCTTCGTGCTCGGCGACCACGCGAGCGGCACGGTCGACCAGGATCTGGCCGCCAAGGGCTCGGCCGAAGTGCGCCACAACACGTCCGTGATCAAGGCCGACGGCCTGCACTACGATCAGGACACGGACATGGCCGATGCGTACGGCAATGTCCACGTGATCAATACCGGCAATACCTTCATCGGGCCCGAAGCGCATCTGCGCGTCGATTCGACCGAAGGTTTCATGACCGCGCCGAAGTATCACTTCACGTTGACGGGCGGCTCGGGCAGCGCGCAGCGCGTCGACCTGCTCGACGCCGAGCGTTCGGTGTTCACGAAGGCCACCTACACGGCATGCGCGTGCACGGACGATCCGGCCTGGTACATCAAGGGCAGCGAGTTCGATTTCGACACCGGCGCGGACGAAGGCGTCGCCTACAACAGCGTGCTGTTCTTCCAGGGCGTGCCGGTGTTCGCGTCGCCGTGGCTGTCGTTCCCGCTGTCGGGCGAGCGGCGCAGCGGCCTGTTGCCGCCCACGTTCTCGCTCAGCTCGTCGAACGGCTTCGAACTGTCGGTGCCGTATTACTTCAACATCGCGCCGAATCGCGATCTGACGGTCACGCCGCGTCTGATCTCGAAGCGCGGTGTGCAGCTGCAGAGCACGTTCCGCTATCTGTCGCCGACGTATTCCGGTTCGATCACCGGTGAATTTCTGCCTGACGATCGCCTGACGAAGACCAACCGCTACGCGCTGTACATCCAGCACAACCAGAATTTCGGTAACGGCTTCGGCGGCTACATCTACTACAACAAGGTTTCGGATAACACCTATCCGCAAGACCTGTCGTCGTCGGTCAACCAGTTCATGAACGGCCTCCAGCTCCTGTACCAGCAGGAAGCCGGGGTGACCTACAACAACGGGCCATGGTCCGTGCTCGCGCGCGAGCAGCACTGGCAGACGCTGCAGGAGTCGGTCGCGCCGTACGGCCGCGAGCCGCAGTTGAACGTGAAGTACGCGAAGTACAACGTCGGCGGCTTCGACTTCGGCGCCGAGGCCGACTACACGAACTTCCGCATCACCACCGCGGATCTGACCGAAGGCCAGCGGGTGCTGTTCAACCCGTACGTGTCGTATTCGGTGGTGGGGCCGGGCTACTTCGTCACGCCGAAGGTGCAGTGGCACTTCGCGTCGTACAACCTGAACAACATCGGCACCGATCTGAACGGGGTGCCGAACCCGCAGAAGAATTTCACCGAGTCGATCCCGACCTTCACGTTCGATACTGGGCTGACCTTCGAACGCTCGGTGCGCCTGTTCGGCCAGGATTTCATCCAGACGCTGGAGCCGAGGCTGTACTACGTCTACACGCCGTACCGCAACCAGAACAACGCGCCGCTGTTCGATACCGCCGAGTCCGATTTCGGTCTCGCGGAAATCTTCACGCCGAACACGTTCGTCGGCAACGACCGGATCGCCGACGCGAACCGCCTGACCGCGGGTCTCACCACGCGCTTCATCAACCCGGCCACCGGCGACGAACGCGCGCGCTTCGTGATCGCGCAGCAGTACTATTTCCGGGATCAGCGCGTCACGTTGCAGCCTTCGCAGACGAGCGCGCAGGCCACGCACTCGGACCTGATCGCGGGTGCGGCGATCAAGCTGGGTGCCGGTTTCGCTTCGGAAACGGCGTTCCAATATAATGCGGACAACAACCAGCTCACGAAGACGAGCGTCGGCTTCGGGTTCAGTCCGGAGACCGGCAAGGTCCTCAACGTGGCGTACCGCTACACCCGCGCCAACACCACGCTCGACAACCAGCCGATCAACCAGGTGCTGATTTCGGGCCAATGGCCGCTGTCGCACCGGATGTACGGTGTCGGCCGGTTCAACTACGACCTCGGTGGCCACCGTATCGTCGACGGCCTGGTCGGCCTGCAATACGACGCGGATTGCTGGACGCTCGGCGCCGGCATCCAGCGCTATGCGAACGGCCTGAACTCGTCGGGACAGAATCAGTCGAGCACGCGGTTTCTCGCGCAGTTGACGTTCAAGGGCTTGTCGAGCGTCGACAACGGGCTGATGACCGCGTTCCGCAGCAGTGTGGCCGGCTATACGCCGTTGCCGCCGCCGCCACCGCCGGAGTCGCGGTTCACCAACTACGAATGACGGTCGCCCGGTCATTCACGGCTTGCGAAAAGACGGGCGAAGCGCCCGACATCATTGGAGTATCTGTGGCAATCATGAAACAGCTTCGCTTGGCAATACTCGCGGCGGGTCTCGTCGCCGCGGCGTCCTTCGTTCCAGTCGCATCGGTACAGGCGCAGGCATTGGGCGGCAATAGCGGCCAGACGGTCGACACCATCGCCGCGGTGGTCAACAACGGTGTCATCACGCAGCGCGAGCTCGACGAGCGGGTCGGTCTGATCGCGCACCGGCTGAACCAGCAGAACGCTCCTGTGCCGCCGACCGACCAGTTGCGCCAGCAGGTGCTCACGCAGATGGTGCTCGAGCGCATCCAGTTGCAGAAGGCCAAGGAAGACGGCATCAACATCGACGACGCAGCCGTGCAGCGCACGCTCGAGCGTCTCGCGCAGGCGAACAACATGCCGCTCGCAATGTACCGCGCGCGCATCGAGGCGCAAGGCGTGCCCTGGGCCACGTTCTCGAACGACGCGCGCACGGAGCTGACGCTGTCGCGTCTGCGCGAGAAAGAAGTGGACAGCAAGATCACGGTGACGGACGCCGAAGTCGCGAACTACATCGCCAGCCAGCGCGGCCCGGGCGCCGGCCAGACAAGCGACCTGCACATGCAGCACATTTTCGTGAGTGCGCCGCTGAACGCGCCGGAGACCGACATCGAGGCGGCACAGAAGAAGGCTCAGGGGCTGCTCGCCGAAGCGAAGGGCGGCGCGGATTTCGGAAAGCTCGCGAAGGCCAATTCGCAAGCGCCGGACGCGTCGAAGAATGGCGGCGATCTCGGTTTCCTCGCACCGTCGAAGCTGCCGCCCGAGTTCGTGAAGGCCGCGTCGACACTGCGTCCGGGTGAGATCAGTCCGGATCTGATCCGCACCAACGACGGCTTCGAAATCGTGCGTCTGGTCGAGCGCCGTGCCGGCCAGGGCACCAGCGCGGATGCGCCGAAGCTCGTGCAGACGCACGTGCGCCATATTCTGCTGCGCGTCGGCGACGGTCAGTCCGAGCCGCAGGCACGCCAGAAGCTGATCGACATCCGCAACCAGATCGCCGCCGGCGGCGACTTCGCGAAGTTCGCGCACACCTACTCGCAGGACGGCTCGTCGTCGCAAGGCGGTGACCTCGGCTGGATCAGCCCGGGCGAGACGGTGCCCGAGTTCGAGCGCGCGATGAACGCGCTGCAGGACGGTCAGATCAGCGAACCTGTGCGCAGCGAATACGGCTACCACCTGATTCAGGTGCTCGGCCGCCGCGACGCGGAAGGCTCGATTGCACAGCAGATGGATCTCGCGCGTCAGGCCATCGGTCAGCGCAAGGCGGAACAGGCGTACGCCGACTGGCTGCGTGAGCTGCGCGATACCGCGTACGTCGAAGTGAAGCCGACCACGGCGAACGTGCAGTAACGGAGCCCATGCCATGACGAGCGCTGCTCAGCCCACCCACCGTCCGCTGCAGATCGCGATCACGACCGGCGAGCCCGCCGGCGTCGGTCCCGAGCTGACCGCGCAGGCGCTGGCGGGGGCGGCGGCGCACTGGCCTCACGCGCAGTTCACCGTGCTCGGCGATGCGCAATTGCTCGCTGAGCGGGCGCGGGCGGTCGGTGTCGATTGGGCCGCGCTGCTCGCGCAGGGCCCGCGCGTGCGGCTCGAACCTCACCCGCTCGGCGCACCCGCGCAGGCAGGCAAGCTCGACGCCGCGAACGGCCGCTATGTGCTCGATCTGCTCGATGCGGCGATCGACGGCGCGATAGCCGGCAAGTTCGACGCAATCGTCACTGCGCCGCTGCAAAAAAGCACGATCAACGACGCCGGTGTGCCGTTCACCGGCCACACCGAATATCTGGCCGAGCGCACCTATACGCCACGCGTCGTGATGATGCTCGCGGGCACCGGCAAACGGCCGCTGCGCGTCGCGCTCGCGACCACGCATCTGCCGTTGAAGGACGTGTCGGCGGCCTTGACGATCGAAAGCCTCGTCGCGACGCTGCGCATCATCGATCACGACCTGCGTCATCACTTCGGTTTGCCTGCGCCGCGCATTCTCGTGACGGGGCTCAATCCGCACGCGGGCGAAAACGGCTACCTGGGTCGCGAGGAAATCGACGTGATCACGCCGGCGTTGCAGCAGGTGAACGGCGAGGGCATCGACGCGCGCGGTCCGTATCCGGCCGACACGCTGTTCCAGCCGCGTTATCTCGAAGAAGCCGACTGCGTGCTCGCGATGTTCCACGACCAGGGCTTGCCGGTGCTGAAGTTCGCGACGTTCGGCGAAGGGATCAACGTGACGCTCGGCCTGCCGATCATCCGCACGTCGGTCGATCATGGCACCGCGCTCGATCTGGCCGGCACCGGCCGTGCCGACGCGGGCAGCCTGATGGCTGCGATCGACACGGCTGTTTCGATGGCGCAGCATCGTCGCGCGGGCTGACGCGCGGGTGACGTGAGCGGTTGCGGCGCGCGTGACGCGCCGCGCGGCGTCGTATTTCCACCGTGACGTCTTTCATTCTCAAGCAGTTTTCTTTCTAGCGTTTCTCCGATGTCCACCAGCAGACAGCAAGGCCGGCACCAGGGCCATCTCGCGCGCAAGCGTTTCGGTCAGAACTTTCTGGTCGACATGGGCGTGATCGATTCGATCGTCGACGTGATCCGGCCGCAGCGCGGCGAGCGCATGGTCGAGATCGGTCCGGGCCTCGGCGCGCTGACCGAGCCGCTGATCGAGCGGCTCGCGACGCCCGAGTCGCCGCTGCACGCGGTCGAACTCGACCGCGATCTGATCGGCCGTCTGAAGACGAAGTTCGGCGACCTGCTCGAACTGCACTCCGGCGACGCGCTCGAGTTCGACTTCGGCTCGCTCGCGGCACCGGGCGACAAGGCGTCGCTGCGCATCGTCGGTAATCTGCCGTACAACATTTCGAGCCCGCTGCTGTTTCATCTGGCGACGTTTGCAGACCGCGTGATCGATCAGCACTTCATGCTTCAGAACGAGGTGGTCGAGCGGATGGTCGCGGAACCGGGCACGAAGGCGTTCAGTCGCCTGTCGGTGATGCTGCAATATCGCTACGTGATCGACAAGCAGCTCGACGTGCCACCCGAGTCATTCCAGCCGCCGCCGAAGGTCGATTCGGCGATCGTGCGGATGATCCCGTACGAGCGGCACGAACTGCCGGTGGTCGATGAGAACGTGCTCGGCGAGGTGGTGACAGCGGCGTTTTCGCAGCGTCGCAAGATGCTGCGCAACACGCTTGCCGCGCTGCGCGATACCGTCGATTTCGACGCGCTCGGCTTCGATCTGCAACGCCGCGCGGAGGACGTGCCGGTCGCCGAATACGTGAGCGTGGCGCAGGCGGTGGCGGCGCGCTCGGCCGCCGCGCCGGACTAGTCTCGACGTTTGACGACGGCGGTGCGCCCGCCGCCGTCGAGCCGCTTATCGTTTCGCCGGCGCGTTGACGAGCGCGATGCCGGTCAGCACCAGCAGCGCGGCGATCAGAAAGCGCGCGCTGAACGACTCGCCGAGCAGCAGCACGCCGAAGGTCACGCCGAACATCGGCGTCAGAAACGAAAACACCGACAGCCGCGACGCGATGTAACGCGTCAACAGCCAGAACCACAACAGATAGCTGACGAACGCGACGATCACGGCCTGATACGCGAGGCTCGCGAACGCGAGCGGCGTCACGCTTTCCACGCGCACTTCGCCGAGCGTGAGCGCCAGCGCGAGCAGCACCACCGCCGACACCGTCAACTGATAGAACAGCGTCTTGCTCGCGCTCGTCTGCGCCAGCCGCGAGCCGCGCACGACCACCGTGGTCGCGGCCCATGCGATGCCGGCGAGCACGCCTAGCGCATCGCCGGCCGCGCCTGCGAGCGCCGAGCCGTGGGCTGCGCTTGCAGTCGCGCCGGCGTCCGGGTGCAGGAAGCCATCGGCGAACGCGAGTGCTATCCCCGCGAACGCGACGACGATGCCGAGCCATTGGATGCGCCGCATGCGTTCGCCATCGACGAACCAGTGCAGGCCGAGTGCCGTGAAACACGGCGCCGTGTACAGAAAGACCGCCATGCGCGACGCGCTAGTCAGCGTCAGGCCGAAAAAGATACAGACGAACTCGGCCGCGAACAGCACGCCCGCGAACAGGCCCGCGCCGAGCGTGCCGTCGTCGCGAAAGAGCGGCGTGCCGCGCGAGCGTGCCCATGCCCACACGAGCAGCGCCGCGATCGTCGAGCGCAGCCCCGCTTGAAAGACCGGCGGCACCGCCGCATTGGTGGTCTTGATCGCGACTTGCTGTAGCCCCCAGATTGCGCACAGGCCGATCATCAACAGGATCGCGAAGCTATCCGGGGCGCGGTGCGCGGGCAGGGCGGTGGTCGTGCTCATCGTGAATAGTCGGCTTTATTTTTTGATAGTGCCGGCGCAAGACAGGATTGCCGGGCGAATACGCCCGGCAGCAAATCCCCCAGGTACAACGTGAAGCCGGGCTTTATGTCGGTTCTGGCGCCTCGCCCGAATCTGTATAGCGGGCGCATGCGTTTCGGGAAGTGTCCAGCGCGAACGGTTGAACTCGGGTCAGTCGACTCGTCCCTTCTTCTGTATCAGCTCGATCTTGTAGCCGTCCGGATCGGCGACGAAGGCGATGACAGTCGTGCCGTGTTTCATGGGTCCCGCTTCGCGCGTCACGACGCCGCCACGCTTCTTCACTTGTTCGCACGCCGCATAGGCGTCGTCGACTTCAAGGGCGATGTGACCGTACCCGGTTCCGAGCTCGTACTTGCTCGTGTCCCAGTTGTAAGTCAGTTCGATTGCCGCGCCTTCGGATTCGTCCTCGTAACCGACGAAGGCGAGGGTGAACTTCCCGTCCGGGTAGTCGTTCTTTCGAAGCAGGCGCATTCCGAGAACTTCGGTGTAGAAACGGATCGAGGCGTCCAGATCACCGACTCGAAGCATGGTATGCAGGATTCGCATGAGTCCTCCTTTGACAGTTTGTCGATAAATGCATTGACCTGCGGGAATTGTAAATGATTGCCTGGTAGCTCGAAGCCGCGCGGGCCAGCCCGGACTCGATGCGCTTCGTGGAATCCGCGCGGACTTATTTCAACAAAAAAGTGCGGGCAATAAGGGTTTGTGTCCGGTTGCCGCTTGGATATTAGTGTCCAACACTCGGTATCAATCCGATTCGTCAGATAGCAGTCTGATATATCGGACAATCGATGCGTGACCTGGCGAATTTTCAGGCATGCCGAAAGGCCTGAAGCCGATGCGTCTGCTCCGAAACCCTCTTCTCCGCTTAGGACCCTGCCCATGAAGCTTGCCAATCGAGGCGCCAGAGCCGCCTTTCTGTTCGCTGTTGCTGGATTGCTCGCCATCACTGGCTGCACCAAGGTGGCCACGCCGGAGCAGGGCGCGGCGGCAGTTCCGTCGACGCTTCAGGGCGTGTTGCAGCGAGGCACGCTGCGCGTCGGGGACTGCCTGACATTCGCGCCGTTCGGGTTCTATAACAAAGACGGCCAACCGGACGGCTATGACGTGGACCTCGCGAAGGAACTCGCGAAGCAGATGGGCGTGAAGCTCGAGGTCGTGAATACGACCAGCGCGAACCGGATTCCGAATCTGCAGACCAGCAAGGTGGACGTCGTGTTCTGCAACTTCACGCGTAATCTCGAGCGCGCGAAAGTGATCGAATTCACGGCCCCGTACGTGGTTGCCAGCGAAGCGCTGCTGGTCAGAAAAAACAGCGGTATTCAGTCGATCAAGGACATGAGCGGTCGCACGATCGCGACGGTCAAGGGCTCGACCAATGGCGATGAAGTGCGCTCGCTGAATATCCCGGTGAAGATCCAGGAATACGACAGCTCGCAAGCCGCAATACTTGCCGTCAAGCAGGGGCAGGCTGACGCGATGATCGAGGACAACAACTTCCTCGCTTATCAGGCCAAGCTCGATCCTGAACTTGCCGTCACGAACGAAGCGCTGGTCCCGCTCGAATACAACGCGTTCGGCGTCAAGGCCGGTGATCAGGAATGGCTGAACTATCTGAATCTGTTCCTCTTCAACGTCAATGCGTCGAAGCTCAACGCGCAGCTCTACAACAAGTGGTTCGGCACCGATCCGCGCTATCCGCTCAATCCGCAGTTTTAAAACGCGGCAGACGCCGATATCTAGTGAAGCCCGCACGATGGGGAGCATGAGATGAGTTACCAGTGGCTGACTTTGTGGGGCTACGTGCCGGAGTTTCTGAGCGCGAGCTGGCTGACGTTGCAGGTGACCGTGCTGGCCTTCGTACTGGCGTTAGTCCTCGGCTTGTTGACCGCGCTCGCCGGCGCTTCTCCGCTCGCTGTGCTTCGATGGATCGCCCGGGGCTACGTTGAAATCATCCGTAATACGCCTGTGCTGTTGCAGATTTTCATCGTGTTCTTCGGTCTTCCGTCAGCGGGTGTTTCGCTCGACGCGTACTGGGCGGGCGTCATCGCGCTCGGCCTCAACGTCGGTGCTTACCTGTCGGAAGTGTTCCGCGCCGGCATACAGTCGGTGCCGCGCGGCCAAATCGAGGCTGCTGGCATTCTCGGCCTCGAACGCGCGCAGATCTTCGTCGAGGTCGTGCTGCCGCAGGCGACGCGCGCCGTCTATCCGGCCATCGTCAACTACCTGATCCAGTTGCTGCTCGGCACGTCGCTGCTGTCCGCCATTGCATTGCCGGAGTTGACCGGTACGGCGACCGTGATCAACTCGCGCACGCTTCTCTACCTTCAGACGTTCAGCGTGACGCTCGTCGCGTATCTCGTGCTCAGCAACGTACTGTCATGGCTTGCGGGTCAGCTCGGCGCGCGGCTCTTTCATCCTCCCCTCGCCATGCCGGCGCGCACCGGTTTCGGGACAGGCTTTATGCGCCGGACGAAGCGGGCCTGATTCCCGGATTGGAGTTGGATCATGTCAGTCGAATTGCTGAAAACCAGTCTATCGATCCTGCTGCAGGGTCTGGTGACCACGCTGTTGCTGTCGATCGCGTCCATCGTGGGCAGCACGCTGATCGGCCTGTTCGCCGCGGTCTTGCGGTCGTTCGGACCGTGGGGCACGGACCGCATCGCCAGACTCTATACCGAGCTGTTTCGCGGCACGCCGGTGCTCATCACGCTGATGTTCATCTATTTCGGCGTGTCGTACTTCGGTTATGCGATCGACGTGTTCGCAGCCGGCGTCATTGGCTTGAGCGTCTATCAGGGCGCCTATATCGCCGAAATTTTCCGCTCGGGGATCGAGGCGGTACGCAAAGGTCAATGGGAGGTTTCGCAGATCCTCGGCCTCACGAGGGCTCAGGCGTTCTCGTTCGTCGTGCTGCCTCAGACCGGAAAGATCGTGTTGCCGCCTCTCGTCGGACAGTATCTGTCGCTCATCAAGGACACCTCGATCGTCAGCATGATCGGAATGTCCGAGTTGATGCACGGTGGCCAGGCGATCGTCGACCGGATCGGCAAGCCGGTGGAAATCTATGGACTCGTCGCACTCATTTACTTCGCCGTGTGCTTCCCGCTTTCGCAATGGGTGCGCCACCATGACCGCAGGAGATTGTCGTGAATAACCAAAGCCAAACCAGGCCGATCATTTCACTGACGGGCGTCAGCAAAGCATTCGGTTCGACCAGGGTGCTGAACGAAATCAATCTAGAGGTCCGCTCGGGTGAAGTGCTGGTGCTGATCGGCGCGTCAGGCTCGGGCAAGAGCACGGTCCTGCGAATCATGGCGGGATTGGAGACCACCGATTCCGGCGAGGTCTGGGTCAACGAAGTGCCCTTGCATGATCCGCGTCGGGCACGGGAGATTCGTGGCCACGTCGGCATGGTCTTCCAGCAGTTCAATCTGTTTCCTCACAAGACCGCGCTCGGCAATGTCACGCTCGCGCTGATCAAGGCGCGCCGCATGAGTCCGGCCGACGCGCGCAAGCGCGCGATGGAGACACTCGATCGCGTCGGGCTCGCGGACCGCGCCGAACACTATCCCAGCCAGCTCTCGGGCGGTCAGCAGCAACGCGTGGCGATTGCGCGAGCGCTCGCGGTCGAGCCCGGCATCATGTTCTTCGACGAGGCGACGTCCGCGCTCGACCCGGAGCTGGTCGGCGAGGTCACCGAGGTGATGCGCGGGCTCGCGCGCGACGGCATGACGATGGTCGTCGTCACGCATGAAATGGGCTTTGCCCGCAAGACCGCTGACCGCGTCGTTTTCATGGACAAGGGCGTCATCGCCGAGCAGGGCGATCCGGAGCAGATCTTCGTCAATCCCACGAACGAACGCACCCGGCAGTTTCTGCATCGAGTTCTCGACCATTGACCCGGCTTGGCCTGAAAGTCGCTATCGCGCGTCTGCCGTGCGATACACTCGCGTCGCTTGAATGACAACCGGTCGGATCAACGCTTTACGGGGTGAATGCATGGCTGTTACAGAGTCGTCTCGGGCGAGAGGCGTGGACCGCGTCATCGCGATTTTCCGGCAATTGCATATTGCCCAACGCCCGCTGACGATGCGCGAACTGATCGAGGCAACCGGTGCGCCGCGTTCGAGCATTTACGAGCTGGTCGCGATTCTCACGGAAGTGGGCTGGCTCGAGACGGCCGCGGACGGCAGCGTGTTCTTTGGGCGCGAGATGCACTACTACGGATCCGACTATGCAACGCACAACGATCTGATCAGCCGCGCGCATCAATCCATACTGGGACTGGTGAGGAAGTACGACGAGACCACGCAGTTGTGCATGCTGGAAGGCAACAAGTACACGGTCGTGTTGTCCGAGCACAGTGCGCGGCCATTCAACATCAGTTCGGACATCGGCGTGAGAGTGCCGATTCCCTGGACCGCCACGGGACGTCTGCTGCTAGGTCACCTGGGCGCCGACGAGATTCGCGCGCTGATTCCGGCCGAAGATTTCATCCTCGACAACGGGGCGAGCATCGAATTCGACGAATTCCTGAAGGACGTGCAGGCCGCAAAGGAACGAGGCTACTGTTGCACCGAAGGACTTTCGAACGCGTTCAGGCTTTGTATGGCAGCGCCGATTCGCGATCGTGCGGGACTGCCGATTGCAGCGCTGTGTTTCATGACTGGCCGCGACACGAGCCTGGACAGGCGCGGCGCGATGCTCGACGATCTGTTGCAGTCCGCGAAAGCGCTGTCGCAGAGATAGCACCCGGCCTCAAAGCGTCGGCAACAACTCCGGCGGATGCGATTTCAGTGTCTGCCGCGCCTCGCGGAATTCCGGAAAAATCGATTCGACCGTCTGCCAGAAGCGCGGACTGTGATTCATCTCGCGCAGATGCGCCAACTCGTGCGCGACGACGTAATCGATGATCGACAGCGGAAAATGAATCAGCCGCCAGTTCAGGCGGATTTTGCCGTCGCTCGAACAACTGCCCCAGCGCGTCGCCGCCGAAGACAACGCATACGCGCGATAGTTGACGCCAAGCTTTTCCGCGTAAATCTCCAGCCGCTCGCCGAACAGCCGCTTCGCTTCGCCTTGCAGCCAACCCTGCACGCGATCCTTGATCTGCTGCGGGTCGGCTTGCAACGGCAGCGGCAATTGCAGCGCGCCGTGCTCAGCGCTGAACCTCAGCATGCCTTGCGGCGCGCCGAGCGTCACGCGCACCGGTTGACCGAGATAGGGCACTTCGGCGCCGTCTTTCCAATCGATCTTCGGCAGCGCGCGCTGTTCGACGCGCGTTTGCCATTCGATCAGCTTCGTAAAAATCCAGCGCTGTTTTTCGGTGATAGCGGTTTCGATATCGCCGAGCGTGACCCAGCGCGGCGCGGTGATCGTGAGGCCGGTGCTGTCGATCGCAAAGCCGATCGAGCGGCGCGCGGAACGCTTGAGCGCGTAATGCAGCGTGCGTGAACCGATGGTGAGGCTGCGCAGCTTGCTGCCGTCCGGCGCGAGCGGCGCGACGGGCGGCCGGGCCGGCGCGGTGCCGGATGAACCCGGCGTGGAAGGTGATGGAGTCGACGACGTCGACCCCGGCTCGGCGAAGAGCGGGAGATCGAGCTGCCGGTTTTCGAGCGCCGCGGCGGGCTGCGGCGTGGGAGACTTCTGCATCGGCTTCGCTTCGCGCAAGACGCCTTCGGGCTTCGAAGGCGTGGCGCGTCAGATGGGAGCGGCGGCAGAGTCGTTGGCCGCCGCGCTGTAGGCAGTCGGATCGATGCGGCGCATTTCGGCTTCGATCCACTGTTCGACGCGCGTGTTCACTTCGTCGGGCGTGAGCCCCGTCGTTTCGATCGGCTTGCCGATCGACACCGTGACTATACCCGGATATTTCGTAAACGAGTTGCGCGGCCACACGCGACCCGCGTTGTGCGCGATCGGCACGACAGGCGCGCCGGTTGCGATCGCGAAGCGTGCACCGCCGGTCTTGTACTTGCCCTGCTTGCCGGTCGGCGTGCGCGTGCCTTCGGGAAACATGATGACCCATGCGCCTTCGGCCATGCGGGCCTTGCCCTGGTTCGTGACCGATTCGAACGCGTACTTGCCTTCCTTGCGGTTGATGTGGACCATCTTCAGCATGCCGAGCGCCCAGCCGAAGAACGGCACATACAACAGCTCGCGCTTGAACACGTAGCACAGCGGGCGCGGCATGAGCGCCGGAAACGCGATCGTTTCCCACGCCGACTGATGCTTCGACAGCAGCACGGCCGGGCCGTTGGGCAGGTTCTCGAAACCTTCGGTGCGATAGCGGATGCCGTTCAGGTAGCGCACCGTCCACAGCGTCAGACGACACCAGCCGGCCGCCATCCAGTAGCGCTTTTCCGCGCGCAGGAACGGAAACGCGATGAAGCACGCGGTCGCGTACGGCACCGTGGCCACAACGAAGTAAATCAGCAGCAGCAGGGAACGGATAAAGCGCATCGGCGTGGTCGGTGAAGGTTGGGAGCGCGCGGTGTGGGCTTATTCCTGCGCGTTGGCAAGAAAGTCGAGCGCGAACGCGCGCAGGTCGTCGTGCACGATCGTGCCTTCGGGCAGGCCGCCCGCGGCGAGGGTCTTGCGGCCCTTGCCGGTCAACACGAGATGGATCGGGTGACCGAGCGCCGCGCCCGCTTGCAGATCGCGAAGCGAATCGCCGACGGTCGGCGTATGCGCCGGATCGACCTCGAAACGCTCGGCGATCATCTTCAGCATGCCGGGCTTCGGCTTGCGGCATTCGCAGTGATCTTCCGCCGTATGCGGGCAGAAGAACACCGCTTCGATGCGCGCGCCGACCGCTGCGGCCATCCGGTGCATCTTCAGATGCATCGCGTTCAACGCGTCCATGTCGAACAGACCGCGGCCGATGCCCGACTGGTTCGTCGCGATCGCGACGCGATAGCCCGCCTGGTTCAGGCGCGCGATCGCCTCCAGCGCGCCGGGCAGCGCAACCCATTCGTCCGGCGACTTGATGAACGCGTCGGAGTCGACGTTGATCACACCGTCGCGGTCGAGGATCACCACTTTCTTGATCGGCATGGCGCGGTGCTCAAGCGGCGAGTCGGGAAATATCGGCGACGCAGTTCATCTGCTGATGCAGCGCGCCGAGCAGAGCCAGACGGTTCGCGCGCAACGCCGGGTCTTCGGCGTTGACCATCACGTCGTTGAAGAACGTGTCGACCGGCTCGCGCAGCGCGGCCAGTGCCGTCAGCGCGCCGGTGTAGTCGCGCACGGCCAGTTGCGATTGCACGCGCGGCGTCACCTGTTCGAGCTGCGCGTTGAGCGCCTTCTCCGCTGCTTCGGTGAGCAAGCCGGGCTGCACGCCACCGTTCGTCACGCCTTCCGACTTCTTCAGGATGTTCGAGATCCGCTTGTTGGCCGCCGCCAGCGACGCCGCTTCGGCGAGCGACGCGAATTCGCGCACCGCGTCGAGGCGCGCGACGATGTCGTCGAGCCGCGTCGGGTTCAGCGCGAGCACCGCGTCGATTTCGCCGGCCGCGTAGCCGCGTTCGCGCAGCAGGCCGCGCAGGCGGTCCATGCTGAACTCGTAGATCGCGTCGGTCGAATCGGCGACGTTCGGCATGCCGGCGAATTGCGCATAAGCGATGCGCAGCAGATCGACGAAGTCGACGTTCAACTGCTTTTCGATCAGGATGCGCAGCACGCCGAGCGCATGACGGCGCAGCGCGAACGGGTCTTTTTCGCCGGTGGGCTGCAGGCCGATGCCCCAGATGCCGACCAGCGTTTCGAGCTTGTCGGCGAGCGCGACGACGGTGCCGGTCTCGGTGGTGGGCAGGGCGTCGCCCGAGAAGCGCGGCTGGTAGTGTTCCGAGCATGCGAGCGCGACTTCTTCCTGCTCGCCGTCGTGGCGCGCGTAGTACGTGCCCATCGTGCCTTGCAGCTCGGGGAATTCGCCGACCATGTCGGTGATCAGGTCGGCCTTCGCGAGACGCGCGGCGCGCGTCGCGCGCGCGACGTCGGCGCCGGTCATTGCGGCGATCGCGCCGGCCAGCCCTTCGAGCCGCTCCACGCGTTGCAGCGCCGAGCCGAGCTTGTTGTGATAAACGACGTTCGCGAGCAGCGGCACGCGATCCGCGAGCGGCTTCTTCTTGTCCTGCGTGAAGAAGAACTTCGCGTCGGCGAGACGCGGACGCACGACGCGCTCATTGCCTTCGACGATCTCGACCGGCGTCGCGGTCTCGATGTTCGACACGATCAGGAAGCGCGAGCGCAGCTTGCCGTTCGCATCGGTCAGCGCGAAGTACTTCTGGTTGGTTTGCATCGTCAGGATCAGGCATTCCTGCGGCACCTGCAGGAATTCGTCCTCGAAGCGGCACTCATAGACGACCGGCCATTCGACCAGCGACGTCACTTCGTCGAGCAGCGCTTCGGGCATCACGACCTTGTCTTCGCCGGCATGCGCGAGCAGTTGCGAGCGGATCGCTTCCTTGCGCCTGGCGAAGCTCGCGATCACGCGGCCCCGGTGTTCGAGCGTATCGGCATACGACTGCGCGTGCTGGATCTGCACGAAACCTTCGGACAGGAAGCGGTGGCCGAGCGTGGTGTCGTCGGCGTCGATGCCGAGCGCGCTCACCGGCACGATTTCTTCGCCGTGCAGCGCGGTCAGGCGATGCACCGGGCGCACGAACTGCACGCTCGAACCGTCGGGGCGCTGATACGTCATCACCTTCGGAATCGGCAGCTTCCCGAGCGTTTCGTCGAGCGCGGCCTGCAGGCCGTCGGCGAGCGTCGCGCCCGGCGCCGCGTAGCGCAGGAAGAACGCTTCGGCTTTACCGTCCTGGGCGCGTTCGAGGTCGTTCACCGTGAAGTCGGGGAAGCCGAGCGCGGCGAGTTTCTTCGCGAGCGGCGCGGTGGGCTGGCCGTCTTTGTCGAGCGCGACGGAAACCGGCAGCACTTTTTCGCGCACGTGTTTTTCCGGCGCGACCGCGCGCACGTTGTGAATCGTCACCGCGAGACGGCGCGGCGTGGCAAAGCGTTCGAACGACGGTTCGCCTTCGATCAGGTCGCGCGCCGCGAGGCGCTGCGCAATGCCTTCGGCGAAGGCGTCGCCGAGACGCGCGAGCGCCTTCGGCGGCAGTTCTTCGGTCAGCAGCTCGACGAGCAGGGTAGCGTGTTGAGATTGAGTCATTGGTTGAAGTTCTCGTCAGTCCTGGTCGATCTTGCGTTCGACTTTCAGCGGCGGCGCCCACGCGGGCATCGCGGCGTCCTGCTCGTCGGTGGTGAGGCCGGGCACGCCATGCACCGGATTGCCGAGCATCGGGAAGCCCAGCTTTTCGCGCGAGTCGTAGTAGGCCTGCGCGACCAGACGCGACAGCGCGCGAATCCGGCCGATGTACGCCGCGCGCTCCGTGACCGAAATCGCGCCGCGCGCGTCGAGCAGGTTGAACGTGTGGCCGGCCTTCAGCACGAGTTCATAGGCGGGCAGCGCGATCTGCGCATCGATCATGCGCTTCGCTTCCGCTTCGTAGCTGTTGAAGAACGTGAACAGCAGATCGACGTTCGCGTGCTCGAAGTTGTAGGTGGACTGCTCGACTTCGTTCTGGTGATACACGTCGCCGTAGGTCAGGCGGCGCAGCTCGGGGCCGTTCGGGCCTTGCTCTTCCCACTCGGTCCAGACGAGGTCGTAGACGTTCTCGACCTTCTGCAGATACATCGCGAGGCGTTCGAGACCGTAGGTGATTTCGCCGAGCACCGGCTTGCAGTCGAGACCGCCGACCTGCTGGAAGTACGTGAACTGCGTCACTTCCATGCCGTTCAGCCACACTTCCCAACCGAGCCCCCACGCGCCGAGCGTCGGGTTTTCCCAGTCGTCCTCGACGAAGCGCACGTCGTTCTGCTTCAGGTCGAAGCCGAGCGCTTCGAGCGAGCCGAGGTACAGGTCGAGAATGTTTTCCGGCGCGGGCTTGAGCACCACCTGGTACTGGTAGTAGTGCTGCAGACGGTTCGGGTTCTCGCCGTAGCGACCGTCTTTCGGACGGCGCGACGGTTGCACGTAGGCGGCACGCCACGGCTCGGGGCCGATCGCGCGCAGAAACGTATGAACGTGGGACGTGCCCGCGCCGACTTCCATGTCGATCGGCTGGAGCAACGCGCAGCCCTGCTTGTCCCAGTAGGACTGCAAGGTCAGGATGATTTGCTGAAACGTGAGCATGAAGTGCCTTTCGGGCATGGGGGGCCGTGCCGCGTGCGCCTAAGCGCGCGAGCGGGCCGTGGAGCGAAGTGCTAAACCCGAGATTTTAACGGAAAGGAAGGTGGGCGGCCCGTTTTGCGGGGTCGGACGGGCCGCGATGCGGCTTTTGGGCGACAGGCGGCGCGGCAAGGGGCCGCGCGCACTCAGCACGCCGCCAGCTCCGCCTTCGGCGAGAACGAATCGCTTTGCGCGATCGGCCAGTACGTCTCGAACAGACTATAGCGATAGTTGCCGTTCAGCAGGTCGTTCGGTTCGAGATACTTGAGCAGCTCCGACATCAGCCGCACTTCATGCGACGACACGCGCCGCACGATGTGATGCGCGCGCAGCTCCGCCGGATGCCGCAGCCCGGCGGCCTGGATGATTTCCTGCAACGCATGCAGCGTGTTGTGGTGGAAGTTGAATACGCGATCGGCCTTGTCCGGCACCACCAGCGCGCGCTGGCGCACCGGGTCCTGGGTCGCGACGCCGGTCGGACAGCGGCCGGTATGGCAGGTCTGCGCCTGTATGCAGCCGACCGCGAACATGAAGCCGCGCGCCGCGTTGACCCAGTCGGCACCGATCGCGAGCGTCTTCGCGATATCGAACGCGGTGATCATCTTGCCGCTCGCGCCGATGCGGATGCGCTGCCGCAGACCGATGCCGACCAGCGTGTTGTGTACGAGCAGCAGCCCTTCCTGCAACGGCACGCCGACGTGATCGGTGAATTCGAGCGGCGCCGCGCCGGTGCCGCCTTCGGCGCCGTCCACGACGATGAAGTCCGGCAGGATGCCCGTTTCCAGCATCGCCTTCGCGATCCCGAAGAATTCCCACGGATGCCCGATGCACAGCTTGAAGCCGGTCGGCTTGCCGCCCGACAGCGTGCGCAGCCGCTCGACGAATTCGAGCAGCTCGCGCGGCGTCGAGAACTCGGAGTGCGTCGCTGGCGAGATGCAGTCGCGGCCCATCGGCACGCCGCGCGTCTCGGCGATTTCGGGCGTGATCTTCGCGGCCGGCAGCACGCCGCCGTGACCCGGCTTCGCGCCTTGCGACAGCTTCACCTCGATCATCTTCACCTGCGGTTCGGCGGCCTGCTTCGCGAACTTTTCGGCGTTGAAGGTGCCGTCGTCGTTACGACATCCAAAATAGCCGGAAGCGATTTCCCAGATGATGTCGCCGCCATGTTCACGGTGATATTTCGACATCGAGCCTTCGCCGGTGTCGTGCGCGAAGTTGCCTTTCTTCGCGCCGAGGTTCAGCGCCATGATCGCGTTGGCCGATAGTGAGCCGAAGCTCATCGCCGATACGTTGAAGATCGACATCGAATACGGCTGCGCGCGATCGGGGCCGACGACGATGCGAAAGTCGTGACCGTCGAGCGTGGTCGGCGCGAGCGAGTGGCTGATCCATTCGTGCGCGATCGCCTTCACGTCGAGCTCGGTGCCGTACGGGCGGCTATCCACATCGTTCTTCGCGCGCTGGTAGACGATGCTGCGTTGCGCGCGCGAGAACGGCTTTTCGTCGGTATCGTCTTCGACGAAATACTGACGGATCTCCGGCCGGATGAATTCGAAAATGAAGCGCAGGTGGCCCCACAGCGGGTAGTTGCGCAGGATCGCGTGGCGCTGTTGGGTCAGGTCGAACACGCCGAGCGCGACGAGCGCGATCGGCACGATGATCCAGAACCACGACAGGCGATGCGTCGCGGCCAGCGCGGCACATGCCGCGGCGAGCGCGATTGCGCACCACATGGCCAGATAGCGTCGAGAAAACATGGGGACTCCAGTGCAGTGAAGATCATTGCGGCGGGATCGTCCGCGCGAGGGGGCGCGGGCGGTATCCGTCGCGAAGGAAAACTGGCGGCTGCGGGTCACGGCGCGGCGTCGACGGGGAAAGACCGAAGATGAGGCCTGGGAATGGAAGCCAGGCGTCGCACGCGAAGGTGAAGCGTGTGTGACTGCGCCAGGCGGGGAAACAGGGAGAGCGGCGCGCGCGGGTCGCATCGGTGTGACCCGCCGCGCGCGCCGTTATGCATCGCTCAACGCGCTCCGAGCAGCGCCGCTTTTTGCCGCGGAGTCTGCGGCTCGTCCTGCGATGCGCGCTGCGGCTGCTTCGGCTTATGCGCCTGCTTGCGACGCTGCGCGCGAGTTTGCTTCGGCGCCTGATCCGGCGGCAGCTCGGCCGGTTGCCCGGTCATCGCGCGTTCGATGATGCCGCCGCCGAGGCACACGTCGCCGTCGTACAGCACCGCCGATTGTCCCGGCGTGACGGCCCATTGCGCGGCGTCGAAGGTCAGCTCGAACAGGCCGTCGCCCGAACCGCCTGCCGCCGCGGCGTTGAACGTGCACGCCGCGTCGGCCTGCCGGTAGCGCGTCTTCGCGCCGCACGCGAAGCCATCGGCCGGCGGCTCGCCCGCGACCCAGCTCGTGTTGCCCGCCGACAGCGTATGGCACAGCAGCCACGGATGATCGTGCCCCTGCGCGACGTACAGCGTATTGGTCGGAATATCCTTGCCCGCGGCGAACCACGGCTCGCCGCTGCCGTCCTTGCTGCCGCCGAGACCGATGCCCTTGCGCTGGCCGAACGTGTAGAACGCGAGGCCGATGTGCTCGCCGACGATCTTGCCATCGGTAGTCTTCATCGGCCCCGGCCTGGTCGGCAGATAGCGGTTCAGGAAGTCGCGGAACGGCCGCTCGCCGATGAAACAGATGCCGGTCGAATCCTTCTTCTTCGCGTTCGGCAGGCCGATCTGCGCGGCGATCTCGCGCACTTTGGTCTTGGGAATTTCGCCGAGCGGGAACAGCGTCTTCGACAACTGCGCCTGGTTCAGCCGATGCAGGAAGTACGACTGGTCCTTCGTATGATCGAGCGCCTTCAGCAGCTCGAAGCGGCCGTCGCGCTCGTGGTTCTGGCGCACGCGCGCATAGTGGCCGGTCGCGATGGTTTCCGCGCCGAGCGACATCGCGTGATCGAGGAAGGCCTTGAACTTGATTTCGGCGTTGCACAGCACGTCCGGGTTCGGCGTGCGGCCGGCCGAATATTCGCGCAGAAACTCGGCGAATACGCGGTCTTTATATTCGGCCGCGAAGTTGACCGCCTCGACGTCGATGCCGATCAGGTCCGCGACCGACACCACGTCGATCCAGTCCTGGCGCGTCGAGCAGTATTCGCTGTCGTCGTCGTCTTCCCAGTTCTTCATGAACAGGCCGACCACGTCGTAACCCTGTTCCTTCAGCAGCCACGCGGTGACCGACGAATCGACGCCGCCCGACATGCCTACTACGACTTTACGCTTGCTCATAAGGTACTCACTGGGTGCTGCATGACTGCATGGATCTTGTAGGGGCCGCTCGTGACGGCTTTATCGCTTCGGCCCGACCGAATGGGTATGGACGAAGTCGAGCGGGAAACGCCGGCCGGCGAGGTAATCGTCGATGCACTGCATCACGAGCGGCGTGCGATGCCGCTCGGGGCACCCGCGCAACTCATCGGCGCTCATCCACAGCGTGCGGACGATGTCGGGATCGAGCGAAGTCGCCGGGTCCGGCTCGCCGCCCGCACCGCAATAGGTGAAGCGCAGGTACGTGGTGCCCGCGCGGTCCGGCCGCTCGAAGTGGGTCATGTACATGCCGACGAGCGCCTCGGGCGCGAACGGATGGGCGGTTTCCTCGAGCGTTTCGCGGACCACCGCTTCCAGCAGCGTTTCGCCCGCCTCGAGATGGCCGGCGGGCTGGTTCAGGCGCAGGCCGGCGGCGGTATGTTCCTCGACCAGCAGGAAGCGCCCGTCACGCTCGACGATCGCCGCGACGGTCACGTGCGGCAGCCAGGTTTCCGGTTTCATGGGTGCGCATTTTACCGGTTATGCGCGCCGGCTGCCGGGCGCTGCACTGACCCCGGCGGGGCAATGGCCGGCGCAAGCTGACGACCGATTCGCGGCGGGTTCGCAGCACGTTCGCGACTGATTCGCAACACTTTGGCGGTCTGCCGCGCATTCGCATCGACCCCGATATTGGCCGCGTGACGGTTTCGGTTAAAGTGGGGCCTGCGTTAGCCGTTGCATGTGCAAGCCGGCGAGCCTCGTCGGCAGATCTGTCGTCAAACAGGAAGTCGAGGAGGAACAACGATGCACATCGGAGTGCCAGCCGAAACGCGCGCGCATGAAACCCGCGTTGCCGCGACGCCCGAAACGGTCAAGAAATACGTGGCGCAAGGCCACCGGGTCACGCTTCAAAGCGGCGCCGGCGCCGGCGCGAGCTTTCCCGATGATGCCTATACGGCCGTGGGCGCCGAAATCGTCGATGCCGCCACCGCGTTCGGCGCAGATCTCGTCCTCAAAGTCCAATCCCCCACCGATTCCGAACTGCCGCTCCTGAAGCGCGGCGCGACGCTCGTCGGCATGCTCGACCCGTTCAACGCCGAGAATGCTGGCAAACTCGCCGCGGCCGGCGTCACCGCGTTCGCGCTCGAAGCGGCGCCGCGCACCACGCGTGCTCAAAGCCTCGACGTGCTGTCGTCGCAGGCGAACATTGCCGGCTACAAGGCGGTGCTGCTCGCGGCTACGCTCTATCCGCGCTTCATGCCGATGCTGATGACCGCGGCCGGCACCGTGAAGGCCGCGCGCGTGCTGATTCTCGGCGCGGGCGTGGCCGGCCTGCAGGCGATCGCCACCGCAAAGCGCCTCGGTGCGGTGCTGGAGGCGTCCGACGTGCGCCCGGCCGTCAAGGAGCAGATCGAATCGCTCGGCGCGAAATTTCTCGACGTGCCCTACGAAACCGACGAGGAGCGCGACGCCGCGCAGGGCGTCGGCGGCTATGCGAGGCCGATGCCGCCGTCGTGGCTCGCGCGCCAGTCGGCGCTCGTGCACGAGCGCGCGAAGCAGGCGGACATTGTCATCTCGACCGCGCTGATTCCGGGCCGCCCCGCGCCGACGCTGCTGTCGGTCGAAACCGTACAGGCGATGAAACCGGGCTCGGTGCTCGTCGACCTCGCGGCTGGCCGCGGCCCTGAAGTCGACGGCCGGCGCGGCGGCAATTGTCCGCTGACCGAAACGGACCAGGTGGTGGTGCGCTATGGCGTGCAGATCGTCGGCTATACGAATCTCGCCGCGATGGTGCCCGCCGACGCATCGTCGCTATACGCGCGCAACCTGCTCGACTTCCTGAAGCTGATCGTCACGAAGGAAGGCACGCTGAATATCGATCTCGCGGACGACATCGTCGCGGCCACGCTGCTGGCTCGCGACGGCCAGGTCACGCGCAACGCATAAGGGGGCGAAGATGGACGTCATCAATCACACGGTCATCAACCTGATCATCTTCGTGCTGGCGATCTACGTCGGCTATCACGTGGTCTGGAACGTCACACCCGCGCTGCATACGCCGCTGATGGCGGTGACCAATGCGATCTCGGCGATCGTGATCGTCGGCGCGATGCTGGCGGCGGGGCTGACGGTGGGCAGTGCGGGCAAGTTCTTCGGCACGATCGCGGTGGCGCTCGCGGCCGTCAACGTGTTCGGCGGTTTCCTCGTCACCCGGCGAATGCTGGAGATGTTCAAGAAGAAAGAACCAAAGAAACTCCCGGCTGGCGGCAAGGAGGGTGCGTAAATGAGCCTGAACGTCGTCACGCTGCTGTATCTGGTCGCGTCGGTTTGTTTCATCCAGGCGCTCAAGGGGCTGTCGAATCCGAAGACCGCCCGCGTTGGCAACACCTTCGGCATGGTCGGCATGGCGATCGCGATTCTGACCACCATCGCGCTGATCTCGCGGCAGGCCGAGGTACTCGGCTCCAACCTCGGTCTCGGGCTCGGCCTGCTGCTGTTCGGGCTCGTGATCGGCGGCGCGATCGGCGCGTTCGTCGCCGCGCGCGTCGAGATGACCAAGATGCCCGAACTGGTCGCGGCGATGCACTCGCTGATCGGTCTCGCGGCCGTGTGCATCGCGTACGGGGTCGTGTCGGAGCCGGCCGCGTTCGGGCTCGTCGACCCCGAGGTGCCGATCGAGGGCTTCCTGCCGTACGGCAACCGCATCGAACTGTTCATCGGCACCTTCGTCGGCGCGATCACTTTTAGCGGCTCGGTGATCGCGTTCGGCAAGCTGTCTGGCAAGTACAAGTTCCGGTTGTTTCAGGGCGCGCCGGTCGTCTACAGCGGCCAGCATCTGATCAATCTGATGCTCGCAATCGCGATGCTCGGCTTCGGCGTGCTGTTCTTCCTCACGCAGTCGTGGCTGCCGTTCATCATCATGACGATCATCGCGTTCGTGCTCGGCGTGCTGATCATCATTCCGATCGGCGGCGCGGACATGCCGGTGGTCGTGTCGATGCTGAACTCGTACTCGGGCTGGGCGGCGGCGGGCATCGGCTTTTCGCTGAACAATCCGATGCTGATCATCGCCGGCTCGCTGGTGGGGTCGTCGGGTGCGATCCTGTCGTACATCATGTGCCGCGCGATGAACCGCTCGTTCTTCAACGTGATCCTCGGCGGCTTCGGCAACGAGCCGGGCGCGGCCGCGGGTGGAGCGGCGGAGCAGCGGCCGGTGAAATCGGGCTCCGCCGATGACGCGTCGTTCATGATGGGCAACGCCGAGACCGTCGTGATCGTGCCGGGCTACGGGCTCGCCGTGGCGCGCGCGCAGCATGCGCTGAAGGAACTGACCGACAAGCTGGTCGAGAAAGGCATCGAGGTGAAGTACGCGATTCACCCGGTGGCCGGCCGCATGCCGGGTCACATGAACGTGCTGCTCGCCGAAGCCGAAGTGCCGTACGACATGGTCTACGAGATGGAGGACATCAACGGCGAGTTCGGCCAGGTCGACGTCGTGCTCGTGCTCGGCGCGAACGACGTGGTGAATCCGGCCGCGAAGAACGATCCGAAGTCGCCGATCGCCGGCATGCCAATCATCGAGGCGTACAAGGCGCGCACCGTGATCGTCAACAAGCGCTCGATGGCGGCGGGCTACGCCGGGCTCGACAACGATCTGTTCTACATGGACAAGACGATGATGGTGTTCGGCGACGCGAAGAAGGTGATCGAGGATATGGTGAAGGCGGTCGATTAGATCGTTAGCGGTGAACCGGCCTTATGGGATCGCGGTGTGTCACCGCGATCCCTTTCATTTTTTCGGCCTCGCGTTCAGATGCCGCAGCAGATCGGCGAGCCGCCTGCCTGCCTGATCCGGATACGTCTCGAGCACGGTGAGATCGCGCATCTTCTCCAGCCCGAAGTTGCGGAAATCACCGCGCAGCTCGCACCATGCGCCGAGCGTCCAGCGCGCGCCCCAGTACGCGAGCGCGAGCGGCCAGACGCGGCGCTCGGTGTCGGCGCCGTTCGCGTCCGTGTACGCGAAGCGCACCACCTGGCGCGTATCGATCGCGCGATGCAGCGTGTCGAGCTGCGTCGAAAACTCCGCCTTGATGTGAAACGACGGCGCGAAGATCGCGAGCCGTTCGAGCGCCGCGCGCTTGTCGGCGGGCATCGCCGATGCGATTTTGGCCAGCGCGCCGCGCGCGCCACTCGCGAAGCCCGCGCCGCCCCACGATTCGAGCATCCGCGCGCCAGCGGCGAGCGCGGCGAGTTCGTCGGCGGTGAAGGTGAGCGGCGGCAGACTCGCCGAGCGCGACAGCCGATAACCGATGCCAGCTTCGCCTTCGATCGGCACCCCCGACAACTGCAGATCGCGCACGTCGCGATAGACGGTGCGCAGCGAGATGTTCAGCCAGTCGGCCAGTTGCTGCGCGGTGGTCAGGCGCCGGCCGCGCAGCAGCTCGGCGATCTGAAACAGGCGGTCGGCGCGGCGCGTCATCGTTTGCGTCGGGTAGAGGAGGAGGGGGACGGTCCCGCGATGATAGCGCCGCATGGCGGCCTTCGGTTGGAGCGCGGTGGCTGCGGACCCGCTTAGCCGTTGGTGCGCGAATGCAGCCCGAGGCGGTTGCCTTCGGTATCGGTGAAGAACGCGATATAGCCGATGTCCTGCGGCAGCTTGATCACCGGACCGTCGGTCTTGCCGCCCGCCCGTTCGATGCGCTCGAGCGCGGCGTCGACGGTGGGCTGCGCGTTCAGGTAGACGGTGACGCCGTCGGCGGCGGGCGTCATCGACGGACTATGGACGATCGCCCCGCCGGTCGCGGGCTCCTCGTAGCTGAACACGGCGATCGGCTGGCCGCCGATCTCCTAGCGATTCAGCGGGGCGTCGAGCGCAGCTTCGTAAAAGCGCACCGCGCGATCGAAATCGACGGACGGGATTTCGAACCAGGCAACGACTTTGGGCAATGCGGACATGACACTCTCCTTCGGTTGGCAGTAGGCCGTTCAAGCGCCGGATGGCGTGAGAAGGAGTGTGCGGGGGTGCTGCTGACAGCGTGGTGGCAGTAGGGTGTGAAAAGGCTACCGCCTCACTCCGCCGGCAACTGAAACACGCCGACCACATCGCTCATGCGCGTGGCCTGCTCTTCGAGCGACGCCGCCGCGGCCGCGGCCTGCTCGACGAGCGCCGCGTTGCGCTGCGTGACCTCGTCCATCTGCGAGACGGTGCGGTTGACCTGCTCGATGCCGTCGCTTTGCTCTTCGGATGCGGCGGCGATCTCGGCCATGATTTCGGTCACGCGGCGCACCGCGTCGTTGATCTCCGTCATGGTTTTGCCGGCCCGGCCGACCAGTTCGGTGCCGTTGCCGACACGCTCCACCGATTCGCTGATCAGCGTTTTGATTTCCTTCGCCGCCGACGCGCTGCGTTGCGCCAGTGTTCGCACTTCGCCCGCCACGACCGCGAAGCCGCGGCCCTGTTCGCCGGCGCGCGCTGCTTCGACGGCGGCGTTCAGCGCGAGGATGTTGGTCTGGAACGCAATGCCCTCGATCACGCCGATGATCTCGGCGATCTGCTTCGAGCTTGCGTCGATCTCGCCCATCGTCATCACGACTCGCGAGACGACGTCGCTGCCTTCGGTGGTCACGCTGACCGCGGCCCGCGCTAGCTCGCTCGCCTGACGCGCGTTGTCGGCGTTCTGGCGCACCGTCGAGGTCAGTTCGGCCATGCTCGATGCGGTTTCCTCGAGCGACGCGGCCTGCTCTTCGGTGCGTTGCGACAGATCGATGTTGCCGGCCGAGATCTGCGCGGTCGCCGTGGAAATGGACTGCGTGCCGTCGCGCACCGACAGCAGCGCCTGCCTGAGGCGCGTCTGCATCATGCGCAGGTCGTCCATCATGCGGCCCATCTCGTCGCGCGAGCGCACGTCGATACGCCGGCTCAGATCGCCATTGGCGATCGCGCGGAAGTGGCCGGTGGCTTCTTCGAGCGGACCCGCGATCGACTTGCGCAGCGCATGCCAGGCGAACGCGGCCATCGACAGTCCAATCAGAAGGCCGACGCCGGCGATCGCGAGAATCGCGTGGAAGCGCTCCTGCGCCGCTTCGTAGCGGCTGCGCGCGTCGTCACCCTGCATCTTCTCGAGCTTCGCGGAGAGGTCCGTGATTTCGTTGAACGGGTCCGTCATCTTGTTCGAGATCAGGTCGGCGAGCTGCGTGGTGTCGCGCCGCTCGATAGCGGCGAACACCTGCGCGACCGGGCCGTTGATCGCCTGCGCGCGTTTGACCTCGAGCGCATCGGCGAGTTGCCGCTCCTGCGCATCGGAGGGCAGCGCGCGATAAGCCTGCCACGCCTTGTCACCGATCGCGAACTGCTCGCGCGCATGCTGTTTGAGACTCGCGATGTCCGCGCGATCAGGCTGCGCCGCGATGCGATCGAGCACGAGCCGGCCACGCGCATAGAAGAAGTTGAACTTGCCGAGCGCGCTCGCCGCCGCGAGCTCGTTGGTGTACAGCGCCTTCTGGTCGGCGTTGCTCAACGCGATGCCGGTGACGCCGAGCGCCGCGCCGATCGCCATCAGCAAGCCGAGAAAGCCCATCGCGAGAGCCAGACGGGTGCGAATCGTGAGGTTCGAAAACATGGATGCCTCGAAACAACGGAACGGGAATGCGGCGCACCGGGAAAGCACGCGGGGTCGTTAGGGTTTACGGCAAACGTTTGCAAAGATGAAGGGGCGGGATCGAATGCGGGCGCTTTCGAAGGAAGGGAAACAGCGTGACGTGGCGCAATAAAAAACCGCGGCACGAGGTCCGCGGTTTTCATCTCAACTTGGCCGTCCGACGCAGCTTCAACCCGCCTGCGTATCGCCCTGCGGACGCTGCCGCACGCTGCCCGCGATCAGATCGAAGCGGAACAGCCTGCATTCGAGCGCGCCGTTGAAGAGCGGCGTCTTCGTCGATTCGCGCAGCCGCAGTTGCCCCGGCAGCTTGCGATCCGACGTCAGGATAAACGCGTGCCATCCGGCAAAGCGCTGCTTCAGCGCATTGCCGAGCAACTGGAAAAACTCGCTGTCCGGCGCCTCTTCCTGAATGCGGCGGAAGCCGTCGTCGCCGCGATTGCCGCGGCCTTCGCGAAGCTCGCCGCGCGCATTGCGGCCGCGCACTTCGATCCGCTCGCCATACGGCGGATTCGCGACGAGGATGCCCGGCGACGAGGTAGGCGGCGTCATGTCGCGCGCGTCGAGCTGCTTGAGCGCAATGGCCGGCAGACCGGCGCGCTCGAAGTTCGCGCGGGCCTTTTCGAGCATGTCGCCGGAGATGTCGCTGCCGAAGATCTGCAGATCCGCGCCGCGCGTGCCGCGCGCCGCGTTCTTCGCTTCGAGCGCGGTGCCCCGCAGCGTTTGCCAGGTCCGCGTATCGAACTGGATGAGCTTTTCGAAGCCGAAGCGCCGCTGCACGCCCGGCGCGATGTCCAGCGCGACCTGCGCCGCTTCAGCGAGGAACGTGCCGCTGCCACACATCGGATCGTAGAGCGGCGTGCCCGCTTGCCAGCCGGTCAGACGCAGAATGCCCGCCGCAAGGTTCTCACGCAGCGGTGCCGCGCCCTTGTCGAGACGCCAGCCGCGCTTGAACAGCGGATCGCCGGACGTGTCGAGGTACAGCGTGCAGTCGGTCGCGGTCAGGAACGCGAACACGCGCACGTCGGGCATCGCGGTATCGATGCTCGGCCGCGCGCCGCTTTTTTCGCGCAGACGATCGCAGATCGCGTCCTTCACGCGCAGCGTCGTGAACTCGAGACTGCGCAGCGGCGACTTGATCGCGGTGACGTCGACGCGCAGCGTCTCGTGCGCGGAGAACCACTGCTCCCAGCGCTGTTCGAGCGCGAGCGCGTAGATGTCCTGCTCGCTGCGATAGGGCCGCTGCGCGATTTTCAGCAGCACGCGGCTCGCCAGACGCGAGTGCAGATTGGCAGCCATGCCGGCGGCCCAGCCGCCGCGGAAATGCACGCCGCCCGGCACCTGGGCGCCGGCCGTGAAGGCGGCGCCGTTCAGATGTTTGGCGGCAATTTCGGCGAGTTCGGCCGCGAGCGGAGCTTCGAGCCCGCGCGGGCAAGGGAGGAAGAAATCGAAGGACATTGAGGTTGCCGCAAGGCGTTGGATAAGGCGCTATTGTACGCGGTCGGGGTCGGCCGGCCGGTGCGATTGGCGCGCCGGGCCGTCGTTTGCGTCGTTTGTCGTTGCGTGATCGCGCCTCGCGTACCGGCTGAGCCCGCGACGCCAGCAGGCATGCGGACGCCGTTGAGCTCGCCGCGCCGCCGGGCCTCTCAGGCGCCGGCCCCCGCGGCCGTTCCCGCCGAAGGGCAGGGCGGCACGACCGGCGCCGCGGCCGGCCTGGACGAAGACGAAGTCCGGCCGGTCGCGTTCGTGGTGGCAACGGCCGCTGCCGCCATCGCGCGCACGCCCGTCGCGATCTGCGTCGACACTTCCGCGAGCGCGCGCCGATGTCCGTCGACGAGCGCGTCGTACCCGCCGCCGACCGTTTCGCTGATCACGCTGCGACACGTCATCACCGCATTGCTGCGCACGGCGCGCACGCTCCACACCGCATCGATCAACGCATGCGAGCCGGGCCACGACTCGAAGCGCTGCACGTTCATCGCGATCCGGTAGACGGCCGCGTCGTCGGGATGCGCGGTGCCGAACGTATCGATGGTGCCGAGCTGCTGCGTCAGATTCGTCGACAGCGCGCGGCGGATTTCATCGCCGGGCAGCGAGGCCCAGCGCTCCTGTTCGAGCAGCTGCACCTGAGTCGGGCCGGTCTGCACGACCAGCTGGTTTCGCGCCACCTGCGGCGGCACGTTGACCGGCGCGACTTCGATCAGCCACGCGGGCGCGGCGCCCGTGCGCGCGGCTGCGGCTGCGCTGTCCGCGCCACCCAGCGTATAGAAACGGCTCGACGGCGACGAGCACGCCGCGATCGCGAGCGCCGCAGCCAGTGCGGTGCCATACACGACGCCGCGTGCGGCGCCGCGCACGAGCGCGCGCGGCGGACGGGGGAGCCGGGCAAACATCATGGTTTATCTCCTGATTTACCGCGCAACAACGATTCGGGATGACGCTCGAGGTAATCCGACAGCGCATTCAGCGACTGCAACGTGCGCGTCAGTTCCTGCAACGCCTGATGAACGTCGGACTGCATCGGCGAATCCTGCTGCAAGGTTGCCTGGGCCGAATTGAAGGTCTGCTTCGCGGCGCTCAGCGTGTCGCGCGCCTGCGGCACGACTTCCTTGTCGAGACGCGAGAACAGCTGATCGGCGTTTTTCAGCGCAGTGTTCAGGTTCGCGCCGATCTGGTCGAACGGCACCTTGTCGAGCTTTTTGGCGATGTCGGCGACCTGCAGCTGCAATTCGTCGAGCGTGTTCGGAATGGTCGGCAGCTCGAGCGGGTCCTTCGTGACGTCGACCTTGGCCGGCGCCGCTTTCGGGAAGATATCGAGCGCCACGTACAGCTGGCTCGTGATCAGGTTGCCAGTGCGCAACTGGCCGCGCAGGCCGTGCTTGACGAGCTCCTGCAGCAGGTTCTCGCCGGCGAGCGAGCCCGGCTGCGGCGCGCTCTCGCGGAAGCGCTTGCCGAGGCGATCGGGGTACACGTTCATCGTGACCGGCATCGTGAAGCTCCGCGTCGTCGGATCGTAGTCGATACCGATATTGGTCACCTGGCCGAGCACGATGCCGCGGAAGTCGACCGGAGCGCCGATCGACAGCCCGCGCAGCGACTGGTTGAAGTTCATCACGACACGCAACGGCACGCCGTCCGGTTCGCGCATGGCGTCGGCCTGGTCCGAGCCGAGACGGAACGTCTGGTTGTTCGGCGCCTGCGGGCCCATGTTCTGGCCGGGCGGCGACTGGAACGACAGACCGCCGACGATCACCGTCGCGAGCGACTGCGTGTTCAGCTTGAAGCCGCTCGAATCGAGCCGCAAATCGACGCCGCTCGCATGCCACCAGCGCGTGTTGGTGCCGACGTACTGGTCGAACGGCGCCGACACGAACACCTGCATCGTCACGCCGGTGCCGCTCTTGTCGAGCGAGAAGCCGACTACCTGGCCGACCTGCACGCGCCGGTAGAAGATCGGCGAGCCGATGTCGATCGAGCCGAGCGACTCGCCGTGCAGCGTGTACTGGCGGCCTTTCTGGTCGCCGGTGATGGGCGGCGGCGTTTCGAGGCCGACGAAGTTGCTTTCGCTGTCGCTCGAGCGGCCCGCGTCGGCGCCGATATATGCGCCCGACAGCAGCGTGGTCAGGCCCGACACGCCGCTCGCGCCGACGCGCGGACGCACCACCCAGAAGCGCGAGTCCTTGACCGCGAACTTGCCGCCTTCCTTGGTCAGTTGCACCTGCACGAGCACGTGCGACAGATCCGGCGCCAGCGTGATCGTCTTCACTGAACCGATGGCGACGTCCTTGTACTTGACCTGGGTCTTGCCCGGTTCGAGCCCTTCCGCGCTGATGAAGCTGATCGTGATCACGGGCCCGCGCTCGGTCACCGACCTGACCACGAGCGCGATGCCGATCAGCGCGGCGATCAGCGGAATCACCCAGACCAGCGACGGCAGCCAGCGGCTGCGGGGTTCGATGTCGGGGTCGGGCAGTTGGGGCGGCAGTCTGGGTCCGTTCGAATCGTTGCGCGGCGCGTCACCTGAAGCGGGCGTCGGTCCTTGCGGGCTAGTCATGGTCGAGATCCTGAGGTTTTGGGGTACTGCTTTCCACGGGGTCCCAGATGAGGCGTGGATCGAATTGCATGGAGGCAAGCATCGTCAGGATCACGACCGAGCCGAACGCGATCGCGCCGGGCCCGGCCGTGATCACGGCCAGCGATTTGAAACGCACGAGCGCCACGGTCAGCGTGACGACGAACACGTCGAGCATCGACCAGCGGCCGATGCGCTCGACCATCCGGTACAGCGTCGTGCGCTGTTGCGGACGCCAGCGCGAGCGGCGCTGTGCGGTGATGGTCAGCAGCACGAGCACCGAGAGCTTCAGCATCGGCACCATGATGCTGGCGATGAACACGATCACCGCGAGCGGCCAGTCGCCCGAGGTCCAGAAATAGACGACGCCGCTCATGATGGTGTCGTCCTCGGTGCCGAGCAGCGATGACGTGTGCATCACCGGCAGCAGGTTCGCCGGAATATACAGCAGCGCCGCGGCGATCAGCAGCGCCCACGTGCGCATCAGACTGTCGGGGTTGCGCGAGTGCAGATGCGCGCCGCAGCGGCTGCAGTGCTGCGGGGTGACCGAGCGGATGCGTGGTTCGACGCGCCCGCACGAGTGACAGGACACCAAGCCCGCGCGTTTCGCGGTGACGTATTTCATCGCGGACTCATCCTTCGCGCGGCGCGGGCGGCAAGCCGGGCTGAGCGCTGCCAGCGGCACCGTCAGCGCTGCCAGCCGTCGAGCCCGCGACGCGCGTGGACGGCGCCGGCGGACCGGCGAGCGAACCGAGCGCGAGCGCCGCGCTGTCGGCCGACGTGCGCGGCAACGGCCGATCGCCGCTCGCGTCGATCTCGTCGGCGACATCCCACAGCACACGCGGATCGAACGTGACGACGACCGCGAACATCAGCGTCAGCGCACCGAACGCGAACAGCGCCGCCTCGGGGATCACGCGGGCGAGACTCACCATCTTTACGATCGTGATCAGCACGCCGAGCATGAACACTTCGATCATGCCCCACGGCCGCACGAACTGGATTGCGCGCAGCACGCGATGGAAATGCGGAGGCACATAGCCGGAGCGCAGCGGCACCAGCACGTACAGCAGGGCGAGGAGTTCGGTGAGCGGAAAGAGGATCGTCGAGCAGAACACCATCACGGCGACGATCTGCATGTCCTCGCTCCACAGCGCGACGAGCGCGCCGAACAGCGTAGTCTGTGAGGTGATGCCGTTGGTTTCGAGTTCGACGATCGGAAAGCCCTGCGCGATCACGAAGGTGATCAGCGCGGCGAGCGTCAGTGCGCAAATCGCGTCGAGCTTGCGCGATACGCCGCGATAGAGCGTCGCGCGGCAGCGCGGACAACGCGCGGCGACGCGCCCGACAAGCCGAGGCTTGCGGACCAGCGTATCGCATTCATGGCACGCGATCAGGTTGTCATGTTCCATGCGGCAGATGGGCTAACGACGTAGAGGCGGCGTGCAAGGCCTGTTCTTTACGAGGGATGGGGCGGCAGTGAGCAGCAATAGTACCAAACGCGGCCTCGCGACCGACGCGAAGCGCGCGCGGCGCTGACCGGGCTGCTGCGCTGCAAAATTCGGGCCCGTTCCGCCGACGCGCTACAGCCAGCTTTGCCCGCTTGGGGTAGCATGGCGCCCGTGGCATCCCCAGCGGCCCTTTTCTGGCGATAATGCCGGCCGCATCGGCCGCCCGCGCCATGCCGGTGCGCGGCAGTGATCGCGGAATAGCCGGCCGCGGCGCGCCGTTAACTTCTAACAGCCTGCGTTGATCTGACATGACACTCAATCCATCGTTCGGTACCCGGGAGTCGTACACGCGGACCGCCATCGCGTTTCACTGGCTGATCGCATTGCTGATCGTCTGCGGCTTTGCGCTCGGCTGGGTGATGACCGACATCCCCGGCTTCACGCCCACCAAGCTGCGCTATTTCTCGTGGCACAAATGGATCGGCGTGACCGTGTTCGCGCTCGCGATCGTGCGCATCGTGTGGCGCGCGACCCATGCCGGACCGCCGATGCCGCGCCGCATGCCGGCCTGGCAGCGCGCCGCCGCGCATCTGACGCATCTGCTGCTGTACGCGCTGATGATCGTGATTCCCGTGTCCGGCTATCTGTATAGCTCGGCCGCGAATGTGCCGGTCGTCTACCTCGGGCTGATTCCGCTGCCGCGAATCATCGCGCCCGATCCGCACCTGAAGGAAATGCTGAAGGACCTGCACATCGCATTGAATTACACGCTGCTCGTGCTGGTCGCGCTGCACGTCGCGGCGGCGCTCAAGCATCAATGGCTGGACCGCGACGGTCTGCTGTCGCGCATGATCCCCTTCCTCAAATAAGGACAACCATGAAGGTTTCGTTTTATCGCTACATGCTGGCCGCATTCGCAGCGGCATCGCTGAGCGCCGCGGGCGCCGCGCTCGCCCAGGTCGACGTCGCGAAGAGCTGGGTGACGGCCACCTCGAAGCAGATGAACGTGCCGGTCGAAGGCAAGTTCAACAAGTTTAGCGCGCAGGTCAGCTTCGATCCGGCCAAGCCGACGGCGGGCAGCGCGCAGATCGACATCGACGTCGCCAGCTACGATCTCGGCGACGAGAGCTACAACGAGCAGGTGCGCGGCAAGGAATGGTTCGACGCGAAGGCTTTTCCGCGCGCGACGTTCGTGTCGAGCGAGATCGCGCCGGCCGGCGCCAATCAGTTCAAGGTGACCGGCAAGCTGACCATCAAGGGCAAGTCGCAGACGGTTGTGGTGCCGGTCACGGTGAGCCAGCAGGGCGCGACGCAGACCTTCGACGGCGCACTGCCGATCAAGCGCTCGCAGTTCGACGTCGGCACCGGCGAATGGAAGGACACGTCGGTCGTCGCCGACGAGGTCGTGATCAAGTTTCATATCGTCGCCGCGCACAAGTAACCCGCGCGGCGTTTGCGATGTCAGCCGCGCCACGTGGGGCGCGGCCGTTTTCCCACCGCAGGTTGCACCGCGATTTTCAACGCAAAACAGGAGCACGAATTGAAAACGTCCATGTTGATCGCTGTTGGCGCGCTGGCTTCGTCGCTATCGCTCTGCGCCTTCGCCGCCGATACCTATACGCTTGATCCGATGCATACGTTTCCGAGCTTCGAGGCCGACCACTTCGGCGGTCTGTCGATCTGGCGCGGCAAATTCACGAAGACCACGGGCACGGTGACGCTCGATCGCGCGGGCAAAACCGGCACCCTCGACGTGACCGTCGATCCCGCTTCGGTGCAGACCGGCAACCCGAAGCTCGACGATCATCTGAAATCCGGCGAGTTCTTCGACGTCGCGAAGTATCCGACCGTGACCTACAAGGGCACCGAGATCAAGTTCGACGGCGACAAGCCGGTCGAGGTGATCGGCAATCTGACGATTCGCGGCATTACGAAGCCGGTGAATCTGAAGGTCGAGTCGTTCAAGTGCATGCAGCATCCGGTGCTCAAGCGCGAAGTGTGCGGCGTCGAGGCGAGCACCGAATTCAATCGCGCCGACTATGGCATGGACTTCGGCGCGAAGTACGGCTTCAGCATGCAGACGCGCCTGCATATCCAGTCGGAAGGCATCAAGCAGCAGTAAGCGCGACGGCATCTTCGCAGCCGGCGGCGCGCGCGAGCCGCTGTCACGATGCGATTCACGCTGCGCCGCAACACGAAAACCGCTTCGGCCGTTCACCGACGAAGCGGTTTTTTATCGCCCGTAGCGAACGACGCGGCCATGCGTGGCACATATCGACCCGCATCGGCCCGCATCGGGCATTTGTCGCTCGCTTCGCTTTTATTTTTTCAGTTAAATAGAGCGCACGCAGTCATGCCGGTGGTGCGCGTTGCCGGGATGGCCAGCGCGGACGTCACGCGTTGTTTCGAATAAATATTTCGCGCAGCACAGGAGATCTGGATGAATGCAACGACAGCAGCAAGCATCGCGGGAAGCCGACAGAATTCGTGGCGCGCGGTGGTCGCCGCCTCGATCGGCAACGCGCTCGAATGGTTCGACCTCGTGGTCTACGGCTTTTTCGCCGTGACCATCTCCAAGCTGTTTTTTCCGGCCGGCAACGACACCGTGTCGCTGCTGCTGACGCTCGGCACCTTCGGCGTGTCGTTCTTCATGCGGCCGCTCGGCGCGATCGTGATCGGCGCGTACTCGGACCGCGCCGGTCGCAAGGCGGCGCTCACGCTGTCCATCCTGCTGATGATGAGCGGCACGCTGATCATCGCGATCCTGCCGACCTATCAGAGCATCGGTCTCGCCGCGCCGCTGATCCTCGTGCTCGCGCGGCTGATGCAAGGCTTCTCGGCCGGCGGCGAGTTCGGCAGCGCGACCGCGTTTCTCGCCGAGCACGTGCCGGAGCGGCGCGGCTTCTACGCGAGCTGGCAGATGGCGAGCCAGGGCCTGACGACGCTGCTTGCGGCCGGCTTCGGCGCGTTGCTGACCGGCGGGTTGTCACCGGAACAGATGACGTCGTGGGGCTGGCGCGTGCCGTTCTTCTTCGGTTTGCTGATCGGGCCGGTGGCGTTCTACATCCGCACGAAGCTCGACGAGACGCCCGAATTCCTCGCCGCCGAAACAACCCAGACGCCGCTGCGCGACACGTTCGCGACGCAGAAGCTGCGGCTCGTGATCGCGATGGGCGTGGTGATTCTCGGTACCGTGTCCTCGTATCTGATGCTGTTCATGCCGACCTATGGCGTGCGGCAACTGGGGCTCGCGCCGTCGGTCGCGTTCTCGGCGATCGCGGTGACGGGACTGATCCAGATGGTGTTCTCGCCGGTGGCCGGGCATTGGTCGGATCTGCATGGACGCACGCGCATCATGCTGGGAGCGGCCGTGCTGCTGTTCGTGCTCGTCTATCCGGCATTCGCATTCCTGATCGCGCATCCGAGCTTCGGCACGCTGATCGTGTGGCAGATCGTGTTCGGCTTTCTCGTCAGCGGCTACTTCGGCGCGACGCCGGGCCTGCTGTCGGAGATCTTCCCGGTGCAGACGCGTACTACCGGCATGTCGCTCGCGTATAACATCGCGGTGACGATTTTCGGCGGCTTCGGGCCGTTCATCATCGCGTGGCTGATCAGTGTGACCGGATCGAAGGCAGCGCCGAGCTACTACGTGATGTTCGCCGCGCTGCTGAGCATCGCGGCGCTGATCGGCGCGCGGCGCAAATTGGGGTTCCGCTAAGTTGAGGCGGTTGCGACCGCGCACGGCATAAACGCAAATCTATGGTCAGCCTGATTTTTGCAAGCGAGGCGGTGTTGGCATAAATTGGACGTGCGCAAATCTATCCGGGGTCATGATGGGAACAGGTTCCCGCCCCATGATGAGAGCCGCGCCGGGCAAACCTACAAAAGGCCTCAGCGTCTGGCGCTGTTGTTTTTACCAGGTTGCTTGCCCGGCCGTTGAGTCGTTTGTGCCTTCACGTATCTCGCGTCGCAAAACCAGGAAGGGGTTGAGTACAACGTGATAAGCGACGCCGCGTCAGGCTGCTGTCACAGCCTGTTCGCCCTGGTAGTG
>NZ_WHNQ01000043.1 GCF_009362785.1 Paraburkholderia atlantica
CGCCGCATTGGCGCTGCCATTCTTCGCTGCGCTTTACGACATCGAGCGCGAGGCGCAGACACTGGAAGCTGAAGAGCGTCGCAGGCTTCGACAGAGCCGGGCCAAACCGGTGTGCGACGCACTTCATGAATGGATGGTGGCGCAGCGCAAGCTGGTTTCGGAAGGTTCAGCGATTGCGAAAGCGCTGGATTACAGCCTTAAACGCTGGGAAGCGCTGACGCGCTATCTCGACGACGGACATGTGCCCATAGACAACAACTGGGTCGAAAACCAAATACGTCCGTGGGCTATCGGCAGGGCCAACTGGCTGTTCGCCGACTCACTCCGAGCGGGCCAACGCGCTGCCGCCATCATGAGCCTGTTGCGCTCAGCACAACTCAATGGGCACGAACCGCACGCCTATCTGAAGGACGTCCTCACGCGATTGCCGACCCACAGGGCCAGCGACGTCGCAACATTGCTGCCTCATCGCTGGCAGCCGACAGTTGCGGTCGCTTAGCTCAATTCGTCAAGACGGGTTTGCTGGCCCCTTACCGTTGGCTTCCACTTTTTCCGACCGATCTCGGAACGGCGAGTTCCGGATCTACGGCGCGCAAGGATTCCGGACCTTCGGTTCAGCACGCCGAGCGAGCGCAGGCGTTACGTGTGTGACTTTAACGGCTATTCTCGATCGCCCACTTGTCAGGAAGTCGCACCTTGATCATGGTGCCGGCTCCCGGCGAGCTGATAACGTCGATCGCACCGCCCAGCATCAGAACACGCTCTTCCATCCCTGCCAGTCCGAATGACCTCTTTCTCGTTGCAAAAACATCGAATCCGCAACCGTCGTCGTGCACTTCGAGAAGGCAAGCATCGGGGGTTCGCTCTAATGCGATGATTACTCTTCTGGCCGCAGCGTGTCGGGTGACATTAGTCAGTGCCTCTTGAACGATGCGAAACAGCACGATAGCGCGATCCTCGCTTACGGCGATATTCTCGTCCTGCAAGTTGAGATGACAGACCGTCCGGCCGTTGCGGTTGAAATCGGCCACGAGCCACTCGAGCGCTGCTGCAATACCGGAATCAAGCGCTGCGGGGCGCAGCGACGCGATAACGCCTCTGACCACCTGCATCGTTACATCCACAAGTGAAACGAGCGCCTGCGTATGCTCGACCAGATCCGGGTGATCCGCGCCAAGCCTCATGCGCAATATCGACGCCCTCAGGCGAAGCGCGGTAAGGTGTTGCCCGAGTTCGTCGTGCATTTCCCGCGCAATGTGCTTGCGTTCATCCTCGCGAGCCGTCTCGCGATGTGAGGCAAGTTCACGCAGCATCTCGTAGGACTCACGCAAGCGGTGCTCAGCTTCCTTGCGCTCCGTGAGATCAACTACAAAAGCAACGCCTTCCTTCCCGCTACAGTCGAAAGCAGCGCGGCCGACCATGACCGGTATACGACTGCCATCCTTCCGCATGTATTCTTTTTCCTCGGGTTGAACGTCACCGTCGTTTCTGATTTGGGCCAAAGCCCGTTCGCTGCTTTCCTGCCAGTCAGTTGGCGTGAGATCCCTCCAGCGGAGGCATCCTGACGCAAGATCCTCTCGCTCATATCCCACCATGCGAAGAAAAGCGTCGTTGGCTTCGAGAATGTCGCCGGCGGCATTCCAGACGATGATGCCAATGATATTGGCGTCGACGAGGCGGCGAATCCTGGCCTCCCGTTCCTGCAGGTCGCGGTACAGGCGGGTGTTCTCCAGCGCAGTCGCCGCCTGCGACGCGAGCAGCCGCAGCAGTGCAATCCGGGTCGATCTGAAGGCGCGGGTGATCAGATTGTTTTCGAGGTACAGGGCCCCGATCAGCTTCGCTTGATTCATTAATGGCAGGCATAAGACGGAACGAGTCAGATACTGCCGGATATGAGGATCTGTCGCGAACCTGGGATCGGCCGCAGCATCATCGAGAATGACACTTTCGCCTGTGCGCAATACATCGTAGAGAACAGGCTCGGGAATCATGGTCGCGCTCACGGGTGCATCACGCAATTGGACGTATGCCTTGTCGCTGTCCGTCCATGCTTCCGCTGCGAGCCGCTGTTCTCCTGTATGCGAAAGTATCAGTAATCCACGCTCGGCTCCCGCCTGCTCGATAGCGGTACGCATGATCGTCTCAATCAGTCTGTCGAGGAAAACCTCTCCGGAAACAGCCTGCGACACCCTTATGACGGTAGCAAGGTCAAGGTGTTCGAGAGGCGCCCCGATAGTGCTGCCTGAGTCAGGCGCTCGCTCGTCGGCCCTGAGACCTGGGTACAGTTCGTCGAGTTGACGCACCTTGCCTTCTGCCCCCCAGCGTCGATAAGCCCGTCGTGCGTCCTGCAAATAGACACGGGCAATCTTCTCATACCCCCGCGCCGCGTAGAACGCGGATGCGAGTTCATTGGCAAGCGCTTCATTGTGTATGAGGTCGTTTGCGCGCGCAAGATGAATGGCCGCTTCGTAGAGTCGCATCGCCTCGAGATCACGGCCTTCCAGGCGCGCCATCTCGGCGCTTACCAGTGAAACCCGATTGCCGAAATTCGCCGGACAGTTGTTCGCCCAGATCTCCAATTGCCGACAATGCGCGGCGATGCTGTGGAGGTGCTCCTGTCGCTCCTCGGCCGGCACCCGGTCGAAATGCGCGGCCCTTGTGAGAGCAGCGTAAAAATGGTACTCGCATTCCTCCAGGTGCGGCGACGAGCTCCAAAGTTGCTCTTGCGCGATCGATGCCGCGTTCATGGCGGCCACATAGTCGCCTGAAAAGAATCGTCCCTGCAGTTTCCGGATCCAGTACCAGCACGCGGCCGTCGCGAGCGCGGGGTTGCCGGACAGGTGCTCCTCTGTACGAAGCTCGTTGAATTCGTCATAGTCGAAGTGGCCGAATTTCAGTGTGACGCCGCGGAGCATCCGGATCAATGCGAGTTGCGTGGTGAGGTTATCGACGACCAGGCCGAAACGTGCCTTCCTGGAAAACGCGAGGCCCTGTTCAGTTTCGAGTTCGACATCGGTTAGAGGGTCACCGCCGAAAAGTCGGTCCGAAACGATATGGCAGCAGGTATAGGCGCCAGACGGAAGGTCCCCGGTCCGGCCCGCTGCTTCGAACGCACGGCGCAGCACTTCGCTGCTGAAGCGCACGTGTTTCGTCCAGCGCACAACATACAGCGCGTAGCAAAGATAGGTGACTGCCTCGAAGCGTTTGAGTCCGCGTCGCTCGACCAGATCGAAGCCGAGCTGACCGAACTGGACTCCAGCGTGGTAATCGCCAAAGCGTGGCCCAGCGATCCGCGGGAACATGACATACGCGAAGCACGAGGCGTCGCAGTTCCCGCACTCCAGACTCAAGCTGATCACTTTGCATATAGCGAGAGAAGCCAGATTCGCGTCAAAAAACCAGGCTGGTCTCAGGAGCTTGCTAAGCACGTCAGTAATTGCGAGCGACGCTGGGTCCGACATCAACGGCATATCGATGAGTGCCTCGATAGCCCGGCCCGCAAGCCGCAACCGTATGTTTTCGTACTCCCCCCGTACGTTGCTTTCATGTGGGTGTGCCGGCCAGTCGATGCCGAGTTGACGGAGGTGATCGAGGCAAACCTCGACCGCCAGATCGCTTCGATCGAGAGTCAGGTAAACATCCATTCGCAGACACGCGACGCTCGCCTGATCGACCGTGTTCGTCGCGCGGTTTGACAGCATCGCCAGCCGCTCTTCGGCATCGGTTAGCCGCCCGGTGAGGAACTCGCATTCTGCCAGGTTCAACTGGAGCGGAAAGACCAGTTCGTGCCTACGTCCCCAGCAATCGTCCTGGAGGAGTTGAGCGCCGGCAGTGAGATAGGTGAGCGCCGACGCATAGGCTGTCGACGCCTTGGCTCTCTTGCCGGCGATCAGGTTAAAGGCAGCCAGTTGTTGGCGTTCCTGCCTGGATCTCACCAGCGCCGCGCCTCGGTTAAGCTGACTGACGATATCGAAGATCGCCTCTTTCCGTTTGCTAGCGGGAGTTTGCGCCGCGAGTAACCGTCCAATACGCAGATGCGTGTGAGCACGTAACTCTTTGGGAATCAGCGAATAGGCGGCTTCCTGCACCCGGTCGTGCACGAACCCGTAGGCGTCTTCTAGTTGCTCCACCAACTCCTGCGCGAGTGCCGGCTTCAGCAGCGCCCGAATTTCCTGCTCCGAGACGCCCAGAACTTTAGGCAGCATCATATAGGAGGCGGTGTTGCCGAGACAGGCAAGCTGTTGCACGGCGCGTTGCGTTGACGCCGGTAGGCGCACTAGCTTTACCACCATTAGGTCGACTACATTGTCGGTGTACTCTTTCCGGTGGATGCGGGGCAGGTCCCAGCTCCAACAGGCCGTGTCATGGGCAAAGCTCAGCAGATCGCTATCGGCAAGCTCGCGCAAAAACTGGATGACGAAAAACGGATTGCCCGCCGTCTTCTCATGCACGAGGTGCGCAAGCGGTGCCGCACGTCCCGGCTCACAGTGAAGCGCTTCGACAATCAGTTGCTCGACGTGTTCACAAGCAAGAGGCGCGAGAACAATTTCATCGAGCCTTGCGCCGGCAGCCCTTAACGTCTGAAGCTTGTGCAGCAGCGGATTTCCGGGAGTTACCTCATTGCTGCGATAGGCGCCGATTACCATCAGATGCTGCAGATCCGAGCGCGCAAGGAGCCCGTCGAGCAAGTCGAGCGTCGCGGCGTCGAGCCATTGCAGATCGTCAAGAAATAGTGCCAACGGATGTTCACGTCGCGCAAAGACGCCGATAAAGCGCTGGAAGACGACTTCAAAACGGCGGCGCGCCTGATTCGGCTCGAGCTCTGGGACGGGCGGGGGATCGCCGATGATCAGCCTGAGCGCAGGGATCAGATCGGTCACGAGTCGCGCGTTAGGACCGAGTGCCCCGATCAACGTCTCGCGCCAGGTAGCGAGTTCCGCGTCAGGCTCGCCGAGTAGCGGCCTGATCAGGCCCTGAAAAGCTTGAACGAGCGTCGCATAGGGTATGTCGCGCTTGTATTGGTCGAACTTGCCCGACGCGAACAGCCCGCGCGATGGTACGAGTGCCTTATGCAGTTCATGGACGATTGCGGATTTGCCGATACCCGAATACCCGGAGACGAGCACGAGTTCAGGGATGCCAGTCCTCACTACGCGATCGAACGCAGTGGTCAATGCATCCACCTCCCTCTGCCTCCCGTAGAGTTTCTCAGGGATCAGGAGGCGGTCGGTCATGTCGTATTCGCCCAGCACAAAGGGATCGATGTGGCGTTGACGCTGCCATTCGGTCAGGCAATGCCTCAGATCCCGCTCGACGCCAGCCGCCGTCTGATACCGTTCCTCGGGCGTCTTGGCGAGCAGCTTCATGACAAGCTCTGAGACGGGAAGGGGGACCGTGTCTACCCGTGCTATCGGAGGCACCGGCTTACGCGCCACATGGCAATGTACCCATTCCATCGGATCCGCAGCAGTGAACGGTAGGGACCCCGTGAGCATTTGATAAAGCGTAACTCCGAACGCGTAGAGGTCGCTGCGAGAGTCGATCGAGCGGTTCGTCCGCCCAGTCTGTTCGGGCGCCATGAAGGGTAGGGTGCCGGCAATCGTTTCGGGTGGCTGTGGAAATTGCCGCTCGCGCGGCAGTCGTGAAGCGATCCCAAATCCTGTGAGCCGCGGCCGGCTGTCCGTGCAGTCAACTAGCACATGAGCAGGCTTGAAATCCTTGTGAACGAACCCACTCCGGTGGAGCTTCTCAAGCGCCCCGGCAATTCCGACGGCGAGGCACAAAACACGTTCCACCCCGAGAGGCGCGCCCACCAGTCGCTCAAGTGGTTCGCCGCCCGGATCCTCGAAAACCAGTGCCATCCGTTCATCTTCGCGTACCAGCCTTATCGGGTGCACCGCCCACGTACCATTCAGTTGTTCTTTCAGCGCGAATTCGTGAGCAAGGCGCTCGAGAAGGGCGATCGAGGGATGTTCCTCGGTGGTCCGGAGAGTCAGGACGCTATCGCTGCCGCTCGGGGACCGGACGCGACAGAAAGTGCGCTCTGCATCCTCCCAAAGGATGTGGACACTGAAGCCTGTGTCAGAGCCATGTGGATCGTTCATCTGCCGTCATTCACTAGTCAAGTTCAGCCCCCGATCGTATCAAAGGACGCAGCCCAATTCGTCTGTCTAAAGTGCCTATGGCTACGCGTTAGAACCATAGGGTAATTGCCGCACAAGAGCGCCGCGACGCCCGCAATGGCCACTTGCATCGCACCTTTGTATGGTTTATGGAAATCCTAGCAAAAGTATCTGAACCACTGGCTGTCCGGGCAAGGGTTCTAACATATGATGAAACCGCCGAGAAGGCTCAGTGAGGTCTTGACTACACCGGGAACGTCTGGGTTTTGCCAATGGAAAACCGGCGTTCACCGCAAGCGTGTAGCCTGTCGGAGGTCCAGTTCCAGGGAGCTTTAATGGGCTGCAGCAACAGAGCGAACGGTCGCGATGCGCCCGCTGGACAATTCCATACCATTTTGAACGTCGTGGTGGATAGCAAGCTGAAACCGCTAACGTTCCGCGCAACGGCCGGAACTGACGGTGCGGCAGATTCGCCGGCTTGTTGTGCGGCTCGGAATTTGGGCCGTGGACTGGTTTCCGGACACAAATCTCGCGCAGCGAGACGCTGTCGAGATGCCTTGTTCCGATCGTGCTCACGATTATCCGCGGTTGATACGCCGATTTTGGGCCGGCCCCTAGCGTTGGAGAAGCCACGGGAATCTCAGAGTCCGCAGGGCGACGAAAGGGGTCATATCGAATGACGAGCGAAGGCCTGTGGATCCTGCGTCGACTGCATCCGCCGACGGTCTACCAGTCACGCACACGATAGGAGCGCTTGGGCGAGTTCATCCAGATTGATGGCGGGATCACCGCTAGCTCGAGGACCGCGGTCCAGCGTGCACGCCGTTGGTGTGTATGTCGATGACGCAACCAGTCCCGTCATGCACCTGCAATTCACTCAGGCGGAATCGACGTTCCACCAATTTAAGGCGACGCGCGTTCTTATCGAGCGCTGCGGCAAACCTGGCGCTGTCAGGTTGGTGCCCATCTGCACTCCCTGTGTGAACAGTAGTAATGCTTACTATATTATTGTTTTGATTGCTCCCGGAACGTACAGCCGTACCATGTGCCGATGCGCTGTTTGACTATGGCGAAATAACAGGCCGCGTTCCTCCGTGTCTGCAGCACCAAGCGCTGACGAAAGGGGCTTAGCGATTGTGTGCGACGCGTATCTCGAAAGGGAACATCTGACGTTCGCGGTTACGGGTCGGCAGATTACGCGTGCAGCCGTTTTGATAAAAATGTGCTTAGCCCTAGGGAGTCTAGGAATTCCCACTTGCCGCGGGATAGCTGCGCGATTGGTCGGCGACGCTTTGCTCCAGCACGCCGGGTTTGCGTGTCCTGCTCATCGAGCAGTTTCCCCACCACATACGTCTCGTCGCGCGGCGTCACAAACACCACTTCTAAATGCCTAGTGCTGCGAGGTTTCTACCGAACCGCCCTAGCACACCGAGCCAATCGATAGCCGGACTTGGCATGCCAGCAACGAATCGTTGGTTCCGTACCTGAGTACGCCGCCTCGCTCCGAACGAGAAGTGTCCGTCAACAGCGTAGCTGATCATAACAGCAGGGAACCGCTGGCCGTGGTAAAGCGATTTCGTCGCGTTCATTCTCTCCTTCCAACGAGCGCCTCATCGGCAGCGTGATGGCGCATTTTCGGGCAACGGATAGCCATCATGCCAATGCCCGCGCGGCCAAGCGGGGCGGCTAGGGGCATCGATATCGCCGAGCTCGTACTGGAAGCGCTCCAAGGTCGCGGCGATCGCTGCATCAATCTCATCTTCCGATCGACCGCGGTAGCGAAACCGGCCGAGGATCTTGTCGTAGCCGCCCTTGCCGTCGAAGACATGATTTGCCTTCGGCGTAATGGCCGCATACAGCGGTGCGATACCGTCCGGGACAACGGCTCGCAAGAGGCGGCTGCCGGTCGCCTCGGGGAGCAGCAGAAACCCTCCTAGCTCGGTGGAGCGGGCCGCTGCACCCACGCCTGCCTCGGATGCGAGCGGCGTCCCGTAGTTGAGCTGCTGACGGACCCACAGGCTGAAGATGTCAATGCCGTAGAGATCGCGGAACAGGAACGGAATTTCGCCGCCGCCTACGCGCGCGCCAATCTCAAGGAAATACAGGCCGTCGGAGCCACGAATCACTTCGAGATGAAAGGCGCCGTCCACCAGCGATAGAGCGCGGAGACTCGTTTGCGCGAACGCGAGTAGTTCGTCGTTCGACGGTCCAGGCTGCAACATTATCGACCCGAGCGGTTTGCCATTGGCGAAGTCAAGACATGAGTTAAGGTAGCGCGACGCCCGGATCAGCAACGGCTTGCCGCTCGAGACGATACCGTCAACGTGATAGATCGGCCCTTCGATGAACTCCTCGCATTCGTACGAAGTGCCCGTAAGTCGGGGCAGGAGCGCACCGAACTGTTCCACCGAATCGACCCGGTGGACACCGATGCTTGCCGCGCCGGTTCGCGGCTTGACGATAAGCGGATGCCGCAATCCGGCGACAGTGGCGAGCGCGTCCTCCCGATCGTTCAATTCGACGAACTGCGGCACGCGCAGACCGGCCGCACTGACGACGCGCTTCATCACCGTCTTGTCGCGAAAGCGTGCTGCGGTGGCGGGCCGGTCGCCCGGGACGTCGAAAGTCTCCCGCAGCTGTGCCGCGGCGAGCAAGTCGAATTCGGACAGCGCGATCAGTCGGTCGACGCCGTTCAGCCTAGTACGGCATGCGTCGAACGCCACGCGCAGCCTGTGTATATCGTTGAAGTCCGGGAGGATCTCGATGTGCGAGATGCGCGTCGCTTCGAGAGCTTTCGCGCCTTCCGGTGTGCACAGATAGGCAACGTCGTGCGCGTCGTGATCGATGTATCGGTGATAGGCGGCAAAATCGTCGGACCAGCGATTCATTACGACACTTCGGGTACGGCGGGGGAAGGGGGTATTCATCATCGCGACTCGTCCTTTAATGGACCTTGAATGTCAACCCCATTTCGAGCGCGCATTGCGCGCCGTTCAGTCGGCGTTCGAGCGTGGGGCGATCGGGCGCTGTAAATAGCACGTGGCCGACCCGGCCACGGAAGTCGGTCGGCGGCGATACCCAGTCGCCGGCGCGCGGATAGATTTCCGCTTCTTGGAAGCCAGGCTGCGCACGCACTTCGTCAAGCCCGCTGACACCGACGAACGGCCCGGCTGCCTCGGGTGCGAGAAACCGGACGCCGCTTACCCGGGTGCTCCGCCCGTGGCAGTATCCCGGGGCCGGGTCCCATTCCCCGAGATAGCTACGGAGCATGACTTCCGGTAGCGAGATTGACTTAGCTAGCTCAACCAGCCGGTAGATCCGGTCGCCGCCGAGCCGCGCGGCGATTTCGATCAGCGTGGGACCGTCGCGCGTCATGCGCACTTCCGCATGAAACACGCCCAGCGTCAGGCCGATCTCTCTCGCCACCGTTTCGACATACGCGCTCAGCCGAGCTCGGTCGCGGTCGTCGAGCGTAGCGTCGACCACATGTCCCATTTCGACGAAGTAGGGCTCGGGCCCGAGGATCTTTTCGGTAATGGCAAGCATGCGCGGACCGAGCGGACCGACGTAGCCTTCCACGCTATATTCAGGTCCGTCGAGATACTGTTCAAGCATCATCGCTTGACCAACTTCGCGGCCCATGTCCGGAACAGATCGATGCGCAACGCTGTCGATCGTCGCGTGCAACTGCGCGAGCGAATCGACGCGGCGCACCAGTAGGCTGCCGCAACCATCGACCGGCTTCACGACGGCCGGAAATCCGACGTGCGCCGCCGCGCGGGCGACGTCGCCACGCTTTGCGATCGGCGCGAAACGCGGTACAGCGAGCCCGGCCATGCTGAGTCGCTGACGGCTACGGTATTTGTCACGTGTGAGCGCGGCCGCTTCGGGCGGTAGATGCGGCAACCCCAATTGCGCGGCCGCCTGCGCGACGACGTCGACCGCGTACTCAAAGCCGGGAACGAGCGCGTCGATGCCCCCGACTGTCCGCACTGCTGCAGCGACGTCATCAGCCGAGCCAGTGTCGACACTCGTCAGCGACGCCACGGTCCGTAGGTGCGTTGGCGGCACGATGTGGGTATCTGCGCAAAACACGTGTACCGGGTGCCCGAGCCGCTGCGCTGCAGCGATCAGCGCGGTGCCCGATGAGACAGGCTCCACTACTACAATAGCCACGATGCGCTCCTCATGCAACGACCACGTCCGACTGGCGCCCGGTTTCTGCCTTTAGTTCGTCGAAGTAATCGCCGACCAAGCCGATGAAGTTGCGAAGATGCATTTCGGCCTTGTCGATGCCACCCCATCCTTCGATCGCGCGCTGGACGGCGCCCCACATCAGATCGTCGTGGTCGTGCGATTCGTCGTATTGGATATGGCCAAGCGAACCCTTAACGGTGTGGTGCCCGAAGGCTCGACCCGCAGCCTCGGTGATCGTCTTATTGTAGCGGCCCGAATACCATTCGACGAACCAGTTCCACGCCATCGTCGGCAATGGGCCATCGCGTTCGATGCTGAGATACAGATAATTGATCAGCTTCCTAGTCGAGTGGAGCGGCTCAATGGTGTCAATCTGTTCGGCCGTGAGACCGAATTTTTCGATGTCGCGCAGAAAGAGCCCTTCGTGGCCGTATTCCTCGGCGAGGTATTGCGCGAGGATCTGCGCGAGTTGATTGTCCTTGAAGCCGATCTTGTAGAGCGCGAATGCATCGACTTCATTGTTCAGGCGGATGCGCAGCACTGTCTCGACGAGATGCCGCCGATAGTATTCGCGGTCGATCCATTCGCCACGGTGAAACGCGGCGGTGTCGGGCGAGGCGGAAAAGAGCGCCTGCATTTCACAGTCTGCAACCAGTTCAAAACGGGCACGATCTTGGTGGGCCATTTTCAGTCTCCAGTAAAACCACATGAAGGGAAACAGCATCGCAAGCGCGACACATACAACGACGAAGCGAACCATCCGCAGTTAGTGTCTCGGCAACATTCGAAGACGCGGAAGAAAATGCAGTGCGAGACGACGATCCACCTGCCGGCAACGCCGGCCTATGCTTGGCGGCAGCAGGCTATGCTGGCGCTGATCACGAGCAACGTGCCGATGCTTTGCAAGACCGTCATAGGCTGACCGAGGACGACAAAACCGATTGCGGCAGCAATGGCGGGTTCGATGCTCATCAGAATGCCGAACGCGGACGCCGTCATGCGCCGCAGCGCGAACATCTCGAGGATGTAGGGCAAGAGCGGCACGAGTACCGCGAGATACGCGGCGTCAATCAATTGCGCGGCGGGCAGATGGCCACCGCTTTGCGCAAGACCAAACGGCGTGGTGACCAGGGCCGCGACGATCAGCGACATTGAGAGCCCCTCCAAGCCATCGAACAGCGTGCCGACTCGTTTCATCATCACGATGTACGTTGCCCATCCGAGCGCAGCCCCAACAGGAAAGACCAAGGCGGTTAACGAGGTGGCCCACATGCCGTCCTGCCGCGCAATGAGGACGACGCCGACCATCGCCACCATGGGCCACACTAGCATCCGGAATCTGCGGATGCCGGCCGTCGCGACGATGAGGGGACCAATGAAGCTGATGGCGACTGCGAGACCAAGGGGCACGCGCTGCACGGCTTCGAAGTAGCACAGTGTCATGCCAGCCATGGCGCTACCGAGGACGAAAGCGGCGATCCAGCGCTGTCGGGAGTAGGTATGGAGCGGCGGTCGCACCACGATCGCGAGCATCAAGCCCGCGAAACAAAGACGCAGCCAAGTCGTGCTGAGCGTACCGTATTGGATTGTCACGGGTCGCGACAATGCAGCACCAAGCTGCACGCTGTACATCGACGCGATAGCCATGGCAGGCGCGAGCACGCTGGCAACAGGTTGCGAAGACGGCTCGGAATCAGGGGCGTTAGCATCAAACGCATCGCCTTTAACTGGCTCAACCCTAGTGTCGATACGACTTGCTTGGACGACATCTAAATCTTCGCTCATACTCGGCTCCGCGGTGACGACGAGAGAATCCTAACAGCGCATATCCGCTTTGTATAAGCCGTTAATTTTTTTGAGCGCATCAATCATATTGATGATTCGCGATCGAGAAAAAGCTTGTTTTTGCAGGTAAAGCCGCCGGCGGTAGGCTCACTGCTGTGGAAAAGAGAGTTCTGGTTCTTATCGGATGATTGTCTCGATTGCGCGCCGGACAGTCCAGTCATGCGATGTGCCGCAGCGTGCTTTGAGTATGGCGGGATAATGGGCTTCCTTTGCTCTGAAATGCATCAACTTGATGGCTGGTGTCGACACGCAGCGGTTTCTGCCCATGCGCTCTGGAAGCGGTCAATGCGCGGCAGAAGCCATTTCGCGACGAACGCCGGCCTAACGGTCACCGTCAACACGCCCACAGCCGAGCCCCTTCTTCAGTCGCGCAAATCCCAGATTCAACCGATCGAACCCCTCGCGGATGTCAGGGAGCGCCCGAAGGGCGACGGCCGTTAGTACAAGACGCGGTCGCCCGCCGGTAGCGTGGTGGAACAGCGGTACGTCGAGGCATTCTTCGAGGCTGCGAACGAATTGACCAACGTCGGTGGGCGTAACATTCAGTTCCATTGCAGTAGCCGAGAAGCCCGGGTGGCGCGCGCTCGACTCCAAGGCTCGCAGCGCGGCCGGGGGAGCCGGCCATGCACAGAAAGATTTTCTTTCAACGACAAACAAAACATCTCATTTGTGAGCGTAACGTCGACTGGCCAGGAATGTTCAAATCGGTCTGCAAAGCAAGGGCATTTCATGTTGCCGTTTCCGTTTTTATCGTTTTCAGGAACAGTCACAGAACATAATTTCTCTTCCACGGTAGTCATTGTCACGGGCGGCGGTTCAGCTCTCCGCAAAGCCGTCCCGCCACTGCGACCGAGGTGGTCGAATTAAGGGCACGTTCTTCATGGCGCAGGCCGCCGCGAAGGTGATGCAACAGCTCGGCGGCGCCATCGGTGCGACGCCTCGGGCCTGCATTCAATGCTTTCGATCCGCGTGGTCGCAATGGCCAGCCGGCAGATGTTGCCGAGGCGATTCTGTTCATGGCTTCTCTAGGCGCGTCGTGGATTACAGGTACCGTTTTCTTCAGATTGTCCATGATGGCGGAAGGCCAAGCCTGATCGAGTCTTCCTTGAGAGGAGCAAAAATGGTCTATCTGCAAATCAACCCTGGACGGTGTTATGAACTTCGAATTACTGGGATCGCATGGACGAGCATAAGCGTGGCGAAGCCGACAAAGTGCAGACCTGCGGGTGTGAAATCCGTTTTTGCTGCATCGACCTTAACCACCTGGAGATCAATTCCTTGAGCGCCCGCGGCCTGTGCAGGGTCGTCATCCGTGTAACCCTGATCGGCAAAGGCCACTTTCAGGGTTTCTTCCGTTGCTACCTTCTGCACCTGGCACCCCAGTTCCGCCACTTGTGCGCGCTCCTACTCGTTGGCCGGTGTACGTGCACGGCGAGCATCTGTCGGAGCGTATCGGCCGCCGTACGTACCTTACTGCCACGCTTGCGCTTGTAGCCGTCATTGCGTGCGCGTGGACCGCTCTCACTACGGTCATCAAGGATCGCAGCGCTGGATTGCTCCCGGCGCGCCTGTGCGACACGAATGAGCTGACAAAGATCGCTCACCATGCACTCGAAAACAGCCGGCCACCAGGCATCGTTGCGTCTGCCGGTACACGAGTTCCCACGGCGGAAAGTTGGTCGGCAGCATTCGCCACGCAGCCCCAGCGTGAGCCATCCAGCGCAACGCATTAGACCTCTTGCGCAACTCATATTACGCCGCGACGCATCCCCATCCATCAACGGCAGATAGGATGCCGCGAAGCTCCATTCTTCGTCTGACACTACCCCAGCGATCGAACGATTCTGATCGGCTCATCGGAAATTGCCACTTCCCGTGACCCCGTCGGGTAGTTTTTCGATCCCGTTCGTCGTTCATGCGATTGGATTCTTCAGCGTAAATGCGGCGCGACAGCCAGCAGTCGTTGATATTCCTGCATGTGTCATGCTGCGCCGGCACATCCGGTTGACGTACCGATCCAGAAGGTGATCGCGCGGACAGAAAATGCAGGCAAAAAACTTTCCCTAGAACTAAACCGTCTCCTTTCCGACACAACAAATACCACGGCTTGTTCGCCGTAGCATAAGCGGAGCTCAACGGCACGAGCCACATTGACGCCAAGTGAGACACGCAGATGCGAGGATTCTTGATGGGTGTCAACCTGTCATCACGCAAGACTTGCGCGACATCATTTCGATGCGACAAGAATAAAACGCAAGCAAGGCGATATCCGAGAATAGGCGCAGTAGAGCATCCCCGCGAAGGCGACGCCTTTTGCATAGTGCAGTCTTGGTGCAATGCGCAAGGGTCGGGCTACCATAGTTCTCGATTCGTGCTGCTTCGACTCAGGGGCAGCCACGAGCTGTGAGACGGGTAGACGCTGCTGCGGATGAAATCCCGCCGCCCAGTAAAGACGCGGACCGGTTCGAAGCCTAACCCGGCCCACAACGGCTTACTCATAACGGCATTTGTCCTGTCAACCTCTCTACTGTTACAGGTCGGCCAATGGATGTCGATGACGAGGTCGGCATTGCTCAATCGGTAGATTATTCATATGAGCCGCGATAAAAACCTAAGAACTTCAAAAATCAGTGCAGAAAACGTTTCTGGGAAACTGCCATCAGGGATGCTTCCTTCGGATACGCGGCCGCCGCCTAGCCATCGAGAACAGACCGTACGGGCAATTGTAGCGTTTAACCAACTGGCGAAACGTCACAGACGGATCCATTGCGCGGCGGCACCCAGCGCTTCCGAGCTGTCCGGGTTCCCTCTCGTACTTCTTCGGGACTACATGCGTGCCTGCTTCGGTTTATTCGGGGATCGGGGGCCGGGGAGCACAAGTGCCGTCGATCCGTCCGTCGCTGGGCCGCTTAAACAGGCTTGCGAACAGGATGCCGATGCGGGCGTCACACTGGCCCAGCTGATTTACGCGATGATAAAAGGTAAAGATGCATTTGTGGGGGATGGTCAGTTTGATGACAAGGGCCTTGTGGCCTACTTGCGATCTCACCTGGAAGCTCACGAGATGTCGGCAGTAATTGCTGCAGTGACACGCTATAACAACCGTGCAACCGAGCCAGCGTTGAAGCTATGTGCCGACGAACCTGACTCCGCGCGCCTTGCAGTACTGTGCGGAGACGAGATTCTCACGGTTGACCTGCTGCGCTTGGGTACCAGTGAAACAGTTCAGGGCGTCGGGGCCGCAGAGGAGACTCAGAATGGCGGTATGGAAGCGAGTGTAATCTCAGATCGGGAATACGTCGATGCGCTTCGCGTCATGGACAGCTCAGGTCGTGGTGAGACCATCATCAATGCTTTGGAGAGGAACATCCTCGGCGAATTGTCTGAGGAAGAGGACTTTCTCGAGGTAGGGGTTGGTACTGGCATCGTTACAAACGCAATCTCGAAGAACTTTAAGCGTACATCTATCGTGGAGATCAATCCCGATCTGATGACGCATATTAATTTTCTGCCTGAGATGGTTTTTCACGAGTCGGTGATTAATGTGAAATTGCCCGTGGGCCGTTATGATCTTGTGCTTTGCTCTGACGTGTTCTATCGGTTCTCAATTGAGGAAATCACGCAGGCTGTGTTAAGGCTTAGGGCAGGTTTGAAACGTACCGGGGTGCTTGCGATTGTCATGACCGCGCCGCGAAACACGTATCATGAACTGTGCTCGTTCTTTGACATAAACTACACAAACAGTGGGCATATACAGAAGGTATTGAATGACTTGGGTGTGTCCTATAAGTCTATATCCGAGGCGGATCGATACATCTGCGAAAGAAGGGAAGAATTCTCGGCTCTCTGTCGATTTTTCATCGCAATGGATTGCGATCCGGCGCAGACGGGCTCAGTGAGGCGACTCGATGGCAACCAGTTTTTGGAGGACTTTCTTCATAGGAGCAAGAAAGATAAAGGCTACGAGATCGTAGTGGAGCATGATCTACTCTGGCTTACCGGGGCGGATTAGAAGGTGTTAAGCACTTACGGTCAGACTTGGTAACCTTGCGGAGTCAAGAAGCGTGGGCCTTACCCAGCAGATGTATCGGGCGAAGAGTGCCACTTCGCCCTGCGCAACGCTGAATTCCCGCGGGCTGTTTCGAGGCCATGGTAAGCCACCTGCATTCGATCACCCGGGTCGCTCAGCTGCTCCGTGGTCAAGCCTGCGCGGTCATCCTCGGGCGTACGCTTCAATTGACCAGCGAGATTGAGTCTCGCGCTGGTTACGACGGCTACAAGCGCAAGCGCCTTAGCAAGGTCAACAGGGGCTATTGATACCCTGGTGCAGTTGCTCGCGGTGCATGTGACGCCGGCCAGTGATCAGGTGCACGCGCAGCTAGGAGAACTGATGCGTCAAGTCATGGTGGCCGGTATGCTCGCACAGTCGGCCCACGCCGCGTCTGAGGGGCGACCACAGGTATGTGGTTACGACTACGGCACCTTGTGACGGGTGGACGCATGATTAAATGTTAGCGCCGATGTAAAACTGAGCGGCTCAGAATTCAACCGGCGTTGACAATTAAATCCATGCCGACCGATTCTCGGCCGATGCGTCACGACATCACACTGAATGGAGGTGCGATTGATTTCCTGATGTGCGCGCAAAACGCCCGCCGGGGCAGCGTCGGCGGTTGATGTCGCACAGCAGACCGGACGTCCTGGTAAAGAACTTCCTTGAACACGCGCTGACTGTCCCTTCCCTGGATACATCCATTGGGACAGTTCAGTGCTCTTAACGTCACGTTCCTGATTCCATTGTTACGTTGGGGCATCCTGCGTGGACAAAGGCTCATGCAACGATGGCTCTCTTCATGTGCGACAATAATTCGCTTAACTAATGCTGCTACACAGTAAGACCAATTAAACAATCGAGACAAGATGGGGATAGGATTCGTCCTTTCTCAGAATGTGAACGGATCTTGAGTGAGTCCGGGATAGCGATTGCTTTCGATAGAGCGAAGCGCGAAACAGATTTCGTTTGACCAGAACGTGCTGCCGGATCAGGCCGAAGCTCGATAGGAAAGTTTGAGTGCGATCGGGAGAGCGGAGGCATTGCATGCGCCGCCCGCGTTCACGCGTGGGCTGATGACTATTTTCGGCCCGGTTCAGGCTTTGACGAAGACGTGTTTGACGGTGGCGAGTTCGGGTATTTCGGCCTTCGTCGCAGGAAAGCTGAGCAACTGGTCGGTCACGATCTTGCGTGGCCCTCCGGAACAGGGCTTTTGTCCGGATGGAGCCGGGGTACCGGGTGACGAACGCGCGGGCGTATAACCAGAGCCTGAGAAAGGGCGGCATGATCAGCCTGTATGTGCCGGGCGGCGATCTGAAGGCGCAGCTTATCAACGCAAAGAGCCGTACGCCGGGCGTGTCGGGGCGTGAGCCGACCTACACCACGGCGTACATCGAGCTGATCTTTACCTTCTATCGGCTGTTCGGCTGGGGGGGATGCGGCAGATCACCGGCTATATGGAGGACTAACGGGAGACTCGCGGGCTGGACATCCCGGTGCCCAGCGCCGGTCAGCTGGGCGAACGGTTCGCTTCACAGGAGGTGAGCGTCACGCAGCGTTGCGAACAGGTGGCCCGGCGTCTCGCGCGCGGCGGGACGAGCAGTCTCATCGTCGACAGCACGGGATTGAGCTTTGGGCGGGCGAGCCAGTGGTATGAGGAAAAGTACGCTCAGAAGGCCGCGCGCACGCCGTGGCGCAATATGCATCTGTCGATCGACGCTGACATGAACGTACACGCGATCGGCATCACCACTACAGAAGTATCGGACAGCGAAGGAGTGGACGCCGTGCTGCCCGCTGATGTGCCGATGGATCGGGTGATTGCCGATGGCGCGTATTACAGCATCGAGCGTACCGAAGCGCTTTCAGGCGCGGGCGTGACGCCCGTCATCCCACCGCCAGCTCACGCTGTCGTACACGGCGAGGAGCGAACCCGCTGGCATGACCAGATCGTCAGATACATCGAGGACAAAGGGCATCTATGCATTTCACAAGCAATACGGCTACGGTGTGCGCTCGCTGGTCGAGGCACAGATCTCGCGCATCAAGCGCTGCATCGGCGAACGCCTGCTGACGCAGGAGCTTGCGTCGCAGGAAGGCGAAGGCATAATCATCGCCAACCTGCTGAACCGGTGGAACGCCTTCGGCAAACGCGTTTGCGTCAAAAATCCATAGTCGCGTCCATGGCACGGGAACTCGTACCCATCCGGACAAAGCCGGTCGCAAGCCCCGCTTTGTCACGGCCGCGGGTTGCAAGACCGTCCGTGTTGCCGTCGTAGGCAATGATCCGTACGCCGCGACCTGACCGTGTCGTCGCCGTTGCAGGCGGCAAGCATGGCGGTTGACAGCACGGTGACGCAGAGCGTCGTGAGTGTCGGTGAAGGATGGCGTTGCCGGGCGGTCGACGGACCGTGGATCATGTCTCCGTTCGCCGCATTGTTTGTGTTGGACTTCGTTGGCGAGCGATTTCCCATTGTCCGAACGATGATGCAACGCCGATCGGTGTTTATGACGGCAGACCGCTCCGCGAGTGCAAGTCTCGTAAAGCGGAACCCCGGTGTCTCCGGCAGGAGACGCCCTCTCCACGAATGGACGCACATGGCTCGGGAAATCGCCGATGCATGACATCGCGACGTGCGTTGTAAGCTTCACTGGAATGGCTCGGCAGGCACGCACGCAGCGGCTAGCGTCGATCGACGTCAGATCCCGAGCGCGGCCATTTTCTTGTAAAAGGTCGCGCGTCCGATCCCGATCCGTGCGGCCGCCTTTGATACGCATCCGCCCTCGCATCGCAGTGCGGCACCGAGAAACCGCTTCTCGAACATCCGCATCGCGTTCTCGTAACTTGCTTCATTGATGTCCGCGTCACGGGCCTCACCGTGTTCGCGGGCAAATTCTGGAGCGGAGAGCGTCGAGTCGATGTCGTTGACGAACGCAACCAGCAAGTTGGCGTCGATGCACTGGTGATCGGAAAATATCACGGCCCGCTCGAGCGTATTGCGCAATTCACGCACATTGCCCGGCCACGCGTGCTCACGAAGCAGTTGTAGTGCATCTTCACTGAGTTCTGGGCGGCCGATATGGTGGTGTGCCACTAACTCATCGAGGATCATGTCCGAAAGTGCGGCGATATCGTGCGCACGCTTTCTCAACGGTGGTGTTCGGATGACGAGCACGTTAAGCCGATAGTAGAGGTCGGCGCGGAAGCGGCGGGCGGCGACGAGCTCGGGAAGCGCGACGGAAGTCGCTGCAATGATTCTCGCATTGGTCGCTACCACGCGATTCGAGCCAAGCGGCTCGAATTCCTTTTCCTGCAGCACGCGTAGGAGCTTGCTCTGGAGCGAAAGCGGCATGTCTCCGATCTCATCCAGGAAAAGCGTGCCGTCGCTAGCCAGTTCGAACTTACCCACGCGGCCCTTGCGATCGGCGCCGGTGTACGCGCCTGCGGCGGCGCCGAACAGCTCGACTTCGAGCAGCGAATCGGGAATTGCCGCGACGTTCACGGCGACAAATGGCTTGTCGGCGCGTGCCGATTCCCCATGTATCGCGTGGGCGATCAATTCCTTACCGGTACCCGTTTCACCGAGTAAAAGGACGGGAAAATCGACCTGGGCTGCGCGTAGCGCGAGGCGCTTCACTTCCATGCTGGCAGGGCTCGTGCCGACGAAATTCGACAGGCTGTATCGGGCCCGCCGTGTGTGTGCTAACGCGTGTCGCGTCGCGATGAGCTCTGCTTGCAAGCGCGAGTACTGGCTAAAGAGCGGTGTGAGTGCTTTCAGTTGTCCAAAGAGGGCAAAGCCGATGGCGCCTATGGTGGCGCCGTTGTCATCCTTCAGTGGCAATCTCGTCACGATGAAAGGTTCGCGCTCGGTTTCAAGTATGTCGAGCAGAATGGGCTTTCCTGTTTTGACGACTTCTCGCATGAGGCTGTTTGGGACAACGGTCTCGCAATCGAGACCAATTGCAATCTTGGGATCGGCAAAGCCGAAGTGAGCAGCATATTTCTCACTGATCCAGACGACTTTGGCCTGTCGGTCGACGATCAGGGTGCCCTCGCTTGAATTAATGAGGGTGTCGAAGAGCGAACGCACAGCGCGCCGCCAGACATAGCTGTAGTCGCTCAGGATTGTGCCGACCTCGGTTGCCATTCGGATCTTCTCCTCGTGTGACAGCGCCGCCCGGTCCAGCTTGCTATGAACCGTCTCGGACCAGAGGCGAAGGCGAGCAGTGTCTCAAGTTGTGGATCCGCGCGGGAGTGGGATTTCCCCTACCAATCCAGTTCTGTGGCTGGTGCTAGCGCATTTCCGGAAATGAAGTGTGGATTCCTCAATGTCGGGCTGCATAGGGGTGGCGGAAAAGGATGGGAGAGCGGTCTTTGAGCGTTGAGGGACGCGCCGTGCCCGACGGTTACGTGGCTCCGCTGGCGCGATGCCGTATCCACAATGGGCATGGCATGGACGCTGCTTGTGGTTCGCGGCGGTGCTAGGGGCGGCGGTTCTGTCCGTTTGCTTCTCGGCGAAGATGGCGAATTGTCACTTCGCATCGCGAACCAATCATCCCATCGAGTCTAAATGCCCCCACGTCCCGGGGTGCTTGCCTCTCGACAGCAGTGTCCATACAACTAAAGGAGACGTTATGCAACCGCTCTCACGACCCCAAAGACGATGGATTGTTGGCTTCTTCGTCGCGCTGGCGACGACTCCTGCGTTGGCCGCGGTCACGCCCGGACCCGGAACCTGGAGTGGGCAGCAGATCTGGGCCACAGATTCGGTGAATGGCGGCAACCTGACCGGCTATTACTATTGGCCGGCGAGCCAGCCCACCACTCCCAATGGCCAGCGGGCACTGATACTTGTGCTGCACGGTTGTCTGCAGACCGCGTCCGGCGACGTGATCAACAGCAGCAGTGCGGCCGGTTTCAACTGGAAAGCAATTGCAGATCAGTACGGCGCGATCATTCTGGCGCCGAACGCGACCGGCAACGTTTATAGCAACCACTGCTGGGATTATGCGAACACGTCCCCGAGCCGCGGTACCGGGCATGTCGGTGTGCTGCTGGATCTAGTGAACCGCTTCGTTTCCAATTCGCAGTACGCGATCGATCCCAATCAGGTGTACGTCGCGGGCCTCTCCTCGGGCGGTGGCATGACGATGGTGCTGGGTTGCATTGCCCCCGACATCTTCGCCGGAATCGGTATCAATGCCGGGCCGCCGCCTGGAACGACCACGGCGCAGATCGGTTATGTGCCAAGCGGCTATACGGCTACGACCGCGGCGAACCAGTGCAGGGCATGGGCAGGATCGAACGTCGGCAAATTCTCAACGCAGATCGCCGGCGCGGTCTGGGGGACATCGGATTACACGGTCGCGCAGGCGTACGGCCCACTCGACACTGCCACTTTTCGAATCCTCTACGGCGGCACCTTTACCCAAGGGGCGAAGGTGACGATTCAGGGCGGCGGAACGAACACGCCGTATTCCGACAGCAGCGGAAAGGTTCGGACGCACGAGATCTCAGTTTCCGGCATGTCGCACGCATGGCCGTCCGGAACCGGCGGCAACAACGCGAACTACGTGGATGCAACCCACATCAACTATCCGACATTCCTGATGGACTATTGGGTCAAGAATAACCTCCGCGCGGCGTCGGGGCCTGCACCGTCAGGCTCCGCACCGAGCGGCCTCGCAGTGTCGGGAACAACACAGACGACCGTTTCTCTCTCGTGGAATGCCGTTGCAAATGCCACCAGCTACAACGTCTATCGCAACGGAAGCAAGGTGAGCTCGTCCGCATCTGCCAGCTATACCGATTCAGGGTTGATCGCTGGGACGACCTATTCCTACACCGTGACCGAAATCGATCCAAATGCGGGTGAGAGCGCCCAATCGTCGTCAGTCTCGGCGACGACGCAATCGAGCTTCGTGTGCACCGAGACGACGACCACTAACTATGCACATGTACAAGCGAGCCGAGCGCATGATTCCGGCGGCACGGCCTATGCGAACGGGTCGAACCAGAGTATGGGGCTGGACAACGTCTTTTATTCGAACACGCTGGCGCAGACGTCTGCCGGATACTATGTCATCGGCAATTGTCCGTAATACGGGACGCGATTGATGAACGCCTGAACGGACATCCTGTCCGTTCAGGCAAACCTAACGATGGTTGTTTCCGACATGGTGGCCGCGTTTTTCGTCCGACCGATACAGACGTCGTTGCGAGCCGCGATCACGCTTGCCGATATCGACTCCAAACAACCGAGGACGGTACACAAATCCCGTTTACCTTTGCTAAGCGGGGCGAGTGCGTATTTCGGCGAAGCCAAACACGGATTTCGGTCAAAGTCAAACTGGATTTCGGGAGGAAAGTGAGTAGCCGTTTCGCTTGAAGTCGAACGGTTTCGAGGGATTCCACGATCGGTGTTCGGTGCTCCGAAACCGCAGTTCACCTCACCGAAATGCATGTTCGATATGAAAGGCGCGGTTTCGTCCAGCGTTACTGCGGACGGCTCTATCGGCCGTCGGTTATGGTGGCTACTTTTTGGGGACACCGATGACGCCGGCCCACCGGACGACCATTCGCAAAATGAAAGACTTGCTTCGCCTGAAAATGGACCTGCAATCTGTCCCAGCGGTAGGTGAGGGCCAGATGAGATGTCAAAGCAATTCTGGAATCTATGGTCTGCCCGAATTTTGCTACCTCTGCTCTTGACTCCCCGTGGCTTGCAAAAAATCTATCCGGAATCGCTGTTCCTCGATGGAAGCCGCACCGGTCGATCCTCAAAAACGTCCGCAGCTACGGCGAGCTGTCCGACTTGTCGGCTTTTCGTCCGATCGGGTTCCCAGCGGTCACAAAACCTCGTTGCATGTCCAGATACCACTAGTGCACATGTCGCCACTTTTGCACTGCTAAGGTAACGCGACGCAACACCACTCAGCATGGAGCTCAATGCGCCAATGCCGGTCACGGCGAATGGCATCGCCGAAACACTGATCCCCGGAAAGCCGGTTGCCAACGACGTGTGGGAAATGAGCAGCGGCACCTCAGTCCAGAACGCGTAGAGCTCTCGCATATGCCCGAAATAGCCCAGCGTCGCGGCCCAGAACCCACCGATGCAAAACGCGCCGAGCACAGAGGGCGGCGATGCCGCCGGTGTATCCATCATGCCTGCCGAGCCGCTCGACACGACCGAGTGCGGTCCATCGTCAAGCACGCCGACAATAGCGGCCCCACCGACAGCAAGCGGCGAGGAAGCGGAAATGATCAGTTGCCATGGGAAGACCGTGCCCAGCACGCGCATCACATGCTCGCAGCAAACTGCCGAGAATCAGCATTCCGACTAGCTGGGCGAGCGCCTGCCCGGTGCGATCGGTTGCCCAGCCGATGATCAGCTTCGTCCCCATCGGGTAGATGCAGGCGAGGCAGATTCCGACGCCAAAGCGTAACAGCGCAGCACTCACGAGATCCATCGCCAGCCACGCGAAGCCCAGGTTGAACAATGCTCCGGCGAGCGCGCTGCAAACGAAAATTCGGCTCGCGCGATCCGATCGACGGCGCCGCTCAGCGAAACGACGCAGGTGCCGAGGATGAACCCAAGTTGCATCGCGCTCGCCAGCCGGCCGATGTCGGCCGCGCTGATGTGCCAGATGTTCACCAGGTTTCCGGCAGTACTATTCGCGCTGAACCACAGTGCCGTGCCGAACAGTGGCGCGATCGAGATCTCAGCGACCGGACCTATCCCGTCGACGACCAGCTTTCGCATTCCACCCCGTCATCTCATCAATTCGCCAGCGACGTCTGGGGACTGAGCAGTTGATTGAGCCAGCGCGTGTCGCGCGGAGAAGGGCGACGCTGCAGCCGTTCGTTGAGGATCGCGTGAGCCTTCGCGGCTTCGCCGCTTCGCATCAATGCAACCAGCAGCATGTCTTCGACGATTTCGCGCTGCGCGCCGCTTCCGCCGATCCGCACAACCTCTCGCGCAACCGGCGCCAGGATCTCCGCGGCAAGCGCGTACTCTTCTTCAGCAAAGGCCAACGACGCGCGGCAGATCGCCGGTACCACCGGGCCAGCCGAAAGCTTTCCGTCCTCGATGAGCTTGTGGAGGACAGCAACCCGTTGCTCGACAGCCTCGCCGTTGCCGCTCGCCGCGGCTACCAGCGCCATATGGAAGTCAACGAACGGAAAGCCCACGTCCTGGAAGAAATTCGACGCGTATTTCGCCGCGTCGTCCCACATTCCCGCCGGAACTGTGTGGCCGTACGCATGCAGGCGCCATAGAAACGACGAGGTGTCGCTGACAATATTGATCGGCGTGCCCTGCGACGAGGCCGGCGCGACATGGTCGTTATAGACCGCGAGGGCGCGCTCGATGTCCCCGAGCTCGAGCGCGATGAGCGCGCTATGCCATGCGATGTGGCCGTGCAGCACGCCCGTTTTGTCGTACTCAGGGAGCCAGCCGGTGATGAACTCCTGCGCCTCTTCGTTTGCACCGGACTCGTACAACACGTGTGCGACCGCGTGCGCCGCATTCACATTGTGTCGCCGCAATTGCAGCGCGCGTTGCGTCAGCGTGCGTCCGAGCCGAAGGTTGCCGTTTTCGCCGTGTGCCCAGCCGCGATAGGTGAGGAACCACCAGTCGTCGGCATCGAAGTGTTTGGCATGACGCTCGCACAGGTCGACGCGTGCCTGATCGTGGTCGGCCATTCCGGAGAAGGCGAAAAGGCCGAACGCGCCCAGCGGCATCGACAGGATGACGATGTCGCGCGGCCAGCGGTCCGTGTGCACCAGCACCGCCGCGAGCGCCTTGGCCGACTGTCCATGAATGGCGAGCGACAGCGCGTTAACGTGGGTGCGCTCGCGCTCGGTCCCGTTCCTAGCGACGAGATCGAGCGCCTTGACAATCTTTGCGCGAGCTTCGGACGGCTGTGCGCTGATCGCATGCAGGCGTGCTCGTGCGGCATGCGCGAGGGCGAAGTCCGGGTCGGCGGCGATCGCCTCGTCCAGTGCTTCCCCGGCACCTGGCCACAACGACAGCAGGAGATCGACACCGGTTCGGTATCGCTCTGCAGCGAGGTCGGAAGTCGTTGAAAGCGGCAGGTCGTAGCGGTCAAGGCGGCCCATAAATCGGATACTCCAGAAATTCGTTAGCAATGGCTCGGCTATCGTCTGCGGCCGGCCGCGTAGCGGTTCAGTATGTGAGACATTCATTAAACCCGGTTTCTGTGTGGCAGAAATTCGACTACTTGTCGCCATGTGTCGATTATCTGCCAACATTTCGGGCACGCGCTATGAACTCGAAAATAATCGAGGCTCCGGTCGACGCCAAGCCGCCAGCGCGGCTCACGGTCCGCGCGCAGTTCATCCGGCGCGTCACTTTTTCCCCGAGCTCTCTCATCACTGGCATTAGATGGTCTATGCGACATCCGGCGCGTTGACTGTGATATCGGAGGGCGGCTCGCCCGGGATTTCTCCCGAGCAAGCCGTATGGTTGCCGACGGGCCTTCGGCCAAGATCGGTTCACGGCTCGGCGTCCAGTGTTGCAGTCTCTGGATCACGGAGGAGACCGGCACCGCGCTCGCAGGCACGACACCGATGGTGTTCGCGGTTTCGCCGTTGCTGAAGGCACTGATCGTTGAAGCGGCAGGCATCGAAGTGACACCAAGACGATGGCTACGCCGGTCGGATCAGTGCTCTGATTCTCGAGCAGCTTCGGCGTTCCCGGCCACACCCGACGGCATTGCCATGGCCCAGAGATTGCGCGCTCCCGACGCTTTGCGAGACGCTTTAAGCGGACACGGCAGACCCGCGCGGCCCGGACGATTGGGGGCGCGTGCTGGGCGTGTCGGCCTGTGCGCTGGCACGGCGGTTCGTCAGCGAGACCGGCATGAGCTTGCGGCCGTAGTGCCGGCGGATCAGGATGGTGAGGGCGATCGAACTGCTCGGCAGCGGGATGGGCGTGACTCGTACCGCGATGGGGCTACGGCTCGACCTCGGCGTTCGTGTATGCGTTTCGTCTCAAGATGGGCAGCAGCGTCAACAGCGCAGAGTACGGTCCAAGGGCTGCGCTCCTCGAGCTCTCCGATGAGCAGTGGCATCAGGGAATCGACACATACTTCCAGAACGTGGCTCGACCCACCCGCCTCGTCGTGCCGCACATGAAGAAACAGCGCGGGCGCCATTATCAACAGATTGACAGTCTTCCCGCTACCGAAGAGCGTCGTTAAAGCGTTCCGATGCACCGGTAGGGCACAAGCGCAGAGATCGCGGCAACGGTCGCGTTTCTCGCGTCGGGCGGCGCGGCGTACAACACGGGACAGGCCATCTGGGACGATGGGGGCTTACCTGCTCGATTTGATTCGTGCACGTCGTAGCAAGATGTCCGGCCCCGCGGGAAATGGGCCAGGTGCATCTCAGCTTGATAGCGGCGCGAAAGCTCAGGCTGCCGGAAAGTGGCGCTGCCCAGGAAGTGGGCGACGGGAAAAGATATCGAAACGTGCCCGTATTTCGATAGTAATTTGCAGAAGTGTCACCGTGACTGATTTCGGCTACCGGCTCTCGTCATTAGGATAGTTACAGGTCAGCGCAATGTTGCTTGCCCAACGGGTCGTAGGTTCTGTCGATCCGATTCCCAGCCAATCTATCGAGAGTACGACCATGCAATCATCCCGGCCACTGATATGTCTCGCGACTTTGACGCTTGTCCTGCAACCTCTCGCGGCTCACGCGGATTTGACGGTAAAGATCGGGCAGGTTTCCCCGCTCACCGGCGAGTTGTCCCACATCGGAAAGGATGACGAAAACGGTGTGCGGCTGGCGATCGAAGATCTGAACAGCAGAAAGATTCGGATAGGTGGGCAAAACGTTACGTTCGTGCTCGACTCCCAGGACGATGCGGCCGATCCCAAAACGGCGGTAACCGTCGCTCAGAAGCTGGTGGATGATGGCGTGGCCGGCGTCGTTGGTCACGCGAACTCCGGGACATCGATACCTGCTTCCAGGATCTACTCGGATGCAGGCGTCCCGATGATTACCGAATCGGCAACCAATCCGAAGCTCACGCAGCAAGGTTTCACGAACGTGTTCCGTATGGTTGCGAATGATGTGAGACAGGGCGCAGTCATCGGCGCGTATCTGGTCCGCAATCTGGGTGCGCGCAAGATCGCCATCGTCGATGACCGCACGGCGTACGGTCAAGGTCTTGCCGACGAGGTCGAAAAGTCAGTCAAGGCCGCCGGCGGCAGCGTGGTCGCTCGCGAATACGGCACCGACAAGACAACGAACTGGATGGCGATTCTCACCACCATCAAGAGCCGTCAGCCAGAAGGTATTGCTTTCACGGGTGGCGACACGCAAGCAGCGGTGTTCGTGCAGCAGGCGCAAAAGCTTGGCTTGAGGGTGAAGTTCATTGCCGGCGACGAAGCGTGCACGCCCCAGTTCATCAAATTGGCCGGGTCTTCGATGGACAAGGACGTCTACTGCACCCTGGCGGGCGTACCGCCTGCAAAGATGCCCCAAGGACCCGAATTCTTCAAACGCTATCAGCAGCGGTTCGGTGTTCCCGTGCAGTTATATGCCCCGTATGCCTACGACGCGGTGCTTGCGATGGCGGAGGCAATGCAGGACGCTGGATCGACAGATCCTAAATTGTATCTCCCGAAGCTGCGGGCTTCGAAGCTGGACGGTGTGACAGGCCCCATCCAGTTTGATGAGAAAGGGGATATCCGTAACGGCGCAATTACCGTGCGCCAATTTGATCAGGGCGACTGGACCGACAAGTCAGTCGTGCGTTGACGGCCTCAACCTCCCTCGGGAGCCACGGGTACACCGAGCCCCACCTTCACGTTGTTCATGCTCACCAGCGTCTTGAAGCGTTTGACGTTGTTGTTTGAGAAGAACAGTTGCCGCGTGAGGGCCGTGTACTCATCCATGTTGCGGACCGTCAGAAGCAGCACGAAGTCCCATTCTCCCGCGACGTAGTAGCACTGCTGGATTTCCGGGCATTGTGCGAAAGTGCGCTTCATCGAATCGAGCAGATGGATCTGCTCGCTCTCGACCTCAACCGTCGCGACGATCGTCAGCGGATAGCCGACCTTTTCGGGCGCGACGATAGCAGCGTAGTTGCGAATGACGCCTTCGTCCGACATCCGTCGCAACCTGCGATTGACGGCGGCCGTAGACAGGTTGACGCGTGCGCCCAGTTCGTTCTGAGGAATGTGCGCGTCGCGTTGGACTTCCATCAATAGCTTGAGGTCAAAGTCGTCCAGGCTGAGTGTCATGGCGTTTCGGCTAAAAGCTTCGAAAAGAGATATTTTTGCATGAGGGGCGTCGGTCTAGAGATTTTTTCTATATGTACGAGGAATATTATTTCCGTGACCAACATGACCATTCCACGAACCTCATCAGCAAGGACGTCCGACAATGGAAAGCACGCTGCAAGACCAGCTCAAGAGCTGGCGCCAGTATCTGCACCAACATCCCGAGACTGGCTTCGAGGAAGTCAATACGTCTGACTATGTGGCGAACATTCTCAGGACGCTTGGACTGGAGGTGCACCGTGGCATCGGTGGCACTGGACTCGTTGCCAATCTGACGGTCGGAGAGGGGAAACGTGCTATCGGCCTACGCGCCGATATGGATGCGCTGAACATCGCGGAGCAGGCACCCGATAGGGCGCATGCTTCGCGCAGCGCCGGAAAAATGCATGCGTGCGGACACGACGGGCATATGTCGATGATACTGGGGGCAGCGCGACTCCTTGCTGAACGGCGCGATTTCAACGGCACCGTGCGCTTCATCTTTCAACCGGCAGAAGAGCATGGTCGCGGTGCGAAGGCGATGATGGCCGACGGCCTGTTCGAACGGTTTCCGGTCAATGCCATCTTTGGCGCGCACAATATGCCAGGTATGCGCGCAGGAACGTTTGCAACGCGTCCAGGCGGCATCATGGCGAGTGAAGACAACTTTGTCATTCATGTCAAGGGGCGGGGCACACACGCCGCACGTCCGCACATGGGGGTGGACCCGATCGTCATCGCATCACAGATCGTCATGGCGCTGCAGACTGTCGTATCGCGCAATCTCGACCCGAGTTTGCAGGCAGTGATTTCGTGCACGGAATTCATCACTGATGGCTTGAGAAACGTCATTCCGTCGAATGTCATCGTCAAGGGCGATACGCGAAGCTATTCGCGCGACGTCCAGACTCTGCTCGAGACTCGAATGCGTGAAGTATGCGAAGGCATTTGCCGTACTCACGGAGCCGACTGCACTTTTGATTACACACACGAATTCGCTCCGACTGTGAACTCGGAGCAATACGTAGACGTCACTGTCAAGGCGGCGCGCAATGTCGCGGGAGTCGATGCCGTCGATGCCAATGTTCAGCCAATGATGATTTCGGAAGACTTTGGCGCGTTCCTGCAGGTCGTTCCGGGCAACTTCATGTTTATAGGCAACGGCGAGTCGATGGGCGACGGCGGCACGCCGTTGCACAACGCCACCTACGATTTCAATGACGGAATCCTTCTGACAGGCTCCCGGTATTTTGCCGAGATCGCGCGGCTCGAGTTGCCGTGTAGCCAAAAATTGATGGGACATAAATGAATACCTCTGTATCTTCGTCCCTGAAACTTGATGGCGCAGGCCAGCTTCGGCAACTACATCAACTCGGCGAACTGGACGTCGATCGCGAGGTAGGTGGACGGACTTGCATCGCTCTCACTGACGATGAACATGCCGGTCGCGATCTTGTCGTCAGATGGATGCATGAGATGGGCCTTGATGTCCGCGTCGACCACCTCGGAAATATTTTCCGCACGTTGCATTCCGAATCAGATGACGGCAGCCAGCGTCCGCTGATTACGGGGTTCCACATCGACCCCGTTGAAAATGCCGGAACGCTGGATGGGTGTTACGGCGTACTGGCTTGGCTTACAGTCGCGAGAGCATTCCGTCAGGCAGGCATCAAGCCGCAGCGTTCGATCATTATCGGCGCCTCCACCAGCGAGGAAGGCATCCGCTATCAGCCAGACATGATGGGCTCGCTGGTTTTCGCTGGCGGACTGTCCATTGAAGGAGCGCTGGATACAGTTGGCATCGACGGCACCCGCCTTGGCGATGAACTCAAGCGGATTGGCTATGCCAGGTGACCTAGAGCCCGGCGCAGTCGTTCTGCACGAATGTCTCGAACTGCACATCGAGCTGGGTCCGGTTCGATCCGTGAAGCCTAGGCGCTCCGCCGAAGCTTCGATCGCATTTGCCAGTGCAGCATCGAATACGACCGGCTCGAAACCGGACCAGACGTTCGGCCATTATCCGTCGATGACGTCGGGCGCCGCCCATGACATCCAGATGATCGAGCGCATCGCGCCGGCCGCGATGATTCGTACCGAGCCGCGGCGGCATCAGCCACAACCCTCGCGAACACGATCAGCTCATTGATGGCGCCAACGTGCTGATGGATGTCGTGCTCAGGCGTCTCGCAGAGAAGTGATAGATATCGGGTCGCCAATTCCCATCATTATTACTGGAGTATCACGGTCATGCTGGTAGTTAATCCACGCGCAACGCGCACCTCGTATCCCGGTGAGTTGAAACAGACTCTCAGTATCGGGAAAGCTCAGGAAAGTCGTGCCTGGCTTTCCTGCTGGGACAAGATTTCGCCCGGGCGAACGCCCTTGCGTGGGTTGCCCGGGCTGGCCGCCAAGCTCAAGATCGACAGCATCAGCATCAAGGACGAGTCGGCGCGCTCCGTACTGGGTAGCTTCAAGGCATTGGGTGCGCCAGTTGCACTGGTGCGCCTGATCCAGCGGCTTTGGTCGAACCATGATCTGGACGCTCGTGGCCTCTTCGAAGGTTGCTATCGGGATCTGCTGACGCATTTCACGGTGGTTAGCGCTACGGACGGCAACCATGGAAAGGGGTTGGCTGCCGCCGCGCAGACGCTGGGATGCCGTTGCGTGATCGTGCTGCACGCCAATGTCAGCGTCGAGCGCGAGAAGGCTATCGCAGCGTACGGTGCGGAGATTATCCGGATCACCGGAAACTACGATGAATCGGTTAAAGAGGCGGCTCGCTTAGCTTCTCTGAACGGCTGGCACGTTGTATCCGATACGTCATACGACGGTTATGAAGACATCCCGCGTGACGTGATGCAAGGCTACGGAACGATTGCGGCAGAGATTGTCGAGCAGAGCGATAGTCAACCGAACCAGCCGGCTTACACACATGTGTTTCTTCAGGGCGGTGTCGGCGGACTCGCGGCAGGATTAGTCAGTTACCTTTGGGAATTCCATGGTAAACATCGCCCGCGATTCGTCGTGGTCGAACCACAGCAGGCAGACTGTCTGTGTCAGAGCGCATTGGCTGGACGCGCCGCGCGTGCGACGGGAACCGTCGACTCCGTGATGGCAGGGCTCGCATGTGGTGAAACATCGCCGCTAGCATGGAGGTTTCTGCAGCCTGGCGTCGATGCATTCATGACGATCAGCGATGATGATGCAGTGCACGCCATGCGCATTTTGGCGGCAGGCAGCGATGTAGACGCACCCATCGTTGCCGGCGAGTCGGGTGTAGCAGGTCTCGCTGGGCTCATGGTATTGCTGCAGAACCAGCAGTTGGCGAGGCAAGTTGGCCTTGATGGCGCTTCCCGCGTATTGCTCGTCAGTACAGAAGGCGCGACTGCGCCTGCTACCTACCGGGAACTGGTCGGCGAGTCAGCCGAATCCGTCCTCGAACGCCAACTGGCTCGGTGCGCCAAAGCGATGGCCTGAGCGCACATGCGCTCGCTCGCGACCTGAACGTCCAAGCCGCGACGCGCGAAAAGACGCGGCGCAGTTACCAGTCCGCACTCCAGCATTTCGAGGTTGAGTGGGGCAGCTTTCTGCCCGCGAGCGCTGACTTGATCGCGCGGTACCTTGCCGATCACGCAGAAACCCTGTCTATCAATACCCTGCGCTCGCGGCTTGCAGCACTTGCGCAATGGCACCAGACGCAAGGTTTTCCGGATCCGACGAAAGCCCCGCATGTGCGCAAGGTCCTCAGAGGCATCGTCGCGCTGCATCCCGCAACCAAGAAGCGGGCGAAGCCCATGCAGCTCGCGCAGCTCGAAAAGCTCACAGCCTAGCTCGATGAGCAGATCGTCGGACAAGCAGACGAGCGCGAGCGCCTCGCGTGCATTCGCAACCGGGCCTTGGTGCTGCTGGGCTTCTGGCGCGGCTTTCGTTCCGACGAACTCAGTCGGCTGCGGATCGAGCACGTAGCCGTTGAGGCTGGCCGCGGCATGACGCTGTACCTGCCGCGCACGAAACGCGACCGCGCGCAGCTGGGCACGACCTTCAAGGCCCCGGCGCTTTCACGCCTGTGTCCGGTGACGGCTTACGAGGCGTGGATTGCGGCGTCCGGCCGGACGGAAGGGCCCGTGTTCCGGAGCATTGACCGCAGGGGAAACATCAGCGACGAGGGACTGCATGGGGGCAGCTTCATGCCGCTGTTGCGTGCGCTTTTTTACGCGGCAGACCTGGCCGCCCCGGACAGCTACAGCAGCCACTCACTACGGCGGGGCTTCGCAACGTGGGCCAACTCGAACGGCTGGGATCTGAAAATGCTGATGCAGTACGTTGGCTAGAAAGACGTGCGTTCCGCGATGCGCTACATCGACGCGGCCGATCCGTTCGCGCAGCACCGCATCGAATCGGCACTCGCGACGCCAGGCGCGGGCAAGCAGGAACTACCGGTCAACGCATTGCCTGCGCCATAACCGCTGGCTCGAGGCACACCCCACGTCCCCGTGACGGATACGTACCGGGAGAGATTCGCTGCAAGCTCAATCGCGATCCGGACCAGCCAGATCTTCATGGCGTAGAGCTTCGAGCGGGCACAGCACATCCCGGATCGATAAAAGCCCGGCGACATAGTGATCGATCTGGTCGAGCACGACCTCGATCTGTTCGACAATCGACGCGTCCCGGGTTATTGCCGCGAAGTTCGCACCATTGACGAGTGCATGCGCCATGCCATGCACGTGAAGCAGATCGTCCCGCAGGCCTTCCGGATCGTTAAGGCCTGTGCGCAGTTCGTCGAGTGTATCCACCGCATCGAGCACCCGCGTCGTGTCATAGTGCGCCTGCAGCGCGTCCAGTGCGGCGGCATCGACCTCACCGTACGGCGTGGTGGCTACCGCTGCTCTTGCACTCATCCTGTGTTACCTCATTTCGTCGTCAGGCCGGGACGCCCTACCAAACAGGGCATCGTTAAGCCAAGCTTCGGACGGGCGTTCCAGATGCAGCCGGTAGCGCCCGAAGCGGCGAATGTTGTGGGTGCGCATACGGGCTCACGAATTCAATGTCCTCGGCGCGGACCTTCTCGCCGGCGGTCACCATGTCGCGCAGGGCCCGCATCATGTCCACCGTGTTTTGCAGGATCACGGTCGATGCAATGAGGTCATTGTAGCGTAGCCGTTTTTGCTGCTCTTCCCGTTCATTCTCCGCGATCACATCACCGGCGAACGATAGCCACTTCGCGAAGCCGTTGTAGGACTCTATCTTGTTGGTGTTTGCCGTCACGTCCTGGCGCAGTTCCCGGCTGCCGATCCATTCAAGCGGAAAGACCGTGCGTACGACTTTGCCGAGTTCGCGTGCAGCGAGATAGAGACGGTTCGTGCGGCTCTCGGACCCAAGGCGGCGCAGCAGCAGCGGCGAAGAGATCGTTCTAGTCTGGATCGACAGCGCCACCTGCATGAGTTCCTGCCGGTGCCGCTCGATCAGCACCCAGTCGATGGTCGCCGCGAAAAGCTTGTACTTAGCGTCGCTGTCATGACGGTACAATACGACGTCCTTCCAGTTGCGGATTCTGGGCATCGGCTTGATGCCGAGCAGATGGGTGAACGCGAACACGGCGGCTGATTGTCCCTGCGTATTCGCATGCACAGTGTCGGCCTTGACGGACAGGCCCGCCTTGAGGAGTCCTTCGATTACATAGATCGCTTCCCAGACGCCCGGCGGGATGAAATGCCGGAACACTGCGATGTAGTTACCGGCGACATCCCGGTACGCGACTGCGCCCATTTTTCGGTAGCGGAAGTGATAGCCGGCCAGCAGGTTGTTGTCGAAGAAGTCGCACTGCGTGCCGTCGGCAGCGACCGTTTTGCCGTCGCCCCAGTGTTTCTGGCAGATCGAGCCGCAGGCACAGTTCAATCAACTCGCGCTGCGCGGCCTCGAGCTTGTCCAGACTCATGTGCCGACGGTTCACGAATGACAGCATGTGCGCCGTCACGTCGGTATCGAGATGGCGTGCCGCCTGGGTCGGACCCAGATTGCAGCCTATCCCGAAAATCGTCAGCAAATACCTCGGCCGGCTTGCGTATCTGCGGATCGATTCCGGACAACGGTCCAAAGCGCCGGGTAAAATGCGTCCAGTGCTCAATGTTCGCGAGAACGTCGAGCACGTTGCGGGTCGAGCTTGTGTGAAAACATGTTGATCACCTAAACTGGATTAACTCATTAAGCATGGGTGACCGGATGAAGCGATTTATAGAAGGTGAAGATCGCAAGCAGGTGACACTGCTTCCAGAGTGCCTGGATGACTTCGTCGCAGAGGACAACCCGGTTAGGATTATCGAGGCGTTTGTTGAAGAGCTTGACCTTGCATCACTGGGTTTCGATGGAGCAATGCCGTCGACTACAGGTCGCCCGTCCTATCATCCCGCAGTCCTTTTGAAGATCTATATCTACGGCTACCTGAACCGTGTTCAGTCGAGTCGCCGTCTTGAGCGTGAATGTCAACGTAACGTTGAGTTAATGTGGCTCACGGGTCGCCTGGCGCCCGACTTCAAGACCATAGCTGACTTCCGTCACGACAACGGCATAGGCATTCGCAACGTGTGCCGCCGTTTCGTGATGCTGTGCCGTGAACTGAAGCTGTTCTCGCAAGCACTGGTCGCCATCGACGGCAGCAAGTTCAAGGCAGTCAATACACGCGATCGTAACTTCACCGAAGGCAAGGTTGATAAGCGCCAGAAGCAGATCGAAGAGAGCATCCAGCGTTATCTGAATGCGCTGGAGACCGCAGATCGCACGCAACCGGCAGAACTGGAAGCAAAGACAACTAGGTTGAAGGACAAGATCGAGCGTTTGCGCGAACAGATGCGAAACCTCGAGCAGATCAAGGAGCAACTCAAGTCACAGCCTGATGGCCAACTCTCGATGACCGATCCTGACGCACGATCTATGGCGACGAGCGGCAAGGGATCAGGAATGGTGGGCTACAACGTACAAGTGGCCGTAGATGCTAAGCACCATCTCATTGTTGCTCACGAGGTCACCAATTCTGGCAGCGACCGGGCGCAGCTTAGTCCCATGGCGCAAGCTGCACGCGACGCTATGGGCAGAACCAGACTACGGGCAGTCGCTGATCGTGGCTACTACAATGCTCCCCAGATCAAAGCATGCGCAGATGTCGGCATCGCAGTAATGCTGCCGAAGCCCACAACATCAAGCGCGAAAGCCCATGGTCGATTTGACCGGGCCGACTTTATCTACATTGCGCGGGACGACGAATACCAATGTCCCGCTGGCGAGCGTGCAATTTACCGCTTCACCGGAGAAGAACATGGCATGCAATTGCGCCGCTACTGGAGCAGTTCCTGTCCCCAATGCTCGATGAGATCTCGTTGTACCCCGAGTAAGTATCGGAGAATTAGCCGATGGGAGCATGAATCGGTACTGGAAGGAGTCCAACGTCGACTCGACAAGACCCCGGAGGCAATGACAATACGCCGGCGGACAGTTGAACATGTCTTCGGGACGTTCAAGCATTGGATGGGTTACACGCACTTCCTGACACGCAGATTGCCAAACGTGGGTACTGAGATGAGCTTGAATGTACTTGCCTACAATCTGATGCGAGTGCTGAGAATCCTGGGATTCAGGAGGGCCATGAAAGCTATGCGGTTGGCGGGTGCATAAATCCAGTAACGCAAATCAAAACGTGAATAAACGCGTACAAAGCCTTGGAGCCATCTAATAATTTGTTGTTGTGGGATCGATTGTAAAAACAGTTAAACACGCCGATCGGTGTGATGCCGCTGCGTCGTACATGCCGCTTTCTAGGCATTTCCACACAACCTGGGTCGGCAGCCGTGCATTGATCCGCTCCTGCAGGGCGATCGCGCTGGCCGGAATTTCCCTGGCAATGGTCTTGCGCAGGACCGGCTCGCCTTTCTGGTCGATCGTGACATGTTCGCGCTTGCGCGGATACTCGTCGTCGAGCTTGCGCGCCGCGTCGGTCAACCACTGACGCAGTTGAGCGACGAATTCGCTGCCCGTTTCCGGCAGGCCGACTTTCGCGCAGTAGTCAGGCAACTTCTGCTCACACTGCCGCCACGGCAGCAGATAATCGCGATAATCGGCGTAGGCATCGGACCCGGACACGCACAGGTCACCGACGCGCAGCTCCTCCGCCATATACGAGAATACGCACAGCTCGAGATAGCGCCGGTTGGTCGGCGCCCCTTCACCGTGTGCGCGGCGCAGAAGCTTGCGCCAGCGTGCCGCTGCGAAACTCAGGTCGACACTGGCGTCGATCCATTCGCGATGCAATGTTTCACTCTCCAGCACCACATCGAGAGCATCGAGCAGCGTGCGCACCTGACTCGTGGAGTCCCATTGAAGCGCGCGGGCGAGACGCATGAGGACCGAACGGTGCGCCCGGAAATGCTTCCAGAGCAGCGGCAGGTAATTGCGGCCGCTGAATGCGCGGATCTCAGCACAGCTTTCGCGCAGCGGTTCGAGGTCGCCTTTCGGTGCAAGCCATTGTCGTATGGACTGGGCGATCGTCTTTTCGTCGGCCTCGTCAGCAACGATGTCGACGACACCGCCGAGCAGGACCACGAGATCCTCGACCTTCTCACGCTGCCTGCGCTGAACGATCTCCAGTTCGTCGCTCGCGCGCTTACGGATCGCACCCATACGTCGCACGAACATGTCGGCGAGATCGTCGCGGGTGCACACACGTATGCGATTTAGCAGCGCCACGATCAGTGTATAGCGTTTGTCGGGAAGAGTGTCTTTCCGGAGAGCGGACGCGTCGAGCGCCATCGCTTGCATGGCCAGTGAGCGCAGCTTTGATGCTGGAACGCCGGCGAGTGCGACGGTGAAGCCGCCGATTTCATCGAGCCAGGTGATCTGGTCAATCAACAGGTCCAAGTGCTGCCGGGATGGGCGCCTGGCGTGGCGCTTGATGCGGTTGTGGGCGCTCTGCCGGCTCGACAAGTCGCGGGCCAGCAAGCGATCGAGATCACGCTTCTGTTCATCGGTCAGGCGTGCTGCGACCCGCCTGAAAAGCCGTGCCTGGGTCTTCGCATGGATCTGCTCGGCAATCCGGTCCAGCGTCGAGAACGCCGGCAGTTCGACGTCCTGCGCGATCAGGTCGTCGATCGTGGCGTTGATGATGTCAACCGGCTGGTCCATGGACAGTGACGCAGTATGTGCGGCGCGCGTCGCAATCGTGCCCGCGTCGGTGCCGTACTACGGCTTGACACCGAGGTACTCGCGCACCGCAGCGTAATGCCGGAACAGCGTCGGCGATGCCTGCGTGTCGTGACCGAAGCGTACTGCGGGACCGATGTTTGCCGCCGCGCGCACGTGCTCGACGACGGCCGGCGGAATGCTGTCGAGCGACGGGAAATGATGCATCTGCTGGAAGACTTTCAGGAGCACCAGCAGGCCCAGCTGGGGGCGGTCGCGCCGGGATGACCGCCGCGCCCATTCCAACTGATCGGGCAGGGGCGTGTAGCAGGCCTGCAGGTCCCGCGTGGCAAGGACCTTGGGAAAGCGCGGATACGCTGCGGTGCGTTCGATGGTGGCCATGCGAGTCGTCCTGATCGCAGCGGGCCGCTTAGATTAGCCGAAGAAAACCCGTTCGTTACCAGGTCAGTTCGAAATGATTCGGCGTGTTTTTATAACCAAAAAGCTTATGATAGGAATTCGCGGTTATCTTGCCGCTACCCCCAGCACGGCGTGAATCCGAACCAGCTGTTTCATTGGCGCAAGCTCTATCAAGACGGTAGCCTCTCTGCGGTCAGCGCTGGCGAAGAAGTCGTGCCGGCTTCGGAGTTGGCCAACGCGCTCAAGCAAATCCCGGAATTGCAACGGCTACTGGGCAAGAAGACCGTCGAAGTCGAAATCCTTCGCGAAGCCGTGGAGTATGGCCGGGCAAAAAATGGATTGCGCGCTCGCCATCGTTGCCGGGGGACGACCAGTGAAGCAGATTTGCGACGTTCTCGGTGTGGCGCGCTCAAACGTGGCGGCAAAGCTTGCTCGACCCGCTGATTGGCGGGTCGGCCACACGGCTCGACAAACCGACGACGCTGAACTGGTGGAGGAAATCCGGCGCGTAATCGCTGGCTTGCCGAGCTGGGGTTACCGACACGCGTGTGGGGCACAATGCGCAGCGAGCGGGAGCGCCAGTGCGCGACTTCTGTCAATGCCAAGCGGGTCTATCGCGTGATGCGCGAACATGGCTTGCTGCATGAGCGCAGGCCCAAGCCGCCGCGCCCACAGCCTCGGCATGATGGCAAGGTCGCCGTGCCCAGAAGCAACCAACGCTGGTGCTCCGATGGTTTCGAGTTTCGTTGCGACAACGGCGAGCCGCTGCGCGTGACCTTTGCGCTCGACTGCTGTGACTGCGAAGCCATGAGCTGGGCGGCAACGACCGGTGGCCATAGCGGCGACGTTGTACGTGGTGTCATGCTGGCGGCCATTGAGTCGACCCTGAATAAAGCGTTTTTTCCGATGCTGACGTCAGATGACGGGCGCGGTCTGATCGACAGGAACAAACATCACGACAAGAACGAGGGCGCAAAAATACCGCAGCTTCCTGAGGATCATTCGCAGGTTGTGACCGGCGCCGCACAGCACAGCATGCATCGCGTCACCGAGCGTCCCCTTCAGCCAGTTCCGATCGAGTTTGCCATCTGTCTTCATGTGGCCGATGGCTGGCTCGATCGCACTGCGCCGTCTTATCATCGCACGTAAGCCACGCGTGATGCCTCGCCGCAGCCCCGGGGTGGTAGATCTTCACCCCTTCGAGGTCTACGCCCTTGTATCCCCGGTCCACGACGGCGATTTCCGGCGTGACGTCGCTCAGGATTGCCGCCTGTTCCAGCGCTTCTGCAAGCGTGTGGCCATCGTACGGATTGCCTGGCATCGAGCGCATGCCAACGACCAGCCCTTCCTTGTGCGTCGTCGTGATCGACACCTTTACACCGAACTCGTACGGCGTACGCGCCTTGCCCTTGGCCAGACACTCCACCTCTGGCGCATGCAGTGCATAAAGCTTGTTTTTGTCCTTTGTCTTCTGCGACAGGATCCGTTTTGTGCGGCCAATCAGATCCTGCAGGACCGCGCGGCTGCCTTTGGGGGCCGCGTCGATCTGCCGCTCCACGTCACGCATCACCCGGCCCACACGCGAGCGCAACGTACGCAGCACTTTCTTCATGCGTTTGTACTGTTTCGCATGGGCGTAGCGGCCAATCTGACGCGCCAGGTGCGGCGCCTCGCGGTTGTAGTTCTGCCTCAGCTTCAGGTCGTGCCGCGCGGCAGCCTTCACCAGATGTTCGCGACACCGTTCAAGGAGCCGCGAATCGGTCGGGTGTGCGATCGCTTTCTCCATGACGGTCGGGTCGACAATCACGCGCTTCACGCTCGCGGCCTTGATCACGCCGGCCCGTTTGGCTGCATCGATCGTTTCGGCCAGCAACTCTTCAACTCCGGCCTCGCCCAACCGCTTGCGCCAGCGCGTCAGGCTCGACGGATCGATCGGCGGTTCGGTCTGCAGGTACGTCTCGCCTGTGAATACCTGCCAATAAGGATTTTCAACCCATTGCCAGACGACCTCTTCGTCCGACAGATCGAATGCGTGCTGCAGATACAGCAGGCCGGCGATCAGCCTGGGTGATGTTGCCGGCCGTCCCTTGCGCGACACGAAGCTCTCGCTCATCGCCATGCCCAGCCGATCCCACTTGATCAGGTCAGCAAGTCGGACCAGCGGATGTTTGAGGTTGATCTGCTCACGCAGCGGCTGCCGGAAGAAATCGCCCTCTGTCACAGGCGTCTTCGGACCCATCCGCACCTCGTCAGGATTTGCAGGATTTCGGCATCAATATGCTAGGTCCCTGCAATTCCCACAACACCATTTCGGCCTCGAAGCCTTACCACATAAGCTTTCGCGGATTGTTCAAGGCCGACCATTGAGCATCGCTTCGGCAACGTTTCGAAAGCGCCAGAGCAAATTGAATGGCTCAGCGATAACGGCTCGGGTTACATCGCCGAGAAGACCCGGACCTTCGCCTCGGGCATTGGACTCAAACCGCTCACGACGCCTGTGTGCAGTCCGCAGAGCAACGGCATGGCCGAGAGCTTCGTGAAGACGATGAAGCGCGACTACGTGGCCTTCATGCCCAAGCCAGATGCAGCGACCGCTGTTCGCAATCTGGCCGTCGCGTTCGAGCATTACAACGAGAAGCACCCGCATAGCGCGCTGAAATATCGCTCGCCACGCGAGTTCCGACGTAGGACCGATTCATCAACCTTAGTGTGAGGCGGTGTCCGGACGTATGGGGCAAATCCACTCGCTTTCTTCATCACCTTCGTTCTGCCGCCGCTTATCGTCAACCTGACAAATCCGTCAGGGCTGCAGCGCCTAAGCCCGTCAGCGTTACAAACAAATCTTCCAATCACCCTTGCCGATTTCAAGGAACAAACAGTCGTCGGACCACCTATCCATTTCCGCTGCGACTGCAGGCATAGCTCCAACAAGCACAGTCGCCGCCATTAAACCAACGAATATCACTTTTTTAAGCTTCTTGCACATGTCAATCCCCATGAATTGAAAACAAAACTTTATGACACTTCGATACTGGCCTACAAAATCAGAAGAACTTCAATTAATGCGGGTGTATGAATGCATAGAGCAATCAATCCTAGTACGGCACTCGATTTTCTAGCTAATGTCTCCCGGAAAGGTAGACGCTAGTTGAGCCAGTTTATATACCAAGGCATAGGACCGCCGACTTCAACTCGTCATCGCTTGATCAAAATCAAGCCCTGTTGATAGGGGTTGTGTCGCGTTAAGGACGATGCGACGATCAGGCGCCTAAGGTGAAGAGGATTGCTTACATCACGAGAGAATAGAATTGTTCGGCTGCAGTCGAGGCGACGCCATCGTCATACATCTGCCCCTTGCGGATCATGTGTGCGATCTCAATGCCAGACAGGATGATGCGCGCACAGCGGAAATCCTTGAACCCCATCATCGGTTCGATGATGCATTTGATGGCACGGTGATCCTGCTCGACGACGTTGTTTAGGTATTTGTTTTGCCGGACCTTGATCGGCGTTAAACGCTCGGCATTGAGCGCTTCAAGCGCAGCCAGATTGGCACCGCTCCTGTCCACGGTGATTGTCTCGGGCTCGCCGTTCTGTTCAATCGCCTTCTCGAAGTAGCGGCGCGCCGCGGCCTTGTCCCGATGGGCGCGCAGCAGGAAATCCACCGTGTTGCCCGCCTTGTCCACGGCACGGTACAAGTATTTCCAATGGCCTTTGACCTGGACATAGGTCTCATCGACGCGCCAGCTCTTGCCGACAGGCCGTTTGCGTTTGCGCAATGCTTTTTCAAACACCGGCAGCAGCTTGATAACCCACCGGTGCACGCTCGAATGGTCCACCTCGATACCCCGCTCGGCCATCATTTCTTCGAGGTTTCGTAGGCTCAGTGAGTACGCCACGTACCACCGGACGCACAGCAGGATCACGTCCAGCGGGTAGTGCAGCCGCTTCAGTACCTTGCCAATGCCAGCGGGCAGCCTCTTGCATGGCGTCTTCGTCTTTGTCATCATGCTTGTCATGCGTTGTCGTCGGCGGATTTTACTTGACCGCGTTATTGCGACAAAACCCATTTTTCAGTGTCGTCTTTCTGGCGGTGAAAATCGACGCGATGAGTAGCGGGAGGGCGGCGTTCTTGGAGCCTTGCCCGGAAATGGTGGAGTGACGATATTCGCTTCCTTTTTTTGCCAAGATTTCCATTAGTAATCCTATGTACGTTGGTAGATTGGAAAATTGTAAGTGTAGGCACTTCGACCACATCTTCAGTCAGCCCGGGACACTCCCGACGTTTGGGTGGTCCCTGCGCGAAGCAGAAGGTAGACGTTGACCGCAAGAATGGACGCCGTAACGATGGCAGCCCAGGAAGCTGAGATGAACAGCACATTGCTGATGCCGCGTGCTCCAGACAAAAACGAACCCAATATCGCGACTCCCATCGCGGATCCGACTTGGCCCGCCGCCCGCGCGGGATCTGTCGCAATAAGTCGGTCTGCTATGCCGACGGGCCTTAATGCGTGACGTGATCGATGACCGAGAAGCTGAGTCCGGGTGTGGGAAAAGTACTCAAACGCTTGCATTACCCGCTGGACGTGATGTTGCTGTGCGTTCGGTGGTACGTGACCTATCCGCTGAGCCTGCGTCATCTCGAACAGATGATGGCCGAGCGCGGGATTGCGGTCGATCATTCGACCGTTCATCGTTGGGCACTCAAGCTGTTGCCGGTCCTGGAGAAGGAGTTTCGACGGCGCAAACGGACGGTCGGCAAGAGCTGGAGGATGGACGAGACCTACATTCGAATCAGGGGTGAGTGGCGGTATCTCTATCGGGCTGTCGACAAGGCAGGCAACACCGTTGATTTTCTGCTGCGAGCCCGACGGGACAAGGCTGCAGCCCGGGCCTGTTTCGAAAAGGCAATCGACCAGAATGGCGAACCCGAGACCGTGACGATCGACAGGAGCGGATCGAATCTGGCTGCCTTGCAAGCGATCAACGCCCCGCGGGATGTGCCGATCAAGGTCCGCCAGAAAAAGTATCTGAATAACATCATCGAACAGGATCATCGGGCGATTAAGCGCCGGACCCGACCGATGCTTGGATTCAAGAAATTTCGTTGTGCCCGCATCCTGTTGGGCGGCATCGAAGTTATGCACATGATCGTCAAGGGGCAGATGGACGATGGTGGTGTCGATCAGAATCCCGCACAGCAATTCTATTCACTGGCTGGATAAGTAGTCCGTATCGTATCGGGTCTTTACTAACCTCTCATTCTTACCGCGACAGAACCAACATGGAGGCAGAACGCAATCAGGGAAAGGCAGCAAATCCCAATCCGCTTTGTTGTGGTTTGTACCCTCGCTCTCGAGATCGTCATTACGCGCCCCGGATAAAAATACTCTGTCAAGCAGAGTAAATCATCATCGTATCTTTATGTTGGGAGTATCAATAAATATTGATTTATATCAATTTTTAATTCAATTAACGTATTCTTTTTATATATATTTTTATATATATTTTTATATGATTTATACATGTCGAACAG
>NZ_WHNQ01000044.1 GCF_009362785.1 Paraburkholderia atlantica
TATGTACTTCGTGACCACGCCCTTGGATATGCCCAGTGACGCGGCGATCCGATCGTGCGAGAAACCGCCGTCGAATTTAAGTCGTAAAACGTCCTTGATCATGCGCATGTTCATCCGGTGCGCGGGCATGCTCTCTCCGGCAAAAGCCGGCGAGCATAGCCTGCGTAGTTGATGTCATGCGCAACGCCAATCCTGCCTTCCGGTCCGCTCGGTCACGTTCCCGAAATGCCCGGTCACGTTGCCGAAATCGCCGGTCACCATCCCGAAACGGCCGGTCACGTTCGTCCGAAATACGCACTCAGAAATTGGACGGATCTTGGGTGAGCCCTGTGAAGCGATGCCACCCGGCAAAGCGTGCGGCGAGCTGTTTGCGATAGAGTGAGGCACGCAGTAAATGTCGCTTGAGCGCGAAGTGCTGCCGGATCAGGCCGAAGCTGGAGAGAAAAGCCTGCGTGCGCTTCGGGTCACGAAATCCGCGCATGCGCCGCTCACGTTCACGCGTAGGCTGATGACTATTCTCTGCCCGGTTGTTCACCCGGGCCGCAGCCTTGACGAACACATGCTTGACGTTCGCCAGTTCGGGGATGTCGGCCTTGGCTGCCGGGTAGCTGCGAAGCTGATCGGTGACAATCCTTCGTGGCGCGTCGGCACAGGCGGCCAGCACGCGGTTGAAGAAGCGCTGTGCTGCGGCCTTATCGCGACGTTTCTGCAGCAGGATGTCGAGTTCGGCGCCGTGCTGGTCGACTGCCCGCCAGAGCAGATAAGGCTCACCGCGCAACGTAACGAAGACTTCGTCAAGATGCCACGTGCGGCCAGGTTTGCGGCGAGCAGCCTTGACGCGATGTGCGAAGCCCGCGCCGAATTTGTCGCCCCAGCGGCGGATCGTCTCGTAACTGACAACGACACCGCGCTCGAACAGCAGTTCTTCAATATCACGCAGGCTAAGTTGGAACCGGAAATACCACCGAACCGCGAGACTAATGATTGCCGCCGGGAACCGGTGGCCGTGATAAAGCGATTTTCTTTTCTTCATCGTGACATCTTACGTGACTACCTCGCCAACGTGACAGTGCCGTTCGAATCTCTGGCGGAGGCGAAAGGCGAGATCGAGGCCTGGCGGCGGGACTACAATGACACCCGGCCTCACGTGGCGCTCAACGGCTTGACACCGGGCGAGTTCGCCGGGCAATACAGCCTTCGGCCGTAGTCTCATAAAAGACCGAAACCAACGCTCGGCACTTTCCAAGAAATCCAAGCGATTCAATGCGGTCAGGCGTAGCCATCTAACCGTCCAACTTCTGGGGGCCGTCCATTCATTTGGTGCGCACCAAAGTAGCCAAATTCAACGACGAAATCTACACGGTAACGAGGACAAAGATGGACCGCTTACGCTCAAGCGCGAGATTGTTCCTGAATTCGACGTCGGACGGATCGGCGCGAAAAGCCGTCTTAGCGTTGCAGTTGCGTCAACGGCATTGCCCGATTGAAGCGCTTTCAGCGCTAATTCGTTCGTCGACATGGGCAGTTTGGCGATAGCCTCTCGCGGGCTTCGGAAGCGCCTCGATCTCGCTCTTCAGGTCGGCGACTTGCACTGTGTTTGCGCTTGTGGCGATCATATGGGATGGCAACGCGTTCGCCGATATAGGAGCATTGACAGCTAAATCCATGCCGAACGATTTTCCGCTGGGCGCGCGCTGGCTAGAGGCAAGTGATCATCGCATACCTCGCCGAAGACTTAACACGCCGCTTTGGCCGCGAGATCGGCCGGGCCAATCTGCCTAGCATGCGCGACTTCCATCTCGCCTCGCCCGAGGGAGAGATTTTCCGGACAGTGTCTGGAAAATCGGCGGCTCACCGCGATCACGCGGTACCTCAATGCCGTCTAGTGAAGTCTCGTGCTGTCATTCAGTGATTTCACGGGCCATCTCAAATACCCAAAGATCCGGCTTGACGGAACGGTGGCTATCGCGCGTATCTCGCTGCGCCTCAGACAATACCTGGTTCGTCTGCTTGCAGCCGGCTCTTTTTCCCGCATGCAGGTTAGCGGCCGCTCGCGAATATATGGTGGCTGACGACACTTTGTCACGTTTCCGTCTCTTATCGCGCAGTACGAGGACGCAGGCGCAGACGTGTCGAACGCCCACCCGACTATGGGAATTCATTCGACACATCGGGAGTAGCAATGTTCTAGGTTGGCCCCACGGGGAAATCCAGTTTGGCTTAAACGGCCCCAGAAGGGGCGACAACCGTTTGAAGCGGATCTTCTATCAGTCGGCATTTGCATCCATACGCTGTCCAAAGAGCGCTGCCTTCAAACGTAAAGAAGCGAAGCGCCATCATCAGATCATCATCGCTCTTGCCAGGAGGCGTGTGAATGTGCTGTCGGAAATACTCCACAACAGGAATCCAATGCCCGAACGGCTGCCGCTTGCTTGACAAAAATATTAGGCCGTCTCTGCCTTTGGTCTGGCTAGAGTGAATCAATCCCGTGCCGGCACACCAAGGTTCGTTGACCCCATATCGCGTACGCCCACCACTAAAATCCAGAAATGCTCGCAAACAATATAATCTTTAGTATCAGTTTATTGCTGCCTTTCCTTTGGTACCTGCACCTAACCATGTGGCACCATCCGAACTCAGTTGGCGGCGAAGCGTTGCGGGTCTTTGGAGATCCAATCCGTGGCCTCGGTTGCCTGTTTCCCTCCGCCGTGCCGATGGCCGAACTGCCGTGGCATACCGACGCCTTCGCATGCGTCGCTCCGATAGGAGGAGAAGGCACTAGCGAAATTCGGCGGGTGCAGCTGCGGATGGGGTAGGGAAGATGACTTCTAAGTCGCAGTGCTTCGTCATGAATGCGATGCAGTCCTTCGGGGAATGGAACAGTTACTCCTCGAACTAAGAGATGGCTTCACCTTCTTCGCCCGCCAGAAGCGACTCCAGATCGATGATGATGGCCTTTATCTCGACTTGCTGTTCTGTAACCGGACGCTTAAACGCTTCGTGGCGGTTGCTTAAAGATTGATGCTTTCAACACAGAATAGAAAAGCCATAGGGAGCTCTATCTTCGCTGGTTGGTCAAACATGAGAAAGATCGCAATGAGCAACGACCTATTCGTGCTCTCTTTTACGTCCAAACGCCACCTCACACTAAGGTTGATAAATTGTAATTTCAGCGCGTTACGTGGGTATTTATCGAAGCAACACTCGAGTGCGACGGTCAGATTGCAAACAATGGTCGCTGCATCTGCCTTGCACATGAACGCTGCACAGTCGCTATTCATCGTCTCTATGAGGCTCTCGGCTATGCCGATATCATCAATCAGAAACTGCTTGTCCGGAAGACGATGTACACGCAGACACTGAGGTTCGGAAGTTCTTCCACTGATCGAAACCGACGCGTGTCTTTACCGCACATAATTACAACGACTACGTAAAGCGAGGTAGGCACGAGCGGATTCAGCGGCTTCACCGATCTTTCGGTTGTTCTTCGAGATGATTTGGTGTTTTTCTGGTTCCTGACCTCGTCAAACCGAGTTCCACCATAACCTTCCCACTGCGCTCGATCTCTAATGTCGACGTTCTTGTACATCGTTTGCGATCTTAGCCGCAGACCAGCGACGTCGATCAAACGGAAACATAAAGTAGTCGCGCACGGTGAGGGGCTCGGGTTGATTGCGAAGGCCCACTTCGGGCCATTCGTCCCGTTTCGGCCAGTATGCCGTGCTGAAGATCGTGTCCCAGATGGTCGTAAAGAACCCATAGTTCCGGTGCCGGTGATGCGGCTGAGTTGAGTGGTGAATTCGGTGGAACTGGCCGTCTCCGATGATATATCGCAGAGGCCCAAGGTTGATGCGCGTGCTGGAGTGTGAGAGGTGCGCCTGAAAGGTAATGAGGGCCATGGCAGCAGCCGGCACCACGCCAGACTCGAAGTGGACCAGCGCGAGCGGTAATGCTACAAACAAGGCGTAGATAACCGGCTCGGAAATGTGATGATTGCAATTCCACGCTGTCAGTTCGCGAATGGAGTGATGTGTAGCGTGCAAGCGCCACAGGAATGGCACGGCGTGCTGTGCTCGGTGCATCCAGTAGTAAAAGAAGTCACCGGCAATTGCGACCAAAACGCCTGAAAGGATGGAGAAAGCCGTCTTGATAACTGCGTTGCCAGAGTGAAACACTGTTGAAAGATCGACCGTCAGGAGCGGCTTGACGCCTAACCATTGCAAGCCCACAGCGTACAAGTGCCAGATTAGCGCACCGCATCCAATCCGAATCGTCCAGTTCCTTGCGCCGCGAAGGTACGATGCGAAGCTGTATCGATAAGCCGGAAAGAAAAGCTCGAGCGCGCTGCACACGGTCGCGAAGATCGAAACCAACTTAAACGAATTCAACAGAAAGTCGGTTATTTGATTGACATCGAGAACATGCATTGATTTTCTCCGTCGAACAGGCCAAATACGCTGCTTTTTTTCGGCACGCAAGATATAAACCCTGTGTCGTCTTCGTTAGGCGGTTACAGGGCGAAAGGCTATCGATTGCCAGCACGGTACGATAAATCAGGTCAATCATTCGGGAAGATAGTGCATCTCTATCCGACAACCCAGATAGGTGTCTCTCCCAAGCTAAATTAACCGTGACGACTCGCAGCGTTCGGTTGGTACAGTCTACTCGTTGACAACACGGGCTGGATGGTAAGGATTTTCTGAAAATATTGTCGTCAAAGGTGCAATAAGATTCATTCGCGCGATTTTGCCAGCGGCCAACTTGTCACGCCGCGCGTGCGAATTTTCGTTCTCGCCGATCTGAGTTATGCAACCGCATCCGTGGCCTGCTGAGCTTTGAAACCATCCCGAGAAAACTGCTCTTGGGAGACAAAACAAATTGAGGAATGGCGATGACTGCGGTCATCCAAGTATTCGAACAGTTCGCCCTTCGTGTCCTGATGCGTCCCCTCGGGCGGCGTGAATATTCGTTCGTCGAGCCGATGAAGAAGCTTTCCGTTGGGCGGGGCATTGACGTTAGGCGAGATTGTCCGGCCAAGAGAGGCGGGTACAGTCCGCTGCTGATAAAGCGCTCAGGCAACAATGAATTGGAAAGCATTCCTCGTAATAGAGTCTGAATGTAGCGTAGGCTCGACCACGAGCGCGATCGACGGCTGCTGCAGCGAGGGCGGGACTGGAGACCTCATTGCTTGACGACGCCGTAAGGGGATGGATCATTCAAAGCTCCCGCGAAGGCAACGCGACTAGCGACCTGACGATCAAAAAGCACTCTCAGTCTCCCGATACCTATCGTCGCAAACGAATTAGCAGATCCGCGGGAGTTGCTCGCCCGAAAGCCAGTCGACGATGCGCCGTCCGCCGAATTTCGTTTCGATCTGCACGAAGCTGTGGGCGTCGTCGACCACCTCACCGATGCAAACCGCCGCCGCGCCCAACGGATGTGCGCGCATCGCGGCGAGCAGTTGCGGCGCGTCGGCGCGTGCGCAGATTGCAACTAGCTTGCCTTCGTTGGCAACATAAAGCGGATCGAGGCCGAGCAGTTCACACGCCGCATCGACTTGCGGCAGCACGGGAATTGCGCGCTCCTGAATGTGCATCCCGACACCCGACTGGCTGGCGATCTCGTTGAGGGTCGTGGCCAGTCCGCCGCGAGTCGGGTCGCGCAGAACGCGCACACCGGGCGCGACGGCAACCATGTCCGCCACGAGCGTGTGTAGTGCGGCGCTGTCCGAGCGGATCTCCGTGTCGAAGCCCAGGCCCTCGCGTTGCGACATAATCGCCACGCCGTGCTCGCCGATAGTGCCCGAGAGCAGCACAACGTCGCCGGGCCGCGCCTGCGCGCCATCAATGTGAATGCCCGAGGGCACGACGCCGATCCCGGTCGTGGTGATGAACACGGCATCGCCCTTGCCGCGCTCGACGACCTTAGTGTCGCCCGTCACGATCGGAGCGCTGCAAGCGCGCGACGCAGCAGCCATTGACTCGACAATGCGGAGCAGATCCGCCATCGGGAGGCCCTCCTCCAGGATGAAGCTCGCGCTGAGAAACGAAGGCCGTGCGCCCGCCATCGCGATGTCGTTGACGGTGCCGTGCACGGCGAGGCTGCCGATGTCGCCGCCGGGAAAGAAAAGCGGCGAGACGACGTGCGCGTCGGTGGTCATCACGATGCGCTCGCCGGGCCCGGGCGCGAGATGCGCGAAGGTGGCCTGGTCGTTGCCTTGGCGCAGCCATTCGTTATCGAAGCTCGCGACGAACAGCTCGCGGGTCAATTGCGCCGATGCGCGGCCACCCGCGCCGTGGCCCATGTCGATGCGGCCGTCGCGAAAGTTTAGGGGCCGCACGTAGGCGGGCTTCACCGGGGATGTGTGGACTGGGCTCATGCTTGGACGACTCGAATGTCCTTAAAGCGACCATAGGAATAATGCGCGGCGCAAGAGCCTTCGCTGGACACCATGCAAGAGCCCATGGGATTCTCGGGCGTGCAGACCGTGCCGAACATTGTGCAGTCGCGCGGGTGTTTTTGACCTCGCAGGATCGCCCCGCACTCGCATTTGAGGTGATCGGCGACGGGCCGGTAGACCAGTTCATAGCGGACCTCGGCGTCGTAGCGCGCGTACTTCGGGCGAATGCGCAGACCGCTCAATGGGACCTCGCCCAGGCCGCGCCACTCGAACGACTCCCGCGTTTCGAACACCTCCTGCATGAGCGCCTGCGCGGCGGCGTTGCCCGCGCGTGTGACGGCGCGCGTGAACTCGTTCTCGACCTCCGCGCGACCATCGTTGACCTGACGCACCAGCATGAGGATCGCCTGCAGCACGTCGAGCGGCTCGAACCCGGCAATCACGACCGGCTTGCGATACCTCTGCGCAAAGGCCTCGTAAGACGCCGAGCCGATCACAACACTCACGTGCGCGGGACCGACGAAGCCGTCGAGCAGCACCGCGTTCGCGTCGGCGGACGGCTCGGCGAGCAGATGTGTCATCGCCGCGGGCGTGAGTACATGGCAGCACAGCACGCTAAAGTTCTCCGCGCCGCAGTCTGCCGCTTCACTCACGACGAGCGCGGTAGGCGGCGCAGTGGTCTCGAAGCCGATTGCAAAAAAGACGACCTCGCGTTCCGGATGCTCGCGCGCGATGCGCAGCGCGTCGTGCGGCGAATACACAAGGCGGATGTCCGCCCCGCGCGCCTTGGCCCGCTGGAGCGATAGACCGCACGAGGCAGGCACGCGTATCGTGTCGCCATACGTGCAGAGGATCACGTCGTGTTCGAGCGCGAGGCGAATCGCGAGATCGATGCGCCCGATCGGCAACACGCAAACTGGGCAGCCGGGACCGTGGATCATCAACACGTTACCGGGTAGAAGATCGGCCACGCCGAAGCGGGAAATGGCGTGCGTGTGACCGCCGCAAAACTCCATGAAGTGATAGCGGCGTTCGGTCAGCGTCTCTGCATGAATGCGCCCAGCAATGCGCGCGGCGAGTTCGTCGTCGCGGAATTCGTCGACGTACTTCATTGCGTCGTTCCGGACTGGACGATGGGTGCGTCGCCAAGCGACCGAGCGACCTCGCTGAACAGCGCGAGCGTGCGCTCGGCCTCTTCGGGGTCGATCATGCCAAGCGCGAAGCCGACATGCACGATCACGAAGTCCCCTAGGCGCACGTCGGGTACGAGCGCGAGTGAGACCGTCTTTCGAACGCCCCCGAGCTCGACGACGCCCATTTCGGCGTCGAACCGGTCGATGAGCTGTGCCGGCATGGCTAGACACATGGACTGACTCCTCTTGCGGTCGTAGGCATGGACAACATCTGCGGACCATATGCGGCAACCCACGCCTGGCCAAGCGCTAGTCCGGCGTCGCCGCAGGGCACCGTGTCGGGCATGAGGGTGCGCACGCCGTGCGAGGCGAGCGACTCCCCTATATGTGCAGTGAGCAGCCGGTTAGCAAAGCAGCCGCCTCCGAACAGAACGGCGCGCCCCTGCGCGGCAAGCGCAGCCCATTGGGCGAGCGCCTTGGCCAGCGCAACATGAAACACGGCCGCGCCGCACGCGGCTTCGCCGGCGTCCGCGAGCATGAGCAACTTGACAAGGAGCGGACGAAGGTCGAGCTCGCCGTTGTCTGCGATGCGCCACAGGCCCGCCACATCGGGGGCCTCGTGCGCGACGAGGTAGCCGCTCGCGAGCCTTTCGAGCGCGATGGCCGCCTCGGATTCGGCGCGCTGGCGCAGGCACAGGCCGAGCAGTCCCGCCGCCGCATCGAACCAGCGACCCGCACCGGTGGTAGGCGGGCAATTGAGGCCGCGCGCGAGCATGACGCCGACCGTGCGCGCCGCGGTCGCGCCCACGGCGGCCGAGAGCCGCGGCCCGATTTCGCCGCTGCGCCCGAGCGCGTGCAGGGCGGCGGCGGCCATTCGCCAAGGCTCGCGCGCCGCGACGTCGCCGCCGGGTAGCGCGAGTGGCGTGAGACTGCCGAGGCGCCGCCAGCAGGCGGGCGCCACCTCCAGCAGCTCACCGCCCCATGCGGCACCGTCCGTGCCGAAGCCTACGCCGTCGAGCACGAGGCCGATCACGGGCTCGCGCAGCCCATGCTCGGCCGCAACCGCGCCAATATGCGCGTGATGATGCTGGACGCCGACGGTCGGCACGCCGAGCCGCTCACCCAATTCGAGCGCGACGCGCGTGCTGTAGAAGTCGGGATGCAGATCGTGCGCGATCATGCGCACGGGCTGCCCCGCGCGCTCGGCGCTCTCAACAAGCGCCGCCACCGATGTGTCGAGCGCCACACAGTGCTCCGGATCATCGAGATCGCCGTGCAGCATCGACCAGTGAACGTCGCCGCCGATGCACAGGCACGCAGCGTTCTTCAGCCATGCGCCGGTGGCGAGCACCGTCTGTTCGCCGAGGGTATGGGGCAGGTTCTGCACACGCGCCGTCATGCCTCGCCTCCGGCGCGATGCTTTCGCGCACGCTGCGCCGCAAGGCTGCTCTCCAGCACGCCAATGCGCTCGGCAATCGAGTCGCGCGCACTCGTGATCCAGTCGAGCCACGCATCGAGGCCTTCGCCGGTCGTGGCCGAGAGCGAGATCACTTGGAGGGACGGATTCACGCGGCGCGCATACGCGATGCACTGCTCGACGTCGAACTGTACATAAGGCAGCAAGTCGATCTTGTTGACGATCATGAGGCGCGCGGCGGCGAACATGTCGGGATACTTGAGCGGCTTATCTTCGCCCTCCGTTACCGAGATGATCACGACCTTCGCCTCCTCGCCGAGGTCCCACAGCGCGGGGCAGACGAGATTGCCTACGTTCTCGATGAAGAGCACGCTGCACGGGGCGCCGGGCGTGAGTGGTACGTGTTCACGCTCGTGCTTTTGGTCATGGTAAAGGCGATGATCGTGCAACGGAAGCCGTCCGAAGGCCGCGGCGACCATCGCGGCGTTGAGATGGCAGCCCTTTCCCGTGTTTACCTGGATCGCGGGCGCACCGGCCGCGCGGATGCGCTCGGCGTCGTTTGCCGTCTGCTGGTCGCCCTCAATCACACCGATGGGCAAGCTGGGTATGCGCTCGCGCAGCGCGGCGATCGACGCACACAGCAGGGTCGTTTTCCCCGAGCCCGGGCTCGACACAAGATTGAGCGCACGCACGCCATGCTGCGCGAAGTGTCGCCGGTTGACGGCGGCATGGCGATCGTTTTCGCCTAGCACGTCGTGCTCGAGCTTGATGGTGCGGCCCTGGTCTAGGCCGGGCACGGTGAGGCCCGCGGGCCCGAGACCGTAGTGTAGGTCTTTGCCCGGTGGCGTCCGGTGGGAGTGGGAATGAGTGTCCGACTGGCCCTGCGCATGCGCACACTCGTCCCCCTGAGCGGTGTTTTGCTGATCGCCGGTGGTGGTGCACCCGCATACTATGCACATGTTGCTTCTCCTTGAGCGAATCCGATGATTGTCAGGCATCGTCGACGATCAGATCGACGATGCGCAACTCCGTGCCGCCGTTCGGCTGGAGCCAGTAGCCGCCGCAGTGCGCGCAGGGCGCGCCCCGCGTGGCCAGCGCCACAGTCGCGTTGCAGTTCATGCACCACGCGCTTCCCGAAGGTTCGTCGATCTCGACGCGTGCGCTGCAAAGGCAGGTGCCGGGCGCGATCGCTTCGAGGGCGAAGCGCAGCGTCTCGACATCGACGCCAGCAAGGCGCCCGACTTCAAGCCTAAGCACCTTCACGCGGACAAAGCTCTCACGCTCGGCGGCCGCTTCAACCAACGCAAGCACGCCGCCGGCCAGACTTACTTCATGCATACCTTGGCTTCCATTCAGCTCAGTATTCGGGGCCTTGTCTCCATCCTTGTCCTCATGCGCCGTCCGTGTCGACCACATAGGCGACACACGGATCGAACGCGCCCATCCACGCGCCTACGCGCGCGGCGAACGTTCCATCGCCGCACGCCGGGTCCAGCCGCGACAAGGCTCGCGCGAGCGTTCCTTGGCCGTGGAAATTCCACTCGGTCGGCGCGACCACGCGATAGTCCTCGATGCGCGCCGCATCGTCTGGCGCGAGGCGTACCCAATGGAGCAGCACGCCGCGCGCCATCTCGCACCAGCCGAGCGCCTCGCCGGGCGCGGACGCCCGCGCGCCAAAGCGAAGCGCACTTGGCCCGCCGTCGCCCGTTGTCAGCCGCGCCACCTCAGCGACGCGCGCGCCAATCCGCAGCCAAGGCGTGTCGTATTCCAGTGCACGCGGATCGTCGCTACGTGTCCACACGCCGGTCTCTGCGGGCAGGCCGCGTTGTACGGGCGCGTGCGCGAAGACCGGACTCTCGGCAATCGCCACGGCCAGTTCGCTTAACCGCGTTTCGTCGATGATGAGCGGCCGCGGCGTAGCGCGCATCGTATCGGCGTGCGTGCGGCAGGCTGCCAGCAACCGGGCCGGGAAAGTCGCGGCTCGGGCACACCACGCCGCTAAGCAGCCACGCGGATCGTCCGTCCAGTGCGCGAGCCACTTTTTTGCAGGCATGCCCAGAACATGCCGCTCCAGCCAGTCGGAGGAGTCAATCGACTCGACGTCGGGCAGCGTACGCGGCGCGGCGGCGGCCAGCCGTACCGGCCAGTCGGTCCACATGCAGCGAAGATGCACGGCGAGCGTCTCACGCATGAGCATTGCGGCATGAGCGGCGTTGGTCACATCGTCGCGTTTGTGCTCCACTGCAGCGCCCGCTGCGCCGACGGCAAGTTCTGCGCAGAGCCTATGCGCGAGTCCGCACAACGAGAACAGCGCCGACAGCCGCGCCGGAGCGGTTGCTACCGGTTGCCCGCGCAGCAGCGCGGCGGCCAGTGGTGGGCGCCCGCCCGCAATGCTGTCGTTCCGGCCGGGGCGCACCCGGTATTGTGCGGCCAATGCTGCCAGCATCGCCGCGGTCATGGAGCGCTCCCGAACGCGGCCGGCCGCAGCAGGAGCGCATGACGCGACACCCGCGGGACACCGCCCGATGTGGCGCTCTTCTGTCTGGGGAATTCGAGCATCGGCAAAAAGAGCGAGCAGCTCGCATAGGCTCCGACGTCTTGCGCGTGCGCGCCGAGCCATTTGAAATCGACGTCGCCAACGCGCAAGTGCGCTTTGCCGGCCGGCCGCGGACATTCCACCCAGTCCTGCACCGCGCCGGGTAACGAGAGGGGCCTGATGGACCATGGCGTGATCGGCATCCCGAACCAAACGCATCGGGCCCCGGTCTCGCCGGGCACCGGCTCAAAGCCGGTCCCCTCGATACGCAAGGCGAGTTTCACGACCGGTATGTCAGGCATCGCACTGGTTGCGGCCGTTTCGAAGTGCGCTACAAGCGTAGCCATCCTTGGATCGCCGTGTATGACCTTTCGCTGGATTGCACGCACGGTCAATCCGCGTCCCACAAGAACCATGACCTGATCCGGCGCGCGGCCATAAACGCGGCAGCGCCAGTGCGCCTGAAGCGCCGCGAACATCGCGTGCGGAGGAATCTGCAAGACCGGATCGCCTTGTTCGGGATGGTGGATCCACCAGCAGAACTTGCATTCGAGGCACGTGTGCGTCGCGATTGGGCTGCTGGCGCCGAGATGGCAGCCCTCGAATTGCTTCGTTCGCTCGTCCATCGTCACGCCTCACCCATCCAATCGATCAACTGGGTCAAGCGCTCGCGCGAATCCGCGAGGTCTTCCGGCGCGGCGCGCACGACCTCTGGCAGATCGATGATCTCGATCGTGTTCAGGATCAGCATGTCCTGCGAGTTGAAATATGCAACACGCCAGCAGTTCGCGATCGCCGTGCTGCCCACTCGGCAATTTCCGTAGCCGCGCGACAAGATCTGCACCGCACCTTCGCCCAGCACGGCGTCGATCAGTTGCTGATCCCCCGGCGACAATGGCAGGAGCGTTAAGTTGACAATGTGGGGCGCATGCCCGGCGCGCCAGCGCGCGGCGGAATCGCGTACTTCGCTCAGGATCGACGGCGCGTTCATCACGTCGAGCGGCAGCATGTCCGGCAACGGCATCATCGGCGGCGCCGGGTCTTTGGGCGCAAGCATCGCGGGGGCCGCGCCGATCTCGAGCCGGTCGACCGGGCGCGCGCCGTTCCGCTCGACTACGCGCCACAGGCCGGTAAACACAGTCTCCTGGATCAGCCCGCCGCTCCGCTGCGCGCCGTCGACGCGCGCGCTGACCTCGCCCTCGCCCAGCACGTCGTTGAGAACGCGCAGCGTTGCTCGATCGTACGGCGTCAGATCGATGGCTTCGGACGGCGTACCAGGTTCGTATGCCGCCAGTACGCCTAATACGCTGCGAAGCACGCCGCGCGCGCCGCCGAGTGCCCGCGCATCGCAGCGCTCACGCAGCGTCGGCGCCAGATAGATGCGCATGCCTTGCGGCATCGGCAGATAGTCGAGCACCGCATCGCTCTCGGCTTGGTTGCCCGGGCGGAAAGGCGCGACGGGAATGGCAAATGGACTCATGGACACGATCAACGACCCCAAAGATTGATCGACAATTCGTGACAGCCGGGCGAAGCGCCGACGGTGCGGCCGGGAATGCCGACCCATGGCGTCCGCGTAGTCGGCTGCCCGAGCGCATGTGCGACGTTTGCCACGTAGTCATTCCAGTCCGTCATACTGGAGATCCTCGTGACATAAGCGCCGGCGTGCAGCCACAGCAACGTGGACCACGGCCACCGCCACGACCACCGCCACACGCGGCGCGCGACCTCGGGCAGCACCACGGCCACGTCGAGGAAGTCGGGAAAGCGCGTCCCGTCGGCCGTGAGCAGCGCTACGCATTCGCCGCCGTCCGCAATCCAATCGTCTACCTTTCGTTCGTCCACGGACACGGCGTGTCTGCCATCAGTTAGCCGCTGCGCCACGGACGTCGCGTCAAGCGCGGTACCGTTCGTATTTGTCATGGCGATTCCTCGGAGGACCCGTGACGGCCATGCGCCGGTTGCGCGCTGGAGGTCAACCGGGTCAAATCGTCCACGCCGAGCGCAGACGGCAATTCAAAATTCGGGCTCGCTCGGGCCATGGCGGCATCTCCCTCCAGCGCCAGTTCCACGAGCGAGAGCGTCGCGTCGATTTCTGCCGCGCGTGTCCCGTCGAGCTTCTCGCGCGCCGTGTCGAGAAAAACCAGCAGCCATTCACCGGCGCTGCATGGACCAACTAGCGAAGTGTCGATCCGGCGGTGGCCGCCGCGTCCGTGGCACAGCGCCCGCAAGCCCTGCACCTCGACCACCCGCATCGGCACGCCTATACACACGACGGCGGCTCCTCGCGGCGCATGCGCAGCAGCACGCGCACGTCGCCGGTGCGGCACGCATCGGCCTCGCTGGGCCGCTCGCCTTCGTAGCGCGAAAGCGCGAGATGCGGCAGCGTGACCGCATCGTCGGCATTTAACGGGGTGTGGCGCGGCGTGGGCTCTCCGCCCCATGCGGCAAGGCGCTCGAGGCCAAGTTCGAGCGCGCGCTCGAGCGATGCTTTAATGGCGGGTCGCAGGCTGCCACCGAAATCGGCCACTTCGTCGGGCTGGCAGCCGATCAGCAGCACGCGGCGTGGATACCGGCCTGTCAGGCGCGCGAGCATCAGTACCTCCTGGAAGCCGGTCTGGTGCAGGCTCATCTTGCGCACGCCGAGGAACGCCGGTACGTCGTCATCCTCAACGATCTTCAGCGTGCCCGGCGCGAGACCGTAATCGACCGCGTCGAAAATGAGCAGACTGTCGGCCGCCTGGACGTACTGGACCAGACACAGCCCTTGCGTGCCGCCGTCTATGAGGCTCACGTGCGGGGCGAACTCGAAGTGCTGCTCAAGCGCCTCGATACAGCGCACGCCAAAACCCTCGTCGGCCCACAGCAAGTTGCCGATGCCGAGTACGACGATGGCAGGCACGCCGGTTTGTGGGCAAGTCAGCATTGCAACCTCACTTCCTGAAGGTACGGTAGCCCGATATCATCGTGCCGACCATGTTCTGGCGGGCCATGATGTCTTCGCGGATCGCCATATAGACATGCACGATAAGGAACATCATGATCGCCCACATGCCGAGGCGATGCCACGTGTGCACGGTCTGCGACTGGCCGATAAACGTGGATACCTGGCCAAACGCAATCTGCTGCCAAGAGCCGGCCTGCGCGCCTTCGCCATACAGTGCGAAACCGGTCACGATCATGAAGAGTGAGATCAGCAAGAACACGAAAAACATCGCAAATCGCGATAACGGATTGTGCCCGCTGAACTGGCGCGGCGTGGGCCCGAGGAACGAGTAGTAACGCAGCATGGTGAGCATGTCCATCCAGTACTCGCGCGAGAATACCGGGACCCAGAACATTTCGCGCGCATGGCGATTGCCGACAATCGCCCAATACGCGCGGCCCGCAAGCCCGATTGCGAACAGGTAGGCCGCGGTGAAATGCACAAAGCGGATATAGCCCATCAGAAAATTCGTGCTCGCCTCGCCGGGCTGTGTGAGAAGCGGGGCGCCGATAAGATAGCCGGTCAACGCCAGCACGACGATCGACACTGCGTTGATCCAGTGCCAGACGCGTACCGGCGCTTCGTACACGTAAATTGCCTCGGTGGACGAAACAAAGTCAGCCGCCTTTTCGCGTCGAGAATACGATTGCATTGTCATCATCCTTTCCTGCCGCGCGGCGCCGACGAGCGCAGGCGCTGTGGCGGCCTGGTGGGGTTATCGCACAGTCACGGCGGTCGTTTCCGCACCGTCCGCGTTCATCACGTGCGTCGAGCAAGCCATGCAAGGGTCGAACGAGTGCAGCGAGCGCAGGATCTCGACGGGCTGCTCGACGTTCGCCACGGGCATGTCCATGAGGCTCGCTTCGAACGCGCCGATCTGCCCTTTCGCGTCGCGCGGGCTGCCGTTCCAAGTGCTCGGAACGACGCACTGGTAGTTCTCAATGCGACCGTCCCTGATCCTGATCCAGTGGCCAAGCGCGCCGCGCGGCGCGGCGACCGCGCCCACGCCCTTCGCCTCGGCTGGCCACGTCGAAGGGTCCCACTTGTCGAGGTTCGCGGTCGAGGTGTCGCCGTTGCGGATGTTTTGTAAGAGGCTTTGCCAGTCGTCCGCCATCATCTCGGAGCAATACTCCGCTTCAAGCGCGCGGGCGAGTGTGCGGCCGATGGTGGTCGGCAGCAGTTGCTTCACGCCAAGCGAGCTTTCCGGCAAGCCGAGCAGCTTTGGCATGCCTTGGTTCACGGCAAGGAGGGAGGCCTCGATCTGTTCCTTCATACGGCCGCAATGCGGATTGCTCTGCTCCGCGTGTGCGTAGCCGAGGATGTAGCGCGCGAGCGGTCCGACTTCCATCGCGTGCCCCCGCCAGCGCGGCGACTTGATCCACGAGTACTTCGCGCTCTCGTCGATCGACTCGATTGCGGTGCGCGTGCCCTTCGTGTTGGGTCCGAGCTCGTAGTGCGGTTCGGTAATGCCGTCCCAAGGATGCAGCCCGCGGTAGTTGTCAGGGTATTGATACCAGGAGTGGGCGACAAATTCCTGCACTTGCTCGGGGTCGCGCGGATCAACCGGCAGGAGCCTGTTCCAGTCGCCGTTGATGATGGCTCCGCCCGGCATCTGGTTGGTGGATGGGTTGTAGTTGACGAGCGGATACGCGCCGTAGTCCATCACGTTGGTCGCGGCCAGGCCGCCGCCATGCAACCAGCCGCGTGCTTTGTAGATCGTGCCGATTGCAAGCAGATCGGGCACATAGACGTTGCGGCAGAAGGTGATCGCATCGTCGATGAGCGACTTGACGAAGTTTAGGCGCTCGATGTTGATGGGTGCGCCGGCCGCTAGGTCGCTGCCGATATTGATCGCGCAAGGCACGCCCCCCACAAGGTAGTTCGGGTGCGGATTCTTGCCGCCGAAGATCGCGTGGATCTTGCCCCACTCCTTTTGCATGTCGAGCGCCTCGAGGTAGTGCGTCACGGCCATCAGATTCGCTTCCGGCGGCAGCACGTACGCGGAGTTGCCCCAGTAGCCGTTTATGAACGGACCGAGCTGGCCGCTTTCGATGAACTTGCGTAGACGCGTCTGCACATTGCGGAAATAACCCTGTGACGACATCGGATGCGCGGGCGAGATGCGCTGTTGCAACTCGGACGTTAACTTGGGGTCGGCCTTGAGCGCCGACAACACGTCGACCCAGTCGAGCGCGTGCAGGTGATAGAAGTGCACCACGTGGTCGTGCACTTGCAATGTCTTCGACATGATCTCGCGGATCAGGTGCGCGTTGGGCGGAATGCGGATGTCGAGCGCGTCCTCGACGGCGCGCACGGAGGCGAGCGCGTGACATCCCGTGCATACGCCGCAGATACGCTCGACGAACGCCCATGCGTCGCGCGGGTCGCGCCCCTTGAGAATGACTTCAAGGCCACGCCACATAGTGCCGCTGGAAACGGCGTTGCGGATCACGTTCTTCGAATCAACATTGACCTCGACGCGCATATGGCCTTCGATGCGTGTGACCGGATCGACGACGATCCGGCGTCCGTTCCTACCGAGCTGAAATCCTGGGTTCGAAATGGCTGTCATGGTTGCTTTTCTTTTGCGGCTTCCTGTGCTTGTCGGCTGCACCCCGACGCGGGTGTAGCTATTGGCCGTCGCGGTCGTCCATAGAGCCCTGCTTCGACCTGGCGTGCTGAATTGCCGAAGCGGCTGCATGCGCAGCAGTGGCGGCGCCCACCACGACGGCCGCGGTAGCGCCGATCTTGTCGGCGTTCGCTTCGACTCCGAACTGATCGATCCGGGTGAGCCGATCGTAGAAGGAGCCCTTGTCCCAGAATCCTTCCTCAGAGCAGCCGATGCAGCCGTGGCCCGCCTGAATGGGGAAGCTCGTACCGCCGTTCCAACGCACGGTCGAGCAGGCGTTGTAGGTCGTCGGGCCCTTGCAGCCGACCTTGTAGAGGCAGTAGCCGCGCCGTGCCGCTTCGTCGTCCCACGACTCGACGAACTGGCCCGCGTCGAAATGCGGACGGCGGTAGCACTTGTCGTGAATGCGCTGGCTGTAAAACATCTTCGGACGGCCTTGGCGATCCAACTCCGGTATCCGGTCGAACGTGAGCATGTAGGTGACGACGCCCGTCATCACCTCGGCGATCGGAGGGCAGCCTGGCACCTTGATGATCGCCTTGTCGGTGATCACCTTGTGGATTGGCACCGCCTGCGTCGGGTTCGGCTTTGCCGTCTGCACGCAGCCCCACGACGCGCACGACCCCCACGAGATCACAGCCTTCGCGTCCTTCGACACACGGCGCAACTGATCGACGAATGGCTTGCCGCCGATAATGCAGCTCATGCCGTCTTGACTCAGCGGCGGATTGCCTTCGACGGCGAGGATGTAGTTGCCACGGTACTTCGTCATCACGTTTTCGAGGATCGCCTCGGCCTGGTGTCCCGCGGCAGCCATCAAGAGGTCGTCGTAGTCGAGCGAGATCATTGAAAGCACGACGTCCTTCGCCAGCGGGTGCGCCGAGCGGATGAACGACTCAGAGCAGCAGGTGCATTCGAGTCCGTGTAGCCAGAGCACCGGCGTGCGCAGTTTGGTCTCCATTGCGTGGACAATCTTCGGCATGAACGCAGGCCCGAGGCCGAGCGACGTTGTCGTCAGCGAGCAGAATTTGAGGAAGCTACGGCGCGAGATCCCTTGGCGTCGCATGACTTCATAAAACGTTTCGATCACTATGTGGTCCCTTGATGGCGTTCGGCCCTGCGAAGCTGACATGCGACCGCGTCTTCGGGCGTCTCACTGTCGGTGAAGCGTTTTGAAAATAACAAGATTCGTGCCGACCTTGCGTCGCGGATCCCTAACGAAAAAAATGTTCCGCGGCGCTTGCCATAATTGAGGCGGAAGCGGGAAGGACTACGTGCTGCGCCGACAAACCTTCTCGTAATGGAGACGGGCCGTTGGTTTGACAGAGGTCAGCCAGTACGGGTTCTTCAGAGAACGAAGCAAAATATCTGGGAGGAGGTTCACGAATCAACCTATGCGCCACCTTTTCGCACGGCGTGAAACTAGAAAAATTGCCGAGAAAGCTCGACAAATTCTTCGAGTGCCTGTCTTGTTTGTCCAATTCTCGACGACATATGTCGGCGTTGTCACGTTAAGGCTAGGCTGAAAGAGTCGCCGAATTTGCGACGTGTCGGCCTTGCGGAGGTGTTCCAGGTCGTGACGCCGACCATACCCCCCATACTCCTCGGATTTTGGGCCGCCTTTCGTCCATTACGGACGCACTTGTGCCATCAATCGCGTGCCCGACAGGTAGAGATTGGCGGGCGCCAAAGCTATGAAGCCTGGTTCGCACTCTGCGCCAACCGTGGTAGGCACCTTCGTGAAACCCACAGTCGATTGGCCACCGCGAAGACATGCTCCACGCGTGCGCGGATCCTCGACTTGTGGCAGTTCTCGCCGCGCTGCACCGTATTGACTTCACACGCGCGGTGGGTGTGCCGCTTTGCTGTGGATTAGCCTTCTGGCTGGCGTAGGCGCTGTCAGCGTAGATCGTCCGCTCCTCGCCGTGCAGCAATTGCGGCAGTGGAAGCTTTTCATGCACGTTGGCCGGTACTACGCCGTGCGCCAGGCCACTCTGGCTATCCTCGTCGATGTATAGCTTGGCGCCGTAGTACCATTGCTAGTCTTGCGCGTCTGGTGCATTTGGGGGAGCGCGAATTCTGTTCATTCTTCGTCGAATTTTGGCGCACCGATGATGGCGGCATCCATGACCGTGATGCTCTTGAGTTCAATGCCGCTCGCCACTCGGCCGACTTCGGCAATCAATTTCTCACCCAGCTTGAGGGTTTCAAGAAGACGACGGCGGCCGCTAAGAAAGAAACGCCGCGGATTGGCATTGATCTTGCGTTCTCAAGGGGCGCCCGGTGGAGTGCGCATCGTGCCGGGAAGACGCATCGCCCATTCCAAAAGGAGGCATCACGATGGCGTTACTGGAACGAGCCGCATGGTATGACATTGCACGTGCCACCAACTGGACCTCAAGATATGTGACGGAGTCGGAGCTCTTTCCCGATCTCATGTCTGGTGCGCAAGGCATTCCCATGGCGAGTTGGGAAACCTACGACGAGCCCTACAAGACGTCGTATCCCGAGTATGTGCGCATCCAGCGTGAGAAGGATGCTGGTGCATATTCGGTCAAGGAGGCACTTGAGCGTAGCCGCATGTTCGAGGACGCCGATCCGGGGTGGCTCTCCATTCTGAAGGCGCACTACGGTGCAATTGCGCTCGGCGAATATGCGGCGATGAGCGCCGAGGCCCGAATGGTACGTTTCGGCCGTGCGCCCGGCATGCGCAATATGGCCACCTTCGGCATGCTCGACGAGAATCGTCACGGTCAGTTGCAGCTTTACTTCCCTCACGACTACTGTCCCAAGGATCGTCAGTTCGATTGGGCCCACAAGGCGTATCACACAAACGCGTGGGGTGCGATTGCCGCGCGCAGCGCGTTCGATGACCTGTTCATGTCGCGCAGTGCGATCGAAATCGCGGTCATGCTGACCTTCGCGTTCGAAACGGGTTTTACCAACATGCAGTTTCTTGGCCTCGCGGCCAATGCCGCCGAAGCGGGCGACTTCACTTTTGCAAGCCTGATTTCCAGCATTCAGACAGATGAGTCGCGCCATGCGCAAATCGGGGGGCCCGCGTTGCAGATCCTGATCGCCAATGGCCGTAAAGAGCAAGCTCAAAAGCTCGTTGATGTCGCCATCGCACGCGCGTGGCGTCTGTTCTGCCTGCTCACGGGCTCCTCGATGGATTACGCCACGCCACTCATGCATCGCAAGCAGTCGTTTAAGGAATTCATGCGGGAGTGGATCGTAGGTCAGTTCGAACGCACTCTGATCGACCTCGGACTCGATCTGCCATGGTACTGGGAACAGATAGTTAGCGAGTTCGACTACCAGCACCATGCGTATCAATTGGCTATCTGGTTCTGGCGGCCTACCGTGTGGTGGAATCCTGCTGCCGGCATAACACCCGAGTGCCGCGACTGGCTTGAAGAAAAATATCCCGGCTGGAACGACACGTTCGGCAAAGTCTGGGATGTCATAATCGATAACCTGCTGGCCGGCAAGCCTGAGCTCACCGTTTCCGAGACGCTGCCGATCGTCTGCAACATGAGCCAACTGCCCATCTGCGCGATTCCTGGCAATGGTTGGAATGTAAAGGACCATCCGCTCGACTACAACGGCCGCACGTATCACTTCAACTCGGAAATCGATCGCTGGGTGTTCCAGCAGGATCCCGTTCGCTACCGCAATCACCTCGCTCTCGTTGATCGCTTACTGGCTGGGCAGATCCAGCCACCCGACCTGGAGGGTGCGTTGAAGTACATGGAACTCGCCCCGGGCGAATGTGGCGATGACGCGCACCATTACGCGTGGGTCAAGGCGTACTGCGACAAGTTTTACGAAGAAAAGGCTGCATGAAGCGGCGATTCAATGGAGGGCGATATGGCTCTTGTTCCTTTGATTTCCAATTTTCAGTATGACTTTGTATTGCAGCTCGTAACCGTGGATACCGACAATTCCATGGACGAGATCGCCGCCGCAGCATCTCATCATTCGGTGGGCCGGCGAGTAGCGCCTCAACCCGACAAGGTGATCCGCGTGCGCCGCCAAGGTAGCAAGCAGTTCTATCCGCGCAACGCGAAACTCGCCGAGACCGACATCAAGCCGATGGAAACGCTGGAATTCATCTTTTGCGATGATTGAGGGCGACATGAGGTTTCGGAGAGTTTGTACTCTCGATGACCTGTGGGAAGCGGAGATGGCCGAGGTGGAAGTGGATGGCCACGTGATAGTGTTGGTACGTCCCGAAGGCGGCGAGCCGCGCGGCTTTCAGGGCATTTGTCCGCACCACGACATTAGGCTCGTTGAAGGAAAATTCGATGGGCGCGTGCTGACGTGCCGGGCTCATCAGTGGACCTTCGACGCAAAAACGGGCAAAGGAATCAATCCGGATGACTGCGGTCTCGCCGAATATCTCGTGAAGCTCCAAGGCGACGATGTTCTGATTGCCGTAGAAGGCGTTCATGCGCTCTTTGCCCATTCCTGAGTCCGGAGGGGAACACAACATGATCGTTGACAAGACCGCCGAAGCTTACCGTAACAACCGCGTGGGTCCGGTGCTTCGCGCGAGCAGCATCACGGCCGGCGTCATCGAAGCCGCGCACGAGGACAACCCCGGCAAGGCGATCCGCGTGGACGACAAGCTCGCATATGTGCGCATCGACGCGGACGGCGAACTGATCCTATGCCGCGCGACGTTGGAGGAAGCGCTGGGTCGGCCGTTCAGGATGTCCGAACTCGAAGTCAATCTCAGTTCGTTCGCGGGCCGTATCGAGACGACCGACGAGTATGTGCGTTTCTACTACGAAAAGACGCTTTAACAAAGGTCTGCCGAATTCTTGGCATTGACGCCCGTTCAGCTATCTTGGAAGCATCGCGAATTAGTTGGGTAAAAGTGTAATGTCGCAGTTCCTTGGATCTTTCAACCAAGGGGAAGTCCGAATCTCTCGAGGCGATGCGGCGTGTTGTACCTTGGTCGGAGCTGATTTGCGCTGATCGAGCCGCATTTATCCGCTAGGCAAAAACGGACGACCGCTCTTCCCGATCGCGACGATGCCGAAAATTCGGTTTATGCAGCACGAGTTCGCTCTGTCGGACCCTGCAATGGAAGAGGTGCTGTATCGCGAGTTCCAGGGTCTTGACGGCGGCGTGGTGCACCGGAGCAGAGCGATCGTCTGGACGCTATTCACGATCAGATCGACTGGCTCAAGGCAGAGATCCGTGCCAAGGTTGAGTCCCTTTCCCATCATCAGGCGACAGTTCGGCGATGCGGGGGCCCGCTATATGGGTTTGGTGAAAAATGCTGTCCTGATCACGACGCGGTCTGCTCTGGGCAATTTATGAAAGATACGCAGAGCTTTGCGAAACGCGGAAGATCTGTTCGGTGCGGCCATACTTTTCACCGGCACGGCGCCTGACCGGTGACTCTACCGGGAAATCTCCACACAAGAATGTCGTCGCCGTTCAGACTGCGATGAGTGCGGAGGATCCCTGCTCTGAAAGCGACTTCTGCAGCCCCTTCCTTAACTGGAGACAATCATGACGCGACCCGAAGTACTCAAGCCACTGAAAACATGGAGCCATCTGGCGGCCCGGCGGCGCAAGCCAAGCGAGTACGAGATCGTCACGACTAATCTGCACTACACGACCGACAATCCCGATGCGCCGTTCGAGCTCGATCCGAACTTCGAAATGGCGCAATGGTTCAAGCGAAACCGCAATGCTTCCCCGCTGACTCAGCCCGACTGGAATGCGTTCCGCGATCCTGACGAGCTCGTCTACCGCACCTACAACATGCTCCAGGACGGGCAGGAAACGTATGTGTTCGGGCTGCTAGACCAGTTCTCAGCACGCGGTCACGACACCATGCTCGCACGCACTTGGGCGGGTACACTCTCGCGCCACTACACGCCCGCGCGCTTCCTGTTCCATGCACTGCAAATGGGCTCGGCTTATCTGACCCAGATGGCGCCCGCTTCCACGATCTCAAACTGCGCCGCTTATCAGACAGCGGACACGCTGCGCTGGCTCACTCACACGGCGTATCGCACCAAAGAACTGTCGCTGACGTTCGCCGACCTCGGCTTCGGTACTGACGAGCGGCACTACTGGGAGGACGATCCGGCATGGCAGGGCTGGCGCAAGCTCGTCGAGCACGCACTCACAGCATGGGACTGGGCGGAGAGTTTCGCCGCGCTGAACCTCGTCGCGCGCCCCGCGGTGGAAGAAACCGTCTTGCGAAGCCTCGGAGTGGCTGCGCGGCACAACGGCGATACGCTGCTCGGCCTCATCACCGATGCGCAGTTGATCGACGCCCAGCGCCACCGGCGTTGGGCTGCCGAACTCGTTCGCATGGCGCTCGAGGAGAAAAACAACCGCGCGGTGCTGACGGCTTGGGTGAGCAAGTGGGAGCCGCTCGCCGACAAAGCTATCGCGGCGTGGTGTGTTGCTCTCCCCGACGCACCGGACGCCAGCGCGCGCGCGAAAGCGGCCACGCGCGAGTTCAGGCGGTCGGTCGGTATATGAGTGCCGGCACGAGCAGACCTAGGGAGCATCGAAAGGGACGTGCTTGAGTATCGACAGGTCTTGGCGAAATGCGTCGAGCGATTGTGACTGCCACATCTTTGGCGCGTTGCTTGCCGGACCCGGAAAGCTGAAGGGCGTGGGGCACACCGCGCTTGTTCGAGTCCGGCGAGCGTCCGATTCGGTTGTTAAGGAAAGTCCGCCAAAGTACTGATGCCGCCAATTTCGCTCACTTAGAAACGGTTTCATAAAGACTGCTGAACGCGCTGAAGAGTGTTCCAGCAGATCAAACAACAGCCGAGTTTGAGGAACGCTTCGTGAATGTCAGCGCGACGTTCGAAGCGAATACGTAGACGACGGAAATGATGCAGTCAGGCATGCGTACGCTCGACAACCCAACGGACTTTCCCAAGGCCACTGCCATGCGGGTGGCCACGCCTCGCGATGCTAGTGGGAATACTGCGCTCGTGAAGAGCGCGTCGGTATTTGTCGTGGTCGTAACCCCGGTCGGCGTAGACGCGGCGAGGACGGCTCAAAGGCCGCCCGCGCCTGCCGCCGATCGGCACGATGGCCTCAATCAGCGGAACGAGTTGGGTGACGTCGTTACGATTGGCACCCGTCAGGATTGCCGCGATGGGCGTTTCGTTGGCGTCGGTGGCGAGGTTGTGCTTGGACCCAGGTCGCGCTCGATCGGTGGGGTTCGGACCAGTTTTTCGCCCGCCCCAATTTCACGAATCGAGGACGAATCCACGACCACGCGCGAGAAGTCGATCTTGTCCACCGCTCGCAACCTCGCCAGAAGCATTGCGTGTAATCGATCCCATGCGCCGGCTTGTTGCCAATCGCGTAGCCTTCGCCAGCAACTGACGCCAGAGCCGCATCCCATCTCTGCTTGCAAATCTCGCCACCGGATGCCAGTCTTGAGCACAAACAAGATGCCCGTCAGCGCAGCCCGATCCGGAACCGGCTTGCGGCCCGGATACTTGAAGCGGCGTGGCTTCGCTGGTGGTAGCAGTGGCGCGATCAGTGTCCACAGTTCGTCGTCGATGATTGGTTTGCCCATCTCCTCGATCCTGTTGTCACGACGATCGAGGTTACAGGTTGTGTTGCGGGTTAACAGCCCCTACGCAGCCTTTTTGAAACCGTTTCTTAGGACTGGATACGCGGCCAGACTAGCGGGCGTTTGATTCGCAACGTCCTCATCGGCGGCTTTAACGATGCTGGACGCCACGTAACCGATCTTCGACGGAAAAGTCGGGTTGAAAGACATAGTGATTCTCTAGAACGAGCGGACTCTGACCGGCTCAGACCAAGGGCCTTGGTACGCAGACTACCTGATGCTTTCCCGGTTGCGGCATCGGAAGGCTAGGACCTTCGGGCTACCGGCACGCTGGATTCACGCAGTTCGCGCGGTTGTGATCACCATTCTTCTCCTGACGACGAGTTAGGGCCGCCCATAAGGCGCGTCGTCGCTTGTTTTTGGAGCACCTTTTTCGCAGGGAGGTTGCGGAACGTCCCCGCTCTTGGGGCTGCCCACGTTCATCACGGAAGCGGACCCACAGCGATCGAGAACGTGTCGGGCGGCCCATTTTAAGGAGGGCCACGCGGACAGGCGAAAGTTCGTCTTCACGTGTGGCGAAGTGTCCCCATGGACGGTCGCTTCGTCGTCTGTACCGACGAATGTGGGCCCCGAGAAGTCTCCACCTAAGATCCTTGATGGCGGTCAAGACACATTCAAGCAGATAAAAATCAATCGAGAAGGGCCGGATATGCTCTGGACAAGAGAGCCGGTCTGGCTGGAGCGACGGGTCTCCGGACTGGGAGAATTCTGACGCGCACCACATCCGGCGCGCGTTTGTGGCCCACTGTGCGATCTCTGTCGCAAGATCTGGAGGCGCCGGCTTCGTGTCCGGAACGCGCACACTGGAGCTTCATAATGAACCGGGAACAGATTGCCGCAATCCAAAACGTAACGCTTGATTACCTCTTTGAGCTTGGCAACAAGGCAGTGGTGAGCGTTGGGAAACTGCTTGCATTGAAAAATCAATGGACCTGCACGACGTTTGCCGATATGTTCGAACTGGTGCAAAAGTCGCTATCGTCGAAGGAGCACCGGGACAGGCTCTCGCTCCAAGACAACTTCGCTGAGCGGATGACTGAGAGGGTGCTTGCGTAAAGCCGTCACGCGGTCGACATCTTGTTGGTAACACGGGCCAAGTTCGCACCGATTGTACAGGTGCAATTCCGCCGTCAGGTGCCGACGATGGACCAGCGCTTTGAATTCCGCGATTTTGTCAAACGCAATCTCAAGTTGATACAGCTTCGGACGCAAACGCAATCGTAATTTGATACACCCGCTCATGCGGTTAATGACTAGGGGCTGCCTCCTTCGAATTGCGTTTGCGTTTGATGTCGTCTGCGTCGTTTAGGTGCGGTGGTGGCATGCGGTTGATCATGCCGGCCTGACGTTTTTCCTTCAACCTGTACGAGTCGCCGGAGATCGGCACGACGTGTGCGTGATGAAGAAGCCGGTCGAGGAGCGCCGCCGTGAGCGTTGCATCGTCAGCGAAGGTCTGGTCCCACTGGCCGAACGGCAGATTGCTGGTCAGGATGAGACTGCCGGTTTCGTATCGTTTGGCGACCACCTGGAAGAGCAGGTTCGCCTGCTCCCGGTCCATGGGCAGGTATCCCATCTCGTCAATGATGAGAAGCTTGTAGGGCTTCGTGATCCGCTTGATGGTTTCCTCGAGCTGGTTGCGGTGCAACGCTGTCGTCAATTGCATCAGCAGATCGGCGGCAGTGATGAAGCGGGTGCGAAACCCGGCCTGCGTTGCACGTTATCCAAGCGCGAGAGCAAGATGGGTTTTAGGGGGTGCGGACAAATTCTTGGACTGATTTACGCCGCAATTCCAAGACTTTGCCGGTATTCGATAGGGCTGAGGGCACCGAGCGAGACCTTGATACGCTTCGCGTTATACCAGCGGATATACGAGTCAACGACTTCAATGAATTGATCAACGGTCGTGGCCCGCCAGTCACGAGGATAGAATAACTCCGTCTTGAGACGCCCGAAGAAACCTTCGCACGCTGCATTATCCGGCGAACATCCTTTGCGCGACATCGAACGAATCAGTCTTGCATTACGCATCCGTGAGAGCCACCCCGGCCAGCGATAGTGTGCACCGCGATCGGAGTGAACCACAGGCCGTTCCTCGCAGGCAGCCAGCGACTCAATCGCCGAATCCAGCATGGTGTTGACGAGTTCGGCATCCGGCCGCGTGCTGATTGACCAACTCACAACGAGACCGTCGAAGCAGTCAATCACCGGCGACAGATACACCTTGCCGGCCGGAATCTGGAATTCGGTAATGTCCGTGAGCCATTTCTGATTCGGGGCAGCGGCGCGGAAGTCACGATTGATGATGTTCTCCGGCGCAGGGCTTATTTCTCCGCAATAGGAGCCGTAGCGACGTCGCCTGGTCGTGGCAACGGCCAGACCTTCCTGTCGCATCAAACGTCGCACCACCTTCTCCGAGATGACGATCTGCTGCCTGCCCAGCGCCGCGTGGATCCGGCGATATCCGTAGCAACGGTGATTGAGTTTGAAGATATCCGCGATGACGCGACGCGCGTCAGCGTGCCTGTCAGCAACGAGCTGACGTGCACGATGATAGAAGTAGGAACTGCGGGCAAGCCCCAAAGCCGCTAACAGCTCTGGGAACGGATAGCTTTGCTTGAGGGCATCAACCAGCATCGTCTTCTCCCGGTTGCTCAGGAGTTGCGGGTCGATGCCCATTCCTTTTTTTATCAGTTCGTTCGCCTTCTTCAGGATGTCGTGCTCGAGCGGCAGTTGCCGGATGTCGCGTCGAAGCGTTTCGACCTCCTGCTCCAGTTTCGCACGCTCGTCGTCCGGTGCTGGCTTCTTCTGGCGTTTCATGGATGCTGGGGCGTCACGACCGAGTAGCTGGTTCTTCCAATTGTAAAGCGTCGGCCTGCTCACACCTGCTTTCCGGGCAACCAGGCGCGCGCTTTCCTCTCTGGTGCACAGCTCGATGACTGCAGCCTGCTTCACCTCCGGCGATTTCGGAACACTGCCAGTTGCTCTGCCGACAACGCGTTTTCTGATTTCGGGATGCAGTTCTTCGATCCAGGCTGCAAGCGTCTCGCGACTCGGATAGCCTAAAGCCCTCAAGGTTGCGGCAGCACAGCGGTCATGGCTCAAATAATGACCGACAGCCGCCTTCTTCTGTTCGGCCGAATACCTCGGCCTCGAACGGACATAGCAGGCCCGTAGATCATGGCACTGTTCGTATTCGCGATGCCAGGCTTTGAGAGAATTCTTTGTTGGATAGCCCAACTGCCGGATGGTCGCCCCGAGGCGCTTACCCAGCTTCAAGTAGAGTCGGACCGCTCGAATGCGATCTTCGTATGAGAACATGAACTACCTCCAGGTAGTCCAAGTTTTCGTCCGCACCCCCCCTTCATGCGCTTGTCGTTTTCACCGCATGCTGCCCGCCGCGCGAGTAAGTCACGCAGTGGTCCGATAGCGCGCGATCCGTTCGCACGTCTACTTTGCGCGGCGTTCTCGACGCGCGTGCCAACGCGTCTCGACAACTACCTCGACGTGGCAGGCGTGTAAGCGCACTTCAGCCTAAAGTTCCGCCATTACAAACGGGCGCGCTCGCGATGCCCGGAGAGCATGGCGGAACGCCCCGACGAGGTTCCGGCTGGCTTTACGCAACTGATGACGTCCTCTTTTTCTTGATTAACTGGGAGGGCCTTCACCTCACGTTGCCAGACCAAGAGGGCGATGCTATCTGACGTTGATGAGTTTATGCGTCTGCAACGATACGCGCCAGCCGTAGTGTTGCGCGGCCCGAATGCAGATATCCGTGGCTCGAGATGACAGGCTAAGCGGCTGCAACCAGATCGGTATGTCCCGCGCTTGATGGATCGGGTCAAGTTTCTCGAGCACGATGCCAACGTCGCGCTGCTTGCCGATCGCGCATTTGAGCTCGTTGGCTCGCCACAGCGCTTCATCTAGCACCGGGCGGCCGCCGGGCATGGCGTACTTGGGGCTGACGGTGAGGAAGGTGCTCGGCGTGACGAGCGGTACGTAAGTGCCGGAGGTTTCGACCTGGACCCGGTGATGCCACGCCTCGAGCTTCGTGATCAGCGGGCGCAGATCGTAGATGCAGGGTTCGCCGCCCGTGATGACTACGTGCTCAGCATCTGCCGCCCGCACTATATCGGCCAGCGTCTGTACGCCGTACCACGCATAGCTGTCGCAAGGTGACGCTTCTTTCAGACGCATCGCGGCCACGCTGATCGCGCGCTCCGGGACCATTTTCCACGTATGCTTGGCGTCGCACCACGGACAGCCGACCGGACACCCCTGCAGGCGGATGAACACCGACGGTGTACCGGTGAAGCTGGCTTCGCCCTGCAACGATTCAAAAATCTCGTTGACGGGATAGATGTCAACGGGCGGCACAGTTAGAGCCGATACGTCACACTGCATTTGCGCGTCTCCTCGATTCGTACTTCGACCAACCGGACGCCGGTTCCCTGAAGGATCTCCGGGCCGAGCTTGGTCATCAGCCACTGCGCCAAGTTTTTAGCGGTGGGGATTGAAGGGCATGCCGACCACCGACGGATCGAGGTCGCGCAAGCCAGCATAGAACGGATCTTCGATCCATAGCAAGTTGCGGTGATCCCAGTGATCCTCGACCCAATTGCAAAGCAGTGTCTTGATCGCCGCGAAGTCGATGACGCGCCCGAGATCGTCGAGTGAGGAGGCTTCGCAAACAAAATGAACGCGGTAGTTGTGCCCATGCAGGTTCTTGCACGTGCCTTCATGGTCCACTAGTCGGTGACCGCATGAGATCTCGTGGTAACGCTCGGCGTGTAGCATTGTCATAGCCCTTGTCCTCGAGCAATGGGTAGAAAGTCTTCGGTTGCCGTTTCGCGATCGCGAGGAGCCACACATCGCAATGATGGTCTGACGTTACTCTGTCGTAGACGTGCGTCGTGTAGATGCGGAAGCGCAGACGAACTGCTCCCTAGGCAGGGAGCGTGCTGTGCCTTATCGGCGTAGGTACACCAGTCACTAGCGCAAAGGGATGGGGCGCCAAGGCCTCGTTCGTCGCGGGCAGAAGTAACAAGTCATCAGCGCTACTCGAACGTCAGGTCTACCAGGCGGAGGCCAATGATACCGTCCATGGCGGCATGTTCGGTATAGGGTCGAAGCCGACAAGTCAACCTCATTGTGTTTGCCCGCGCTGGGAAGCGCTACGCGGTGCCAGTTGTGCAGTAACGCGCAGATGCACCAAGCTAAGTTCTCACATAGTACTTCATAGTGCACATGGAATTTTCTGGTTGCAATTGGCCTACGCTTATTTCTATTGTGGCAGGCGCGATCACATATGCCTTGATGAACGTCAACCTGCACGGCCAACGCTGTATTACTTCCAGCAAATGGGACTCTAGGCGCCAGCAGAATCGTGGCTCAAATAGCATGCCCAGTGTTCGGCAATTCCACTTCGGCAGTCAGTGCCAATTTGAGATGATCGCTGATGTGCCGCGTGCACTTGCTGGACGATTGAGGAGTAACCGCCTGAGCTATCATCGCCGGCGTGGTTGGCTACGCTACAACGACGATGCAAGAGCCAAATGAGCGACAAGCAGTCATGCCCGATGGGAGAAGTACGAACTACAAGCAACGTTCCATACGGCGGTCTCTTCTGGCAACGGACAAGTTTGTCTCAGGGTTCAGATTAATTAGGAACCGCGTGCTGATCCGCGGGCCGGACTCGATAACGAAGTTCGCTACTACCGACGCCGCGCGCAGACCGCAGTCAGGCCGACGAATCCGCTGTCGTTGCATCAACGTTCGCGCCACCGGGGTTGCCAGAAGTTGGGGCGAAGTGGCTCGTGACAGGCGGCAGCGGCAGGAATGGCTTAAGCGTGTTCCTGATGACTTCTAGGCAGACCGCGCAGAACGGTTTCCCGAGCGTACGCATTTGGCAGTCGTATTGAGGACGATACAATCCGCAATGGAAATACCCTGCGCCTGTGAATGCACCAACCGTAGCGGCCGGGGCAGGCGATGCTTGGGTATCGCATTGCGTACAATTAGCGTTGACGGTGGTCGGTAGCGCAGTGGCCGCAGCGATCAGTGCGCCCCATTTGATCGTCGCGCGGTCGGTGTTGGCGGTTATGTTGGGTTGCGCCGGCTCGGTTCCCGTATAGGTGTCGTGGCCAGTTTCACCGCTTGAACAACCGGCGTACGTCGAATATTCGTCGGCGAGGCCGAATGCCGTGTGCCCCATTTCGTGGATACCAATTTGCTCTGCGCCGTCTGCTTTCGAAAACACCGCGACCGGCCCGCCGGAACCGCCGTAGATGGTGCTGTTGACGATCACTACCGTCATGTTCGTCTGTGGCACCTGCGTGCGCGCGACGTTCAACGCTGTAGCGGCGTCGACGCTGAGCAGCCGCCGTATTTGCCCACCTTCGCAAAACGTCGCGTCGAAATAGGTGCGCGCCGTCGCGCCGGTACCGTTGCACACGCCCGCGGGGTCGTCAGCGCCGCTGTCGGTCGAGGAAACCTCGACGCGGTGTACGTTGACGGCCGACCACATCTCGTTGAACGGCGCGGTACCGGCGACAGCGTTTGCGAAGTTCCGCGCGTCGGTCGCATAGGTCGTCAGTTCGGCCGTCTGGTAGCCGTCGCCAAGGATCACAAGATTCCAACGCGATACATCAGGACCGTGGTCGATGATCTTGCTGACGCCGATGACGGCGCCATCTGCGGTAGTCATTTCAGGATATCATCCAAACTGAATCGGGCGATTTCGCGCGCCGCACCCGTGCCAACCCGCGGGCCACCGCTGCGCGCTCGTTCGGCGCGGATCGTGCCGAATGGTGCGACCGGCGGGTGCTCTGTCGCCAACAGAACCAGTGTCGCCGCTTCCCAATAGGCCGGCACGAGAATTTCGAAAACGCCGCGCCGCAGAGCTGTAACGTGCGTTGGGGTCGCGCCGGGCGCATGCGCTTCGCGATACCGCGGCATCGGATCATGCTGGATCCGTCGGTATAACGGCCGGCCGTGGGGGTCGCGCAATTCGAACCAGAACCCCGCCTTGCCTTCGGAGCTGCACAGCTCATGCGAGGGTGGCAGGGTCATTTCGACCAGATGCTTTGAGGCGAGCGATAGCGCGTCGCCGTCGTAGGCAAAGATCAGGCGTAGGATGCGGCGGTACGGTGGACTAGGCATCGGCGAACATTGCGATCCGGCAGTGGTGCCACTATTTTCGAGAATGCGTCGAGCTGGTCGACCAGCTCGGACGTTGCGGTTGTGCCCGGCGACCTCAATCTGCTGCTGCTCGCTTGTGCCGGCGGGTCGACTGTACACCAAGGCCGACGTCCTCAAACGTCCATCGCTGCAATATTCCCAACACGTAGCTTGGCCGCATGTACTGCTCACCGATGACTGTCGCGGGCAGCGGTAGAATCATTTCGTTCTCGCATCTTGTTGCATAACGGGGATGTCGACAGCGAAGCCTCGTCGGGCTCATTGCGGCCAACAAAACTAAGCCACCGTTATGGCCACAACTACCCTCAGTAACGCGTGTCTGCATCCTTTACATCGACTATTTCAACGGAAAATAGCTGACTGGTCGCCGGTGCAGGAACAGCAATCGCAAGGTCGTTGTTCAGCTCAATTGCAATAGAGTGTGTGACCTTTCGAGCATGTCGCCAAAAGGCTAACATGAGAACGATCCAGCTCGTCTGCGCATCCCTCTGCTGTCGGGGAGATGATAACGGCATTCGTACGCGCGATATGACTCGATATTGTTTAAGTGTGCATAAGGAAGGTTGATGGAACCTTTGCGAGTATCTGCGCTTTTATTGCTGCGAGTATTGATTCCTGATCAATGTCAATCTGATTCAAATTCCTAAATGACAGCCGCACCATTCTGCTAGCCGGACGATGAAGAATCGATACATTTGTTGAACATAGACATGATGACGAAAACATTAAAAAAGATTCGCGTTTTAGGGGCTCTTTTGATTGCGGTCGCGCTGAATGGTTGCGGTGGCTCGGACGGCGGTTCAGTCACCGACCCGACTCACGCGTCGGTTGGTTCCAGCGCGGATGATGAACTAACGCCATACTACGTCCAGTCAATAACTTGGCATACCTGCGGATCTGACAATTTTCAAATTGTCAACAAAGACCTGCTGGGTCCGCTATCGACTAGGGCTAGTTGTACGACGGGAAAGGTGCCGTTGGATTACGATGATGCTTCCAAAGGTAGCGTCGGCATTGGCGTACTGCGAGTGATTGCCGGTAAGCCTGCAAACCGGCTGGTGGCATATGGATGAATCCTGGTGGGCCCGGTCGGAGAGGGCTGGCGATGCCTTTGGGCTTGTCGACGCTATGGCTGCTTGTGAATTCGGCAAATCCTGTAGGTCAAAGCTCTTGCAATTGTCGGATGCCTACGATCTGATCGGATTCGATCCACGCGGCGTCGGTTCAAGCGCCCAGTTGGTATGCAGTTCTAGCGCCCCGGCGAGAGCAATTTCTTTCACCGACAGGTCCCCCGCTGGAGTCAGGGCACAGATGATCGAAAGCCGCGACCTCGCATCAGCTTGTGGTGGCACGCCCATGACGCCCTACATTAACACCGAATACACAGCTCGTGACATGGAGGTGATACGTGCGGCGCTTGGATACGACAAATTGAACTACTATGGTACGGCTCTTGGGGCTCGCTATGCCAGCCTGTTTCCCGGTCGCACAGGTCGTCTGGTTCTCGATAGCGTCGTAGATATCACCCTTCCGTTTGCCGAGGTCGGCCCTCAGGCTCCAGCATTTCAGCGCACATTTGATGGCATCATTGCTCCTTATGTCGCCGCACAAAACGAGCTTTTCGGCCTCGGTTCGAACGCGGACGATGTCAAAGAGATTACTAGGAACGGTCCCCTTGGCTCACAAGTTGGCTTGGCCGAACCATTTGATTCACTGTATGCTCAATGGCAAATTGATGCTGTGGTAGAAAAGTTGGCAGTGGCCAAAAGAATAGAGAGGGTTTTGGCAGAAAACCCGCAGATTTCCCCTAATGACCTTCATCGCGAGGTAGTCTCGCTGCCTTTCTTTCCGAGTTGGAACAGAGCCGTGGAAAATGCCACGCAAAAGATTGCCGGAGAGGCGGTCGCAAGATATGCTGAAGTAGTTTCCGGTAGCACAAGGTCCCTGGAGGACCCGGAGGCGGCCCAAGTGTCCGTGATCTGCAATGATGGAGCCTTGATCCACTCAAGCGAGGAGTACTGGGCAGATCATGGAAATTCGCTCGCCATGTCTGCGCCGCTTGGTGGGGGGGGGGTTATCTTCCGGTCAGCCCTGTCTTTACCGGCCGTTTAGCACGCGCAGGCTGCCGTCGTTCGACAGTGCCGCGACGCTACCTATTCTCATGCTGCAGGATGAGGACGATGGTCCAACCCCTCTGCCTGGAGCGCGCGCCACTGCAGCCACATTGAAAAATTCAAGACTTGTAGTTCAGGAGACGACGTACGACCATGGTGCATTCTTTTCTGGCAGCGAATGCATTGGCGGCTATTTCGCAGACTATCTGCTTGAGGGCGCCTTGCCGGAGAAGGGCGCCACGTGGGCAGGAAACGCTGTAACAGAAGAGTACCGGACTGACATGTACACCGATCGCCTCGAAGCAGAAAAGGTTCTGGAGGACCTCCGAGAAATCATGAGATAGTTCGTCAATGCAGTCTTGGATGTAGAGGATTTCGTCGCCATGGAGAATTAAAGACAGCTATTGGCAGCGGTTGCATGCGGCCGACTGTTATTCGGTGCGTGATGCTTTTCGCCAAATCCCTCGCACCAGCACGGAAAGTCTAAGTATCAACGGGCACTCGAAGCTGAATTGGAGACTAGGCTGCCTCGGCCGAACCCTAACATAAAAGTGCGCCGCGCAATTGATGGCGCCCCCCAGAGAATGATCGATGTGACGCGATTTGAAATGCGATCGGTGGCGCAGGCGCGCTGCCACGAAAGTCGAGTTGGACCGCGTAATGAAGTCCGCACTGTCTCGATCCGCACAATAAGATCCCCGTAGCTTTCGACTGATAGTAGAACGTACTGCGCGCCAACTCCGCCGCCTCGAGCAGCGCGGGTAGCCGGTGATGCCGCCGCAGTTGCAGCACTATTTGCGTTTTTCTCTTGCGCCGCCCGTTTCTTCGCCTGAAGACGGGTCGAGATTTTTTTAGGTACCCCACGCCCGCGCGCAGATGCTCATTTTCCTTGAGCAACTGATCACGCGTACCCTCATGCGGCGCATTTTCTTCGGTTGGCCTTTCGTGATGTGGGCGGAGCATTTAAGGGCACCTTCATGGACGGCTCTCTACCCGACGCGATGAAAGGGATCACTCGGCAGTCACAGTGAAATTTTTGGACGCAAAGCTCAGGTTGCCACGCGAAGAGGTAATTTCGAACCCGTATTGCAGGTCGCCGATTTCAAGATTATCATCAAAATAGTTGAGCGACCGCAGATATTTCATGAACGCCAGCACATCGATCGCGGCGTTGTCAGTCTTCGTCGTGCTGACGAACGTGTAGACGATATTGCTGCGGTTGGTGCCCACGTACACGTTCCAACTTCCGTTGGACAGCGATACATTTCGATAAAGTGGAATTGCGCATCCGGCTTGCGTCCAGTTGTAGGAGATGGGCTTGACATTGCCGCAACCTTCCGCAGTTCCGGTGTAGTTAAGCCATATCATGATTTCATGCGCCTTACCACCGGCCCAGATATCAAACGCTGACTCCCAAGCGCCGCCAGAAGGCGTAGTAGCCGAGATGATGGCGGAAAGCGAGTTCAGTGAGCCGATGGTCTTGTTGACTTTGTATCCGATGTGCGGATAGGATTTGATGCCACTGGTGTTGGGTTGATCTGAAGTAACGCCCCAGTCGAGCGCGCTGTTAGCCCATATTGTCTGGGGACCCGCGGTGACATTACTGCAGGGTGACCAGACGTCGTTGTTGATCGTGTACCTACCGTAGATCCGCGAAGCGAAGAGGTTTTTTTCCGGAGAGCAGGATGAGGTCTCGGGGGAAGTAGCAGACCACGTCTGGGCCTGCGCACTGGCAGTCCAAAGCATCAGCACGGCGGTGGCAGTGGCAGCACGGGTCGCGCGGATCAAGATTCGAGGCATGGTCTTCTGATCTCCTGTCAGGTGGTAGGGTTGGTGGGCATCGGTGAAGGTCAGCGGCTTTGGCAACCTTCCGATCGAGAGAGAAACCGTGCGTGGGGCGACGTACTCTTAGACTGGGGCGGGTTCATCTCGTCTGTGGGTGCTCATGTCAGGTATCTCCATAGCACTGCCGAGAGAGCGCATGTACACGGACCGTCCTTGAACACGAGCATAAAATCTTGCGCCGTTAGGCCGCACGAGACGGCCAAGTGATACCGATCTCAGCGTTACCGCTATAGTTCGACGACCCGCGATTCGCCTTCACCGTCGATGGTTTCATGCGACGTTGTATTGGCAAATGTTTTGTCTAGCGGTGCCGCTCAATTCAAGCGAATGCCCCGCCCAATCCTCGTCAACTCTCCTGCGTTATGCTGTCAGATTTCGCTTTGGACCAGCGATTTTGTTCCAACGGAAACATAAAGTAGTCGCGCACGGTGAGGGGCTCGGGTTGATTGCGAAGGCCAACTTCGGGCCATTCGTCCCGTTTCGGCCAGTATGCCGTGCTGAAGATCGTGTCCCAGATGGTCGTAAAGAACCCATAGTTCCGGTGCCGGTGATGCGACTGAGTTGAGTGATGAATTCGGTGGAACTGACCGTCTCCGATGATATATCGCAGAGGCCCAAGGTTGATGCGCGTGCTGGAGTGTGAGAGGTGCGCCTGAAAGGTAATGAGGGTCATGGCAGCAGCCGGCACCACGCCAGACTCGAAGTGGATCAGCGCGAGCGGTAATGCTACAAACAAGGCGTAGATAACCGGCTCGGAAATGTGATGATTGCAATTCCACGCTGTCAGTTCGCGAATCGAGTGATGTGTAGCGTGCAAGCGCCACAGGAATGGCACGGCGTGCTGTGCTCGGTGCATCCAGTAGTAAAAGAAGTCACCGGCAATTGCGACCAAAACGCCTGAAAGGATGGCGAAAGCCGTCTTGATAACTGCGTTGCCAGAGTGAAACACTGTTGAAAGATTGACCGTCAGGAGCGGCTTGACGCCTAACCATTGCAAGCCCACAGCGTACAAGTGCCAGATTAGCGCGCCGCATCCAATCCGAATCGCCCAGTTCCGTGCGCCGCGAAGGTACGATGCGAAGCTGTATCGATAAGCCGGAACGGCGATCTCAAGAGCTGCACATATCGTGGCAAAAATCGCAAGCAGTTTGAACGATTGGACGGCGAACTGGACCATCTGGTGGATATCGACAGCATTCATTGTTTGCTCCGGTGAGCCGATCGAATTCGGAGATCTCGGGTCGAAAAGCTGCTTGTCAAAATGGCCGGCTTCTTCATGGGTGTCATGCAGTTACGTGACTTAAGAAGGACACCAATGTAGTAACTCGGGGGGCCAATCGATATCCGTGGCGATGGGCGTTGCACGCCACAAGATCGTGCAAGGTGTCTATTGAGGGCGCCCCAACACGGTGACTGTGCCGCGGCAGCATCATCACTATCCGCCATTTTCTGAAATCGCAAAAATCAATTGTTTGGATAAGACGCATTCGCGTCACAAATGACTTTCTCAATACAGACTCAAGAGGTGGTCGAAGGCATAGCATGCACTGCACTCAAAGTGCACTGCCGTCGCGACGTGACACCGAAGGCCGGTGCCGTCGGCACGGCGCCCTAAGATAAATGAAGCCACGACATGATGACGTGCGCCGTGTGGAGCGGCCAGCGCAACTATTGTCGTTGCCACTCCGGCGGCAAGCTCGATAAGACGACGAATGCGGGGCGGGGGTTTCATGCATCGGTGAAATCGGTCACGCATGCTATGCGAGACCGCAACTGAGATGCTTGTAGCGGCTGCGGATCGCTGCCAGAAGGGCTATCGAAGGTAGATTGAAAGTTCTAAAGTGATCATGGGGACGCCCACAATGCACGGGCATGCGAAGACCACGTCGGCGTTGACCTGCGGTCCACACACCTGGTACTGCTTTTTTTGGGGCTCATCCTGAAACGTGAGCCCAATTCGAGAGTTCCTCGGCCGGTTCCGGCACGCCATCATATGGGGGCCCCTATCTAATTCGTCAAGCGTTAGGGGCTGACTTGGGTTTGGAGCTGACTTGGGTTCGTAAAAGGTGCCATCGCGCAGGATGGCGAACAGGACATCACAGCGTCGCCGTGCCAGCGCGATGAGTGCCTGGTTATGTCGCTTGCCGTGCTGGACCTTGCGTGCGTAATACGCTCGCGAATCGGGGGGTCTCGCGAGGCCGCGAAGGCGATAGGAACAAGGCGCGCTTGAGTACCTTGTTGCCGCGCTTGGACGGGTGCTCGCCACGGATAGATGAGCCTGAGCGCCGGGTAACTGGTGCGAGGCCAGCGTAGGCCGCCAGGTGACCTGACGAAGCGAAGGCGTGGTGCGCGACCTCGGTGAGGAGTCTGGCTGCGGTCCTGACGCCGACTCCCCGCCATGCTGGTCAGGACCGGCCAAAGAGGGTGAGCAAGCCCAGCCGCTCTACTTCGGCGGCGATTTCGTCGCGCTGCCTGCGTAAGGCGGCGAGCTGCTGAGCCAGGCCCGGCATGACGATGGTGGCGGTTTGCGTGCCGGGCACCCTCACGGCCTGTTCGCCCAGCGCTTGAACGATTTCGGCCCCAATCCCGTGCCGATGCGTGGCGCGAGCTTGGTCAGGCGGTTCGCAAGCGTCTTCTCGTCGGTCGCTGCAAGCGCGGCTGGAGACGGGTAGCGCTCGAGTAGATCGAGCACGGCGGGATGCTCGAGGCGCGGTCCGAGAACGCGCTCAAGCGCGGGATGGATCTGGGTGAGCAGGCCGCGAATCCCGTTACTGGTTTGGGTAATTTGAGCGGCGAGATCGTCGTCGAAGCCGCACAGCATGGGCAGCTCGGCGAGCGGTTCATCAGCTAACCGAAGCGAGCGCAGCGTATGCGGCATCGAACCGGCGGCCTCGGCGATGATTGCGGCGTCGCGGGCGTCTGTCTTGGCCTCACCGGCATGCAGGTCGGCAATGCGGCGCATCGCCAGTCCGGGCAGATCGGCAAGCAGAACGCCTTCATCGCGTGCGACGGCCAGCGGCAATGCGCCGATGGTGGCGGGCTGGTCGACAACGAAGAGAAGACGGCCATGGGTCTTGAATTCGAGTGGGCCTGCGACAACGGTGGCAAATCTCGGCATCCACGTTACGGACGGCCTTGGAATATCCCAGCCGAGTCCCTATTAGCGATCACCTGCCACCCACCAGGCCCGGTGACAACACCCCCCGGATCAGAAACTGCGACTGGGGGCGAGAATCATGCCGGGCCTGGCTGGCCAAAGCTTCAATTATCGAGGCGGGAAGATAGTAACTGGGGGCTGCAACCGGGGAAATGTTTGGCAGTCACATGTTACATGTGTGAGTTTGTAGACGAAAGCACGGTCCCGATCAAGGTCATTTTGTGGCGTTCGAATTTTACATAGATGCGATCATTGCAACACGCAACGTATTGGGAGGTGCTTTGGCCCACTTACGAAATTAGACGTCGTGAATTCGATATCTCCCACCGGTTCGACGAACTGCAACTTCGGGACCAGTTCCTCGAACAGGACCCGCATCTCCATGTTTGCGAGATGCTGACCAAGACATACGTGAGCACCTGCCCCAAACGCAATGTGCCGATTCGGCCTTCGGTCGATATCGAATATGAAAGGGTCGGGGAAAACTTCCTCATCGCGATTGGCCGACCCGTAGCAGAGCATCAGCCAATCGCCCTTGCGGATAGTCCTGCCTCGCAAATTCGTGTCGGCTGCCGCCGTACGCATGAAATGACGCACTGGCGATGCGTAGCGGAGGCTCTCATCGATGAATTGCGGAATGAGCGACGGGTCAGCCTTAAGCCGCGGCAGCAATTGGGGGAATTGACACAATGCCCACATCGCAACCGATATGGAAGACGAGACGGTGTCATGTCCGGCGGCCGCGATAATCACGTAGTAGCCGAGTCGGGTTGCCTCATCAATAGGCTGTCCATCGACAACCGCGTTGGCGAGCAAGGTGGCGATGTCGTTACGCGGTTTTTTGCGGCGATCTTCGGTCAGGCGATCAAAGTAACCCTTGAAGTCTGCTACAACTGACAGCAGCGCCTTGCCGATCGCTCTTCCGGCGTCGCCCTGGCGGCTGATATCGCGCTTGTATTCGGCATCCTCGCTTCCAAACATCTCCTGTGTGAGTCTCAACATACGGGGAGATTCTTCCTGCGGAACTCCGAGAATATCCATGATCACGTTCAGCGGATAGTGCGAGGCGAAATCGTTCGCAAAGTCAATTACGGAGCCGCTCTTTTGCAGAAGTTCCCCGATCATCAAATGTGCCAATGATCGGATGCGAGCCTCAAGCTTAACGATACTGTTCGGCATAAACCACGACTGTGTCAGTGCGCGCAAACTCTTGTGTTCGTCGCCGTCGACGTGGACGAGCGAACGGACGATGTTTGGACTACCGGTGGCCCCTATAACATGCGAGATAGATGCTTGCGGACGGCAGACGACGGAATAATCGCCGTTGCGAAACAGGGCATTGTTCCGGGAAATCATTGAGACGTCGGCGTGTTTTGTTACCACCCAGAATGGGTCATGCGCGTCCGCCATTGCTCGTCCAACTGGGTTGTTTGCACGCGCCCACGCGTATATCTCATGGAGCCCGTCGAGGTTTGTATACGACTGCGGATCAACCAGACGGTTTGCTATGTCTTTCGGTAGGTCGTAATTTGTCATGCTCACGATATTGCAGAAAAATTGACATGTGAAATCGAGGCAAGCAACGTGTATCGACGTATCCACTCATGGCTGGGATTGGGGTCGACCGACGTTTGCGGATCGCTCGCCAGTTGATGCGCACCGAAGCCGTCGCGTCGGCAAAAGAGGCGAACGGGCCGGGCGCATGCGTGCGCTCGTCGGATATTGTCCTTTCATACTATTCACGACTTTCGTCTTTCGCCTTAATGCATGTCAACTTTTCTTGATCACGTGATCATGCATTTGAGCCTCGAAGGTATCCCTTGTCAGACACAGCGCATGACAATGGCATTCGCGCACGAGGAGCAAGCTCCCCGCTTGTCGATGTCTTCGTGGCCAAGTGACAGAACCGGAAAGCCGTCGAACCGGCGCCCCTTTGCCCGGTGCGGTGCGGCGCCTCTCACGCTGCAATGATTCTACAGCCCATTCTATTGAGGCCGTCGTTCATATCTATCACGGCAAGGGGTGAATATTGCTCAACGCTGTGGGTCGTGGGTTACGCTGATTTTGTATTCATGAATCGAGCGGTTGCGATGAAAATATTCAATTTGCGTTTGAGGAGGGCGGTAGGGCACATCCCCGCGCAACCGTGCCAATGACGTTCTTCGTCGAATGCCAGGCTTGCTAAAGATTGGCTGGCACTTTGACGCTATGACAAAAGTGGCTCATGACAGGAGGCAACTCTAAGTAAAAATCCTTTTCCGTATCCTTCAAACCGCCCGGATAACAGTCAGAGACGAAATCTTTCAACGGCGTCAGCGCCGGTTGGCAATTTGGGCGGGGCGTCCTCACTGAATTCGTTCCATCGCGTAGCCTATGCTGCCAGCAATTGATGACCATGTTGGCTACTTACCTGATGCAAGAAAGGTCTGACCTTGATCAAGGGTTGCCGTGCGTTCGTCCCGTACACTTGTGTTGCAGCGGGTCGAACCGTCTCGCTCGACCTACTGTGGGGACTTTAGACGACCCGTCAGAGTATAGATGACTCCGATGGGTCACTTTTTTTCTGTGTCCCGGCTGTCCTTGCCAGTCGCCCACCCGTTCGTCGGGCGGTCATTAGTTCCGAAATAGAACGCGCGGGAACAATGACCCGATTCCCGACGGTGGTCAGGTAGCATATCCCCCAATATTCGTTCCGAGCAGCGATCCGGACCATCTCTTTGACGGCTACCATTAGGCGGATTCCTCGCGGACTGGTTCAACACCCTTCGTCGCTGCTTTCTGCATGGCAAAGATTGGCGGCTGCTGGCAAGGTGAAATGCCGCTAGCACTTGGAAGCGGACCGCTGAAGGGCCAAATTTGACATCTCCCGTAGCCCAATCACCGTGGGCAACGAGGTGTGCGAGGCGGGTTCCTGGCCGATATGAGTCATCCAATGAATTAAGGCGTTGATGCGGTTAGGTCCGCAGTTGGCGCAATATGATGCGCTTTGGGTAGCCGTTCGCGCGTCGGAGCCTGTCTGCGTCGAATAGAGCTCGACATGCGTAGGCTGGTCGGTCATTGAGGGCCAGCGGCATCAGTCGGACGCTTGAGACAATTGAGCCTTTGTTTCTTCCCGAGCTACGACGCTACAGGATCAACGAACGCGGCCCATCCCACCGCATCTGCGTTGTCGAAAGCGCAACCACGAGGCGTGTAGCGACAAATTATCTCTGTCTGAAATTGATGCGCATCTTCTTCGCTGCACTATGATCCGCAATCTGTCTTGGCAAGCGTGAAACGCGTGGGGTCTCGCGTTAATTCGCAACGTCGGTTGTAGGGGGCTGCGATCCTGATGTCCATTGCGCGCGCGCTGGCGACATATTGCTCGAGCACCGAAGGTTGCCGCGGCGTGAGGATAGGCAATTGGATTGCAAGATGCCTGACCTTCCCTCTGTTTTTCGCCTTCCAGAGGCCCGGGGTTATGCAGCTACATCCGTTGCCTGCTGAGCCACGAGCCAGTCTCGCATGAACTGGGCCGGCGACACAAAGCCGAGCGACGAATGACGACGACTGCGGTTGTAAAACACTTCGATGTATTCGAACAAGTCCGCTGCGGCTTCGCGATGCGTGCGATAGCGCGCTGCATGAACCCGTTCATTTTTCAGGCTGTTGAAGAAGCTCTCCGTCGGCGCGTTGTCCCAGCAATTTCCTTTGCGGCTCATAGAGCAACGCATG
>NZ_WHNQ01000045.1 GCF_009362785.1 Paraburkholderia atlantica
CACTTCGAGGTAGCAGTCATGCTGGAAAAAGTTCAGGTGCCGGTAACGCTTGACGATAGTGTCATGCACGGGATGCGCGCCGGCCACCTCAGGATGCGCGAAGCGGCTTCCGGCAGTGAAGTCGATCTGGATCGTCAGCAGCTTGGTGGCCGCGTCGAAATCGACGCCGCTCACGAACCACGGATCACTTACACCCAATGCGGCTTCGAACAGCTTGCTGTGCATGACCTGCCTTCGTCTTGATTATGCAGAAACCGGGACGATACCACCCACTGGAAATTCAACAGAGGCATATTTTTTTTCCGTGCTGGCCGGCAAACCCACCTTGGTCAGATACTTGCGAGCGCGTTCTTCCGCTTCGGCGCGGCTCAATCCCAGCACGCTGATCGGCGCCTCGATGATGTTATCGAGCACCGTCATGTGCGCCCACAGATTGAAATGCTGGAACACCATCGCGAGACGCGTGCGCATCGCTTGCAACTGCTTCGGATGGGTCACGCGTAGCGAGCCGTTGCGATCCCTGCTCGTGTTGATTTCCTCGCCGTTCAGCGTGATGCGGCCGGAGCACGGCGATTCGAGAAAGTTGATGCAGCGCAGGAAGGTGCTTTTCCCGGAGCCGCTGGACCCGATGAGGCTAATCACGTCGCCCGCCTTCGCCTTCAGCGAGACGCCCTTCAGTACCTCGTTGTCGCCGAACTTCTTGTGCAGGTCGTCGACTGTCAGCTTGTACATGCTCGTATGCTCCATCATGGCGCGAATGCGCTTTAATGCCCTTGCGGTTTCAAATAAGCCAGCAAACGGATTTCCATCTTGCGGAAGCCCCAGATCAGCGCGAACACGATCGCCGCGTACAGAATCGCGGCGATGCCGTACGCCTGGAACGTCGCGTAGGTTGCTGAATTGACGTCGCGCGCCACTTTCAGAATGTCGGGGACGGTCGCCGTGAACGCGAGCGTGGTCGCGTGCAGCATCAGGATCACCTCGTTGCTGTACGAAGGCAGGGCCCGGCGCAGCGCCGAAGGCAGGATGATGCGCGTGTACAGCTTGAACTTCGACATGCCGTAAGCCTGGGCCGCCTCGATCTCGCCGTGCGAGGTCTCGCGGATCGCGCCTGCGAAGATCTCGGTGGCGTACGCGCATTCGTTCAGCGCGAACGCGAGCAGCGTGCAGTTCATCGCATTGCGAAAGAAGCTGTCGAGCATCGCATACGAATGGACGAAATGCAGACTGTAGAGCCCCGTGTAGATCAGCAGCAGCTGAACGTACAACGGCGTGCCGCGGAACACATAGGTGAATAGCCAGACGGGTCCGCAGATGTAGCGATTGCGCGACGCGCGCGCGATCGCGAGCGGCACGGCCAGCACGAAACCCAGCACGATCGACGCAACCAGCAGCCAGAGCGTGATGACGAGGCCGGTGTAGTTGAAGCCGTCCGTGAAAATGTAGTTCTGCCAGTATTGACGAATCAGTTCGATCACAGCGCGGCCCTCCGTACGCCGATCGAGTAGCGTTTCTCGAGGCGGATCAATACCAGGTTCGAAATGGTCGTGATGGCGAGGTAGATCGCCCCGGTCGCCAGCGTGAAGAAGAAGAACGACTGCGTGCTCTTGCCGGCATCCTGCGATGCCTTGACCACGTCCGCGAGACCGATGATCGACACGAGCGCGGTGGCCTTCACGAGCACCTGCCAGTTGTTGCCGATGCCGGGCAGCGCGAAGCGCATCATCTGCGGGAACAGAATGCGGGTGAACACGCGCCGCGCGCTCATGCCGTATGCGAAGCCCGCTTCGATCTGCCCGCGCGGCACCGACAGAAACGCGCCGCGGAAGGTTTCGGTGAAGTAAGCGCCGTAAATGAAGCCCAGCGTAATCACACCCGCGAGAAACGGATCGATGTCGATCTGCTCCATGCTGAACATGTCGGTCAGCTCATTGAGCCAGATCTGGATGCTGTAGAACAGCAGCAGCATCAGCACGAGGTCGGGCACGGCGCGGATCAGCGTCGTGTACATCGTGCCGATGCGCGAAAGCACGCGGTTGGTCGACAGCTTCGCGGCGGCGCCGAGAAGTCCCAGTGCGAACGACGCCGCGAGCGACAGCACCGCGAGTTTGATGGTTACCCACGTGCCCGCGAGGAGCAGCGGACCGAAGCCTTGAAACAGCATGGGAGTGTCCTTGTCGAAGGAGCGAACCGCGCATGCGCGCGGGGCCTGGCGATCGGGTGAAGCGGGCTCGTGGTGTTGCGCGCGGGCTTAGCCGCCGTACACGTCGAAGTCGAAGTACTTCTGCTCGATCTTCTTGTAGGTGCCGTCCTTGATCATGTCGGCGATCGCCTTGTCGACCTTGATCTTCAGATCTTCGTCTTCCTTGCGCATGCCGATGCCCGCGCCGTTGCCGAGGATCTGCGGATCATCGATGTTCTTGCCGACGAAGTCGAAGCCCGCGCCGCGCGGCGTCTTCAGGAAGCCCTGGTCAGCCTGCACCGCGTCTTGCAGCGCTGCGTCCAGACGGCCCGACTGCAGGTCGGTGTAGACCGCGTCCTGGTTCTGGTACGGCACGACCTTCACGCCCTTCGCCTCCCAATAGGTCTTCGCGTAGGTTTCCTGGATCGTGCCCTGTTCGACGCCCACCGTTTTGCCCTTCAGCGAGTCGGCGGTCGGCATGATGCCCGAGCCCTTCTTCGCGACGAGTCGTGTGGGCGTGTTGAACAGCTTCGACGAGAAAGCGATCTGTTCGGCACGTTTCGGCGTCATCGACATCGACGACAGCACGCCGTCGAACTTCTTTGCCTTCAATGCCGGAATCATGCTGTCGAAGTCCTGCTCGACCCACACGCACTTCGCATTCAGACGGCGGCAGATTTCGGTGCCGAGGTCGACGTCGAAGCCGACCAGCTTGCCATCGGTCGCTTTCGACTCGAACGGCGCATAGCTTGCATCCACACCGAAGCGGACCGTGGACCAATCTTTGGCGAAAGCGCCGGTGGCGGCGAGTGCGAGGGCGAGGGACAGGGCAAGTTTCTTCATGAAAGTCTCCGGGAGGGATGCTGCGAGGCGTGATGTTGTATAGACAAATTATCCCGTACGGCCGATGAGCGGCAATCAGGGTTAGTGCTTACGGGTACCGGGAAAGGAGAAGAAGAATAGGCGTAATAGCCTTGGTAGATAAGCCTTTTAAGGCTGATTGAAAGGCTGCCTGTGCAGCCAGATTTTTCGCGTATACCCGCGGTCTATACCGGTGCGGATATCTTGTCCATACAACTTCGTTACGGCGACGCCCGCCGGGGTGTCGAGCCGTGAACCGCCCGATCCGCGCTACTGATGCGAAGGCGGCAGATAGGTCATGTGCTGTTCGTCGTACAGCGCGTAGATCAGTTCGAGCATGCGCTGGATGTCGGCCGATTCGTCGAGCATGCGGATGCTCATGATGATCGGCGACACGAGGTTCTGATCGTCGAGGTCCTTGTAGGCGATGTCGCCGCGCTGCAAGCCATACACGCTGGCAGGCACGATCGAGATGCCTTCGCCCGCGGCAACGAGGCCGAGCGCGATCTGCAACTCGCGCGTCTCGTAGAGCCGCTGAGGCTTCAGGCCGCGATCGTGAAACGCGGCCAGCACCTGGTCCGCGTAACTGGGCCGCGGCGCCTTCGGGAAGATGATCAGCGTTTCGCTGGTCAGGTCGTGCAGCGACAGCACCGGCTTCGCGTCGCTCAGCGGATGGCCGAGCGGCAGCGCGACGATCATCCGTTCTTCGCGCAGCACCACGCGCTTGATGCTCGGGTCTTCGTGACGAATGCGGCCGAAGCCGACGTCGATGCGGCCTTCCTTGAGCGCCTTGATCTGATCCATCGTCGACATCTCGTGCAGGCTCAGCTCGACGGTGCTGTTCTCGGTGCGAAAGCGCCGGATGATTTTCGGCAGCATGCCGTACAGCGTCGAGCCGACGAAGCCCACCGACAAACTGCGCTCGATCTTGCCGACGCGCCGCGTCATCGCCTCGATTTCGGTCGTTTGCGCGAGCAGCTGAACCGCGTGCGAGTAGAAGAAGCGGCCGGCCTCGGTCAGCTTCAGCGGCCGCGAGTTGCGCTCGAACAGCTGCACGCCGAGCGTGTCTTCGAGCTGCTGGATCTGCCGGCTCAGCGGCGGCTGCGCAATATGCAGACGTTTGGCGGCCTTGGTGACGTTGCATTCCTCGGCAACGGCCACGAAGTAGCGCAGATGGCGCAATTCCATAAAAATACCTTTTAAGTATCGTCGCGATACTAAATCAGTGTTGGACGATCCAAATGGCGGACAACTATCCTTCAGTTACCGTAGACGCCCCGAAAAATTATACCTCCCGAGCATTGACGACTCGGCCCGGTCTGAAGCGTCGGTCGGCCCCACGGAGACGGCGCAGGCACATCCTCGCGCCTGGGATGATCCAAGACTTAGAAAGAGTTCAGGAGCAGCAATGAAACACGCTGAAATCGAAACCCTGTCGAAAGGGTTGCCCACCGATATCCCGCCTCTGGTGCCGAAGGTCCAGCCCTTGCGCGCCGCGACCTGACGCAACCGCGGAGGCCCACCGCCTCCACTCCCCGACGTGAAAGACCAACCGGCCAGCCGGCGTCCCGGCAGGCAGGCCGCTCCCTACACGCGTGCTTCGCACGCATATCGACAGTCCGTACCAGGAGACACGCATGATTCCGATCTACCCGGATCACACTCCACAACTGAAGAACATCGACGACTTTCTCGTCGAAGACCGCGAGCGCGGCGATTACCGCCTGCATCGCAGCGCGTTTACCGACGAGCGTCTGTTCGAACTCGAAATGCAGCATATTTTCGAGGGCAACTGGATTTATCTCGCGCACGAAAGCCAGATTCCGAACAACAACGATTACTTCACGACCTATATGGGTCGCCAGCCGGTCGTGATCGCGCGCAACCGTCAGGGCGAGTTGAACGCGTTCATCAATTCGTGCACGCACCGCGGCGCGATGCTGTGCCGTCACAAGCGCGGCAACAAGGCCACCTATACGTGCCCATTCCACGGCTGGACCTTCAACAACAGCGGCAAGCTGCTGAAGGTCAAAGACCCCTCGGACGCGGGCTATCCCGACTGCTTCAACAAGGAAGGCTCGCACGACCTGAAGAAGCTCGCGCGCTTCGGCAACTATCGCGGCTTCCTGTTCGGCAGCCTGAGCGATGACGTGCCGCCGCTCGAGACGTTCCTCGGCGAGGCGGCGCGCATCATCGACATGATCGTCGACCAGTCGGAAGACGGTCTCGAAGTGCTGCGCGGCTCGTCGACCTACACGTACGAAGGCAACTGGAAGCTGACCGCGGAAAACGGCGCGGACGGCTACCACGTGTCGGCCGTGCACTGGAACTATGCGGCGACGACCAATCATCGCAAGGAAGAGAACGCGCGCGAAGACAAGATCCGCGCGATGGATGCCGGCAGCTGGGGCCGCCAGGGCGGCGGCTTCTACGCGTTCGAGCACGGCCACATGCTGCTGTGGACGCGCTGGGCGAATCCCGAAGACCGTCCGAACTTCAGTCGCCGCGACGAATTCGCCGCGCGCTGCGGCGCCGAGCGCGCTGACTGGATGATCCAGAACTCGCGCAATCTGTGCCTCTACCCGAACGTGTATCTGATGGACCAGTTCGGCTCGCAGATTCGCGTGCTGCGGCCGCTGTCGGTCAACAAGACCGAGGTGACGATCTACTGCATCGCGCCGAAGGGCGAGTCCGACGAAGCGCGCTCGCGCCGCATCCGTCAATACGAGGACTTCTTCAACGTGAGCGGCATGGCCACGCCGGACGACCTCGAGGAATTCCGCGCCTGCCAGCTGGGTTACGCGGGCCGCGCGGTCGAATGGAACGACATGTGCCGCGGTTCGAAGCACTGGATCGACGGCGCGGACGAAGCCGCGCAGAAGATCGGCCTGAACCCCGTGATGAGCGGCGTGAAGACCGAGGACGAAGGCCTCTACACGGTGCAGCACCGCTACTGGATCGACACGATGAAAAAGGCGCTGAACGCGCCGGGGAGCCGCGCATGAGCAACATCGCCATCACCGATATTCAGGCTTTCCTGTTCCGCGAAAGCCGCCTGCTCGACGACGAGCAATGGGACGAGTGGCTCGCCTGCTATCACCCGGACGCGTCGTTCTGGATGCCTTCCTGGGACGACGAGGACAAGCTCATCACAGATCCGCAGCGCGAGATCTCGCTGATCTACTACCCGAACCGCCAGGGTCTCGAAGACCGCGTGTTCCGCATCAAGACCGAGCGCTCGAGCGCGACGATGCCCGATACGCGCACGAGCCACAACGTCGCCAACGTCGAAGTGGAGAGCGCTGAGAACGGCGTGTACACGGTGCGCTTCAACTGGCACACGCTGAGCCATCGCTACAAGACCAACTACAGCTACTTCGGCATGTCGCGCTACGTGATCGACTTCAACGGCGCCGAGCCGCAAATCCTGAGCAAGTACGTCGTGTTGAAGAACGACTACATCAATCAGGTCATCGACATCTACCACATCTAGCCGGTGCGGTTGCAGGAGACAGGTCATGGAACACACTATTGCACTTCAGTTCGAAGACGGCGTCACGCGCTTCATCAGCTGCCGTGAGAACGAAACGCTGTCGGATGCCGCGTACCGGCAGAAGATCAACATTCCGCTCGATTGCCGCGAAGGCGCGTGCGGCACCTGCCGCGGGCTGTGCGAATCGGGCGCGTACGACATGCCCGAGGAGAGCTACGTCGAAGATGCGTTGACCCCCGAAGAAGCGGGCAAGGGCTATATCCTCGCGTGCCAGACGCGGCCGCGCTCGGATCTGGTGATTCGCGTGCAGGCGTCGTCGGCGGCGTGCAAGACCGGCGTGTCGCGTTTCGAAGGCACGCTCGCGGCGGTCGAACGGCTGTCGGATTCGACGATCCATTTCTCGATCGATATCGACGGCGCGAGCGCGCCGAGCTTTCTCGCGGGTCAATATGTGAACGTCGAGATTCCGGGCGCGAGCGGCGAGAGCCGGTCGTACTCGTTCAGCTCGGCGCCGGGCGCGGCGCGCGCGGCGTTCGTCGTGCGCAACGTGCCGGACGGCAAGATGAGCGGCTTCTTGAGCCGCGATGCGCAGCCTGGTCAGCGGATCGGCTTCACGGGTCCGTATGGCAGCTTCTATCTGCGCGATCCGCAGCGTCCGGTGCTGTTCCTCGCGGGCGGCACCGGCATCGCGCCGTTCCTGTCGATGCTCGACGTGCTGAAGGCGGGCGGCAACACGCAGCCGGTGCGCCTCGTGTACGGCGTGACCCACGACATCGATCTGGTCGCGCTCGAACAACTCGAAGAAGCGCAGCGCACGCTGCCGAATTTCAGCTATCGCACCTGTGTCGTCGACGCCGCGAGCAGCCACGAGCGCAAAGGCTACGTGACCGCGCACGTCGACAGCGAATGGCTGAACGACGGCGACGTCGACGTCTACCTGTGCGGCCCGGTCGCGATGGTCGAAGCGGTGCAGGGCTGGCTGCGCGACAGCAGCGTCGAGCCCGCGAACTTCTACTACGAAAAATTTTCGGCGAGCAACGTAGCATGACTTCGACCTTTACCGATCGCTTCAAGGACAAGGTGCTCGTCGTGACCGGCGCGGGCCAGGGCATCGGCCGCGGCGTCGCGTTGCGCGCGGCGCGCGAGGGCGCCGCGGTGGTGCTGGTGGACCGTTCGCCGATCGTGCACGAGGTGACCGAAGAGATTACGCGCGCCGGCGGCGAGGCGCGCGCGTTCATCGCCGACCTCGAAACCTATGCGGGCGCGACGGCGATGACGGCCTTCGCGATCGAGGTGTTCGGCCGCATCGACGCGCTCGTCAACAATGTCGGCGGCACGATCTGGGCGAAGCCGTACGAGGAATATGAAGCCGAGCAAATCGAGGCCGAGGTGCGGCGTTCGCTGTTCCCGACGCTGTGGTGCTGCCACGCGGTGTTGCCCGCGATGCTGAAGCGCGCGAGCGGCGCGATCGTCAACGTGTCGTCGATCGCGACGCGCAGCATTTATCGCGTGCCGTATGCGGCGTCGAAGGGTGGCGTCAATGCGCTGACCGCGAGCCTCGCGTTCGAGCATGCGGAACACGGCATCCGCATCAACGCGGTCGCCACCGGCGGCACCGAAGCGCCGCCGCGCCGCGTGCCGCGCAACACCGCGCCGCAAAGCGAGCAGGAAGCGACGTGGTATCAGGGCATCGTCGATCAGACGATCGCGTCGAGCCTGATGCATCGCTACGGCACGATCGACGAACAGGTCGGCGCGATCCTGTTCCTCGCTTCCGATGAAGCGTCGTATATCACCGGCACCGTGCTGCCGGTCGGCGGCGGCGATCAGGGCTAACGGGCGGCGGGCCGAACGACGCCGATAGGCCGCGCGGCGATTGTCCTTCATACTATCGGCCCGGAATGACTCCGCTGCTGGGCGGTGACATGCGCCGCCAGGCGCGTGTCATCAACAGCGGGCCGCCACGACCCACATCGATGATGAATCCCACCCCTAGCCAGGCGCCGACCGCGCGCGCCATTGCGGCCGACTGGTCCGTGTCCGCCATCGTGGCCGGCTTTCTGGCCGTGCTGATCTCGTACGCGGGCCCCCTCGTGATCTTCTTCCAGGCGGCGCAAGCGGCCCACATGCCCAACGAGATGGTTGCGTCGTGGGTATGGGGCATCTCGATCGGCGCGGCCGTGTCCGGCATCTTCGCGAGCTGGAAGCTGAAAGTGCCGGTCGTGACCGCGTGGTCCGCGCCCGGTACCGCGCTGCTGGTCGGACTGTTTCCCGCGTTGACGCTGCATCAGGCGGTCGGCGCGTATCTGAGCGCTGCCGTGATCATTCTGCTGATCGGCATATCGGGCTATTTCGACCGCATGGTGCGCAGCATTCCGAAGGGCATCGCCTGCGGGATGATGGCCGGCATTCTGCTGCAGTTCGGCACGCATGCGTTCAAGGCGGCGGCATCGATGCCGGCGCTGGCGTTCGGCATGATCGGCGCGTACATCGTGTTCAGGCGCCTGCTGCCGCGCTATTGCATCGTGCTGGTGCTGCTGACCGGCACGGCGCTCGCCATCGCGCTCGGCGCCGCGCACCTGGGCCCGCTGCCGCTGCAAGTCACGCGGCCGATCTTCATCCAACCCGAATGGACGCTGAGTTCGACGCTGAGCCTTGCGTTGCCGCTCGTGGTCGTCAGTCTGACCGGGCAGTTTCTGCCGGGCATGGCGATTCTGCGCGTGTCCGGCTATCACACGCCGGCTCGGCCGATCATCACCGCGACGAGCATCGCGTCGATCGGCGTGGCGTTTTTCGGCGGCATCACGATCGTGATCGCCGCGATCACGGCGGCGCTGTGCACCGGCAAGGACGCGCACGACGACCCGGACAAGCGCTATATCGCCGGCATCGCCAACGGCGTGTTCTATCTGATCGGCGGCACCTTCGCCGGCGCGATCGTCGCGCTGTTCACGATGCTGCCGAAGGAATTCGTCGCGATTCTGGCGGGCCTCGCGTTGATCGGTGCGATCACGTCGAACGTGATGGGCGCGATCCAGGACGAAGACCATCGCGAGGCCTCGGTCATCACTTTTCTGGCGACCGCATCCGGTATGACCTTCCTCGGGCTCGGCTCCGCGTTCTGGGGCATCGTGATCGGCTCGTTCGCCTACCTCGTGCTGAACAAGGTGCGGCGCGAGACGTCGGCAAACCAATGATGAAGCAGTAAGTCAAGGCCGCGCACCGAGCGCCTGAAACAGCGCGGCGGTATCGGCATAACGCTGCGCCGCGGCTTTGGTGCGATCGAGTCCTGTCTGCAATTCCTGGCGCTGCGTATCGAGCAGCGTCAATTGACTGATGCCGCCCGCCGCATAACGCTGACTCGCGATACCGGCGCTGTGCTGCGCGCTGCGCTGCGCTGCATCGAGCGCCTGCAACGCGATTGCGTCCTGATCGAGCGCGCGCAGCGCGTCGGCGACCTGTTGCAGTCCCTGCAGCACGGTTTGCTTGTAGACGGCGAGCGCGGCCTGGTAGGCCGCCTCGGACGAATGTTTGCGCGCCAGCAGTTCACCGCCATGAAACAGCGGCTGCGTGAGACCCGCGCCGAAACTCCACACGTTGAATCCCGTCAGCAGATCGGACACGTTGACGCGTTCGGTCGCGGCGCTGCCCGACAGCGTGATGCGCGGATACAGGTTCGCGGTCGCGACGCCGATGTTCGCGCTCGCCTGATGCAACAGCGCTTCGGAGGCGCGAATGTCCGGCCGCTGCTGCGCGAGCGTCGACGGCAAGGTTACCGGCAGGTCGGCCGGCAGCACGAGCGTATCGAGGTCGAGCGCGGCAATGTCGTGTGCGGTGGTCAATTCCGCTGGCGCGCGTCCCAGATAGATCGCGAGCTGATGGTCGGTCTGTGCTAGCTGCGTGCGCAACGGCGGTAGCGTCGCACGGGTTTGTTGCACGAGCGTGCGCTGGCTCAGCAGATCGACCTCGGAGATGCCGCCCGCGCGAAAGCGGCGTTCGGCGATATCGAGTTGCTGCATCTGATTCGCGAGCAGCGCTTCTGTGAGCGCGATCTGCCGCGCCAGCGATGCACGCCGGATCGCCGCCGTCACCACATTGCCCGCGACCGTCAAACGTGCGGCTTCGAGTTCGTATTGCTGATAGTCGACCTGCGCGGCCACCGCTTCGAGCGCGCGGCGATTCGCGCCGAACAGATCGAGCGTGTACGACACGGTGACTTGCGCGCTGTACAGCGTGAATGGCGCGAACGCGCGGCCTTGCGTCAGCTGGCCGAAGCCGAGCGCCTCGGGATCGATCCTCTCGCGCGTGGTCGACAGGTTCGCATCGACCTGCGGCCACAGCGTGCCGCCCGCCTGCGCGCGATAGTCCTGCTGCGCCTGGTCGAGTTTCGCGCGGGCTTGCGCGAGGGTCGGGCTGTCGTCGAGCGCCTGCTGCACGAGCGCGTTCAGCGCCGGCGAGCCGAACGCGCGCCACCAGCCGTCGCGGGGTTGGTCAGTCGGCACGAAGTGTTGCGCGCCGCCGCCCGGACCATCGGCTGCGACGGTGCTTGCCGCAAGCGGCGCGGCGGTATAGCTCGACACGCTGGTCACGTCGGGTCGATGGAAATCCGGGCCAACCGTACACGCGCACATCGCCGCACTTGTGCAGAACGCGGCGAGCCGGCGCGTAGCGGATAAACAGGCCGCGCGATGAAAAGCCACGTCACGAAAGCGAGGAGCGGAACACATTGCAAGCCTTCCTCAATCGAGCGTGCGTCGATAGAACTTCACGGCGACACCCATCACGACGACCAGAAAGATCAGCAGCGGCCACACATGCGGCCACATGTCGGTCCAACCGACGCCCTTGAGCAGAATGCCGCGCACGAGCCGGTTGAAGTAGGTGAGCGGCAACAGATTGCCGATGTACTGCGCCCACTTCGGCATGCCCGCGAACGGGAACATGAAACCGGACAGCAGAATGTTGGGCAGAAAATAGAACATCGTCAGCTGCATGGCCTGCAACTGGTTCTGCGCGAGCGACGACAACGTAATGCCGATCGTCAGATTGGCGGCGACGAACAATAGCGCGGACAGATACAGCGCGATCAGACTGCCTTCGAACGGCACGTTGAACACGAAGCGCGCCGCCGCGACGATGATGCTGACCTGCACCAGACCGATTGCCACATACGGCACGATCTTGCCGGTCATCACTTCGAGCGGCAGCACGGGCGTAGCGAGCAGATTTTCCATCGTGCCGCGCTCGCGTTCGCGCGTGATTGCGAGGCCCGTCATCATCACCATCGTCATCGTCAGGATCACGCCCATCAGGCCCGGCACCACGTTGTACTGAGTGATGCTTTCGGGGTTGTAGAGCCGGTGCAATTGAACATCGAAAGCGGTGGGGCCGGCCGCGAGCGACGACAGCGGACCCGTGAGGTCCTTCTGCAATACCGACTGCGTGATCGACGGCAACGCGCCGAGCGCGGTGCCCACCGCCATCGGGTCCGTCGCGTCGGCTTCGACGAGCAGCGAGGGCCGCGCGCCCTTGGCCAGCTCGCGCGTGAAACCGACCGGAATATTCAGCACGAACAGCACCTTGCCTTGCGCGAGCGCGCGGCGGCCGGACTCTTCGTCGGGCAGCGTCGACACGATGTCGAAGTAATCGGAGTTGCGCATCGCCATCAGGAAGCTGCGCGTGAATTCGCTGTGGTCGGCGGCGATGACGGCGGTCGGCAGATGCTTCGGGTCGGTATTGATCGCGAAGCCGAACAGCGCCATCTGCATGATCGGCAGCACGATCATCATCGCAAACGTGATGCGGTCGCGCTTCAACTGCAAAAACTCCTTGCGCACGATGCTCCACCAACGCATCAGCGAAAAGCGCGGAAGTCGGCGCGCGGAATTCACGATGCTGTGCCCGCGGAAGGCGTTGCGTAATTGTCCGTCGAGCGGTTCATCATGAAGATGAACACGTCCTCGAGGCCGGTGTCCTGTCTTTCGATTCGCAGTGTCGGGTTCGAGCGTTCCAACTGGTCGATGCTCGCGTGGAGCTCGGGCGTGTCGGGCCCGCTCACGTGCAGCGACGAACCGAACGCCACCGTCTGCTCGACGCCGGGCGAGCTGCGCAGCCGGTCGCCGAGCTCGACGAGATTCTGGCCGTACACGGCCCACGTCACGAGCCCTTGAGAGTCGATGACCTGTTTCGACGTGCCCTGCGCGAGCAGCTTGCCGTACGCGATATAGGCGAGCTTGTGGCAGCGTTCCGCTTCGTCCATATAGTGCGTGCTGACGAGCACCGAGATACCACGCGCCGCGAGGCGGTGCAGCTCTTCCCAGAAGTCGCGGCGCGCGCTCGGGTCGACACCCGCGGTTGGTTCGTCGAGCAGCAGCAGCTGTGGCTCATGCAGCATGCACGCGGCCAGCGCGAGACGTTGCTTCCATCCGCCCGACAGTGCGCCGGCCAACTGCTTCGCACGGCTTTGCAGGCCAAGCTGTTCGAGCGCGCGATCCACCGCCTCGCGGCGGTTCTTCATCTCGTAGATGCGGGCGACGAAGTCGAGGTTTTCGCGGATCGACAGATCTTCCCAATAGGAAAAGCGCTGCGTCATATAGCCGGTGCGGCGTTTGATCTGCGCGCTGTCCTGCACGATGTCGTAACCGAGACAGGTGCCGCTGCCGGAGTCCGGCGTCAGCAGTCCGCACATCATGCGAATGCAGGTCGTCTTGCCGCTGCCGTTCGGGCCGAGAAAACCGAAAATCTCGCCGCGCTGCACCTGCATCGTCACATCGTTGACCACGTGCTTGGTGCCGAAATGCTTGTTCAGCCCGTGCACGTCGATCGCGTATACGGGATCGCTGGCGTTGGCGGGGGGCGGCGCGGGCGCACTCATTGCAGCGTGACCGTGACGGGCTGGCCGGGCCGCAGCTTCGGCGCATCGGCGGTCCGCGGTCTCGCCTCGACCATGAACACGAGCTTCGCGCGGCTTTCGTTGCTGAAGATCACCGGCGGCGTGTATTCCGCCTGGTCCGAGATAAAGCTGAGCACGGCCGGCACATCGGCGGCGCAGCCGTCGCAATGAATCGATACGCGACGGCCCGGCGCGAGCGAACCGACCACACCCTGGGGCACGAAGAAGCGCACCTTGACGTTCTCCGGCGGCAGCATGCGCACGACGGGGCTGCCCGCCGGCACCCATTCGCCACTCCGATACATCGTGTCGAACACGAGGCCCGCGTGCGGCGCGTGCACGCTTTTCTGATCGAGCTTCCATTGGGCCTGGCCGAGTTGGGCCTGCGCCGCATCGACTTGCGCCTGCTGCGCGCGAATCTGTTCGATCCGCCCAGGCAGACGCGCGACGGCAAGCTGACTTTGCAACTCGCGCACGTGCGCGGCGCTCGACAACGCGCTCGCGCGCGAGTCGTCGAGCTGGCCTTGCGCGATGCCGCCGGCGTCGAATTGCTGTTGGTCGCGGCGGAACTGGGTCGCGGCGCGCGCCGCATCGGCTTCGGCCTGTACGAGTTGCGCGCGTGTCACGTCGACTTCCGGCGGACGCTTGCCGGTTCCAAGGTCGGCGAGCTGGGCGCGGGCCGAGCGCAGCTGCTCGTTGGCCTGCGCCACGGCGTCGGTTTCGTTCTGCGCTTCGAGCGCGAACAGCGGCGTGTTCTGCGCGACGGTCTGCCCGCGCGAGACCGCGAGTTCGGTCAGCTGCCCCGCCTGCGACGACGCAAGGTAGAGGAACTCGCCTTCCACATAGCCTTGCCACGTGTTCGCCGGTTGTTGCGAACAGCTCGCGCACGCGATGCCCAGCGCGAGCGACGCGACACGTGTGGATGAGCGGGCGGACGGAATCATGACGGCTTTCCTTTCGCGCGGCGTGCGCTCGACGTCGCCCGGGTCCTGGTCTTGGCGCTGGTCTTGAGCGCCGTGGTTGCGCTCATGCCCTGCGTGAGCAGCGCGACGACGTGGCGTTCGAGCGTCGCGCGATCGAACGAGCTGCGCGGATTCAGGCGCTGCCAGATCCTGGCGGTTGCCTGCGGCAGCATCACGAGCGCGAGCACGGAGTTGAACAGCAGCAACGGTTCGAGCTGCGCGTTCAACTGACCCGACGCACAACCGCGTGCGATGTTCTGACCGAACGCGGCGACCTTTTGCACGGGGATATGCGCAAACGCGCGCTCGCGCAGCAGGCCGCCTTCGTTGATGATTTCGCGCAGCCATAGCGAAGGTAGCCACGGCATGGTTTCGGTGACGTCGAACATGCGTTTGACGATGCCTTGCGTCAGCGCGAGCGGATCGTCGTGTTCGGCATCGACCGGGTCCCAGATCGCGCCGAACGCCGCGACCAGCTTTTCCTCGAACAACGCGTCGAGCAGCTTTTCGCGGGTCTGGAACCAGTAGTGCACCATCGCGGACGTGACGCCGCTCGCTGCCGCGATCTGCGCCACCGTCGTGTTGGCGATGCCGCGCTCGGCGAACAGCGCCACCGCGACATCGAGCAGATGTTCGCGTGCGTCGAAGTCCTGCGGATGAGGACGGCGACCCATTCTGGAGCGGGCGACTTGTGGCATGGGAAACCCGACTAACTGATGAGTTAGTTAGTTTTAACTGCTTGATAGTAGGACAAGTTTTGATGTGCTGAAGGAGGGGAAACCCTGACCGCTATCGAATTCGATACTGAGCGTTATCGCGCGTCAAAAGCGAAGGCTCGGTTTCCGCGCATATCACACCGCGCGAAGCGCATTTTCGCCGGAAATTTCTATACTTCTGTAGCGCACCAGGCACGATCCAGACGAATTCAAGACGAATTAAAGTCAACCAAACGAAAGAATCGAAGCGAACCCGCGGCGCGGCCATCACGGCTCACGCGCGATTCGTATGAGGAGGGAGACATGGCACATTCCGCAACCGCCGGGTCGGCGAAGGAAGGCCACGGCGAAGCCTCACCGGCTCTTCCAGCGCTCGCGCTGGCCGCGCTCGGCGTGGTCTATGGCGACATCGGCACGAGCCCGCTCTATACGCTTGCCACCGTGTTCGATCCCGCCAACGGTCTCACGCTCAATGCTTTCAATATCGTCGGCATCGTTTCGCTGATCTTCTGGTCGCTGGTGATTGTGGTTTCGCTGAAGTACGTCGTGCTGATCCTGCGGGCGAATAATCACGGCGAAGGCGGGATCATGGCGCTGCTCGCGCTCGCGGCGTCGTCGATCGCGTCGCGGCCTCGTTTGCGGCGTGGGCTCCTCGTGGTGGGTGTGATGGGCGCGGCGCTGTTCTTCGGCGACAGCGTGATCACGCCGGCCATTTCCGTGCTGAGCGCCGTCGAAGGGCTCGAAGTCGTCGAGCCCGGGCTCAAGACCTATGTGGTTCCGGTGACGCTCGTCGCGCTGATCGTGCTGTTCGTCACGCAAAAGCACGGCACGGGCGGCATCGGCGCAGTGTTCGGGCCGGTGATGGTGCTCTGGTTCGTCGTGATCGCCGTGGCCGGCGTCGCGAACATCATGGCCACGCCGGTCGTGCTGTACGCGCTCAATCCGCTGGAAGGGCTCCGTATGGTCATGCATCACCGCTGGCTCGCCTTCGTCGCGCTCGGCGCGGTGGTGCTGTCGCTGACGGGCGCCGAGGCGCTCTACGCCGACATGGGCCATTTCGGCAAGCGACCCATTCGTCTTACGTGGTTCGGCGTCGTTTTTCCCGCGCTCGCGCTGAACTATCTGGGCCAGGGCGCGCTGCTGCTGGCGAACCCCGGCGCGGTGCAAAACCCGTTCTACCGGCTGTTCCCGCAGTGGGCCATCGTGCCGATGATCGTGCTGGCGACGATCGCCACCGTGATCGCGTCGCAAGCCGTTATTTCCGGTACCTATTCGATGACGATGCAGGCCATGCAGCTTTCCTTCCTGCCGCGCATGAACATCGTGCATACGTCGGAGCGCGAGATCGGGCAAATCTACGTGCCCGGCATCAACTGGATTCTGCTGATCGCGGTGGTCGCGGCGGTGTTGGGCTTCCGCTCGTCCACGGCGCTCGGGGCCGCGTATGGCATCGCCGTGACCGGCACGATGCTGATCACCACGTTCCTGACGTTCTTCGTCGTGCGTTACGCGTGGCGCTACAACTGGCTGCTGTGCGTGCTGTCCACCTCGTTCTTCTTCGTGATCGACGCGCTGTTCTTCTCGGCGAATCTGCTCAAGATCGTCGATGGCGGCTGGTTCCCGCTCGTGGTCGGCGCGATCGTGTTCACGATCATGGCGACGTGGGGACGCGGCTGGGAAATGATGCTGGCCGAAGCGCGCGTGCGCGCGGGAAAAACGCCGCTCAAGCCGTACCTCACCGCGCTGCTCGAAAGTTCGCCGACGCGCGTGGGCGGCACGGCGATCTTCCTGACGCCGGACGCCGAAGCGGTGCCGCACGCGCTCGTCAACAACCTGCGGCACAACCGTGTGCTGCATGAGCGCACGGTTTTCCTGAGCGTGATAACGAAGAACGTGCCGTGGGTGGCCGACAGCGAGCGCGTGCAGATCAGACCGCTGTGCACGGGCTGCTGGCATGCAACGGTGAGTTATGGATTCAAGGATGAAGTGGACTTGCCGCGCACGCTGGCCGCCTACAAGTCGCCGGAACTCACCTTCAACCTGGACGACACCTCCTGGTTCCTGAGCCGCGCGGCCGTCGTGCCCAAACGCGTGCACGGCATGGCGCTATGGCGTGAGCGGCTTTTCGCGGTAATGCTGCACAACGTGGGCAATATCGCGGCTTTCTTCAAACTGCCGGCCAATCGCGTGATCGAAGTCGGCGCGCGCGTGGAGATCTAGGCAGACCAAGCGTCATATACCTTTGAAGTAACGCGATAGACATACCAGTTCGCCACGACCCTCCACTCCGTCGGGTTCGAAACTTGCTGCCAACGACCGACCGCCGCTCCAATCGGCGCGCGCGTGTTGCTTCGCGGCAGGCATGGACCAATGCCCGCGCCGCATCCGATCAGGAGGCGTGTGATGGGCGACGAGACTCAAAAGAATCACGGATGCGATCGCCGCCGCTTTCTTGCTGGCGTCGCCGCGGTGGCCGGCAGCGTTGCGCTCTCGGGTTGCGGTGGCGGCGGATCGGGCGGAGACGACGCACCGGGCGCAGGGAACGGCGGCGACCCCGCGCCCTCGATTACCGACATCCCGTCGCCCAACGCCGCCGACCGCTATAGCTTGCCGCGCCCGGCGTTGCCCGCGCCGGCCAGCTCGGGCATCGACTTCATCGTGCTGGTCACGATGGAAAATCGTTCGTTCGACCATTTCCTCGGCTGGGTGCCGGGCGCCGAGGGCATGCCCGCGAACCAGCAATTCAAGGACGCCTTCGGCGCGACGCAAACGCCGTTTTCGCTCGTGGCGAATGCCGCGTACGGCTATCAGGCGTGCGCCTACATAGACCCCAATCACAGTTTCTCGGGGGGCCGCACGCAACTGGCATCGGGTGCGATGAATGGCTGGCTGCTCACGCCGGGCACGAGCCTGCACCCGGGTGACCTGCTGCCTATCGGCTTCTACACATCGGCCGACCTGCAATTTTTCAACGCCGTGGCCAGCAGTTACACGATCGGCGACTTCTACTTCAGCGGCATCCTGACCAGCACGTTTCCCAATCGGCTCTATCTGCATAGCGGTGCAACGGATCGGCTCGACGACAGCGCCGACACGTCGTCGCTCGCGACGATCTGGGACAAGCTGAGCGACGCCGATGTCGACGCTCGCTACTACTACCACGACGTGCCGGTCACGGCGCTTTATGGCACGCGGTATGTCGGCATTTCGCGCCCGTTTGCGGATTTCCTGGTGAATGCCGCGGCGGGGACGCTGCCGCCATTCTGCATGATCGATCCGTCTTTCACGGGCGAGCCCGAAGGCGTTTCGGCCGACGATCATCCGCATGCCGACATCCGCGACGGCGAGGCGTTTCTCGCGCGGGTCTACGAGGCGCTGCGCACCAGCCCGACGTGGAGCCGCACGCTGATGATCGTCGTCTACGACGAATGGGGTGGGTTTCTCGAGCACGTGGTGCCGCCCACCAGGCCGATCAGCAAGAGTGAGCTCACGCTCGGCAACGACGGCAAGCTCGGCTTTCGCGTGCCGCTCGCGCTGCTGGGCCCGCGCGTGCGCGCGGGTTCGATCACGCGCTATCCGTTCGATCCGAGCTCGATTCACGCGCTGCTGCAATGGCGCTTCGGCTTGCAGCCGCTCGGCGTGCGCGGCAGCGATCCGGCGACGTTCAATCTCGCCTACGCGCTCGATTTCAACGACGCGCCGCGCACTGACGCCCCCGCGTTCACGGTCGCCCAGGGGCCGTTCGGCGGAACCTGCCTGGGGGCGCTCGCGCCTTCGCCGTCAAACTCTTTGTCGGCGATCGATCAGTCGCAAAAGTGGGCGATCAACCCGACGGCGGATCGCTTCGCGGATCTGCGCGTGAAGGCGGCGTCCTTAGGATTCGCGATCGGAGGCTAACGCCGGTTTCCGCCTAGAATGAGCGGGCCGCAAGCCGGCGCCGGACCGGGCCGTGCGGCCTGATGGAGGCTCATGTCTCGAGCGCAGTTCGGTAAGCACCTGGTCAGCACCTGGTAAGGAGCGCTTGCGCGCGACATCGTTTTGCGAAGCGGGCCCCGCATTTGCTAGCGAGACCCTCTCGAAGCCCCGCGGCAGCGTGTGCAGATGATCGGCACGCGCGGCGGGCCGCCTACGTCGACGTCACCGCGTCGTCCTCAACGGGTCCGCCGATGCCATCTCGTTCCGATCTTCCCGTTTGGTCTTCCCGCGAGCGGCCGTACCGCTGCGTTGTAGCCTCCGTGGCCACCGCGCTGGCGCTCGCCGCCAGCACCAGCGTCATCGCGCAATCGGCGCCGACGGTCGCGCCGACCCTGCCGACTCTGCCGGCCGTTACGCTGCCCGCATCGGCCGCATCGGCCGCATCGGCGAATGCCGGCAGCAGCGCAGCGATCCGCCACGTCGACAACACGGATCACGCGCAGTCGTCGCCGGTCGTGCCGACGCCGCCGTCCGAGCTTTACGGCGAGCTGTATCGCGACGTCGAACTCGCGCATCTGTACCCGGACAGCAAGACGTTCGCCGACATGTCGCCAAACGAGCCGCCGCCGCAAGTCATCGCCGACTACGACAGCCAGCGCGCTCAGCCGCGCTTCGATCTGAAGCAATTCGTCGAACAGCGCTTCACATTGCCCCCGCGCGAGCCGAAGCGCTATGTGTCCGATCCGAACGAAAGCGTCACCGCGCATATCGATACGCTATGGAGCGTGCTGCGCCGCGAACCGGATTCGAGCGCCAGCCCGTACGCTTCGCTGTTGCCGCTGCCATCGTCGTACATCGTGCCGGGCGACCGCTTCGACGAGATCTACTACTGGGATTCGTACTTCATCCTGCTAGGGCTCGACGCGAGCGGCCAGCATGCGCTCGTCGCCGAGGAGCTGAACAATTTCTCGACGTTGATCGACCGCTATGGCCACATTCCCAACGGCAATCGCACGTATTACCTGAGCCGTTCGCAGCCGCCGTTTTTCGCGCAGATGGTGCAGCTCGTCGCGCGCAAAGAGGGTGATCAGGTCTACGCCCGCTATCTGCCCGAGCTGCGCCGTGAATACGCGTACTGGATGGCCGGCAGCGATCGTCTGTCGCCCGGCAACGCGGCGCGCCATCTGGTGCGCCTCGCCGACGGCACGCTGCTCAATCGCTACTGGGACGAGCGCGCGGCGCCGCGCGACGAGTCGTACCGTGAGGATGTGATGACGGCGCAGCAGATGCTGCAGCGCGACGCGCAGGATTTGTGGCGCAACCTGCGCGCGGGCGGCGAAACCGGCTGGGATTTCAGCTCGCGCTGGTTCGCCGACGGCAGGACGCTCGCGACCATCGACGTGACCTCGCTCGTGCCAGTGGACCTGAACTGCCTGATGGTGGAGCTCGAGCGCACGCTCGCGAAAGCCTACCGGGTGACCGGCGATGCAGGCCATGCGGAGAATCTCGAACTACGCGCCCGCGTGCGCGCCGATGCGATCCGCCGGATGCTGTGGGATCCGCAGCTGCACGCATTCGCCGACTACGACTTCGTGCACCGCACGCTTACGCACCGGCTCACTGCCGCGACCGTGTACCCGCTTTACACCGGCGTCGCGACACGCAACGACGCGCGCGAAGTGGCGCAGACGATCCGGCGCGATCTGCTGCGCCCGGGCGGTCTCGCGACGACTGAGGCCAACACCGGCCAGCAGTGGGACGAACCGAACGGCTGGGCGCCGCTGCAGTACCTCTCGGTGATCGGACTGCGCCGCTATAGCGAGCCGGAGCTCGCGCGCGATATCGCGACACGCTGGATTCGCACCAACGTCGCGTACTACCAGCGCACCGGCCGGCTGGTCGAGAAGTACGACGTCGACGCGAGCGACAAGTCGGCGGCCGGCGGCGAGTATCCGCTACAGGACGGCTTTGGCTGGACCAATGGTGTGCTGCGCGTGCTGATGCAGCTCTATCCGGATGCGGTGAGTTCGACGAAGCCGGCCGATCTGCCGGGCGGTGCGGTAGGGGTGTCGGACGCGGCGGCATCGGCGGCGGCCGCGCCGCAGACGTCGCACAGCACGTCGCCCGCGGGCCGCTAGCGGGAAGAGGTAGTAGCGATACCAGGATGATGGGTTGACTGCCTGACGGCGACGCAGCCCGTTAGCATGCTTCGGATAGCTCGAACGGCCCCTAGTCACCTGGAAAGTCTCGAAGATGAATCGCAAGCTCGACATCCCATCGGCCGAACCGGTGCCGCCACAGGCGCAGGCCACGGCGGCTGCCAAGCCCGCCCCGGCGGCCGGCGATGAAGCCGCCGCGCATTGGCAGCGCAACCTGTGCGTGTGCGTGTTCGGCTCGTTCACGACCATCGTCGCGATGACGCTGCTGCTGCCGTTCCTGCCGCTCTACGTCGAGCAGCTCGGCGTGAAGGATCATGCGGCGATCGTGCAGTGGTCCGGCGCCGCGTTCGGCGCGACCTTCTTCAGCGCCGCGCTCGTCGCGCCGCTGTGGGGCAAGCTCGCGGACCTCTACGGCCGCAAGCTGATGCTGATCCGCTCGAGCCTCGGCATGGCGGTCGCGATGTCGCTGATCGGCATGGCGCACTCGGCCTGGCAGCTGGTCGCGTTGCGGCTGCTCGCCGGGCTGCTCGGCGGCTATGCGTCGGGCTCGATGATCCTCGTCGCGACGCAGACGCCGAAGGCGCGCTCGGGCTGGGCGCTCGGCGTACTGTCGTCGGGGATCATGGCGGGCAATCTGGTCGGCCCGCTGATCGGCGGCTTCCTGCCGCCGCTGATCGGCATCCGCGCGACCTTCTGGGCCTCGGGCGCGGCGATCTTCGTGGCCTTTCTTGCGACCGCGTTTCTGATTCGCGAGCAGCCCGTCCGCAAGCGCGCGGACAACGCGTCGAAGAAGGGCGCGTGGGCCTCGGTCGACGACAAGCGGCCGGCCATCGCGATGCTTGCCACCGGCCTGCTGCTGATGGTCGCGAACATGTCGATCGAGCCGATCATCACCGTCTACGTCGCCCAGCTCACGAAGCCTCAAAGCGTGACGATGGTCGCGGGCTTCGTCATGTCGGGCGCGGCGCTCGGCAGCGTGATCTCGTCGTCGCGGCTCGGCAGGTTCGCCGATCGCGCCGGGCACTGGAACGTGATCGTCGGCTGCCTCGCGGTATCGGCGGTGTTGCTCGTGCCGCAGGCGTTCGTCACCGCGAGCTGGCAATTGATCGTGCTGCGTTTCCTGATGGGGATCGCACTCGGCGGCCTGTTGCCGTGCATCGCGAGCGTGATCCGCCACAACGTGCCGGCGAGCGTGACGGGCGCGATTCTCGGCTACTCGGTGTCGTCGCAGTACGCGGGGCAGGTGGCCGGTCCGCTGCTGGGCGGTTTCGTCGGCGGCCACGTCGGGATGCGCGCGGTGTTTCTCGGCACCAGCGTGCTGATGGCGCTCGGCGCGCTCGCAAACTGGCGCGTGAAGTCGCGCGGCGCACGGCCAGCGGTGGCGCGCTGATACAAGCCGCGTCGACGGTCGAGACGTTTCCCATTCCCGCGTAAACACCCTTCCTCTGGTCGGCCAGCGCCCGCGTAAACCCCAGCGCGCGTCTGGCCAGAACCCGCTTTGCGCCTTTTTTTATTCATGCTACTGTGAATCGCAGTTCCCAAGGCTATGCAAATTTACATTGCAGCCAGCCGAGGCGGAACTGGGATGGCCTGAGGTCGCCACCCCGCCGGACACACCCCAACGTGTAATCCTGAGCAAGGAGAAAGCGCGGTGACGCAGGTTCCGATCGACCGTAGCACCATCGTTGCCGCGCACGCTTTGTCCCGCCCTCGTCTGGCTCCGGCGAAATGGTTCGTCAGGGCGGGCGTCGCGCTCGTCTATCTGTTCATGCTGAGCCCGCTGATCTTCGTGATCTGGCTGAGCTTCTTCAAGGACGCGATCATCACGTTTCCGCCGTCCGGCTACACGCTGTCGTGGTACGTCAATGCATGGCGTAACGACGCGTTCGCGAATGGCTTCGTGCTGTCGCTGAAGCTCGCGGCCGGCGCGGCGCTCGGCGGCGTGGTGCTCGGCGTGGCCGCCTCGCTCGCACTGGCGCGCTACCGCTTTCCCGGGCGGCGCCTCGTCGCCAACACGCTGCTGCTCCCCTTGGTCGTGCCGGGCATCGTCGCCGGCATTGCGACCTATCTGTTTTATCTGCGCGCCGAGAACGCGCTCGACACCGACATCGTCGGCACGTTCGGCGGCCTGCTGCTCGCGCATATCTGCCTGACGATCCCATGGACGATCCGGCTCGTCACCGCGAGCCTGAGCCAGATCGATACCACCGTCGAGGAAGCGGCGCGCAATCTCGGCGCCGGCGCATGGCGCACGCTGTGGCGCGTCACGTTGCCGATGCTGCGGCCGGCAATCGTCGCGTCCACGCTGTTCGGCTTCATCGTGTCGTTCGAGAACCTCGAAATGACCTTGCCGCTCGTCGGCCCCGGCAAGACGACATTGCCGATCGCGATCATGCAGTACCTCGAATTCAATCTCGACCCAACCATCGCGGCGGTATCGGCCGCGCAGATCGTGCTGCTTGGCATCGTGATGCTGATCACCGATCGATTCGTGAAGCTCGGCAAGGTGATCTGAATATGGCTCAGGTATCCCTGCGCAATCTGCGCAAGCAGTACGGTGCGACGACCGCGGTCGCCGACGTGTCGTTCGATATCGCCGAGGGCGAGCTGGTCGCATTCCTCGGCCCGAGCGGCTGCGGCAAGACGACGACGCTGCGCATGGTGGCGGGCTTCGTCGAGCCGAGCGACGGCGAAATCTGGATTGGCAACACCGAGGTCACGCGGCTCGCGCCCGACAAGCGCAATACCGGCATGGTGTTTCAGCGCTATGCGCTGTTTCCGCACATGACCGTCGCGCAGAACGTCGCGTTCGGTCTGGAAATGCGGCGCGTGCCGAAGGGGGAGCGCGACACGCGCATTCGCGAGGCGCTCGACATGGTGCGGCTGACGTCGCTCGCCGAACGCTATCCGCGGCAGTTGTCGGGCGGGCAGCAACAGCGGGTGGCGATTGCGCGCGCGCTCGCGATCCGGCCCGACGTGTTTCTGCTCGACGAGCCGTTGTCGAACCTCGACGCGAAGCTGCGCGTCGAGGTCCGCGAAGAAATCCGCGCGCTCCAGCAACGCCTCGGTCTCACGACGATTTTCGTCACGCACGATCAGGAAGAAGCACTCGCGATGGCCGACCGCGTGGCCGTGATGCATGACGGACGCGTGCAGCAGATCGGCAGCGCCGACGAGTTGTACGAGCGGCCCGCGAATCCGTTCGTCGCGAGCTTCCTGGGGCGCATGAATTTCCTCGCGGGCCACGTCGACAACGGCCAATTCATCACGGCGAACGGCGAGAAGATCGCGCTCAACGCCGCCTCGCGCAATGCCAACACGCTCGGCATTCGCCCCGAGCGCCTGCGTCTCGCCGCGGCGCCCGAGCACAGCGAAGTATCGATTCCGGTCCGGCTCGCCGACCGCATCTATCTCGGCGCGACTGTCGAATTACGTCTCACGAGCGAGCGTGGCCAGAGCCTCGTCGCGCTCGTGCCGAACACCGCGCACGCGGGTGCCGGCGGATGGTCGCCGGGCGACACGCTGCACGCGTGCTTCAGAACCGAAGATTGCCTGCTTTTTTCCGCCTGAAGGACCATCAAATGAGCCATCCCATCACGCGCCGCACGTTTCTGAAAGCTGCATCCGGTCTGCTCGTCGCTCCGTCGCTCGGCTTCGATCCGCGCGCGGCATTGGCGGCCGACGCTTGTCCCAGTGTCGTCATCGGCACGTGGGGCGGCGATTATCTGAACCTGCTCGAACAGAACATCGGCAAGCCGATCATCGCGGCGGCCGGCGGTCGCGTCACCTACGACTCGGCGGATCAGATCGGCCGCATGACCAAGCTGCGCGCGGAAAAGATGTCGCGGCACGGTTCGCTCGACGTCGCCTGTCTGGCCGACATCGACATGTTCGACGTCAACCGTTCAGGCGTGCTCGAACCGCTCGACACCAAACTGGTGCCGAACTCGGCGCGCACGATCGAAGCGCTGCGCCGCCCGTATTCGATTCCGCACATCTTCAGTGCGATGGTGATCGTCTATAACCCGGAGAAGTTTCAGGCGAAGCCCGACTCGTTCGCGGTCGCGCTCGATCCGAAACTGAAGGGACGGGTGGGCTTTTCCGACATTCTGTACAACTTCAACGTGCTGCAATCCTCACTCGCGGCCGGTCAGCACAATTGCGACACGACGGCCGGCATTCAGTTTCTGCGCGAGGTGCGCAAGCAGCAGCCGAAGGTCTATCCGTCGAACGAAGCGGTCGCGGCGGCGCTGAAAAGCGGCGAAATCTGGATGACCTGCATGTGGAAGGCGCGCGCGTTGCAGTGGAAGAAAGGCGGCGTGCCGGTCGATTACGCATTCCCGAAAGAGGGCGGTGTGCCGGTCACGTTCGAAGCCGCCGTGGCGAAGAATGCCCCATCGCGCGCGTGCGGCTTCAATTATCTGAACGCGATGCTGGATGCGCGTGCGCAGATCGGCTTCGCTGAGACGATGGGCTATGCGCCGACCGTCACCGATGCGGCCTTGCCGCCGACGCTGCAACAGAGCGTCGGCTTCACCAATGCCGAACTCGATCGCCTCGTGAAAGTCGACTACGCGCGTTTCACCGCGGGAAAACCGGCGCTGCTCGATTTCTGGAACAAGGAATTCAAGCCGGGACTTTGAACCATGACGACGAGCGCACTGAATGCCGCGCCGCGGCGCCGCGATTACGCCGGGGGCCTGCTCGCAACGCCTGCCGTGTTGGTCGTGTTATTCGTGATCGTGCTGCCGGGCGTGCAACTGGTGCGCTACAGCTTCAATCATTTCGACTCGGTCCAGATGATGCAGGCGGCGTTCACGCTCGACAACTACGTCCAGTTTCTGACCGATCCGTACTACCACGCGGTGCTGTGGACCACGATCAAGGTGGCCGCGCTGTGCACGGCGCTGTCGCTCGTGCTCGGTTTTCCGGTCGCCTATGTGCTCGCTAAAACGCAGAGCCGCTACAAGAGCCAGCTGGTGATGCTGCTGGTGTTTCCGCTGCTGGTCGGCAACGTCGTGCGCGCGGCGGGTTGGATGGTCATGCTCGGCAACGCGGGTTTCGTCAATGCGACGCTGATCGCGCTCGGCGTCGTCGATCAACCGGTGCGGCTGCTGTATACGCCGTTCGCAGTGGTGGCCGGCACCACCGCCGTGGTGTTGCCGTACATGATCCTGACGTTACAGAGCGTGCTCGAAGGCCTCGATTTTTCGATCGAGGAAGCCGCACGCAATCTTGGCGCGAGCTTCGCTCAGACGCTCGCGCGCGTCGTGCTGCCGATCGCGGCGCCCGGCGTCGCGGCCGGCACGATGCTCGTGTTCATTCTGTGCATGAACGCATACGCGACGCCGGTTCTGCTCGGCGGCACCGGCATCACGATGATGACGCCGGCGATCTACGACCAGATCGCCAAGGCCAACAACTGGCCGTTCGGGGCCGTGCTGTCGCTCGTATCGATGGTCGTCACGTTTGCGCTGGCGCTGTTGTCGCACTGGATCATCCAGCGGCGCTACGCGAAGACGATGATGACCTGAACTGGCAGGGCGCGCCGCGGGCTCGTGTGTGGATGCGCCTCTCTTCAATTCTTTTTACTGAAGGAATCATAGATGCCGATCCTCACCGAAAAGACTCGCGCTTACCGTCATGACCTGATGCAAAAACTGATGCAACGTCAGCGGGTCGATGCGCTGATCTTCACGTCCGCCGACTTCTTCCAGTGGGCGACCAATTTCCATGTCGACGTGCAGACCTGGGAGCGGCCGATCGCGGTGTGCGTGCCGCTGTCCGGCGAGCCGTTTGCGATCATGAACGAGCTGTCGACACATCACGTGATGATGGCGCGCGAGCGCGGGCATCTGTGGCTCGACGATATCTCGTTCTATTCCGAGCATCCGCGCGTGGTCGAGCGGCAGCCGCTGCTCGCGGAAGTCCCGGAGCTGATCGCCGCGCGTTTGCGCGCCGCCGGGCTTGGCGCATCGCGAATCGGCGTCGAAGCCGCGGGTGGTCCGCTCGGCCGTGCGGCATCGCTGTTGCCGGACGCGAAATTCCTGCCGATGCTCGCCGAGCTGCGCTCGTTGCGCTGGGTCAAGCACCTGGAGGAGATCGCCGTGATGCGGGCCGCCGCGAGCCTCGCCGATTGGGTGCAGGAGCAATATCGCGAGAACATCCGCCCCGGACGGCTCGTGCAGGAACTCGACTATCAGATGGCCGCGCTGATGGTGACCGAAGGCGCGCGCCGCTTTCCCGGCGAGAACCTCGAAGTGATGCGTTGCTGGACCTTGTCGGGACCGGCATCGGCGTCGCCGCATGGCGACGGTGCGTCGTGCGGCGCGAAGATCAAGGCGGGCGACGGTCTCGTCAATATCGTGATTCCGCGTTTGAACGGTCTCGTGATCGAGAACGAGCGCACCTGGTTCTGCGGCAAGCCGAGCACCGAGCAGGCGCGTTTTCATGAGGTCGCGCGCGCGGCCAACGAGGCGGCCGTCGCGGCGGCCGTCACCGGTCAGCCGGTGTCGGGTATCGATGCGGCCGCGCAGGCGGTGATCGAGCAGGCCGGCTGCGCGAAGTACATCCGGCATCGCACCGGGCATGGCATGGGCATCATCGGTCACGAGTATCCGGACGACATGGCGTTCAATCACCGCGCGCTGCTCGACAACGAGGTCTACTCGGCGGAGCCCGGCATCTATGTGTACGGCCTCGGCGGCTTCCGGCTCGACGATTCGGTCGTAACCGGTCCTACGCCCGAGCTGCTGACGAAGACCCCGCGCACGCTCGCGCACGCGACCATCGATTGAGTCGCGCGGCTCGCGACACCCTTCAACGTTGCAGATGCCCCGGACCTGGAACCGGGAGGAGAGATGATGGAGTCGATTCTGTTCTCGCACTGCGCGCTGCTCGACCCGGTTGCCGGCGAGTTGCGCGACGACCACGCGGTGCTGGTGGAAAACGGACGCATCAAGGAAGTCTCGGATCGGCCGATCCGTACCGCGTCCGCGCGCGAAATCGACGTGCGCGGCAAGACGCTGATGCCTGGCCTGATCGATTTGCACGTGCATGTGCATGCGACGCAGCTCAATCTCGCGGCACAGGTGAACCTGCCGAACGTGCTGGTCACGCTGAAGTCGTTGCCGTTGTTGCAAGGCATGCTAAGACGTGGTTTCACGACGGTGCGCGATGCGGGCGGCGCGGGTTTCGCACTCAAACAGGCGTTGGAACAGGGGCTGGCGGAAGGTCCGCGGCTCTTCGTGTCGGGCCGCGCGATCAGCCAGACCGGCGGACACGGCGACATGCGCGGCCGCAGCGACTATATCGGCACCGATAGCCCATGCGCGTGTTGCGCGCGGGTCGGCGCGATATCGCGTGTCGCTGACGGCGTCGATGCGGTGCGTCGCGCGGTGCGTGAAGAACTGCAGATGGGCGCCGACCAGATCAAGATCATGGCGTCGGGCGGCGTCGCGTCGCCCACCGATCCCGTTGGTGCATGGGGCTATTCGGAAGACGAGATCAGGGCGATCGTCCACGAGGCGCGGGCGCGCGGCACCTACGTGCTCGCGCATGCGTACACGGCCGAGGCGATCGCGCGCGCGGTCCGCTGTGGGGTCCGTACGATCGAGCATGGCAACCTGGTCGACGAAACGGCCGCGCGCGTGATGGCCGAGCACGGCGCGTTCGCGGTGCCGACGCTCGTCACCTACGACGCGCTCGCGAACGAAGGCGAAGCGCTCGGTCTCCCCGCCGACAGCGTCGCGAAGATCGAGAGCGTGCGTCAGGCGGGCCTGCGTTCGCTCGAAATCTTCCGCGCGGCAGGGGTGCCGATGGGCTTCGGCAGCGATCTGCTGGGCGAATCGCAGCGTCTGCAAAGCGATGAATTCCGCTTACGCAGCGAAGTGCTGTCGCCGCTCGAGATCCTGCGCAGCGCGACGGTGGTCGGCGCGCAGGTGCTCGGTCAGGTCGGGCAGCTCGGGCAGATCACGGCAGGCGCGCACGCCGACATGCTGGTCGTCGACGGCAATCCGCTTGCGTCGCTCGACTGTCTGCTGGGGCAGGGTGAACGCATTCCGGTCGTGATGAAGGGCGGTAAAATCCACGCCTTTGATTTGCCGGCGTGACATGCGCAGCGCTGCCTTGCGAGCGAGGTTGACAGCGGGGGGCGCCGGCGGCCCATGGAATCCGGAGAGAACGGATGGACTTTCGGCACATCGACGCATTCAGGGCGCTGATGCTCACCCGCACGACGACCCGCGCCGCGCAGGTCATCGGCACTTCGCAGTCGGGCATCAGCCGTCTGATTACCGACCTGGAGCGCTTGACCAGTTTGACGCTGTTCGATCGCAGCCGCGGACGGCTCGAACCGACCGTCGAAGCGCTGGCGCTGTTCGAGGAAGTCGAGCGGCGTTATGCGGGGCTGAACAACATCCGCGAGTTCGCGCTGAGCTTGCGCAATCCGTCGACCGCGGTGATTCGCGTGGGTTCGGTCGTGTCGTTCGGGCTCGGCTACTTCGCGCGTGTCGTCGCGAACTTTCATCGGCGGCATCCGGCCGTGCAGATTGCGTTGACGACTGGCGCGTCGTCGCTGATTCGCGATCAGGTGGTGTCACGTCAACTCGCGCTCGGTCTCGTCACGAATACGGTCGACGTGACCGGCACCGATTCGACCGCGTTCGCGCAGCTCGACGCGATCTGCGCGTTGCCGGCCGGTCATCCGCTGGGCAAGCGCAAGGTCATCAAGGTGTCCGATCTGCGGAATCAGCCGATCGTGTCATACGATCTGCCCGACCTCGTGCGCTGGGGCATGGATCAGGTGTTCGCGACCGGTCAGTTGCAATCGCAAGTGGTGGCGATCGCGCCGTATTCGGTCAACATCGCGACGATGGTCAAGGAGGGGCTGGGCATCGGTTTGCTGCATCCGGTGTCGGCGTACGACTTTCTCGACTCGAATCTGATCCTGCGCCGCTTCGAGCACGCGATGCCTTTCTACACGCTGAAGATCACGCCGCATGGCGCCGCACCGGCTCCGCATCTCGACGAATTGTCGAAGGTGATGGAGCAGACGCTCGAAGAAGTGCTGGCGGCCGTGAATGCGCGTTTGACTGCCGCGAGTTGAACTCCGGTCGACTACGTGTTCCCGAAGGAGGGCGCATTGCCGGCCACGTTCGAGGCCGCCGTCACTGCTGGCAGCAAGTCGTCCGCGTGCGCGTTTCCGTATGGACGCCAGGCATGACGCAGCCGGAGCGCCATGCTTGCGAGCTGATCCAGATCTCGGAGCGCGCGCCGCAGAGCAAGCGGATCGCGATGCAGATTTATACCGACGTGTGAGGGTGACGAGCACCAATGCATCAGCCGTATCCCAGCAGCGCCGCCTAAGGCGTGCGCTGCCCGCCCGTAATCACCCGCTCCAACGACAGCTTCAAGTGGCGCTGCATCGCCGCCTGCGCCTGCAGCGGATCATGCGCTTCCAACGCTTCCAGAATCACCAGATGTTCTTCAGGCACGGCGCCCCAAGTCGTTTCGTTTTCGAAGTGGCCGCGAAGCTTTTCCGACAGCGGACTATGCCGCGCATCGAATAGCGAGCTGACGGTGCGCACCAGCACTTCGTTGCCGGACATCTGCGCGATTGCCAGATGGAACGCACGATCGGCCGCGACTGGAATTCTGCCGGCCTTCACTTCGCGCTCCATCTCGTTGTAGATCGCGCGCAGCATCTTCAGGTCCTTCGGTTTGCAGAACGGTGCGACGCTCGCGATGATCGAGCCTTCGATCAGGCAGCGCGCGCCGAGGATGTCGAGCAGGCTATCGCCGAGTTCGGCCTGCGACAGCGACGCATCACTCTGCGCGGACGGCGTCGCGCACAGATAGACGCCCGAGCCCATGCGAATCTCGACGAGCCCCTCCAGTTCCAGCGCGACCAGCGCCTCGCGCACCGACGGCCGCGATACGCCGAGCGTCTCCGCCAGCGCGCGCTCGGGCGGCAGGCGGCCGTTGGGCGCGAACTGCGGCTGAGCAATCAGAACGCGCAATTTTTCCGCGATCTGAAGATAGAGACGGCGCGTGTCGGCAGGTTTGGTGTTCACGAAACAAATTCCCGGCAATGGAGCTTGTGCAAGCCCGATAGGGCGAGCGCCGATTGTAGATCGAAGCGCCCGGTGCGCAAATCGCGCGCGTTCGGCGGCGCCCTGGCAGCATTCGGGGTTTCCCCCAACTCCGTGCAAATTGGCTTGACCAGTATCGCATGTGCCGTTACTTTTGCAAATTGGTAAGGCCAGATTGACGCCAAGTAGACGCCAGGCGAGCAGCCCTGCGGGCCGCTCCGCTCCCCGATACCCGATCAATTCCTCCATGACGATGAAGACAGTCATTTGCGAACAACCCGGCCAGCTCGCGCTCACCGAGCGCGCGATGCCGAACGCCGGCCCTGACGACGTGCTGATCCGCATCCGCCGAGTCGGCATCTGCGGCACCGACTTCCATATCTTCACCGGCAATCAGCCGTACCTGTCGTATCCGCGCGTGATGGGCCACGAGCTTGCCGGCATCGTCGAAGCGGCGCCGGCCGGCGCGCGCGTCGCGGCCGGCGACCAGGTGTACGTGATGCCGTATCTGTCGTGCGGGCGCTGCGTGGCCTGCCGCGCGGGCAAGGGCAACTGCTGCGTGAACATCCGCGTGCTCGGCGTCCATACCGACGGCGGCATGACCGAGTACCTTGCGGTACCGCAGGCGTTCGTCTTCAAGGCCGACGGCGTGACGCTCGACCAAGCCGCGATGCTCGAGTTCCTGGCGATCGGCGCACACGCGGTCGCGCGCGCCGACGTGCAGGCCGGGCAGCGCGTGCTGGTAGTTGGGGCCGGGCCGATCGGCATGGCCGCGACGATCTTCGCGAAACTGCGCGGCGCCGAGGTCAGCGTGCTCGATGGCCGCGCCGACCGCCTGTCCGTGTGCGCCGGCGCATTGCAGGCGGATCACACGGTGCTGCTCGACACCACGGAGGCCGCGACCGATGCCGCCCAACTCGCGGCACTGACCGACAACGAGTTTTTCGACGTGGTGTTCGACGCGACCGGCAACGTGAAGGCGATGGAGCGCGGGCTGCAGTTCGTCGCGCATGGCGGCAAGTACGTGCTGGTGTCGATCGTCAGCGAGCGCATTTCGTTTGCCGATCCCGAGTTCCACAAGCGCGAGACGACCTTGCTCGCGAGCCGCAACGCGACCGTCGCCGACTTCGAAACGGTGCTCGAAGCGATGCGCGCCGGCAAGATCCCGACGGCCGCGCTCAATACGCACGTGGTCGAACTCGCCAATCTGCCGGGCGAATTTCCCAAGCTGCTGAAACCGGATGCCGGCGTCATCAAGGCGCTGGTGGCCTGTTGAGCGAGCGGGGATAACGGACGATGGGTAACCCGATTCTTCAATTCGGCACGAGTCGCTTTCTGCAGGCGCACGCTGATCTGTTCGTGTCGGCGGCGCTCGATACGGGCCGCGCGCTGGGTCACGTGACCGTCGTGCAGACGACGGCCAACCCCGAGAGCCTCGCGCGCATCGACGCGTTACGCGCGCATCGGCAGTACGAGGTGCGCATTCGCGGTCTGCGCCGCGAAGCGGTGATCGATACGACCACGCAATGTCATGCGATCAGCGAGGCATTGAATGCGAATACCGATTGGCCAACGGTGGTGGAGCGCTTTGCGCGCGACGCGCGCGTCGTGATCTCGAACACCGGCGACCGAGGCTACGAGTGTTTCGCCGACGACACCGCCGAGCTATTGCGCGATGACACGAGCGTGCCGCGCGGATTCGCGGCGAAGCTCGTGGTGCTGCTGCATGCGCGCTTCAAGGCCGGCGCGGCACCGCTGACGCTGCTGCCATGCGAACTCGTGTCGGGCAACGGCGATACGCTGCGCGGTCTCGTCGTCGATATCGCGCGCGGCTGGGGTGCCGGGATCGAGTTCTTGCGCTACATCGAGCACACGTGCATCTGGGTCAATTCGCTGGTGGACCGCATCGTGTCCGAGCCGATCCGGCCGGCCGGCGCAGTTGCCGAACCCTATGCGTTGTGGGCGATCGAGCGGCGTGCCGGCATGGTGCTGCCATGCGAGCACGAAGCGATGATCGTCACCGACGATCTGTTGCACTACGAGCGCCTGAAGCTGCTGCTGCTGAATCTCGGGCATACGTGGCTTGCCGAGCGCTGGCAGACCGACGCGCGCGATCCCGACGAGAACGTGCTGCACGCGATGCGCGATCCGCTGCTACGTGCCGATCTCGAATCGCTGTGGCGCGACGAGGTACTGCCGGTCTTCGATGCGCTCGGTCAGGGCAGCGACGCGCGCGCCTACCTCGACGACGTGCGCGAGCGTTTCGAAAACCCGTTCCTCGATCATCGCCTCGCCGACATCGCTCGCAATCACGAGCAAAAGAAAGAGCGGCGCTTCAAACCGGTCATCGACCTTGCGCGCCAGCTCGGCGTGCGTGTCGAGCAACCGCGCCTGAATGCGGCGCTTGCCGCGTGCGCGCAACGCGGATAGCGGCGCGGGCCGCAAATCCGCAGTCAGTCTGTAGCAACCCCGGCAGCACACCAGCGGCCACGTGGCCGCATGATTCATCCAAATAGATCAGATGCCAGCCTTGGAGGAGACGTTTTTATGAAGAAGATGCGTTGGGTAGTGATTTTCCTGTGCTTTCTCGCGATCGCGGTGAACTACATCGACCGTGCGAATCTCGCGGTCGCCGCGCCGCAAATCGAAAAGGCGCTCGGCATCGGCCCCGCCGAGATGGGCTTCATCCTGAGCGGGTTCTTCTGGACCTACGCATTGATGCAGATGCCGTTCGGCTGGTTCGTCGACCGTGTCGGCGCGCGCATCGCGTTGCCGCTCGCGGTCGGCTGGTGGTCGTTGTTTACCGCGGCCACCGCGGTCACGAGCAGCGTCGCGGGCATGTTCGGCTGCCGGCTGTTGCTCGGCGTCGGCGAGGCCGGCGCGTATCCGTCCTGCACGAAGCTCGTCAGCCAATGGTTCCAGCCCAAGGAGCGCGCGCTCGCAACGAGCATCTTCGATAGCGGCTCGCGGGTCGGCTCCGCGCTGTCGATTCCGGTGGTCGCGCTGATCATCGGCACGCTCGGCTGGCAGGCGGCGTTTATCCTGACCGGCTTGCTCGGTGCGGTGTGGATCGTCGGCTGGTTCGTGATCTATCGGAATCCCGTGCAGGACGCGATGGAGACCGCGCACAAAGCCGCGCCGGCGGTTCGAGCACGTGGCGGTCAGGACAACGTGACCTGGGCATCGCTGTTTCGCCACCGCACGCTGTGGGGCATGATGCTCGGCTTCTTCTGCCTGAACTTCGTGATCTATTTCTTCATTACGTGGTTTCCGAGCTACCTCGTGCAGACGCGTGGATTCTCGCTGAAATCGCTCGGCACGCTCGGCATGATTCCGGCGCTGATCGCGATTCCGGGCGGCTGGCTCGGCGGCTATGTGTCCGACGCGCTGTTCCGTCGCGGCTGGAGCCTGACGGCCGCGCGCAAGACCTGCATGGTCGGCGGCATGCTGCTGTCGTCGGTGATCACGCTGTCGGCGTTCACGGAAAACACGTATCTGATGCTCGCGTTCTTCGGCATCGCCTACGGCAGCCTCGCGTTCGCCGCGGCGAGCATCTGGTCGCTGCCCTGCGACGTCGCGCCGACGCCGCGCCATGTCGCGTCGATCGGCGGCATCCAGAACTTCGCGTCGAACCTGGCGGGTATCGTGATTACGACGTTCACCGGCGTGATGGTCGCGATGACGAAAGGCTCGTTCACGATTCCGCTGGTCGTCGCGGGCGGCTTCTGCTTTCTTGGCGCGTTCAGCTATCTTTTCATCGTGGGACGCATCGAGCCGCTGTCGCTGGAAACGGACAGCCGCGATTTGCCGAAGGGCGCGGGCTCCACGATCTGACCTATTCTGTTTGAACGCATACGGCTAACCCTGTCTTCGAGGTTTTTCATGTCGACTCAAGCTAGCGTTGCATCCGCGATCATCCGCCTGCATCCCGCCGACGACGTCATCATCGCGACCCGGCAGTTGTTGCCGGGCACGCGCATCGACGCGGAACAACTGGTCGTCGCCGGATTGATTCCACCCGGGCACAAGATCGCGACGCGCGACATCGCGCAGGGCGAGCCGGTCAAGCGCTACAACCAGATCATCGGCGTAGCGCGTGAGGCGATCGCGCGCGGCCAGCATGTTCACACGCACAATCTCGGCATGTCCGAGTTCGCGCGCGAGCACGCGTTCGGCGCCGATGCGCAGCCCACCGTCTACGTCGACGAGCCCGCGCACTTCATGGGCATTCGCCGCGACGACGGCCGCATCGCGACGCGCAATTACATCGGCATTCTGACCAGTGTGAACTGCTCGGCGACGGTCGCGCGCGCGATCGCCGATCATTTCCGGCGCGACGTGCGTCCCGACGCGCTCGCCGACTATCCGAACGTCGACGGTGTGGTCGCTCTGACGCACGGGCTCGGCTGCGGCATCGACAATCAGGGCGAGGGCATTGCGATCCTGCGTCGCACGCTCGCCGGTTACGCGGTGCATCCGAACTTCGCGTCGGTGCTGTTCGTCGGGCTAGGCTGCGAGACCAATCAGATCGACGGTGTGCTCGCGGCGGGCGGCCTCGACGCCAGCACGACGAAGCTGCGCAGCTTCACGATCCAGGACAGCGGCGGCACGCGCAAGACGATCGAACGCGGAATCGCGATGGTGCGCGAGATGCTCGCCGACGCGAACCGCGTGCAGCGCGTGCCGGTGCCGGCGGCGCATCTATGCGTCGGTCTGCAATGCGGCGGCTCTGACGGCTACTCCGGCATCTCCGCGAATCCGGCGCTCGGCGCCGCGGTCGATCGGCTCGTGCGGCATGGCGGCACCGCGATCCTGTCGGAGACGCCGGAAATCTACGGCGCCGAGCATCTGCTGACGCGCCGCGCGGTGAGCGCCGCGGTCGGCGACAAACTGCTCGCGCGCATCGCATGGTGGCAGGACTATTGCGCGCGCAATGGCGGCGCGATGGACAACAACCCATCGGCGGGCAACAAGGTGGGCGGCCTGACGACGATCCTCGAAAAATCGCTCGGCGCGGTCGCCAAGGGCGGCACGACGAATCTGGTCGACGTCTACGAATACGCGCAGCCGATCGCCGCGAAGGGCTTCGTGTTCATGGATTCGCCCGGCTACGACCCGGTGTCCGCGACGGGACAGGTCGCCTCGGGCGCGAACCTGATCTGCTTCACGACCGGGCGCGGCTCCGCTTACGGCTGCGCGCCGTCGCCGTCGTTGAAGCTGGCGACCAACACCGCGTTGTGGGAGCGCCAGCAGGACGACATCGATATCAATTGCGGCGGAGTGATCGACGGCAGCGCGAGCATCGACGAACTCGGCGAAGCGATCTTCCGCATGATGCTCGACTGTGCGTCCGGTACGCGTACCAAGAGCGAACTGCACGGCTATGGGCAGAGCGAGTTCGTGCCCTGGCAGGTCGGCGTGGTGACATGAGCGGGTGCATTGCAGCGACACAACCAACAACCAGATAGACAAGTAAACCACGCACTGGAGGATGTAATTGGAACGCCGCCTTTATGCAGGCCGCGACGTGAAGCGCGCGCACAGCATCGATGATCTGCGCGCGATGGCCCGCAAGCGTCTGCCGAATTTCTGTTTCGAGTATGTCGAGGGCGGTGCGGAAGACGAAGCGACACTGCGCCGCAATCGCGACGTGTTCCGCGAAATCGCTTTTCTGCCGCGCACGCTGGTGAACGTCGAAAAGCGCAAGCAGAGCGTGACGTTGTTCGGCGAGCGCAGCGCGTCGCCGTTCATGATCGGCCCGACCGGCTATAGCGGCCTGATGTTTCGCGAAGGCGACGTCAAGCTCGCCAGTGCCGCGGCGGCGGCCGGTATTCCGTTCGTGCTGAGCAACGTGTCGACGGTCTCGCTGGAGGACGTCGTGCAGCGCGCGGGCGGCCGCGTGTGGATGCAGGTCTACATGTACCGCACTCGGGAATCTCTCGCGAAACTGGCGCAGCGCGCGAAGGCCGCGGGTATCGAGGCGCTGGTCGTCACGACCGATAGCGCGGTGTTCGGCAAGCGTGAATGGGACCTGCGCAACTACATCGAGCCACTGAAGCTCGACTGGCGCAACAAGTTCGACGTGCTGCGCCATCCGGGCTGGATGGCCAACGTGCTGTGGCCCAACGGCATGCCGCGCTTCGCGAACCTCGGCGACCTGCTGCCGCCGGGGCAGGACAGCGTGAAGGGCGCGACGATCACACTGGGCCGGGAACTCGACCCGTCGTTATCTTGGGACGATATCCGCTGGCTGCGCGATCTGTGGCCGCGTCGGCTGATCGTCAAAGGCGTGCTCGGTGCGCCGGATGCGCTGAAGGCGCTGGAGGCCGGCGTCGACGGCATCGTGCTGTCGAACCACGGCGGGCGCCAACTCGACAGCGCGGTATCGGCGATGGACGTGCTGCCCGAAGTCGTCGAGCAGGTTGGGGGTAAGCTGTGCGTGATGCTCGACGGCGGATTTCGCCGCGGCTCCGAGATCCTGAAGGCGGTCGCGCTGGGCGCCGACGCGGTATTGCTCGGACGCGCGACCACCTATGGTCTGAGCGCGGGCGGTCAGCCGGGTGTCGAGCGGGCCATCGAGATTCTGCAGACCGAGATCGACCGGGCGCTCGGCTTGCTGGGCTGCTGCGATATCGCCGGGCTCGACCGCAGTTATCTGCGTTGGCCAGGGCAGCAGGCGCCGCTGTCGCGCGCGCAAGCGCAAGCGCAAACGCAATCCCAAACGGTGCAGGCGCGCGTAGCGGCTCTGTCCGTCTGACGAACCGGAGATATCTGATGCAGCAACAACCGAACGCCGCGACCCGCGGTAACGAAGCCGTCGCCGCGCTGCGCGAAGCGCTCGGCGCGGACATCGTGAGTCTGCCGGCCGAATTTGGCGGGCGGCAGTTCGCGGACTGGAGCGGCACGCCATCCACCGATCCGATCGCGCTGATTCGCCCGCGCACGACCGAAGAGGTCGCCACCGCGCTCAGGATCTGCCATCAATTCCGCCAGCCGGTCGTCACGCAAGGCGGCATGACCGGGCACGCGGGCGGCGCCTGCGTGCTCGGCGGCGAAGTCGCGCTGAGCGTCGAGCGGATGAGCGGCGTCATCGACATCGATCCGGTCAGCGCGACGCTGACCGTGTTCGCGGGCACACCGCTGCAGGTCGTGCAGGAAGCGGCCGATCACGCCGGCTTCATGTTCGCGCTCGACCTCGGCGCGCGCGGCAGTTGCACGATCGGCGGCAACATCGCAACTAATGCGGGCGGCAATCGCGTGATCCGCTACGGGATGATGCGCGACCAGGTGCTCGATGTCGAAGCGGTGCTCGCGGACGGCAGCGTGATCGGCGGCGAGCGCAAGATGATCAAGAACAATACCGGCTACGACCTGCGCAACCTGCTGACCGGCAGCGAAGGCACGCTCGGGGTCATCACGCGCGCGGTGCTGCGCCTGCGCGCCAAACCGCGCGCGATCTCGACCGCATGGTGCGGCATGCCGGACTACGCGGCGGTGACCACGCTGCTCGGCCGCGCACAGGAACGGCTGCCGGCCGGCGTGTCCGCGTTCGAGGTCATGTGGCCCAGCTATTGCGACTTCGTGCGGGAACGCCTGCCCGAACTGCGCGTGCCGCTCGGCAGCGATCACGCTTACTACGTATTGCTCGAGACTTGCGGCGCGGACCCGGAGCGGCAGTCGGCGGCGTTCGAGGACTTTCTCGCCGACATGCTCGACGACGGCGTGATCGCCGACGCCGCGATCGCGCAATCGGACGCGGACGCCGCGGCATTCTGGGCGATTCGCGACGCGCCGGCCGAATATCCACGGCTGATCCCGGGACGCATCTCGTTCGACATCAGCTTCGCGGTCGCGCAGGCGGGCGACGCGGCGCAGCGTTGCGACGAGCGGCTGCGCGCGCGCTGGCCGCAAGCGACGATCCTCGTGTACGGGCATCTCGGCGACGGCAATCTGCACGTGGTGGCGCAGGAACCCGGCTGGACCGACGCGGACATCGACGACGTCAAGCGCGTCGTCTATGAACTCACCGGGGAAATGGGCGGCTCGGTATCGGCCGAGCATGGGATCGGCGAGGAGAAGCTGGGCGTGCTCGGCCTGTCGCGCTCGCCGGCCGAACTCGCCGCGATGAAGGCGATCAAGCTTGCGCTCGATCCGCACAATATCCTGAACCCTGGCAAGGTGATCGCGATGTAGGGTGCGGTGGTTTTTCGCTTCACGCGTCAATGTGGCGCGCGCAATCCTGGCGCGTTCCTGGTCGATCGGGAACGCGCTTCTTCGACGTGACATCCAATCCCATATCCGCAACGGAGTATAGGGAGATGTCATATGAAACTCATCATCCACACAGTGCTGGCGGCGGCGCTTGCGTTAGCGAGCATCGCGTCTGGTGCGCAAGGCACCGGACCGAGCGATCCGCAGATCGCCGCGATCGTCGTGACCGCAAATCAGGTCGATATCGACGCGGGTAAGCTCGCGGAAACCAAAACGAAATCGAAGGACGTGAAGGCTTTCGCGCAGCAAATGGTCACCGATCACACCGGCGTCAACAAGGCCGCGACGGATCTCGCGAAGAAGCTCAACGTGACTCCCGAGGACAATCCGACGAGTCAAAACATAAAGCAGGGCGGGGACGAGAACATCGCCAGGCTGAAGACGCTTGCGGGTGCCAGCTTCGATAAAGCCTATATCGATCACGAGGTCACCTATCATGAAAGCGTGATTGACGCGCTCGACAAGACGCTGATTCCGAGCGCGAAGAACGACGAACTGAAGGCGCTGCTCGTGAAAGTGCGCCCGGCGTTCGTCGCGCATCTCGAACATGCGCGCCATGTGCAGGCGGAACTGGCGAAGAGCGGTGCGTGATATGCGCCTGCTCGTTTGTCTGATGGGCGTGCTCGTGTTGCACGTCGATGCGATGGCGGCGACGTACGTCGTCGTGATCGAACAGATGCGGTTCAATCCGTCCGCGTTGACGGTCGCGCGCGGTGATCGCGTGGTGTGGATCAACAAGGACCCGTTTCCGCACACCGCGACCGCTGATGCGAAAGCGTTCGATTCGCATGACATCGCGCCGGATGCATCGTGGAGTTACGTGGCGGCCAAGGGGGGACGCTACGTGTATTCGTGCACGCTGCATCCGACGATGCACGCAGTTCTGAACGTACGATGAAAGCGATGATGAATCTTCCTGTTGAGACCACTGACGACGACCTCGGCATCGCGCGCCGCATCGCCGCGGGCGAGCGTGACGCGTTCGAGCTGCTGATGCGAAGGCATAACCGCCGGCTCTACCGCATCGCGCGCGCGACCTTGCGCAACGACGCCGAGGCGGAAGATGCGCTACAGGATGCGTATCTGCACGCGTACAGAGCGATCAGCCAGTTTCGCGGTGATTCGCAATTGTTCACGTGGCTGTCGCGGCTCGTGCTCAACGAATGCTTTGCGCGATTGCGGCGCTCGGCGCGGCGCCAGAATGTGATTCCGATCGTGGACGCGCCCGAATACATCGAACATGACGATGCAATGACCCCACACGACGACGATGCCCCCGACCGGGCGCTTGCGCGTTCGCAAGTGCGCGCGCTGCTCGAACGCAAACTCGATGAATTGCCCGAGCCGTTTCGCGTCGTATTCGTGCTGCGCGCGATCGAGGAAATGAGCGCCGAGGAGACTGCGCAGTGTCTGAACATTCCCGAAGCGACGGTGCGGAGCCGGCATTTTCGCGCGCGCAGCATGCTGCGCGAGTCGCTCGCTCAGGCGCTCGATGTCGCCGAGCGCGACGTGTTCGAATTCGGCGGGGCGCAGTGCGATCGCATCGTTGCGAGCGTCCTGGCGAAAATATCCGGTGGCGCGTCATAGCATTGGCGACGCGTGCAGGGGCACCGTGAACTGAACGGCCGCACCGCGCGGCGTGGATTCACCTACCCACAAGCGGCCGCCATGGGCGTCGATAATCGAGCGGCAGATTGACAGTCCCATGCCCAGGCCCGTCGCCTTCGTTGTATAGAACGCGTTGAACGCGTGCTCCGCACCGTTCGGGCCGAAGCCCGGCCCCGAGTCGCGCACGGTCACGACCACGCCGGCACCGTCTGCCTCGCCCGTGCTGACCTGCACGTGTCGAGTCCCCTCGAGACTGCCCATCGCCTCCAATGCATTGATGATCAGGTTGAGCAGCACCTGCTGCAATTCCACCCGGTCGCCTTCAATGGACGGCAAATCTTCCGCGAGTTGCATCTCCACTCTGGCGCCACTCTTTGATATGACTCCCGGTGTCAATCGGGATCGGTTTTGAACTTTGCATTCACTGTCATTTCCGATGTTTCCAAATTCCCTGAGGGCGGCGTAGCAGTAACTCTCGACGGTGGATCACGCTGATATTCGCGGGTTGGGTACCGCATTACGGTGGTCCGTCTCATGAGCCTGCCGCTGACTTGCTTCGCAAGCCGACCTGATGTCGTTGCTAAAAGAGGACGCGGGTTGCTCGAATACCGGGCTGCGCCGCTCTCAGGAAACTCTCCGCCTGCTGTATGAGTTCCATGCTTCGCGGATGTC
>NZ_WHNQ01000046.1 GCF_009362785.1 Paraburkholderia atlantica
CATTCGCCAGCTTTTCCCAACCGGACGCTTGTGCTTGCGGAAGCGCCTTTCGAAGAGCGGCAGCAGCTTGATGACCCAGCGGTGCACCGTCGAATGATCCACCGCGATACCACGCTCGTCCATCATTTCCGCAAGGTTGCGCAAACTCAGCGAATAGGCCACGTACCATCGCACGCACAGCAAAATCACTTCAAGCGGGTAGTGAAGGCGCTTCAGGACCTTGGCTAAGCCCGGCGCGAGTGTGGTTCGCGGTGTCTTCGTCTTCTTCATCGCACAGCTCAAAAATTCGCTACCCAATCTTAACGTGGGCCTTACTGCAACAGAACCTTTCAGACCGCCCCCGGGCGCGCTCCCCCGCAAAAAATGGTTCTTCGCACATTGCCGGGAAAGGCTCCGTTCGTTAAGGTTTATTCGATGCCTGCCATCGGCCGCAGGAATGTGAATGCCGCCGCGCGTGTCGGCAGGCGTCGAATAAGCCCGATGGAGGAAACCGCGGAGTGCTCCGATGTGGTCGGAACTCGCCGCTATGGCGATTGATAGGTCAGGATGCGCAGCGATGGTGGGTGAGGTGCGGCCAGACGGGACTCTGCACGGGCGCTGACGTCGTAGCGAAGTGGTCCTGTCGGGAGACCACGATGGTGAAGCGGACCTGGGAGGCGCTCGCGTGAGCGCCAGGCGCAAACGTCCGCTCGTGGGCCGCGTTGCCGCAAAGCCGACGCTCGGTTTTGATATCGGGGAACCGTTGTGCTCATGTCTCGCCTCGGCATATCGGCGGTGCGCGGATGGGGGCACTGCGCGCGAGGATGTCGATGACGATCATCGGTGCGCCGCAGTGACGGCAGATGAAGACCGGCCGGGTTGCGATGGTGGACTCGTCCGGTGACGGGCTGATCCCCGGTGCGACGTGCAGCAGATCGCGCACCTTCGCGAGACTCGCGCGGCGCACGGGGTTGGCGAGCAGCCCGTAGTGACGGATCCGGTGGAAACCAGCGGGCAGCACATGGAGCAGGAAGCGGCGCATGAATTCGCCGGCCTCCAATGTCATGGTCTTGTAGCGGGTGCGTCCCTTCGCCCGGTAGTCCTTCCAGCGGAATGTCACGCCGCGCTCGTCGAAGGCGACGAGGCGCTGGTTGGAGATGGCAACGCGGTGCGTGTAGCGTGAGAGGTACTCGAGCACCGCTTTGGGTCCGGCGAACGGACGCTTGGCGTAGACCACCCATCCGCAGGTACGCAGTGGCGCAAGCCACTGGGCAAAGGCGGCGAAATCCGCGAGCCCGGTGTATTCGCCGAAGAACTGCAACTGGCCACGCCGGTGGACCACCTCGAGCGCCTCGAGGAAGCGTCGGCGAAACAGGCGTGGAAGCACGCGCACCGGCAGGAAGAAGCCGGGCCGGCAGGCGATCCAGCGCTCGCCGTCGGGCGACAGTCCGCCGCCGGGTACGATGCCGTGCACGTGTGGATGATGCGTGAGTGCCGAGCCCCAGGTGTGCAGGACGAGCGTCGCCCCGATCTGCGCGCCGAGATGCCTGGGATCGGCGGCGATCGTGCGCAGCGTGTCGGCGGCAATGTCGAGCAGCAGGCCGTAGATGATCCGTTTGTTATACTACGCAATTGCACTGATGGGTGCAGGCAGGGTGAACACGACATGGAAGTATTCGACGGGTAGCAGGTCGGCCTGGCGTGCCGCCAGCCAGCGGTGTGCGGCGCTGGCCTGGCACTTCGGGCAATGCCGGTTCCGGCATGAGTTGAAGGACACCTCTGAGCTTGCGCAGCCGGAACAGCGCAGCACATGTCCGCCCGGTGCCGCCGTGCGGCACCGTTCGATGGCCGACATGACCTTCAGCTGCCCCAGGCTCAGATGCGCCGTGGCTCGCCACGCTGGCCCGTGGCTGCGGAAGATGTCCGCAACCTCCAGCATGAGGCGCGACAGCGCGGGCCTAGCCGGGTGGCAGACGATCCAGCGGACTGGTGACTTCGTGCAGCAGGTCGGTGGCCACCTGGGCGTAGAGCGCGGTGTTCTCCAGCCTATTGACTGCAGTCAATAGCATCGACTATCTCCCGCGCCGAACTATGTCCCGGTGCGCAGAGTACCGTGGTACGGTAACGCACGGCCGAGCGCTAAGCGGGACATAGATCTGGTCACAAGTTTTTTAGAAACGCCAGCAATCGGTCATCTGGTCGATACCGTCCAGGCTTCCCGTTAGGCGGTGTAGTCCTGTCAAGAACCTCCTGTTTCAACGTCAGATTGGCGTCGAGATAGATTTGTGTAGTTTCCACCGATTCGTGACCAAGCCACAGTGCAATGACCGACGGGTCGACGCCTTCTTGCAATAGGTCCATTGCAGTCGTGTGCCGCAACACGTGTGGGCTTACGCGCTTGTTTTTCAGCGATGGGCATTCTTTTGCGGCGGCTGCGACGTGCTTGTGGACGAGGTAATGTACGCCGTGTGCGCTCAGCTGACCGCCTCGAGCATTCGGGAACAGTGGCTGATTTTCGGCCCGCGATGGCTCACGAAGCCAGGCGGCCAGCACTGCGCGCGTGCTCTTGCTCAGTGGCGTACAACGCTCCTTGCGTCCCTTGCCAATTACTCGCACATGCGCGCCGATGCCAATATATAGATCTTCGCGTTGAAGGTTGGTTAGTTCCGACAGGCGTAACCCTGTCTGAACCGCCAGCAGCAACAGTGCGTGATCAAGGCGACCTGACCAGGTATCTTGGCCAGGTGCGGCCAGCAAGGCATCGACCTCCTGCCGGCTCAGGAAGGGCACCAGGGTTCGGCTAAACCGTTTGGCCGGAATGGCCAGCACCCGTTGGATGTGCGCAGCGTGTGACGGCATCTCGAACGCCGCATATTTGAAGAACGAATGCACTGCCGTTAGGCGCAGATTACGCGTTCGGGCCGTCACCTTCCGGACCTTTTCCTGTTCATCAAGGAACGCCGAGATCAGCGACGCATCGACGTCTTCCAGGGCCAGGCTGGATGGCGCTTTATGCAAGTGCCGCTGGGCAAACTCAAGCAACAGCCGGAATGTGTCGCGGTACGATGCGATCGTGTGTACGCTTGCTTGACGCTGTTGAATCAGGCGCTGGATAAAAAACTTCTCCAGCAGGACGGCGAAACTGGGCTCGCGTGTCATGATGAGCCTCCCCAGCGCCGCTCGAACCGGGCCATCGCCTGTGCCATCAACTCGGGCGAGCCGCTCAGATACCAGTATGTGCCGACTACGTATACGTGTCCGAGGTAAGTCGACAGAAGCGGCAACAGGCGCCAGGCATCTTCCCCAGACCGATACCAACGTGTCAGTACTTCGACAGCGAAGCGGTGACGGAAGTCATGCAGACGCGGCCCTTTGCTTGCACCTTCCGCCCGCAAACCAGTTGCCCGTGATAGTGCGTAGAACACGCGATGAACGCGCCCCATGTCCAGCCGAGTTCCGCGGCCGCTAACAAAGACATAAGATGAGACGGGATGACCGAAGAACTGCTCGCGGCGCCTGAGGTACTCTGCCAGAACGGCACAGGTAGTCGCATGAATGGGAACCAGGCGCGAACGACCTTGTTTTGCACCGCGAATCGTGAGAATAGCGTTATCAATGTCCACGTCATCCAGCTCAAGGCTCATTGCCTCCCCGATACGCATGCCCGTTACACTGAGTAAGCCGATAAGGCAGTAAAACACCCACGGCCGCAGCGGCGTCGACGGCCAGGTCACCGGCAATTTCAGTGCCGCGTCCATGAGGTTTATCACTTCCTGCTCCGTGTACAGATGCGGTCTCGCCCGAGTGGAACGATGCGGCAACAGACTTACTGGGGGAATCTCAGTGCGGCTATCGGTGGCGCTGCGGTAGCGGGCAAAGCCGCGCACAAAGCAAAGCCGCCTGGCCCACTCGGCGGGTTGAACCGAAGGACGTTGCGACCATTCGACCGCCAGGCCATTGCAGATGTACTCTGCCTGCCGTGCTTCCATGAAGTCGATGAACTGGAGCAACAGCCGGCCGGCCTCGCGCATCTTGAAGCCAAGGCTGCGGCGCAGGTCAAGGTACTCTCTGAGTCCTTCTCGAAGCGAGTTCATCGCACACCTCCCGGCCAGGCCATCGCCAATGTCCGGAGTGTGTTGACATCCACCTTCGCGTAAATGCTGGTGGACTGCACGCTACGATGGCGTAGCACCCGGCCAATCTCAGGCAGCGACGCGCCGAGCTGCAACATGCGTACGGCCAAAGCATGCCGGAATTGATGTGAGCCGCGATGAGGCGCGTCGACTCTCGCTCGTAGGATTGCGTGACGCACAATCGTGCCAATCCCGTCTGAACCTTCCATCAACCCGCGTATCGGCGCCACGGAACGAAGGAAGAGGTGCCGATCTGGACAGGAGGGCCGCCCGTGCTGGAGATAGGCGGCGATTGCTTCACCAACGTCGGCGGCCAATGGCAGGAGGCTCTCGCGCCCACCTTTTCCACGCACGCGCAATTGAGCGCGATCCCAATCGATGTCGTCAAGCGTCAGCCTGACGATCTCGCAGGCACGCAGCCCCAGCCGCGCCAGAAGTAGCAGCACGGCGCGATCGCGTAACCCTACGGCACTCCGTCGGTTACAACTGTCGATTGCGCGCTGGGCATGTTCCGCTGAGATGGCTCTCGGGATTGGGGGCGTGCTCGCCCAGGTGGCCACCGTTGGCACGCTTGCCGCAAGTCCTGCGGAGACTTCGCCACGGGACTGCGAGTAACGGAAGAACGACCTCAAAGCGTTGGCAATATTCTTCAGCGCGGCCGGCCTCATGCGCTTTGCTTCGCTCTGAATGAATGCAGCGGCGTCGGCCGCACGAACATCAGACAGGCAAATATCTCCGCGACCGAAACGCCACACCAGGAATCTGCGTACCCACCTCGCATAGTTCTCGACAGTCACTTCCGCTAACCCCTGATCACGTCGCAGGCACAACGCGAACTCTTCGATAACGTTGTCAGCGGCCGCCGCGAGCGCTTGAGAGGCATGACACACGCCTCGACTACGCAAGTAGTTGATCAATAGTTGCAACGCGCGCAGCTCCCGGCGTCGGGTCTCGAGGCATCTCGATCGATGCCGCGATCGCAACCGCTGGTATCGTGCGATGTCGCTGTCGTTCAAGGCACACAGTGAAAGCCGCCTATCGTTGCACCACCGACCAAATGCAAGCGCCTGTCGGGCAACCAGAAATGCATAACTCTCCGCATATTGTTGCTCGACCAGCCACTCGACGAATGCGACAAGGTGCTCAGATATCAGGCCTCCGACGGTGCAGACCATCGTCTTGGCACTTACATAGGAATGCTCCACGGTCTTCTCCTTTCAGGCGGAAGTGCCCGAAAAGAAGCATGCCAATGTTGAGCGTCCACGCCGCATCTTCACGAACAACGAGGACCTTCAATCTAAGCTGGACATAGTTCGGCGCGGGAGATAGTCGAGCTTCGCATGGCCGAGCAGCACCTGGATGACGCGGATGTCCACCTTCTGTTCGAGCAGGTGCGTCGCGAAGCTGTGACGCCTATCTATCCAGCGACATAGGCGTCACTATCTGCCGTTCCGGACTATGTCGGGTAATCCGGAGATAGCCTGGATTTCACGGGCGATTCATGCAATCGCCGGGAGATAGTCTTGACTCCTTCCACCAGCCCCCGCAAGTCAGAAAGGAGCTCATCGTGAAGTGCACCATTCATGGCGCGGTTGTACTGTCGCGGCCGCCCGAAGGGTCGCTTGCTGCCTACATCGCACCATTTGCGAGATCGCTCAGTGAGCAGGGATATCGCGAGGGTTCACTGAAGCAGCAAGTACGGATCGCATCAGGGTTCAGCCGCTGGCTTGAACAGACGGGTGTCGGAGTGCGCAGCATCTGCGCTGACCACGCGATACGGTATTTGCGATATCGGGCTCGGCATATTCGGCCCCGCCGAGGAGATCGGGCCGCGCTTAGACACCTCATTGACTTTCTTCACCTGGAGAAATTGACTCCTGCGGAGCAAGTAGCGTCGCCTCGACTGCCGTCGACTGAGTGCTGCGTGCAGGCATACGTGACGTATTTGCGTGAAGCGCGGGCCTTGGCCACAGCGACGATCGTCAACTACGTGCCGTTCGTCCGCGCTTTTCTTAACGACCGTTTCGGTAAAGGACGCGTCACACTCTCTCGCCTATGTGCTGGCGATGTTGTGAGATTTGCGCAGCGTCAGGCGCAGCGTATGCAGCCAAAGCGTGCGAAGCTTCTGACGGCCGCGCTGCGATCGTTCCTACGCTACGCACGTTATCGCGGTGACATTACCCTGGATTTGTCCGCCGCTGTTCCAGTCGTGGCCAACTGGGCGATGCCGTCAATACCACGTGGGATCGCCCCCGATCAAACACGGCAGTTGTTGGCCAGCATCGATCGACGAAGCAAAACCGGTCTTCGCGACTATGCCATTTTGCTTTTGCTTGCTAGATTGGGGTTGCGCGCCGGGGAAGTAGTGTCACTCGAGCTCGGTGATATCGACTGGAGTGCGGGACGCTTGTGCGTGCGCGGTAAGAGCACGCAATGCAACGAATTGCCATTGCCTGCTGACGTCGGCAAGGCAATCGCTACATATCTGATTCGTGGGCGTCCGCGTAGCACTTGTCGTCGTGTATTTTTGCGTGCCAGGGCGCCGATCACGGGGTTTAGCGGGCCAAGTGGAGTTGGTTCGGTTGTGCGGCATGCCATCCAGCACGCTGGCATCGACGCTCCAACTAGGGGAGCTCACCAGTTTCGTCACGGATTGGCGACTGAGATGCTATGTCATGGTGCCTCGCTCGGTGAGATCGGCGAGTTACTGGGGCATCAGCATCCGCAAACCACGACGATCTACACCAAGGTCGATATCAAGGCATTGCGCACGCTGGCTGTGCCGTGGCCGGGAGGTGTGCAATGAATACGCTTCGGCAGGCAGTTGATGAGTACCTCTGTCTTCGACGCAGTTTGGGATTCAAGCTGCGCGATGCAGGCAAAGCGTTACTCGATTTCGTCACTTTCATGGAGGAACACCGCACCCCCTACATCACCCAGGCATTGGCTCTCGTATGGGCACAACAACCGTTCGAAGCCCAACCCGCACACTGGGCGAGGCGACTGAGCTTCGTACGCGAGTTCGCGCGCCATCGCAGCGCCACTGATTCGCGAACGCAGATTCCAGTGCAAGGTCTGCTGCCGTTCCAACCCAAACGGGCTCGACCGTACCTGTATTCGGACGAAGAGATTCGCAACTTACTAGCGGCTGCTCTTCAACTGCCATATCGCTATGAGCGCAGCGCACTTCGGCCCAGGACGTTCTATTGCTTGCTCGGGTTGCTGAGTGTGTCGGGCATACGACTCGGGGAAGCACGTAATCTTGAGCTTCGGGACGTGGATCTTACCACTGGGGTGCTAACAATTCGTGGTACCAAATTCGGTAACTATGCCGCCTCCCAAACTATGTTCGATCCAGACACAATGAGTCGCACATTCAGGCGCAACGAACCAAACGTGATCGGCATAGTCTAAATGACATTGGCCCCGCTTTCGCGAGAGACGCAGGTCATGGAGAAGTCGTATCCCAAAATGCGGTCGCATTCGCTCGATGCGCCCGAAGGCCCTCTTGCTGAGCACCTCGATGCATTTCAAGGCATGCTCTATGATCAAGGTTATCCGCAAGAAACCATTCGCAGATACTTGCGTCTCGTTGCCGATTTCAGCGTGTGGCTCAAGCGCAAGAAAACGTCGATCGAGGAAGTGACTTACAAAACCACGCTTCGTTACCTGCGCTACCGCGCATACTACCGATGTCCACGGAAAGGCGAACAATACGCGCTAAGATGTTTTGTGCAATTGCTGCAAGATAATGGAGTCGTTGCAAGGGACGCACCCGTTGCGCAGACACCAGCTGAGAAACTGGTAAGCGAATACGCTTTGTATCTGCATCACGAACGGGGCTTGGCAGCCACGACGATCGGAACGTATCGATCGTATGCGTATTTGTTTTTGAAAAAACTATACGGTGACGGAGCAACGCGGCTTTCGGAGCTCCATGCCTGTGATCTCATCGACTTTGTTCAGTATGAGGCTGCTCAGTATCCAACACGTACGCATTCGATCACAAAGGTGTTGCGCTCTTTTTTGCAATATGCGCGTTATCGTGGCTTAATCCGGCTTGACCTCGCTGCAGCGATTCCCAAGGTCGCTCACTGGTCAATGACTTCAATCCCCAAGGCGATATCTCCTGAACATGCCAGGCGCGCGTTGGCCAGTTGTGACCGCAGTCGTCCCGTCGGACGCCGCGATTATGCGATTCTGCTCCTCCTTGCCCGGCTCGGATTGCGGAGTGGCGAGGTTGCTTCCTTGACGTTGGATGACATCGATTGGGCAGCTGGTACGCTGAACATTCATGGAAAAGGCGGTCAGGAGTCGCCATTGCCATTGCTGGCGACGGTGGGTGAAGCGATCGCCGACTACCTGAAAAACGGTCGTGCGCATTCTGAGAGTCGGAGAGTCTTCCTGCGTATAAACGCACCGATTCGTGGCTTCAGGACGTCAAAATCGGTAAGCAATGTAGTCAAATACGCTTTGGAGCGGGCCGGCATCGATTCGCAGAGAAAAGGAGCCCATCAATTCCGGCATGCGCTAGCGACGCAGATGCTGCGTCAAGGATCCTCGTTGGCCGAGATTAGCGAGGTCTTGCGCCACAAGAGTCCCGACTCGACGAGAATATATACCAAAATCGATTTGGACTCGCTGCGAATCTTGGCGCCGCCATGGCCGGGCAGTCGATCGTGAGTACGTTACGCAATTCAATGGAAGAGTACCTGACGATGCGCCGTCGTATGGGATTCAAACTCCATGAAGCAGGCCAGCGGCTGGAAGACTTCGTCAGCTTTATGGAACGGCGTCGGTTCTCACACATTAAGGGGTCGCTGGCGTTAACCTGGGCGAAAAAATCCCCATCGGTTCAACCTGTAATCTGGGCTCAGCGATTAGGTGTAGTGCGTGACGTTGCGCGCTATCTGAGCGCCTTCGATCCACACACGGAGATTCCACCGGCCGGACTGCTGCCGCACCGATATCACCGGCGCGCTCCCCACCTTTACACCGATGAGGAAACCAGAGAGATACTGGCCGCCGCAGTGGCCCTTCCTCCGGTATGGGGGCTCCGGAGGTGGACCTATTTTACACTGATCGGTCTCCTAAGCGTAACGGGATTGCGCCCCGGTGAAGCAGTCAATCTGGAGCTTGAAGACGTAGACTTGAAGGAATGTGTGCTGACGGTGCGGGAAAGTAAGCACGGGAAATCGAGGTTGGTTCCTATCCATTCCACCACTCGAGATGTACTTGCAGACTACCTTCGACGTCGTGAACTATGTCTTGCGGGTCGCCCGGAACCCCGTTTATTCCTCACTTCGCAAGGCAAGCCTCTCAGTGGAGACATGATCTCCCATACATTTACGGCACTCACACGGAAAATCGGTCTTCGCGATTCAACGAAGCATGCTCCGCGGCTCATCGACTATCGCCATCTATTCGCGGTCACGACGCTGGTGAGATTAGACCGATTAGGTAAAGACCCCGAGCATTGGTTACCAGTGTTGTCGACCTTCCTCGGTCACCAATGGATGAAAGATACGTATTGGTATGTAGAGCAGAATCCAGAGCTCATGAAGCGGGCGATGAAGCGCCTGGAGCGTCGTTGGAGGGATGTGCCATGAAATCTACCGTCAGTTTCCCAGCACTATTGCAACGGTTCTTTACGGAACGCCTCATGCAACAACGGCAGGCCAGTCCGCACACGATCAGTTCGTATCGGGACACGTTCAGGCTGCTTCTTCGGTTTGCCAACAAGCGACTGCACAAACCACCGGACCACCTGGCATTTGAGGACATCAATGCGCCGCTCGTGACAGCATTTCTGAATGATCTGGAAAAGACCCGCGCCATCGGTGCCCGTACACGGAATCTGCGCCTGACGGCGATCCGTTCGTTCTTCCGCTATGCGGCCCTCGAGGCGCCCACGTATTCTGCGCAAATCCAGCGCGTGCTGTCGATGCCTGGAAAGCGCTACGATCGCAGGCTCATTCACTTTCTGACGCGGCCGGAAGTCAAGGCGCTGCTTGCCGCACCCGATACGAACACCTGGTGCGGTCGTCGCGATTATGCTTTACTCCGACTGGCAGTGGAGACGGGACTTCGTGTATCGGAAATGACCGGCCTCACATGCGAGGATGTTACCCTTGGCACTGGCGCGCACGTTGATGTTGTAGGTAAAGGTCGAAAACAACGCGTTACACCCTTCAGTAAACAGACCGCCGTTGTTCTAAAAGCCTGGATGAAAGAGCTTCGGGCACCCGTCGACGATCCGCTGTTTCCGAGTGTTCGAGGCGGACATCTCAGTTCGGATGCCATACAACGCCTTCTGAAGAAGTACACTTCGCAGGCTGCCAGGGTATGTCCTTCGCTGCGCAAAAAAAGCGTGACTCCGCACGTATTGAGACATACCGCAGCCATGGAATTACTGCAGGCCGGCGTGGATCCATTTAACATTGCCATGTGGTTGGGCCATGAATCCCCCCAGACAACCCAAATGTACCTGGATGCCAGTCTGGAGTTGAAAGAGAAAATTCTCGCCAATGTCGCGCCACATGATAGTAAGACCGTACGATACCGGCCTGACAGTAAGCTCGCAGCGTTTCTCAAAGGTCTTTAGGCATCTAAACTATGCCGAGCTAGATGACTCGTGAACATCGTCTCGCTGGGCTCACTGCCGGCACCTTCGTGGCCCAGCCCCAGCTAGATCGGCATTGCCTCGAATGCGGCATAGTTGTGGCTACGCCGCTAGCGGCGTAGCCACAAGTCCAGGCTCGTGCCATTGCACGACTCGGCTTGTGATGTGCTCGCCAACTACATTGCACGCCGCAATCGTCATTGGGCAGGTCGGCCAGTTTCCTCCTATCTGTTCGTATCCAACCGGGGCAATCGCCTGGACGGCGCAGACGTACATCGGACTTTCTATACGCTGTCACGGCAGATCGGCCTGCGTGGTGTTGCCGACCACCATGGACCACGCCTCCACGATATGAGGCACGCATTTGCGACTAACACGCTCCTGCGCTGGTACCAGTCTGAACAGGATCCGACGCGTTGCCTGCCGATCCTCTCCGCCTATCTCGGCCACGTCCATGTCGCCGATACGCAGTGGTATTTAAGCGGCTCACCGGAACTCATGCACGAGGCCATGCGCCGACTCGAACAGCGTTGGGAGAACCGGCCATGACCATGTCCGCCAGCCTCGCTCCACTGCTCGAGCGTTTCTTTACACAGCGACTCATGCAGCAGCGCCAGGCGAGTCCTCACACAATCAGTTCCTATCGCGATACCTTCCGTCAATTTCTGAAGTTCGTACAGCAGCGTTTGCATAAGCTACCGTCACGCCTGAATTTCGAGGAGATCGACGCTCCTTTGATCGTCGCGTTTCTGGATGATCTGGAGAAACACAAGGGCGTAAGCATTCGCAGCCGCAATCTGCGGCTCACGGCAATTCATTCGTTCTTCCGATATGCGGCGCTCGAGACGCCGACGCATTCCGAGCAGATCCAGCGTGTGCTTGCGATTCCCAGCAAACGCTTCGCACGCACCCTCGTCAACTTCCTGACGCGCCCGGAAATTGATGCCTTGCTTGCCGCGCCTGACCAGCGCACCTGGTCAGGTCGACGCGATCACGCGTTCATACTCGTAGCGGTGCAGACGGGACTACGTTTGTCCGAAATCACCGGACTCAAACGCGAAGACGTCGTCCTCGGAACCGGCGCTCACGTGCGTGTGATCGGCAAGGGCCGTAAGGAACGCTGCACTCCCATCGCAAGATCCACGCTCGCGGTGCTGAAGGGCTGGTTACGAGAACCTCAACGCGGGAGTGGTGAAGTGCTGTTTCCGAGCGCCAAAGGCGATCGTCTGAGCGTCCACGGTGTGCAGTATCTGCTAAACAAGCATCGCGAGGCGGCGTCCCGAGTTTGCCCTTCGTTGAAGCAGAAACGGGTCACCGTCCACCGCTTGAGGCACACGATGGCCATGGACCTTCTGCAAGCTGGCGTCGATCGTTCAGTAATCGCGTTGTGGCTCGGGCATGAATCGGTGGAAACCACGCAGATCTATCTCGAAGCGACACTTACGATGAAGGAGCAAGCCCTTGCGAAGACATCTCCACCACAGGGAAAGCCGGTTCGCTACCAGCCGACAGACCAACTCCTCGGCTTCCTGAATAGCCTGTAGGGCGGCCAAACTATGTCGGGGGATGGGATGGGCTTTCTTGCGTCACGACGCGTGAGTGTCTGGCGTTCGCAAAAACCTGTTCTCGTTACCCGACATAGTCCGGAACGGCAGATAGTGACGCCTATCTATCCAGCGACATAGGCGCCACACCTCAGCGCTTACTGTCCTGCAAGCGACAAAGGACCTGCGAAAGGTTTCCCTATGGCTCGGTCATGCGAGCATGCAGACGACGGAAATGTACACACGGATCGATCAGTCCGTGAAACTGGAGGCGCTAGAATCTGTCGTGGCGCCGAAGTTACGTTCCGGGCGCTTCAAGGCGACAGACAAGCTAATTGCGTCGCTGAACACGGCGCATATTACGCATCGGGGGAAGACCGTTGGACGCTGACGGTAGCGGGGTTCGTGCCATCGGACTCCGCATAAGCTTGTTCAGCGCATTACAGATCCCGGTCGACAGCTGGCACGCCGCTATCGGCGATCCAACGCTTGCCGACGCGATTCTCGACCGGCTGGTTCACAACGCGCATCGGCTCACACTATCGGGCGAGTCGATGCGCAAGCGCCGAAATGGTTTGACCACCGAAGACGGAAAGGAGTAAAAGAACTCACCCCGCGTCGCCACGTCCGCAGCGCTCGCTTTGCCGTGGAACGGCTGCTCGATTTGCGTGGAATACGCATACTGGTCGTCGAACGCAGATTGTCGAAGTCTGCAAATAGCGGAGAAATACCGGTGTGTGGCCTCGTTGAGTGCTGTCAACATGACGCGAATATCTACGGAATGGTCAGGCTCATTGGCCGACACCCTCTGGAAGGAGCGTCGCGCGGCGCCCAGCTCCTCGAAGGCAACACAGAACTCCTCGAGATCGCGATCCACGGCACACCTCGCAATGCGATACACGAAGGCGTAAGCGCTGGCGCACCGGATGATCTGCGGAAGCGGCCAGACGGAATAGCGCGTCGTCGCATGCCAGCGGCGCGCGCGAGCTTCCGGGGTGGGCGCGTCGGCGACGCGCCTGAACAGGAAGGTAGCCCGCGCCTGCAGCATTATTGTCCATGCGACCTTTGTCCTACAGGCAGACAAGCGTCAGCGCCGACCAACACTTGCAGTAGCGAGCCCGTCGGGGATCGCTGAGCGTCTGCGGATGCCAGCAAGCGGCTCCTCTCACGCTACCGGGCAGTAAGTCGACGTTCGAGTGTGCTTGTGAAGGCCCAGGACGATGACAGGCGTTGGCCAACCCGCCCATTCGACGCACGCCGATCGGCGACCCTCCGCGATCGATACTCCGGTGAGAACTCCGGGACGGAGCGCCGTTCAGGTCAAAGCACGGACGGGAAAACGGGGGATCTGGACCGTGAAGGTCGTCCTGCCGCCTGTCGACCCGGCCTGTATGGTGCCGTTGTGCGCGTGGGCGATGCACCGGCAGATGTAAAGGCCCAAGCCCATGCTCGAAGACGCCCCGCCTTGCCTGGGCGAATGACTGGCCCGCGTCAATGGATCAAAGAGCGTCGGCAGGGCGACCGCCGGTATCGGGTCGCCTTCGTTCGACACGACGATTGTCAACTGTCCGCCTTGACCGGAGGCATCCACGCCTATATTCCCTGAACCGTGCTGGACTGCGTTCACGAGCAGGTTAACCAGCAGTTGGCCGATCCGGACCCCGTCCCACTTGCCGGCAGTGTCGCCCATAACGCGCACGTCAATCCGTGCATCCGGATACGAAGCGCGTACCTCATCTGCCGCGTCGTTGCAGATACGCCCGATGTCCTGCGACGTGAAATCAACTGGAAGCGTGTCGCCGAGGCGGGTACGCGTGAAAACAAGAAGATCATCAATCATCCGCTTCATGCGCACGGTGCCCCGTTGCGCGATCGCCACTGCTCTCACGGTGGATGGTGACAGACCGCTGTCATGCAAAACGATCTCCGCCGAATTCAATATCGCACCGAGAGGGGAACGCAGGTCATGCGCAAGCACGCCGGCAAACAGATCACGGATGCGCTCCGTGCGTTGCGCATACTGCCGGACCGATTCTGCGAGCATCTGATCAATAGCCTCATTGAACCGGATCATCTCCTGAAAAACCGCAGCGCGGTCCGGTGACGTCTGCAACCATTCCCGCAGCACACTCGCGCGCAGGGCACGGTATTCCGCTACCACATCGTTGATCCCGTAGCCATGCGCGAGACGATCGTCCGCGTGCTCGCGGGCGACCCTGTCCAAAGCGGATTGTGCATCGTGCCGATCGCCGTACGACTTGGCCTTCTGCTGCGCGTCAGTTTGCGGTTCGCGCATATCTGCCGCAATCCACATCAGGATGTCACAAGCCGAGTTCCGCAGCTGGGTCTCGGTGAGACGGGTGTCCGTCAGGCTGACTGTGCGCGCATATTCTGTCCAGTCCGCAACCAGCGCAGAAAGATTGGTTTCAATGAAGTCCGACAGGCTCATGATTCCCTCGGTCGTTGAAGGCCGCCATGCGACCAGTGGCGCTGCGGGAAAGCGGATAGCTGCGCGGCGCCCAGTGCCAGCGGGACCCCGGCAGAGCTGTCACCACGGGGGATCACCTTGTCCACCAGGTCCGCGCAATGGCCTGACAGCGCGGTCCAGCAGAATACAGGTTCGTGGTCACCGCCGCTTTCGAGCAGGGTGATGCCAGCGCTACCGGCGTTGCACAGTGTAAGAGCGATGTCGGCCAGTACCTGCAGCACGGGACTGGCCGACCCGGCGAGCGCCTGCGCGAGTCGATGCGGGCCGTTGTTTTCCGCCGCAAAATCAGGCGCCGGCCGGGACGTCCTTCCACTTCCGGGGTAATGGGCGCTCCCGCTCGCCGGACGAGGCTCACGACAGGGGACGCGGACGGTTCGATCGTAAGAACCTCCGGAATTTCATTGGTCGCATAGCGCGGGAAAGAACTACCGACTGAGTAAATTTTAGTGCGTGCTACGCAACCGGGCCAGCGCTGCAACGCCAGCGGCCGCGGCGCCACCCCGAATTATTCGGCGCGGGCCGCCGCACCGCGCATATCAGCGGCCATCACGTCTAAACCGGCGTCAGCCGTGGTCTGGCCAAGCCAGTGACTTCCGACTTGCTTATCGTTCTGTTGGCGGTATTGCCTGTTTCCGGCTCGCGGAGAAAGATGGCGAACCTCTCTGAATCAAATAGCCAGTTGCTAAAGGATATTCGAACCCTCAAAGATGGTCTCGCGGCGGCCCCTGCAGAACCGGACAAGGGTTCTGGCTTTGCACAAGAGACGCGACGTCAAAACCGCCGTCATGTTAACGCTGCTCACCCTCTGCCGAGGACAAGGGGGCCGTCCCGAGCCGACGCACATATCGACAGACTTTTGCGGTTGTCATTGCCATCTTGGGACGGTAAGCCCTGCGGGGATGGAACAGGACGGATCTGTCAGCTTGATGGCTTCGCAATGGAAGTCGCCGTCCAGCCGCATATCAGCCGGATGCTGCACCGCGACGGCACCATCGTGGCATGACGATCGCCTTCGAAAAAGTCTTTCCCACATATTGATCTATCGCGCATTCCAGCATTAAGATGATCGCCTTGGCGCGCGACCTCCTACCCGAACAGGAGCGCATTCCGCAGCCGCCATCCCCGAATTGATCCTGCTCGCGAAGCGAGGCCGATGGATCAGGTTCCCAGCGAAACGGCAGGTGTAGCCAGGAGACGGAGATGCTAAGTCCACGTGAATTCGCCACCCTCATGCTGCTCAAGGATGCGCCCGACCTGATGTGTCTGGACGGTGCGGATCTGGAGGCGCTTCTGGACCGCCAGCTCGTCACGCTGGAACAACTCGCATCCGGCCAGCAACGCCCGCTCATTACCAGCGACGGACACCTTGCTCCTCAAGGCCGCCGCTCGTGTCCCGAACGACGAATGACACATCTTGCGTAATCCGTTCCGCAGTCAAGGAGTATTCCGTGGCCGAATCGTGGACAGGAATCGCCGTCGGTCTGTTTGGGCTGACTTCCGCCGTGCTGCTGGTTGCCGCTCACTATCGACGCGAATTGATCCGGCGGCGGCAACTCAGGCAGATGGACCATCGTCATTGTTGGGACGTGATGCAGCACAGGCGCTGAATGGGCGCTTTCGGATACAAAGCGCTCTTCGAAATGTCCAATTGCCGACAGAGGCGAACATCGCCTCATGGCCGACAAGGCCCGCTCGATGTTCGCGTGACCGGTCATTCGCTGATGTGTGAGCGATTTTGCAGACAGCATCTGCAAAATTCGTTCGGTCGGCCAAACTGCCCTTCTGTTTGCAAGACGGTTTGTGGCGAAGCTGAGAGAGTGGTGATGGGAACTGACAGTTAGTTGCGATTTTGCACACCGATGCGAGTTGACAAATTTCTATCCGCAATTGAGACAGATTCAATATGTTCTACGGCATTGGAAAGCGCGAACTTCTGACGCTATACGACATTGTCGGTACGCCGATTCGGCGGCACCGTAAGGTCAAGGGTGTCGCAAACCCGTTCGACCCGCAGTAGGAAAGTTATTTCGAAGAGCGGTTAGGCTTCGCGATGATGGACTCGCTCAAGGGCCGGATGCGGCTGATCCGGTTGTGGCTCGATCAGCAGCGGTCCTGTCCAGCCTGGCATCAGTTGATCACGAAATCCAGTGGGTGGCGTCTACTTCACTTGGAACGAGAGATCGATGGCGGAAAGGACACGATTAATAACCTGACGATGCTTCACCGGATTGTCATCGGATCGCGCGTGCCCTCGGAGTCTCAGTAGTGAAACCGTTCCCGGCAATGGGGCTTTGAAAGGCTTTGGCCGTGTGCGGGGAAACCCGCATGCACGATTCTTAGGCGGCGGCGGTGCAGTAATGCACCGCTGCTACCCGACCTCAATACCAATTCAGGCAACGTCCCGAGGAAACCACGATCGGTCCCATTCCACAATTGCGTAGGAATACGAGCTATATGTTGAATCTTTGGTCTTGACAGATTTTCGTCAGGTATTGGAACTGGTCCTTTTGGTGTTCACTCGCCCGGTTAAAGCTGATTCCAGCCCCCGTCGAATCCAGGCACACGACCGCAGCCGCGGACTCTTCCCCGCATTTCGAGTTACCGGCGAGCTGCCTTGCGGCCCTGGCGCGACGCTGCGATCGCTTCGCGCAGATCCTCCAGCATCGCACTGACGTGCACACCCGCGAGATCGCGCGCGGCCTGCGCGGCACCAAGTTCGCGGCGCAGTTCACCCATTTCGAACTCGAGCTGACGGATCCTCGCACGTGCGTCCTTGAGCGTGGCCGTCGTCAGCTGCAGCTCGCGTGCGCTCTCGTCGTCCGCATTGGATGACACCCCTTGGCCGGCTCGTGCATGCAGCTGCGCGACGCTCTCGCGCAGCAGTTCGCGCAACAGTGGCGTGAGCGAGGCGCGCAGCGCGTCAGCATCGACGGTGACGGGATGTCGGGCGTCTTCACGTTTCCTGCGCTGGGCCACCGCGGACAGTTGTTTTACGGCGGCAGCCGTTGCTACGCGCGAGTCAGCAGGAAGCAGCGCGGACGCTTCGGCAGCCGCCTGTACGGCGCCACGCTCGAGCGCCTGCGCGCGCAACACCGCGGACTGGATTGTCGGCGTACTGGGGCGCCGACGTACTCCGACCTGCGGCGCGACATCCCGCAACAACCGACCGTAGGTCGTGGCGCCATAGACACGGCCCGTCGTAGCGCGTACCGCCGCAACGAGCCCGTCCAGAAAACCCGTGTTGTCCCGTGGGAAGTGACGGTCGAGCATCGCAACCGCACTCGAGATTGCGCGCACCTGCGAGTCGCTCCATTCGATCCGGGGTCGTCCCATTTGCCGCACCCTCAGAACAGCAACGCCTGGCGCGGATCGCGCGCGGGCGGCCGGGAGGCGGTGGCCCCCTTGCGACTGCGCGCGGAGGCGCGGCGCTGTGCAACGCGGCGCAGATGCGCGATCAGGGACACGATCTCGACGCCCGCCGTAAGGGTCAGCGCAAAGCGGCCAATCTCACCCGGCGCAGTCGCCGAACCTGCGCGCAGCGACGGCCGCAGCGCCAGGCGCCGCGCGCGGGCGAGCAACTGGCCGCGGCTCATTCCGGGCCAGCAGTCGGCGACGAACTGGCGGACGGTGGCGGGCAGTGACTCGGGCGCGACATCGCCAGGCAGCGCCAGGGCAATGAGTTCGAATGCATTAGCCATCGTGGAACCATCTCCTTCTATCACCTCACGCGAATCGGACTGAGCGCTGAACATGCGGTCGCCGCCAGCGACGCGTGCCTGAGGTATAAATAGTGCACATTATTATACCTCTCCTCCTCACTGCCTGGCACCGCCACCTGCCGAACGTACGCAGCCACGGACACGGGATCCCGACATTGCAATTGGCAAAAGGTGAGCTAGAATCAGGTGCATTCTTCACCGGGAGATTGCTCCCATGCAAATGGAAAGCTGGGTCGGGACAATCGAGCGCGAATGGCATCAGTTGCGCCACGCTGACCCTACACTGGATGTCGAAAAGTTCTCGCGCCACGTCATTGCGGCAAACAAGACTGGATTCCTGTCACCGGAGTCGCTCGCGGCGATCGCAAATGCACTGCTCACCAGCACGTTAAACCGCGCACCCCATCTGGGCCGCTGGTTGCTGGAGCGTATTGGCGCGAACCGCCATCCCGCCTGGCGAATGGCCATGGCTATTTCTCTCGTCACACCAACAGGAGGAGAGGCGGACTTTGGCAGAGGTAACGCGATTCTTGAAGACGTGATGAAGGACGAGACCGCGGACGGTCGTCTGCGCGGCCTGGCCGCCGCGGCGCTTGCCGACAGTGCACGGCTCGGGCGCGGCATGCAGGTGGACGCAATCCGTGCGCGCTCGCTGTACGAGCAGGCCATTGACCTGGGACACAAGGCCTCAGCACACAACCTCGGACTTTTCTGGGAAGGTGTCTGGGGTGCGGAAGACAATAGCGTTGTCCGGGACCGCACAAAGGCCATGCAAAGTTATCGACGCGGTGGCGAAGATAAACGTTGCCAACGCCGTCTGGAAGCGCTGGGTTGAAACCCTGTCGACGTGACACCCCGCGCGAAACGGTGTCTCACTTCGAATCATGGATGACGTTTCAATGACTGTTTCCTCCTTTGCGCCACCCTTTTGCGGTCAGCCGCTCCACCGCTGCAAGGTAGCGGGCCTCGGAATCGTCAACATTGCCTTTCTGCCCCGCGCTCAGAACGTCGTACAGATGCCCGGCGACCACCGAGCCGATCGCGTGAATAGCATCGTGCCGCGTCAGTCCTTCGCTTATGAGGCGATGCATGGCCAGGACCACAGGGTCGAGACCCATCGCAATCTGGTTTTCCACGACGGTATGAAGCACGGCGTGTGCGGTGACATTTGAAAGTTTGACGTGCGCCGCCCGATGCCAGGCCTCGGCCAGGGCAATGCGCTCCTGTTCGTCGAGTTCGAGCCATGAGTCAGGCTCGGGCGCGTTTTGAGGGTTGTACGCTTCCATGCTTCACTCCTTTCAGTAACTGATCTGCACTGTAGATCACCCTCAGCCCGCAAAAGCGGCAGACCGCTTGCCTTCACATTATTGGGCCGACGGGGAGTTTGTATGGCGCGGCAGGAAATGAGGCCGCAAAGACGCAACTACTCCATTACCGGGCTCTTAGAAGAGCCCGGTTTGCCTCTCGTCCTGCGCTGGCGGCAAAGAGGCTCGGGCGCGCCGGGCCCCGCCGCGACGCGCGAGTCGGCGCACATGAGCTACGAGCTCGGCGCGCGCATCGTCGGTCACCAATACGAGTGCATAAAACTGCACGCCGTCGGGCCTGCGTTCGGTGCGCGCCCGCAGTGAAGCGCGCAACGTGAACCGACGTGCGCGGTCAAGCAACTGCGCCCGGCTCATTCCGGGCCAGCACGCGGCGACGAATTGGGATACGGGCGCCGGGAGCGATTCAGGTGCGCAATTGGCGGGCAGCGCCAGAGCCACGAGTTCGAGGCGATAGGCCATGCGAAGCGAAGAAGTCCGGAACATATAATCGTGGTGGAAACTGTGTTGCGCGACAACGGTCTCGCGGCGCGTTTTATCCAGCAATCGCGGCCTTGGAGAAGTCGCTCGTTACTACGTCTACGTCCAGGCGGCTCGCCTGAAACGACGTCGGTTCGCCCCCCCGTCTGGTAACGATCCATAAGTAACAGTTGTTCATCGTAGGCTAGGTCCGCTACAAATTACGTATCATTCACTACGACAGAATCAACGGCGCCTAGACGCCATCGTTTTACGACCGCACCGATCAGCTTTTTGCTACCCCCAGCAAAAATTCGCCGTGAAACAAATGTCGGGAACAGCGGGGAAGCATTGACGGACGGGGCTTCCAAGCAATTGAAAACAGTTTCGCAATGTTTCACGAAGGTACCGTATCCGCCGCCGCTATGATTCGGGGACCCGGCTATTGGATCGGGGTCGCTGTTGGTTCCGTAACAGAAACCGGTACGGTGTTAACGGTGGCCAGTTTAACTTGGCATAACTAAATGAAAGCCGTCGGTCTCAGTCCAAGCCTTAGACCCCTGCGCGACGGACCCACGCCGCAACTCTATCGCTGGGGGGCAGGCTCAGGAGAAGCGTTTATCCTGCCAAACAGAACCTCGAGCACCGTTAATGACGAGCAGCGTCGTACGTCGTGCAGGCCGACCCAGCTTTTTAAAAGCCGTGTCCGACAGCTTCTTGTGCTGTGGATGCTCGAAGCACAGTCGTCGGATGGCGGCTGCGGGCACCGCTTCGTCGATCAGGCCGTGGCAATGCGGGATGTAGATAACGGTGCACCTCGGTGTGATCCAGTTCGCGCAGACGCCTTGCTGATCTTCCGTCGGGCTCAGCGAGGATGCGCCTAGAAGTTCAAGGATCCGCTGGTCGACTGATCGTGTCGCTGGCAGGCACGAACCGGCGGCAGTTGTGACGTTATTTCGCATGGGAGTCTAGGACCTGAGCCAAGTGACTTGCAGAATGACAGCAGAGCAGCGCTCGCGGACCGCTCACCACGTTTGGCCGGCTATACGCGGTGACAAGCGGTCCGGGTGTAATGAAGCGACCACGATGGAGAGATTGCGATGCTGTCATAACTGCGGAGTCAAGAATCCGCCTGGCACGCCACGGATTCGGGGCTCGCTCCCGAGTGCCACCCTCGGGAGCCGAAATCATCGCGGACCGCGCTTGTATTTCCCCGTGCGGCGCACGGGCCGCAGCAAGGCTGCATGCGATCGTGAACTGGCATCCGCGAATTCGGCAACGCTCGGCGCGCTTGCACTGATGCGAGACAAGATGAGCAAGAACCTGAGGGAAATCGGTGCGCACTCGTCACCTATGCCTTGGTGATATTCGAACGCATCGGCCGCGTGACGGCAGAGCTAAGCAGCAGCCACGGATAAATCGTAGAACGGGCTATTGCAGGTTCCGAGTAACGATATCTCGATGCGTGCCTATCTGTATCACTGGCCCGATTCGCGAGACGCTGCGCCCCTGTTATAACGAATTGGAGCGACTCATTCTTAGGTATGTATGCCGTGAGCAGACCGCGATGTCGAGCATTGGTACCCATGTGTGCCGCCACTTGTAGTTCATGGCTAACTCGGATCCAAAAGGGATCGGCGAGGGCAAACTGAGGCGTTCATTTCGGTGGCGTCCGCTTGTCGGCCCGCTTTCGCCGGAGTTGCAGCGGTTCGCGGTGCTCGTGCTAGTGGGTTTCCAGAGGGGCTGGTAGCCGTGCAAAATCTATCCGGCAAAAACCCTGGGCGGCAGGCGATCTCCTGGCTACCGGCTAGAATGAATATCACATCGCCGTCGACAAGACGCTGCCCCAGCTGCTCTAGCGTCGCTCGCCGCGCCTGACGGCATCCCCGACCGGATTTGTGCGCGTTACACCGAGCCGGCGCCCAGCCGCCCGTGTTGCCGAAAGAGCCTGCCTTCGGGGCGCGTCCGAAAGGGAAGTCGACGTCTTGTGCGCGCGCTGGGCTTTCGTGGCCACGACGTGGTGCTCAACTTCACGGTCTGCCGCTTTTGTCGTCCCTCGTCGTGCCGGACACGGTCGAAGCAAAGGTAAGTTATCTGGGTGCCCGCGGGATGCTCACCGGGGACAAGTTCGAGTCGAATTCGCTTTTCGACGTCCTGACCTCTGATGCTGTTGTTGAAAGGCATCACGAAAGTGTGCCGGTGTTGATTGCAACATACGGTATCTCGACGAGGCCAGTCGTCTACGCGGCTTTTCTTCTCGATGGCGCTGTTGTTGGCAGGAACGCGATTAGAAATGCTGTCGGGCAGGCTGGATTCTACGACCACCGTGTTCCTACCTGGAACACGCCGAGGCGATGCTACGGTCCGCTTGCGACCGGCCCCCTTCCTGTCCCTGCCAGCCGCGTCAACTATGCAGAGTGACGGGACTTACCGCCCAATCGCTCGCGCCACCGCACGAGTCTCCGAGTCACTTGAATCAAACCGGCGACATCGGCCCAGGCCGCGCGCTGGCGGCACAAGCGTTGAGCACCATCACGCAGGCACAGTCGCACGCGATACAGCGCACGACGAAGATCGCTCGATCGCTCGGAACGGAGGCGGATTCGCTAGCATCAAATACTAGCCGTTGACGCCCGCGCCGCTACGCGGCGGCGCCCCATCTATGGCCACATCCATCCGCGTAACGTGGTGGTGTGTAGCCGTCCTGCAGCCCCACGCGCGCGGGCGAGTGTCCGGTTTTAAGAATGTTTCGGGCGCCATTGATACCGCGCTCCTTGCGATCTTCGTCGCTTCGCACCCCCCGACTCAAGGCCGAAGTCTTCGACCCGAATAGGCCAGACAGCTGCTCGTGCTCTTGCTCCTTGCGTTGGGGCACCGTATTCCTAATAGGAACACGCAGCTCGTGACCAATCCCGCGGTCCGTAGAACCGCGGTCCGGGTGAGTCTCAGCCGCCGCTTTTTCCCAGCCTTCGCGCGACACCACAGTGCGCTTTCCCTGTGTAATCTATGATGTGTTACTAGACGAACACACGGGAAGAGCTGACGGGGTCTCATTCCGCGCGCTCGTCGGGGTAGGTGAAACCGCGACCCCCTAGTGAAATGACTCGCCGACCGAGCAGGGCGACCTGTGAACGTAGGCGGACAGACGTACCCCTTTCATTGCCGGACTGCGAGCAGCGTGTCCTAGTAGGACACGGTCAAGGGTAAGCTTCGGTGCCATGCCATGCCGTCGACAAAAGATGCGACCTTGGACCATCTCTATCTCACCCTATTGGGCACCTTCGCAGTAAAACCCCACCGTTGCGAGCGACGTCGGAAGCGTGCGGCCGCTCATTAATTTTCGGTGCGCCTGATGGCGTCGCAGCGCTGGTCGACCGGACGGGCAGCTCGCCCTTTTACGCCCGTGCAATGTGTTCCTACCGGCAACGCGCACATCCGAAAACCAACGCGATCCCAGACCTGCTGCGCCTGGAGACCAGAGCCCGTGTTCCTAGTAGGAACAGATTGCGTCACCTCGTTTCGGCGTCGGTGGTGTCCGGCGCCGTACCTGGCGTTACGACACGCCCCGCTGATTGCTCGATTCGATAGGGCGGAGCCTGTCACAACAGTATTGCTACGTGAACACACAAAAAAAACCCTCCGAAGAGGGGACTTCGCGTTCGCTCGCTACGATTACGGGATATCAGCGAACAGCTCATTTATCACGGACCGGATGCGTTCCTCCTGTGCCTCGGTCAAGATGGCGCTCTTCAGCTTGACGGTGAAACTCACCGAATCCTTCGTTATGCTGCCCGCGTGAGCCTTACCTGCATAGACCTTATGAATGTCTCGATTCGTGGTCGGCGGCGCGGCTCCGCGTCGGAGCATGGACCCCTCGAGAAGCTTCGCAAATTTGCTCTGCTCAAGGCTACCGCTCACGAGCTGCTTCCAAAGATCCGCCGCGACTTCGGACGCCGACTGACCGAATTTCTTGAGCACTGTGTTCGTGTCGCTCGCGGCGTTACCGCTAAAGAGTCCAGGGCTCCGCTCCAGGTCTTCGAGCATGAACGTCGGAAGGTTCTCGAACGCCATGTAGCGGTAGAGCGAGCTGCGGCTAAGGCCCATCGCTTCCGCCATTTTCTTCCGGTCCGGAAACTCCTTTTCGGCCCGACGCATCGCCTTCCCGATCTCGTAGTCGGTTAGGTCTTCCCGGCTAATATTCTCGGTCAGCGCCATGACGGCCATATCGGCGTCCGTGACATCGACAATAATGACCTTGATGTCTTCGAGTTCAAGCAACTGATGTGCGCGCCAACGACGCTCACCAGCAATCAGCTCAAAGTACTCTTCGCCGTCCTGCAACGTGATGCGACGGACCAGGACCGGCTGCATCAATCCTACTTCCCTGATGCTCTCCGCAAGCTCCCGAAGTTTGGCTTCGACGAATCGGGTTCGAGGCTGCCAAGGATTTGGTCGAACCTTGGCGACAGGGACAACGCTCTGCGCCCCTTGCGCTTCGAGTTCTGCAATGCGCTGCTCAGCCTGATTCAGCTTGGTCATCAAGCCAATGCCTGTTTTGGGCCGGTTGTTGTCCCCTGTCGGCTCTTCAATGTGTCTTTCCGCGGCCGGCACCAAATTCTGCGTGTTTGCCTTAAGGCGCTCGCGCATGTTCATTCTGTTGTCCCCCACTTGTTGGCGTAAAAATCGTCCATCCAGCGACAATACTCTTCAAGAGGTTCGCGAATACGGGCAAGCGTCTTGTTGCCGCCCTCCCATTTCGATACATCGAACACCGTCGATAACCCCACCGCGCCTGTGCTCATCACCGAGCTTGCCGGCACTTCGGTCTGGCTCATCCAGTGGCCATATGCCGCCTGCACCCAGCTGCGAACGATCGGGGCCGAGGAGGTCGAATTGTTGTCAACGCGCGAAAGCAAAATACTGACGAAGTCGAACTTCTTTTCGCTGTCGCCGCCTTCTCTGAAAGCCGGCGTCATGTCGTTGAAGAGGCTCCAGAACGAGACCGAACTAATGAAGTCCAGACTTTCCGGAACCAGAGGCATCACCATGCTGTCCGCCGCCATTAGCCCATTGATAGTGAGATACGAGAGCGACGGCGCCGTATCGAGAATGATGTAGTCGTACTTCCTGCGCAGCGGCGCCAAGCCGTCACGAAGAATGGACCAGAACTTGTATCCCTTAACTGTTTTTACTTGCGAGGGAATCCAGAACTCAGCCGCGAAAAGCGTTGGGTGGGCTGGAATGACATCAATCCCGTCCCAGTACGTCGGCTGCACAACGTCTTCGAGCTCGGCCTCGTTCGGTTGGTAAATGAAAGGAAGTACTGTATCGTCCTCGCCCAACATCTTCTCTGCATACAGGCCGCACAGCTCAGTGAGCGACGCCTGCGGATCCAGATCAACCAGCAATACCTTGCGCCCGCGCAGGCTGAGCCCTTGCGCAATGCACATGGTGGTGGTGGTCTTGCAACTGCCCCCCTTGAAGTTCGAGGTGACAACAATTCGTCCCGCTGCTTCGCCTTTCTCCAGCAGAGGTGACTTCTTGATCGGAGAGACTTGCTGGACCCATGCCCGCGTCTCGGCAAGGCTGAAATTGCGGATCCGGCCATTGCCCTGGACCTCTCCTTGCGGGAGCGTGCTGCCCTCCCGGGTCGCTAGGTAGTGAAGCCTCGCGCGGTCGATGCCGCACATCTCCGCCACCTGAGTAGACGTGAATGTCGGGGCATGCTTCCGCGGATTGGGCGTCAGAATGTCCTTCCTCAGGTCGCGGGTTAGCTGATCGAGTTTCTTCGAAAGTTCTTCCACGCCGTCAAGAGTGACGGTTCTATTGAGTTCTGGAAATTCACTCTTCACTAGCATATTCGACGCTCCCATCGAAATTCTTGATGTTGCGTAGATTAAGCGATCGAGGGGAAAACTTCATCCTTTACTTTAAGTTTTTCGAAAAAATCGACGCGTCAGAACGCGCTGTAAAGGCTTGGGAAGATCCCGCCGATGGCTCAGCAACGACGGAATGGTGATCCCCGCCAGCAGCCCATAACCCCCTCGCTGGAGGGGACCGAAAATCAAACGGTTGTGTAAGGCGGTTGTAGTCGCAGAAATGGCGTATTCAAAAGAGCAAGTCTTCGTTCGGTGAGCTTCCAACGGACCCGCGGTTCCCCCGATCTACGCTTCGATAGAAGGGCAAAGACACTAAGATTGTGGCTCCAAAACGTTCGCCTGACTCAAGGTCACCAGGATTGTGCGATCTTCCGAACACGGGGAAGGCAAAGTCACCGAAATTGTTGGCTTCAGCCATTTTGCAGGCTATCTTAAATGGCGGTAATCCGCTAAGGCCTACAATTTTTGTGACCTTTCTCGGCCCAGAGAACGCGCAAACGCCCATGCTCGCGGCTTTTCTGCAAACATAGGGTGCCCTGCCAACAATTTCGGTAACTTTTCCTGGCGCATCATAGGCGCTCCTACAATTCTGGCGACTTTGCCGCCGGAGCTCAATGGGCGCCAGCAACCGCTCGCAAGAGGCCCTGACCGATTGCAATTCCCAACCGCGTCAATAGCTTAGCATGCGTTCGCCACGGCAATCTCTATTCCCCGACTGCACTCGGATCGCCGGGGCTGCCGAGCGGCGCCGAGCGGACCTCGAAGCGGCAGATCTCCACAGTTTCGGCGACCTGTTCCCAGACCATGTCTCACGTCGCGATCCTACAATTTCGGTGACTTTGCCAAGTTAAGGGCACTCAAGCGCACGGACGGATCTGCAATCTTCGTGGCCTTGCCACGCCAGACATGAGCGGCACTGTCGCGAAGCCTTGCCGCAACAGGGGTCTTGGCGTACGCAGTGTGCGCTGGCGCAAACAATTTCGGTGACCTTGCCGGGGCCCAAACTGCCCGAGACCAGCCTCCGGCAGGCCTGCCACGTCCCCCCGAACAATTTTGGCGACCTTCGCCACAAATCCGGTGACCTTTCAATATCCGCGCCCGGCTCTTGAGACAAATTGAGTGACCTAACTGCACCGAACGATGACTTTGCCGCACAATCCCGGTGACCAACCGAGCCGCTAATGTGACCTTTCCAAGCTAAGTTCTTGATTTTATTGCAGTGCGTTATCACTAGTATGTTGGTTTAGTTTTCTTAAAGACACTAACTACCAAACCAAACCGCCGCGAAGTTCGCTCGGCCAAACACATACTCACAATCGCGATTGCTAACGCCGGTCTCTTGAAAACGGGGGGACTGAAAGGTCACCAAAATTGTGCTCCTCCCGCCGGCAACCGACGGTATTTGTCGGCGCTCGGCTCCGTTTGTCTGCCACCTCCAACTGCTGCAGAACGCGCATGTTGCGGCGGGAACAACTTTCTATCAGGCAAAGTCACCGAAATTGTTTTGACATTTCGACCTTACCAGGTCACGCTCCGGCCCAGACCAACTGGAGAGGGTATGGATAGCGCGGCGCATCAACTGGCTCTGGCCTTGTTTGAAGACTACACGGCCAGAGGCGAAAGCATTGTTGCGGCACCCCATGATCTGGGCTTCCGGCGAAGCAACGCTTTCGTCAAGATCGTCGACCTTAGCCTCGCGGCCCGCCGTCTTGTCGATGTTGCGTACTTCCTGGTCGCAGACGACCCTGAGATCCGCAAGGAGTATCGCGTCGATTTTGGGCTCTTCAAATGGTTGATGTGCACCACGAGCGAAAACCGGCGGCACCTCACCAAGCTAATTCGCGAAGCCCAGAAAGCCGCGATCGAGTTGACCGAAATCGACGTCGCGGACCCCACCAAAGAGCGCTGGGGTTCTGTCCCTTTGATGGGCTCGGCATTTGTTGACGACGGTGAGTTCACCTTTGAATTGGCGGAGCGGCTTCAACGAGCCATAAAAAATCCCAGTGCATCGCACTTCCTGAGTCTGCGCTACGTTTTCAAGTCTATTCACTCGAAGGTTCTTTACGACCGGCTCCAGCCATACATGGCAGACGGCGTGACGCCATGGTTCGAGGTCACCGCCATGCGCGCCTTGATGGGTTGCGAGACCAAGACCTACGACCTCTTCAAGCACTTCCGCAGCAAGGTGCTCGAGATCGCGATGACTGAGATCCTGGAAGTTACGGGCATTCGTATCGACATGCTTACGCAAAACGTTCCGGGGTCCAAGCGCATCGGCCAACTACGCTTCAGGTTGCAGGGACAGCGCCAAGGCGATGAGCAAAAAACAGCGCTCGTCGTACTTAAATCCCTTTACGACACGCTGCGCAAGGAGTTCGCGCTCAACAGGGCGGAGTTTAACGAGATCATTGCCAATCGTTCGACGTACACCGATGACCGCATCAACCAAGCCATCGAATACACGCGACATATGGCTGCCCGGGGGAAGGTTAAAGTGCGCGCAGGCGGTTATTTCATGAAGGCGTTACGCGAGGACTACCTGCTGGGCACCATCGACAAGGACATCCATCAGCAGGCTCTGGCGCTTGAGTCCACTCAGCAGGTAGCGCAGCAGGACGCCGACACACGTGAAGCCCAACTGAGCGCCGCGGCCAACGACAAAAAGCAGAAGGAAGTGGCACTTGGCTGGGACCACTACAACACGCTCGCTCAGGAAGAACAGGCAAATGTGGCCGCAGAGTTCGCGACAAGCCCCGGCGCAATACTCATTGCGAAAGTGATTAAGGCGGAGCCGAAGGACCTGCTCGCGCAACTTACAGATCCCAAGGTGTACAGCGCATTCGGCTCCTTCGTTGCCGGCAAGATATCGCGGAAGGCGAAGGCTGCGCGAGTCTCTAAAGCGGTCGTTGTTGACGAGGCGTGAACCTGCAGCAGGAACCTGCTGTGTGCCCGCTTACCGACAAAGTATAGGGCCCGCGACCGATGTTCGTTTCTACAGACAGGGAGGAGAAATGCGGCTTCGCTCGGTCAATCAAATGCGCCCGCACAGATTTCAAGTGAGTTCAGCTGCGCGTCGCAGCCTTCTTAGGTGCAGAGAGAGCTCCTGCCCGGTGCTTCCGGTTGTAGGTCGCAAGCAACGCGTTGAGGATCGCTTCCAGTTCTACAATCCGCGGGGCGATCTGCTCGTAATTTGGCACGTCGAGGCGTAAATATTTTTTACCGGGAATGATCCTTACCCGCACGCCTTCGCGCACGACTGGCTTTCCAGTGGTAAGCACAGCAAACACTTCTTCAAGCGAACAATTCGCAGTGACGTGCGCAGTTCGACGAGTAAGTTCGGGTTCGCCAAGCTGGCGAGTGAGCGTTTGAAGCGTCTGAATATTTCTAAAAGATAACTTTCTATTCCTGAATACTTCAAGCACGGCTTCAGGAAGTCGTGCAGCACCTACCATCCTCGACACTTGCGGATACGAGATGTTCAGTTCGATGGCAATGGCGCGCAAGCTCGGCCACAGCCCCTGTTCAAGTACTGAGAGATAGAACTCACCAATGGCGATTACGGAAGCCCGTCTTGCGCGCAACTGCTCGTGCAACGCGATGGCGGCTTCGCGGCGAAGTGTCATGTCGTTGTTGTATTGCATGTTCTTGGCCTGCTCGTTAGGAACCGATCTATCTGAGACAGCAGCAATTGGATGCTGAAGGCGTTGTGAGTTACCCGTTTCGTTGCACCAGTGAAAGAGGTGTCTGAGCCGGCTCAGACACCTGTCTTCAACACGCGCATGCAAAAACTGAAATGCGTTTGGGAATAAGGCATTGAAAATAAGTGGAAAACTGCGCACACAACCAATCTGACTTCGTCGGGCAACCCGGACCGCCGACTGTGAAACGCGTGAAACAGTCGATGGGAAGATGCTACCTCCTTACAGGACAACCGATTTCCCCAAAAGCTCACGAATTTCTGCGTCATTTCACCTTAGGTCTCTGAGCCGGCTCGGCCGTCCGTGAACCTCTGGGGCCGCGCCGAAAAGCGGTGATAAATCGCATCTCTTTCGCATGATCGGCTTCCACCTTGGGCTGATTCAATTGAGTCGGCCCAAATGGATCGACCGTCATGCCCCTGTTCCGCAGCAAGAAGCAAATCGCCCTTTCCACCGCGCCTGGCGGTTACTCAAACGATGACCCTGAGAAGATCATCTTCGACATGGGTGCGCGTCTGCGTACTGAAGCCAATCACTGGAAGACGTTCTGTTTCATCCTGGCCTTTATCGCTGGGGGCGCGGTCTACACGCGTAATCCCCCGCCGTCGGTCGTCAAGGCATATGGCGTTTCGTCTGACGTCAACGGCCACGCAGTAGTCGCCCAACTGGCCGCATACAAGCCCGACGACCAGGCAATCCGCACTTCGCTGCGGGAAACCGTTGAGCGCTGGTTCACGATCGAACCGGTCCTCACAGACGATATCCAGACGTCCCGCATGGCAAAGAATATCAACGGCATCAAAGCCATGATGGTTGGCAATGCGCGCAATCAGTTCGGCGACTGGGTCAAAAGCGACGCTCCATTCCAGGCAATTACCCTGAATCCGAAGCTGGTTCGGGAGGTGCGCGTCACAAACGTTGCACTGCTTGAAGACTCGACCGGCGTCGTGGAATTCACAACCAGCACGACGCAGTCGCCTACCGACAGGCCTGTCGTCCAGAAATACGCCCTGACGATCCGCTATCAGATCGTCCCACCGACTTCCGAAGACGCACTCGGTTCGAATCCATTCGGAATGTTCTATCCGTTGTTCTCGATCCAAAAAACTCAATGATGATCGCCTCCCGCACGCTCGCTTTGTGGGCGGCCGCTTTCGCATGCGCGGCTGCCGTTTGCCCGGCTGTGAATGCAGCGAAGAAGGACGTCGCGGCCCCGGCCGCTTCGTTTGACCTCGCCACAGCAATGAGCGACCCGATGAGCCCGGTGAATCCCTATAACGCCGGTTCGGACCCGATCACCATGCCGGGCGATGCTCGGATGGTCGTGTTCCCCTATAGCCGCGATCAGATCTACCGGATCATGACCGCGCCGCTGAAGAACACAACGATTGAGCTGGCGAAGGGCGAGCGCGTGACGACCGATCCGGCTATGGGTGACTCGATACAGTGGGTCATCGACACGGATGGCGAGAATCACCTCTTCGTGAAGCCGGTCAAACCCGGCCTCGTCAACACCCTTCACCTGACCACCAACCTGCGCGAGTACGACATGACGCTCGTGTCGTCGCCGATGGGCGGCCTGTTTTATCAGACTGTGCGCTTCAGCTACCCCGGCTCTGTCATGGCGAAGGTCCGCGCGCGCGAACAAGCGGGCGTTGGCCCCGAGGGCCACGGTGACGATTCCGAGGGCCGGACGGATTCGGGCCCAATTGGCGTCTCGCCTGACAAACTCAACTTCGACTATACAGTCTCCGGTTCGGCGTCGTTCCGTCCCGAGACCGTGTTCGATGACGGCAAGTCGGTATGGCTGCGCCTGCCCGCCAATGCACCGTTTGCCGTGCCCCTCGTCAAGGATCACGGGGATGTCGTGAGCCCGAACTTCATTCGGCGCGGCCAGTACATCGTCGTGCAGGAGATAGCCAACCAGATCGTGCTGCGCGCCCCGAATGAGGAAGTGACGATCAAGCGCGGCCGTGCAGGCCTGTTCGGCTTCTGAGGGGCGAGATGAACTCACCGACCGATCAGCAGAGCAATCCGCGCGCAAGTCTTTTCAAGGGGAAGTCGCCCCGCAACGCACTGTTTGCGGTGGGCGGCGTCGCCGCAGTCGTGATCGGAGCACTCGGCTTCTACTACCAGGTGAAAGAGAGCGCCAAGGTTGACGAACAGGCGGCGCTGCAGAAAAAGGCGAAGGCTGCTGAAGTCGTCGACAAGTCGAACAACACGCAGGACCTTAACAAGACGATCGACGACCAGTTGAGCGAGGCGCGCAAGATGGCGGCCTCCGAAGCGCGCGCGGCGGCCGCCGCACGCTCGTCCTCGCCCGCGGCTACGTCGAATATGAATGTCGCGCCTGCGCTAACCGCCGATGGTTTTATCAACGATCAGCAGACCAGGCAGATTAAGGCTGACGCCGACACGGACGCGATCTTCGCGTCGCCGATCTTCAAACCGGGCCTGAAGGTCAAGGATACGGCGCGTGCGTCTACGACGCCCAACCCGTTGCCGGGAGTGCTCACGCCCGCTCAGGTCGCGGCCCAGCAGGCTGCCGCGCAGGCGGCGGGAGGGTCGGTCGCTGAACGACTCGCGTCGGCCTTCGCGGCCGCAGGAGCAGGACAGCCGCAGTCGGCGCGTCCATATTCGGGCCAGGACCACGATGCCACCTTCATCAGGAATGTGTCGGCGCAGTCCGGTAGCGACCAGGATTTTCCGCGCTCCGGTTTTGTGGGCCAGGCGCATGGCTGCGTGCTTTCGCCTCCCCACCACATCGGCGTGCTCTCGACAGAGCGACTTAATTCCGATCGTCCCGGCACAGCCTCACTGATCGTCGAAAAAGATGTGTACGACAGCATCCGTGGCGACTGCCTGATGATCCCCAAAGGCAGCTTCATCACGGCGCCGTATAGCTCTGACATTCAGCCGGGCCAGGAAAGCATTCTCGTAGCTGCGACGGAGTTGCGCCTGCCGAACGGCAAGCATGTGCCGCTCTTTGGCGCGCAGGGCGCGGATGGCGACGGTTCGGCTGGCTTCTCGGGCGATGTCAACAACCACTTCTTCAAGATTTTCGGGACGTCGTTTCTCGTCGCGATCCTTCTGCACAAGTACGACGGTGGCGAAACGTCCACCACCACGGGTCCGCTTGGTGTCACCCAGGTCGGCAGTACGGCGGGCCAGGTTGCCGCCACGACGGCCCAGTCAGTGCTTGAACGATACAAGAACATCCCGCCGACCATTACATCGGACCCAGGTGAGCGCCGTTTCATGCTCAAGGTCAATCGCGACATTGTGCTGGAGCCGTATCGCGATGAGTAAGTCGCTCGAAAAACTTATTGCTATCGGCGGGATGGTTGTTGCGCTGGTCGCGTACCTTCACGGCGCCCAGGCTGCGACGATCGCTGAAGTGATCAGCCCGACAAGCGTTGTTCTTGCCGAAGGCAAAGCCCGCGCGCTCGCTTCGTTTGATGGTAAGCCCGTGTTCTGGTGCGGGCTCCAGGTGTTCGAAAAATGGGCGACGCCGCTGGTGGGGCAATCCGTGGCAAGCAATCCGGATACGGGTATTACCGTGTCGGTCGACTCGCGCGACGTCTCGCTCGAGCGGTTGCTCGTCGCGAAAGGCTGGCTGCAGCCAACCGTACTGGACGATGACGCTCAGGCCGCGATCGCCGAGGGCCGCGGCGGCTGGGCGTGCGCGAGCGCGACAGCTCCGTTTGAGCTCATGCATAGAAGCGTCGATCCGAAGATACTCGCGGGCATCGCCTTGAACGAGTCTGGTCTAAACGGGCGGGCCTGGCCCTGGACGCTGAACATCGCGGGGCAGGGCTTTTTCTTCAAGACGCGTGCGGATGCTTATCGCGTCGTCCAGTCGCTGATCGCACGCGGTCGCAGCGACTTCGACGTAGGCGTAATGCAGATCAACTGGGCGTACCACTCGCGCCGTTTCGCATCGCCGTGGGACGCGTTGTCTCCGGCCACCAGCATCCGCGTTGCTGAGGACATTCTCAACGAGAACTACAGCAAGACGCACTCCGTCGCGAAGGCGATTGCCTATTACCACAGCGCCAATCCGGCTCCGGGGCAGGCGTATCTCGCGCGTTTCGCGCGGCACCTCAACCAGATCCAGGCCGGCCTATGAAACTCAACGTTTCCCGAACTGCTCTTGCCTGTCTCGCGCTGTTCGGCGCGATCACGGTCCATGCAGCGAACACTGACCCATTCGATTTCGATTACGAGATTGCTGGCGGTATCGCCGAGCGTCCCGCGCTCATCTTCAACGATGGATCGAAGACCTACATCCAGCCTCGCGCGGGCCAGGTTATTTCCGCAGTCGGTGGCCACGCGGAAGGCCCCTATGTCGTGGTCGACGGCACGCCCGAAACGGTCACGTACACGGTGGCCGGCCGGCAGGCCAGTGCGCGCTGGACGAGAGCAAACACGTTCATTGGCGGCGGAGCGCGTGGTGCGCTCGCGGCGTTGCGCGACGATCAGCCCGCTGGCTTCGATGGCTTCACCAATCGCCTCGTGCTCATCGGCACACATGGTGCGCTCGAACCGGTCCGCGCGCTCAAGGCAAGCATGCCCGTGGCCAGCTTTGTGAAGGCGTTGGCTCCGCAGGGCTGGACAGGCTCAGCACAGAAGGACGTGGACATCACGGATGCAAGCGCCTTTGCCACGCGCGCGGGCGAGAACTGGATGCAGGCGCTCGATCGCCTGATGACGCAAACCGGACTGTATGCGGACGTCGACTTCACGTCGCGACACATCCGCCTGCACCGCGATGCGCCGAAGTCAGGCGCGCTCAATTATGCCGCTGGCGAGAAGCCGCAAGCCGATGCCGTTGCGCAGACGGTGGCTGCGAAACCAGAGGAAGCGGCACCGGCCGCTGCGCCTGCATCCCTGCTGGCCGAATACTTTGGCGCGCAGGCGATCCGCGACGGCGACGACACGCATACGCAGATCCGCTTCGCGTCGAAGCCGACCGGGGAGCTGACGTTCAGAACGCCCGAAGGCCGCTCGCTGCATCCGAAGTGGGATGCTGGTACGAACGTGATGACCATCGAGCGCGCCGAGCGCATGGTCGTGTCGGACGGCACGAAGACCGTCGAACTCGCGCGTTCCGCGGGGACTGTCTATGAATTCGACACCACCAGCCCGGCGCACCTCGAGGCAGTGTTCGATCGCGACGGCCAAACGTATTTCAAGTTCGCCGGGTCGGTAGTGCAGATCCATGTGGCAGACGTGAAGCACCTGGGTTCCGGCGAGCAGAAGGGCCGGTACTACATGTTTAACGGCACGGCCGAACAGTTCATCGTCACCGCGGATGGCAATACCGTGAATGTCACCCGTCGCCACGATGTGAAGTACTTCGAGCGTGCCGCGCCCGGCTCCCGGCCCGCGTCGACGGCACTTGCAACTGCGGTGGCGAAATCGTGATGCACGGGGCGCGCATTTCCATTGTTTCCGTGGTCAGCGCGGTGCTGCTCGGCAGTGCCTCCGTTGCGCGGGCTGACTGCCTTGATGACGCTGCTGCCTACCGGCACGTCAGCGCACAACTGGTCCGCGCGATCGCACAGCACGAATCCGGCATGCGGCCGAACGCAGTGAACGTGAACAGCAACGGGACCGAAGACATCGGCCTGATGCAGATCAACTCATCGTGGCTACCCAGGCTTGCCCGGTATGGCATTCGCCGGGAGCACCTTTTCAACGCCTGCGTGAACGCCTACGTCGGTACGTGGATTCTGGCCTCGAACATCAGACAGTTCGGGCCGACCTGGAAGGCCGTGGGTGCCTATAACGCGGTTTCGACCCAGAAGCAGCTGATCTATGTCAACGCAATCTATCGCCGCCTGCAGCGGCAGGGGCAATAACGAATGAACGTGACCATCGAACGCAATGAACGGGTGCGCGTGATCGCGCGTATCCTGGCTGCACTGGCGCTAGTGGGCGCATCAGGCTGGAGCCACGCCGCAATCGACCCGGACCAGTCGCATGTCGCGGCCCCCGCCGGCGACGGATGGCAGATCCTCGCGGCAGTCCCGTCGTCTCGCGCGACAACTGCGATTTCTGCACCAGCACCCGCGCCCGCGCCGGCACTCGCACCAGCACCAGCACCCGCAGTGGTTGCTGCACCCGTTGCGCGGACGGCATTGGATGCCTCGTCCTCACATACCGCAACAAGTGTTGCCTCGGTGGTTCTGCCGGGCACACCGACAGCACCGGCTGCCACGATGACGCTTTCGCTCTCGCCGCAGGACCTCAATCTGCGCAACGCGCTCGACCGCTGGTTGCAGACGCAGGGCTGGCAACTTGCGTGGAAGGTCGATGACGATCTGCCGCTCGAATTCAATGCGACTTTCTCTGGCGACTTCACGACCGTTCTCACGCAGGTCATGCAGGCGACCAATCACATGCGCGTGCCCACGCGCATCTGCCGTCACACGAACAACGTCATCCGCGTCATCGCGCGCGCGGCCAACTGCCAGGACTAACACCATGCGTCACGCATCCATTATCAAAACTGGCCTTTCCTTCGCCTGCTCGCTGATGATCGCGGGTTGCGCGGTCAATCAGAGCGACATCAACGCGTCCTACGACGCGGCTCATCGCACCGGGAGCGATGCGATGGCCAATCTGCCCGGTTCGATGGCGCTGGTTGAAGATGTGCCGACTGCGTTCCTCGGCGACCGGCTTGTGCCCGTCGCGTATGAAGCGAAGCTGCCCGCCACGTTCCGCGAGAAGAAGGTGACGATGCCAGCGAACATCGGCATCAGGCAGATTTCGACCCTGATCTCGGGCGCAACCGGTTATCCCGTCCATCTGAGCCCGGACGTGTTCGTGCCGCGCAGTTCGCTGGTGCCGCGAGAGTCAGCGGGCGGCAATGTCACAACGAGAGGCTCGAACGGGAATGCCTATGAAGAGCCTGTCTACGGGCAGGTATTCACGGGCTATGCCGGCGCGTATCTGACACGCATGACCGAAGACCTCGGTCTCGACTGGTCGTTCGACGGCTCGACCATCAACATCACGCGCTTTGTCACGCGCATGTACCAGATCGCCGCAATCCCGGGCAAGGTGTCCATCAAGTCGACCATGTCGAAGGGCATGGATACCTCGACGGGGAACCAGGCGAACGGCACCGGTGGATCGGGCGGCAATACGGGCTCATTTGCAGCACAGACGTCGACGGGGCGGGAAGGCGATTTCGACCAGATCAAGTCGATCAGTGATGCGCTCGACAAACTGCGCACGCCGATGGGCCACGTCAACGTCAACCCGCAAAGCCGGCTCGTGATGATTTACGACACGCGTGAGGCGGCAGACCGCATGGGCAAGCTGCTTGCGCAGGAAAACGCCGTCTCGACGCGCCAGGTGATGTTGCGCGTGCGTACGCTGCAGATCGCGCTGAACAACGGCAGTCAGGCGGGCGTGAATGCCGACGTGGTGTTCAACTATATCCAGGGCGGTCTTGCCAAGTATGCGGTCAGCTTCACGTCACCCACGTCGCTCTCGTCGGGCGGGGGTACGGTCGGCCTGTCAGTGCTGCAACCGAATGCGCCGTTCTCCGGCACGAACGCCGTCCTCAATGCGCTGAACCAGTATGGCCGCACGGTGCAGGACAATACGCAGACGAAGATGACGCTCAACGGCCTGCCCGTTTCGATCGCCTCGTTCCAGAGCGACGACTATCTGCGCTCGACATCGCCGTCTGCGGGGAGCCTCACGGCCACGTCTGGGGGCGTGCCGGGTCTCACGCCGGGAACCGTGACCACGGGTGACTTCGTCAACATCCTGCCGGCCGTCAACGACCACAACCAGATCATCCTCTCGTACTGGGCCGACAGTTCGAAGCTCAATGGCCCGTTCACCTCGGCGTCGGTCGGCTCTGGCCAGACGCTGCAACAGATCCAGTTGGCGCACACGACAGGCAGCAAGGAGGACCAGACGATTGCGCTGTCTGATGGTCAGACGGTCGTGCTGTACGGCCAGATGACGGACCTTGCGAACAGCACGACGAATGGCGGTATCGCGGGTATCACGGGTCTGTGGAACAAGTCGAAGACCTTCCAGGTGATCATGCTGACGGCTACGGTCGTCCCGTCGATGTGAGCGTGGGCATGCACATTACCGATCCGCTGCCGCGCGAGAAGAACGCGCGTCTGGTCTTCGGACTGGACTGGCGCGCGTATCCCGCAAAACAGATGCGCGCCGAGCGCCGCCGATACGCCGATGATTTCGGCGCGACGCACTACATCGAATACAAGGTCGGCAAGGACGCCATCGGTGGTTTCTGCGCACCTGAGCCGGGTGAGATCAAGGGCGCGAGGCTTTACTCGGGCGCGGCGCGGATCGCCCAACACGAACGTGTGAATGGAAGGGCTGCCGTACTCGTCATGCTGCAGGATGACCAGCGCGTGCACATCGTCTTCGTGGTGCGTGGTGTCGTACGCAGCGATGAGGTTCTCACGGTACCGAAGGCGCACGAAAGGCGTCTGGCGATCGAGCAGGAATGCCTGAGGCTGAACCTGACGCTAACGACGCTCGGCTCCGGCCAGGCTGTTGGCGACGTGGACGAGAGCTTCGGCGCGGCCGCGCTGCTGGACGATCGCAAGACGGGGCGCATTTCGAAGCTGCCGGCTAACGTGCCGACAGTCGTGCCGGTTCTCGTGATTCTCGTGGCCGTTGTCCTGGGCGGCATGCAACTGAGGGACCTGTTGGATCCCCCGACGCCGCCGGCCCCGAAAGAGCCGTCGCTCGAAGACCGGTACGCCGCGCTAGTGCGCCAGACGTTCGCCGCAAAGATGCCGCGCGCGAATCTGCTCGCGCCAGCCCTTCTTTCCACCCTTGGCAGTAGCGAATCCGTCGTGGCGGGATGGGTCTTCGAGAAGGCCGTGTGCGCGACGCAGGGCTATTGCTCGTTGACCCTCCGCCGGTATGGCGGCAGTTTCGATGACCTCCGCCAGGCGGCGCCCGAAGCGATGCGTCCGCTGCGCTTTGACGCGGATGGTCTGCTTGCCGGAGCACGCGGTCCGCTGGTGCCCGGCGTCGCGCTCGTGACAGCCAGTGACCAGAAGACGTGGCCGACCGAGCAGGGACTGATCGACGCGCTGCAGACGCCACCACAGAAGCTTTCGACCAAACCGTTCGAGCTGGTCAGCTACGGCTACACAGTGCGCATCGAACCGGCCAGGCCGTTACTCGCGATTCCGCCTGGCGCAACCGGCCCGCGGCCTGCGCAGATGATTCGCGTCGGGGCGTGGGAGATCAATGGCTTTCGCTGGCAATCACCGTTGCTCGCGAAGTTGCCATCCAACATGACGCTCGACTCCATGACCGTTGAGCTGAAGCTGACCGAACAGGGCGCAACAGGAAAGGCGGGCAGCGGCACAGCCGACCAAGGTGGTATCCATTTCACAGCGAAGGGCAAATACTATGTTCTCGAATAAACGGCTGACGGCGATTGCCAGTGCATTGACGCTGATCACCGGTGCTGCGCAGGCGCAACAGACGAAGCCGGCTTCGCCGCACATGCAGACGGCGAGCGTGCGCGTACCCTCGGCCAATCTCGACATGGGTTCGCCTCGCGCTGCTTCGGCCTCCGCGGCTTCTCAACCGGTTTCGCAACCCATCTCGCAACCCATCTCGCAACCGGCAGCGCAGACGTTGCCGGATCCCGCTGCGCCGCACCTGTCGATCGACGAGATCGACGAGATTACCCGTTCGAAAATCGCACGGCAGCTTGCCGGCGATGGCGGCCCGCAGGGTACTGCTGTCACGCTCAACGCCCCTCCGCCTTCGACAGTGCCAGTCGCTCCGCAGGTCATGAGGGCGACACCGCCGGCTTCCCACACGGAACCGGTGCGATTCGTTGGCGCTTTCAGCGATACGAGCGGAACGTCGGTGCTGTACGACTACCGCAACGCCTCCTATCCCGCGCATGTTGGCGTGAAGCTGCTCAATGGCTGGACCGTGAAGCGGGTTGAGGGATTCGTCGTCACTGTCACCGATGGCAAGCGTACCTGGACCGAAACCATCAGCGGCGGCACGACCAATACGTCCGACAACGCGCAGCAGCCGGGCAGTCCGGCGCGAACGCTGAGTGATCTCGGTGGTCCGCTGCCTTCCTCCTTTCCTCTTTCCGCTGCCGCACGATAAACGATGAGCCTGTTCAACGGTATTGAAAAAGACGAGCCGTCCTCGCGCGGCATTCTTGGGCGGTTCCGTGCACTGCGCGCCGGGTTCACTGACGAATCCCCCGCGTCGATGCCTATCGCGGGCGCAGGTCGCAATGAGGACAAGAATCGCGAGCCGCGCTTCGTGCGTAAGGACAAGCCGCTCAAGGCAGAGCCTGTGGACACGAAGCCGGGCCAGCCCATGACGTTGGGCATGCGGCTGAGAATGGGCGACGTCACTGACGTCGACGCCAATGAAGGAGACTCGTACGTGGTGAGCGCCGGCGGTGATCCGTCACAACCCGAAGCGACGGCGCACCAGGCGCACGTTGAGCCGGCGGCTCATCACCCGGCTGAAAGGCAAGGGGTCGCGGAGGACGTCGCTGAAACGATGCGCAATGCTGGTCCCGAATCAGCGATGGCGTCCAGCATGGTGGAGCCCCTTGCTGAGCCCGCCGTCCAAAGCATGGAAGCGCATGACGTTGCACCGCAGGCAGTGCCGCTCACAGGGTCCGCCGACGAGGCACATGACGTGCACGAACTCCATGCACAAGCTGACGTGGTGTCGCAGCAGACGGAGTTCCTGCCGTCAGGCCTGCCGCAACTGGTGGCCGCGGACGCACTGGGTTTCAAGCGCATCCTGAGTGAGCGCGGCCAGGATGCAACCCTGCGCATTACCGATGCGGCGCGCCGCGAGTTTGTGGCGGTCGAAGTGCAAGCGGGGATGGCGATCATCATCACGACCCGCACGTTCCACGAGTCCGCGCTGTATCCGACGTATGTGATGGATCTCGAGCGCGCCGACATCAAGGTGCATGAAGAGATGATCGCAACGGACGCGGTGATCGCCGCGATCTACGCGACCGAGCGCAACCGCTCGGCGGCCATTCTTCCGGAGAGTTCGCGTGCGATCGGCACATTTCGCGACGTGGCCGAAGCCGCACACGCGTATGGCGCCGGTGACATCCACTTCGAGTACCGCGACTTCAACGACGATGTCGAAGTCCGGTTCCGCGTGAACGGCGACCTCTACACGTACCGGAAGCTGCCCAAGGCGCTGGTGCGTCGCGCGCTCTCGGCCGCCTATCAGGATCTCGTCGCGCGCAACACCAACTCTGGCGAGACGTTCCAGCCCACGGCGTCGC
>NZ_WHNQ01000047.1 GCF_009362785.1 Paraburkholderia atlantica
TTGCATCATCGTGCTAAAAGGACTGCATTCCAAACAGCAGGCGCAGTGGTATCTTTGAGGCGCAACCGTGCGAGGTTGAACTGACCGTTGCGAATGCGATGCATCAACTCGACGCCCGATATCGTAACGGCCGCATTCCCGAAAAGTTTGAAGCCAAGCATTGCATTGACCCTGGACTTGATGTTGCGATGATCCTGCTCGATCAAATTGTTCAAATACTTCGACGATCGCAACGTCGTGTCCGCAGGGAGAAACTGGTCCGCCTTCATTTCGCGCACCGCGCGGTGAGACGCAGCGTAACCGTCCAGCGTGATCGTCTTCGGAGCGAACCCCTGAGCCCTGATCGCTTTCGCGAAGAAAGCCTTTGCCGCCGCGACATCGCGTTTGGCGCTGAGCCGGAAGTCGACCGTCTTTCCTGCGCGGTCAACTGCACGGTAAAGATAGCCCCATTTGCCACGGACTTTCACATACGTCTCGTCAACTCTCCATGAGCGTCCCGCAGATTTCGCGAACCGATCCCAGCGCTTGACGAACTCCGGCGTGAAGCGTTTGACCCAGCGCATGATCGTCGTGTGCGCCAGCGACAGCCCACGCTCGGCCATTATTTCAACGAGGTCGCGGAAACTGAGCTTATAACGCAGATACCAACGCACACACAGGATGATAACTTCGCGGTCAAAGTGGCGGCCGTTGAATAGCCTGTCGATGTCTATCCACATAGCCTGCTCGCGCGGGTCAAAACTCGAGCTTAACCTACCGGGCTCCTCTGATTTGCACCGGAGCCCGGGACAGCAGGGCGTATGGCCTTGCGGCTTGTGGCATTGTAGTGAGGATTCGGAACGCGTGATCGAGGCCGTTGCACACGCGTTTGCGGAGATAACCCGGCATTGCCGCAGCCGCCGGGCAACGGCCAGATCAGTGTCGCGCCGTGCCGGTATCGGGGGTTCCCGGATGCCGGCAATGCCAGCATATTTCCAGTGGCTTGCGCGGCGCGTCCATCAACACCTAAGAAGCGACCAGATATCCGTCCGACACCTTGAACACATCCACCGCGCGCTTGAGAAGCACGGCCTGTTCGCTCATCGACTGGGCGGCCGCCGTGGCCTGCTCGACGAGCGCCGCGTTTTGCTGCGTGACCTGGTCCATCTGGACCACCGCCGAATTTACTTGCTCGATGCCCTTGTGCTGTTCGTCCGAGGCGGCGGCGATCTCGCCCATCAGATCCGCCACGCGGCGCACGGCGGACACCACTTCGTTGATCGTCCGGCCGGCCTCGTCCACGTGTTCGGTGCCGGCGGTCACGTGATCCACCGACTCGTTGATGAGGTCCTTGATCTCCTTCGCGGCGGTGGCCGCGCGCTGCGCCAGGTTGCGCACTTCGCTCGCGACCACCGCGAAGCCGCGCCCCTGTTCGCCGGCCCGTGCGGCCTCCACGGCCGCGTTGAGTGCGAGAATATTGGTCTGGAATGCGATGGATTCGATCGTGGCGGTAATGTTGGCGACTTTCGTCGAGCTGTTCGAAATATCGCGCATCGTGTGAACCACGCGCCCCACCACCTCGCCGCCGCGCGCAGCGATTTCGGATGCGTGGGCCGCGAGCGTGTTGCCCTGTCTCGCGCTTTCGGTGTTGTGACGAACCGTCGACGTCAGCTGTATCATATTCGCCGCGCTTTCTTCGAGTGACGCAGCTTGTTCTTCCGTTCGCGAACTGAGGTCCGTGTTGCCGGCAGCAATCTGCGCCGAACCCGTGGAAATGGTTTCCGCTCCCGTGCGAATCCGGGCAACCATGCTGGCCAGGCTGCTGTTCATCGCTTTCAGCGCCTGCATTAGCTGGCCGGTTTCGTCCGTGGTGGCCACTTCGATATGACTCGTGAGATCCCCGTCGGCCACGCGATTCGCCAGGGCCAGCGCATTACGGAGCGGCCCCGTGATGCGGCGTACCACAATACTGGACAAGACGATCGCGATGAGGAGCATCATGCCGAGCAGTCCGACCTGGACCAGCATCGCGCGATGCACGCGGTTCGAGCGCAGGTCGAGTTGTGCCTTAAGGCTGTCGAGCGCGCGGGCTTCGAGCGCAAAGAGCGGGTCCAACGCGCCCGTGAAGGTTTTGATGTAGTCGATTGCCGCGTAGTGGATCGCGTCGGCACTGACGATCTCTCGGGTCGCCAGATCAAGGGCCGCGCGAATCGACGTATTGGCGCGATCGAGCTCGTCCGCGAGCGCGGCACTGAGTTCGGGCTCCGCGTGAAAGGCCTTGTCGAAAGCCTTTCCCAGATCGTCGGCCTGATCCGATGCAGCGTTGGCCAGCGAGGCGAGCATGGCCCGTTCCGTTGGGCTCGCTTCTCCTCTGGCCAGTATTCCGGCGCCCCGGGACCGCGTGAGGCTCAGCGTTGCGGTGGCCTTCGGCAAGCTCACGAGCGCCGCCCGCACGAGATAGTGCGTCCCCACCTCGGAATCGAGAGCGAGGCCGGTGTCGTCGAGCAGGAGATCGAGAATGGAGAGGTATTGTTCGATGATCTCCGTGTGGCGCATGGTGGACTCCTTGTCGCTGAGCTTGCGCGCGTCGACTGCCGCTGCAATCTCACGCCAGTTCGCGACCGCGCTTTCCCAGGCGCGCATCATGTCGGGACGGCGCGTTCGTGCTTTCTGATCCTGGTCGATGCGGGCGATGGCCTGGTCCACCGCTGCTCGCGTCGCTTCGCGACTCGCGGCGACGGTGTTGTTGCCGCCTAGCAGCGTGGCGGCTTGCGCCCGGTGCTGCAGCGTCAGCTGAATCAACGACAGGAGCGCGCGTGCGGACTCGAGGCCTGCCTGTTCGGTGCTGGCAGCGCTCACGGCGTTCAACGATGACTTGAGCTGGAGGTACGTTGGCACGCCTATGGTGGGCAGAATCAGGATCCCCAGCAGGAGAAGCTTTCGGGCGATAGGCAGGCGATCAATAAACGATATCAACGATTTCATGATTTCCGAGAGCAGGCGTTTCGAAAGCGGTCAGCGCGCAACGGCGCGCCGAAACGGGTAGTGCGGATGCCAGGGGCGGGCAGTGCTTTATCCTTGCCGGCACACGCGTAGCCGGACGCGGGCGGCAGCGGCCCCTTGATCCGGCCGCCTTGCCCTGGCCGGATGTCGGTGACGCGCGTGGTCCGTCCTGCCTTGACCTGCGCGAGCAAGTCGAAGGCTTTCTCATGCGGCACGTGCATGTCGTTGTGCCTCGATCGTTCCGTTCGCGCGCTACGCAGCGATCTCATTCATCGTGAACCCGGCTTCAAGCAGGATTTCGTCGTTGTGCTGCCCCGAGCGTCGGCGGCCCGTGCGCGACCGAGTGTGGCGCGCCGCCGACCTGAAATCCGCTGCGCGTGACCGTGATGCTGTCGCGCTCCGGATCGTCGATCAGCAGGGTCATCGTCAGTTCGCGGTGCGCCACCTGCGGCTGTGCGAGCGCCTGGGACACGCGCACGCCCGTCAGTAGTTGGCTGCTCATGACTATCCCGACTAGATTTCGACTGTATTCGCGTTGTACGAATTTCACCGCTTCGACGCCTCCGTTTCGCCGGTTCCGGCACGTTGCGGAGGCGTCGTCTTTCAAGCGGGTGAAGTCAGGCGCGATGCGACTGAGGGCGCGCTTTAGAACAGGTGACGAATGCCAGCCACGACCACCGTCTGGCTCCCGTTGCTCGACGGCGCCAGCAGGTACGTAACGGCTTTCGCGTCGGTCGCACGCTGATAGTTGGTAAAGACGTAGACGTTGGTACGCTTCGACAACAGATAGTTGATGCTGATCTGTCCCATGTTCCAGTGCGGAGCCGCGTCGATACCGCCGCCGTATTGCCCCTTCGTGTAGACATAGGCCGCGCCGAGCACGAGGAACGGCGTGATGTCGTAGGTGGCGTTGACGTCGAAGTTGTCGAGATGCAGCGACGTGTGGTCGAGATAGTCGTACCGCACGTCCGTGACGAGGCCGGTCAGGCGCAGCTTGCTGAACGTGTATTGCGCGCCGCCGCCGAATTCGCGCTGACGGCTCACGCCCGCGTTCCGGTTGATCGGGCTGGTATGGAACAGCAGGAACGGCGGCCCGACGTAATCGTCGGTGACCGCGCCGTTCGGATTCAGCGTCGGGCCCGGGTAATTCGTATTCAGGCCGACCAGCGCCAGCTTGAGCGGCCCGTTGTCGTAGGCCACGCCCGCGCTCACCGAGCGATTCACGGCCCACTGGCCGGCCGCGTTGCTCATCGCGTACATGACCGACCCACGCAGCCCGTTCACCGTCGGCGACTGGTACTTGATCGAGTTGTTGTAGCGATACGATCCGAACAGATTGTCGTTGTCGCCGATATGGGCGGAGAGGCCCAGCGCGGCAACCGGCGCTTCGAAACGGTCGAGATAGTCGAACGGAATGTCGTACTGGCGACCGAGCGTCACCGTACCCCACGACTTGTCGCTCAGGCCGACGTAGGCCTGGCGTCCGAACATGCGTCCACCTTGCTGGAACTTGCCGTTGGTGATGTCGAAGCCGTTTTCGAGCACGAAGATCGCGTTGAGACCACCGCCCAGATCTTCGACGCCGCGCAGGCCCCAGCGGTTATTCTGCATCGTGCCTGCAATCATCTGGACGGACGAGCTTCCGCCCACGTTACTGACCCAGCCCACGCCCGTGGAGATAATGCCGTACAGCGTGACCGAACTCTGTGCGTGCGCAGCCTGGGCGCCAAAGAGCAAGGCGGCGAGGGACGCCAATGCTGCGCCCCGGCGCAGCACGGCGTTGGGTGACTTCGAATTCATATGCATCTCCAAAGCGTAGTTATAAGAGTGGACTGCAATACGAAAAGCGGATTGCCCGAAAGCAGTCGCGCTACGTGCCTGATAAACCGATCAATTTGCCGCGTCTGGCACGGCCTATAGCGACATTACTGCTGCGGCAGACAGAAATGCGCAGCGTCTAATACACGTGCCAGCACATCGTCTAGCTCCTGTGCCAAGCATTCGGCGGCAACCACATGGTCAGGACGAACGACAACCGCACCGACCGGCCTGGCGTCAAACCAGGCTTGCAAGCTGGGCTCTCCACCCAAGTCACCGATCACCGTAACTCCCGCAGGGGCGTGACGACGCGCCCACGGCAGTTGTGCTTTAGGCACCACCTGAACAAGTCGTACGCGCAGATGCGCTAGCGCAGCGCAACGTTCGGCCAAAATAAAAGCCATCGGATTGTTGTTCCACATCAGGACGCGCCAACCCTGACCGGTGGCGTCGTCGAGCAGCATTTCGACGCCTTCAGCGTTGGTCACTCGTGGCTGCGGGAAGATGGCACCAGCCATGCGGGGCACATCGCGCGCCGCCAGCGTCTTGAAGCTCGGCAGCGGCGTGTGTACCACCACACCTTTGTCGAACTTGGGTTGAGGCTTGAAGGCCTGCCGCTTCTGTGCTTCACGTTCCTCGGGTGTGCGGTTGGCAGCGATGCGGTCTCGTTCCGCAGCTTTCGCGGGGTCGTGATCCGTCATTTCCTTGGCCATGCCAAGTGAGACGGCGACCATCTGCTTGACGTGCCCCATTCGCTCCATCTCGTACGTTTCGAGCAGAGCATCGCCGCATGCGCCATTGATCACCGCACCAAGCTTCCAGGCCAGATTGAAAGCGTCGCGGATGCCGGAGTTCCATCCCTGTCCACCGACCACCGGCATCACGTGCGCGGCATCGCCCGCGAGGAAGATGGAGCCAACCTTGAACTGTCCGGCCACACGCGCGTGGTGCCGATAGACCCGACGACGAATGATCTCCAGCTTGGTTGGGTCAGGCACATGCGGTGCCAGCAGCGCGTGGATGTAGTCATCGTTTTCCACCAGCGAAGGATCTTCGCTTTCGAACAGCGTGAATTCCCAACGACGGATCCCATGCGGCAGTGCGATGCTGGCATAGCTGCGTTTCGGGTCGCCGCCGAACACGGCGTGCGGCGTTCCAATGGGGTCATTGGCAACGTCAATGACGATGCCAGCGGATGGTCGAGTTTCGCCGTCGAACGAAATACCCAGTTGCGTGCGAGTGCGCGAGGAACCGCCTTCTGCTGCGACTACGTAGCGTGCACGCAGCTTCTCGCCACGCTCAGTCGTGGCCACCACGCCCTCGCCATCTTCGAGCAAATCGACGACCTCGGTACTGAACCGCACCGCTGTGTTCGGAAAACGCTTGAGCCCGTCAAGCAGCACCCTATCCACCAGCGGCTGTACAAATCCGTTGCGGCGGGGCCACCCGAACTCGCGAGTTGTCGGGTTGACTTCCGAAAGGATCTGTCGATCGCCGTTGACCATATAGATCTTCTGATCGGGGATGGTGTGAGGCAACACCTCATCCACAAGGCCAGCAGTCTGCATCGCCCGCAGGGCTTCGTCGTCGATGCCCACTGCGCGTGGGTAGTCGATCAGGGTCTCGCCCTTCTCGACGAGAAGAACATTAACTCCCTGCTGTCCAAGCAGGTTGGCTAGCATGAGGCCAACAGGCCCCGCACCGATGATGAGAACGTCCGCGGTTTTGCTCATGGGCGATTCCTTGTAGATAGAGCGGTCTTGAGTTCGTTGATGTTGTCGCCGAACGCGCGATTCAACAAAACGAGGTCGATACCGAATGCGACATAGTCAACCAGTCCATCGGCCAACAACGCCGCGGTGTATGCAGATTTGCCTGAATAGATGCCGAGGGTCACGCCATGGGCCTGGGTGAGTTCGCGCAAGTGGACGATCGCGTCGCGAACAGGCCCGTCGTCCCAGTCACCGCGCCCCGGCAGACCATAGGAAACGGCAAGATCGGCAGGACCGATGTAGATCGAGTCCAGCCCCGGAGTGGAGATGATTTCCTCCGCGCGTTCGACGCCGATCCGGGTCTCGATCTGGGCAATGGTCGAGACGGCGAGGTTGCCTGCTTCGGCATACGAATCACCGATGTAGAGCCCTGGCCTCGACGGTCCCATGCTGCGATTACCAATGGGTAGATATTTGGTCGCAGCCACCAAGGCCTGTGCCTGCTCGCGCGACTCGATAGTGGGGGCAACAATGCCGCGCGCGCCGCTGTCAAGCAGGCGCAGGATCTGGCCGGGGTCAGTCGAGCCGACACGCGCCCAAGCGTAAGCGTTGTCGCGAGGAATCGAGCGCAGGATGCCACACGCGGCGTCGAGACCGAGTTCGCCATGTTGAAGATCGAGGATGACGCCGTCGTAGCCGGCAACCTTCGCCCATTCCGGAATGGAGAACGAAGGCAGCGTCTGATGCACCAATATCTTGGGCCCGCTCGCGAGAGCTGCTGTTTTCATGGCTTGCTCTCACGTTCTGTGAGCCGCGCCGCATGCGCAGCAGCAGCGTTGCCTCCGAAGACTGGCACGATCTCGCGGCGGGAGAATCGCCACTGACCTTCAACCTTGCGATACCGCTCACGGAACTCACCCACAGAAGCGGGCTGTGTCTGCGGCTCGTTGGTGTCGCGGAACGTCAGATACTGCACGGTGCCGGCCACTTCATCGCCGTCCCAGACCAACCGGATTCCACCAATGAAATGGCGGCTGACGATGTCGGCTTGCTTCACCCGCTTGGCACCCCAAGTCTTGCTCTGCTCGCGATTCATCGTGCCCAAGGGGCCGACTGAGACACCGTCTTCGGTATAGAGCTCCCACGCGGTATCGGCCTGGTTGTGATCCAGGCGGTAAAGCATCTCGGAAATGAGCTGCTCAATCTCGGCGCGGGTGACTGCATCAACGGGGCAATAGTTACTCATGGTGTAGTTCTCTCTCGAAACTCATGCCTTCGAATCGACACTCGCGACCACGCGGCCGAGACCGGTAATGGTGGCAACACACTCGACATCCACCGGCCAAGGCTCGATGTAGCCAATCGAACCCGAGAGCAGCACCTCGCCAGCTCTCAACGGCTGCCCCGTGCGGATGGCTGTGTCGGCCAGCCAGAGCACGGCGTTGATCGGGTCGCCAAGTACATTGCTTCCGACGCCGCGCGTAATCTCCTTGCCGCCCCCGGTAATCACCATTTCGACCGCTTTGAGATCTACCGAGCCATAGGGATGCTTTTCCTCGCCTACCACGATGCCACTGCATCCGGCGTTGTCGGCGATGGTGTCTACAATCTGCCCCACGCTGCCGCCGTAGCGGAAATCAACGACCTCGAAGGCTGGTGTCACGTAGTCAATGGCCGCCGCCACTCGCTCGAGCGTGGCATCGAAAATATCGCTCTTGAGCACAAATGCGACTTCGGCTTCGATTAGCAATCGGTTGTAGCGCGACTTGGGCAACACCGCACCCGACTGGAAAACCATGTCGTCGTGGATAACTCCGTAGTCAGGTTCACTAATGCCGACGCGCTTTTGCACGTTCGGATTGGTCAGTCCCACTTTTCGACCTACCCTGCGCACGCCCAGATTTCGTTCGCGCAGTGCGGCGAACTCGGCCGAGATTGCATAGGCTGCGTCAAGGTCGCGCTCAGGCAACCGCGGGCTGACGTAAGGAACGGTATAGACACCAACGCGGGCGTCGTAGAGCTCACGAGCGATGCTATGGATAGTTTCAGAGGGGATGATCATAGTGGTCATGTTCTGGCTAGCTCTGGCGGTGCTGTTTGTCGAGGAAGGAGACGGCCGCCGCATTGAATACCTCCGCACCTTCCCACTGGGGCCAGTGCGCAGCGCCCTCAACAAGCAGAAACTCGCCTTGAGGAATAAGCGCAGCCAAGCGCCGGCCTTCTGAAGCGTCGCCAGTGGGTTCATGGTCTGTCCAGACAAAGAGCGCTGGCACGGGGATGGCCGCGAAATCCTGGTCTGTGACACGGTTGTGCCAACGCTGTTCCGGCTGACGCAACACCGAGATATGAGCCATGTTTGCCCCGCTCGGATCCCGGCTGTATATAGCTTGGCGAACGCGCACTAACTCTTCCGTTATCTTCTGTGGGTCGTGGATCACGACCTGAAGGCGCTTTTTGACGTTCTCGAACGTCGGCTCGGTGACCGCTTGCTTGCTCACTGATTGCGCCTTGTCTACCTTCTGCTCGCCAACCACGCGGCCGCCGGGCGCACTCAGAATCACGCTCAGCAAACGATTAGAGTGGTGGGCAGCAAACTTGACCGCGACCCATCCCCCGAGTGACTCCCCGGCAAGATGGACCCGCTTGAGATTGAGCGCATCCAGCAGCCCTAGCAAGTGCGACTCGTACTCGGGGATTTCCAAGTCGTGATCGGTCAGGGTTGTGTACCCATGACCTGGATAGTCGTAACCGATGACACGGTAGCCAGCCTGAACCAGCGCACGCACGTTCTGCGTCCAGGCCTCAATGTGGCCACTGGTGCCATTGGCAAGCACTACGACCCTGTCACCTTCGCCGAGGTCGAGCACACGCGTGCGCCACGGCCCGACGTCAACGTAATGCAGACGATGCGGAAGATCCGACACTGCTTCCCAGAAGGTCACAAGACGGTTCATGCTGCACATCCCGCCTGAACGGCAAAACCGGCGCCCCAGCTCTTGACGGCCCAATAACGGTCGACAGGCAGCTTGTATTTACCAGCCGTTGAGAGCGCGGCATAAGCCGCTATCCAGCTGCGCATCTCATGTGCAGCTGAGCCACCATCAATGACGAACTGGTCGTTGTCCCACGTATCAACCGGTGACAAATCACCCGATCGGAAGGTGTCAAGCAGCAAGGTATCCCAAGCCTCGTTCAGCGGGGCACTCGAACCCTTGCCATCCGCAATCCTCTGGATCGCATCCACGATGGCCTGTTCACGTGTGCGGCGCTCTTCGCGCGTGGGGGCATAGGAAACCAAACGTGCTTTCAGTTCGGGAGGAGCCCCCTCCCAACGCGGAATTGGCGGGGAATGCGAAATGCCCCCCGAGGCGATGAAGAGCACTCGCTTTCCAAGCTGTAGCGCAGCTTTGCCAAACGCCTCACCCATCTCGCGCACACGCTTCATCGGTGTCAACGGAAAGGCAATTGCGTTGACGAACACCGGGACGATGGGCCGCGTATGACTCTTGCCGAGCAAGAAGTCCACGGGCTGCATGACGCCATGATCAACCGTCATTCGCTCCGATCGCGCGATGTCGATGCCCTGATCCAGTACTGCGGCATGCAGCTGGCGCGCGGTCTCGCCATCAACATTGATGAAGCCCTCGGTCGTGCCGTAGTCGCCGATCCCCTCAGCCTGCGCACCGATCACCCACGGGGCGATGTTCGAATACAGCTGGCCATTGAAGTGATCGGGCCCGAAAACGACGACGACCTCGGGGGCGAAACGCTCAATGAAGGCGCGAACCTCCTGGATGCCGGCCATGATTTCAGCAAGCGTGGTACCGCCTGGATCGACGTTACCGAAAGACGGCGCATGGGATAGAGCTGCGACAGCGAGTGACATGTGTATTCCTTTTCGAGGCGACCTGAAGGGCAGCCCTCTTGTTAGCAGGTTTGCTTACTGCGGTCGGCCTGCTTGCCACCAGATCTCGCAGCCAAGGTTGCGCGCTCACTTGATGCCGAGCGCTTAAGCCCAACGTGCAGTACCAAAAGGCCGATGGCTGCGATCAACATCGGAAGTGAAAACAGTGTGAAGGCCGTACCCATGTCCATGCCACCATCGAAGCTCATACCACCAAGGATGGGCGCCGCGATGCCGCCAAAGCGACCCATGCCGATGACCACCCCGTAGCCCGTTGAGCGGGCCAACGTTGGATACAGGAGCGGAACGATCCCGTAAAAACCCGCCGTTCCGGCACAGACGAAGAACGACGCGATGAACACCGTCCACATCGCACCGGGCATCGCCGGGCCGGCGATGCCGAAGTACGACATGGCCGCCGCGGCCATCACCAGGAAAATGGGCGTCAGGATGCGCAAGTTGATGCGGTTGCCGATGAAGCCGAAGACGAGGCTCCCGGCGATACCACCCAAGCTGAATGCAACAACGAGCTGGGGAGCCAGCAACGGCTTGTGGTTCATACTGGCCACCGTGCTGGGCGCCCAGGTGGTCAGGAAGTAGAAGCTCACCATGTAGGCAACGTAGGACACGATCATCAGCACCGTCTGCCAGAGCAACGGGGCGCTGGCAATGGTGCGCAATGCCCCGGTCACCTTGACATCTGGATTCGAAGACTCCGGCAACGCGGTCAACGTGGGCTGCCGCATCTTCGCGAGGATCCTGTTCAGTTGCAGCAGCGAGTCGCGACGACGCCCCTCGGCCAACCAGGCGAGCGACTCCGGCAGCAAAAAGTAGGTCCCGGTCGCGGCAAGCACGCTGAGACCGAACCCGACCCACCAGCCGAATTGCCACCCGTGGGTGGCCAGCATCGGCCCGACAAGCATGGCGCCGAGCAATCCGCCGATATTGATCGCGGCCGCGTAGATCGCCATCACCAGCGGATAGACGCGCTTGGCGGTGTATTCAGACAGGATCACGCCGACCACGGCGACAAGGGCACCAATGCCGACGCCGGTGATGATGCGGCTGATGACCAACAGCATGGTTCCGCGTTCGGCTGAAGCGAACGGGCCAATCAACATCCCGATCCCGATCACGCACGTCGCGAGCACACCCGTCAGGCGGCGCCCCATTCGGTCGGCAATGGGTGCGACGACGATCGAGCCGATCAACATCCCGATGAGGGCGCCCGACAGCACCATCCCCAACTGCGTCTTTGAAACGCCAAAGCCCCGCTCAATGAACGGCGCAGCGAATGCCGCCAGTGTCAAGTCGTAACCATCGAGCACGACGAGCACGATCGACACTAAGACGACGCGCAGCTGTAAGCTGGTCATGGGCGAATCTGCGATGTGATCGGAAATTTTCATAAAACGCCGTCTCTTTTGTATAATTGATTTTGAAAATATATCTCAATAATTGAGAAAAAAACAGTCATTTCCGGTATTGACGTATTCCCGGAGCCCCAGTTAGCACCACACACTTGAAGGAGTCAGCGCATGGCCGAGATTGGAGATAGCCCACGAGGCACGGAAAAGCAAAAGGTCGGCATTGTTGTCGCAGGAGGTTCCGGCATTGGTGCAGCCTGCGTGCGTGAGCTTGCGGCCTGCGGCTGGCGTGTCGTGGCCCTGTCTCCGTCCGGCCGCGGTCGCATGCTCGCCGAGTCACTGGGCGGTGCTGGCGTTGATGGCTCCAACACCAACATCGCGGACCTGCGGGCGACAGTTGATCTCGCAATCGAAAAGTTCGGTCGCATTGACGCGGTGATCAACAACAGTGGCCACGCCGCACGCGGGACGCTGCTCGACATCAGCGATGACGACTGGCTGCACGGTGTGGATTTGTACTTGTTGAGCGTCGTTCGCATGGCTCGCATCGCTACCCCGCACCTTCTTGCGTCGGGCGGTGGCGCGATCGTCAACATCTCCACAGCGGGGGCTTTCGAACCCAACCGGATGTTCCCTATCTCGACAACGCTGCGCGCCGCGCTGGGTTCGTTCACCAAGCTCTATGCCGATGAGTACGGGCCGCAAGGCATCCGCATGAACAACGTGCTCCCCGGATTTACAAAGGACGATCCCGCTGCAGTGCCGCCCGAATGGACCAGCAAGATCCCCTTGCGCCGCGCTCAAAGTACCGCCGAATTGGCCCGGGTCGTACGCTTTCTCGCGAGTGACGAGTCCGCGTACATCACCGGGCAGAACCTGCGCGCCGACGGCGGGGAAACCCGCTCGGTCTGACGCAACACCGATCATTTGGTCGTCCCAACTGCTACGCTACGCTTCACTCCCGCTTCAACACTTGCGCAGGTTGCGCTGCGCAATGTTGCTCAAGTGTTTGTGGGGCCCTTGCCGCCGGCGCTCATGCACAGATTGGGGAATCTGCACCGCGTGCCTGCAGCAATTGCTCCAGCTCGCGGTCTGTCGCAGCCACCCCCGCGACATAGCGGTCGGGGCGTACCAACGCGGCAACGATGCCCGACGCCTCCATCCAATTCGTCAGCGAAGGCTCGGTGACCGCGACGATGGGCACACGGTCCTTGATCAGGGCCTTCGCTGCACCTAGCGCGACGGGAGATACAAACAACGAATAGGCGTAGCCCGTGTCATCGTCCGTGCGCGATCCGTCGGCGCGAACCGCCTGCGGGATCATGCGTCCGCCAAGGGAGCCTCCCACATGAGCGCCAGGGCCGAGCGACGGTTGCGGAGTCGAAAACAATTCAGGCTGTGCAAACTCCTTGTCGCGCCGCCGCACGACATCCGGGTCGGTGGTTTGGATGATGTGCCCCAGGCGCACCGCTGTTGAGATGAACTCACGCACATGCGGCTCGCGCTCGGATTCATAAGTGTTCAACAAGTCTTCACCTGCCTCGCCGCGAATCACTGCCGCCAACTTCCATGCGAGGTTGGAAGCATCGCGGATACCCGCACACATGCCTTGCCCCATGAACGGCGGCGTCAGATGCGCAGCATCGCCCGCCAGCAGCAGGCGGCCTTTTCGCCACCCGCGCGCGACAACAGCGCGAAAGGTATAGAGCGCGGGGCGCTCCAGCGTAGCCTCTTGTGGCGTGACCCAGCGTGACAGCAGTTTCCAGATGGATTCCGGCTGCGTAATGATCGCTGGATCGTCGCCCGGCACCAGCATCAGCTCCCAGCGCCGGCGCATGCCGACGCCGCGCACGTAAGTTCCCGGGCGCGATGGATCGCAATACTGGATGCTGTAGTCGCCCAAATCGGGGCGCTCACGATTCAGAACCACGTCCACCACGATCCATTGTTCGTGTTGCTGCAAATCGTCCATGCGCGCTCCGATGAGTCCACGTATGATGGATCGCGCCCCATCGCAACCGACGACGTAGCGTGCTTTCTCTTGCAACGCTTTGCCGGTGGAAAGATCCTTGATGCGTAGATCAACGCCGTCTGACGCAACCGTGCAATCGAGCATCTCGTGCTTCACGCGAATGTCCGCACCGGCGTGCTCGGCCAGCTTTTGCCGCAGCGTTTGTTCCAGCCAGGGCTGGTGACAACGGTAGCTGGCATACCAGCCCATGGGCCCGATTTCCAAGTCGCGCGACCAATCAATCAGCAGCCGCCCGTCGGAGTCAATGAACTTCATGCCCGGCGATGGACGCACCTGGGATTTCAACGCATCGGCAACGCCGATGCTCTGGAACACACGCATGCACTCACCATCGAAATGCACTGCACGCGGCAGGGGATAGATGCCCGCTTCGCGGTCGATCGCCAGCACCCGAAGGCCTTGCTGTGCGAGCAGGGTTGCCAGCGTTACCCCCGTGGGGCCGAGACCGATGATCGCAACGTCGTGCATAAATTCTTCTTTCGATAGAGCTGTGCTCTGGTTTACCTGATGGCGATGCCCCGGATCGCCTCGTCCCTTTTTGGAAGCCATTGAGTTGATTCGGGCTCCTGTAGATCAGGTCTGCGCGACCTTGGGACGGCTAGTTCTGAGCTCTGTTCAGGACAGGAAGCCATGCGATGGGCACGCAGCCCACCATGCATGGGTATAGGGTCTTCATGCCGGTCTGTGAATGACCCTGAACATGAAAGAAGCCAAGGCTGATGCTCGATTCGTACGGAGCCGGATCACTGCTCGTCAGCAATCGGATTGCGCAGCACGCCGATGCGCTCCACATCAATCTCCACCACGTCGCCCGCCTTCATCCAGACTGGCGGGTGGCGTCGTGCACCGACGCCACCCGGCGTACCTGTGACGATGACGTCGCCCGCTTCAAGCGGTGCAATGGTGGACACGTAAGCAATCTGCTTGGCGATGCTGTGAATCATCATGTCGGTGGTGGTGTTCTGCATCTCTTGTCCATTAAGGCGCGTCACCATCTTCAGGCGCGTGTCAAACGGAATTTCGTCTGCGGTCACCATCCAGGGGCCAAATCCGCCGGTGCGCCAAAAGTTCTTGCCCGGAATCCACTGCGAGGTATGGCGCTGCCAGTCGCGCACGCTGCCATCGTTGTAGCAGGCATAACCCGCGATGTGCTGGGGCGCATCTGCTGGGGCGATGCGACGCCCGCCCTTGCCGATGACAACGGCGATTTCCGCCTCAAAGTCGAGCTGCGTCGATTCCCTGGGCCGCACGATGGCCTGCTCATGACCGACTTGTGAACTTGCCACGCGCAAGAAGAAGGTCGGCTGTTCAGTGACTTCGCGGTTGGTTTCCTGAACGTGCTCGTGGTAGTTCAGACCGCAGCACCAGATCTTGCCGGGGTCGGGAATCACCGGCAGCAGCGTCACGTCCGACATCTGGAAATCTGCCTGGCGCCCCGATACCAGCTCGGCAGCCTCACCCACGGCATCTGCAGCCAGCAAATCCTTCAGGCTGACATACCGCCCGTTGAACGCCTGACCCAAGTCCACGATGCCTGCATCGATCACCGCACCAAAACCTACACGGCCTTGCCGTTCGAAGCTCACCAGTTTCATTTAATGTCCTTCAATAAAAATTAATATATCTCATTATTCGAGAATTATGCTCGATCGTCAAGCCATGCAGGATTCGAATGCAAGGCTCAACCATCCCCAGGCAAGCTGGCGAAGCACTTCGTTTCGGTCGGCGTGTGGTGCCTAACAGGCGCTGGAAGTTGATCCCACCCCGGACGACGTACCGGTCCGGCTGGAGTTGGCCCGCATTCGGTTAACAACACTCGCTCACTGATGGCACCGTTTGCCAAGAACTCTCGGTATCATTGTTCGGATCGCGCCCACCCTGGCGGTTACATGACATAGCTTATGTCGATGTAACGCGGCGAAACGGTCTTTTGGCCGCTACTCGGTACCTCTCCTCTAACGCAAACGCACCAGGCTCAGAGACAACACCGCCAGAACGCGATCCCACACTCGGCATCGACCCATCATCGCAGCCAGCCAGCCGCCTCCATCGGGCTCGGCAGCGCACGACAATCACGCACACGGCAATTAAGGAAACGGCACAATCGCGCCCGACAAAGCGGCGAACGAGATCGAGCGGCCACGAACAAAGCCAGCAATCGGTTGCGCCCAGGGTCTTACTGCGACCCGTTCCTGCCTTTCACGAATGCCCGGTGGCCGTCTCAAGTCGGTCTTGAAGCGGCCCTTCGAAAGTTGGACGGACGATCATGGGCGCATATGGCCGTGGATTATGTCGAACGCCTGGTTGGCGACACGGTGTGCGACAGCGAAGCTGCTGCAGTTCCACGGCTTTCAATGGCCGCCCGCGTGCGTTGTGAAGTTCGCGCCGCGGCCTCCCGCAGCGATTCAACGAGACGCTCGAGATTAGCGAACTCGAGTCGTTGAGTCGGGATGATCAACGCAAGCGATCCGACCGCTTCACTGGAGTCGTCGGTGAATAGCGGCGACGCGAGTGCCGAAACCCCGTGTTCCAGTTCGTCTCTTGAGAGATAAAAACCCGCCCGTCGGATTTTGAGCAGCGAAGCCCGAAACTCTTCAAGCGTCGTCCCGAGGCCGCTCTGTGCAATGTCCTCGGGATATTGTTCGAACAGGATCGCGAGCTTGGCCTTCGGGAAGGTCGAAAGTATCGCCTTCGGAGCGGCGCCGAGAAACAGAGGTCTTGGTCGGCCGCGGCCGTATCGAAGATCAAGCGCCGCGTCGTACGTCTCCCGATGCGTGTCAACAAGCTCGTTTCCGTACCAGCGCGACATCACCACATCGAAGCCGGAATGCTCGCTTAACTCGTGCATGATCGGCTGGCCGATTGCCAGCAGCGGATCCGAAGCACGCAGGCGGTAATCCAGCCTGATTATGCGAGGACCGAGCCCGTACTCTCCGCCCGTGAACCGGACGAGCAAACCCGCATCCACGAGTTCACGCACGTAGCGATAAGCCGTTGGCGCCGAACACTCCAGTTCAGCAGCAACGTCTTCGGCGGACAAGAATGGCTTGGCCTCCGAAAACAGTTCGAGTATGGATAAAAGCCGGGTGATGCTCGACATCTGCGCGCTGAGCTCCTTCTATGTGAGCGGATTATGCACTCGCGCGCTTTCCCGCCGGGCTTCCCGGCTCACGGCAAACGCTCGGGCGCGCCCGACAGCCTGTCTTTCACGGCCGGCGATTTGTGCTTACCCGGTAGACCGCCAACCGAGCAGGCAACTTGATTATGCAAGGCCCATGCGCACAGCCATCTCGGCTTGCCAATCGCTTCGCGGCCTGAATCCCGGCAGCCCGCTCGCGTGGCGCTCAACAGCCGCCATCAGTTGTGCGTCGGGCAAGTCGAAGTCCGCTGGCACCCGCATCGGCTGGTCGACGTACCAAGGCGTATCGATGAAGAGCTCCAGCCGGTTGCCCTCGGGGTCGCGCGCATAAATCGAAATCGCGTTGCCATGCGTGACGGGATTGATCTCTTCCAGACCTTCCGAGACGAAGCGCGCGTGAAACTGCCTGAGCGTGTCGAGGCTGTCCGCTTCGAGTGAAATCTAATTTATCGGATTGAATGCCAGGTGCTCCGGTCGACCGCCTGCGAGCACGATCTGGTGATGCACCGCAGGATCGCGACTTAGGAACACCAGCCGCACTTCGCCGTGCGGCGTCTGCAGCGTCCCGCGATCGGTCACGGGAACTTCAGCACCCGCGAATAGAAGTCTTCCACCCGTGCCATATCGCTCACGGAGAAGCCCATATGGCTTAACGACAGCCCGCTTCGCGCTTTCTTCATACCGTCCATGCTCGTCTCCAGTAGTGATAAACCCTAGCGAAAAACACGTTGTGCCCACAGTTAAACATAGCTTATTCTCAACATGCGATAAATTTACGACTTCATTGAGGTCGCCAGGGTTGATCTAACCGGATTTTATCTTCTTGGAGCGTCAATGAAACTCGTCAGCTTTTCTACCCATCAAGGCCCCTCCTTCGGCGTCGTTCGCGGCGACAGCGTGATTGACCTCGGCAAGCGGCTGAACGGCCGTTACGCCGACCTGAAGGCACTGATTGCCGCCAACGCGCTGGGTGAGGCCGCCCAAGCGGCTCAGGGTGATCAGGGCGACTACCCGCTGTCGGAAGTGACGCTGCTGCCGGTGATTCCCAACCCCGAGCAGATCTTCTGCGTCGGGCTCAACTATGCTGAGCATGTCAAGGAAACCAATCGGGAAACCACCGAGCAGCCGGTCATCTTCATGCGGCTTCCAGCTTCGCAAGTGGGCCATGGACAGCCGATGCTGCGTCCGCCCGAGTCTCAGCAATTCGACTACGAGGGTGAGATCGCCGTGATCATCGGGCGGGGTGGGCGGCGCATCGCTGAAGCCGACGCATGGAATCACATCGCCGGGTATGCCTGCTACAACGATGGCTCGGTGCGCGACTGGCAGCGTCACACCACCCAGTGGGGACCGGGCAAGAACTTCTATCGCACGGGCGCCTTCGGGCCGTGGATGGTGACGAGCGACGAAATCGAGCCGAACGCCCTCATGATGCTCGTCACGCGTCTGAACGGGCAGGAAGTGCAACGCGCGACCACGCAGATGCTGATTCACGGCATCGCGAAGCAGATCGCCTATCTGTCGACATTCACGCCGCTCGCGCCGGGCGACGTCATCGTCACTGGCACGCCCGGCGGCGTCGGGGCAAAGCGCAATCCGCCCCTCTTCATGAAGCCTGGCGACCGGGTCGAAGTGGAAGTCGACCGGATTGGCGTGCTCTCCAATCCGATCGCCGACGAAGCATAAAGACCGTTGCCGGAAGCGCACCCGCGCCTCCGACGCCTCATGAAGTGGATGTAGACATGTCAGATAAAACCATTTCGATGCACGCATGCGACTACGATGTCGCGATCATCGGCCTCGGCCCGACTGGTGCGACGCTGGCCAACTTACTGGCGACCGAAGGCTTGCGGGTACTCGTGCTGGAGCGAGACAAGGACATTTTTGCGCTGCCCCGCGCGGTGCATTTTGACGGCGAATGCATGCGGGTGTTTCAGAGCATAGGGCTTGCCGACACGCTGCTTCCCAAATTGTTTGTCGGTCCCGGCATGAAATTCGTGAACGCCGCCGGCCAACTCCTTATCGACTGGTCACGCCCCACGTGCATTGGCCCGCACGGCTGGTGCGCCAGTTACAAATTTCATCAACCCGACCTCGAAAACGCGTTGCGCGATCGCCTGGCGGGTCAGGCAAACATCGACGTACGGCTGCGTCACGAAGTGTTTGCGCTTGACGAAACCAGCGATGGCGTCCAGCTCCGCTTCGAGGACACCAGCTGCGGCAAGCTTGGCCGTGCGACGGCTCGCTATGTGGTCGGATGCGATGGCGCGCGCTCGATTGCGCGACGATTCATGGGCACCGAACTCACCGATCTGAAATCGCATGAACGCTGGGTCGTCGTCGATGTCTTGCTCGACACCCCGCGCCCCGACCTCGGTGATTTCTCCATTCAGTATTGCGACCCGGCGCGCCCGACGACCTATACCCGTGGTCCGGGAAATCGCCGCCGCTGGGAAATCATGGTCATGCCGGGCGATGATGCGACGCAACTTGCGTCCCCCGAATGGCTGTGGGATAAGCTCGCGCGCTGGATTTCCCCGGCCGATGCCCGACTTGAGCGGTCCGCGATTTATACCTTCCACTCGGTCGTGGCGAACGGCTGGCGCCGCGGACGATTGCTGCTGGCTGGCGATGCCGCGCATCAGACACCGCCCTTCATGGGTCAGGGGATGGCCGCCGGCATTCGCGATGCGTCGAATCTTGCCTGGAAGCTCGCGACCGTCATTCGCGGCACTTCGCCCGATACGCTGCTCGATACGTACGAATCAGAACGTTCGCCTCATGTGCGCGAGTTTATCGAAACCGCGGTGCGACTTGGTTCGGTCATTCAGACGACCCATCCGGAGGCTGCGACCAGCCGGGACATCGAAATGAGCGCTGCGATTCGCCATTTCGTCACTCCGCAACCGAAGCTCGGCCCCGGAGCCTACCTCGACGCATCCTCGTCGGCCGTGGTGGGCCAGGTCGCGCCCCAACCGCGCCTGGCAGACGGACGTCTGATGGACGACGTCGTCGGCTATCGGTTTGCGCTCGTCGCGTTGCCTGAGCTGCTCGCCGGATGTGATGACATTGCGGAGCGCGCCGAACGGGCGGGCGTCCAGATCGTCTGCGATGCAGACGCGGTGAATACGTGGTTAGCGTCAACGAGCGCCGCAGCGGTGCTGATCCGCCCAGACCGCTACGTCTATGGCATTGCACACGACACCGCTTCTTTGTACAGCTTGCTCGAGCACGCATTCCCCGCACTGCAAACCGCCACCGCTTAACCGACCCGGCCGCCGCGCAGACAGCGTTGAACCGCCGAGACAGCGCGGCCACGCACACCTATTGGCCGAAGAAGCCAACAATCTTTGGATGAGTCATGGAGCTATCTCACCACCCGGTCAGCGCCGCAGACCATTCGCACGCTGCCGGCTTATCGCGGGCGCAATGGAAGATGATTCTTATTGCTCGCCTGGGCGGGTCGCTGGAATTTTACGATTTCATCGTCTACGGTTTCTTCGCCCATCACATCGCGGCCCAGTTTTTCCCGAACGCTTCGTCGTTGATCAGCATGCTGGCCGCATTTTCAGTGCTGGCGATCGGCTATGTCATCCGGCCGCTCGGCGGCATCGTCCTGAGCAGCTGGGGGGATCGTTACGGCCGACGTCCGATCTTTCTTGGCTCGATCATCGTGGTGACCACAGCAACCATCTGTCTGGGGCTGCTGCCCAATTTCCAGAGCTGGGGTATCACGGCTTCGATCCTGCTCATCCTGCTGCGCATGCTGCAAGGCTTCTGCGTCGGCGGTGAAATGCCGGGCGCCATCACTTACGCCGTAGAAGCGGCACCGCATCGTGCGGGGCTGGCCGCTGGCATCATCATCTGTGCGGTCAACGTGGGCGTCTTGCTTGCGACCTTCGTTAATCTCGGCATTCAAAGCTACCTCTCCAGCGCTGACGCGGCGGCTTATGGTTGGCGCATTGCGTTCCTGTTCGGCGGACTCTGCGGGCTCCTGTCCTATTGGATGCGTCGCAATCTGGACGAGTCCCCCGAGTTCAAGGAGATGCATGGCGCGGTCGTCAAGCAACCATTTCGCGAGACGCTGCGACATCATGGCAAAGCTGTCGTCGCCGGAGCGCTCACGATCGCGGTGATGGCCGGCGTCAATGGCATCCTTTACGGTCACATGCCGGCCTATCTGGTCCAACAACTGCACTATGCGCCCCAGACGGCGGCGATTGCCCAGAATGCCTATCTGGTCGTCAGCTCCTTTGGTCTGCTTGCTGCAGGCTGGCTCGGAGACAAGATTGCGCGCCGATACCTGTTGCGAACGTCAGCGGCACTGCTGATCGTGCTGAGCTACCCGTTTTATTGGGCGCTTGCAAATCACACCGTCGATCCGGTCGTTTTATTCGTGCTCGCCGCTGTGGTGTTCTCACTCGCAAGCGGTACGTGGCCATCCGTCCTCGCCGATCAGTTTCCCGTCCAAGTCCGCTTCAGTGGCATCGCGCTGGCATACAACATCTCGGTAGTCGTATTCAGCGGCTTCGCACCGTTGCTCGCCACTATGCTGGTTCGCGAGACCGGTTCCTTGGCAGCACCCGCCTACTACGTCGTCGGAGCGTGCGCGGTCGCCTTACTCGCAAGCTTTGCCTTGCCAAAGTCAAGTCTGCTACCGGGCTTATGGGCACGAATCGAATCCGTCTTACCGGGCAAGGAATGAGATCCGGGTCGCACGGCGAGCGACAATCGCTGGTTTGTCGAAGCTGTCCTCTGGATTGGCCGGACCGGCTGCCCCTGGCACGATTTGCCCAAAGAGTTCGGCCGATGGCATACGGTGTACATGCGCTTCTCCCGGTGGCGTCGCAAAGGCGTTTGGGAACGCGTGGCGCTCGCCGTGTCCGACGAGACGGAGATCAAATGTGTGCTGATCGACTCGACCATCGTGCGTGCGCACCAGCATTCGGCCGGAGCTCGAATAAAAGCGGCCCGCAAGCTCTCGGCCGCTCGAGCGAAGGACTGACGACCAAGTTGCATCTGGCCATCGATGAAACCGGGCGGCCTCTGCGAATGATCGTCACCGAAGGGCAGGTCTCGGACATTTCGTGTGCACACGAATTGGTCGAGCATCTACGCACGGGTGCTGTGATTGCTGACCCATCCGCGCTACGCGTGCGAAGGCCGTTATCCCGCCGCGCTCGAACCGAAAGACCAAGCGTCGGTACAGCCGCGTGCTGTATCGAACTCGGCACATCGTCGAACGCTTCTTCAATCGCATCAAACATTTTCGTCGCATTGCCACTCGTTACGACAAGCTTGCGGGGAACTACCTCGCCCTTCCTTCGCTTGCCTGCGCCTTTGGACTGCTCGTGAGAATGTGAACAGAAGCTAGCACCTTTTCATCATAAACAGTGTGCGACCGCGAGATGTTCAAGCGGCTCGCACATCCAGCACACTGAACGATTCGCCCTACGGACTTCGGATGTGTTCGCACCCGACGGTCCATCAAGAGCGACGGATAGTGCATTCTTGACAGAATAGCTATGAAAGAAACAAATCGTCTTCCCGCTTTTGACCGATCGATTGCGACAAGTGAACAGGTGGCCGTGCTGGACGAGATCCTGAGCGGCCCGCGCGGCAATTTGGACGGCCCGTTCTTAAGCTGGATCCATAGTCCGGAACTCGCTCAACGCGCGCAACGGCTGGGCGCGTTTTGCCGCTATGACACAGGGTTACCGCTGCGTCTGTCGGAGCTGGCGATTCTCGTGACGGCGGCGCATTGGCGCTCGCAGGCAGAGTGGCACATTCACCATCCCATCGCCTTGAAAGCCGGACTTCCTGCCGAGGTTGCCGAGTCAATTCGATGCAACGAAACGCCAACGTTTGACGACCAGGATGATCGCCTGATCTACGACTTCGCCACGCAGTTGAACGAGACCCGTCGCGTCTCGAACGAGACGTACGCGCAAGCGCTGAATCGATTCGGCCATGTCGTCATCATCAATCTGACGGGATTGCTTGGGTACTACACGTTGGTCGCAATGACATTGAACGTGTTTGAGACTCGCACAGCTTCGCAGATTGATCTGCCGTTCCCAGAGTGATCAAGCCTCAAGGCCGATAGCTGCCCTGCCGACAATCAGCTCGCATGCCGCGTTTCCAGGAGAATCTACATGAACCACGCGTCCGTGAAATCCGCCGTCGATGCGCTCGAGCAACAGCGCTGCGACGCTACCGTGTCAGAAGACCTGCTCACGCTCGCCTCATTACTGGATGACGATCTGACCTTCGTCCATTCGTCCGGCTACGTTCACGACAAGCCGGAATATCTCACGTTCCTCAGCGACAAGATCAAGACACATAAAATCGTGCGTGCCCAGTCTCTCGCGTACCAGTTCCTCCCCGAGCTAGTCATCACGACGGGCCAGCTTGAACAATGGTTGCAGCGCCGCAGTGACGACTCGGAGATAAATATCCGTGCTCTCGTCACGCAGGTTTGGATCAAACGCGAGACCGGCTGGAAGCTCCTATACCTTCATTCAGGGCGCCTATCGGACTGAGCGCATTGGGCTCACGCCTTGGCTCTCGGAATCTCGGCATGCGCCATCCTCATAGGCTCGCCGTCTACGAAGGTCCGTTCGAAACCAGAGTGAAGCCACTCGGCAGACGCTTGCGATCGTCTCTTGATGGCGGGTTCGTCCCAATGCGGCGAATAGTCTCTTTATCGGATATTTGCATCACCATCCCCTCGCCCCACAAGGAGCCAACGTTGAATACACCAACAACACCCAGCACCCCACTAGAGCGACCCACGCCGCTACTAAGGCTGGTCACGCTTCGGATCATTCCCTTTCTGTTGCTTTGCTGGCTGATGGCGTTCATCGACCGCGTCAACATCGGTTTCGCGCAACTGCAGATCAAGCAAGACCTTGGATTCGGGGACGCCATTTACGGACTTGGCGCGGGGATCTTTTTTATTGGCTACGTGCTGTTTGAAGTCCCGAGCAATATCTACCTTGAGAAATTTGGCGCGCGCAAAACGTTCTCAAGGATCATGATCTGCTGGGGAGCGACGTCGTCGCTGACCATGCTGATTCGGACACCCGAGCATTTTTACATCATGCGATTCCTGCTCGGCGCCTGTGAAGCGGGCTTCTTCCCCGGACTGGTGTTTTACCTCTCCTGCTGGTTCCCGGAAAGTTATCGGGCCCGCGTGATTTCATGGTTTTTCGTTACCTCGGCTTTTTCCGGAATCGTTGGCGGAATGATGTCCGGGACCATTCTGCATTATCTCGACGGTGCAAACGGATTGCGCGGGTGGCAATGGATGTTCATGATGGAAGGAATTCCCTCCATCATTCTTGGCATCGTCGCCATCTTTTATCTCGACGACTCGATCGACAAGGCCAGGTGGCTCGATGCCGGGCAAAAGGTGGAACTCAAGGAACTGCTGCGCCCCGAGGTAAGCCGCAAGCCCGAGAAGATCCGGTTCCGGGATCTGTTCGGCGACCCCTATGTCTATATCCTGGCGATTGCTTACTTCACGTTGAATAGCGGCAATTTCGGCCTTGGATTCTGGCTGCCGACAATCTTGAAGGATTTCGGCATACGCGATCCCTTCATGATCGGCATGTGGAGCGCCGTCCCCTACGCGATCGGTAGCATCGGCATCGCGATCATCTCGGGCAGCTCCGATCGCCGCCAGGAACGTCGCTGGCACCTGCTAGCGTGCACTGTCTTCGGCGGCCTCGCGCTGGCATCGCTCACGCTGCACGTGCAGGCATTTTGGCTCGTCATCCTGCAACTGACCGTTGCCATCGCCTTCATGTATGGCGGCATGCCGCTTTTCTGGGCCGTTCCGTTCAAGGAATTGAACACTAAAGCTCTTGCCGGAAAGATCGCCTTGGTCAGTAGCCTGGGACAACTCGGGGGTTTTGCTGCGCCTTACGCTCTTGGCCTCATCAAGGCAGCAACCGGACGGCTCGACACGGGCCTCATCGTACTTGGGGCCTTGTTTGCTGCAGGCGGTGTCCTGGTATGGATAACCGCCAGGTCGCATCGGCAGGCAAGCGCGACGTTTCCGGCGCAATCGCTCGCCAGTGCGGAAAATCCGGAAACTTGAGCGGGAAAGGCCTGTATCGCAGCAGAGTTTGCTGAAATTCACGGTGCGCCAGCGGTTCCGCGTTGAAAAGCTTATTCAGCGCGGCATGGCGCCGATGGATAGTCTCAGACATTAAAAGTGCAAATGCCGTGAGACCTACCCTCCGACTAGCGGCCGGGTCGCACGGCATTATTTTCGTAAAGGTCGGGCGCTCGCGTCTTCGCCCCCGGTTGCTGCGTTGATCAACGCTCCACTACGGGGCGCATCGCACGATAAGCGTCACCCGACAACTCGCGCGCGAGCGCGCGTTCACGCGTCGCCTCCAGATCCGCGGGCGGCGGAAAGCGGTGGTCCCACGCACCCGCGTGCTGCACCTGCCCCGGTACGCCGTGACCAACGAGGCCGGGCATGCGCCGAGCGCAGGCGATGAGACGCTCCAGATCGACGCCGGTTGCGTATCCCATCGCGTCGAGCATATGGACGAGATCTTCGGTGCAGATATTGCCGCTCGCGCCTGGCGCGAAGGGACAGCCGCCAAGGCCGCCGAGTGACGCATCGAAATGGCGGATGCCTGCATCGAGCCCCGCAACGACGTTTGCGAGGCCCATGCCGCGCGTGTTATGCAGATGCAGCGTAAGCTCGATGCCGGGCCAGCGGGCCGCGAGAGCGCCGCACACCGCCTTCACCTGACGCGGATTCGCCATGCCCGTCGTATCGCAAAGCGTGATGCCCCGCACGCCCGCCGCGACGAACTGATTGCCGATGTCGAGCACCGAGTCGATATCGATTGCGCCTTCCATCGGACAGCCGAATGCCGTCGCGATCGACACGCCGATCGCGAGCCGGTCGCGACAGAACGCCGTGATGTCGAGCAACGCGCGGACCGCCTGCGCGCGCGTCATGCGCGTATTGGCGAGATTGTGCGTCTCGTTCGCCGAGACCACGAGATTCAGTTCATCGACGCCACATTCGAGCGCGCGCTCAGCGCCGCGACGGTTCAGCACGAGCGCCGCGTACCGCACGCCTGGCACACGTTCGATTTCGTGCATAACAGCCTCGGCGTCGCTGAGCGCGGGAATCGCCTTCGCCGACGTGAACGAGGTCGCCTCGATGCGATTCAGCCCGCAGTGTCCGATCTCGTCGATCAGCGCGACTTTCTCCGATGTCGGCACGAAGACCGGTTCCATCGGCAAGCCGTCGCGCATCACGACATCGTTGATCCAGACGCGCTCCCCGCCGCCCTGCTGCTGTCCCCTCGTGCGAGGACTCCCTGCTCGCGCAATGCGTCGAGCTGCGCCGCCGTCACGCCCACCCGTTCAAGCGCCTCGCGGGTATGCTCGCCAAGCTGTGGGCCACCGCCGCGAAAGCCGCCCGGCGTGGCGCTCAGGCGCGGCACGACACTGGGAAAGGCTTAGGCAAAGCCGAATGAGCTGAACCCCTTCGCCTCGCCATCAACCGAATACAGAGATCCGGAAGCGGACCCTATGCCTCGTCCGGCTGAAATGACGGCTCTCGCCCCATTACCGTTACTTATCCTCTCGGGCGGCAATGTCCGCTTTCAATGGTCTGGCCGCCCGACCTCATGTAGCTATCCGCACCGTCGTGGCTTCGATTGACTAAAGCCTCCCGCGACGTCAGATATTGATGTTCACTCCGGTTGGCAACGTTTGGGTAATCCATCCGCTTCGTTGCAGTGGCCGGCGACCGTCGGCATAGACGTTGGGATTGTCGTCGAGGGACCGAAGTGTGACGAGCACGACTGCCCTCATCGGCTTGGTCAAGATAGGCTCAAATTCGCGCCGAAGGACAGACGCTTGTACAGCCCAAACATCACCGGCGACACCGTTTTTCATCGCGCGCCAATGCACGGGCGTGATTGCGCAGGCAGCGCCGAATAAGTAGGGCCGCCGCTCGATCAAGTGCCTGTAGACGACCCGTCTTGAAAGAGTAGCTCGGCAGCCTGTTGGATGGCGCGACTTCATGCGAGCAATTTGCGATCAAGAAAGGCGCCTATTCTTTCCAGCACCTGATCGCTGGCCGGCAGGATGCCTGTCATGGTGAAAAATCCGTGCATCTGGCCTGCCATTTCATGCTGCTCCACTTCCACGTCAGCATCAGCCATTGCAGCGGCGTAGGCCTGTCCTTCATCACGCAGGATGTCGTGCTGCCCTGTCACCACGAATGCCGCAGGCAAGCCCGACAAGTCCTTGGCACGCAGCGGAGATGCATCGGGATGCATGCGTACAGATGAATCGGCCACGTATTGATCCCAGAACCAGGTCATGGATGGCGTCGGAAGGAAGGTCTGGTTCTCCGGCTCCTGGTACGAGGCGCGCGTGAAGTCCGCGTCGGTGACGGGATACACCAGCACTTGGGCCGCCAGCTTCGGGCTGTTCCGCTCCCGCGCCCAGCGAGCGACGACAGCCGCCAGATTGCCGCCAGCGCTGTCCCCGGCGATGACCAGCGGGACATCGTCCCCGGCAATCTCCACCTTATGCTTGCTCGCCCATTTCAGCGCGTCCCATGTGTCTTGCAGCGGAATTGGAAACGGATGCTCAGGCGCAAGGCGGTAGCCCACCAGCAGAACTGCCGCGCCCGTGCGCGCAGCAAGCTTGCGTCCGATGGCCTCAAATCCCGGCAATTCGCCCAATACCCAGCCACCGCCATGCACGTACACCAGTAAGCCCCGTGGTCGCGGGATAGGCACCAGCAGCCGAGCGGCAATTGAGGAACCATCGCGCACCGGAATCGCGACATCCTCGGCGCGCGCCATCTCTGGTCCCGGGTCATGCGGAACCGCCCTGCGCCTAGCGGCTGCCCGTGCTTGCGCGGCATCGAGTTTCCATAACGGGGTTGCATTCGCCCCTGCGGCAGCGGCCCACGATCGCAGCAATGCCTGCGAAGCACTATCTAACGCCATATTCTTCTTGCGGTCCGAAGGCCCATTGCCTCAATGCGAGATGAAGTCGTGGTCAAAGTCCACGTCATGGGTGAGTTGCCAGTACTCGCGGTGGCTGAAGGGCCATACCTGAGAGACCCGGCCGAAGCGGTTCTTGTACCAGGTGCGTATCTGCGGACGGCCCCAAGCGCGGCGCTTGTTCTCGGCATCGACGCGCTCGACGAAAGAATCAAGAACCTCAGGCTTTACCTCGAAGCCGTTGATGCCTCGTGCAAGAGTTTGATGGATCGCCTCGACGGCGAACTCCGCGGCACATTCCATCATGAAGTGCTGGCTGCCGTGCACGACGTAGTTCGTGTTCGGCCCCATCACCATATAGAAGTTGGGGAAGTCCGGCACGGCGATGCCAGCCCACGCCTTCGCGTCGCCCTGCCACTGCTCCTTGATCGTCCGCCCTGAGACACCGCGAATCTCCATGGGATCGAGGAACTCGGCAGCGGTGAATCCGGTCGCATAAACGACGACGTCAACCGGATGCTCCACCCCGTCTTCGGTCACGACGCCAGTTTCCGTGAAGCGGACGATGGGACTGGTGACAAGCGCGGAATTTGGCCGCTGCAACGCGGCAGCCCAGACGCCGTTGTCACGCAGCATTCGCTTGCCGCCGGGCGGGTACGTCGGCACAATTTTGTCGATGAGTTCGGGTCGGCTCTTCCACTGTTCGCGAATGATCTCGGTCAGCGTTTCGCGCACCTCCAGGTTCTTTGCCGATACCGAATCCTCTCGAGTCCAACCGGGGTCGGTGACGGCGGTATGCAGACGTCCGGTCGCTGCCTGGAAGAAACCCGAGAGCCGGAACCATTGCCCATAGCATGGAACATGGTCACTCAGCCACCGCAGCGCCTTGGGAGTGTCGGCATAGTAGTTCGGGGCAGGAACCATCCAAGGGCCGGATCGCTGGAAAACGGTAAGGTGCTTGACCCGATCAACGATGTTCGGAACGATCTGGTATGCGCTTGCCCCAGTGCCGATGACCGCGACGCGCTTGCCGTGGAGGTCAACATCGTGGTTCCATCGGGCCGAGTGCATGCGCACGCCCCTGAATTCGTTCTGCCCTTCGATCTGAGGAATATTGGGCCGCTCGAGCTGACCCACCGCCGAAATCACGGCATTGAAACGGCGATGCTCCGGCTCGTCATTGCCTGTGCGACTCACCACGTCCCAAGTGCCGGATGCCTCGTCCCAGGTGGCTGAGAGAACCTCGGTGCCGAAGCGGATGTGCTCGCGAAGCCCGGCACGCGCAACGACCTCGCGAGCGTAGTCTTCAATCTCACCACCGGTCGCGAACGCATGCGGCCAGTCCGTGCGCTGAGCAAATGAAAAGCTGTACCCGAACGTCGGTGTGTCGAGCCGCACGCCCGGGTAGGTGTTCGCCCACCACACGCCGCCAACGTCGGGGTTCTTCTCGAAGGCCGTGAATGGCACGCCTGCCTGCTTGAGCCGATACATGGCGGCAATGCCCGACATGCCGGTGCCGATGACCGCGACAGCGAACTGGCGATCACCCCCCACATTGTCGAATTTCCAACCAGGCGCGCCGAGCTTTTTCGGGGCGAGATCCATCTCGTGGGTGAGGAGCTCAGCATCGGCATCTCCGGCACCGTTCGTGAGGAAATCGATCAGGATGCGTGTCTCGGCATCGTCAAGAGGACGTGGCCGAGTCAAGCTCTCGTCGCGCACGCGCTTGAGTGCAACCAGGGCCAGTGCGCGGGCTTCGATTTGCGCGGCTTCGCTCATGCCTCCATGGGCAGGCGCAACCGTATCAACAAGAGGAAATGGCGCGCGCAGGTGCGGACGGAGCATCGACAAGTCTCCGGTGACGGCGGCAAGCGCAGTGAGAAGCGAGGGCAGGTCGGCTTGCGCCACGATTTCGGCGAGAAAGGCATCGTCCTCGCCGATCTGCGCGTATTCCTCGCGCCAATAGACGTCGTCAACACCCGGAGTTTCAATGGTAGTGGTGGTTAGGGGCATGGCAGAAAGGTTTTTCATTGCTGGACAGGAGGCACAGGCGCACCCCTCTTTCTCGTTGCTGTACCGATTGACTTCGCAAACACTGGCGAGTGGCCGCGGAAGGCCTCGTCGCCGAATGGGTCAGCAAGGCGACTTGCGACCGTGAGATCTGGTTGATTACGGCCGACTTTCACAGCGCATGCTCGACGGGAGCGTCTCGCTGATGCACACGGAGAACAGGCGCAGGGCGCTGGAGCGAGAATCGCCATCACGGCGATCCAAAGAGCTGTGCCAGCCCGGTCGCCAGACCAGACGGTCGCCCCTTAGGAAAGAACACCCCAGGGAAGACAACTGCGAAGGCTATCGGGCACGGCCCGCAGCCGTAGCCGTCGATCGCGATGCTGGCTGCAAATGGCACTGGGCACATGTTGCGCCACTCGAAGCTCGCCTGATTCATCGAATCATCCCTCGGATAAGTTGAAAAATCTCATACATTGAGATTGGAACTGATACCATGGATCACTGTCAATCCAAGGAGAAACCCTATGTCACTGGAAACCCCGAAGCAGTCCGGCTTCAAGTTCAGTCACTTCGGCATGTTCGTGACCGACATTGCGAAGGTCACAGACTTCTACACCCGCCTGCTTGATTTCACCGTGACGGACCGAGGCCAGTTGCCCGGGCCGAACGGAATGACGGACCTCGTGTTTCTGAGTCGAGACCCGGACGAGCACCACCAGATCGTGCTTCTGACGGGGCGCCCCAACGATATGCCCTTCAATCCCATCAACCAGATTTCGCTCAAAACAGACAGCTTGGATACGCTGTGCGAGATGCACGAGACTCTGCTGGCCGAGAAGCTGCCCAATATCACGCCGGTGACACACGGCAATGCGCTTTCCATCTATGTGCCCGACCCAGAAGGCAATCGGCTGGAGCTCTATTTCGATTTGCCTTGGTACGTTTCACAACCCATGCGCGTGGCGATCGACCTAAAGGATAGAAGCACGCTGATGCAGCGCCTGGAATCGCATGCCCGCACGCTGCCGGGTTTCAGACCGCGGTCGGTTTGGCGTGCGGAGATGGCGCAGCGCATGGGTGTGAAATGAGAACTCAGTCGGCCTATCAAGCACCATTCATCGCGAATAGTGCTCGCTGGTCTCGCAATCACGGCAGGGCGATGCACCAGCCACAGGCCACCTAGTTGTACAGAAGTCGCCAGGCCTTGATGGACAAGGGATGGCGGGCGATGTGAGGCCGGGTCTGGGGGTTGTAAACGGAAGCAAATCGGCGTTTACTCTTGCCTTTTGTGGCGGCACCAGATGGCGAGAGAAACGGATAGCTGGGCATATAGGGAGTTGGAAGGCGTGGATCTTGGCGACGCGAGGCGCAACGAACGGGCAAAGACACTGCTGACGCGGTTTGCAGAGAAGCCGACGGCGAGCATTCCGCTCGCGTGCCAAGGCTGGGCCGAGACGATGGGCGCCTACCGTTTCATGGAGAACACGGCGTTCGAGTGGCACGACATCATGCAGCCGCATTGGCAAAGCACGTGGGAGCGTATGCGCGAGCATGCTGTCGTGCTGTGCATCCAGGACACAATGGAACTGGATTTCAACGGTCAGGACATCAGTGGCTTGGGTCCGTTGAATTACGAGGCCCGGTGGGGCATGTACCTTCATCCGACTTATGCGGTCAGCCCGGATCGGGTGGGATTTGGGCGTGCTGGATGCCTGGATGTGGGCGCGCGAGCCCAAGGATGCCGACGGCAAGCGCGGTGGTATCAAGGAAAGCACGCGCTGGATCGAAGGATACCAACGGATCGCCGAACGAGCGGCGGAGCTGCCGGGCACACGATTGGTGTACGTGGCCGACCGGGAAGCAGATATCGCGGCGCTGATGCAGCGCGCCGATGAGCTTGGGACGCCAGCGGACTGGCTGATTCGCTCGACAGACAACCGCAGCCTGGAGGGCGGCGACAGGCTTCAGCAGAAGGTCGGAGAGACCCGGGCCGTGGGCGAGATTCAGTTCGTCATAGCGGCCCGTGCGGGGCAGAAGGCTCGCACGGTGAAGCAGTCGTTGCGCATGAAACGCGTGACGTTGAAATGCGGACTTGCGGTGACGTGCGTGATCGCGACGGAGGTCGCCCCGCCCAAGGCATTCCATTACACACAAGTCCCAAAGGGCTTGTAAACGCGGGGTAATGTGCCCAAGGGCGTCAAGCCGGTCGAGTGGCGCCTGCTGACCAATCGCCTTCCTGCTGGCAGCGACGAGCTGGTGGAGCTTATCGAGTGGTACCGGGCCAGGTGGGAGATCGAAATCTACTTCCAGGTCCTGAAGAACGGCTGCTGCGTGGAAGACTTGCAGTTGGGCGCTGTTGAACGCATCGAGAAGGCGCTGGCGCTATTCATGATCGTGGCATGGCGCATCGCTTACCTGATGCGCATGGGCAGGACGTGCCCAGACCTGGATGCTGCACTGTTCCTCGGTCCGGACGAGATTCACGGCACCTACCTGTTGGTGAAAAAGCGAATGCGCAAGGGCAAGCCAAAACTGAACGAAGTTCTACGTCTCGTGGCACAACTCGGCGGCTTCCTTGCGCGCAAGGGCGACGGCGAGCCTGGTGCCAAAACGATCTGGGAGGGCTTGCAGCGCGTTATCATATCCGCCGAAACGCCACGTGCGCTTCGGAGTGAGGCCGCATGAACCGAGATGTGTATAACGAGGTGGCCACAGGCCGCTATCATGTTCACCTTGAACTTCAATACTTAAATCTTATATGAGCAGCCCCGGCCGGGTTCTTGCCATTCTCGATCTATTCACCGAGGAAAATCCGATCTGGCAACCGGACAAAATCAACGATGTTTTGGGCTATTCCCGCCCCACGGGTTACCGCTATGTGAAGGAATTGGTCGAGGCGGGGTTATTGCAAAAAGTCGCGGCGGGGCGCTACGCCCTCGGCGGGCGCATCATCGCGCTGGACTATCTGTTGCGACAAACCGACCCGGTGTTGTTCGCGGCCGATCCGGTCATGCGCAAGCTGGCGGCCAGCACCAAGTTTGACGCGGCACTCAGTGTCATGTTTGCCGGGCCGCAGGTCATCGACGTCCATCGCGTCAGCGCGGAAGAAAATCTTCACCTTTCTTATGGGCGCGGGCGGCCCCGCCCCTTATTCCTTGCTGCTTCCCCAAAAGTTCTGCTTGCGCACCTGCCGCGCAACTCGCTCAAGAAGATTTACGCAACCCACGCCAAGGAGATCGGCCTCAATGGCATGGGAGATACTTGGCAGGAGTTTTTGAGCGTGCTGACGAAAATCCGCAAGGATGGCTTTTATCGTTCGCAAGGCGAGTTGGAATCCGGGCTCGGCGCAGTGGCTGTTCCAATTTTCAATGCCGAAGGTGATTGCGTAGCTGCGCTGGCACTCGTAGGCAGCGTTCAGCGTTTTGATACCGGTTTGAACGCTCGCCTGTTGAGCAGCTTGCAGGAGGCATCCGCCGTCATACGTCTTTCCTTGGGGTAGCTCTCGATTTTTTCCAGCCTGTTGGCGCGCAGCTAAATCTGACGGCTCCGGTGCAAATCAGAGGAGCCCGGTAGGTTAAGCTCGAGTTTTGGCCCGCGCGAGCAGGCTATGTGGATAGACATCGACAGGCTATTCAACGGCCGCCACTTTGACCGCGAAGTTATCATCCTGTGTGTGCGTTGGTATCTGCGTTACAAGCTCAGTTTCCGCGACCTCGTTGAAATAATGGCCGAGCGTGGGCTGTCGCTGGCGCACACGACGATCATGCGCTGGGTCAAACGCTTCACGCCGGAGTTCGTCAAGCGCTGGGATCGGTTCGCGAAATCTGCGGGACGCTCATGGAGAGTTGACGAGACGTACGTGAAAGTCCGTGGCAAATGGGGCTATCTTTACCGTGCAGTTGACCGCGCAGGAAAGACGGTCGACTTCCGGCTCAGCGCCAAACGCGATGTCGCGGCGGCAAAGGCTTTCTTCGCGAAAGCGATCAGGGCTCAGGGGTTCGCTCCGAAGACGATCACGCTGGACGGTCACGCTGCGTCTCACCGCGCGGTGCGCGAAATGAAGGCGGACCAGTTTCTCCCTGCGGACACGACGTTGCGATCGTCGAAGTATTTGAACAATTTGATCGAGCAGGATCATCGCAACATCAAGTCCAGGGTCAATGCAATGCTTGGCTTCAAACTTTTCGGGAATGCGGCCGTTACGATATCGGGCGTCGAGTTGATGCATCGCATTCGCAACGGTCAGTTCAACCTCGCACGGTTGCGCCTCAAAGATACCACTGCGCCTGCTGTTTGGAATGCAGTCCTTTTAGCACGATGATGCAA
>NZ_WHNQ01000048.1 GCF_009362785.1 Paraburkholderia atlantica
GATTGAACAGCAGATCCAGGAATCACGGCGCCACGGCGCGATGCAAAGCGAGCTGTTTCTCGTCATTAACCGGCTTGAGGAGTTTGCAGCCGCCGTCACTGAAAAGCTGGATGCGATTGATCTTGAAACGAAACGCAAGATCGTTCTGGGCCTGGTCAAGCGCGTAGAAATCCACAAGGACGAGATCGTCGTCGTGTTCCGTGTCGATCCGCAACCGCCGGTTCGCGGCAGCGAAAATTCGACCGACTCAGACGCAGGAGAGAAAAGTATGCAACATTGTAGGCGGCGTAATGATTCCGCCCTGAGGGGTACCTTCCTCGGTGGGCGATAACACACCATCGCTCACAAAGCCTGCCTTCAACCATTTCCGGAGTATCGCTCGGTCCATTCGGACGTTCGCGAGGAGCCAGTCATGACTGATTTTGTCGAAACAAGCTTTAATGTCGCCTTCCAGCACCCATTGCGGCGAAGCCTTTTTTCCCAGCACACCGAAGCACCGTTCTATGGCGTCAGCCGTAGATCTGTGCGTACGGAAGCCATATGAATAATCATCGGCAACTGTTTCGGCCACCGGATCGAGCGATAGCAGGTGTAGCGCTTGCATCGCACGATCGCGGAGCGTCGGAATGCCCAGAGGTCTGAGCTTTCCATTGCTTTTCGGAATATAGATGCGCCGCAGAGGTGACGGTCGGTAACCTTGCCGCCTCATCAACAAAATGGCAGTGGACTTTGATTCCGGCGTAGACCAGGTTTCCCCATCCACACCCGGCGTGTTCTTGCCTTGATTCTCAGTTACCCGCTTCACGGCGAGAGCTTTGCCGTGAAACGAATGCGTTAGTAGCCATTGCAAGGCTTTCACCTTGCCCCAGCGACCTTCGCTCGTTGCCTTCACGATTCGCGCTTGCAGCCTTCTCACTTCTCGGTGGCAACGGGACCATTCAATCCGGTGCCACTGTACCGGGTTGTGGAAAGGCGCACCCGCGTCTACCAACGATGCAGTCATCTGCTTTCCTCCCTCAAAAGGTTTATCAATACGTCTCGTGATGAAAGACCACGTGGAAGTGGGCGCCCTTTCGGGCCAGACGAAACAAACTGTCCGTATCTCAGTCATTACAACCGAGCCTTCGCTTTTTCCACGATCCCATACCCGCAATCCATCGTCACATCTTGCGATGCTCCTACCCTCGCGGGAGCTATACGGGCTTACCGCGTTCCACGTAAGTAACGCGATCGGGTTAGGGCCTGTCTTTTCGCCGGTGACTTTGTGTCCGTGTGATCCGAATGATGAGCGAATCAACCAGTCACGTACCGTTTTGGTTCAAGCCTGTCAGCACATTTGGCTTGTTACAATTAACGACGTTTATCGACAGTTCACTTCTGTTACCCATACCGACCAGCCTAGCGACCGAACCCCAGTTGTGCTCGGAGTTCTCGGCTTCCCTCGCGGGGACACCTAGCCCGAAGGCGGTCTACATTGTCCTCAAGGCTTCTCACGGCACCGTTACCAGCATCGCGAGCTTGAGTAGGCTACTGCACACGGAAATGCAGGTTCCTTCGCTTAACATCAAGCTGGAACAATTACTTACGCGACTTCGCGTCGCACCATCATGAACTGTTCGACACACGTGAAAGAGACACCGCGGTAGGTGAAACGGCACGGATGCCAGTTGCTCAATACATCGTTCGCGCCGAAAAACGCGGTGTAATTCCCGATCGTGCGCATCGGACGAACTCCTTTGTGATTAACAGGGAAATGGCCGCATCTGGCGGCATGGCTTCGATGCGCAAATGCGCGGTCGAAAACACTTGAGCAAACACCAGCTTGCTGAAATGTTCTCGCTACGGGTGTGGAGAGAGCCAGCCCCGAAGGGCTGGCCGGAAGGTTTGGAAAGGGATGAAACCGGTCAGTCGAAGAACGTCGTCTGCCTGGTCGCCGCGATCTCGCGATCGAGTGCTGCGCGATCAGTCAGTGCCTTCTCCAGACGCTCGTTCATGCTGTCGACATCCTGCGGCCGCTCGACCCATCCACGTCCATAGGTGGTGTGCGCAAAGACCCGGAAATCTTCCTTCCGGTTTTCCGCGCTTAACCCGAGACGCTTCAGCAGGTCCGACATACGGTCCAGCTTGTCGGCGAGCGTTTCGACTGCATCGTCCGCGCTGCCGTCAGTTTGCGATGACGGCGCGTTGGGATGTGCATGGCCTGCTTCAGCCCCGCCTGCAACCTGTACCGGCTGTTGCTGCCCGGATGCCTGTTGGTCTGCCATCGGGTCGCTGTCGTCGACAGAGCTCTCACCGCGTGTTCCCTCATCAGCAACGGCGACTGGAAAGCCACCGCCAAGGGGAACAACGTTGCCACCGGCCTCGAGCAGTGCGACAGCCTGGCCAGCCGCTTCGATTGCCGGCACCGCATCATCGGCGCCGTCGAGCAGCGCACCGATGTCGATGTCGGCGTCGAGCACCGTGAGCAGCTGCTTTGCCCGAACCGCTTCGCCGTTTTCGTTGATGCGCGTGATGTCGAACTCACGCTTCGTGATCCAGAAACGCGTCCCGGTCAGTTTGCCTCTGGCAAGCTGCACGGTCTGCATGGCCGAATAAGCCTTCTGAAGCACGTAGATCGAATTCGTCGGCAACTCGATAAGGCCCAGCCCCTTGATGTCCGGCACAGCGAAGATGAAACTCGCTGACAGGTTGCAATGTCGCGCCTGATACTGCGGACACTGTTCGGGGTCACAGATGCCATCAGGAATCGCTTCATCCTGCCGCCGGATCACGGTGCGGCCGCCGAAGTGGCGAACTGCGCGTTGCGCCCGCTGATCCCGCTCCATCTTCGCGTACGTCATGCAATAGCGGATGCCATCGCGTTCGTACTGCGAGAAGAACTTGCGACCATTGGCGCCGTACACGGCCATCTGGTTGGGCAGGTTCTGCATCCAGTCGTTGAACGCGAACAGCACTGGAAAGCGATAGAGCTTGAGTCCCTCGCCACGATCCTCGCCATACAGCCTGAGGATTTCGTCGGCGATGTCGGGATTGGTGAAGTCCGAGCGGCGACACGTGAAATACGGTGTGTTTTTGGGCGCGAGTGCGTTTTTCAGGTTGCACTTCGATTCGATCACCTTGCCGATCGTGTCGAACGAATCACCCGCCGCAACCATGTCGTTGTAGATGTCAACGGCGCGACTGTTGGCTCGGGCTTTCGATGTGAGCACCTTGATGCCGGGCCGGATGTGTCCGATCACCGGCGGGCGCAAGGCCCGTTCTTCAACGACACTGCGCACAGGGCCGTTGAGCATGCTGGGAACTGCATTCATGAGGGTTTTCTCGCAAGGAAAAAGATCGCTGTGGTGCGCAATTCGCTGGCGGACTGCTCCAGTTCGTGTGCCGCCGCCTCGCCGCGGCGTTCAGCAACATGTGAAAGAAAAACGCGGCGCTCGGGATCGCTGAACGTCGCGAACCGTGCTACCTCGCACCGCGTGCGCCATGCTGGCGATGCGGTATCTGCAGATGCGCGTTCCTGGGCGATCGTGTCGCTGATCGCCTGGGCAATGCGCTGGTCAAGACGGTCGGGAAGCATGGAAGACCTCCGTACGGGACAGGAACTGAAGGACAAAAAAAAGCGCGTTCCTCGGTCAGAGGAGCGCGCTTCGGGATTCGGATGAAATGACCCGAGCGCCACAACCCTTCTGGGGTCGTGGCGCTCAGGGAGCCGGGAGGCTCACAGTCGGGAACGTTAGGTCGTTCCCGCGCAGCATGGTCACGCTGCGCAACAGCCCATTTTCGGAAAATTCATTCCGCCGCAGGATCACGGTTCAGTCCACTACGATCGTTCTACCCAGACGGGCTCTGGAGAGAGAACACCCGAATGATCCGGGTCCGAACGATGTCGCGGCGCAAATGAATGCGGCCGGCGACGAGTTTTATGACTGAATGAATGGGGAGCGCGGGCGAGGCGCTCATCAGCAGAAGATTTCACACCAGTTGCCGGCTGGTCGGAGCATGCACAAGGGCACGACTTGGGACAGAAGATGGACTCCGGGCTAGCCGGGTCAGTGTCGATGCGTCAGGGACGCGAGAAGTAGAGTCAGTATTGCGCAAAACCCAGCCTCAGCTCCCCCGAAAGATCACGAAAACGGCATAGCTTTTGACCGTATATCGTCTGACATGCGCCCGCAAAATGGCCGGTGAGAGAGACCACCCTGAATAATCCCATGGCCGCAGTTCTTGAACAGACACAGGAGCCGGACCCGCGTCCAGACATAGCACCGGATGCTCCAGCTATGGCCGTCGCCCCGCCAACTGAACAGTCAACGCCTGCCGTACCCGGTAGCGGGTTGAAGCCCATCGAGCGCCTCACGAGCGATTCGCGAATTGCGCGCATTAACGCAGAGTCGGATGCGAAAACCGTGCTGCGCTATTCGTCGCTGTTCGCGCGGAACTACATTCGTTCCGACTACAACTTTTGCGCGTCGAAGATCGCGGTCGCGCGAGGGGGAAAAGTGCGCGCACTCGAGACGGCGTTGCGGGAGACTTCAGAGTGGTTGCGCAAGACGGAGCAATGGCTGCTGCGCCATGAAGCCCGCCCGATCGAGTTGCCACATGACCTGATCGAGCTGACGATCACCCGCCCTCTGGCCGGGTTGCTGGTCCGGTGCCTCACGCAGTACGACCGCGTGTATGCGCGCGCAACCGAACGCGTCGTCAGCAGCAAGATCACAGGTGAGGAACGCGCCCGCATCCTCAACAACGCCGAGCGCAGGCTCAAACATATCGTGCAGATCTGCATGCCGGACAACGATCAGTACGACTTCGACGGCGAGCGGCGCGAGCAGTAACGCCCGCCCTTCCAGAGCAGACCCGGAAAGCCCCATCGCGACTTGACATCGCCGCTGGTTGGCTACGCTCGAACTGTCACAGGAGAGAGATATGAATCTAAGGGAAATTCAGGCGCTGCACGCGCAGTACAGCACGCAGCCGGTAATCATCGACCTTGCCAGTCATACGGCAGCCATGCCCGCCCTGCCTGCGCCGGACCGCGTTCCGCTCGCCCGCACTCGCGCTGTTGAACTTGCGGCTGTGCTACGCAAGGCCGGCAAGCCTGCAGTCCTCGCGCTTGCTATTGCCGCTTTAGCTGCAGGCGGTGGAGTAAGCGCCGCGCGTATCTGGCGCGCGATGCATGAGACGGTCGTGGCGCCGAAAGTGCCGGTCGCACCCAACCCGGCGAAGCCGTCTCCGGTTCCTGCTGGCAACTCCGACGGTACGATGCCGATCAACGTGGCGCCCGCACGTCCGCTTGTGTCGAGTGACCTCGACACGCACAGACCGGTGGCTCAGTCCGCACTCGCGGACGTCGATGCCCGCACTCTCGCTTCTCAATCGGTTCTACCGGCTGCTCCAGCCTCCCAGGCTCCGCATGCTTCTGCCGTAAGCGCAGCAGCATCCCCCATTCGGATGCAGCGATCTTCGCCGGCCGCTACTTCTGTCAATGGGATTGCGTCGCCGTCGCCTGCAACAGAGCCCTCCAAACTTGCGCCGAAGGTGACCGATGCCCCGAATAACAACCAGCCGGCGGCCACTGCAAACAGCGATATCGCCGAGCCGGCCGCTCCAGCGCAACCCAAAGCACAGCCCTCAAAGTCGCGCGATGTGCAGCTATTCTGATGAGGCGACCGATGAAGCAACAGCCGCTTAATGTCACGCTCCTGTCCGCGGGGCTATCGATGCACGGTGACGTCATCCTCGATCACGGTATGAGTAACTTCGGCATCGTGGACGGGAATGTCGTTTCAAGTTCCGGCCTCGTCCACATCGGCCCGGGAGGCATGGTGAAGGGTCAGGTCGAAGGCGAGTATGTCAGGGTCGATGGAACCGTCGAAGGCGACGTCCAGGCCCGCGGCGCTCTGGAGATCAATGGCCGCGTGATAGGCAACGTCTACTACTACGGGACGATCCGTCTCGGCCCGCGTGCGTCACTTGAAGGGCAGGTCAAGCGCAGGAGCGATCTGACGATAGAGAACGCTGCAAGCAACGTTCAGCAGTTGTCACGCGCCGCATCGAACTCCTGATGATGCGCCTAGGTACATTTTTCAACCAGAAGAGTTCCATGATGCACTGTATCAGCAAGATTATTAGCCCTTTCCTCGTTGCCGGCGCGTTGATGGCCAGCGCACAGGCCGAAACAGCACCAGTTCAAGAGCAGCTCGACGCAGCGCTCTACAAGGACGGCGTTCAGATCGTGACTGGCACATCGATCATTGGCAACGATGGTAAAGCCGCCTTTGTCATTTCGAACGGCGACAACATCGGCTACGGTCATTGTACGAAGGTTGGCAACACGACCACTCCTAGGAGCGAGAGCGCCTTTGTCGGCCGCGCCCTGTTTATCGCACCGGCCATGGTCGACGGGAACAAGGCGATGGTTTCGGTCAGCGTTCAGGACACGGAATTCGTCGGCAAGTCCGAAGACGGGCCAGCCGACTGTCGTTCCGAAGTCGTGAATACGAAGGGTTTGATCGTCGAGAAACGCAACGTGGTGGTCGCAGACGGCCAGACAATCGACGTGCCGCTAGGCGACTCTCACTATCGACTTGTCCTGAAGCTGCACAATGTGGCTCTTTAATCGCTGACGAACATTCAGCCCGGAAAGGGCAACAACACAAGGGGCGCACAGCGCCCCTTATTCTTCCCGCGGCTTCGCATCACGGCCACATTCCGGCATCTGACCGGAAATATAGCGCCTGATAGCCAGGCAGTTCAACCGACTGTGCTTCGCGGTCGACCCTCATGCCGCGCGCTTCGAGCCACAACGTCAGCCATTCCAGTGCCCGCTCAAGCGCATGAAGGTTGGTCTGTGCCGCGATCCGCAGCGCATGATGCACGGCGAGCCTGTTGTACGGGGCGGAATTACCAAGTCTGCTAAACGGCGAGGCGAGGTGATATCGCCTCCACGTGAGCGCGAACAGTTCAGCGATTTCACCTGCTTTGAGGAGCGGCGCGATGTCCCGTTCTGCACCGGACATCGACGCTGCGGCATCCGGGGACGTGCATGCATCGAGGCTGGCGCGCAAGCCATCCAGCACCGGTCTGTTTGCTGCATACCACGACGCGAGCAGATCTTGTCCGATCCCCAGGCGCGCCTGTACCGTCTCGTCGAGCCACGCCCTGCACTGACCGTTGCCAATCAACGAGAGTCCGGCGACCGCGAGCGGCGCCCAGTCCTCGCGGCCGATTGCGTAGTGATAGCCCTCGCCGTCTTCATGCCAGGCGCACAGCGCGTCGGCTCTGGCATTTGACCACTGGAATCCATCGGCGTGCAGTTGATGCAGGGCACGCTCACCGTGTTGGGCAGCGCTGTGCGGGACGAGGCTCAGAGTTGAGGCCGGCGTGTAGCCGAGTCTGTGTAACAGTCGTTTGAGCATGCGGATCAGTGCCTACTGGATCGCAGATTCGATGACAAATCGGGAGACGGGATTTTTCTTGATCGTCGCGATTGTCAATCCATCGCGAGCACGCGTCATCGCCACATAAAACAGGCGACGCTCCTCAGACTCGGTGCTTTTCTCATCAGGAACGACACCCTCTTCGGCGCGTGAGATCCACACGTGGTCCCATTCGAGCCCTTTCGAACTGTGCATTGTGGTAAGCACTAGCGCGCCTTCAGCCGGCTTGTTATTTTCTCGCCGCAGAAACTCGATGCGCTCGGCGAAAGTCCCCGACAGGCGCGACAGTACGTCGTAGGTGCCCTGGATCGCCCGGATCGCCTGGTCGTTCTTCGCATACGTCAACATCAGTTCGTGTACACCGTCAAGCACCAGCGAATAGAACCGCCGCGCGCACAATTCCTGCCATTCGCATAGCCGCTTCATGAATGCGCGATAGACCGTCGCCGTATCTTCTGGCAAACCGAGCGCCAGCAGATCCTTCTTCTGACGCTGGACGAGCACCGTCCCCATATCGCGGTGCAGGACGCCAAGCAGGGGCGTGCTGACACCCATGTAGCCGAAGACCGCGTCGAGCCCGTTCTGCTTGTGCCCTTCGGCGACTTCCAGCAGATTGCACATCAGCGCGCCCTGCGGGCGATTCAACACGGAGCTGCCGGAGGCGCGGAAGTACGGCACACCATGCGATCGGCACACGGCTTCGATCGGGTCCAGAATGCGGTTCGTGCGTGAAAGGATTGCGCATGACTTGCCCGCCTTCAGCAGCGGTTGCAACGTCTCGACTGCCGCGACGGCGTCCGCATATTCGTCATCAGAGCGCCTGGCCATGACTGCGCCGCCCGGGCCGCGCTCTGCTCGCAAAACCTTCAAAATGCGATCTGCATTGTTGCGAATGACGCGATCAGCCGCTGAGAGGATTTCGTCGTGGCAACGGTAGTTACTCCCGAGCACCACCCGTTGGGCGCTAAACGTGGTTGCGAAGCTTTCCATGCCCCTGAAGCCGAGTGCGGCACGGAAGCCATAGATACTCTGATCGTCGTCGCCAACTACGGTGACGTTGGCCCCCGCCTTGGCGTGCAGTTCGACCCAGCGATATTGCAAAGGGTCCGTGTCCTGGAATTCGTCAACGAGCAGATCGGTGAAGTGATACGGTTCGATGTCCCCCGCCTCCATGCCGGCGACCGCCAGTCGTAGCATGTCCTGAAAGTCGATCTTGCCGTTTCGCTCCAGCGACGCCTGATAGGCTTCGTAGATCTGCGCGTCGCCGGTGCCCGCCTCGACGCGCCCGAAATTGGTTTTGATGCCCTCGATGACGGGCACGACGTCCTCTGGCTTGCAGTCCAGACCCAGCTCGGCGATCACTCGCGCAATCAGCGCCATGCGGTCGCCATCAGTCGCAATATCGCGCTTGCCCAGTTGCCTGAATGCAAGCGAGTGAAACGTGCCTGCGATCAGGCGCTTCCTGGTGCCGTCGCCAGCGAGCGCAAGAATGCGGTCGCGCAGCTCGACGGCCGCATCCTTGCTGAATGTGACAGCGCCGACGATCGCAGCGGGGTCCGATAGCAGTAGCGCGGCCTTCTCCGCTATGGTCTTGGTCTTGCCCGCGCCGGGGCAAGCGATCGCGACGCAGTGCCCCCGCTGTTCTGCGACCTCCCGCTGTTGCGGATTGAGCCCGTCGAGCATGTTGGCCGTCCTGTTAGCGGCCGCGCACGGTGGTCATCAGACGAAGGTGTGTCATATAGCCTCGCAAGCCAACCGGGTGGAACTTGCGCAGAAAACGCGACGTTTCCTCATCGATGTCGGACTGATCGCGCACCCCGTTCCAGACGAGAAAGTCGAAATGATCCATCACGTGGTCGAACTTCGTCAGCAACGACAGCACACGCATCGAGAATCGCGAATAAGCCTCGACTTCGACTGCCAGAGATGGCTTGGTGACACTCGGCGCAAACACGATATCGCCCTGCTCGCGCAATCGAGCTTCGGTCTTTACGCGGAATCCTTCGGCGACATTCAGCTGCTCGTCAACGTAGGCCTCGAGTTCGCCGACGTGTTTTTCGAAGAAGGCGGTGAGCGTGCCCTGATCCTCCGCACCGAACGTCGAGCGGCCGAAACGCTGCATATTGATGCTCATGCGGTTCAGATACGGCCACCATTGCTCAAAGAGCGGTTTGAGCCGCGTGTGATTCAGGCGCACAGCGGCCCGGACCACGGCTGCGCCTGACAGTTGCCGGTTCATCAGCTCACGGCCGATCTCGCGGCGGCGCTGCACGATTGCGGCGCGCTCAGCCGGGGACAATTCACGGAACATCTTGCGTGTTCGTGCGACCTGCTCGCGCTTTTCGTCCACTTCGCTGTCGCTGATCACACCTTCCCTGTGAAGGGTGTTCGCGGCGTCTTCCATCTGCTGCAGTTCGAGTTCGATCTCGCCACCGTCCGCGCCGTCGCTGATTGTCGGACCGCTCTCCACCGGAGCGCCCGCCGCGGCACCATCATTACCGCCGTTCGTAGGCGTATGTGACATTGTGAGTTCGGCAGCCGCAGGATTGCTGGCAGCGTCGAGATTTGCCTCTTCCGTGATGGTGGTCATGTGGTTTCCTGTGGAAAGTGCGCGCCCACGCGCGCGGTACGACCTTATTGTTACGACGCCACGCAGCCAGATACGCCCGAAACATGTTCGATTTTGTTGTGCTTTTGGGGATGAAGCGTCCGCCATTCGGCTAATGGCACTCGCGGGATGGATAGCTTGCGTTGTTGCTGACCCGCGGTGACCTGATGAAGACCAGGTGTCGGTTCAATTTGAGGGATGGAATCGCGGTGTGACGCTGGGAACGGCAGCGCATCGAAGGACCGGAGCCGTGAGCCGGCTCAGACTACTAACCCGGAAAGCTATCCGGTTTTCAGCAGCTTTCCGGGAAAAGTGTTACTGGAACGAGGCGGCCGCCTTCCACAGCAGCGCGCCGAGCACCGCGGCGACTGCGATCCAGTATTGGGCGAGGACCGGGAATGGCGCTGCTAGAACCGCAAACGCTACCCCGAAGACAAGCAGAATCCCGTGGCCAGCGAGGTGGAAAGACAGCGGACTCGCGAATCCGGCGGCCGAGGCCCGGACCTTGCGTCGTACGGAACCATCAACGAAAGCCGCGACACAGAAAACGAAAGTCCCGATCAGCCACAGCTTCATGACGCTCGCGCGATAGATCACCCGATACACCTCCAGCCAGAAGTTGTGTACCCAGGAGCGGGCGAAGTCGGACACGCCAGCCTCTCCGATTTCCCCTGATGCAGACGCATCGAGCGTCGAGCGGATGATGCCAGTGTCGACGAACCAGCGCCTGAATCGTGCATTGGTAAGCGAAAGTACGTCATCGGCACGCTCAACGCCCAGTACGTCTTCGACAGACTGCGCTTCCTGCGCAGGCACAGCAAACAGCGAGCGATCCGGAAGCGCAGGCATGACGACGAGGGCCAGCAGCGGCACAAGGAAAAACCACCACTTGACGTGCGAAACGAATCGGCTACTGGCCATAGGTGGCAATCCCCCACTCGATGAGCGCAGACCCAAGCCGGGACAGCATGTAAAGCGGAAACAGAATCAGGCCGAACATACCCATGTAGAAGTGGACGGGACGACGGGAGACGAACAGGGCCATGCCGTACGCGCGCGCGCCAGCGCCGCGCGAGAACTCAGCGGGGCGGGACTCATCCATTACGTCCTGCGAATGCGCCGTGGCGAGCGCCCGCCGCGCCACGTCCACATCAACTCTCGCCAGCTTCGCGATCAGAAAACGTGTGAGCGACATCGTAGTCCTCGAAGTAGAGCCGGAAGTTTTCGCCCGTCAGTGCGCGCGCTGCAAGCTGGAAGGCGGCGGAGCGCTGCGTGATGTTCTCCGGGCATCGTTCGTCGACCATTTCCGTTCCGCGCGCCTCATGTCGTGCTTCGAACTCGGTGACGGGTTCGAGCATTGGCGGCCACACGTGGTACCGCTCGCCGTCGCGTGCCACGTAACGCCGCGCGTAGAGCCGCTCTGCGTGACTGAAAAGCCCCTGCATGAAGGCTACGTGCGGGTTGCCGGTCTTGCGCGTGCGCTTGAACGATGCGATCGCTGTGTCGAGCATCTCCTTGATAAGCGGCTCAGATTCACCCATGAACTTCTCCCCGATGAAATCGGCCACGCGTGCGCAGGCGAGCTCCAGCTCCGGCGCCAGCGTGAAGACGGGAATCAGGCGGGACGATAGCTTGTGTTCGCGAATAATTTTTTTGAATACGGCAGACATGCGTAGGTTTTCAGCCTTGAAGGATTGGAATACGGCCCTGATACACGGCGGCGCCCGAGATGCGCATGAAATATTGCAGGTTGGGCAGACTGTGAATCAGGCGGGTTGGAATCAGCGGCGCTTTCTCCAGTTGAAGAGAACGTGAAACGCCACCGGTAAATTCGCCGATATGCGCCTCGGTTCCTGTACTCGTACTGCCAGTGATCGTGATATTGCGGATCGCAGTCTCTCCGACCTTATCCGAGAACCACTGTGCTGTATCTGTATCCTCCAATCTAAGGATTATCTGGTTGTTCAGGTTGCCCAAAACCTGCAGCATTTTCGCGGCGTTTCCAAGTTTGGCCTCGAGGTCTGCGCGCGTCTGGAATGCGACAAACGCCTTGAAACCGGCGCCTCGTCCCTTGTTGAGGATCTGGATGACCTGTTCGTTGATCGCCTCGGCCACCTCGTCGATGATCAGTACCACGTCTGGCGGCGTCTCGTAGAAGTTGTAGATCGAGCCGCAGACAGCTGAAACGTCAGCCAGCAACATCGACGCGATCGCTTTTGCGACAATGCTGTTTGACAGGGAGTCGAGGCCGATATGCAGTATCGCTTTCTGGCGGATTACCTTCTCAATGGTCCAGACCTCCCGCTCGTCGTCAAAATCGTCGACCTTCGGCGCGAGCATGAGACCCGTCTCACCGGTTGCGAGCATCTGCAGCAATGGAAGGGCCGATGCGATGATGCGCATGTAGTGCTCGCGATCGTGCGTGTGTGTGGCAATTAGCCCGTCGATCGCTTCATGACCACGCTCCTGCGATGCGAACCTCGCGTTGTACAACGCGATCATTCCGTCGACCAGCGTCGCCGCGTTGTTGCGCTGGCCTTGGCGCGTCGTTTCTGTCGCGACCTGCTGCTCCCAGTCTGTCAGCCTGTTTTCCGCGAAGAACCGGCGCAGCGCCTTTTCCAGAAGCGTCGCAATGCCAGACTGTGCATACTTCAGGATCGAGCGCAGATTGGGCTTGTCCCCGATGTAAAGCTCCCCATTGACCGACCGGCTGATAAACAGGTACGCAAAGTCACGGAATGGCCCCTCTTCCATTAACTGCGCAATGCGGCTGGGAATTTCGGACGGCTGCGACCAGCTATCTAGCGGCTCCAGACGCACGGACTCTGAAGGCTTGGCCTGATTGAAGTAGAGAAATTTCCGGCCGGTCCTGGCCGCTTCGCGTTCGGCGCGCAGCTTCCAGTCCTTATCGTTTTTCGGGTCCACGTTAATGAGCACGTCGCCCAGATGGATGACCTGCGTCGAGATCACCTCATAGGTACGCGTCTTACCCGAGCCGGTCGTGCCGCCGACGGCGGTGTGGCCACCCATCGACTTGTAGTGGAAAGGGACGAGAGCCTTCTTTGGCTCAAGCCCGTGGATCCACGATGCACCCTGAGGCATCCGGTCGCGAACACTGTCCTTTGGTGCAAAGATGCTTTCAATCGCCTCCTCAATCTTTCGCCCGGTCTTCGTCCTGTTCAACCATTTCGGCAACCCCGGAATGTCAGTCGTCGGCATGCGCAGGATGTCGTGTGCAATCTGGCAATGCTTCTGCGTCCATTCGAACCCGATGCCCAGGTACATCGAGTTCGCCTCCTCTTTCATGCGCTGCTGGATCTGCAACAGCCTGGGGATCGGAAGGGTCGTGAGCCACTTCGTTGAAATGGCCATCCGGAACTTCAATGCGCGCCAGATCTGGAATGAGCGCACGGCAAGGAAAGCGAGTGCAACAAGGCCAAATACCCACGAGTAGGGCATGCCCGAAAGAGGCAGTAGGACAATCGCCGCGAGCCAGAAAGCGGCTGCACGCAACTCATAGATCGGCCTGAAATGATTGATATAAGGAGTGGTCATGCGGGTGGATCGAGAATGAGTTGGCCCGCGCGCGGGGTGAGAGTGATCTGGCTGGCTTCATCGGCAACCATCAGGCCGCGCTTGCGCATATGTTCAACGAGCGTGCTGCTGCTTACGCCATAACCCCCGACTAGACGCTTCTGGAGCACCAGTCCCTTGTCGTTCCACTGGACGGACGCCTTTCCTGTGGCAACGTCCTCGCGCAGCGCCTGAAACAGTTCGCGCACGAGATTCGGTACGCCCTTGAGCACTTCCTCGAACGCCGCGGGCGGCTCCGATTCGCGACGTACCGGGGCTGGCTGGGCCGCGGCCTTCATTGTTGACGGATCGATTGCGGCAGACGGTGGCGCGACGCCGGAGGCTTCGATCGGGCTCGCGCAGCTCAACACCTCATGCGACGTTTGCGACGACGGGCCGACGCTGTCGGCAGGAACGGTCGGCGATTGCGGATGCGCCTGCGGCGCTCTCGCCGGCGGCACCGGAGCATCAATAGGAGCGACCACGGGTTGCGGCGACGACACTCCCGCCGACGGCGCGGCAGGTGACACGGACTGCACCGGAGCGGGCGCGGGAACGACCACGGGCTCCAGCTCGGCCGCTACATGCACGGCGGACGGTACGTCGAATTGGACGGGCGCGAATACCGCGCGTTGCGCCTTGCGATCGAATTCGTCAGAAGTGGCGACCCCCTGACGAACCACCTTATGCAGCAGCGACTCGGCCCCGAGGGGTTGCATGCTCGGATTTATTGCGCCGAACAGATCGGAAAGCACCTCGCCATCGAGCCCGGCCAGTAGCTCGGAACCCACGAGAACCTGTGCCAGCATCCCTGTGCGCATACGCTCAACGGGCAACGGCTGTTCCCGACGGCAGATGCGATAGTCGGAACCGGCGAGCCATGGGCTCGCCGCACCGTTCACCGACGGATTCCACGCCTGCCGATCCCTGTCGCGCTCGATGATGAAATGCCGGTAGGGCTCGTCCAGCCGGGAACACACTGCGGCGAGAAACACCGCGTAATTGTATTGCGGCTCGATGCGGCGGCGCCTCTCCGAGGGCAGGCTGGTGCCGAATTTCTGTCCGCCAGCCAGCCGCATCGCATAGAAAGCAGTCTCAACGGTGCAACGGAAAGCCCCGCCCGGCTCCCTGTAGAGCTCGGGACTAAGCGGCAGCGAAGCAAACCACGCGGCGCACGACCGAAGGACGCTCATCCATCTGCGCTCGAAATCGGCCTTGCTGACTTCGTTGGCGCATTGCGCGATCAGGTCGACACGCCGTTGGTGCTGGGTGAGTAGCGCTTCGCTCTCCATGGATGCGTGCAGCGTCATACAAGACCCCCAGTCGCCGTTTTCGCAATCTTTCCGATGATTGCGCCGCTGGCGTTCGCGCCCCCACCAAACATGCCGGCAATTTTCGGGATCTCGAATGAAACGAGGAATACAAAAAAGGCGAGATCGAACACCTGCGCGGCGGCGCCGGCTGTCGTGAGGCCTAGCTGAGCAGCGTCCTGCACAGCGTTGACCATATTGTGTGTCACGAGCCGCATCAGGATCGCCGCCACAACGATATACATGCCCGCGCTGACCATGTAATCGAGCCAGCTTTTGAAATAGCCGCGAGTGAATGAGGAAAAGCCAAGCGCGAACGCGATCTGGCCCATCACAACGCCCGCGGCGAACTGTAGTTGCCCGATGTTGATAAAGAACACAAAGATTATGGACGTGACAGACAGGAGTGCCCATGCGAAGAACAGCGGAATCGTTGCGATAACGACATCGGGGATCATCGTTAGTTTGAAGCCGATCCCCGACCATGCCTGAACGGCCGAATCGAAGACCTGTCCGGCCGCACTGCCCATAATGCTGAGTGCGCTCGTCATGTTTGCGCCGCCGATGTCATTCGCCATGGAGACGAACCACTTGTAGAAGTTCGGTGCCCAGCTTGCGAAACCCACATAAATGGACGCGAAGATGCCAAGGATGCCGAGTTCTTCAAAAAGCGCGACCCACGCCATTACAGGGTCTTTCGTCGCACCGAAGCGCACTGCCGCGAGAACGATCGTGATCACCGCGAGCCCGCTGGCGAACTTGTCGGATTCTTGCTGGATACTCTGGGAGGCGCTAACCGCGGTGTCCATGATCGAGGAAAACATCGCGGTGATCTTGTCGATCGCACGCGCATTTCCGGCCGCCGTCTCTCCCTGACTCACATAGGGGTTCGCGGCCGTCCCACTGGCTGACACCGGCGCCGACGCCGACGCATCCGCTAATGCCGGCGACGTGTTGAGTGTCAGCAAAGCGAGCAGCCAGGCAATGGCCATGTGTTTGAGATTGCGCAGCGTCATCTTGATCCCGCACTCCCCTAGTTGCCGTACGCCGCGCGCTCAGCCGCCTGCTGGTCAAGAAAAGCCTTGGCGTTATCCGATCGGGCTTTTGCTTCTGCGTTGTCCGCCGATTGCTGCTGCGCGTCTTTCTGCGTCTTGTTCGCCGTCATTTGCAGCATGTCGCTCAACTGGCTCGAGACGATGTCGAGATAATGAGTCGTCAACTCCGCGGTTGCCTGCGCCGTCGGCGTGAGCGACATCTGCGACTGCAAATCCTGACGCCGTTGCGCGAGCGCCTGGATGTGGCTAAGCACGTTGTTTCCGGTTTGCATCAGTTGCGTCGCCTGGCTGTCTCGCTGGGAGTAGAGCGTGCCCATGTCGGCAAACCATTGCTCATTCGACTTGCCCGATCGGGAGATCATGGTCTGGACGTGCGATAGCCACTGGTTGCCATTCTGCAGGTCACCGTAAAGACTGGTCGCGTTCTCGGCTAGTTGCTTGTACTTCGAAATGTCGCCGGTGATCTGATCGTATTGGGCCTTCATCGCTGTCGGGTCCAGATTGGTTGCCTGGAGAAGCTGATTGGCCATCATCTGATACTGGTAGACGATGTTTGTGTCCTCATAAACCTCTGTCTTCACGGCTTTAAGCGCCGTGGTCGTGTTCTGGATGAGGTTCGACGGGTCGATCACCGTCATCATTGCGTATGCTGGTTGGGAGAGGCAAAGTGTGATGCCCGTTGTCAGCGCCAGGCTCGCGAGAATCTTCTTCATGCTGGTTTTCCTCAATCGAGTGTCATCATTTCGGCTAGATACCCATCTCGCCAATTCAGATCGCCGGACCTGAAATGTCTGTCCAGCACAGCCTGAGCGCGGCCGTCCGAGCGCAATACCGCGAGCGTTTCTTTCGGGAAGCTCGCCTGTAGCATGCGGGTCTGATCTGGTGTCACCCACAGGTAGTCGCGATTGGGCGCGGCATCCACGATCATCTGGATCTGGTCCAGCGTGAGGCCGAACTTGTCGCGATACAGGTGCAGGTTGTTTTTCGCGTCTGGGTTAGGCAGGTAGATGATGTTCGGGATGTTTTCCTTGAGCACCTCGAAGTCCGCAATACGGGCGACCTGGGCGAGGGATTGCGTCGCCATCATCAACGTGGCGTTCAGCTTCCGGATGGTTACGGCCCAGATTTCCAGCCGCTTATAGAAGCGTTCGTTCTGGAAAAAGAACCCCGCTTCCTCGACCTCGATCACGGTGTAGCGCTTGCCGTCCAGCCATTGTGCGATGCGGTAGAAGGCGTAGTCCATGAAGAGCGCAGCAGCGACCGGAAAGTTGTTGAACAGATCGCCCATCTCGATGGAGAGGTCATCGGACAGCGTGAATGCGTCCTCGACGTGATCGAAAAACCGGCCGTTTTTTTCGCCTTTCGTCCACACGGCCAGCCGCTCGCGCAACTCGATCGATAACATCGTGTTCAGATAGGACAAGGTCCATCGCTCAGGACCGTAACCGTCGCCCAGCGTGCTGACCGCTTCGAAAATCTCCCGCTCTTGGTTCTTGTTGCAGCGGAAGGTGTCGTCCTCGATGGCCATCTGCACCCATTCGGCGACGTAGGGGTAATGCTGTTTGTCGCACAGAAGGGACAGCGGATTGACGGAGGTCGCCGCTTCGAAGCGGCCTGTTGCGTCGATAAAGCGCCCGCCTGCGAGGACCGTCGGGATGCGCGTTGATCTGTCCTTGTCGAAGCGCACGCGTCGGGCGCCGTGACGCCCCGTCTGCGACATGAGGAAGTTGAGCATGATCGACTTGCCCATGCCGATCGGGCCCAGCACAAGGAGGTGCGAGGCACCCCCCGGACAGTGCAGGTTCACACGCTGCAGCGTCTTATGCCGCGTGGGAAGCATGGTCAGCGGACCGGTCTTCTGGCCCGACTGCTGCGTCAGCCACGCATTGACAGTGCTGCCTTCAGCCACGCTGCGCACAGGGGCAATGTCGGAGACGGCCGGTGTCTCGACGAATTGCAGGCGCTTCTGCTTGTCCCACCGGCCCGGCAGCGTCGTGTTCCACGCGGCCGCCAGGTTATCTTTTTCCAGCACGACACCGAATCCGGCGTTGCCGATGCGGCCGACCACTTCGCGCGTGGCGTCGTCACACTCTTCGACAGTGTCGCCGTACACGATTACAGAAATGTTGGCGAAGCCGTACTGCTGCCCCTTTGCTGTAATCTTCGCTAGCGCGTCCTCGGCCTCCTCTGCGAGCATCATCCGACCTTTGTCGTTCTTCTGCTCTTCCTTGGAGAAATAGGCCTTGATGATCGCCATCGGATTGAACGCCGCGATCTTGTAGAAGCTGCGGATCTTGTCAATCCATTGCTTCGCCTTGGTGGCATCGAGAAAGCGGAACATCACGCAGATGTCGAGTTCCGCGTCGACTTCCGAAAGCACATCGAGTGCGGCCTCCTGAAAGCCCATCCATTCCTTGACAGCGACTATCTTGGCGAACCGCACGCCGTGCGCCGACTCGAACATCAGGTGCTCGGCGCCATAGGTAACCGTGCTTTCCGTGAGGTGGGTATCGAGCATCGTGACGGGGTAGCGCACACGTCGCGGCGGCACGGACGGATTGGCTGTCTGATGCAGATAGGCCAACGAGTGCTGCAGTTCGAGACGCTTTGCCTTCAGACGCGTCACACCCCCCTTGAACGCGTCGAGAATCGATTCGAAGCGCTTGATGTCCGATGTCATGCGCTCAAGGTCGAAAACGAAGGCGCTACGAGCGAGGAACGTGTCCTTCGCGGTCTCGATCAGAGCGGACAGCATCGACTTTCCGCCGACCGTCATGTGATAGGCGACCTTCTCGAATACCTTGTTGATGCCTGTTTCCGGGGTGTAGGCGAGCGAGAGTGAGTGGGTGTTGCGGAAGTACTTCCCGCTGCTCACATGGCTACGGTTGATCCGGTCGACGTATGCGTCGATGTCCGCTGCGAAATCTCCGTCGATAGTCCCTTGCACGCGACGGTGGGAGAGCCGCCACCATGCAGTAATGCGGTGATCGAAATTCTTGCACGCATTGTCGAGGTTGTTGCGCACCGACGATATGTCGTCGGCGTTAGGTGAATCGGCATCAACCCCTTCAAACGTGTAACAGGTCAGCAGCGACCCGTCCTTGTCGAGGACTAGTTCCGGCGTGACCATCGTCGCCCATGGCGCGATCTCCTGCACCGGCCGGCGCACAATTCGTTTCAGCATGGTTCTGGGCACTTTTGGAGCGTAAATAGGCATACAGCGTGTACGTAGCAAGGCTCTCTGTTTGTAGCTTGTGTCAAGAACGTAGATAAGCACATGGATTAAGGTTTATTTGTGTACACTTTTCCGTTGATCAAACATCTGCATAGCAGGAGTTTGAACAACTTACGCCGATGGTTTTGACATTCCTTGCCCGATATCTCTCACTGGCCCTTGGGGGGCGTGGGGGGAGCAGGCCGAGCAGTTATCCACACCCACCAACAACGGACAGCCCCGTTGAGGCGGCAAACGTTCGGAAGCGGGTCGTCGTTTGAAGTGCCCGAGGCCCGGTAGGTGAATGTATTGTCAGGGAACGTTTCCGCCACTGTTGCCCCGAAAGGTCACCAATAAATAGCGGCATTCGATTGTTTGATTACGTGCGGGCGTCGTGTGTTCATGGTGTCGAATACGCGCACGTCAAACCAAATCTTCACGCACGGTACGACAACGCCGCTGGCGTGCTAATCGTCCCTTGTAAACAGAATAGGATTGCTGTGAATTTTGCTGCCCGATGCGACCGGCAATAGTCGACCCGGAGTCTCCGGTCAGTCAGCGCTTCAGGATGTCCAAGAGGATCTACGCGTTGGTGCTGGAGGCGTCCGATGTTCCTGGAATATGTCGACGACCCTCGCGACAAGTCATCGGCAGGTCTCCCATGCAGCGATGCCTGCAACCTCTCATCAAGAACTCTTGCTGACCACTATCGGCTTCCGTACCATGCGCGGTTGCTTACTTCGGTCACGGTCCACGGCCGGCAGTGGGCTGTTCAAGAACTCGTTGGTCAGGTTTCGAGTGTGCGCGTTGTAAGCCCAGCGGGCAAACTGCTCCAGCAAGGCGTTGTTCTCTGCCGCAAGTCGCTGGTTTTCCGCTTCAAGCCTGGCCACCCGGTCCAAGGCGACCCGCAACTCCAGCGAGGATGTCTCTCGGGGCGTTGCCTCCTGCCCTAACAGAGCCTTCTTCCGCACCGTAAAGGCCAGCCGTATTCGCTCGTGACGGTGAAGCGCTTGCCGCGTGTATCTGAGGCCCTCGCGGCTCTCAACCGCTTCGATGAGCATGTCCCAGGTCAACCTGCCGATCCAGCCATCGAGCACCTCAACGATGGCAGCAACGACTGCGTCATCAAGGTTCTTCTCTCTAACTCGAGTCATGCCACCTCCTCGAATGTCGACGCGGAGTCTCCTTCTACGCGCGACGGAAGCAACGCACGAGCTTGCGCGGCTTGCTCAAGCCGGGACGGAATGTCTGCAGGAGTCAATTGAATTACGGCGCCCTGCGGGACAGCCGGGTCATCAAGTATGTCGAGCAGCGCCGTTATCCGGGCGAGTTGAGCCCCATGGTGCTGGGCCCATTCATATGCGCCAAGTTCACCGTCGGCATCCGCCTGCTCTGCCATCGCCAGCAGTCGCGTCGCCTCGGCGTGGGCCTCTCGCACGCGCCTCTCCTTTTCCGGCTCACCTTTTACGCAAACCTGTTCACCACAATTTAGGCAGTCGCGGTGCATCTGGCACGGCGACATTACGTAGTCGTGGATGCAGTACCCGAAGTCCGTCGTGTGCGCCGTCGGTACCTTCAGCCGCGCGAACTCATCCCGGCTGATGAGTGCTGCCCGGTGCCCTGTGGCCAGTGGACCGAACATCCGTGTGTCGTCACCGACTGCAGTCCGGATGCGCGCGACGATGGCTGTAGGTGTCTCATGATCGTAGTAGCGGTTCTGCCGCACATCCTTCCGGCCAGACCACTTAGCTATGTCAAGCTGGCTCAGGCCACCAGCTTGGGCGAGCGTGTTCAGATAGTGGCGGAACTGATGCGTGGTAACACGAATTGGACTGCCGTCCGGCTCGTAAAAACCACAACGGTCGAAGATAGACTGTATGCCACCGATCGACCCGTAGCCTAAGCGAGGGTGAATGTGTGAATCCGTCATCCGTTCGATAATGCAGCGGATGCGCGCCCGCGATGCGTGCAGGGCATTGCGCTGAATCACGAAGAGCGCGTCACTATATTTGAGGCCCGTCTTTGCATCAACGATCGGAAATCCGCGAGGCAGTCGTCGGAGCACGGCAACTTCCACATCAGCAAACCGGACGTAAGTCTTTTTCCCGCCGAACTGATACTTCCGGACATGGTTGGAATCGCACCACTGGCGTGGCACGCCCCGTCCCACCTGGTCTGCAAAGATGATTTCAGCAACGTCTTCCATGCTCAGCCATTCGTTCGCTCGATAGTGCTCAGCATCCTCAGTCAGGTAAAGCTGCGTCGGATTCTCCTCATACCAGCGCGCAACGTTGCGCGCCTCGTCGGTGAGCCGGCTGACTTTGCTAACCGCCTGTTCAACGACGCCCGCCATCGATGGAATAATCCACTTCACCGTTGGCGCGGCCCCCTTTGCAGGCCACCATCTCAGACCGTAGGCATCCTCATCAGAGCCTTCGCGTTTCTGCCGAACTTCGCAGTTGAGCGGAAGGGCTAGCAGTTCGCTGATACGGTCCGGCGCTGAGCAGAGAATCGCGGTAACAGACGAAACAAGGACGTCGGCCGGTGCAGTGACCATACGGAACACGTTAGGAAGCGCGTCAAGTGCCGCATTGCTCGGTATCCTGGACGCCCGGCGCTCGTCAGCCTCCTTGCCAATCCTGTTCAAACCAATGGGTCGCTTCAGTGGATTGCGCCATCGGGTCGGTATCGCTACCAAACGGTTGTCGCACAGGAAGTTTGAGATTTTTTCGAGTTGTCCGCCGATCGCGTATGCACTGGTCGCGGCAACTCTCTCACCCAGACGCTGGACGGCACGGTTCAAGACGTGGCTATTCACGTGCGTGGGGTCCGCCGTCCCAATCTCCAGCAAGGCCACCTCCAGTGCCCTGAGGGCCGCCATGCGCGTGCTAACATTGCGCGTCGGGCTCACACCATGCTGGTAGCGCATGTAGGACTTCGCGAACGACCTGAATGGTTCGCGCATCGGTACGCGCACCGGCTTTTTACCCGTGCCGACGTGACCGAATACCAATCGCAGCGCCTTTGACTTTCCTGCCCGCTTGATAGTATCCGACACGTCCCAAGAGTCGGCCTCGAAGTCGAGTGACTGGCCGAATACTGTGAGTCTCATCCTGCACAGGTCGATGAACGCCGCCAGATTGGCCTGCGCATCGCGGTCAGCCTGTGGCACAAACGTAACCAGGTCAGCCATAGGCGGCACTCCTTTCATCACGCGAATCCTCGCATCGTTGGATAACCTCTGCGACTGCCAGGATGGCCCCGTCGTTGATTGACGCAATCCGCGCATCACCCACCGCCATCAATCGCTCCCGCTCCGCAATCAGGTATGTCAGGACCTTTTCGTGCGGGCCATCCAGCCACGGCTCGAAACTATTGCACGTATAGCATGCGATAGGCTTCAGGAATCCGCAGAAGCCGTGCTTGCCACAACTGGAGATCGCGTCAATTGTTCCGGTAATGGCCGGCGCCCGTATCAGGCTTGTCGGATCATCGTGTCGGGTAGCTTCCGTCGCGACGCCGATGAGTTTGCCGGCAAACGCCTGCGCAAGCGGTGCGAGCTGCATCGCGACCGCCCGGTCGATGCGCTCCACAATGGCTGGCGTTGACCGCACGTACACGCCAACGCTTTGCGTGTCGGAATGGTCGAGCAACTCAGCTATCACCAGCTCTCCATGACCTTCTTCGGCCGCGCGGGTGCCCACTGTTTGTCGAAAGCGCTTTGGCCCGATATGAATGCGGTCACCGGTGCGCTCCGAGATGACCTCGAGAGCCCTCATCACCTTAATAATCTTGTTCCGGATTTGAGCAGACGTCTGGTGATACTCGAACCCAACAATCGCTCCGTCCATCTTCTGCCCAGGAAACAGAGGGGCATCTGAAGGCTCATCGAGCAATCCGACGAAACGCGTCCGGACCGCGTGAGCATATTTGGCTACTAGCGCCCCAATCTCAGGAGTCAGCACGCGGTCCTTGAATTCGCCTCGCGCATTACTGTCACGCGTCTTTGCTCTTGGCATCCGCAGTGAGTAGGTACTTGAACCGTCTCTTTCGTGAACGACGCCAATATCGCAGACCTTCAACGCCGCATACTGGGTTGCTCGCTGACCCAGCATCATCAGCAGCCAGCAGAGTACATACTCTTCCGTATCGACATTGCGTCGCGCAAAGGCAGCGTTGAGCGCCGTTTGCAGCGCCTCAAGCTCCAACGCAGAGAATGGTCCGTTTAAAGGGTCCATGGTCGCAATCGCTGCGCCCTTCTCGTTGGTCTTCAGTCGTAGTTGTTGGAGAAGAGCAACCGCACTCGTCGAGATGCCAGTCAAGCCAAGCCTGCTCCATTGCTGGAGAAACCCCGATAACCCACTCAGATACCATTGCCTGTGCTCGCCGATGGCGCTCTTGTAGTTAAGGAGGTCGATGTCCGATATTTCGGATACCGGCTCGCTGGTAGCATCCCGCTTGAATCGAAACAGGGTTTTGCTGCGGTAGAACAGGTTGCCAAGGTGCCGCGCTGAATGATTTTGCGCGTACCAGAACAGCGCAGCTTTGAACGCATTCTTAAATTCCGGCTCAAGTTCAGGCAGCTCGTAGAAGTTAAGCTTCAGTTCGTGCGTACCTTCTCTCAGGTGCCAGAGGTCGTGGCGCGGCTGGAATAGCGAGCCGCCGCGCGCCTTCGCAGTTCCCGGGAGCGTGCCTATGTAAGGCAGCCTTGCTGTCGAATTCACATCGCTATTCGCTGTCATCGCGTGGTTTCACCATCGTGTTCTGAAGTTGCAGCGAGGCCTCGCGCGCCTTCCGTTCGATTTCACGCCGGGTGTAGGTTTCGGCTGTGCCCGACGTCTCCGACCAGCCCATCCATGCCCAGTTCGTCAACAAGCCTCGAGAAGTTATAGTTGTTCGTGTGACGGAACAGGTGCGGGAAGACCCCCATCAATTCAGGACGCTTTGCGCTCAGCACGCTGAATATCTTGTTCAGCCCTCTCAACGAGAGTGGCGCTCCGCCGTTCGCCACGAACAGAAACGCATGTTTTCGTGCTGCGGGGAAGCGGCGCCGCTCCTCCAGGATGTAGTGCCGTGTCCGGCGCGCCAAATCGTCGCTAATCGGCAGAAGGCGGTCAGCCGTCTTGGTATTGGGCTGATGGAGGCGTGGGTCACTCGGGTCATCTGCCCTTCGGGCGATAAACACTTCGTTCGACCGGAAATTTACATCACTGACCTTTACGCCAAGCAGTTCACCGCGTCGAACGCCAAGGCCCATAAACCACCGTACTATTAGCTCGTTACGCACTCTGGCGTGCCGGCCTTCCCATGGATTCTCCGGCGAACTGATGTCGACAAGTTGCCAGAGCCGCTCCTGGGCGGTCCCATCGAGCGCCCTACGCCCATACGTCTTGTTGCGGCCTTTACCTGTCGGAATTCGAGCAGTCAGGCCGGAGACCACAATGTCCTTGGCATTGAGAAGTGCCGTACGTGACGGATGGCGAGCGCTCAGACTCAACAAACGCCGGTCGGCTAACCAGCAAATGAACTGCCGGATGTACCGTATCCGCATCCCAGCGGAATCGCCGGCGACCGCCTGGAGGCCTCGGCTCACCCTGGCCCGGTAGCTTTCGATGGCCGCTCGCCCGAACGCAGTCGGACACGCGTCGACCTGCGCCTCAATGTCCGACATTGGATGACGGCACAACTGCACGAGCGCATCGAGTTCGCCCAGTTCGAGCAGTTGCCCTTCCAGCATACGCTCGGCGAGGTCGATTCGATGTTTGTCGCAGAAAAGCAGGAACACCTTCAGCGCACGCAGCACCTGCTCGATGGTGGCGCTCGCCCGATTGCGCGCCCGGAATTCACTGATGACGAAGACCGTCGGGTCAAACAACGGCACGCCAGTGCGGGCGTCTAACAGCAGCGGGAAACGTTCGCCTGACTCAAAAACGGTGTTCCTGACGGTGTAGCGTTCGGCCATTTATTTACATTTTCGAAAGTGCCTCGTCCGCAACACGATAGCAGCGCACAAAAAAAATGTAACTAATAAAAAGGCCCGTAGCGAAAAGGGGTACGGGCCACTTAGTTACACTCACTAAAAGTGCCTATTAGCATGGCAGGTCCTGGTCAAAACCATACGGCCGCTTGAACCGGGCCGAAAATTTCCCGGACGGAAGCGGCTCGTGGATGTCGGGATAGTGGTTGTAGACGAGCATGACGTCGCGCCACCACGGGTCGCGGCTGCTCTTCCAGCGCAGTACCCAATGGATGATGAATCCCACCGGAAGGAACGCGAAGGTCATGCTCGTATAGCAAAGCAGCAGCGTTAGTGTGCCGTTCGCGATCGCGAGGCCACGGTCGGCACCGCCCATCTGCCGGGGAAGCGACAGGCCGCGACTGACTTTCGTTGGCTCACGCACAGGTGTAGCTAACGCCCATGTGGTTCTTGACGATGTTCACCGCGCAGGCGGCGAGACCTAGCCCGACGAACACCGAAGAGATGATCTTGCCGATGGTGCTTTCCGAGTTCGCGATCGCGACGGCGCCGACGATGATCAGGACGACGCCGATCCCATACAGCCACGGGCCGCTGATATATGCCTGGATCAGACAGATCAGATCGGTTGCCGCGCCCAGATCGCTCAAGCTCACGGCCGAAGCGAATGGCGCGAAGAAAGCGAGGCTCGCCGCGACGATGGTCGAGCGGATCTCGCGTCGGCTCAGAAAGCGTTGGTATGCGGTGATCGATAGTGTTCGCAGGCGCGATGACACGGAATTGAGGGACTTCATATTGAACATACTCCTTATTGTTAGAAGACGCGGTTGAGGACATAGTCCCCGTCCTTGAACCCCTTGATCTCGACGATCTCGGAAACGTGGCGCAACTCGCCGGTGCGGCGCAGATGGATGACGAAATGAAAGCAATCGGCAATGGCCTTGCGCATGTCGACAAGGTCCCAACGACTGCCAGGAGGAATGCCCAACATCGCGAGGCTTTCCAGACGGCTCAAACCGCCCCGCGCATCATTGGAGTGAATTGAACCCAAGCCGCCATCGTGGCCGGTGCTCAGTGCCTGGATGAAGTCAAATGCTTCACCGCCGCGTACTTCGCCAACGATGATCCGGTCGGGACGAAAGCGCAGACACAGCGCGACGAGCGACTGTGTCGTGACGCCCTTGTCCGGGTTCGACAGGAACCGCACGAGATTTGGCACGCGCAGCTTCAGCTCCATCGTGTCCTCGATGGTGATGACCCGCTGGTCTTGCGGCACCTGTGCAGCCAGTGCGTTGAGGAATGTGGTTTTCCCGGTGGACGTTCCGCCCGCCACAAGCACGTTCTTGCGGCGAATGATCAGTTCGCGCACGGCTGCCATCAGGCCTTCATTCTCGATACCGGGATAAAAGAGCTCATCGTCGTTGTGCTCATGCCGCGCATTCACGCGCGAAAACGCACCCATTGCGACGTAGTCGGTGAGACTGAGATGCCTGTCGCTGTGCTTTCGGATCGACATCGCATGTCCGTCGATCGCCGTGGGCCGCATGACTGCCGCGATACGCAGACCTTTGTGGCCAGCGTTAATGATGCCCTGTGCAGTGCCGGCCTTCGCGGACTTTTCGACGGATGCGGCGAGCGAAAGGATCGCACCATTTAAAGTCGCCTGATTCAGCGTGAGCTCAAGGCGATGCATTTCCCCGCGTCGCTCGATCCACACATTATCGAAGTTATTCACCATGATTTCAGCGACGTCGCGTGCTTCGAAGTATTCCCGCAGCGGTTCGACGGATGCAAAGAACATCTGCACCGCACTCTCTTCGAGCGGGCGCACCTTGAGCAGGGGATTTTCGGCAGCTTCGGACATGCTGCTATTTTTCAGGGCTGGCCAACCCGGAGCAGAGCGAAAGAACGATCAAATCGATGAGCTTTTACCGATATGTCGGGCCCAGGACAGATTGAATATGGAGTGCGACGCAACGATCGCGCAATCCGTAGACTGAGCCGGCTCAGACGCCTAACCTGAAATGGCGCAGTAAAACCTCTAGCTTTTCGGGTAAGCCGCGCTTCGAAGTGTGTTGTACGATTCGCCCCTCGACACTCGTTGAAAAGACCATGGCCCGAACGATCCCGTTTGCACGAACCGCAGCAGCTGCACGTGCACGTCGAAACAGGACCCTCCTCTTGCCGATGCCCCGCGCCGAGGTCGACCGTCTTTGTCTGCAGGTTCACATCGCGCTCGACGTCATGCGGCGCGAACGCGGCAACGCAGGCGCGGCGCAGACGCTTTGCCAAGCCATGATACTCACAGGATTCCTGGCAGAGGCAGGTTACGGCGAAGCGACCTTCGAGCAGATGCAGCACGCCGAGGAGGTGATCTCTTCGGCCTTCGATCGCGGTCGCGAATCTGGCGTGTGGTCACTGGACGAGACTGGCTTCCGGCAATTCGCGGCGATCGTCTCGACCTACGACAAACAATTGCGTCGCGCGCCGCTCTCGGCTGTCGCTGACGCAAGTGACCGACTCGAGCGGTTCCGTGCCGGTGAGGCATTCGATCAGAGGGCGCGCAAGCGCGCGTAGGGGGCTCCAGAGACTACGTTGTGGCCGGTAGTTGTTCGCCGCAGCCACCAGCATTTTGATGCGAAAGGCAAAGAAATCCTCGGATCAATGCATAGTTCTGGCATCCAGTTCGCTTCCTGATTATCAAGAATTTCCCTCGCGCATTAAATCGATTATTGAGAGAATCTAGCGGATCGGTCCACGAATGGCTGTGGTTTATTTCTTATTTAGAAAAAGGTGTCTGAGCCGGCTCAGACGGCTTTCGACCGGTTTTGGCCAGCCTTCGGACGGGCAGCATGGCCCCAGAACACTGAAATCATTGGATATTTCTGGCTCCAGTCCCTCCCGCGGGCCCTAAACGGTTGTGTGCAACGCGTGCAATCGGGCTTTGGCCTTCCCGGACGAAAAAATAGCCCGGCGAAATTCGCCGGGCTTGGGTTCAGAACACGTGGCAGACATCGCCCGTCAGCAGATCACTTCCATCATCTCGCCAAATGGGGCCTTCTTCGCGCGCCTGAGCGGCACGGTTGATGCCCACAGGACGGGATAGGACGGCTCATCGGTCGGAAAGGCTCCATCCATGTCGGTGAGATAGACCAGAAACGTGGGTTGAATGCCTTCGTCGGCCAGCCGTTTGAACGGATCGACAAACGAAGTGCCTCCCCCGCCACGCACCGGTAGCAGGTCGACCGCGTCGCCGCGCTCGAAGATCTGCACCTGCTTTACACGCGTATCGCAATCCAGCACGATCAGCCGCCGCGGCCGCACAGTCTCATTCACAACGAGGATTTCCGCGTCGAACTGTGCCTGCGTCTCGTCAAACACCGAACCGCTGGAATCGCGCACGAACACCGCATCGCCAACCGCCGGTTCGTTGAGCGACGGCAGATACAGCCCCATGTGCAGATACCGGCGATTGGGCATCGCGAAAGTGTAGTCAGTCGGCGACGATTCCTGCGCAAAGCGTTGCAGGATCGCGCGCCAGTCAACCACAGGTTCCACCGCCACCTGGACCATACCTTCCAGAGAGCCGCCCAGCCCGCCCCGCATCTTCGCCGCTTTCGCGGCCTGCAGGACGGCGACCTTCCAGTCAGCTTCCTTCTGCGCCTTGTCGTCCCCTCTGTATTGACGGACCTCGCCACAGGAGGGAGCAGCCTCGGGAGAAGTGCCGGACTCGGGTGTTGCGGACGGTGTGGTCGCGCCGTTCGCGGATTGCGGCGGGCTGTTGCCCCCGGGTGTGCCGCCTGGCTGTTGGGCCGACTGTGGAGTCGACTGCTGGCCAGGCTGCGCATCCGGTTTGCCACCATCCTTCTTACCGTTGCCCTGCTGCTTTTCCTTCTGCCGCTTCTCCTGCGCGAGGATGCCGTAAATCTCCTCGGCCGACTTGCCGCGAAAGCGGGCGTCGAACAGCACGCCCTTCGGCAACTGCATGCCTGCGTCGTACACGATCGGATTGATCGCATAGTCACAAGCGTCGTTCCAGAGTTTCGGATCGCGATCGCCCTGGCGCCAGCAGTGGCCGTTGGCCACGTGCAGGACTTCATGCGCCAGCACGCCGCGTGTCTCCAGATCGTTAAGGCCGCCGAGGTACGCCGGGTTGTAGCCCAGCGATTCCCCGTCGGTCCAGAACGTCTTGCACGACGGATCTTCGACCACCTTCAGACGCAAAGCGAGTGCGCCGAAAAACGGCTGGTCGAGGACCAGCGCCGTGCGTTGCTTCGAGATGCGCGGGTCCATGGCCACCTCAGGCGACGAGTCGCAGAAGCGGCGTCGGCTCCGGCTGGACAACCTGCTCCAGCGGCGCGAACGTCGAAAGCTGATTCGCCACCGGCTCCGGTGCCCCACCCATGAACGCTGCCATCAGCCCCTCGATTTCCGAGGCCTTGGCCGCGACCTGCGAACGCAGCACGCTCGACTCCTTCAGATCCGCGCCCGTGTGAACCGCGAGATGCGTCTTCGCCTGTTCGAGGATGTGGCTGAGCTTCGGATCGTTCGTGAAGTTCAGCTTCGGCAGCAGCTCGCACAGTTCGCGCACCTGGTTGGTGACGCCCAGGCGAACATCGGTGGCACCGTACAGCTTGTCGGCCAGCTTCGAGACGGCCTCGTACAGACGCCCGACCAGATCGTTGTTCGCCGTCGAGATCGAGGCAAGTACGTGCTGGTCGATTTCCGAACGAAGATCCGTCAGCACGTCGGCCGGCAGATCGACGCCAAACTGGCTCGCGTCGGGAAACGGCAGCACCGCGAGCTTGACGCCGAACTTCTCCGACATGCGGGCAAGCGTGGGGTAGTCCGACTCGTTGAACAGCCCGTTGAGTTCCGCCCGTGCCTGTTCCTTCAGATTCAGGTAGTCGGTCAGGAAGACGGAAACGGCGAGATCGAACTCATCCCTCATCCTGCGCATCTGGTCGGCGAAGTCCATGTAGATCGCCGTCGGCAGCAGACGCACGCCCAGCTGTTCGTACTTCAGTGAGTGGTCGTAGTGATAGCGGCGAATGCGATTGCCGATCGAAACCACCTCCTTGTAGCTCGGCGCATGCTCGGGCAGCAGGCGCTTGTTGAAGCGGCCGATGTCCTTGGCCTGGTGGTTTTTTTCGACTTCTTCGGTCGCTTTCACGTCGAAGCAGCGCGCCTGCCAGGCGGACACCGTGACGGCCGACAGCATGACGCGGGATTTCAGTTCAGTGATGTTCATGGAAAACTCCAGAATAGAAAGGGATTGGATTGAGCAGAAAGAAAAAAGCCACGGCGCGCGAGGCGGGCCGTGGCAGAACGAACAACGGATGAAGCAACAGGCAGCGGCTTACTCGCCGCGGATGATTTTTCCGATCTCGCCACCCTGCGCGCGGATGAACGCATGGGTGCTCGCCAGTTCGGGCTTGCGACGCACGGCGTCACGCGCGAGGAGCGCACCGAATTCACGGTGGCCTACGTCGATCAGCCGCTGGTTGTAGGTCAGCACCCGCTCGAAGTTGCCTTCGGTCGAGTGCGCCGCCAGCGCCGAACTGACCGCGTACAGCGCGGCCGGGGTCTCAGGGATCGGCGCCGTGTCCGGCGACAGGATGATGGCGTCCGGCGACGGCAGCTCGCGGTAGATGGCAAGAAAGCTCATCAGTTCGCTCGCTGCAGCCTCGCCCACCGAACCCGCGTAGGAGACGAGCTCGAGCGACTTCGGCACGACCGGCATCGTCTTCGCGACGAATCCCCATGTTCGGGGGCTCGGTGCGTTTTCGATATCGCGCGCGGTCTTCTTCACGGACAGCAGATCCGGCCGGAATCGCAGAAACGCGATCAGTTCGGCGGGAACACCGGTGCGAGCCGCCCAGTCCGTCCAGTCTGCGATCGAAGGCTCAAGCTCCACCACCGTCGCGAAACGCGAGATGACGGGATCGAGAATGCCCGA
>NZ_WHNQ01000049.1 GCF_009362785.1 Paraburkholderia atlantica
AACCAGTGCTGGATGAAATGGATGCGCAGCATGCGCTCCAGACCAATCGGCGGGCGACCATTGCCGCGCTTCGGGTAATGCGGCTCGACCACCGCGCACAACTCAGCCCACGGCGTAATTGCATTCATCGTATCGAGAAACTCATCGCGCCGCGTCCGTTTGCGGTGCGTCTCGAAACCCGCACCTTCATCAGCTGCCATTGCCAGCGTCTGCTGCTTCATCCTGTTCTGCCTTCCTTATCCACTCCGAGCTATAACGCTCGGAGTAGCTCTGCGGTGGACTTGATCAGCTTTGCCCTAGGTTATCTTCATCCGTCCAAAGGCACAGCGAAGCGAATGCGAGGCAGTTCCCTGCGAGCTTGTCGTACCGAGTGGTGACCCGACGAAAAACCTTGACGCGACTGAAAAGTGCCCGACGATGTTCCGGGTCCGGTACAGCACGCGGCTATAGCGACGCTTGGTGTTCCGGTTCGAGCGCGGCGCAATTACGGCCTTCTCACGCGTAGTACGGAAACTCTCCACAAAGGAGTTCGAGACGTAGACATTGTCAGCGATGGCCGCGCCCCCTTGCGACGCCACCCGAAAAAACGCATGTACACCGTCTGCCATTGTCGAGCTCCTTCGGCAAACCGCGCCACGGGCTGCCGGTCCGGCCGATCCAGAGGACCGCTTCGACAAACCAACGATTGTCAGTCGTCGTTCCCCTGGATCGCCTTCCTTATCCGGCAAGACGGATTCGATTCGCGCCCATACTTCATCGCTCAAAAGCGATCGAATCATCCCGGTCCGCTCACGCTAAAGACAAGATGTGAACACGTTTCATCGAAAGTGACCAGGCCCTCGCGGACTTGCAACATTTAGAACCTATGCTGCATGCCAATCATGCCGCCCGTCTGGTTCACGCCAGCGGCCTGAAGCGAACCACCACCCGTCAAGACCGTCGCGCCGTTCTTGCTGTTGCCCATGTAGCCGAGGGATGCGTAGAGCAACGTTGCCTTCGACAGCAAGTAGCCTGCACGTGCCGCGATCAGGCTCGAGTGTGACGACTTCGGTGCTGCGCCCCCCGGGAGTGCCGAGCCAGCGACGCCTTCCGAGTTGTCCACGCGGAAATATGCGCCGAGCAGATCGAGTACCACTGTCGGCGTCGGCATGTATGTGCCGTTCACGAAGAACAGATCGGTGTGGTACTGGCCTTGAGCCGCGATGTTCACGTTGTGGCGAATGTAGCCGGCCGCGACCTTGTTGTTGCCGAATTTGTAGTACGCCGTAGCCTGGATGTGCGAGTCCTTGTCTGCGCTCGACGTAATCGGGCCGAACGACGTGCTGCCACCGCGCATCTGGTCATACGATGCCGACGCGCCGTAGTTAGCGGTGTCATACATCACCATGCCCGTGAACTGCTTACAGGCCTGGTAGTCGCCTGGAACCTGCCCGGCACAGCCCGTTGCGCCTGGCGCCGATGCCGCCACGGCATCACGACCGAACGAGTACGTCGCGCCGATCGTGAAGTTCTCGAACTTGCCCATGTAGCCGATCGCGTTGTCGCTACGAGCGTTTGCCAGGTAGGTGTCAAAGCTGGCCAGACCGATCAGTGCCGGGCCCATGATGTCGGCGTTGAGCACCGAATAGTACGTCATGTTGTTTTGACGGCCGAACAACAGCGTGCCGTACTGGTTGGACAGACCGACGTTGGCCAGTCGGCCGAACAGACGACCGCCGTTGTTCAGGCCACCGGTCGTCGGGGTGAAGCCGCTTTCGAGGTTAAACACGGTCTTCAGACCGCCGCCGAGGTCTTCCGAACCACGCAGGCCCCAACGCGACGGAAGGTTGCCCGTCAGCGACGGCATGGCGTACACCGTGCCCCCACCTTTAGCGTGGTTGTAGAATTCGACGCCGGTATCGATGATGCCATAGAGCGTGACGCTGCTTTCTGCGTAAGCACACGTTACAGCGACGCCCAATGCCGCTGCGAGGGCAAGTTTCTTGAACTTCATTACTTAACGTCTCCAGTCTGTGGTTTATGAGGCGCGATTTCTTTATTTCGCGCTTATTCCAATCATCAGAGGACCTTATAGACCTCCGACAATGGGGTTACACCCCTATTGGGTTACACCCCTATTGCTGTCCGCCTTAGATCTCTACTACTTATCGTTATATGAACAACGGACCATTAGAGTCTTTTCATTTCCAGGTTAAATCGGTCGATGCAAAACACACTAGAGTCTGATCGAGCTGCTACAGATATCGGTTTTCGTATACGGAGGCACAGAAGCCCTGAATGTGCGATCGTTGACGCCAAAACACAAACGAGCTCTGAGACAGGATCCGCCAGAAGGAAAAGATCTCTCGCCTACTCACACGCCAAAATCAACTCGATGTCCAGACGGTTGAAAGATCGCCCGAGAAAGACACACTGAACTTCGATCCACCACCAAGCCGATTCCATCAACTCGTTGCATCGACTGGTCGAACCGAGCAGTCAACAGTACTATCCAAAACCCCGATTACATCAATCCCCTCTAGATGCCGTGCTCAGTGCGCGTTACTCCGTTGTCGGGTGACAACAAGATAAGAAAGAGCCCCGTCAAGACGGGGCTATTCATCAATGCTGAGCCCCGAATTCTTTTTCCAGTTGCGCCCAACGCTGGCCGCATTCGATAGCGCCCGGCACGTACTCCGCAGGCACTTCGATATACGGAGGACGCGATGGACCCGGATCGATCAGGCCTGCCGCCTTGAAGCGAATGTGGCCGATCTGGATGCTGTAGTCCATGAAGCGCGCGAGATCGCCGCCCGGGAACATTGGGGCTTCGGCCCACTTCAGTTTCGCGGTGATTTCCTTCGCGAGTTCCAAATTGCCCGAGAGAATGGCCTTCGAATTCGCGACGATGGGGCTCGGTGCGCAGGCAATGCCGCCCGTCCAGCATGCCTTCGCCAGTTCGGGGTGCTTCTCGGCCATCGGATACCATTCCGGTGCCAGCGGCAGGATACGCATCTTGTTGCCAACCGCGATCATATCGGGTTCGAGCGTCGGACCACCGACGTGCTTCGCCGCGACGATTTCCGGAATCTCGGCCAGCGCTACATAGGCTTCAGCGCTGATCTTGGCCTTGAAGGCGATCGGATTGTCGTATACGACGAGCGGAACGCCCGGAAGCGCTTCAGCGATGTCCTTGTAGTAGCGGACGATGTCCTTTTGGTCCATCGACAGCCACATCGGACGGCCGACAAAAAGTCCATCCGCGCCCACGTCCATCAACTCGCGGCCGCGCTCAATTGTGTCCCGCGTGTTCATCGTCGTGACGCCGGCGAAGAAGGGACGTGACCTGGCGTTGGTTTCGACGATGCACTTCGTGAAGTCCAGATGTTCCCGTCGCGTCAGCGTAGCACCCTCGCCGAACGTGCCGTTTGCCATAATGATTTCGACACCGGCGGCGTCGACCATCTTGATCATCTTCTCCGTTTCTTCGAAGTTGATGCTGTTCGAGGTGTCCCACCGGTGTGCGTCAGCCGTCGCCGGCGTCGGGACAATGCCCAACACGCCAACGATATCTTCAACCATAATTTTCATTTCCACTCCTACGTTTACCAAAGAGAAATTTGAGTTCTATTACAAGCCCACGTACTGACGAACCCGATCGCCGTCTGCTACAAGCGCGGCCGAGTCGCCGGTCCAAACTACGCGCCCTTTTTCAATCACATAATGACGATCGGCCAATTTCGAAAGCGGTGCCAAATTCTTGTCAATGACGAGCATCGACTGCCCTTCCCCCTTCAGCATGCCCAAGCATTGCCATATTTCTTTCCGGACCAGGGGTGCCAGACCTTCTGTCGCTTCGTCGAGAATAAGCAGTCGCGGATTCGTCATCAGTGCGCGGCCGATTGACAGCATCTGTTGTTCGCCACCCGACAGATTCGAGCCCAGATTCGTCTCGCGCTCTTTCAGGCGCGGGAATTTTTCGTACACGCGATCCAGAACCCAAGGATTGCTGACCTGCCTGCGATTTGCCGCAGCACAGATCAGGTTTTCCTTCACGGTCAGATTCGGAAAAATTCCGCGCCCTTCCGGCACCAGCCCTATACCCGCCTGAGCAATGCGAAAATCCGCCATCAAGGAGAGATCCCGACCATCGAATGAAATCGAGCCGCCCTTAACCGGCAGTTGCCCCATCAGAGTTTTGATGGTCGTTGATTTCCCCATACCATTGCGGCCGATGAGCGTTACGACCTGACCCGGTTCGATAACCAGCGAAATGTCCCAAAGAACCTGGCTCGTGCCGTAACTCGCCGCGATGTTCTTGATTTGCAGCATTACATCATCTCCTCGGGCTCGCCCAAGTACGCATCACGCACGACTTCACTGGTACGGATTTGATCCGGCGTTCCTGTCGCAATAGGTCGCCCCGATACCAAAACCGTCAGGCGGTCAGCGAGTTCAAACACTGCATCCATATCGTGTTCGATCAAGAGAATGCTGATGTCGTTCTTCAGGCGCTTCAGAAGCGCCACCATCGCCTCTGATTCGACCTGACTCATACCCGCCAGTGGCTCGTCCAGAAGCATCAGGCGAGGCTTGAGCGCCAGTACCATCGCCAACTCGAGCTGGCGACGCGCGCCGTGCGCCATTTCGGCTACCGGAGTGTTGGACTCCATAATGAGCCCGACTTGCTCCAACGCTTCTCTAGCAGGAGCGACAAGAGCATGATCGCGGCGAGTCGGACTCCACATACCGAAGTTGCCGCCGGTAGGCGCCTGGATCGCCAGCATGACGTTCTCCATTGCCGTCATATCGTTGAACACTGAAGTGATCTGATATGAGCGCACGAGCCCCATCCGTGCACGACGCGCCGTTGACAGAGCCGTGATGTCTTTGCCATCGAAAAATATACGGCCTTCGTCCGGCACAAGTTCACCCGACAGTTGATTGACCAACGTCGATTTCCCCGCCCCATTCGGACCAATCAGTGCGTGAATTTCGCCTTGGCGGACGTTAAACGTCACGTTATTCGTGGCGACCAATCCACGGAATCGCTTGACCAAATTTCGAATTTCAAACAACTCGCTCATGTCGCCTCCAGGTGTTGGGAATCGAACCAAAGATGCCACGTTTCACCGTCATCGTGACCACGACAATGAACAGCCCGAGTAGCGCCATCCAATGGTTATTGAGCAACTGAGCGAGATCGTAGGGAAGACCAAAACTGCCGCTGGCGAAGAGCTCTTCGAACATGAGCATCATGATCGCGCCCACGAGCGGTCCCATGATCGTTGCCTGACCGCCCAGGACCACCATCACCATCAGGTCACCGGATACCGTCCACGAGACGTACGAGGGGGCTGCAATCTGCACGAGGTTCGCCAGAAAGAATCCGGCGATAACGCAGATCAGTGCCGACAGAATGTATGCGGCCAGACGATATCGAATCGTGGAAAATCCCAATGCTTTCATCCGACGCTCATTCGAGCGGCAACCTTGCACTGCCTTGCCGAAACGCGCATTCATCATGCGGGACATGAAGAACAGAATGGCGAAGAATGTGGCGAGCACGACGTAATAAAGCACGGTGTTATTCGTCAAATCCAGTCCGCTAAGGACGGAGCGATGTGCGATCGACAGCCCGTCGTCGCCACCGTAATCCGTCAACGTCATGATCAGGAAGTACAGCATCTGGGCGAACGCCAGCGTAATCATGATGAACGCCATGCCGGACGTGCGTAGGCTTATCAATCCGACAATGATGGCCACAATTCCACCGACAACAAGGCCGAACAGGAGCTGGAGCCAACCGCTACCGATTCCGTGATACGCGCAAATACCCGCGGCATAGGCACCGATGCCCATGTACAGTGCGTGCCCAAGGCTAAGCATGCCGCCGTAGCCCAAGGCCAGGTTGAGCCCGCTCGCGGCCATTGCCATGATAAGAATGCGCGTGGCGAACGTCGTGTAATAACTCTGTCCGAGCAAGTCCGAAAGCAACGGGATGAGAGCGAACGCGGCCAACAAGATGATCGTGAGGGCTGTCCGTGGCGTGAAAATAGTTCTCTTATCCATGCTTCACCGGGAATAAACCTTGCGGTCGTAGCGCCAGAACTGCGGCCATAACGAGATAAATCAGAATGGAGGCGAGCGACGCCCCGACAACCTGTGCGGTTGCAGCCGCCATAACGCCGCGAAGCAGGAACGGAAGAAATACACGGCCGACGGTATCGACAAGACCGACGATCAGCGCGCCGTAAAACGCACCACGCACCGAGCCGATACCACCTGTGACGATGACAACAAGCGTCTGAATCAATATCGGACCACCCATTCCGGGCTGAACTGACGCGAGAGGGCCATTCATCAGACCAGCTAGCCCGGCCAGGCCCGCACCGATTGCTACCACGGCGCCATTGAGCATTCGAATATTGATACCCAATGCGGCGATCATCGTGGCGTTCGAGGCTCCCGCGCGAATCAGGATACCGATACGTGTGCGATGGATCAGCACGTACAGTGCGATAGCCACGATAAGGCCAACGACGATGATGGCGAAACGATAGATAGGATAAGGAATGCCGAATATCTGAATTGCCCCGCTCAGCGCGTCCGGAACCGACGTGGCGATCGAGCCCGATCCCCAGATGATGCTCACCAGTTCGTTGAAGAACAGAATGAGACCGAAAGTAGCGAGCACATGTGTCATGTGATCGCGGCTATACAGTTTCCGAAATATAGCCGCTTCGAGAGCAAGACCAACGATCAGCGTCCCGATAATGCCGGCCGCCGCAGCCTCAATAAAGGATCCAGTAGCGTTTAACGTAACGGCGGCGAAGTAAGCGCCGAGCATGTAGAGCGAGCCGTGCATCAGGTTCACAAAGTTCATGATGCCCAATACCAGAGTCAGGCCCGCCGACAACAGGAAAAGTAGAATGCCGAACTGCAATCCATTGAGCAATTGCAAGAGTACAAGTGATGACGACATGGGACTGCCTTAATCGGCCCTCCAATTAACTAATGTAAACCAACGGTGAGGTCCGCGAAAAACCTCACCACTTGCTTATTCGGGCCTCATGGCTGCAGGCGAAGTTCCGGGCTTGAATACCAGGAAAAGACCAATCGCGATAGCCAGAATTGCGATACCGATTGCCTGAATACCCGGCAAATTGCTCGCCGGGCTGATCAGGTGCACGATAAACGGTGCCGCAAACTGCCCAAAGAACACGCATGACACATAGCCACCGGACCCGTGAGCCCTGCGTTCGGCCGGCAGTTTGCCCATCACGATATCCGCGACGGTCGGAATCGCCATACCGCAGCCCCATGAATGGAGGACCACGGCAACCAACGTCCAGCCCAACCCGATGGCCGGAGCTTCCGAGATCCCGAGAAGGCCCACCGCCATGAACGCAAAACTTGTGACCAACGAAGCCTTCGAACCGATTGCCCGGCTGTATCGCGTGGCCAGTGCCCCGATAACCAGCGCGAGGTGCGAAACACCCATCACCATGCCGATTTGACCCGGCGTAGCAGAACCGATGCCCTTGAGCACGAAACTGAGTTCAACCGCCGCGACGAACATCGAGACCGATGCACAGAACAGCAGCGCATAGCCTGGAAGCATTCCACTCCACTTGAAGTTCGGATCATTTTCCGCCTGCACCTTTACCGCGCGCCTCCTCGGTTCCCAAAGGAGTGCCAGACAGAACGGAATCAGGACAACGCCCGCCACGTAGAGCCAGAACGGAACGCGCCAGCCATGGTTCCCCATCTGACCACCGATAATGAAGAACGCCGAAGCCGCGAGCGAACTTACCGCCGTTTGGTACGCGAACATACGTTCACGACTGGCGCCCTCGTAGTAATCGCACATGAGGGCAGTACAGATCGTGATTGCAAGTGCTTCGGTTGCGCCAAGCGCCATGCGGCTCAGGACGATCAAATGCAGATCGTTCAGGTAGAGCGGTGCAGTACCAAACAGCGTGTACAAAAGAAAGGTGACACTGATCATCGACCGTCGCCCAAACTTCTCCACCATCCATCCTGCAAGTGGGCCTAAGAGCGCGATCATCAGTGCCGGCGTCGTCATCGTTACGCGCACGAGAAGGCCTACGTTCGGCACATCATGAAAGTACTCGGCCATTCGCGGCAGCGATGGCGCAATCAGAACACCACCAAGGACCGGCAAACAGCTAATCACCATCAGAATGAACGTCTGTGCCGCACCCGCAACTTTCGGCTTGGAACCCTGCTCTGCTTGATCGACCATCATGTCTCCATGGTATTTTAGTTATCAGTTTCTTTGGGTACCGCCACTACGCGCTCTTGCTTTCTCCCATCCAGCGTTTAACCAGGCCGGTGTCGATATCGAATAAATCGAGAGCCCGACCAACCGTGTGATTCACCATCTCATCAATCGATGCCGGACGCGAATAGAAGGCTGGAACAGGCGGCATGATGATGGCACCGCTGTTCGTAGCCCGACTCATGATGTCGATGTGCCCCGCATGGAACGGCGTCTCACGAACCATCAGCACGAGCCGCCGCCGTTCTTTCAGGCAAACGTCAGCCGCCCTGGTCAACAAGTTGTCCCCAAAGCAGTTTGCAATGCTTGAAAGGCTCTTGATCGAACACGGGGCGACCAACATGCCGGCGGTCTTAAACGAACCGCTAGCGATGGTGTCCCCGATGTCGGCATAGTTGTAGACCTGTGTTGCCAATGCCTTCACGTCCTTGACCGACCAGTCCGTCTCCTCGGCAATCGTACGGCCCGCCGAAGGAGACATGACGAGGTGGGTCTCAACGTCCGGGTTATCTTTCAGAGCCTCAAGAGCGCGGATCCCGTAGATGGCACCCGAGGCTCCAGAGATTCCAATAATCAGACGCCGCTTCACTCCATTTCCTTGATTGCGTCTTCATCAGGACGGCCGCTCTCACCAACCGGCAGGCGCTTGGCCAACGCGCGCTCACCGACCTTGTGATAGTTACCTTCGATGGCCCATTGTGCTTCTTCGCGGTCTCGATCCGAACGCAGACCCAACTCGTAGCCGAACCAGGGCACGCGCGGAGTCAGCGTCGGCAATCCGAGTTCTTCCCAGATGGCCTTCGCATTTTCCATGAATGGCTTTGCCGGCAGCGAGACCGGTGCCATGTTCTTCTTGCGCATGGCATTGACCAGCATCATCGAACCGTAGAGCAACTCGTTCGAATGACCGTCGCGGGTCGCGTAACGACGTTCAGCGGACGGATCGAGACCCATACAGCGTTCGGGCAACGTCACGAAATCTTGATGTGGCTGCGTGCGGTAGCACATCGCCCAAATCACGGATTCGAGGTCGTTCGGATCGATGTCCTCATCAACTGCAATCGCGAATTTGCCGACGTGATTGTGACGGCCCGGCAGCGCGTACAACGCTTGCCATGCTATGGCCGGGTCACAAGGCTTCATCTTCACCACGCACCAGTAGTCGAGTGCGATCTGGTGGAACGCGACGTCCACAACTTGTGGAATACCGCAGTGATTGCGAAGGTGGAACAGATACGTATTGTCCTGCCCCACCTTCTTGAGCATGCTGCTCTCGCTCGGCGGCATCTGGCTCGTGATGTTCGTGAACACCGGGTTGCTGCGGTGGGTGATCGCCGTCACCTCGAACACGGTGTTGTACTCCCGCTCGCCCATGTAGCCCGTGTACTCGCCGAATGGAGCTTCCGGTTCCATGCAATCCGTGAGGAAGTAGCCTTCGATGACCAGCTCGGCGTTCGCCGGAACTTGGAGATCCACAGTTTTGCATTGGACGAGATCCAGCGGCTCACCGATCAGGCTACCGGCAACTGCGTATTCCTCGACGCCGTACGGCAAACGCGTGCCCGCTGCGTAGGTCAGCGCCGGGGGGCCGCCGATCACCAGTGCTGCCGGCATCGGCTTACCCATCTTGCGATAAGCGTGCCAGTGGAGCGAACCATGGTTCAGGTGACCGAAGAGGACGCCCATGCGGTCCGGGCCCTTGATCTGGCCACGGTAGTTACCGACATTAATCCAGCCGGTTTCGGGGTCCTTGGTGATCCAGTTCGAGGCCGTCGTGTAGGGACCGACATCGAAGCCCGGCGTCGAAATCGGAATTGCGAATTCGTCGAGTCCGCCATGGGCCAGAAGATCGTCGCCAATGTGCACTTCTTCATGCACGGGACCAGTTTCGACCACACGCGGTGCGATCGGAGCGGCCTGTGCTTCCTGCCAACGTTGCTTGACGTCCTTGACGTCACAGCCCATTCCCAAGGCGTAGACTTCCTTCGACGACGCGTAGATGCCGACTGCTGCACCTCCGTTTACCTTGTTTCCCTTCGCATCGATGACGTTTTCAAAAAGGAAACCGCGACGCTCCGATTCCGGCAGACCGCGGAATTGCCACTTCACGAGCGGCATCAATTCCGTTTCTTTGCAGATCGGGCGGGTGATCCGGAACAATTTGCCAGCGCGTTCGAGTTTATCGAGATAGGTCCGCAGATCTTGCGGGTTATCCTGGTGCTCAACAGTATCAGACATCGTAGATTCCCAAACCGTATAGGAAAGACGGTAGGCCGGCATAGCGGCCTACCGGGCGGTGCTTACTTCAACGAACAGGCGATGACGAACGGGTCTTGTGGATCGTGCATCGGTTGGGCGACCAACTTGAGGGTCACGCCACCCTTGCCGTCCTTAACCACCTGCAAGACGTTGTAGTCTTCATTGGGGAAGTGATTCTTTGCAAAGGAGAAGTGGCCACGAATTGTCTTGAAGTCCGCAGCCTTCAGTGCTGCACCGAGTGCTTCCTTGTCGGCCGTGTTGCCGTGGACTTTCGCAACAGCGGAGTCGATTAATTGCGCTGCGTCGTAACTTTGCGCAGCGAACATCGTCGGCTCGCGGTGATACTTCTTCACGAATGCCGTAACGAATTCCTTGTTGGACGCGTTGTCCAGGTCCGGCGCCCAGGCGCCCGCCGTCACGGAGCCCAGTGCTGCGTCTTTCAGTGCGTCGAGGTTGTTGCCGTCAACTGCGCCAAGCGTCAACAGCGGGGTTCGTCTTGCCCAGACCTGCTTGCTGGTACTGACGAACGAAGTTGATGCCCAGACCGCCCGGGTAGAAGACGAACACTGCGTCGGGCTTCGACGCAGAAACTTGAAGAATTTCGGCCGAGAAGTCTTGCTGCGACAGCGGCGTGTAGATTTCGTCGAGCACCTGCCCCTTGAAGATGTGCTTAAACGTGGCGAGGAAGTTCTTGCCCGACGCGTAGTTCGGTGCCATCAGACTGATGTGCTTATAGCCTTTGTTGTTCGCGTAGTGGGCGAGCGTCGCGCTCAGGAGCTCCGGTTGCCACGACGTGATGTACTGATACGGCGAGCACTCTTCGCCTGCCATCGCGTTCGTGGTGCCGTTCGAGATCACAACAAAAACCTTGTTTTGCGTTGCAACCTTGACCGTTGCTGCCGCCATCGGCGAAAACGTCAGTCCGGTGATGATCTGCACACCGTCTTTCTGGATCAACTTCTGCGTGACCTGTGCCGCGACTTCAGCCTTGAGCTGGCTGTCTTCCCGAAGGACCTGCACCGGGACGCCACCGAGTTTCCCGCCGTTCATGTCGACACGCAGCATGAAGCCAGCGTATTGATCTTCACCCAGCGGTGCCTGCGGGCCCGACAATTCGGCAACGAAACCGATTTTGAGCGGCTCTTGTGCGGCCATCGCCTGATGACCTGCGAATGTCGTCAGGGCAAAACCGATAGCCGAAACTGCGCGCAGCATTTTCAAGACTTGTCTCCTATTTATTTTGTATAACGATTATTGAGTTATCACTTCGAGAGTGTCAACGCGCACCGGATCAGCATTTACCCCGTACGCGAAGCCGAATTACTCCGAGTACATGATCTTTCGATAAAACTCATAGAAGCCACGGATAGCCGACTCGGACACCATGTCGCCCTTTGTCGGCGTCTCGGTATCGTAGCCACCCATTTCGAGCACGCAGTTTCGATCGTTGTTTGGAAGCATCCCGTTACGCGAGAACTCGAATACTTCCGTATCGTCAACCGAGATGTAGCCCGACGAACCCGTGAGGTTAGCCAGACGCGTGCGACGAAGAGTCATCTCATCGTCATCATCCTCGTAGCCGAAGAAGGTCCATTGAAGATCGAATTCGTTCGGGCCGATCGGCACAACGTTGCGGAACTGAAGCAGGTTCTGTTGCTGCTGCATCGTCACCGCCGGGAACAGCGTGATGTTCTGGATCGTGATGTCGTCGTTGAATTCCTTGACGGGTGCGACCTGACGCATGTCGAGCAGGGCATAGGAGTCCTTGAACGAGATCATTTCCTCCTTGCCCGCCAGTTTGTCCTTCGCCGTCGCCGTCGATGCCACGACATTGTTGGCGCGCGTGCGCTCGTCGTGGAACAGCAGGCCTTCCTGGTCCATACGGTAGAGGCCGAAGCTGATGAGGAACACGTGCAGGAGCGTTGCGTGGTACGAGTCCTTCATGTTCTCCGGATACAGTTTCCAGTTCGCCTTGATGCGCTGGCGCTGATATCCGATAACCTTGATTTTTCGGCCGTCGAAAACGCGGGTGAAACGTGTGTAGACGTCTTCGCCCATGTATTCCTTCAAGGGCAACGCGTTTTCATCGAAGGTGGCGAACACTGCACCGTTGACGCTCTCGACACGCAGTTTGCGCATGCCGTGTTGCTTCAGGTCAAACTCTTTCGGATAGCCGCCCGCCCCCTTCTGTCCGCGACGGAACGGAACCCCCGTGAGGTTGCCCTTCAGGTCATACGTCCACTGGTGATACGGGCACATGAGCGCCGTGCTGTTGTCGAATTTCTTCTGGCAGACTTCGGCGGCACGGTGGGCGCAACTGTTGAGGATGACGTTGATGTCCCCTGCTTCGTCGCGCGTCATCAGCACCGAGCGCTCCCCGACCTGCGAGCGCTTGATGTCACCGGCATTCGGAATTTCGCATTCGAGGCCGACGAAACTCCAGAACGGGCCGTAGAAAATTTTTTCTAGTTCTTGCTGATAGTTCTCCGGATCGGAGTAGACCCAATTCGGGACGCGCGTGCAGTCCTCGGTCGGCCATTGACGAGTGTTGCTCATTTCAGAATCTCCTTAAACCGGGTACACCACTGAACCGGGCACCAGTTCGTTATCGAATACGACAATGCGCTCCTTTAGCTTCAGGGCACTGTCCATCGTGTCGATCTTGTCGAACGTGCGGCCCAGGAGTTGCAGCTCAGGCGTGCCGTCCACCAGCGTCAGGTACGCGACGAACTGGCTGCGCGTTTCGAGGATGCCGTCCTGCTCACTGACGATACGCACGTTGCTAACCAGGTGCGTCATGTAGCGCGGCGAAAACACCATCGTGTTACGGATCGCCGTCACGCGGTCGATCAGCGCGCCCTTGCTCTCGGCAAACATGAGGCCGATCGGCAATTTTCGCTCGTAGTTCACACGCGAAGTGATCTTGTAGACACATTCGTCGGCGTAGAACTCGGGCCATTGTTCGAGGCGATCGTCACAGATCGTCTCCGCATGCTGTGCGTAGAAATCGCTAACTTTTTCGATCATGGTATTTGCCATCAGGTCAACAGAACGTGCACGTTCTTGGTTTGTGTATAGGACAGGAGTTCGGACAGGCCTTCTTCGCGTCCCATGCCCGACTTCTTGTAACCACCGAACTCGGCACCGATGAAGTGCGAGCTGACGTAGTTGACCCAGACGAAGCCCGATTCAATGCGCGATGCCAGGCGGTGAGCCCTGGCCAGATCCTTTGTCCAGATCGAAGCCGTGAGTCCGTACTCGACCGAGTTGATCTGTTCGAGCAGCACTTCCTCATCATCGAACGGAATGACGGCCAGCACCGGACCAAACACTTCTTCGCGGAATAAACGCATTTCCGGTGTCACGTCAGCGAACACCGTTGCTTCGACGAACCAGCCTTTGGCGAGCGCCGGGTCAGCCGGACGTCCGCCGCCGCAGATCAAACGAGCGCCTTCGGCCTTCGTGTCTTCGATGAAGGCCATCACCTTGTTGAATTGCGGCTCCGAGATCAGGCAACCCATCGTCGTTTCCGGGTCCGTTGGGATGCCGCACTTGTGCTGCGCGGCGATCAGCTCCTTCATCGCCGAAAGCACACGCTCGTAGACGCTGCGGTGCACGAACAAGCGCGACGTCGAACCGCACGACTGACCGGCCCACAGGAAATTCATGCCCGACACGGCGCCCTGAATCGCCTTGTCGAGGTCGGCGTCTTCGCAGATCACGAGCGGATTCTTGCCGCCGAGTTCGAGCGTCACTGGCATGATCTTGTCGGCAGCGCCTTTCAAGATTGCTGCACCCGTCTGCGTGGAGCCGATCAGCGCTGCCTTCTTGACGAGCGGATGGGCCACCAGCGCTTCGCCGCACTCGCGGTCGCCGCTGATGATGTTGATGACGCCCGGAGGGAACACTTCCGAAACGAGTTCGGCAAGCAGGTAGGCCGACAGCGGAGCCTGCGCAGGCGGCTTCATGATGACGGTGTTGCCTGCGGCGACCACCGGGGCCAACTTGCTGGCCAGGAACATTAGCGGGTGGTTGTAGGCCACGATACGGGCCACAACGCCGAGCGGCTCACGCAGCGTGTAGTTGAGTATGCCGTCGCCCATCGGCACGGTGTCACCCTTCGTTTCGTGCACGAGCCCGGCGAAGTATTCGATTTGCGACGCAGCGATCACCGCGTCACGACGCATTTCCTTGATCGGATTGCCGCAGTTGAGGGAGTCGAGCCATGCGAACTCTTCTGCATGTGCGCGAACCTTCGACGCCAGTTTGACCAGCAGCTGAGCCCGTTCCAGCGGCTTGGTCTTCTTCCACGACTGGAATGCCGTGTGCGCTGCCTGCACTGCCAGATCGACATCTTCCCTGTTCGCAACCGACACCGGGCCCAGGATTTCCTGGGTCGCCGGGTTCACGGTCATCGCATAGCCGCCAAGCGGCGAGCGCCATTCACCACCAAAGAAAAGCCCGCGATTCGTCGGCAATTCGAATTCGCTTTCAGTCGCGCTCATGCTGCGTCTCCGTTCAGAATAATGCGGATTTCACCATCAGCCTCTTCCACCTTATGGCACGCCAGATCGCACGTGATCGGGGCGCCCAGACCTTTGCCCGTGGTGACATCGAAACGGCCACCGTGCAGCGGACATTCGATGATCTGGCCTTCGAGATAGCCATCAGTCATCAACGCGTGACCATGTGTGCAGATGTTGTCCGTCGCGTGCAGTCGTCCGTCCACGCGATAGATCGCAATGCGCCTACCCTGGACTGTAAAGCCTTCCATACCCCCGTCCTCGATCTCCTCGGAACGGGCAATCACTTCATTAGTAATTTCAGTCATATTGCTTTCTTAACGTGACAGAGCCTGGAGTGAATTCGCGATATTGGCCAATTCGTCGTGACTGACGACCTTGCGGTTGGCAATCATCTGACGGGCAAATCGCATATCGCGACTGTTGTTAACCGTGATTGCGCCCTTGATCAGGTCACCCGAAATCGCGAGCACGGTGAACTTTTTGTCACCCGGATTACCGCGCCATAGCAAACGGTGACCGTCGTTTGGATTGCCAGCCGTCTGGATATTCAGGTCGTACTGGTCACTCCAAAGCCATGCAACTTCGGCGTAGGGTTCGGGCTTGCCCGCAATTTCCTTCGCGACGGCAATCGCCTGATTCTGTGCGTTCTGCCACGATTCCAGACGGACGTGCTGATTAAGAAGCGGATTGAAGTGCCGGGTTACATCGCCCGCCGCATAGATATCCGCAATGCTCGTGCGGCCAAACTCATCGACGAGAATGCCGTCCCGAACTTCGAGCCCGCACATTTCGCCGATTTCCGCGTTCGGAATTGCGCCTATGCCGACGACAACGCAATCGACCTCGAGCGCCGCCCGATCCTTCAGAAGAACGCGGATGCCCGTTTCGCTGTTGTGGAAGCCCTGCACCTGCGCCTGCGTGACGATATTGACGCCGTTATCGACGTGAACGCCCGCCAGAAAGTCGGCAACTGATTCAGGAATCGAACGCCCCATCAAATGTGGCGCGGCTTCCAGAACCGTGACCTGAAGGCCCATTTCCCGCGCAGACGCCGCAACTTCAAGGCCGATAAATCCACCCCCGATGATGGCCATGCTGGTCGCCGCGCACATTTGCTGGCGCAGACGGAGTGCGTCGTCAATCGTGCGCAAGAAATGAACACGATCGTTATCGGCGCCCGAGACGGTCAGCATACGGGGCCGCGCCCCCGTGGCAAGCACGAGTTTGTCGTAGCCGACCTCGCTGTCGTCAGAAAGCGTTACTACATAGCGCTCGTGATCGATTGCCACCACTCGAATATCGAGGCGAACTTCAATATCATTTTCTTTGAACGCCTCCATCTGGTGAATCCAGGTCTTCTGGAATTCCAAAGTACCGCGGAGAACACCCTTGGAAAGCGGCGGGCGCTCGTACGGCGGATGCGATTCATCGCCGATCAGCGTAATCGCGCCATTGAATCCGTTGTTGCGGAGTGCCATTGCGACACCGGCACCGGATTGGCCTGCACCGACGATTACGACGTGTGTTTTTGAGGTAATCATTCAAAGACCTGCATTCGGACAGCGCTGTCCGGCTTCAATCGCCAATTCCCGGACAGCGGGATTTCCTGTGACTGAGTGCGCGAGCACGAGTTTGATCATCATCCGCATAAACTCTTTGCGCTCTGCCGGGGTTAGTGGAGCCAGCAATCGGATCTGTGATACCTCGGCTTTATCAATCAATTGCTCGATTCGCTCTCTGCCCGCGTGCGTAATCGAAATACTGCTAACTCGACGATCGTGGGCATTCGCTTCTTTCGTCACCAGACCTTCCGAAGTCAAACGCTCGATGACCCGCATGATGCTCGTGCGATCTACATCAGTTGCCTGTGATAACGATATTTGATCGATTCCAGGCCTATCAAAAATAACCTGAAGTGCACCCAATTGAATCGACGTCATGTTGAACGGCTTCGTCTCTTCGGCAAACAGACGCACCGCCACCTGCTGAAGTCGGCGAATGATCGCCCCCGGCTTTGTAAAGGGGTTAAACATGGACGAGATAAAACAGTAGTCAGGGGTGGCATAACCACTCCCGGTCAGGAGTTAGTCCTTGAAGGTCTCTTTGAGAAGACCGAGTTTTCGATACACTTCGCGATCGGTGACCTGGAAAACCTGTGCGCCGGTATCCGACGTGTGGGTCACCCACGTGTTCTGCGGAATCGTAAAGATGTCGTGCTCGGCCCACTTGATCTCGCGATCACCGATTTGGCTCGTGCCTTTACCGCCGACCACACAGCACACCGTGTTCGCCGTGGTCTTGAACGCACGTGTCGTTGCCCTTGCAATTAGGCCTGTTAGGTAGCAGTCGAGCGTCGCCATAACCGCACCACCCGTAACCGGATTGGTATAGCGAACGCGACACGAGCCGTCCTGGGCGATCGGTGCAGCGTCGAGTGCCTTCAGCGCATCCTGACGCGTGTAGCGGAAAATCGGCGAGTAGGAGCGCTCGACGCTGTCCATAACCGGCAGAATTCCTGCCGCCGTAAAGGCACCATCCAGGAATTGCGGCGGCTGATCGACGATCGGGCCCGGCTGGAACTCGTCGGTGCCAAGGTACAGTTGAAGGTCGACGTCGAGCACGTCCATCCATATCGTCGCGCCGTCACCGTAGTGGTGGTGCGAGTGCCACGTCCACGCCGGCGTCAGCACCAGGTCCCCTGGCTCCATCGGGCAATCCTTGCCGTCCACGAGCGTCGATGCGCCGTGGCCTTCCATGACGAAACGCAGTGCGTTCATCGAGTGACGGTGCGGGCGGGCCATTTCGCCGGCCAGCAGCGTTTGCAGCGTCGCCGAAATCGTGCCGGTCGTTGCTTCGTCTTCCGGCGACTTCGAGAACGGATTAACCATCGAGAGCACGCGGCGCTCGACAACCTTCGGCGACGAAATCTGGGCGGTTTCGGTCAGGATCGGACGAGTTGCACTCCAGGGCCACAGGTGAGCCTGCTCACGCTTGACATCCAGCTTGTGAGCCGTGGGACTTTCCCACAGCGGGACGAGATGAGTGGTTACCATTTTCTCCCGCAGCGATGCGGGGATCATGTCTTCCGATACAGAACCAACCGACATAGCGTCTCCTGATGTCTTGACCACTTATTAACTTAATCAGCATGCTGACGATGCTAAAGATTAGTCAGCATAGTGTCAATCGAGACATAGGTCGGGGAAACCCTTTATACGTTAACCCCAAGAACATAAACTACATAAGCCCGAGCGGCCCGGATCGAGTAGCGGGTTGAAAATCCAGGGACGCGGTTCTTCGCCGTTGATCGAACAGATAAACGAACCCGCCGTCATCACGATCGGATCGAACGACATCGCCGAATTGTGGCGCGGCATTTGAATACAGCCAGAAACCGACTTACCCCATTGATTACCTGTGATCTCCGACGCGCGCGGCTGGTTGGAGTTGGTCGTGGGTGAGAGGCGCGACGCTCACCCCGCGATTATTCCGGTTTTATCGCGGCAACCGGCCGCCGATGTCTGCCCTGCTGTTTCCCGGCTGATCCCAGCCGGGAAAGCAAGTGCAACCGACTGCCGCCAGTCACCCCGCCCGGCATCCCGGGGCAGCTAACAGAGCCAGAGCGCACATGCAGGCCGGCGCCTGAGAGGCGGCAGTTCGGCCAAAGCGGACGGCGGCCGATCGGGAACGTGTGGCCGTTTTAGATCGTCTCGCGGACACTCGCGACCCGGTGTCGGCGAGTGTCAGCTTTCCCTATTGGCGAACGAGTCCTTACGACCCTGAGCGGTCCATCGCCCGGTTCGCCGGAAAGGTCGGCTGCAAGTCTAAGAGCAGCCGTTCGACGCCTACAGAGCGGACGCGTCGCGAGCGCTGGTTGAACCTGACTGGAGAATGGCGTTCGCGAATTCCACGAAACCGGCTCCCCCTGGACCGCGCGTAATCCATCGAGGGGGAGTCGGCAATTGCGGTAGGTAATCGATCACCGTGCTCACTCCCGCCGTGTGTTTGAAAAACTCAAACATCGGCGCGTCGTTGGTGGAGTCTCCGGAATAGGCGACCAACTCGCGGGCTGCTCCAGTGTCAATGCCGTATGTGCTGGCCAGTACTCGCAATGACATCGTCAACTTGTCGTAGCCCCCAATCCAGCCGAGAACCCAAAGGTTATTTATCGTCGCATCTGCTCCCGCCTGTCTGAGCGCATCGACGATGTGGTGATCGGCGTCGGTTCCTGTACGGCGATATGCGAGGCTCGTCAAACGAAACACTTGATCATCAGCCTCTTGTGCCTGAGGCACCGCCTTTTCGACGACCTGTGCAATGTACTTCAGTTGTTCGCGTACGTGTTCAATGCTATCGGGCGAATGCCAGTAGTGTCGTTCGACGCGGTGCCCGTCCGAACTCCGCCGCAAAAACAAGCCGCCGTTTTCGGCAATGACACCATCGACGGGCCACATGCGAGCCATCTGGTCACACCATCCGGCAGGGGCCGCGGTGACCGGCACCACGCGAATGCCGCTGGCTTCCAGTTGTGCCAGCGCAGCGTACGTCGAGGCAGGCAGGCGGCCCTGATAGGTCAACGTCTCGTCCATGTCCGTGAGCACGAATCGGACTGTCGAAAATTGATTTGCTGCTGCCTGGGAAAGGGGTTGCATGGTGAGCACTTAGCATAGGACAGCCGCAAATTATGAGGGGCTATCGGATAGCCGTTTTGACGAATTGTGCAAATGCTTATCGCAATTTGTTGATAGCGAGCCATTGGGTTGACCTTTGCTGTGTCCGGTAACGCCTTCGAACCAGACGTCGGTGGGCGCACAAGCCAGCGACCCTTGTTGGCCGACTGTACTCATTCACAGAAGCCGCCCGGAAGCGGCCGTCAACGATTTCAACGGCCGCTCTACAGGACCTTCATTGAACTGGTGCTCTCGGCCAACAGGAGTCATTCGTCGCGACGATGAATCAGTTGCTCGAACGGCGCCTCTAGGGTCGTCACCCGACACCCATCCATCATCGCGTCATTGTCGCAGCCTATGTTACGGCGAGGTCAACGCTGCATAGGCATTTGGAAGGACGACGGCGAATTGCCCGCGTTCAGCGATTGAAGCACCATTGGTCGCAATGACGGAGCAAAGACCCTTCATGTACGTGTGACGTGTCGTTACGATACGCTCAAGCTCTGCGCGTGCCGATTCGACTGGATCCGTATAGGATTTCGCCTTTTCAAGATCGATGTTTGTTTCAGCAACCTTCAGCAGGGGTTCATGAATACGCGCAAAGGAACTGACATATTCCTTTACGTCGATCCCGTACTCCGCGCAAACTGCAGGAACGCCAATCATGTTTTTGCGATAAAACGCGAAGAACACGTAGCTGGCTGCCTTCTTCGAAGGAAGATTAAATTTTTGTAGCTCCCCCTCCAACACACGGTTTCGTGCCAATGGATCAGATGGATTCGCAACGGCGGCTTCAGACGCACGTCTTAGTGCGTCGGCTAGGTCCTGCTGAGAGTATGCGACGACTCGCTGGCAAGGGACGGAAAGCGATATCGCAGCAGCAATGTGACAAAGCTTTAGTATGTTGTTGAGCTTCACTGGGTGACCGTAGATTGCAAGTTTTATATCCGTCATGGGGTTCGGCATTTGAGCCACTGGTGAGCCATTAGCACATGAGTCTATTTACGGTCGCTTGCGGTACAAACTGAAGTTCAGCAAACGGCTTTAGTCACCGACACACAGCAGGATGACCAATGTGTTTCGCTCAAGAGTCATCCGGAGATCAGGGGGCGATTCGTCCGGTTTGGGTCGGCTGCGGAAGTTCGCCCATCAGGGCGACGCGCCCCGCATCTTCTGCCAATGGATTTTCGCGTTCGGCCACTTTCTGCCTTTCGCCTAAGGCGTGCAGTCGTCACTCCTCGAACGGCTGGTGTACTCTGAAACTCGCCCGATGCGCGACGCGCGCTTGTCGGCCACGGCTGTCATATGTGCATTGATGCTGGCATGCCTGCTTACGGCTTGACTGTCCTATCAGGACCAGCCTGCGTCATGACGATGTGTGATGTACTCACCGCAAACTGCCGATATTTTTTTGACGTCGGCTTTGCGATAGTCAAGACGGCTCAGGGCCAGGATCATTTGAACTAAACTCGCTTCATCATCGAACGGCGGTAAGCCGACAAACTGTTCAGCCGCGTCGACCGAAAGCCGCGACAAGTCAGAGCGTTCCCGGGCACCGCAATTGCCACCGTTAGCGGAGAGCCAAAGCAGTACAGATTCGCAGACATGCGCTGCTTCAAGCCATTGCCCCGTTCTTGCGCGCGCAATGAGTTGAGCAACCACCAGATACCCTAGCAGTTCAGTTCGCGCTTCATCGTCCAGATTGTAGTGCTGAAGCCGCATTTCCATTGGGCCGTTTTCTGTCGCGTCACCTCGATGAAGCCTTCGACAGCCGGACGGAGTTATCAAACTGATAATTTACCCGTCTTTTCCCTGAACAACAGGAGATCTGTAACCGGCCGTTCAAGGAAAAGTCCGGCTGAGCTGTCCTGCTGCTTGAGGACGAGTAGGTGCCGCACAGTTTCTCTGATGGCTAGGAACGTTCACTTACTTTTCGTGCGACCGACCTCCCCCTCGAGAACCCATAAACGGTCTTCTGCTGACGGCCGCTCTATTCGAATCACCCCTGTTCCCTGTAAACGGCTCAAACTCCCGCTCGCGGCGATAATCTGCCAAAGACCGAAGATGAAGGGGCGGGGCGCCCCGTGCGACTGAGGAACATACTGGAGATGCATCTGCAACCGCATGGTGAGCTTGTCACCTGACGGAAGGGTAAATACCAGATAGCCAGGGCCTCCACCGATCGGTTCTCCTTGGTTCGAGCCAGCCGCAGCCGCTTCTTCGGTAGGCACTTCGTGGAACCCCCAATCGAGAACGGTTGCACCCTCAAGAAGGCCTTTGCTTGTCACTTTACCGCTTTGCCTTAGAGCAGCGACGTAGCGCCCACTCCCCTCGCCGAGCTCCAGCTTCTCGTATTGATTGGGCATACCTCGTTCCCCGGTTTTCAGGTTGACGACAAATTCGATCTTCACGGGCTCTGCGCGACCGAACAGTGGCAACGAGAAGATGGCAAGAAGCAACCAAAGTTGTCGGATTTTCTTCACGGGAATCTCTCCGTTCACGTTCGTCTTGACTCCTGCCGGAGCGGCAATGGCAGGGGCCCTCCCGGTGCGCGTGCCGCAATTGTGTCTTCGAAACGCTGCAATTGGCTATCGAACAGGACTTGTGACCACGGGATGCCAGATCCAGGTCGCAGCGGCTCTTCAGACACTAGAGCAGTCACCGGGTCGACACCACAACGTCCAGAGCGGGTCGCGTTATGCCTTTTGCATAGAGGACCCACCCGATGCGATCGTCGCGCTCGGTCGTCGGGCGCTAGCCGGCCATCAAGCGTCATTCACCTCCCCCGTTGGACGGACATTCAGAGGGCGCATCCGCATCGCAAACGGCCATTGACCCTTTGCGGCACAAACGCGGGTATCGTCCAGCGCTCACTTGTCCATCTCCAACGCGCGTCAGGAGGGGTCCTACGCCTCACGACCAGCGGCGACAGAGGCCGGCTCGAGAAGGCGCAAAAAGCAGAGGTATCGGCATGCATCGGCGACGCCAGCGCCTATTCTTCAGACACGATGACTAACGCGTTACTGGTCAACTCTGCGGGTCGTCGTCGCCCATTCCGCGCATCACGCGGAATGGGGGTATGTGTCGTCGAAAACTACCTCGGCTCGCGCGGTGCGCACTGCGTCGCCGACGGTCAAAACGGACGCCTGTGGCTCGACATCGGCAGCCGCTCATCGGGCTGTTCTTTACCCATGCGACGCTCGCGGCGGGACGCTGGTATGCGCCATGACCGCCGGAGCCACGCATCCCGTGCTGCGGTAGAGCTGGCTCAGTAGATGGCGAACGCTCGGCGGCAAGCGCCGTGGACCTCTCCATGACGCAAATGCTCCCGTGAAAATCGTTTGAGCGGGACAACTCAGGGAGGTCACGATGAAATGCTCCATTCGTGCGAGGCTTATCCACTCGGCCTTGATCATGCTGCTCGCCGTGCCTTATGTAGTATGGGCGCAATCGCAAACAATAGTCACGATCGCTGGCACTGGGGCGCAAGGGTACACTGGCGACGGCGGCCCCGCGATCTCCGCACTGATCGCGCCCGAGAGTCTCGCGATCGATCGCGAAGGGAACCTGTTTATCGCCGAACCGGTGAACGGCGTCGTGAGACGCATCGATCGCGCCACCGGAGTTATCACCACGTACGCGGGAACCGGTCAAAGCGCCTATAACGGCGAAGGATTGCAGGCGACAGCGACAAACCTCGGCGATCCACTAGGCGTGGCGGTCGGCCCGGACGACGATGTGTACATCGCCGACTTTCAACCGAGCAGCCGCATCTGGCGCGTGGATCGTCACACGCTGACGATGCACACGGTAGTCGGCGGAAGCGAACGCGGGTTTTCCGGGGACGGAGGACCGGCAACTGCTGCGTTGATCAACGCGACGGACATCGCGTTCGACCGCGAAGGAAACCTTGTTATCAGCGATTCTGGCAACGAGCGCATTCGCCGCGTCGATCGACGCACGGGCATCATCACAACGGTGGTCGGGAACGGCATTCACGGAGCAGGTCCGGAGAGCGGTCCCGCGACCGAAGCCGGCTTCCTGTACTTCATCACTACGGCGTTTAACCGACGCAACGAAATGTTTTTTGCCGACTCCGCCCTGAGCACCGTCCGTGAACCGGACAGACAGGGTAAGACATTCAGGACGGTGGCGGGAGTGTATCCCGGCACGACCGGAGTAGCTTTTGAGGCAGGCTACAACGGCGATGGCCAGCCTGCGACACAGGCGCTGCTCAACGCACCCACGCATATAGCAACCGACTGTGCGGGCAATCTGACCATAAGCGATACCTTCAATTACCGCGTGCGGCAGGTGGACCACGAGACCGGCATCATCGAGACCATCGCCGGGACCGGCACGCCGGGCTACTCTGGTGACGGCGGCCTGGCGATCCAGGCCATGCTCTCGGGTCCACGGGGCCTCGCGTTCGGGCATGACGGAGCTTTGTATGTCGCCGATGGTTTCAGGATTCGAAAGATCACCGGACTACCCGGCCATCACCGCTGGGATTGCCGGGACGACCGTCGCTACGGCATTCACGAAACCGATCGTGACGATGGTGACGAAAATTGAGGTTTGACGTAGCCCGTTCGATTGGCGCTGTCGGCGCTGCCTGCAGCGCGCGTCATCCCGGTCAGGGCCGCCTCAGCTATGCGGCGGCCTCAAATCCCTCTCCCTCGATTCCTCTCTCCTGAGTTTGCGTATCGCCGAATATATGTTGGCGCGAGCGGCTCGGCAGATGTCCGCATCACTTCGTGAGCCGTCATTGAAGTTCCGCCAGCTCGAAGGACCGCTCAGGGTCGATATGATGCGTTCGCCGTTCGCCCGGCGCCCACCTCCGCACATGTAATTGCTGGGCAGCGAATGTCCGAACGGAAACAAATTCCTTCGTTCAATGAGCCACGGCATCTGGGTTAAGTGCAATCTGTCTAAGCAGATTCAACAGCAAATCAGGAGCGGCACCTTTCTGGCAATACCCGTCAAAGCCGGCCGCGATCCCATTTGCGCGGACGGTAATCTCGTCATAGGCGGTGAACGCCAAAAGGACCAGATGCTGGGTACGGCCGTCACGTCGCAATTGCCGTGCGAGTCCAAATCCGTCCGTGCCCGGCATATTGATGTCGAGCAAGGCGATCGCCGGCATCCAGGCAGCGATGGCGGCCAACGCCGCGCGGACTCCCACGGCGAATCGGGTCTCGTACCCCGATGCCGCAAGCACGGCCGCGATTGCTTCGGCCCCTTTTTCATCATCGTCGATCACGAGCAGGCGAGGGGGCACGTTTCCGTGTCGAAGGACGGTGCGCGACGTCCATCGCGCGGTGGGAAGGAACGGATTCATACGCGGAAGCGCTTCTGGTAGGCTCAATATTCCTGGCTACCAGCATGGGCTATTCCCGCCCAAGTCCGTGTGCCAGGCAGTAGCGACGGCCCGGGTAACCTGGAACGCCGTCTATTTGTCTGTGCCAGTCCTTCCAGTCGAGGCAGAGTCCATGCGTCTTGCTGATTTTATTTCGCAAAATGCGGAGCCCATTCTGGCGCAGTGGGAGGCGTTCGCCGCCACACTGCTGCCCGCGGCGGCGAACATGCAGTCGTCGGGGCTGCGCGACCATGCACAGCAGATCCTCCTGGCCATCGCAAAGGATCTGCGAACTTCGCAGAGCCGGGAAGCGCAGTTCCAGAAATCCGTGGGGCGAGCCCCTGCCCCGATTGACGCGACCGAAACCGCCGCACAAACACATGCTCTTCTCAGAGCACGGGCCGGCTTCAACATCAACCAGATTGCCGCCGAGTATCGCGCGCTGCGCGCAAGCGTGCTTCGCCTGTGGATGGATGATTGCGAGCCCGGCGAGGCCAATCTCGACGACGTCATCCGCTTCAGCGAAGCGATCGACCAGGCGCTTGCCGAATCCGTCTCCTTTTTCACAGCACAGGTCGAGGAAGATCGAAACCTTCTTCTGGGCATGCTCGGCCACGACATGCGTAGCCCTCTGCAGGCGATTCAGATGACGGCGTCCTATCTCGCGGCACTCAACGCCGGGGGTAAAGTATCGGAAGCCGCGGCCCGCCTGATACGGAGCGGAGCGCGGATGCAGGCACTGCTCGACGATCTGACCGATTTCAGCAGGACGAAACTGGGCCTGGGCATCAACGTGGCGCCCCGCAACGTCGATCTGACCCAGGTGCTGGCTGAAGGACTTGACGAACTCCGTGCCATTCATCCCGACAAGCAGATTCTTTTCAACGTTAGTGGAGATTTACGGGGCACCTGGGACGGCCGGCGCGTGCAGCAATTGCTTCAGAATCTTGTTCTCAATGCAATCACGTACGGGGCGAAGGACGCTCCGGTCACCGTCGACGCGACTGGCGATACAACGCAGGTGCGGATAGACGTCAGAAACCAGGGACCTGCTATCGGGCATGCGACGCTGGAATGCATTTTCGATCCTCTAACCCGTGGCCCGGATCGCCAGACCGCAAGTGGCGCGGAAACGAGCCTAGGGCTGGGTTTGTATATAGCCCGCGAAATCGCCATAGCCCATCACGGCGCGATTGAAGCGCGGTCCGACGAAACGCAGACAGTGTTTTCGGTGTCACTGCCTCGTGGGGTGGAGAGTGAAAAAGATCACTAACGACCAGGGAGACCGACGCATGTGTTCAGGGCGGTTAGCAACTGCGCGGTTATCGTTTTTCGCCGCCGTCGAAGAAACCATGAGCTAGACCGTTTGAAACCCGAAGTCGAGTGCGTGACCGTTGGATCTCTCAGAATGGTCATTGCGGGCGGTATCGGGTGCGTGATCGCTCAGGTTCGTACTGAGCCGGACGGTGTCGGACTCAGTTCGGCCAACATGAGCCAGTCGGTGGCGATTCCGGCGGGACATTCGGGCGTCAGTGACACGCCGAAAGCGGTCGCCTAGCCGATCTCTCAAGTTTCACACCCGATTGCCGTTAGACGGGGTTGGCTTTGGCATTGCTGCGGGTACGGGGATTTACCGTATCGGAGCGCATTAAGAAAACAATCGATTTTCTGAATCATGACGCGATGAGCAACCAGCATGTTGATTCCTCGAAAGGCTCGATCTTGCCATCTGTGGCAGGTTGCTTTTTGCTGTTTACTGCAATGTCGACATTTCTCGGAATGTATCGTGCATATCTTGTCCATCATTCAGCGACGACTTCGCTGATTCCAGAATCTAGACTCGCGCCGAGTAGTCAGTGGATTTGGCTTGCCGCGGCCGCAATAGGTAATGTACTCGCTGGCAGTGGGCTGCTACGCCGTCGGACGTGGGCTAGAGGGCTGCTCGTCGGTCTAATTTTTTTGAACGGTGGAATGACCGTCTTGACGTCCAGCGCATCAGTAGTAAAGACACTTTGGAGCTTGACAGCTTCCTGCCTCCCCTTTGCCATACTCGTGGCCTCGCGTGTCGACATCAAAGCATTTCACCTTCAGCGCTCGCAGAGCGAAAACACCTAGGCGCATCGCTGGAAGAGCATTACTCGGATTTTCAGCCTTCGTGATGTTTGTGACACTTACGTCACTGTTTAATGGTCAAACGCCCGCACATGCCAGTGAGACGCTGGCGGGTGCAGGTCTATTTATTATGGTCGGATTGTCAATTATGCTCGCCGGTGGCGCAATCATGGGGCCGGTAACTTTGGCAATCGGCGAAATTGGGCTGGTACTAGTCTCACTTGCATCATATATAGTTTTCTATTGCATTTGGAGCTACATCACCCTTCGTTTGTACTTCCCTCAGAATCCATGGCACTTTGTTTGGGACGAGACATTGTTGTGGCTCATCATTCTCGGTATTGGAGGGTTTGTGCTGCTGGGACTATCGGAACGGAGGCAGTCGGTCTGAGAACGCACTCCAAGCGTTGAGTCTTTGGGGACTTAAATGCGTGGACTAGCGGTGCGCCGAATGTGTGACGCGAGACCAACGAGCAGTCGGGCCAGCAGCGCGAAGCATTGATGATCGTTGCATATTCAGAACAAAAACCACCGTCGAGCATATTCAGAGTTGACCGACTGAGATAGGTCAGTAAACAGCCGTTGACGGTGCCGCATACGACCGATCGCATCGGGTCGAGAGGACTCGTTCGCGAATAAGGAAAGCTGACATACGCCGGCACCGGGTCGCGAATGTCGGTGAAGCGATCTAGAACGGCCACACGTTCCTGATCGGCCACTGTCGGCTTTGGCCGAAATCTGCCCCGTGTCGCGGTGTCGGCAAGGTCCCGATCCCTCCGCTATGAGAGACCGTGGCCACGCAGCCGTGTAGTCGCGGGCCGCACGACTGCCATCAATCCAGCTACTCGAGGCGCATTCTCGCCTGCCGCCGCGCACGGTTGTAAATCACCTGATGGCGCCGATCGTCGGTCATCAACTCCAGCCACATCAGTCAATTCCGTCGCATTCTATCGAGGAGTGCCCTGCGCGGTGGCGCCTGTTGGTCCACGCCTGCATGCCCGGTCAACCCGAGGCATGGCATTACACCCGGCTTCCGGGTTCCCGCCCTTGACCCGCGACCGTAGCCGATAACGGGCGCGCATCAAGGGGCGAGGGACCGTGTTGCCCGCGCCCCTCCCTCGCCTTTTTCCTTGACGCCCGCCCGCTATCGGCTCCTCAAGTCGCACGGGCGGGAACCCGGGAGCCTGGCGGCAGCAACGCCAACCCCGAGTTCCACCGGGAAGTGTCCAGCCGCAATGGCAAGGCGCCTCCCTCGCCCGGTTCAGGTCCTCAACCTTGACTGTGGAGATTGCCATGCAACTCGTTTCCTCTTTCCATTACGGCTCCCCGATGCTTCGCGCTGACTCGCCCCTCTCAGACGATCAGATTCGCCGGGTTGCTCCCTCCATCTTCGCGGACTGCAAGCACGAAAGCCGTTCCGAACGCTATACCTACATTCCCACCATCGACGTCCTGCGCGGTCTGCGCAACGAAGGGTTTCAGCCGTTCATGATCTGCCAGACCCGCGTACGCGATCAGGGGAAGCGGGAATTCACCAAACACATGCTGCGGCTTCGCCATGCCGACCAGATCACCGGCGAGGAAGCCGACGAAATCGTCCTGCTGAACTCGCACGACGGCACCAGCAGTTACCAGATGCTGGCGGGCGCATTCCGGTTTGTCTGCCAGAATGGCATGATCGCGGGCGAGAACATCGCCGATATCCGCGTGCCACACAAAGGCAACGTCATCCAGAACGTGATCAATGGCGCTTTCGACGTCCTTGAGGGCTTCGATCTGATCCGCGAGCAGAAGGAAGGCATGCGCGCCATGACGCTCGATCGCGACGAACAGCAGGCGTTCGCCCGATCCGCACTCGCGTTGCGTTACGACCCGACCGATGCCGAAGCGCCCACACCGATTACCGGAAGCCAGTTGCTTTCCCCGCGCCGCTTCGAGGATCGCGGCGATGACCTCTGGACCGTCTTTAACCGGGTGCAGGAAAACCTGACGAAGGGTGGACTGCACGGCCGCTCGCGATCGGGCCGCGCAATGTCCACGCGCCCCGTCACGGGCATCGATCAGAACGTGAAGCTCAACCGAGCGCTCTGGATGCTGGCGGATGCCATGCGCCAACTGAAGGCATAACGATCCGGTGGCGGCGCACCCACGCCGCCCCGTTCTCAGTCTTTTCGCTGCGACGCCCTCCGGGTCACGTCCCGGCGCGGTCACACAGTGCTGGCCCGGCACCCTGTTTCCCACTCTGGAGTCAATCACGCAAGCCCAACTGTCGAAACTGTCAAAGACTGCAGTAAAACAGAGGAAGTAGTACGACGTGGCACTCGCCCCCCGCAGAGGATAATGGTTACAGGCTACCGGTGATCAGGGTCGACCCGAACGAGCCGCCCTTGCGCATGCTTCGTGATGCCGCCGCGCTCATAGCCCGGCGACACCGACGAACTGTGACTCGCACAAGTAGACGTCACACACCCTACCGCATCAGATGACGTCCAGCCCACCAGCCAGCCCCCGCCGCCAGCAGCAAGACAATCAGCGCGCAGACCATCAGCCCGTAGCACGCCCTGACTACCCGCCGCATCACCTTTCGCTCAAATGAGGCCGCCGCCGCATCAAGCCGTTGCCGCTGTTCGCGCGCCGCCATCGCTGTCACAGCCACGAGCCGGTTTCCCACCGTACGCGCAAGCCGACCGCTTGCCCGTTCAACCAGTACAGACAATGCCTGTCTGTCGAGTTCCGCGAGTGCGGCCCTGTAACGCGCCTCGTGCTCACCGGTCATCCGCTCGGCCAGTTCAATCGTCGCCTTGCAGCGCGCAAGCGCATCACGATGCTGTGCCATCAGCACGTCCCTGGCTGCGCGCGCCTCTGTCCGCACGGCATCGAGACTGCCCGCCCCCGCCTGCCGGATGCGTTCCGGCATGACCTCGTAGAGCCGCCCGTAGTATTCGAGCATAACCAGCACAGACCACAGTGCATCGTTATCGCGCAGGTTCAGCGCACCCGACACCCGTCGCATTCGCAGGACACTGGCATCGTCAGGTACTTCACCCGTGACGTCGAGAAACAGGCGGGCGAGCGTGTCAGGCGGCCCGCCCCGACTCTTACCCATCGACTGTCACCCTGGCAAACATCGTTCCGCACAACGCGCGCCAGCGCAGCAGTTCCGCCCGTTCGCCAATATGCATCGTTTCCGCTGCCTTGGGTATCGACAGGCGCTGGCTACGCAGTTCATCAGCGACGCGATCCGCGAGATCTGGAAAATCCAGCGACTGGCCCTGCTCCTCGACAGCCCTCCTCAGTTGCGAGTCCCGGTACAGGGTGAACTTCTCGGGCGAGCCAAAATAGCCGTTACGCACCACATGCGTCACTGCATTCGGGAACGTGGCACCGAACCTGAGCAGCAGTTCCAGACTGTCGCGTTGCCGATTGATCACCCACAGCACAACCAACTGCCGTGCCAGCTCATCTAGCGTACCAGCAAGCGTCCCACCATAATGCGCGACGCCAGTCTGGCTCCTCGCTGCGGTGTTCACCACGACAGTCGCATCACGATGCCGGTCGCAGAAATTGATGAAGTCGATCCAGCCACTCACGTCATCGAGATCGCACGACCCACATTCGA
>NZ_WHNQ01000050.1 GCF_009362785.1 Paraburkholderia atlantica
TGCGCACTTCGAGGTAGCAGTCATGCTGGAAAAAGTTCAGGTGCCGGTAACGCTTGACGATAGTGTCATGCACGGGATGCGCGCCGGCCACCTCAGGATGCGCGAAGCGGCTTCCGGCAGTGAAGTCGATCTGGATCGTCAGCAGCTTGGTGGCCGCGTCGAAATCGACGCCGCTCACGAACCACGGATCACTTACACCCAATGCGGCTTCGAACAGCTTGCTGTGCATGACCTGCCTTCGTCTTGATTATGCAGAAACCGGGACGATACCACCCACTGGAAATTCAACAGAGGCATTTTTAAACTATCCTAAAAGCAATGGTTTAGCGAATCACCGGAAGAGCTTCGGGTGACAGCGTGCTCAGAAACTCAACGCCAGATTCGGTGACGAACACGACTTCCTCGAACTGGAAAACCGCGCCGTCACGTTCGAGTTTCGGCTCGATATGAAGCACCATTCCTGGTTCGATGATCGTCGCGTCTGCTGCAGAGAGAGAAGGAGGCTCGGTGACATCCATCCCGCCACCATGTCCGATCCGCGACACCGCGCTGTACACCGTGCCGAGATTGGCATCGCGCCACATCTGGTCGGATAGTTTGTAGACTTCGGAACAGGTCATTCCCGGCCGGATCTGTCCTGCGAGATCAAGTGTCAGGGATCGCACGGCCCCATATGTACGGATTTCCCAGTCGGCGGGCTCACCGGCGCGCGCGATCCGGTTGCAATCGGCAGGATAGCCGCCATACGTCGCCCGGAAGTCGGTCCAGACGTAGTGTCCCTCCTCGAGCGTCCTTTCCTTTGCCGTTCGTGCGTAAGCGAAATCGCCCCTCGAGAACAGCATCGCAATCGGTTCCGCGCTTTCCGCACCATTGAGGTAGGTCTGCGCTTGCATGAGGTAATAGAGCTCATATTCCGTCATGCCAATATAGGCATTTTTGATCGTCTGACGGAACGCGGTGTCGACGATTTCGTAGGCGACCCGATTAATTTCCGCCTCGAATCTGGACTTGGTCAGTCGAACTTTCCAGATAGCATCTGCCGCACTCTTGACACGGCCTTGCGCATCAAGAGAGCTGAGCTCTTCAATCAACCCCAGGGACCCCCGACCGAACATGTCCTGCCCATAGTCCACTGCGATATGACGAGGGCTGGTATCGGTCTTCCCTTTGATCCAGTCCGCGACAGCGGTGACAGACTCGTCCAGATAACCGCTGTAGTACACTGGCTCAAAGATGCGGGGCCTGAGTTCGACCGTGCGGGCCTCCCCGAGACTGCCAAAGAGCGCGAAGTCCGCGAGGGAGATTGCGGCAAAAATGGGGCGTGCCTTGTGATCCCACGAAAGTTCCTGGTAGTCGGTAAAGTAGTCGACGTTCTTCTTGTCCGTAAGAACGATCACGTCTATCTTCGCCTTTACCATCTCACGGCGGATGTTCGCGAGCCGTTGTTGCATTTCGGCTTCCGGAACCGCCGGTGCGGGCGATCGGAAGACTTGCGGGATTTCGAGTTGCAGTGCTTTCATTGTTTAATCTCCATACCTTGAGCCGGAAAATTAACGTAGCAGGCGAGACGGTCGAACGGCGCTTGGACGACGCCATAGATCGTGACTCCTGGGTCACTCGTCGTCATCTTGTAAACACGACGAAGCATCGGATAACCGATCGGGACCGAGAAGATTTCGCCGACTGGTGCTGAAGCCGGGGCAGCTTCAGCAACAATTCGCGTATTGACAATCTGAATCCCGCGACTTCTCAGCGCATCCACAATAAAGTTTTTGCCAAACTCCTCCAGGATGTCGTCCTCGACATGTGATGAAAGATAGCTGGCGTCGTATAGGAAAGGGATGTCCCCGTCGAAGATCACTTTTCTTACGCAAAGCATCACCTGATCGGGCGGTTGGATAGCCGCCATCGATGGATCGCAGATCTTTTCCCTCGTCACTGAAATCAGCCTTATGTCTGCGCTGTGGAGCGAGGACATGCGCAGATCAAGCTGCCGCAAGATTCGTTGCGGCGCTTTCACGTAGGTGCCTTTACCAGGGATCGCAGCGAGCGCGCCCGCGGCCTGTAAGTCCCGAATCGCACGCCTGATGGTGATCGGGCTAACACCGAACTCCGCGCTTAGCGCTGCCGCCGATGGGATCGGCAATTCGCGGGCGTATGTTCCGTTCCTGATACGTCTGAGGATTTCGTCGCGCACATTCTCGTACAAGGACAAAGAAGTCTCCAGTCTTGGTCTGTTCGTTCCACCCGGGTAAATACGGGCACCACTTGGATTTTGGCATCTTGACATGCATGGTATGCCAAGTATACTTTGCGCACCAACAAAAGGAAAGGAGACGTTATGAGGATCTCAGTATCGAGCAAGCGGGTGGCGCTTCTTTTGGCAGCAGCCGTGACAGTGGTCAGCACTGGTGTTACGGTTGCAAGAGCGGAATCCACCGATGACAAGGTTCTTCACGATGGAGAAATCACGATTGGCATCCACAACCAGGTTCCTTGGGGATACCGCAACGCCGATGGCACTGTTGCTGGAGTCGGCCCCGACATGATCCGGGCGGTGCTTGGGCCGCTCGGCGTGAAGAAAGTTGACTTCGTAATCGTGGACTTCGATGCGCTTATTCCCAGCCTGCTCTCGCGGCGTATTGACGCCGTCGCGTCAGGATTGGCAATCACCCCGCCACGTTGCAAACAGGTGATTTTTAGCAATCCTGATTTGGCAATCGGCGATGCCATTCTCGTGAAGAAAGGTAACCCGCTCAATATTCACAGCTACGCCGATGTCGCGAAAAATCCAGCGATCCGCATGGCGGGCGGGCGCGGAAGCTCGGATGTCGAACATGCCATCTCCGCAGGCATCCCAAAAGACCGGATACTTTTGCTGAAGGACGTCGAGTCTTCCGTCGGCGCATTGTTGGCAGGGCGGATTGACGCGGATACTGAGTCCAGTTCCACTGTGATTAACGTACTCAAGGATCCTAACGTCGGCGCCAAGCTTGAACGGGCTGTCCCCTTTACTGGCCTCGTTGTCAATGGGCAGCAGGTAGCAAATTACGCGGCAATCGCGTTCCGGCCAGATGATGCAAAGCTGCGGGACACCTATAACGAAGGTCTCGCAAAAATAAAGGCCGACGGGACGGTCAAAAAGATCTTTGCTAAATACGGTTTCAGCGATTCCGAGATCGCTCCGAGCGATGTGACTGCAAAAAAGATCTGTGGCGACGATTTCCGATAAACCAGTGACGCGGATTTTCCAGGAGGGCAAATGAATTTTCCCAATGTCATGCTGGGGATCTATAAAGGGTTTGGGGTCACTGCGACCGTTACCATCCTTGGTCTCCTATATGCGATTCCGTTTGCCCTTCTTGGAGGAATTCTTCAGAATTTTTCGAGCGGCTTTACTCGCAAGGCCATCACCTTTGTCATCGAATTCTGGAGGAGTTCGCCGGTTATTGTCCTCCTCTATGCTTTCTACTACACGCTACCGGCATTTGGTCTCTACTTGTCCGGCGTGACGGTAGGCGCACTCGTCCTCGGGTTGAACTCGGGCGCGTACAGTAGCCAATCTGTCCGTGCCGCATTGCAGTCGCTTCCGCGTGGGCAATGCGAAGCGGGTCTCGCTTTGGGCTTGAACCGGGCGGAAACACTCTTTCTCATCGAGTTGCCGCAGGCGATAAGGGCGATGATCCCGGCCTTTATCAATGATTTGATTCAGTTGATCAAGGGAACCGCATTGGTATCACTTATTACGTTGGCGGATATGACGTTTCGCGCAAAGGAAATCGCGCAGTTGAGCTACGATCCCTTGTTGATCTACTCGAGCCTTCTGCTTGCTTATCTTGTGCTCTGTTATCCAGTGACCATCTTCGGGCGCTACCTTGAGAAGTCACACGGAAGTCGGCGGGGGAGGACATGAACTTCGATCTTGCTTTCGCATTGCGAATCATACCGCAGGTACTCGACGGCATCGGCAATACTCTCCTTGTAGCCATCCTTAGTTTCATTGGTGCGCTTACACTTGGTTTTGTCTGGGAAATGTTGCGCCGCTCAAGCAGTGTAGTCCGCCCCGTCGTCCAGTTTATCGTCGATGCAATCAGGTCTACACCTGCACTCGTTCAGATTTACTTTCTCTTTTTTGTTCTTCCCTACTATGGTGTGACGTTACCCGCATTGTTCGTCGGGGTTTTTGGCCTGAGTTTTTACTACTCAGGATATATGGCTGAAGTGTTTAAGGCCGGCATAGACGCAGTTCCCGTTGGTCAGTCCGAAGGTGCAAAGAGTCTCGGACTCAACTGGTTGGATACAATCGCTTTCGTAATTGCGCCGCAGATGTTGCGAAATGTCGCGGCTCCATTGGGAGCCTATTCAATCGCGATCCTGAAGTCGACGCCCTACCTGTCAGTGATCGCAGTGCCCGAAATGCTCGGCAGCGCAATGGACGTCGCTTCAGATACCTATCGTTACGCTGAACCAATGCTGGTTGCGGGAATTCTCTTTCTCGCACTGGCGCTCGTCGCCGTCGCCCTGGTTGCACGCGTAGAGCGACTTCTCGGGGTTACCGTCGCGCAGCAGTAAGCGGATCAAAAAGTAAATCGTATATAAGTTGTTGTGGAGGACGACATGGCATCCCAATTCGCGCGCCCACTCGCCATCGCGAGTGTTGGCGCACAAGCATCTCCAATTGCTGTCGAAATGGAGAAAGTTTCAAAATGGTATGGAAACTTTCAGGTCTTACGTGACGTCAGTCTGGACGTGCAATATGGTGAAAAAATCGTTGTTTGTGGTCCCTCCGGGTCCGGTAAATCAACTTTGATTCGATGTATCAACCAGCTGGAGACCCAGCAGGAGGGTCGAATCATTGTCAACGGCGTGGAGATGCACGCACGCATGAAAGGACTGGCTGCATTGCGTCGCGACGTCGGCATGGTATTTCAGCAGTTCAATCTGTTCCCGCAGATGAACGTACTGGACAATTGCACATTGGCCTTGAGGAGAACTCGAAAGGTACCCCGGGAGGAAGCAGAATCTGTTGCTATGGCAAACCTGCAGCGTGTACGGATTCCGGATCAGGCAACGAAATTTCCGGCGCAATTGTCGGGCGGGCAGCAGCAGCGCGTCGCGATCGCGCGCGCACTATGCATGAAGCCAAAAATCATGCTATTCGACGAACCCACGTCTGCGCTTGACCCGGAAATGATCAAGGAGGTATTGGACGTCATGACAGGACTTGCCACGGACGGCATGACGATGATCTGTGTGACACATGAAATGGGCTTTGCGCGCGAGGTCGCGGACCGGGTAGTGTTTATGGACGCAGGGGAGATCATCGAGTGTGCGGAACCTGAAATATTTTTCAGGAGTCCGACGCACCTGCGCGCAAAGCAATTCCTTAGCCAGTTGTTGCATAAGTAGAACGACACCGTTCTCTCGGCGAGAAAGCGCCTGAATTTCACATCAGCAACCACGCAATGATGAATAGTCGAAATCAGCGATAGCGTATATCAGGCGATCTGGATACGTGAATCGCGAGGGCCGGAGTGATTTCAAACCGCGTTAACGACGCCTCGGGTGGAGAGCGGAGACGTCGAGGCAGTAGCGCGTAAATAGCTTGCATCGTGAAGGTGCTTGGGTGTTAGTTCGCAGTACAAATAAAACAACGATTTCTCGGATTTTGGAGACATTAGATGAAGATGAAACTGCTTGCTGCCTCGGTTCTTGCCGCGATTGGAGCTTCCGCATATGCGCAAGGCTCGGTTACGTTGTACGGTCTGTTCGATGAGGGATTCGATTTCACAAACAATGCGTCGGGAAGCAAGGCCTACGAACTTCAGAGCGGCTATGTTCAGGGTAGTCGTTGGGGACTGAAGGGTAGCGAAGATCTCGGTGGTCAAGTGAGCGCAGTGTTTCAGATTGAGAACGGTTTCAACGTCAACAATGGAAAGCTTGGCCAGGGCGGTCTGATGTTTGGGCGTCAGGCGTATGTCGGCCTATCGAGTTCGGCTTATGGCAAGCTTACGTTTGGTCGCCAGTATGACTCTGTTGTCGACTACTTCTCGCTGACGACAGCAAATGGAAACTGGGCAGGTTACCTGTTCTCGCACCCGTACGATAACGATAATACGGACGGTACCTTCCGGGTCAATAATACGGCGAAATATACCAGTCCGAATTTCGGCGGCTTCCAGTTCGGTGGCACTTACAGCTTCTCAAATGACACCAATTTTGCCAACAATCGCCAGTATAGTTTTGGGGCACAGTATGCGACAGGAAGCATCCTGATCGCGGCATCCTATCTGCAGGCTAATAATCCATCCTCAACCGCGACCGGAGCGATCAACAACGGCGGCGATGAAAATTTTGTGGGTGACCGGCTGCGCGTCTTTGGCGCAGGCATTAACTACTATATCGGAAGCGCCACTTTCGGCTTTGCCTACTCAAATGTGGATGTAAAGAATCCGGTGAATTCCGGGTATGTGGGCGCAATCACGCCTGTTAGCGGCCCTGCATCTGACCTCCGCTTCCAGAACTTCGAAATCAATGGCAAGTACCAGTTTACCCCGGCATTCTATGTTGGCGCGATGTACACCTATACACATTCGACGATGACCACTGCGGCGGCCAGTTACCATCCGAACTATCAAACAGTCGGGCTCATGGGCGACTACAACATCTCAAAACGAACCGACGTTTATCTCCAGGGGGCTTACCAGCATGTAGGAGGCGATAAAACGGGTTCAGTGCTGGACTTCGCGTATGTACCCGGTGCTTTTGGTGTTTCCTCGGGCAATAGCCAGCTCGTTCTGCGACTCGGTCTGCGTCATAAATTCTGATCAATTCGGATGATGCGAAACCGATCAATCCGGTGGTCTTGAAGACCAACGTCTCGCCTTCAGTGTGAGGGCGAGAAAACTGTTACGGTGTTCGGCGTTGTCCGATGACAACGTGAACATATCAGTTCAGCGTCCGCGTGAGACGGGGCGGGTTCAACTTCTGAATTGCCGATCGCCCCCGTCGGCTGGCCGTCGGATAACGGGTGTTATCGAGCCAGCGCGTGGCGAGGTCGGGACTCTGCCAGTTCAAGTCCACTCTTGAGGCGTTTGCTCTTCACTTGGCAACGTGAGTCCGGAGGTCGGCAATGGCAGAGCCGTCTTGTAGCGCACCTGTTTAAGCGCAAAGCTGGAGCGGATGTTTGATACGCCGGGTATCTTCGTCAACCATTGCACAATAAAGTGCTCAAGGCTCTGCATGTCGGGCACCACAACCCGTAGCAGATAGTCAGCATCGCCTGTCATCAGATAGCACTCCATCACTTCGGGTCGATCCGCGACCTCCTTTTCAAAAACACGGAGCGCGTCTTCCACCTGTTGCTCCAGGCTGACCTGAATGAACACATTGATACGCAACCCGAGTGCCCCAGCGTCGAGAAGGGTGACGTGCTGCCGGAACAGGCCGAGCTTTTCAAGTGCTCGTACGCGATTGAAGCAGGGCGTGGGTGACAGGTTAACTGCGCGCGCGAGCTCAGCGTTCGTGATGCGTGCGTTGTCCTGCAACTGGCGCAGGATTGCAATATCTGTGCGGTCCAGGCGGCGGGTCGGGAGCTTTGTTTCGGACGTCATAGTATGGGAATCTCATGCGAGGCATCGAATCCAGAATTTATACCCTATCTGAACTGAAAACTACCAGCAAAAGAGAGGCACATTTTGTGAAGAGATAGCTAAGCTCTTCTGACACGATCGAACTGCCCAATTCAACCCGCACGAGTATCGAATCTCAATGTTTAGTCCGGAGTTGCCATGACCGATTTATCGAGCGGTGTTCAGCCCGTTCTTACCCTCAACCAAACCCGCATCGACAACGATCCACAGGAGACTGCCGAGTGGATCGCCGCACTGGATGGCGTGGTGCAGCATGTCGGGCTCGAGCGCGCCCAGTATCTTTTCGACCGCCTGGCCGCGCACGCGTTGTCGGGTGGCATTGCAACAGCGCGTGCGAATGTCACGCCTTATACGAATACCATCCCGCTCGGCCATCAGCCGCCGTTTCCAGGTGACGTCGATACCGAAGAGCGACTCGCCGCTGCATTACGCTGGAATGCGCTTGCGATGGTGGTGCGAGCGAACCGGGCTTACGGCGAACTTGGCGGGCATATTGCGAGCTACGCTTCGGCGGCGGATCTCTTCGAAGTCGGCTTCAACCATTTCTTTCGCGGTGCGAACGATGCGCATGGCGGTGACCTCGTCTATTTCCAGCCACATTCGTCGCCAGGCGTGTATGCGCGCGCATACCTGGAAGGTTTCCTCAGTGAGCAGCATCTGGAGCACTACCGTCGCGAGATCGCGGGTCCTGGTCTGTGTTCGTATCCGCATCCGTGGCTGATGCCGGGCTTCTGGCAGTTTCCAACGGGATCGATGGGCATCGGCCCAATTAACTCGATCTACCAGGCGCGTTTCATGCGGTACCTACAGAACCGTGGTTTGCTCAAGACAGAGGGCAGAAAGGTATGGGGCTTTTTCGGCGATGGCGAGATGGACGAGCCCGAATCGATCGGGGCGTTGTCGCTAGCCGCACGCGAGGGGCTCGACAACCTCGTTTTCGTGATCAACTGCAATCTGCAGCGGCTCGATGGTCCGGTGCGAAGTAACGGCCGAATCATCGACGAGCTTGAGGCGCAATTCACTGGCGCTGGCTGGAACGTCATCAAGGTGGTTTGGGGTTCTGACTGGGACGCCCTTTTTGCGCGCGATCGCACCGGGGCGTTGTTGCGTGCGTTTGCGCATACCGTCGATGGACAGTTTCAGACCTTCTCGGCCAATGACGGCGCCTACAACCGCGAGCGTTTCTTTGGACAGAACGAGGAACTGGCTGCGCTCGCCGCGCATCTGAGCAACGATGACATCGACCGTCTGCGCCGGGGCGGACATGACGTACGCAAGCTGTATGCGGCGTACGACAAGGCACTCAAGCATGGTGGTCAACCCACTGTCATTCTCGCGAAGACAATGAAGGGCTTCGGCATGGGCTCGATCGGCCAGGGCAGGATGACCACGCATCAGCAGAAGAAGCTCGACGTCGAACAACTGAAGGCGTTTCGCGACCGATTCCGGTTGCCCCTTTCCGACGAGGACGTCGAGCAGCTGCGATTCTATAGACCTGCGGACAACAGTCCGGAAATGCGGTACCTGCATGCCCGGCGCGAAGCGCTCGGGGGCTATCTGCCCCGCAGAAGGACAGCCGCGTCGCAGACGTTGCCTGTCCCGGCGTTGTCGGCCTGGGGGCAATTCGCGCTGGAAGCCAGCGGCAAGGAAATGTCTACCACAATGGCGTTCGTGCGGATGCTCGGCACCCTTCTGAAAGAAGGGGCGCTCGGCCCTCGCGTTGTTCCTGTGGTCGCCGATGAGGCACGCACGTTCGGTATGGCGAACCTGTTCCGGCAGGTCGGGATCTATTCGCCGCTCGGGCAACTGTACGAGCCCGAAGACATGGGCTCGATGCTGTACTACCGGGAGGATACGGGCGGACAGATACTGGAAGAGGGCATTTCGGAGGCGGGCGCTGTTTCCTCCTGGGTAGCCGCGGCGACGTCATACAGCGTGCATGATCTGCCCATGCTGCCGTTTTACATCTACTACTCGATGTTCGGTTTCCAGCGCATTGGTGATCTGATCTGGGCTGCGGCCGACCAGCGTGCGCGTGGCTTCCTGATCGGTGCGACGGCGGGCAAGACGACGCTAGGTGGCGAAGGTTTGCAGCATCAGGACGGTACGAGCCATCTGGCGGCCTCGACGGTACCTAACTGTCGCGCCTATGATCCGGCATTCGCGTATGAGGTGGCCTTGATCATAGATGAAGGCATGCGCGAGATGATCGAACATCAGCACGATGTGTTCTATTACCTGACGGTAACGAACGAAAACTATGCACAGCCTTCGCTTCCGGATGCACCGATCGAAAGCGTTCGTGAAGGTGTGCTTAAGGGCATGTATCCGCTTGACGCGACATCCGTCGATCGCACACAGGTGCAGCTGCTCGGTTCGGGGGCGATTCTGGGCGAAGTGCAGGCCGCCGCGCACCTGCTGAAGGAAGACTGGAACATCGAAGCTTCTGTGTGGAGCGTCACAAGCTTTACCGAACTGCACCGGGACGGTGTCGCAGCCGAGCGCACCGATCGTTTGTTCGACGAGGATCGCGCTCCCGGTCCATATGTGACGTCTGCGTTGTCTCCCACTCGAGGGCCCGTAATCGCAGCAACAGACTATGTACGTGCTGTGCCGGAACTCATTCGTGCGTATGTACCGCGGCGCTATGTGACGCTCGGCACCGATGGCTTTGGACGCAGTGACACCCGTGCAGCCTTGCGAACCTTCTTCGAAGTCGACCGGCATTCGATCGCAATTGCTGCGCTGAAAGCGCTTGCGGACGACGGTGCAGTAGCGGTTGAGACCGTCAGACGGGCTGTTGATCGCTATGGCAAGCATGACGGGAACCGGGCGGCACCGTGGCAACGGTGATCCGCATTATGTGGAACTGAAAATGAAGATTGCGGGTTCAGAGATGCAACACGTTACGAAAGCCGGCGCTTCGAGCGCTTCGCGCAGGGGCGGCCATGCATCGGGAGCACAGATCGTCTTGTCCGTCTTGCGTAGCGAGGGCGTGGACACGGTTTGGGGATATCCAGGCGGTGCCGTCCTGCCGCTTTACGACGCGCTCCAGGAAGCCGTCGATATCACCCATTTGCTGGTTCGCCATGAACAGGCTGCCGTGCACGCGGCGGATGGTTTCGCGCGCGCAACGGGAAAGGTGGGGGTCGCGTTGGTGACATCAGGCCCGGGCGTGACGAACGCGGTGACGGGCATTGCGACCGCCTATTTCGATTCCATCCCGGTGGTGGTGATCTCCGGCAACGTGCCGACACAGTCCATCGGAACCGATGCCTTCCAGGAGTGTGACGCTGTCGGAATTACCAGGTCGATCGTCAAGCATAACTTTCTGGTTCTGGATGTCTCGCAACTGGCGAAGACGCTGAAGAGCGCGTTTCATATCGCCCGCACTGGACGCCCCGGACCTGTACTGGTGGATATTCCCAAAGACGTGCTTCAGGCGAAGACGCCATTGAGCATACCTGAATGCGTCACGCTGCGATCCTACCGTCCGCGCACGGATCCTCATGCTGGACAGGTGCGTCGGGCCGCCGAAGCGCTTGCGCGCTCAGAAAGGCCATGCATTCTTGTTGGTGGCGGTGCGGTCGCATCAGCTGCAGGCGAGGAGGTTGTGGAGCTCGCGCGGCGACTCGACGCACCGGTGACGAACACGTTGATGGCGCTTGGCGCCTTTCCCGGTTCAGACAGACGATGCCTCGGCATGCCAGGACTGCATGGGACGTACGAAGCAAACATGGCGATGGAGCATTGCGACGTACTGATTACGCTCGGTGCGAGATTCGATGACCGGGTCATTGGAAATGCCGGGGACTTCCGCTCAGATGGCAGGACGATTATTCATGTCGATATCGACCCCGCGACAATTGATAAGCGGGTGCAGGTTGACATTCCGATTGTAGGAGATGTGAGGACGGCGGCGCGCGCGATACGGGAGCAGCTCCGGCCACAGCGTATCAATGACGGGAATCGCAATGACTGGTGGAAACAGATAGAGGCATGGCGTGCGAAGCGCTGCCTCGCCTATGAGCCGGACGCCAACGTAATCAAGCCGCAGTTTGTTATTCAACGGCTATGGGAAGCCACCGGCGGAGATGCCTATATATGTTCGGATGTCGGACAGCACCAGATGTGGGCGGCGCAGTTGTATGGATTCGAGAAGCCTCGTCGATGGATCAACTCGGGCGGTCTGGGAACGATGGGTGTCGGACTGCCCTATGCGATGGGCGTCAAACGCGCGTTCCCGGACGCGGATGTGGTCGCGGTAACGGGGGACGGCTCGATCCAGATGTGCATCCAGGAGTTGTCGACCTGCAGGCAGTACGACTTCGGGGTGAAAATCGTTTCCCTGAATAACGGCCACCTGGGCATGGTGAGGCAACTGCAACATGTGAACTATCGGGACCGTTACTCGCATTCGTACATCGACGCGTTGCCTGACTTTGTCGCGCTCGCCCGCGCTTATGGGCATGTCGGTTTTCGCATCGAGCGACCGTGCGATGTCGAGCCGGTTCTGCGCGAAGCACTCGCAATGAAGCAGCGTACGGTATTCATGGACTTTGCCGTCGATCCGTCTGAGAACGTCTGGCCTATGGTTCGAGCAGGCGCGGGGTTGACGGACATGCTGATGAATTCGCGCGACGTCGACCGGTAAGGTAGTTGGCAATGGCCAGGACTTCGGGCTTACCGGTACCAGCTCCCTGCTGCCTGTTCCGGCGTTGATGCATTCCCGAGAAACACTAGACAACGATTTGCTCTCGCATTGGCTCGCGATTGGGAGATTTTTGAAGTGCAATTAAAAGAAATTACGGTGCCTGACATCGGCGACTACAAGGGCATCCCTGTCATCGAGGTGCTCGTTGTCCCCGGTGATTTATTTAGTACGAGAGGAGCAATCGCTGGTTACGCTGGAGTCCGATCAGGCAACCATGGACGTACCGAGTCCTTTTGGCGGTGTCGTTCGTGAGATAAAGCTCAAGGTCGGAGATGTAGTGTCGGAAGGTTCGGTCATCCTGCTCATGGAGCCACAAGGTGCGGTTGTTGAGGCGGCAACCAGAGAACTGGGGGCGGAGACGAAGTCCCGGCTACGCGATGGCTCACCCATTGCGAATGAACTGCATGAATCTGCAGTCCGTCCTTCCGCGCCTGCGCCAGCGGCTGTGATCCCGGAGAAGGGAGGTGGCCTGAACGGACCAGGCCATGCTTCGCCGTCGGTGCGCAACCTGGCGCGCGAACTCGGCGTGGACGTTGTCCGCGTGACGCGTACGGGTCCGAAGGGCCGCATCACCCAGGACGACGTCACCGCGTTCGTGAAGGGCGTGATGACGGGCGCGCTAGCAGCGCCGGCCGGCGCAGCAGCCGCACCGGCTGCGGGCGGCGCGGGTCTGAACCTGCTGCCCTGGCCGAAGGTCGACTTCACGAAGTTCGGCCCGATCGACACGCAGCCGCTGTCGCGTATCAAGAAGATCTCCGGCGCGAACCTGCACCGCAACTGGGTCATGATCCCGCACGTCACGAACAACGACGAAGCGGACATCACCGACCTCGAAGCGCTGCGCGTGCAGCTGAACAAGGAAAACGAGAAGGCAGGCGTGAAGTTCACGATGCTCGCGTTCGTCAGCAAGGCCTGCGTCGCGGCGCTGAAGAAGTTCCCGACCTTCAACGCGAGCCTCGACGGCGACAACCTCGTCTTCAAGCAGTACTACCACATCGGTTTTGCCGCCGACACGCCCAACGGCCTCGTCGTTCCGGCGATCCACGACGCGGACAAGAAGGGTCTCGTCGACATCGCCAAGGAAATGGCCGAGCTCTCGAAGCTCGCCCGCGAAGGCAAGCTCAAGCCGGACCAGATGCAAGGCGGCTGCTTCTCGATCTCGTCGCTCGGCGGTATCGGCAGCAAGCATTTCACGCCGATCATCAACGCGCCGGAAGTGGCAATCCTCGGCCTGTCGAAGAGCGCGATGAAGCCGGTGTGGGACGGCAAGCAGTTCGTGCCGCGCCTCATGCTGCCCCTGTCGGGCTTTGTTCAAGAGGGCCGCTTGCGCGGCGGCCGTGGGTCGGGTAGAAAGAGTCCGGTGATCTATCGGACGAGCGAGCTTTCATGCCTTACAAGGCAAGACTGAAGACGGGCGAACCGCGCAAACGAGCGAAGCCGGGCTATGCGGTAACAAACGCGCACGAGTACAACGAAAGCCTGAAGCGGCGCGGGCAACTCAGCCTGTATTGTCCCGACGGAGACCTGAAGGCGCTGTTCATCAACGACACGCCCTACCAGAAGGGCGTGTCGGGTCAGTCCCGGACGTACAGCGATGCGTACCTCGAACTGATCTTCATCTTCTGCCGGCTGTTCGGCTGGGGCATGCGGCAGATCACCGGCCACATGCACGAATTCTGGGCGCTGCGCGGACTCGACATCGGGGTACCGAGTTTCGGGCTTCTGAGCGAGCGGTTCCGTACGCTCGAGGTTCAGGTCAAACAACGCTGCGCTCGCGTGGCCGAACGCCTGCGCAACGGCGAAGCCATCAGCCTGATCGTCGACAGCAGCGGCATGAACTTTGGCCGGGCCAGCGAATGGCATCGGCAAAAGTACGGGCGCGACGCGAGCCAGACGCCGTGGCGCAAGATGCATCTGTCGATCGACCCGGAGATGAATGTCCACCACATCGCGATTACCGAGGACAACGTCTCCGACGAGGCGGGCCTGAATGCGATGCTGGCAGTCGACGCGAACGTCGACTGCGTGATCGCCGACGGCGCGTACTACAGTATTGCGCAGACCGAGGCGTGGTCAGCCTGCGGCGTGCTGCCGGTGATTCCCCCACCGGCCAATGCGGTCGTTCACAATCAGCCGGCGACGCGCTGGCACGACCATCTCGTTCGGTACATCAAGGACAAGGGCATCCATGCGTTCCGCAACAAATACGGGTACGGCCAGCGCGCGCTGGTCGAGGCGCAGATCTCGCGAATCAAGCGTTGCATCGGTGCGCGGCTACTGACGCGCAAAACCGAATCTCAGCAGCGCGAGGGCGTGATTATCGCGAACCTCGTGAATTTGTGGAACAGCTTCGGCAAGGCCGTTTGCGTCAAAAATGCCTAGTTGCGTCTGCAACCAACTGCAGCCATGCCCCTCTGAACAAAGCCATTGTCAAGGTAGATTGAACGTATCAGACATTACGTGGGCCCGGGGAAATCTGGCGCGAGAGCGCCCCGCACCGACCGGTAGTTCGGGTATAGCGAGGATAGCAAATGGATATGTGAAAGAGAAAGAAGTGTTTATCGTTGATACGACAAAGCAGATCGCTGCGGCACTTTGCGCCGGGCATCTGGCTAGCACGACAAGCGCCAACTTTCCGAAGCCCGCCGAAATTACGGACCAAGCGTACCAGATTGCCGAGGCAACTTATGAGCGTCGCGGCTTATCAAATCGGTCAGGGCGACACTCTAGCCGATCCTTGAGCGCTATTTGCACCACAACCAATGTGCATGGGAGCCTTGGGCTCGTGAGGTGAATGAGGCGCAAGTCAGCGGATTTCATAGTGGGCCGTAGCGGCAATGCCGACTGCAACAAAGCCCGGATATAGAGCAGCAGCCCATCCTGTCAGTCAAGCACGCGATAAACTAGCGCAACGGGACGCGTTCATATAAATGCAAATGATCAGGAAAGGACAGATGAAATGTGCGGGCAAAGCCCCGTCGTCTGCTTCGCAGCAGTTTTACTCCCTTGTGGCATAAGCAATACTTACCATATCGACATTTCTCGTCCCGACACCCTGACTGCAACAGAACCGACAAAAGTGTCTGGTTTGTCCGTTAGTGCTATCCGTGAATGGTTTTAATGGAGCACCCGCCAATCGAAACCAGAGGTCTTGAAAGTGGCATGGATTTCGCTTAAAAGTATAAGCCGTTGAAATCTTATCGGAGTATTGTCATGCGTAAATTTATGAAATCGATACTAGTCCATTGAACCATTGAAATTGCACCGATGCTAATGGTGCATGGGCAAAATGAATCTGAGTGAAACCGAGCGCGAAGAGCTGATGTCGATACAGTGCAGCCGGATTCTGTCGCTCAACTGGTTGCGGGTTTTAAGAAGGGGATCGAGTGGTTGTGTGCGCAACGAACGGATGATGCATGAAGTGCCCGACATGGCAAGATGTGCACTGCGAGGTGATGAGCTGAAGGGCGAAGCAATTGGGCCTGATGTGGGCGGGCGAGAGCGCAGCGCATTGCGCTGGACACAGTGCCGCACTTGGCGCAAGAACCCGGATCAGCTGCGGCAGTAATGCCTCAGGTTGATCATCGTGTACGCGAGCGTCTTGAGCGCGTAGTGCATGGCACTGATGCGCTCAAAGCGCAGCAGCAGGCGGCGGAAGGTATCTTCCTAGGCAAACACGCGCTCCATGGTCCCGAAGCGTTCTGCGAAGATGGCCGCATCGAAATGACGCTTGTGGCCGCGTTTGTTATGTTTGCCCGGTGGCGCGTGCCATGGCGGTGAGCCGGGGCAGCGCGTCACGCAGCAGGGACGATTCGTTGCGGTTGCCCGGCGCACTCACGAATGGCGCGATGATGTTGCAGTTGCGATCGCAGAAGGCCACCACCTTGTCGCCCTTCAGATTGTGTGCCCGCTGTAGCCGAGGTTGTCGCCGCCCTTTCCTGGCCGCCGTCGTCGTGCCGTCGCCGTGGAGGGTCGAGAGGTCTAGGACGCTGGTCCCGATGAAGAAGATCGGCCGTGCCCGCGAAGATGCTGCCATCGGCCTGCCAGCGCCGCATGATCCGGTAGATGCGGGTGTGGTGGATTTCAGGCCGGCCCTTTGTACTCGTTTCGATCGGCAGCATCTTCCACTGACATTCCATATAGAGCGCTTTCATGACATATAACATCTTCTGCAACGGCAACGGCAACGGCAACGGCAACGGCAACGGCAACGGCAACGGCAACGGCAACGGCAACGTCGGCGGCGGCCCGCGCCGGCCACGGCTCAGATGCGGCAAGATAAATTGCTCGAACTGCTCAACGGTCAATTTCGCGGGAAGCGCCTGTCGGCCATGGTTTGCAGCCATTCGCGTCTCCGCAAAGCCTTGACTTTAACCGCTCTGGCCTCGCCAACTGCCCAAGCCATTCCCCATCGGGCCCGCAGGCAAATTCGATCCCTTCGGAAAACCCGCAACCAGTTGTGTATATGCCGTCCTATGTCATTCGATGTCCGAAAAGCCTGCCTGTCGCGTTTCAGACTTCCTCCGTCGATCGGCCGAGAAACCAACATGCCTGAAGAACATCTGCCGACGCTGCCGATGTGGCGCGTCAATCATATTGAGCCCTCGCCGCAGATGCTGGCGCTGCTCGCCAAGGGGGCGATTCACCGCGTGCGCTTCCCGTCCGGACACGAAGGCTGGTGGGTCACCGGCTACGATGAGGCGAAGGCCGTGTTGTCTAATGCCACCTTCCGCCCGGCTGGTATGCCGCCGCGGGAATTCACGCCGGATTCGGTGATCCTCGGCTCTCCGGGATGGCTGGTCTCGCACGAGGGCGTCGAGCACGCCCGCCTGCGCATGATCGTCGCCCCAGCTTTCAGTAATCGCCGAGTGAAACTGCTCTCTAGGAATGTCGAGGCGATCGCTTCACGGCTGATCGACACGCTAGCGGCACAACCGCAGCCCGCCGACCTGCGGCGGCATCTGTCATTTCCACTCCCGGCCATGGTCATTAGCGCGCTGATGGGCGTTCCCTACGAGGATCATTCCTTCTTCGCTGGACTGTCCGACGCGGTGATGACGCATCAGCATGAGAGCGGCCCGCGCAGCGCATCGCGTCAGGCCTGGGGGGAACTGCGCACTTACATCCGTGCGAAGCTGCAAGCAAAGCGCAACGATCCTGGCGACAACCTGTTGACAGATCTGATGACTGCTGTCGATCAAGGCACTGCGAGCGAGGAGGAAGCGATCGGTCTGGCTGCCGGCATGCTCGTGGCAGGACATGAGAGCACGGTGGCACAAATCGAATACGGCCTGCTTGCCCTGTTCCGGCATCCGCAGCAGCGCGAGCGTCTACGCGCGGACCCGTCCTTGGTGGAGAAGGCGGTTGAGGAAATCCTGCGCCTGTATCCGCCCGGTGCGGGTTGGGACGGCATCATGCGCTATCCGAGAACGAGTGTGACCATCGCCGGTATGCACATTCCTGCGGAGAGCAAGGTATTGGTCGGCTTGCCTGCGACATCGTTCGACTCACGCCATTTCAGCGACCCCGAAGTATTCGACATCGAGCGCGACGCGAAGCCGCATCTAGCGTTTTCCTACGGCCCGCATAACTGCATCGGCGCCACCCTCGCCAGGCTGGAGCTGAAGGTGTTGTTTGGCTCGATCTTCCAACGTTTCCCCGCTTTGCACTTGGCGGTGCCCGTCGAGCAGCTCAAGCTGCGTAAGGAGATCATCACCGGTGGCTTCGAGGAATTCCTTGTGCTCTGGTGAAACCCTTTGCAGGCTGTCGAAATCTCGATTATCAAGCACCTGTAAAGGGTGCAGCCAGCATTTCGTTGGCATCAGCTAAGAGGTAGATGACCAAGATGGAGATGCACGACACAAATTCAGAATGTCAGGATGCCTTCGCGAAGTTGGCGTCGCCCGCGTGCATTCACGATCCCTATCCGTTCATGCGATGGTTGCGTGAGCACGATCCCGTGCATCGTGGTGCGTCCGGGATTTTTCTCGTGAGCCGCCATGCGGATGTCTATAGGGTGCTCAAGGCCACTGGCGACGCGTTTCGAGGGCCGGCGCCAGGTGAGTTGGCTCGATACTTCCCTCGCGCGGCCACCAGCCGTTCGCTCAATCTGTTGGCTTCCACACTGGCCATGAAGGAGCCGCCGACCCATACGCGCCTGCGACGGCTTGTTTCGCGCGACTTCACTGTACGCCAGATCGACGGTTTGCGGCCGAGCATCGCGCGGATTACGAGTATACGCCTGGATGGCATTGTGCAGGTGCTGGAGCGGGGTGAAGTGGTCGACCTGCATAGGGAGTTTTCGCTGGTCCTGCCCATGCTGGTTTTTGCTGAGTTGTTCGGCATGACGGAGGCGGATATCTTCGATCTTGCCGCCGGCATCGGCGCCATCCTGGAAGGCTTGAGCCCACATGCAAGCGACGCCCAACTCGCCGCAGCGGACGCGGCGAGTCAGAAGGTCGAAGCCTACTTCAGCGCGCTGATGGAGGAAAAGCGCGAGACGCGCGGGCAGGACATCGTGTCTGCGCTGGTTGGCGCGCATGACGGCGATGCCGACGAGCTTTCCGATGCGGAGCTGATCAGTATGCTGTGGGGCATGCTCCTAGGTGGCTTTGCGACCACCGCCGCGACCATCGATCACGCAGTCCTGGCCATGTTGGCATATCCGGAGCAGCGGCACTGGCTGCGGGGCAATGCGGCGTCCGTGAAGGCGTTCGTCGAAGAGGTGCTGCGCCGTGACGCGCCGGCCATGTTCAGTTCCATTCCGCGCATCGCACAGCGCGATATAGAGATCGGTGGCGTGGTCATTCCGAAGAATGCCGACGTGCGCGTGCTGATCGCGGCCGGGAACCGCGATCCGGACGCTTTTGCCGATCCTGATCGCTTCGATCCGTCGCGCTTCCATGGCACCAGTCCAGGTATGTCGACTGAGGGCGAGGTGATGCTGAGCTTTGGTCACGGTATCCATTTCTGCCTCGGCGCGCAGTTGGCAAGGGTGGAGTTGGCCGAATGCCTGCCACAGATAGATGCGCGCTTGCCAACGCTCGCGCTGGCGGGCGAGCCGGTACGAGAGCCATCCGTATTTCTCCGAACGTTCCGTTCGCTAACGGTGCGGTTGAAATCTCCTGGGGGCTGATATGCGTGTTATCGTCGATGAGAATCTGTGCGGAACCACAGGGCAGTGTGTGCTGACGCTGCCGAGCGTCTTTCATCAGCGCGAGGCGGACGGGATCGCTGTGGTATGCCTGGCAACGGTGCCGGAGGAACTGCGCGAGGCTGTTCTGCTCACGGTCAGCCAGTGCCCAGTCGCTGCGATACGGATCGTCGCCACCGCCCCCGGCGAGCCAGCCGTACAAGCGACCGGGCCGGGGCGGGTGACGTCAAATGACGGCATGGGCGCAGACGATGAGGCGACTTGAAGGCAAGGTTGCGGTGGTGACTGGCGCGGGAGCCGGTATCGGCAAGGCATGCGCCGAGGCCATGGCGCGCGAGGGCGCGCGGGTGGTAGTCGCCGACATCGATGCCGCGAGCGCTGCGGCATGCGCCGCGCATATCTGTTCGCACTCGGGCGAGGCACTGGCGGTCGGCACCGATATCGCCGATGAAGGGGATGTGGCCGTGCTGTTCGAGACGACGGCGCGCCACTTCGGTGGCCTGGACCTACTGGTCAACAATGCCAGCGCCATGCAACTGACCCCGCGCGATCGGGCGATTCTTGACCTCGACCTGACGGTGTGGGATCAGACCTTGGCGACCAATTTGCGTGGCACGCTGCTGTGTTGTCGGCGAGGCATCGAGTACATGCTCGCCCGAGGCGGCGGCGTGATCGTGAACATGTCCTCGTGCCAGGGGCTGAGTGGCGACACTGCGCAGACCGCCTATGCTGCATCGAAGGCGGCAATGAACATGCTTTCGCTATCGCTCGCCACGCAGTACGGCCACGCGGCAATCCGTTGCAATGCGGTGGCCCCGGGGCTGGTCATGACCGAACGCCTTGCCGCAAAGCTTGACGACGCCATGCAGCGCCACCTGATGCGGCATCAGTTGCTGCCGCGCGTTGGCTGTCCCAACGATGTGGCCGCGTTGGTGGTTTTCCTGTTGTCCGATGACGCGGCGTTCATCACTGGCCAAGTCATCTGCATCGACGGCGGCATGCTGGCGCATGTGCCGACGTATGCTGACGGCGGCAACGTACGACGGAAGCAGGCTGCGGATAGCGCTGTTGAGTCATCCGCTACCAGGCCGGTGTAATGAACCTGCTGCTCAATCCGTTCGATCGCCGCTGCTCGCGTCAACACGACTTTCCGGAGATGCAGGGCGCTTACCCGTGGGTGGGGCATCTTCCTGCCATTGTGCGCGACCTACCGGCCCTCTTGCAACGGGCGGAAGCCATGCTCGGCAACCACTTCTGGCTCGATTTCGGTCCTGCCGGGAGGATGCTGACCTGCGCGCATCCAGACGCGTTCGCATTGTTGCGACACCGGGATGTATCCTCGGCGCTGATCGGCGAAATAGCGCCAGATCTGATGGGCGGAACGCTGGTGGCCCAAGACGGTGAGGCGCACCGGCGGGCACGTGACGCGGTCAAATCGGCGTTCCTGCCGAAAGGTCTAAACCAGGCGAGGATCGGCGAGCTCTTTGCGTCACTCCTGAAGGTGCAGGTGCAGCAGTGGCGCGATATGGGCGAGGTCGCCATCCTGCGGGAAACCAGCGACCTGATGCTCAAGCTGATTTTCAGCTTGATGGGGATACCTGCGCGGGACATTCGACAATGGCGCCGGAAATACAAGCAATTGCTTCAGTTGATCATTGCCCCACCGATCGACTTGCCTGGCCTGCCATTGCGGCGCGGTCGCGCCGCGCGCTCGTGGATCGACACACGGTTGCGTGAGTTCATCCAGGATGCGCGTGCCCATGCTAAGCGCACCGGCCTGCTCAACGACATGGTCGGTTTGTTCGACCAGAGCGGACAGGATCTCTCCGACGATGCCCTGATCGCCAATATCCGCCTGTTATTGCTTGCCGGACACGACACCACGGCCTCGACGATGGCCTGGATCGTGATCGAGCTGGCGCGTCAGCCGGCGCTGTGGGAAGCCTTGACCGAAGAAGCCCAACGCTTGGGTGATGTGCCGATCCAGCAGGAGGACCTCGCCCGGTGTCCGGTCGCTGAAGCGTTGTTTCGCGAGACACTGCGGGTCCATCCGGCGACCACGTTGCTGCCACGGCGTGTGCTGCAGGAATTGCCACTTGGCGGACGCCACATTCCCGCGGGAACCGTCCTGTGTATCCCGCTGCTGCATTTTTCGAGATCTGCGCATCTGTATGAGGCGCCTGAGGAATTCCGCCTGGCGCGATGGCTGCAGCGAACGGAGCCCATCCGGCCAATGGACATGCTTCAATTCGGTACCGGACCGCATGTTTGCATCGGCTACCACCTAGTGTGGCTGGAACTGGTGCAATTCTGCATTGCCCTGGCGCTCGTCATGCAAAAGGTCGGAGTGCAGCCACGCTTGTTGAGCAACGTCGAGAAGGGGCGGAGGTACTACCCGACCGCGCATCCGTCCTCCGCCATCCGTATAGGCTTCTCGTGAGGCAGCGTTCATCGATTCACGGGAGGGTGTGAGGCACATGCATTCCGAACCCACGATGCACGACGAACGATCAGGCGCTATTCGTGCCGGCGAGTTAGGTACGCTCACGCCCAGCATACCTGGCTTACCTTGGCCCAAGCCGTGGATGCGGGCGGGCGCCGTGCGGGTCGAACAGGCGCTGGCCCGCCTGCTTCCAACCGCAGACGGGGCCGAGACCGATTTGATCGCCGCGATGCGCTATGCTACGTTGCAGGGCGGAAAGCGGACTCGCGCACTGCTCTGCTTGGCTGCCGGCGCGTTGAGCGACGCGCCGGCAGCCGCCCTAGACGATGTCGGCGCTGCCATTGAGATGGTACACGCCTGTACTCTGGTCCATGACGACTTGCCCGCAATGGACGACGACGTGCTGCGGCGCGGCCTACCGACCGTCCACGTTCAGTTCGGCGAAGCGACCGCGATCCTGGTGGGCGATGCGCTGCAGGCGCACGCGTTTCTGACCCTCGCACAGCTGGACGCGCCCAGCGACACCCGTATCCGCCTCGTTCGCGAACTGGCGCAGGCTATCTCCACCGAGGGGGCGGCCGGCGGACAGGCCCTGGATCTCGCGCTGGTCGGAAAGCGTGTCGCTCCGGAACGGATCATCGCAATGCACAAGATGAAAAGCGGTGCGCTCGTGCGTGCCGCTGTACGCATGGGGGCGCTGTGCGCGCTACCGGAGAATTCCGCGCATGATGCGTTGTACCGGGCGCTCGATCGCTTCAGTTCTGGCTTCGGTTTGGCCTTGCAGGTGGTCGACGACATTCTCGATGTCACGGAGGACACAGCGACGCTCGGCAAGACGTCCGGCAAGGACGCTGACGCGCAGAAGCCGACCTCCGTATCGATCATGGGACTGCAGGCATCACGCCAACTCGCGCTCGATTTGTACCGGGACGCCGAACAAGCCATCGTCCCGCTGGGACCGCGCGCGCAACAACTGGAGCAGATGCTGCAGCGGGCTGCCACGTGTCTGCGTTAGGCATGCGTTGCCTATGAGCCACTCGGATTCATGCGGGTTTCAGGCAGCGGTGGGTTAATCGGCGGTATGGACTTCCCGTGCCCTGCCGCTGACGGCGATTCCAGACTGAAGCAGACGCGCGCAGCCAAGAGGTCGGCGTTCCTATAGCGCCGGAATCGATGTGTGGCGCTGGTTCCAGCCCTGCCTGCGCCGCAGTCGGATTCACTCATCGCTTGCAGTGCCCATCAGGATAAATCGATGTTGCAATCACTTCCCGAGCAAATACTCAGCGAACTTCGCCATCTTCTGGGCGGGATGAGTGATGGCGGCAGTGTTGGACCTTCAATCTACGATACTGCGCTGAATCTGCATTTCCAGGCTGATTCGAGCGAACAGCGCGAGGCGTATCGCTGGCTCCTGGCTCAACAGCATGCCGATGGAGGGTGGGGAAGTCCGGACTTCCCCTTGTTTCGTCACGCGCCCACGCTGGCGGCCTCGCTGGCCTTGCATCGGGCCGATCAGTTCCCCGAGCGGGCTGATGCTGTGCGCGCCGCGCAGGCATTCCTGTTACGACAGCCGGACCCCTATCTGCATGCAGTGCCCGAGGAGGCACCCATCGGAGTAGAACTGATCCTGCCGCAACTGTGCGACGAGGCCGGGTCCTTGTTGGCTGAACTGGTGATGCCGCGACATCCCGCGCTGCGCCCGCTGCGGCAATCCCGTCTGGACAGGCTCGCAGCCACGCCTGCGCTGCCAACCGGCCATCCGCTGTTGCATTCCTGGGAGGCGTGGGGGAGCTCGCCGGCCGAGGTGGAACTGGATGCTAACGGCAGCATCGGCATCAGTCCCGCGGCAACGGCCGTCTGGCGCCATCGCGCTGTCGAGGCGCTCGCTGCGCAGCGCGTCGGGCTTGCCGACGCTTATCTGCTCGCCGCAGCGCGCGCGACGCAGACGGGCATCGACGCGGTGGTTCCCAACGTCTGGCCGATCGATGTCTTCGAGCCGTGTTGGGTATTGTACACGCTGCATCTGGCCGGCCTGTTCTCTCATCCTGCGCTCGCCGACGAAGTAAGCAAAGGGATCGCACGGCTCGAGCGTTGCATGAGCGCACGCGGCTTGGGGCCGGCATCACACTTCGCTGCCGATGCGGACGACACGGCGATGGCTTTGTGCGTGCTGAGCCTCGCAGGGCGTGAACCGTCTGCCGAGCCGTTGCGCCAGTTCGAAAGCGGTGATCTGTTCGTCACCTTTCCCGGCGAGCGCAATGCCTCCGTGTCTACCAACATTCATGCGCTGCATGCCATGCGCAAGTTGGGGAGGCCCGCGCCCGGAGCCGGTGCCTTTGTTGAGGCGAACCGCACTGCGCGTGGAATATGGGAAAGCGACAAATGGCATGTGTCGTGGCTCTATCCGACCTCGCATGCCGTAGCCGCGCTGGCGCATGCCAGTCCGCAATGGCGCGACGAGCGTGCGCTGGTGGCGCTGCTCGACGCGCAGCATAAAGATGGCGGTTGGGGGAGTGGTCGCTCCTGCACCTTCGAGGAAACGGCGTATGCCTTGTTCGCATTGCGGGTGAGCAGCGACAGAGAGGATCAGGCTGGCCGCCAGCGCATCTCCCAGGCGGTGGCGCGCGCACTGGACTGGATGCTCGCAGGTTATGCTCCGCGGTCGGTTCCTCAGACTCCGCTCTGGATCGGCAAGGAACTGTATTGCCCGCTGCGGGTGGTGCGTGTGGCCGAGCTCGCAGGTCTTTGGCTGGCGCATGGCTGGGCTCGGCATGCCCGCACGGACGACCCGGGGGAGGCGCGGTAATGCAGGCGGAACGCGCACTAGACCAGGTCATGGAGTACGGCGGTCGCTTGACCGGCTTTACCGAGGAGCATGCAGCGGAAGCGATCAAGGGCGGCCAGTACATCCTGCAGAGCATCCATAGCGGCCTGCTTGGGGTCAGTGTGCGGACCGGCCGCGATCCGTGCGACGAAACGCTGATCCTGGCGTTCTATCGCGAACTGGCGTTGTTATTCTGGCTCGACGATTGCCACGATCGGGCGCTGCTTAACCCAAGCCAGCTTGCTGCCGTCGAACAGGCGCTCGGCCAGGGTACACCCTGCACAGTCGCCGGTTTCGAAGGGGGGAATGTGCTGCGCGCTAGCTTGGCTGGATTGGCCTACGATCCTCGCGACTACACGCACCTGCTTGCCGATACCCGGCATTATTGCGCCGCCTTGCGTGCGGGAAAGGCTCAGACGCAGGGTACCGAGGGCTGGTCGTATGCAGAACACCTGCAGAATGGCATCGATTCGATCGCCTACAAAAACGTGTTCTGCTGCCTGTCGTTGTTGTGGGGGTTGGACATGGCGAGCTGGCGCATGCGGCCGGATTTCTGCCATGCCTTACGGCTCATCTCCACGATAGGGCGTGTGCAGAACGATCTGCATGGATGGGCGAAGGATTTGCGGGTGGGTGAAACGGACAATGTGGCGATCAGGCTCAATCGATGCTATCCCGATTTGCCTGTGCCCCAGTTTCTCAAGGACGAGTTAGCCGGCCATACGCGCCTGCTGCATCAGGCGATGGCGGAGGGGAGCTTTCCCGCGCCATGGGGACAGTTGTTCGACGTTATGCTGACCATTCGCACCCAGTACTACCGGACCTCAGTCAGCCGCTATCGCGACGGGGCCGAGGGCGCAGATGAGGTCGGGCGGAATTCGTGGAGGCCAACGGGTTAAGCGGCGATCTGATTTTGCGCATTTCGGCGAACGTGACCGCCGATTTCGGGAACGTGACCGATCCGGGGCTCTGATGTGATGGACGACTCCCGCTACCGAGCGAGGGGTTTATGCCAAAGTGGAGAAGTCGTGACGTCCACGGCAAAGGAGCGTTCATCATGAACATAGCGACGGTTGGATTGGACCTTGCCAAGAACGTGCTGCAGGTTCACGCAGTGGATTCTCAAGGGCACATTGTTGTGCGCAAACAGCTCAGACGCACGGACGTATTCCTGCTCGAATTCGGCATAAGCTTGCCCGTTGGCCACGCCGTTGTGAAGCGCCTCTCCGTCGTGCTGGCTGAACATCCGTTACCGCCGCGCCTCGTGGCAATTCTCGAACGCCCGCACGCGCACTTCAAATATCTTACCCAGCAGATCGGCGATATCGAGAAAGAGCTCGATCGGCAACTAGCCGAAGATCCGGTTGGGCAACGCCTGCTGACGATTCACGGAGTTGGCCCGATCACCGCCAGTCTGCTTGCGTTAGAACTCGGCGACGGAAAGCAGTACCGATGCGGCCGAGACTTCGCCGCCGCAGTGGGCCTAGTACCCAACCAATACAGTACAGGCGGTAGAGCGAACCTGCTCGGGATCTCTCAGTGCCCTTCCAACGGCAACACCCGGCCAGCATCGACGTCCTGCAACCCCTCCACGATATTCCGATATTCGCGCATGCTCTAGCTCCTTACCTTGCGCGCGGGCCACTGCTGCCGAGTGTGCAGCACGTTGATGATCTGCACCACGTCGCCAGCGACGCGGTACACCATCAGATAGTTTTCCGTCACCACGGCCTCGCGCGTGCCGCGCACACGGCCCGCGCGGTACAGCTTCGGGTCGGCGGCAATGCGGCCGGTTTTGGCCTGGATTTCCACCGCGAGCGTGTCGGCCCCCTGCGGGCTTTGCTCGCGCACGTAATCGAGAATATCAGCAAGGTTGAGCAGCGCTGTCGCGGTCCATTCGACAGTTACTGTCATTTACGGGCCGTCCGCTTTGGCTTCGTGGCTGGCGTGGCCGCCTTGCCTGTGGCCAGCGCGCGCAGGCCTGCGGTGTCGCCGGATCGCAGCAGGGCCGCCACGGCGACATGCGGCACCTTCACGCTGCCCGGTTCGTCAGCCTCGGCAATCGAGGCGCGGACGGTTTCACGGAACCACCGGTTATAGGCGGCGTCCGCGTGCGCGGCCTTCATCTGCTCGCGCGCCCGCTCGGCCTTGGACTGTTCCGCGCTCGAGCGCGGGGCGACCGGATCGTACTGCGCCGCATCCACTTCGAAACGCACGATGCCCAGCTCGCGCAGGTACGTGGCCAGCGTCTCAAAGTTCGCCCATGTACGGACGTTGCCGCGCTGGGTCGCCAGTGCCCGCTCGGTCATGCCGTAGCGGAACAGCACGCCCCAGCCGCCACGCTGGCCGACCACGTGGGCCGCACGCACCGCGCCCGCCTCGACGAGACCGGACAGGGTTTTCTGGTCGATGGTATCGGTTGCCATGTTCACTCCTTCACGAGCTCGGGACGCCACTCGCGCACGACGGCCTCGAACTGCGGGCCGTAGCCCAGCGTGTCCGGGTAGCTGTTCGCGCGCGTGGCGAGGCGGAACACCACGCACATATCCTCTGCAATCGCCTCATCCACGGCCCAGCCGGTCGTGAGGTCGTAGCTGCCGCACTGGCCCGCATTCCACCAGGCCAGCAGGAAATCCGCGACGCGGCGGCTCTGGCCGGTGTCGCCCTGGGCGATCTGCAGGAGGTTCTCAAGGGCCCGCTTTTCGGCGGGGAGCATCTGTTCGGGGCGCATGGTGCCTTGCTATGGGAGAGGTTGACTTTTCCGACCCTTTTGACGGATCGGGATTCAGGATAGAGGTTATCACAATTCAGGATTTTGATTTTCCGGTCACAGGATGGCGAGGCCGGAACTGGACATAACGCCCGTCTGCGTGAAATGCAGCGCCATCAGGCGGCTGGTCGCGTCATCGAGATACACCAGCAGGTTGTGTCGCGTTAAGGACGATGCGACGATCAGGCGCCTAAGGTGAAGAGGATTGCTTACATCACGAGAGAATAGAATTGTTCGGCTGCAGTTGAGGCGACGCCATCGTCATACATCTGCCCCTTGCGGATCATGTGTGCGATCTCAATGCCAGACAGGATGATGCGCGCACAGCGGAAATCCTTGAACCCCATCATCGGTTCGATGATGCGTTTGATGGCACGGTGATCCTGCTCGACGACGTTGTTTAGGTATTTGTTTTGCCGGACCTTGATCGGCGTTAAACGCTCGGCATTG
>NZ_WHNQ01000006.1 GCF_009362785.1 Paraburkholderia atlantica
CGTGTGGAGCATGTCTTCGCGGTGGTCAAACGACTGTGGGGCTTCACGAAGGTGCGTTACCGCGGGTTGGCGAAGAATGCGAACCGGGCCTTCGTAGCTCTGGCGCTCGCCAACGTGTACCTGTCGCGCACGCGATTGATGGCACAGGTGTGCCCGTAATGGGCGAAACGCGGGCAAAACGCCCGCGTGCAATGCCCGCAAGGGCCAAAAGCCAAAGGGTGACGGTCGGCTTCACGACCTGAACACCTCAACATCGCCGACACGTCGCAAATTCAGCGGCTTGTTCAGCGTAGCCCTAGGGATTTTCTAAAGGAGCAGGGCTGGTGATAGTTGATGGATCACCCTCCCTTTTGCTTTTTGTACTGGGAAAATAACAATCTATAACGGAAGGTAATGGTCGAGGCTGGGTCAGAACGCAAAACGCCTCAGTTTTCGGGTGTCGCCTTAATCTTCCCGGACTGTTGACAAGCCAATACGGGTCGATCTGAAGGCTCGAGTTTTTCGACTTGAGCATTCGGCATGCGTTTTCACGCAGCCTCGGTCGATAACGGAAGAGTTCTGAACCGTACCGGAATTTGTGGAGGCTCGCATTCTCGAGAGAATCGAGCCATAGACAAGTAGGCAACATGGGTCTTCCGCGGAAGTCCGGAAGGGCGCAATGCGTCTGGTACGCGAGCAGCATCGCGAACATCCGTCGATGTGGACGACGGTCGAATCGACTGCGCCGATGATCGGCTGTACGCCCAGACGCTGCTGGTTTGGACAAGCGCGAGGAGGTCGAGCGTGACGAACACGATGGTATGAGCACAACCGAGCGAGAACGCGTCAAGGCCCTGGAGTGTGAGGTCAAGAAGCTGCACCGTACCAACAAGATTCTCAAGCTGGCGAGCGCGGTTTTCGCCCTGGCGGAGCGCGACCGCCGATTCAGGTCCTGGAGGCTTTTCGTCGATCAGCATCGCGACACCTTCGGAGGCGAGCCGATCTGTAAGGTCTTGCGGATTACCCCGTCGGGGTACCGACGCCGTCCTGCTCAGCTTTGCGATCTGTCCAAGCGCTGCTCCCGCGCCAAACGCGATGAGCTTCTGCAACCGGAGTTCACGCGTTTCTGGCAGGCCAATACGCAAGTTTATGGAGTGCAGGAAGTCTGCAAACAGGTGAGGGGGAGGGCATAGTGGTTGCGCGTTGCACGGTCGGGCGGCTGATGAAGCTGCGAGGCTTGCGAGGCGCAGTTCGCGGCAAGCGAGTTCGCACGACGACTCCCGATACGTCCGCGCCGTGTCCGCTGGACCGGGTCAACTGGCAGTTCAAGGCCACGCGGCCGAACCAGTTGTGGGGTCGGACTTCACCTCTGTCTCGACATGACTGGGCCGGCTGTACCGTGGCGTTTGTGATCGACGTGTTCGCCCACCGCATCGTTGGCTGGCGCGTCAGTTCGTCAATGACCACGGATCTCGTTCTGGATGCACTTGAACTGGCGCTGTACGCGCGCCAACCGGCCGACGATGGGACTTTGATACACCGCTCTGATAGTGGTCTCAAAATGCCAGCATATGGTGCAACGGGCGTTCGGCCGAAGCGGGCATCGAGCCGCCCGTCGGCAACTACGATAACGCGTTGGCTGAAACGATCAACGGTCGGAACTGACTCATCGGCGTTCCCCGTGGAAAATTGGAGAATCCGCCGAACTGACGACGCTCGAATGGGTTGCGGGGGTACAACCATCATCGATTGATGGAACTGTCGGCTATATCCCGCCCGCCGAACCTGTGGCAGCCTACAACAGGCAACACAGAACTACCGCTGACGTGCTTGTATCAACTTAGATCAACCGGCCTCCACGATTCCTGATGTGATTCATCATTTCTTTAAAAAACGGGTGGATTGGCGGTGCCAGTGCAACGCCCGATCAGGCTTGTCCGGCACTACATGACGACGTAGTTACCCATTCAAGATCCAATTTTCGAACGAATTCGTTTCCGGGCGTCCTTCACAAGGTCACGAATAGCTGGGCTTTCTTGGGATGAGTGCGCGAGCACCAGTTTGATCATCATCCGCATGAACTCTTTACGTTCATCCGGCGTCAACGGAGCCAGCAAGCGAACTTGAGACGCCTCGGCGCCGTCAACTACTCTGTCAATGCGTTCGCGACCCGCTTCTGTAATGGAAATATTGCTGACTCGGCGATCTTCAGTGCTTGCTTCCTTGGTTATAAGGTCTTCAGACTTGAGACGCTCTAGCACACGCATGATGCTGGTGCGGTCTATGTCAGTAGCCTGGCACAACGTTATCTGGTCGATTCCCGGCCTGTCGGCGATAACCTGAAGGGCACCGAATTGAATCGACGTCATGTTGTAGTCTTTTGTTTCTTCTGCAAACAGACGCACCGACACTTGTTGAAGTCGGCGAATGAGCGCCCCAGGCTTTGTAAAAGGATTGAACATAGAGGATAAAATTAGCCGATGGATTAATTCAAAAGAACGGCGCTAGCGCCGCTTCCGATGGAGCAGCTAGGACTCAATCCTTGGATGCTTCCTTGAGCAATCCCAACTTCCTGTACTCCACGATTGATGAGATATTCGCCGTCTCGAGTGGAATGGGACGAGTTGCATTCCGCTATAAGATAGGATGCTGCGCACCCTTGACATCGAGCCATGTGCGGTAGGATGTCCCACCACGGAACCGGATCAGTATCGCGCAAAATCTGACGCAGCGAACTGGTAATCGTATCCATCCCTGAACTACAACCGGTCGTCATAACGACCTCCCAGTATTTTAACTGCTGACCCGCGACTATAATCGATCATTTCGCGAACGAATATTAAATCGATCAACAGCATGCTGTCAATGCAGGGAGTCGTCGGAGGAAAACCCTCTAGGGATATAGCCTTAACAGGAGTCGATTAGAATGAGGGTGTTAATTTAAGAAAAGGTATCATTTAATTTTAGTTACATGCCATCAGAATCAGCATGCTTCCCGTCTGGCGGAACGACAATTAAACTCCCCAAAAAAAGGCGCTCGTGCTGTCGCCCCAAATTATCGTAAGCGACCACGCCGACATTGGGCATGCAATTTTTTTGCGGTGCCTTTCCCTATTCGACGCCCCTCATTTTGACCAACGTGGACACGAACAGACTGAGGACTCAAACACGCAGACGCTGTTGGTTTGATGGCGGCGTCGCGCGCGTAAGCTGGCGCGGCGTGCAGTACTTCAGAGCTTTACGCCGGTCCTGCTCATCGTAGTATTCAAGTCCGATAGCCAGGCGCGAAAACGCCGTTGGTGCGTCAGGCCTGTACGTAGGCAACCTGATTCTGCTTCGTGGTCGTCGCGAACGATCTGGCCATCCGATTGCTCGGTCGCGAACATTCCGGTGTAGCCAGCGGCTCAAGCTCCGGCTCGTGAGCGAAGCAGCACATGCGGTAATCGATGTAGGCCGAACTGTTGTCCCTCGTCCATACAAAGGGCTGCGCGGCATGCGCGGTGCCGAACTGCTGTTCGACGGCGGCTAGCATCACGTCGCACACTACCTCTTCGCTCAGCCGCCCGGTCGTCGTCGCCCAGCTCGTCGCCTCCGGCCGTAGCAGTCCAGCGCGGATGCTACGCGCGACGCCGTGCCATCATCGCACCGGAACTCAAACGCATCGGGCACGGGCATGTCTTGCAGCGGCCCACCGCAACGCGACCGCGCCGCCGCTTCCTTTGCCGCACCAGAATAGATTGCTCTTGCCCAGAAGGGCGATCACGATTCGGGATTGTCACTAGAGTGATTAATTGTTGACAGGCGATGTTGCCAAGCGTACGCTCAACGAAATCGTCACTATAGTGACAATTCGATCTCTGAAAGAAAAGTAATGGCGAAGCCGACTGTAGCCCAGGAAAAAGATCCTCTGGATGATCTTGGTCAGTCCATTCGCGGACTTCATCAGATATCCGGGTCAATCTTTCTTCGAGAGGCAGAAACCATTGGCTTGATGCAGGTGCAATTCGGCACGTTGGTCACCATTGCAAATGCTGCTCCCGGCATCGATCAGTGACGTTTTGTCGGTGTGCCGCACTCGATCGTCAACCGGCCAGCACTCTAACGCAGCGTCTAGTAGACAAGGGTTTTGTGGATCGAAACGCAAAGAACGGGCGTACGCATTCGTTGTTCTTAACGTCTGGCACCAAGAGCATTGTTGCGCGGATGCAGAAGAGACTAGATGTGGTCGTTCATCTGATTCTCGCGCCTTTGGCCGCCGACGAAAGGTCCGAGTTTATGCGCATTCTGATGAAACCCGTGACGCCGAATAGCGATCTGAGCCGATCTACACAGCAGCAAGTATTAGCTGCCAATCCTGAACATATCGCATCGTGAACGAATCTGACCGTGAGGCGGTACGGCGTGCGTGGAAAGACGCCGGTCTCGCGCCCTTGTGGAAGAGCCCGACAACGCATAAGCCGCCGCCTGACCACGTCACACCTTGGTATGCCGGGGAGATTCGGAAGCAGGGCCACTTCCTCAAAGCCTCCGGTTCCGTCGTTGGCGCCGGGGAGGGCGTGATTGTTCGCTTCCCCGATCGCGAGACTCATCACGAACTTGAACTTGCGGTCGTCATTGGTCGGAAGGGTAGGAACATAAGTGTCGACGATGCACCATCCTATGTCGCCGGCTATTGTACTGGACTCGACATGGTTGTCCGAGATCCGGAGGATCGTTCATTGCGCAAGTCGCTCGACACTTATTCGGTGCTCGGTCCGTATGTGATCGCTGCCGATGGGATACCGGACGTCTCAAGTCTGCACATAACGTTGAGGGTCAGCGGCGAGCAGCGCCTGTCGTCCTTTCCTCGCGATATGACTATCAAAATTGGGGAACAGATTGCTTGGATCAGCGAATGTCGCACGCTTTGGCCTTGCGACGTAATCGTGACCGGCACGTCCAAAGGTGTATGACGTGTTGTACCTGTGGATGTAATGCAATGCCAAATTGAATGTGTGGGTTCGATGTCGGTCAACGTCGTCTAATTTGCTTCGGAAGCGTTTATTAAAATTATGTTGGAGAAAAACTATGAGCAGCCCTCGTTTTAGCCTCGCTTGCTGGGATTACGACCGCGTGCGTCCCCTCATGGACGGCCACGTCCGCGTCGATGGTGCGGATCTGAACTTCCTGGCCTTGACACCCGAAGAAACGTTCTTTCGCGCGTTCCGTAACGCCGAATTCGAAATCACCGAACTGTCGCTGTCCACGACTCTGATGACGATGTCGCGCGGCGAATGCCCGTATACGCCGATTCCCGTGTTTCCTTCGCGCTCATTCCGTCACTCGGGCATCTACGTCCGTGCCGGATCCGGCATCAAGACCCCCGAAGACCTGAAGGGCCGTCGCGTGGCCACGCCCGAATATCAGGTCACGGCAGCGATGGTCGCTCGTGGCATCCTCCAGGACGAATACGGAGTTCATCCTTCGGATGTCGAATGGATTCAGGCTGGTCTGACGAGCACGAATCGCATCGACAAGGTCAACTTCATTCCGCCCTCAGGCGTGACCATCGAGAAGATCCGTGACCGCACGATTCCCGAACTGTTCGAGCGCGGCGAGATCGACGCACTCGTGTCCCCGCGTGCACCGAAGGGCTTCGATCCCTCGGGCGACGGTTCGGTCCAACGTCTGTTCACCGACCCGAACGCTGAAGCAGATTACTTCAAGAAGACGGGTATTTTCCCAATCATGCACCTGATCGGCGTCCGCAATGACGTGCTGGCTGCCAATCCGTGGTTGCCGAGCTCGCTGATGAAGGCGTTCACGAAAGCGAAAGACATTGCCCTGAACGAACTCGCGGAAGCGACGGCCCTCAAGATCGCAATGCCGTTCCTGCCCGCACAGGTCACAGCACTGCACCAGACGTTCGGCCCGGACTTCTGGCCGTACGGCGTGGAAGCCAATCGTGCGACGCTGGAGGCCTCCGTGCGTTGGTCGTTCGAGCAAGGCCTGTCGGCCCGTCAGATGACGGTCGAGGAACTGTTCGCGCCACAATCGCTGGCATCGTTCCAGGTCTAATCAACCCATAGGTGCATCGCCGGTGTCCCGCAGACATCGGGCCTCGTTTCAAATCCATTGCCGCATAAGAACGGCGCGAAGGAGACCGGCACGATGGCAGGAAACGTTGTAAGCAAACGAGCGCTCAGCGCGCTTTCATCGTCGCTCATTGTGGCGGTCTTCCTGACCTCGTGGCGCTCTCCGTGTGGATCGACGTGCTGGTCACTCGCGCAGCTGTAGCTCAAGCGAGTGCAGCACCTCGTAACAGGGCAGTACCTGCGCGACGCTCGCATTAGGCTCGCGTCCGTCAAGAATGGCGGAAACGAATTCGCGGTCCTGAAGTTCGATTCCGTTGATCGAAACGTCGACGTTCGATACATCGATCTTTTCTTTGCGGCCATTGAACAGGTCGTCATAGCGCGCGATGTAGGTATCGCTGTCGCCTATGTAACGAAAGAACGTTCCCAACGGTCCATCGTTATTGAAGGAGAGGCTCAACGTGCAGATGGCGCCGTTCTGCGCTTTTAATTGAATGGACATGTCCATGGCGATGCCGAGCGTTGGATGGATCGGGCCGGCGATCGCGTTGGCTTTCACGATAGGGCTTGCGCATTGGTACGCAAACAGGTCGACTGTATGAGCGGCGTGGTGCCAGAGCAGGTGATCAGTCCACGTACGGGGCTGGCCTAACGCGTTGATGTTCGTGCGGCGGAGAAAGTAGGTTTGCACGTCCATCTGCTGGATATGAAATTCGCCTCGCGAGAGGCGTCGATGCACCCATTGATGGCTCGGGTTGAATCGGCGCGTATGACCGCACATGGCCACAAGCCCTGTCTCGCGCTGGAGTCTCACCACGTCCTGTGCATCTTGCAACGAATCGGCGAGCGGAATTTCAACCTGGACGTGCTTGCCGGCTCTGAGACACGCCATCGTCTGACTTGCGTGCATCTGCGTCGGCGTGCAGAGAATGACGGCGTCGACATCATCGCTGCAAAGTGCGTCGCTCAGATCTGCGCTCACGTGGCGGATGCCGTAGCGTTCCGCAACGTCGCGCGCAACCTCTGGGTCGCGGCTTACAAGCCACGTGACTTCGACATTTTCGATGTCGCGCAGTCCGTCGAGATGCTTAATGCCGAACGCGCCCGCTCCGACCAGCGCGACCTTGACTTTGGTGTCGTTTTCCATCTGTGAAGAATCTTCCGTAAAGAAAGTTGCCACAATCTGCCTGGCCGACGGCATGTGCCGGTCTGTCCGCGACGCCGTGCCTTGGGGCACAGAACAGCACTATTGGAGCACAAGACCGCCTTCGGAAGCGGAAATCCGATACGCATTTGTGCTCAAATGAAGGCGATGAAGTATCGGCTTCCGGTCGACCGCGAGCACTGGAAGTGCTGCTCCGAGTCGCGCGTTCAACAGAGGCCCACTCAAGAATCGGCATGAGGTTGCAGCGGAGAAGTCGTTGAGATCCTGCCGCCGTGGTTGCCAACCCAGTAGCGAGAAATGGCGCGTAAATTTGCCATAAGTTAAATTGTCCCTCGCACAACTGAAGGAGCTAAGTTATAGCCCACTTCTAGTTGCGTTCAAACGACCAGTTCCGGACCGGGAAGCGGCGCGGTGATTGCACCCGCTATCGCCGCAATCCGCGCGCCAGCGTCTACACTAAAAATTTCCCTCGCCGCGCGGCGGAGCGGGGCGGCCACTTACCTCCAGCCGCCGGTCGAGCCGTCAAGGGCATATAAGGGCCGATGACGGTAGTTCTTTAGGTTTGTTCGACGCCTGCCCGCATGCGCTGACGCGCGCTTGCCCGAGCCTGCGGACATGGGCAGGCGTCGAACAAACCTAAAGACCAGCCGCCGGCCGGCTCAGTTAGGCAACTGTGACCTGACGGTATCGCTGACGGTATCAACCTCCGAAGTCATCTGGAGACGCATGGCTTGGACGATCTTTCTTAAGCGGGCGTAGCTGATTTTCCGATGCGGCCCACCTAAAGCCGTTCAGTGCCGGGCGGGAATGTCGGTATCGCTGACGGTATCGGCGGCCGGTATGGGACCCCAATTAGGCCCAGCGTTTGGTTTGCGGCAGGTGGTTGTCAATTGAATGGGGATTCGCGGCCATCGGTGTGCGGATTCGTGAGCGACATATCGTCCGAACCGCGGTGTCAATCGACTGCGCCACCTGCCGGCGTTGTTCTGCATAGTCCGTCGATATAGTCCGCCCACTCTTGCATCACGCGGCGGCGATCATCATCGAAAGTTGTTCTGTCATAGGCCTTCTGTACGTCGCCTCGTTTTGCATGTGCGAGTTGCGCTTCGAGGACGTCGATGTCGATGCCGAGTCGCTCCCGGCCAACGGTCCGTAGCATACCCCGGAATCCGTGCGTAGCATGCTTTCCTTTGAATCCCATCTCGCGCAGAGCCTTGCTTAACGCGTCTCGATGCAAATGCGGTGTTTTCTGGCGAGCCGGAGATGGAAACACATAGTGTCCGCGGCCTGTGAGCGACTGCAACTCGCCGAGCAACGTAACCGCTTGCTTAGGTAAGGGCACAATATGGTCGTGGCGCATCTTCATCCGCACGGCCAGAACATGCCATTCGCCCGCTTTCAGGTCAATTTCGTCCCACGGTGCGGCTGCGATCACTCCGGGGCGTAAGCCCGTGAGCATGGTCAGTTTCAGTGCGGCCCTGGTGATCGGTGACTTATAGGTATTGATCGCTTGCACCAGCGGGACGATGTCCGTGGGTTTCGTAATTGCCGGGATGTGGCCTTTCTCGTGTCGCGGGATGACGCCGCGCAGCGACAACGGAACACCGTCCTCCCGCAGACTATGGTGGATCGCGTACGTCACGATGCCGCCCACGTATTGGCGTGCCTTGGTTGCGAGGTTGGGGGCATGCTCCGCTATTGCTTCCAACACCGGTTTGACTTCCGATGTCGCGAGCGTCGAAATGGGCTTGTTGCGTAGTGGCGGGATCAGGTATTGCCGAACTACGAACTCCGCTTTGCGGTAAGTCTCGTCGGCCCACTCCTTGCGCTTGAACGCGAGCCAATTCTCCGCGACGAGATGGAACGCCCCTTCAGCGGCGCGTTTGCGTGCAGCGGCTTCGGCTCTGCGGTGCTCGACCGGATCAGTACCATCACGCACGAGACTACGCGTGATCGCAGCGGACTTGCGCGCCTCGACGAGTGCAACTTCGGGATATGGACCAAGACTGAGAAAGTTTTCTTTGCCAGTACTCGGGCGGCGATAGCGGAGCAGCCACGTTTTGCTTCCGTCCGGCCAGATGCGTAAGGCAAGCCCGTTCCCGTCTGAGAGCAGGTAAGGGCGCTCGCGCGGTTTGGCGACGCGGAATACGACTTCGGACTTCGGTTCGGCGCGTTTGGGCATCGCTCGGCACCTCGATTCCGTGTATACGCAAGAGTATACGCAAAAATCACTGATGCCGCCGGTATATGGCGGTTGCCAGCGGAAACAAAAAACCCCGTAAGACCTTGATCTTACGGGGTTTCTCGGACTACACCGGCTTACGCCGGAAAAACTAATGGTGCCCAGGAGAGGACTCGAACCTCCACGGTGTTGCCACCGCTAGGACCTGAACCTAGTGCGTCTACCAATTCCGCCACCTGGGCACGTCTTCAAGCTAGACCGCTATTTTAGCAAGATGATTAAGTTTGTCAATCTCTGCTTCAAACAAACTTGCTTATCTCATCCGCCCGGTTGAACGCGCAGCGAAGTGATACAACCGCTACCGAACCACCGTCCTGCTGATCCGGCAATCGAAATAGGAACAGCGATTTCGATTGCCAGGCCTTACACAAAAAAGAGAGCCGCCAGAAGGCGGCTCTACTTTCGAATCTGGTGCCCAAGAGAGGACTCGAACCTCCACAGTGTTGCCACCGCTAGGACCTGAACCTAGTGCGTCTACCAATTTCGCCACCTGGGCAGGTGATGAACTGCAAAGACCGCCATTATAGCGACCGATTCCGACCTGTCAAGCGATTCGCCGAACGCGTTTGAACCTCGCGGCGAGCCGGCGCACGACGCGTCCGAACCACCGGCGCAGGCCCGCGTGGCGCCCGACACGGGTGTTAGAATGCCTCGCAGTAGTTCGTTGGCACGATGCACATCCGGTGTCGCGACGCGAGTGTCGACATGCGATCAGCCAGACGCGCGTCGGCCTCGCGTTGAACGAGCCGAACCCAGGCAGTTTCCTGTGCTAATCGCAGTAGAGCAGTCGAGCAGAAGAGCAGCAAGCAGCAGGTGTAATGACCGAGGCAGCGCAGCCGCCTTACAGATGCAGCCGAGCGCAACTGCGCGCATTAAGCAAACGCCTTCCAGGCCGGACCACATCGCCGACCGACGTCCATGCAACGAGAAAAAATCATCGACAAGCCCTTGAGCAAATTTCCGTATCCGATTCCAAGCCGCGAAGAAATCCTCGGCGTGCTGCGCACGAGTGAAACGCCGCTTGCCGCGAACGACATCGCCGAAGCCCTGTCGATCAAGCGCCAGGAGCGCGAAGGATTTTTCAAGCGTCTCGGCGCGATGGAGCGCGACGGCCAGATCCGGCTCGATCAGCGCAATCTCTATCAACTGACTCATCCGTCGAACTTCGTCGCGGGCCGCGTGCAGGGCCATCGCGACGGCTACGGTTTCCTGATTCGCGACGACGGCCAGGACGACCTGTTCCTGCCCAACGGCGAGATGCAGAAGGTCATGCACAACGACCGCGTGCTCGCGCGCATCGTCGGCTATGACCGGCGTGGGCGGCCCGAAGGGCACATCGTCGAGGTCACGGACCGCGCGAACAAGCGCGTGATCGGGCGTCTGCTCAACGAGAACGGCGCGCTGATCGTCGCGCCCGAAGACAAGCGCATCGGCCACGACATCCTGATCACGCAGAACACCCGCAAGGCGAAGGTCGGCCAGGTCGTGGTGGTCGAGCTGACCGATTTCCCGAGCCGTCATTCGCAGCCGCTCGGCCGCGTGGTCGAAGTGCTCGGCGATATCGACGACCCCGGCATGGAAATCGAAATCGCGGTGCGCAAGTACGGCGTGCCGCACGAATTCAGCGAGGCCGCGCTCGGCGAAGCGGCCAAGCTGCCCGACGAAGTGCGCCCGGCCGACATCCGCCATCGCGTCGACCTGCGCGACGTGCCGCTCGTCACGATCGACGGCGAGGACGCGCGCGACTTCGACGACGCCGTCTATTGCGAGCCGGTCAAGGTGGGCCGCGGCGACGGCTTCCGCCTGATCGTCGCGATCGCGGACGTGTCGCATTACGTGCTGCCGCAAAGCGGGCTCGACACCGACGCGATCGAGCGCAGCACGTCGGTGTATTTCCCGCGCCGCGTGATCCCGATGCTGCCGGAGAAGCTGTCGAACGGACTGTGCTCGCTGAATCCGCAAGTCGACCGCTGCGTGCTCGTGTGCGACATGATCGTCACCGCGCGTGGCGACGTGAAGGCGTATCAGTTCTATCCGGGCGTCATGCATTCGGCCGCGCGGCTCACGTACACCGAAGTCGCCGCGGTGCTGACAAACACCAAGGGCCCCGAGGCGACCCGCCGTGCGGCATTGCTGCCGCAACTGCAGAATCTGTATAGCGTCTACAAGGCGCTGTTCGCGGCGCGCCAGAAGCGCGGCGCGATCGACTTCGATACGACGGAGACGTACATCGTCTGCAACGCGCAGGGCAAGATCGAGCAGATCGTGCCGCGCACGCGCAACGACGCGCACAAGCTGATCGAGGAATGCATGCTGGCCGCGAACGTGTGCGCGGCGGATTTCCTGAAGCGCAACAAACACCCGGGCCTGTTCCGCGTGCATGCGGGCCCGAGCGCGGAAAAGCTCGAGAACCTGCGCACGTTCCTGCGCGGCATGGGCCTGACGCTCGGCGGCGGCGACACGCCGCACGCGAGCGACTACGCCGCACTGATGGCGCAGATCCGCGACCGGCCCGACGCCTCGATGCTGCAGACGATGCTGCTGCGCTCGATGCAGCAGGCGGTCTACAGCCCCGACAACATCGGCCACTTCGGTCTCGCCTACGAGGCCTACGCTCACTTCACGAGCCCGATTCGTCGCTATCCGGACCTGCTCACGCACCGCGCGATCTACGCGATCCTGCAAGGCCGCAAGTATCAGCCGCAGCCGCCGCACGGCGTCGAGCTCAATACCGCGCTGTCGCCGCGCGCCCGCGCAATGCAGCAGGCCGACGAGGAAAAGCGCGGTGCCCGCGCTCGCACGAACAACGTGGCGATCTGGGAAGAGCTCGGGCTGCACTGCTCGGCCAACGAGCGCCGCGCGGACGAAGCATCGCGCGACGTCGAAGCGTGGCTCAAGTGCTATTTCATGCGCGACAAGCTCGGCGAAGAGTATGGCGGCATGGTCAACGGCGTCACGTCGTTTGGCATCTTCGTGCAGCTCGATTCGCTGTTCATCGAAGGTCTCGTGCATGTGACCGAACTCGGCTCGGACTACTTCCAGTACGACGAGATCAGGAACGAGCTGCGCGGCGAGCGCACTGGCATTCGCTACCGGCTGTCGGATCGTGTGCGCGTGCAGGTGAGCCGCGTCGATCTCGACGCGCGCAAGATCGACTTCCGTCTCGTGCGCGATACGCCGATCAAGCCGCCGGCGCCACGCGGCATCGCCGCGGACAAGGGTGAAGGCGCTGGCCCGCGCGTGCGCGCGTTGTCGTCAGTCGAAGGCGGTGCCTCGGTGCAGGGTCCGCGGCGCAAGAAAGCCGCGCCCGCGCAGAGCGTGGCGGTCAAGGAAGCGCGCGCCGCGCGTGGCGCGGCGAGGAAGCATGGCGTCGCGAGCAAGGCGGCGTCGAAGCAGGCACGCAAGAAGCGCTGAGGCTTTCACCGCGCCGGGACCGCGCGCAGCGGGCACGTGAACGCGTGCCGGTTGCGCGCGGTCTGCCTTTTGGTTTCATCTTCATCACAGCGGCGCGCGTTGAATGCGCGCCCAATCAAAGGTTGTTCAGTCATGGCACGTCATAAGGTTTTATACGGTTTCCACGCAGTGACCGCGCGTATCCGGCACGATGCGTCGACGGTCGAGGATGTCTACTACGACGCGACGCGTAAGGACCGTCGTATGACCGAATTCCTGCAGGCCGCGAAGGACGCGGGCGTGCGTCTGATCGCCGCCGACGAAACGCGTCTGTGGGGCCTCGCGCGCACCGAGCGCCATCAGGGCGTGGTCGCGCGCGCGGGCGATCTGCCGCTCGCGCAGAACCTCGCCGAACTGCTCGACGGCATCAGCGGTTCGCCACTGATCCTCGTGCTCGACGGCGTGACCGATCCGCACAATCTCGGCGCCTGCCTGCGCGTCGCCGACGCGGCCGGCGCGCACGCGGTGATCGCGCCGCGCGATCGCGCGGTGGGACTGAACGCGACTGCCGCGAAGGTCGCAAGCGGCGCGGCCGACACGGTGCCGTATATCACGGTCACGAATCTGGCGCGCGCGCTGCGCGAACTGAAGGACGCGGGCGTGTGGGTGGTCGGCACGGCCGGCGACGCGCAGAAGAGCGTCTACGAAACGGAACTCGACGGGCCGGTGGCGCTCGTGATGGGCGCGGAAGGCGAGGGCATGCGGCGTCTGACGCGCGAAACCTGCGATGTCGTGATGAACATTCCGATGGCGGGGACGGTGGAAAGTTTGAATGTGTCCGTGGCTAGCGGGGTGTGCCTGTTCGAGGCGGTGCGGCAGAGGGCGGTGAAGAAGTAGTTTTCTGTCGTTGGACTCGTTGTTGGATGATTCTTGGCGCCCGGAACGCGGTGGTGGTTTCGGGCGCTTTGTTTTGGGTGTGGAGGATGAGGCTATTCGCGCAGAAGACGCTTTAGTTCCTCAAAAAAGGACTCCGTTGTGTATCCCCATAAGATGGGATCGAAATTGAAACCGTACGTTTCTGAAAATATTTCATCGAGATTCTCGCCTGTTTCTTTTTTGAATTTATCTATTTCGGTCAGCGCAGCCTGGATTTCTTCTGGGGAGCTATCTCTCTTGAAACACGAGACTATTTCGTCCACGGTTTCGCCCCAGTATTCTGAATCCTGATTGAGATACGCGCCGAACAGCACGTGGAACTCAGGGTATGCGCTTTCGTCGATCATTTCACCAGGTACGATGTAAAAATGTAATAGGGCATTCCGTTCTACTCTTCAAATCTAAAGACGACCTGAACCGTACTCATTTGCTTGAGTTCTCCTGTCGCTCGAATGACGCCATAGCCCACATTCCTTCCGACATCCTGATACAGAACGAGATCTCGCCTCGGATTCGACCGAGCCCAATTCCTGATCTTCGGCGTGTTGGACTCCATCACCTTGGAGATAGCCCATTCCGCCGCCGCCAAGTCCCGAAACGACGATACTACTCTTCTCTCGGATTCCAATCGCAGTCTCTCCCGCAACTGTGCCTCAGTCCTCCCCACATGCTTCAGTTTGGTATGCCCGCCGATCCGGCTACCGGCTGTGGCCTCATGCGCATCCAGACTAATCCGCCCCATCGTAATCCGCGCGACACGCGCGGCTTTGATCGAGCCGATGAGTCCGAACGGAACGGCGATGTCGAGCGACACGCCGAACACCACGCAGCCGGCCTTACTTGCCATCGTCGGTTCAGGCAGCACGCATAGCGCTGCCGCTCCGACCATCTCCGCTACCCCTGCGGCGACCTGTAGGCCGCCCCAGAGCCGGTTACTCAGCATCTCCGTCTGGCTGATCGATCCGCGCGTCAATATGGCGGCCAGCTGCGGCGCACTGAGCACCACGCGCATGCCATCTCCATCGTATTCCTGCGACATTCCAGAATCCTCTGTGGTCTTGCGGGCCTAAAAACCAGCAAGCACCACAGAGGTTTGATAGGGGCGATGGATGATTCTTGCGACTCAATGTGTCCAAAGGTGTCCGGCAATCGAGCGCACTCCGCGGCACAAAGCGCGCCCAAACCGAACCCTCCCCCCGCCACTCCGGTAAACTATCGGTTTTTCACGCTTCTCCCGCCTCTCCCATGACTCAAGACGAACTCAAGCAACTGGTCGGCCAGGCCGCCGCCGATTATGTGAACGCCAACGTGCCGCAAGGCTCGGTGATCGGCGTCGGCACGGGCTCCACCGCGAATTGTTTCATCGACGCGCTGGCCGCCACCAAATCCCGCTATCGCGGCGCGGTGTCGAGTTCGCTCGCCACCACCGCGCGTCTGCAAGCGCACGGCTTCAAGGTGCTCGATCTGAACGAGATCGACTCGCTGCCGGTGTACGTCGACGGCGCCGACGAAATCGATCGCAGCGGCGCGATGATCAAGGGCGGCGGCGGCGCGCTCACGCGCGAGAAGATCGTCGCGTCGGTGTCGGAAGTATTCGTCTGCATCGCGGATGCGAGCAAGGTCGTCGAGACGCTCGGCAAGTTCCCGCTGCCGATCGAAGTGGTGCCGATGGCGCGCACCGCGATCGGCCGCCGCGTGACGGCGCTCGGCGGCGTGCCCGTCGTGCGCGTGACGAAAGAGGGCGTGCCGTTCATCACCGACAACGGCAATGAGATCATCGACGTGAAGGGCTTGAGCATCAGCGACCCGCGCACGCTCGAGGCGCATATCAATGCATGGCCCGGCGTCGTCACGGTCGGCCTGTTCGCGGGCCGCGGCGCAAATCTGTGCCTGCTCGGCACCGACACCGGCGTGCAAACGATCACGTACGGCCAGAATTAAGCGACTGCGTTTCCGTTCGCTCTGACGCGTGTGAGCCGTTCCAACGGTTCACACGCGTTTTTTATTGCGCTCGTGCCGCACGATCCGGTTTCACCGCTCGCCGCGGCCGCATTCGCACGCGTACCTGGCGGAAAATGCCTGGCCACGTGCTCAGACAATTCACCGACGATACTAGCCGCGCCCGATGCCCGCCACGTCGCGCGCTCTTCGCTCGCGCAGCGCTGCGATCGCAACGCGCGGGGGCCGGACTATCGACAAGACGTCGGAACGAAAACGTCAGCCGTGGTGCACAGACGAAAGCTCAGCAATAAAGCCGTGACTTTGCAGACGCGAACGGACTCTGCGAATTACTCGCGTACTGTCGCATGTCGAATGTGTGCACGCGCACGCACAGTCAGGAACGTGGCACATACACTCTTCTCTGAGGCCAGGTGGCGTTTCGTGACAGATAGGACGGAATATGAAAGTGGCGATCGTGCACGATTGGCTGGTCGCTCCCGGCGGCGCCGAGAAAGTGCTCGAGCAGATCATCGAGTGCTTTCCCGACGCCGATGTTTTCAGCGTCGTCGATTTTCTCGAAGATCGCACGCCGCTTGCCGGTAAGCCGGTCACCACATCGTTCATTCAACGCCTGCCGTTTGCGCGCACCCGGTATCGCGCCTATTTGCCGTTGATGCCGCTTGCCGTCGAACGCTTCGATCTGTCGAGCTATGACCTGATCATAAGCAGTTCTTGCGCGGTCGCGAAGGGCGCACTGGTCGGCCCACATCAGACGCACATCAGTTACGTGCATTCGCTGATGCGGTACGCGTGGGATCTGCAGCATCAGTATCTGCGCGAAGCGAATCTGTTGCGCGGGCCGAAGTCGTGGGCCGCGCGGGTCTTGCTGCATTATCTGCGCGGCTGGGACGCGCAGTCGACGAATGGCGTCGACCGTCTGATCGCGAATTCGCAGTCGGTCGCGCGGCGCATGCTGAAAACCTATCGGCGCGATGCCGCGGTGATTCCGCCGCCCGTCGATGTGAACGAATTCGAACTGTGCGCCGAGAAAGACGATTTCTATCTGACCGTGTCGCGGATGGTACCGCACCAACGCATCGATCTGATCGTCGAGACGTTCAACGCCACGCCGCAGCGCAAGCTGATCGTGATCGGCGACGGGCCGCAGATGGCGTCGATTCGCGCGAAAGCCGGCCCGAACGTGACGGTCCTCGGTTATCAGCCATCCGGCGTACTGAAGGATTATCTGGCGCGCGCGCGCGCCTTCGTGTTCGCCGCCGAGGAAGACTTCGGCATCGTGCCGCTCGAAGCGCAGGCCTGCGGCACGCCGGTCATCGCGTTCGCCAAGGGCGGGGCACTCGAAACGGTGGTGCCGGTCGGCGACCCGCATCCGACCGGCGTTTTCTTCGCGCGTCAGACGGCGGTGTCGGTGCTCGACGCGATCGACCGCTTCGAGCGCCTGAGCTCATACATCACGCCAGCGGCCTGTCGCGCGAATGCCGAACGGTTTTCGGCGCAGGTGTTCCGGCGGGCGTTCATGGCGGAGGTCACGCGCACAATTGCGGCCGTCGCTCAGGGTCTACCGGCGACGGAGCTGGGAGAGCACGTGACGTGGGCAGAGCCCGATCTAGCGGCCCGGGAACTGGGCATCGCCAGCGACACGGCGCCGAAAAGCAGGTGGAGGCAATGAGGTGAGGGTCTTTCGCTGTTCTCGCCTCGTGGAGTTTTCGATAGGAGAGAAAAAGGTTTTCGTCGTCATGCAGTGATTTCGCAACAGGCAGTAACGAGCCGTTCTGACCAACGCGTCCGGGCGGCTATTGGTGTGGGCGCGTCCGCTTCGCGCTTTGTGTCGGCAGTGCATATCGCGTCTCGCGCGAAACGCACTGCGCGTGCAAGGCGAGCCGCGGCGGGCCATTGTCAAGCAGGCAGGACTGGACTTCAAAAAACGACATCGGGGTGCGCGCCACGCGCTACGGGCGAGATATTCGCTGGCGCGGCATGCCTCGCGTGGCCATAACGACCTGAAGCAGACGTTCGCTATCGTGACCGCTGAATGACCTCACTGCGAAGTTTCGCCGTGCTGGCAATTCGGCGTGCCACGGCGATTCACTACAACAGGCAGTCGTCATTCGCGCGTCACCGATTAACGCGCCGACGGCTTTTGGACGAGGACGAATTTAAACTCATGAATGCCGATCGCCTTCCGGGACCCTTTCCCGACATTGCCGCAACCTGGGCTGCGCTGAAGAGCCAGTTGCCGATCACGCCGATTCGCACCGAAGAGGATTATCACCAGATGGTGCGCATCGCAAACTCGCTGTCCGATCATCTAAGTGGCGACGACAACGATCCACTCGCCGATCTGCATGCGATCGTGAAGGAGCTGGTCGGTCACTGGCAAGCGCGCAATCTGACGATTCCAAAAGCGGAGCCGCGCGAGGTCCTGCGCCATTTGCTGACCACGCATGGTCTGAAGCAGAAGGATCTGGCCGGCATCGCGTCGCCGACCGTGGTCAGCGATATTCTCGCGGGGCGCCGCGCGATCAGCAAGAAAGTCGCCAAGGCGCTCGCGGTGCGGTTTCAGACCGACGTGAGCCAGTTCCTGTAACGGCGGGATCGCGCGACGGACCCCGTCCAGGACGGGGTCCGTCGCGGCTCGTTGTCTTGCGTCAACGATGGCGGCTGTCGATCGGGCCGCCGGAGTTGGCGTTTCTATTTGCTATTTGCTATTTGCTATTTGCTACTTGCGGCGCACCGCAGCGCCGGCACGATGACCGGCACCGTCGGATGCGATTGCATCGATGGCGTGATCAGAACGCGTTGCGGCCGACAAAGCCCTTGAAAATCGTGATGAAGACGATCTTCACGTCGAACCAGAACGACCAGTTCTGGATATAGAAGAGATCGAATTTGACGCGCGCTTCCATCTTCTCGACCTTGGTAGTCGCGCCGCGATAGCCGTTGACCTGGGCCCAGCCGGTGATGCCGGGCTTGATGCGGTAACGGTGCATGTAGCCGTACACCTGATCCTTGTACAGATCATCGTGTTCGATCGCATGCGGACGCGGACCCACCACCGACATCTGACCGAGCAGCACGTTCAGAAACTGCGGCAGCTCGTCGAGACTCGTGCGGCGCATGAAACTGCCGAGCTTCGTCACGCGCGAGTCGTTGCGGGTCGCCTGGGTGATCTGACCGGCCTGTTCCTTGTGCACGGTCATCGAGCGGAACTTGTAGATGCGGAACGGCTGACCATCGACGCCCTTGCGGATCTGCCGGAAAAACACGGGTCCCGGCGAAGTGAGCTTGATGCCGACCGCGAGCACGACGAACAGCGGCGCGAGCGCGAACAGCGCGAGCGCGGCGAACAGGCGATCGAACATCAGCTTGGGCCACATCTGCGGCGGCGAGAACGGCGTCGCGCTCAGATTCAGCGTCGGCAACCCGACGACATCGACGATCGCATGATTGAACAGCGACAGACTGCGTACGTCGGGGATGAAGCGCAGATTGACGAAGTCGTGTCTGAAGGTGCGCGTGAAGCGGTAGATCGTGTGTTCCTCGGAAAGAGGCAACGCGAGCCACACTTCGTTGACGCGTTCGTCGCGCACCTTCGTCGCGAACGCTTTCAGATCGGTCAGCACGGGTAGGCGCGCCAGACGGGCGCCATACGCGCCGGGGCCTTCCACGCTGGTGTCGAACACGCACACTGGTTTGAAGCCCGCTTGCGGCGCATGCTCGAGATGCGCGAGCAGCGTGCGCGCAAAGCCCGGTGCGCCGACGATCGCGACGGTGCGCGCATTCATGCCGCGGCGGCGCACGAAGCGCAGCACCAGCTGCATGATGCAGCGGGTCGCGATGATCAGCGCGCCGGAGATCAGCGTCGAATATCCGAACCAAAGGCGCGACACCGCATCCGTCCGATGCAGCGTGAACGCGAGCACGAGCGAGGTCGCGACCACCACGACCCACGCGGCGGCGATTCTCGCGAGCACTGGCGCGAGCGCCTTGCCGCGCCACGTCTCATAGGCGCCGAAGCCCGGAAACAGCAGCAGAACCAGCACACAGTTGAACGCAATCAGAAGGCGCTGGGTATCGCCAAACGGGATTGGCGCGGGAAAGCGCATCGAGTGGGCTAGCAGACCGCCTGCAATGACGAAGAGTACGTCGAGACATCGAGAAATAGCCCTGAACATAGGCAAATCGACCCCGGTCATCGAGCGGCGTGCCGCTTATTCGACGGTCTCCGCCTGGCGCAGGCGCGGTAGCAGACGATCGAATTCGCGTTTCACGAGGCCGTAGCATTCGCACGCGCGGGCTTCGAGGCCCTTGCGGTCGAGCACCTTGATATGACCGCGGCTATGATGAATCAGGCCTTCGTCGTGCAGCTTGCCGGCCGCTTCGGTGATGCCTTCGCGACGCACGCCGAGCATGTCGGCGATCAGCTGCTGCGTGACGGTCAAATCGTTCGACGCGACGCGATCCACTTCGATCAGCAGCCAGCGGCATAGTTGCTTGTTGAGCGCGTGATGGCGATTGCATGCGGCGGTCTGCGCAACCTGGGTCAGCAGGGCGTGCATATACAGCAGCATCAGGCGGCGCAGAAAGTCGGACCGCGCGAACTGCTGCTTGAGCGCCTGCGCGCTCATCCGGTAGGCGAAGCCCGCGCATTGCACCTGCACGCGGTTGGGCATGGTTTCGCCGCCCGTCAGGACCGGCACGCCCGTCATGCCTTCGCGGCCGACCGCGGCGATCTCGACGGAGCTGCCGTCTTCCATCGTCGAGAGCATCGAGATGATCGCCGTGGTGGGGAAGTACACGTGATGGATCCGTTGACCCGAGTCGCACAGCAGTTGCTCGGTGCGCAGATGAACCAGTTCGAGGTGCGGGGCCAGCGCTTGCCATTCGTGCGACGGCAATGCGCCCAGCAGATGGTTACCGTGCAAATCGGATTGAAGTGTCAACATGATCGGTCCTCGCATGAAAGTCGCGCCTCGCGCGCCTCTCTCCGTTTATTTGATCCGATGCCCGCATCCTCGGGACAGGGCTGCCCGGCGAGCAGCTAGGATGAACAGCATCGGCCCCGTTTTAGGCCTGTCTGCCACCGCGTCTGTTGTTGCGCTCGTGTGCGGTGGCACTCTGTTGCGTGAAGGTAATAGCGAGGACCGTGCCAACGTTAGAGAAAGCGCGTGCTGATGCGGCGCAGCGAACAAACCCGGAGGGTAGCCGGAGAGGAAAAGCGGCTTTTTGTTTCAGTTCTGCACACCCCCTCAGGATGGGGAATGCATCGGATGAAAGCTTTGGGTTTCCGGGAATCCCTTGATATCAAAGGCTTCACGGCCAAAAACAGGAGGGCTGTCGAAGCTGTCTCAGATTTGAACCTGGCGCCGCATGCACGTTTTGAAGCGCTCCTCCTAAAGTGCCGGAAATGATTCAGAAGTGTTAAATGGAGTGCGTACGCTGCCGCACCCAAGGCCTTTCAGACCTGCTAACAGTCGCGTTCGAGCCAACAGTGAGTGCGCGGAGCAGACAGTTCGAGAGGTGCGAAGCGGGCTTTGGTGCGCCTCGCGGGCGCGCGACTAGTTCGGAATGACCACTAGCCGTAGAAGATGGCGGAAAGCGCATTGATCGCGCGGACTTCCCCCTGAGGTGCCGCGCTTGTTTCATCCACTTTAAAGGCCGCGTTTGATGCAGGTGCAACGACTTCTTGCGGCGACGCGGCGAACGCGGTCGGCAGCAGCGGTTCGAACGCATGCAGCGGCACGATACAGCGCCGGTTCGGCGCGAGATGGAACCAGTCGCGCGCCGCACGATAGTGCGGGTCAATGATATGAACGAAGCGCGCAAAGCGCTTCGTTTCGATCGCCAGCTGCCAGCCGTTGCCGTCGCCACGACGTTCGACCTGGACCGTCATACCGAGCTCATCACGCGCGTGCACGCTACGCTCGGGCAGATGAAACGCCTCGGACACGATCTCACCGCTCGCGGCATCGTATAGCGTTGCAATCGTGACATCGTGCGCGCGTGGGCCGAAGCGGTAGGCATGCGTGAGATCGAAGAACTGGCCGAGCAGCGCGGCCGCGCTGATGCGTTGCAGGCTACGCGGGGCAAGCGCCAGCGCGCGGCGCGCGGACGTGACTTTCACGCTGCCGTCGCGAAGACAGACCAGTTCGAGTTCGCCGCTAAACGTTTGCGCGCGCTCGTTGATCAGATGGATATCGAGGCCGTTCAGGCCTTCGTCGGTCAGCGTGACCTGCAACGGCTGCAACGTCTGCGCGAAGCCGTGCAGCGCGCTTTTGGGCCGTCCCGTCGCGTCGATCATGCCCCAGCCCGCGCCCGCGCGCAGATCCTGCAACTGCCACACGAGGCCGCCGCCGCACGGTGACCCCGCGCGCCGCCACTCGGCGAACACGTCGCCGATCAGTTCGGCAACCACCGCGCGCGACAGATCCAGATAACGCGCCGTGTCTTCATAGCGCAAGCGTGCCGGCTCGACGCCGTAAAGCGCCTGCAGATAATGATCGCGCACGTCGTCGAAATCCCAGCCCGCGCCAGCATCACGCGGCACGGCGGCCTTCCAGCGCGGATCGTGCGCGTGGACCGTGCCGAGTGCGTCGTGCAGCGTCGCGTCGTCGGGGACGTTGGCGAATGCCAGGCATTCGGCGGCGAAGCGCACCTGCGCGCGGCGCACGTCGGCGAGCGGACGCTGATACGCGCCAACGCCGTAGTAGTGCGTGACGCCCTCGCTAGTCGAAAACGGCCACGCGCCGCCCGAGGGCGAATTGCTGACATAGGGCACGTCCTCGCGTTCGCGTGCGACGAGCGCGGGCAGCAGCTCGGTAAACAACGGCTGCTCGCGCCGCGCCGCAGGCAGTCCGAACATCGCCGCCTGCTGGTCGACCTCGCTGCCGCCGCACAGCACCGCGAGCGACGCGAAGCGACGCGTGCGGGTCAGGAACTGGCTTGCTTCGCGCTCGATCAGTGCGCTGAATGCGGCATCGTTCGGGTAGTCGAAATTGGCCAGTGCGAAGTCCTGCCAGATCAGCAGGCCGTACTCATCGGCGAGTTCATAAAACAGATTTGATTCATAGAGCATCGTGCCGCCGACGCGCAGCATGTTCATGCCGGCGGCGCGCGCGAGCTCGAACGTATGGCGCAATTGCGTTTCGGTGCCTGCCAGCGTGACGAGATCGGCGCTGGTCCAGCACGCGCCGCGACAGAACACGGGCACGTCGTTCACGCGCAAGGTAAAGCCCGCGGCATCGGCGCCGCGGTCCACTTCGATACGGCGAAAGCCGATCGAGCCCAGAGGCTGACAGATCACGTTGACGTCGGCGAGCTGCAACGTCAGAGGATATAAACTGGGCTCTCCATGCGTATGCGGCCACCAGCGTTTCGCGTGGGGCACGCGCACGTCGCCGGTGAGTGTATATGCATCGTGCCATTGCAAACACGAAACATGGTTGCCGCACGCAAGTGTCGCGCGGCAGGTGGCGACGTCGTGGGGGTGTACGAAACGTAACGTCAACGAAACAACCCCATCGTCGTGCTCGAGCCGGCTGGTCAGATCAATCGTGTCGAATGCGTGCGGCGCGTCGCCGAGCATCTCGATCGGACGCCACGGACCGACCGCCTGAATCGACGGACACCAGCCGGGCATATGGCCGAGCAGCGTGGTGCGCACGTTGCGAAGCGTCGGCGGCGACACGAGCCGAGGGCGCCAGCGTGCACGCGAGCGTTTGGCCGCCAATGCCGGCGTCAGCGAGCGAAAGCACAGCACGAGCGTCGCACGGCCATTCAGTTCGATATCGAGATCATGGGTGATGAACATCGATGCGCAATCGAGCCGCTTCACATCGTCGAGCCACACTTGCGCGAGCGTCGCGAGTCCATGAAATCGCAAGCGGCGCCGACCGGTGCCGATCAGCGTGAGGCGATACCAGTGATCGTCGAACGCGAGCGGTGGCGGGTGATCGACATCGAGCAGCCCGGCGGCGCGCCGTGCGCTCGCGACGGTGCCGGGTACGGGCGCGGCGAGCCAGCCTTGCGCGGGCAGCTCGAGCGGTGACGCATAGGCGTTGGGTGGGGTGCTCAGACAGGCCCAGCCGGTATCGAGCCGTTGCGGCCATAGCGAGGGCGAGGCGAGGGCAGTGCTTGCGTCGTGCGCTTGCGCGCTCGCGTCGGCCGCGCGCGGACGGCCGGCGCCGCCCTCGTCAGCCGCCGGATCGAGTGTCGATACATCCACGGTCAATTCCCGGAAAAACCGCGCGGCACGAAGCGCGCGCATCAACGCATCAACGCATTAGCGCACCAGAGCGGCTAGCGGCGGCAGCGTTTGTTCATAAGCGCTTTCAAGCACGTCGAAGCAGTCTTCGCAGCTATCGCGACGACCGCGCGCGAGCGCGCGAATGAGCCGGAACTGCATCACCATCGACTCCGACGCGATGCGCTGCGCGGCGGCCGGTATCGTCGGCGGCATCTCGAAGCCTTGCGCGGACAGCCACTGCAGATACTTCGACAGAAACTCGAAGTTCGCACCGAGCTGCCGCATCAGATTGAACGAGTACAGATGGAAGTAGGCCTCGTCGCGCTCGAACAGCGTGTCGAGATGCGCGGGAAACGCGGCACGCCATTGCGAAATCGGATTGCTCAACGGACGCCGCTCCAGATGCGCGCACAGCAGTTCCGCCGACGCCTCCGCTAGCGCGGTGCCTTCGAGCGCAGGCCGCGCCTGCTTGGCGAACTCGACGTACGGAAACAGCAGATCGGGCTGGCCGGTGAAATGCGGCAGCTTGCGAAACACGCCGTCGTAGTCGTCGCCGTCGAGCTGGTGGTAGCCGGTGTTGTGGAAATAGCCGAGGCGGCGCGCGGCGGTGTCGACGAAGTCGATGCCGATCGTGGTCTTCGGATGCTCGCTGCGATACGAAGTTGCGCGCGTATCGGGCAGGTAGTAGCCGTCGACTTCGACGAGCACGGTGTGGCCGCGCAGCGTCTGCGCGAGCACGCGTTCTTCGAGCGAGTCGTAGATCGCGAGCTCCTGCACCTGGGTGCCGTACAGCCGTTCGAGATCATCGAGCGGAAACTTGAAGAACGTGAACTGATCGCCTTCGAAATCCTGCGTGACGGTGAACGCGAGCGCCGCGCGCGGATCGAGCCCGAAGCCATGCAGCAGCTCGATCCACAGATCGACATAGCAGTTGGTCTCCTGCCACACGCGTTCGCCCTGATGCAGCGCGTGCGCTACGTGCTCGCGCAATTGCGTGCCGGCACGAGGCACCGCATGGGTCTGCTGATGCGTCGGTGGATCGCCTGCGCGTCGCGGCAGCGACGGGTTGGCGAGCGAGCCGGCAAGCGCCGAGGTCGGCGAGGGATTCATGCGCTCTCCCCGACGACGGTCACGGTTTGCGTAGGTTGCGCAGCCTGCAGCGCATCCGCGACGCGGGTTGCGGTATCGCCCCACAGCAGCGCGCGCACGTCGTCGGGCCACGCGTCGACCTCGAGCCCATGATGACGGAACAGCGCGAGCGTGATGCGCTCCATGCCGAAGCCGACACAACCCGTATGCGCGGTCGTGCCGTCTTCGCAGGCGATCTTCCAGATCGCGCCGAAGTGGTCCATGTGATAGTTGAACGACAGGCACGCCGTCTTGCCGCGCGGATCGGCGACCGCGATCAGCAACTCGAACTTCAGCGCCTGCGCGCGCTGGCTATCGGCGACGATCTTGCCGCCGCGGCCGAAGAACGGATCGTTCGCGAGATCGACTTCGACGGGCAAGCCGAGCAGCTTCACGAGCAACGAGCCGCGCTCGATCCACATCTGCCGGAACGCCATCACCTGTTCGGGGCTACCCAGACGCACGTATTCGCGTTGACGGAACATCTGCATCCGGCCCGGATCGAGCGATGGCTCGTGGCGGAAGCAGTACGACAGCACGTCGACCGTGCGGCCGTCGGCGGGCAGGGGGCCGCGTCGCGCCAGCACCGGATAGATCGGATAGCAGGCGGCCGGCGTCAGCACGACGCGCGTCGGTTTCTGTTGCGCGAGCCACGCGTCGCCGCGCTCGTCGTTGCTGTCGGCCATCGCATCGTCGAGCGCGCGCAACAGACGGTGGTGGCCCATGTCGTCGCCGCAGAACGAATGGATGGTGCCCGCGAGATTCGGAAAGCTCTTCAGGTACTCGCTATCCTCGAAGTCGGTACGGCGCATCGCGGGCGGAAACCGCAGTACTTCGGCTCGCTGATCTTTGCCGAGATGCGTGATCGCGACGTTCAATCGGTCGATCACGTCCTCGAAAATCTGGCTGCGGCCATACAGCCCGTTTTCGCCGGTATCGATCAGCAGGCCGGCGGCCAGCATCTCGTCGCGCAGCGTGAGCGAAGGCCCCACGTCGGCGGCGCTGGCCGCCGCAGCAGTGGCGGCAGCGGCGGTATCGGTCGTCAGCTTCATTCAGGGTCTCCCCGGCGCGGCAGGACGTTGCGCGAGCAGCAGACTCGCGGTGTTCTGCGCGATACGGTCGTTATTGATCATCAAGGGCGCCGAGTGCAGGTCGCGCAGATGGCGCCCGACGCTATAGGGCGTGCCGTTCTTGTAGCCCGCCATGCCGCAGATCATCAGCACTTCCTGTACGACCTGCAGCGCGGTGGTCGAAATGCTGGTCTTCAGCGTGTTCATGTCCGACGCGAAACCGAGCATCGCCGCGAGCGGCGCGTCCGCCTGGATTGCGCCTTCGCGCGCCTGATGCGCGGCGCGCGCAGCCTCCAGCGCGACCGACAGACGCGCCTGCATCATCTGCATTAGCCCGACCGCTTCGGCCAGCCGCAGTCCCGCCGGCGGCATCGTGCCGGGCTTCGCGCGCGCCTGTGCGCGGAAGAACGCTTTCGCGCGATTGACCGCGTCGATCGCGATGCCGGTCCACACCGACGCCCACAACGTGTGCGATACGGGCAGCATGGTCTGATCGGCAATGTCGGCGAACGGCGTCGCGAGGATCTGTTCGGCCAGTCCCGTCGCGACGAGCCGGAAGCCCTCGCTGCAGGTGCCGCGCATGCCCATCGCGTCCCAGCCGCCGCGTCGCTCGAGCCGCGTTTCGGCGCGCAATGCGACGATCAGTACCTGGTCGGACGCGGCCGCTTCGGCGGTGCGCCGCGCGGTCACGAGGATGCCGTCGGCGTGCGCGCCGTACGAGATCGTCGGTGCGAGCTTTTCGATCCGAAAACGCGCGCCATCGAGCTCGACCGAGCACGCGCTCGTGCGCATGTTGCCGCCGATCGCCTCTTCCGATGTCGCCGACGCGAGCAGCCATTGCTGCTCGGCCAATTGTGCGAGCAGGCTCGCTTGCCAGGCCGAGGTGCCGCGATGAGAGTCGATGCACGCGACCTGGATCTGATGCATCGCATAGATCATCGCCGTCGATGCGCAGCCCTGGGCGAGCGTTTCGCAGATCGCGCCGATATCGGCAAGCGACAGGCCCGCGCCACCGAAAGCGGTCGGCACCATCGCCGACAGCAAACGCTCGGCCTTCAGCGCGTCGAACGCCTCGACCGGAAAACGCGCGTCACGATCGACGGCGTCCGCGTACTGCGCGGCGATCGCCGCGCAACGATGCGCTGCAGCGCGCCATTCGGGGCCGCTGTCGAGCGCGGTCAGCGCCCCGCTGGCAGGGCCTTGGCCAGCGCCGGCCTGTGCGTCGGTAGTCGAGTTCGCGGCCGCCTGATCCAGCAGCGGCGCACTCATGCTGCCGCCTTGGCCTGCTGCAACTCCGTGATCGCGGCGGCCATCGAGTCGATGCTCGAGAACAGGCGGCGCGTCAGCATACGGTCAGGAATTTCGACGTTGAATTCGTCTTCCATGGCAAGCATCAGATGCACGGTCGCGAGCGATGAGAGTCCGGCAGCATAGAGATCGGCGTCGTCGGCGAGGCTTTCCACCGGGACATCCAGGCGTGCGGATTCTGAAAGGATGCGTCTCAATGCAGTTTTCATGCAGTGCTCCCCCTTATGGTCAAAGGTCTGCCGATGGGTGCCGGGATCGAATGATCGTGGGCGCCTGATTTTCGTAGGTAGGTTCGTGCGGTGCGAAGACCGCAGTGTGTGCGCGATGGTGCAGTGCGGTGATGCAGGCGGGGCTGTGTGGAGCCATCTGCGATACCGGGGGCACGTGGTGAGACTGCGCTTCATTGGCTCGTATTTAAGAATCGGCAACCCCGAGCGTCAGTGCGATGGCGCACGGAAGCACGTCTTTCGCGCAGGCTACCGTGTAGTCGATGATGAGGGACCGTCATGGATCGGCCTGCTGTCGCGCACGGCAGGCATCGCCGGTTTCGCCAAGTATTTTGACCGCCGGGGGCGTGATGAACTGGAAAACGCTGGAGTTCGATCAGCTATCTGCACGTGAGTTGTATGTCGTGCTGCGTGCGCGCAGTGCGGTATTCGTCGTCGAGCAGTCGCATGTGTGCCTCGACGCGGACGGTCGCGACGAGCAGGCCTTGCATGTGTTCGCGGTCGACGACATGGCGCGGCCGATGCCGGTGCTCGCCTATGCGCGGGTGCAGCCCGGCGATTCGGAAGATCCGGAAGTCACGATCGACAAGGTGTTGACGAGTCCGCTGCGGCGCGGCGACGGCACCGCCGAGATGCTGATCGAGCGTGTGCTCGAAGCGGTCGCAGAACGCTGGCCGGGCCGCGCCACGCGCGTAAGCGCGCCGCTCGGTTTGCGTGGGTTTTACGAGCAGTTCGGCTTTCGCAAAACGGAGGGGCCGTACCTCGAACACGGTATCCCGTTCATCGGTCTCACGCGTCAGGTGCGCGGCGCTCAGGCGCGCTTCGGGCAGCGGCGCCGCGAGCGCGACGGCGCATCGTTCGTCAATACGTTCGAACTGTTGTGATGCCGGGCTCAGCCCTGTGCCCGACCGGAGGACGGCACGAAACGCAGCCAGAGCCGATAAAGCGCGGCGCGCAACTCGCTCGAGCCGCGCAGCGACATGCCGAAGTTCGCTGCGCTCAACGCGAGCGCAGCGACGATCGCCAGCAGCAGCGCGTTGATCGAGTCCGCGAGCGCGAGCGCGACGAGCAGAAACGTCAGATGCGCGAGCATGTTGCGCACGATCGTCCACGCATGCAGCCGTGAGAATGCGAGCAATACCGAGTAATCGAACAGCGCCTTCAACACGACGACGACCGCCGCGCCCATGATGCCGAACCAGTGGATGCCGCACCACAACGCGCCGGTGAAGAACGGCAACTGAAGCCAGCTGACGCTCGCTACTGCGGCGGGATGGGTCTGCGCCTGCAACAGGCTGCCGAGGATGCTCGACTGGCCGCTCAGCCACACGCCGACGATCAGCACGCTCGCGACCGGCGCCGAGGCGGCGAGCTGCGGTCCGAGCCACAACAGCAGGAACGGCTTCAAGGCGAACAGCGCGATGATCACGCACGGCGTAAAAGCGCCATTGAGAAACGCGAGCGCGTGGTGCGCGAGCGCATCCGCATCCTCGCGCGACGCTGCCGACAGACGCGGAAACAACGTGCGCACCATCGCGAGCGGCAGCAGGTTCAATCGATTGATCAGGTTTTGCGGCGTCGCGTAGTAGGTGACGAAGCGCGCGCCGAGCAGTCCGCCGACGAACACGCGGTCGAGCGTCGAGGCAATCATGTTGGCGCCGGAAAACATCAGCAGCCAGCGGCCGTAGCGGAACAGTCCGATCATCAGCCGCCATTGCGGCATCCGCATCCGGCGAATGCCGAGCGCGCGAATGGCGGCCACGCCGAGCATCAGGCCGGCGATGAAGCGCGCGATCACCGCGGCCGGAATCACGAACGCCAGCGACGGCGAAAAGCAGAAGATCGCCGCGATCGGCAGCAGCTGGAACATCGCGGTGCCGAGCATCTGGTTGATGTTGTAGCTCGCGAAGCATTCGACGCCGGTAATCGCGCCCGCGAAGACCCACGTGACGTTCGCGATCGGCACCGCGACCGCGATCCACGGCAGACTCGCCATCACTTCACGCTGGAACGCCGGCTCGATTTTTCCGCCGTAGGTGAGGTAGACGATGGTGCCCGCATAAATCAGCGCACCGCCGATGATGCCGGTGCCGAGATTCATGAACCACGCGCTCCAGAAGATCGGTTCGATCGAATCGTCGTTGGCCGCGCGCGCCTTGGCGATCTGGTTTTCCGTCGCGAGACTGGTGCCCAGATCGAGGACGCTGAAGTAGCCGATCAGCGTCCACACCAGATTGATCACCCCATAACGCTCGGCGCCCAGCAGATGGATGTAGGCGGGCACGGTCACGAGGGAAACGAAGGTCGGCGCGATGGCTCCGGCAAAGTTGATGAAGATGTTCCTGACGATGCTTCGTTCCATGGTCCATTGTCCGGCCGGTGACGGGCGAACCTATCGTATGACTTGCGCGTCGGCGCCGTCGCAGGTCTTGCATCTTGCCCCCAGGCGCCGCGTGACTGTGTGGGTGGCCGTACAGATGGCCGCGATCGGGAGGGAGTTAAATGGCAAAGGTCATACGTAGCGTGGTGGTTGGCCACGAGCCTTGGCGTCGCGTGCCCGGGCGCGGCCGCACCTTCTCCATCACCTGATGTTCGCGGCACGCTGCACGGAGCCGCCGGCATTCAATACAGCGCATCAGCGACGCGATCAGCCGCGTTTCAGTCCATGCGCGGGGCATGCTGCACTGCACAGCATGCTCATCGACACACGAGCCCAGCTCGATTCGGAGCCCAAACCAGTGTGGCGGGACGCACATATGGGCGACAGCACCTTTGTTGTAATCACATCAAAAGGAAGAAAACGTAAGGAGCGGACTGTGAGACCCATCGTCTTCGACGGCAACTTCGGCTGGTTGCATTCAGCCCACGGCCCGGATGGCGTTGTGATGTGTTCCCCGTTTGGCTACGACACGCTGTGCACGTATCGCGGCATGCGCCGGCTCGCCGAGCGCCTCGCCGCCCGCGGCATGCCGGTGCTGCGCTTCGACTACCCGGCAACCGGCGATTCGGCCGGCGATCCGACCGACGCCGGCCTGTGGCGCGCGTGGATCGACAGCGTCAAACAGGCGGTCGCGCAGCTGCGCTCGGCGACCGGCGTCGAGCGGGTCAGCTTGTGCGGTCTGCGTCTTGGCGGCATGCTGGCCGCGCTTGCCGCGCAGGAACTCGGTGACGTGCACGGTCTCGTGCTGATGTCGCCGGTGCTGTCGGGCAAGACCTATCAGCGCGAATTGCGCGCGCATTACCGGCAATGGCTGAACGATCCGGCCGCGATGGATTGCGTGGTCGAGCCCGATACCGACGAGTTCGTCGAAGCGTACGGCTTCCGCATGTATCGCGACACGCTGGAAAGCCTGCACGCGGCGGATCTGTATCGCGCGACGAGCCGGCCGGCCGCGCGCGTGCTGCTGCTCGATTCACTGAACCCGGTGCGCACCGGTGCGCTCGCCGCGCATTACAAGGAACATGGCGTCGAGCTCGAGCGTCACCCGTTCGACGAATACAGCCGCTTCATGATGGAGCCGCTCGAAAGCGAAATGCCGCACGCCGCGTTCGAGACCATCGAGAACTGGCTCCTCGCGGGCAGCACGCGAACAACCCACGCGGTGGCGCGCGTGCCCGAGCGAGGCGAAGAGCCGGCGGGCGGCCACTATGTCGCGCCGAGGCTGCACGAGACGCCGGTGTGGCTGAACGGCGGCAAGGTGTTCGGTATCTACTGCCGGCCCGACGGCGCCGCGGCGGCGCACGCCCCGGCGGTGCTGCTGCTCAATACCGGCGCGGTGTCGCGCATCGGCAACGGACGTTTCGGCGTCCATTTCGCGCGGCGGCTCGCCCGCCAGGGGATCGCTTCGCTGCGCATCGACGTCGGCGGTGTCGGCGACAGCATGCCGTCGTGCGACACGCTGAGCCTCGACGCGCTGTACTCGCAGTCGAGCGCCGCTGACGCCGCATGCGCGTCGCGCTGGCTCGTCGCTCGCGGTCACGCGGGAGCGATGCCGGTCGGCATCTGCTCGGGCGCCTACACCGGCCTGCATGCGGCGACGCGCGAACCCGCGGTGGTGGGCGCGGTGATCGTCAACGTGCAGAAGTTCAGATGGCATAACGTCTGCGACGAACACGGCAAGCCGATGATCCCGGTGTCCGCGTTCGGTTCGACGCGCAACTACATGCGCTCGATGAAGCAGCCGGGCAAATGGCTGCGCGTGCTCAAGGGCGAGACGGGCGGCTGGGGCCTCGTGCGCGAGCTGGTGGTACGCCAGCTCGCGAAGGCCGGCGAAACGCTGGCCGACCGGATCGAGCGGCTGTGCGGCCTCGAACTCGGCGCGCGTGACGAGCGGCATCTGTTCGCCAACCTCGATGCGCGGGGCGTCGACACGCACCTGGTGTTCGGTGTGCTCGACGAAGGCGTCGAGGAGCTCGAGCGCTACTTCGGCGTGCGCGGCAGGCGGCTCGCGCGCTTCACGCGCATTCACGTGGCCTTCTGCAAACACACCGATCACGCGATCCTGTCGTCGGTGGCGCAGGAAAACATCATGTCCTACGTCGAGAACGTCTATCGCGGCGGCTTCACGAAGCTGCGTCGGCCCGACAGCGCGGCGCTCGACGGCGAATTGCACAGGCAGCACCCCGAACACGATGAGCATCGCGGCGCGGGAGCGTTGCGTCCGTTCGGAGAAGCATAGGGAGACGCGCGGAAGGAGGGGGCGCGCGCGTACGACCAGAAACGATTGCGACCACGAGGCACTTGCTGGCGTCATGCCCGCCGGTGAACAGGAGTTGGATTCGGGAGGATCGCAAATGAACCGAATAGCAGAGCCAGGTAGTCCGCTCGCGCCGCACACTCGAGCCGCCGCCGCGCTTCACGAACTGACCGTGCAACCGGTGATTCTCGTGGGCGACTCCGGGACGAGGGCGTGGCCGCTGTCGCGCGAACGCAACCCGAAGCAGCCGGTCGGTCTGATGAACGACCAGTCGCTGCTCGAAGCGACGGCGCGTTGGCTCGACGATGCATTCGACTCGGCCGCGCACGACGCGGCCCGCGCCACGCCGCCCGCCGCGCCACTGGTGGTCTGCCGCGAGGAACTGCGGCTGTCGGCGTTCGAGCGCGTCCGGCAATCCCCCAAGCCTGCGCGCATGCTGCTCGAACCGATGGCGCGCAACACCGCCCCGGCGCTGACTGTCGCCGCGCTCGCCGCGCGCGCGTCGGCCGTGGCCGGCGACGATCCGATCCTGGTCGCGCTGCCCGCCGCTCCTCTGATCGCGGATCACGCTGCATTCGGCGCGGCGCTCAACGAGGCGCTCGCGCATGCTTCGCGCGGTGCGATCGTCGCGTTCGGGGTGCTGCCGCAGCACGCTGCGACCGGCTACAGCTATATCCGCACCGACGCGCCCCTGGGCAACCGGGGCGCGCGGACGATCGAGCGCTTCGTCGAGAGGCCCGATTCCGAGCTGGCCGAGCGCTACTTCGCGTCGGGCGAGTACTGGTGGAACAGTGGCATGTTCGTGGTGCGCGCGTCGGTATGGCTCGACGCGATCGGCTTGTGCCGTCCGCTGATCGCGGCGGCCTGCAAGGACGCATTCGCGGGCGCGAGCATCGACGATGCCGGCGCGCTGTGTCTCGCGCCCGCCGCGTTCGCCGCGTGTCCGTCCGATTCGGTCGACCATGCGGTGATGGAGCGCATCGGCACCGACGCGCGCCTTCTCGGCGTGACGGTGCCGCTCGACGCGGGCAAGAAGATCGTCGGACAGCTGAAGACGCAGCAGCTCGGCGCGGCCGACGAGCATCGCAAGGTGGCGCGGCCGTGGGGCCTTTTCGATTCGCTCGAACAGGGCGAGCGCTATCAGGTGAAGCGCATCGTCGTGAAGCCGGGCGAATGCCTGTCGTTGCAAAGGCATCAGCATCGCGCCGAGCACTGGGTCGTGGTGCGCGGTACTGCGCTCGTCACGCGCGGCGCCGAGCGCTTCGCGCTGTCGGAGAATCAGTCGACCTTCATTCCGCTCGGCGTCACGCATGGGCTCGAAAATCCCGGCAAGACGCCGCTGGAAATCATCGAAGTGCATTCGGGCGGCTATCTCGGCGGAGACGACATCGTGCGCTTCGGCGAGCAGTACGGCCGCGAGCAGGGGAGCGCCGATGCGCGTGCATGCAGCTCGAACCGATAAGCCAGCCGATGAAGCGCGGTCGCCGTCATTCGACGAGCGGCGCTTTCGTCGCGCGCTCGGGCGCTTCGCAACGGGCGTGGTGGTGATCTCGACCGGCAGCGGCGACAGCCTTCACGCGATGACCGCCAACGCGTTCATGTCGGGGTCGCTGAAGCCGCCGCTGATCCTCGTGTCGGTCGGGCATCGGGCGCGGATGCATGCACGGCTGATGGATGCCGACCTGTTCGGCGTCAGCGTGCTGTCGGAGGCGCAGGAGTCGCACAGCCGCCATTTCGCGGGCGAGGCGCAAAGCCGCTTGGCGCCGCCTTGCGCACCGCGCTTCGCGGCGGTCGACGGCCTTGCCGGCGTCGTGTTGCTCGAGCACGCGGCCGCGCGCTTCGCCGCGCGCGTGGTGGACCGCCATCCGTGCGGCGACCACACGCTGTTCGTCGGCGAGGTGCTGGTGTTCTCGCTCGACGAGCACGCGCCGCTGCTGTTCTTCGGCGGCCGCTATGCGTCGGTGGCGGCGAGCGCGTCGAACGAAGATTCGGCGTGATGCGTGTGCCACGGCAGGTTCGTTCGTCGGAGCACGCAATCGACGGACCACGTCCGTGAAATTCAGACAATTTCATCACGCCAACGTGCGAATGCGCACTAATCAAACCTGACAACGCAGGCACGCTTTGACGAGCGAGCTTTGAGCCTGGCGGAACAGATAGCGTTACACGAACGAAACAAATCTTCAGAGGGATAACCCTGTCAGGAAGTGTCCCAACTGGCGCATCCGTTTCGAAGCTAGCAACGTATCGGAAAACGATCCTATTTGCATAACAGATACGTACGGGCCCTTCATCAACAGGCCACGCGGGGTCAACACCGCTTCGGGGATATGTCATGGAACACGCAAACAAGGATCGCTCGCTGGTGAGCAAGGTGATGGACGGGCTCGTCAGCGGCATCGTCGAGGAAAAATACGGCGCGATTCTGCCGCCGCAGGATGTGCTGTCGAAGGAATTCGACGTGAGCCGCACCGTAATGCGCGAGGCGCTATCGATGCTGCTCGCGCGCGACATGCTCGACGTGCGGCCGAAGATCGGCACGCGCATCCGACCCATGAGCGACTGGCGCATGATCGACGAGGACGTCGTCAACTGGCGTTTTCGCGCGAAGCCCGATCCGATGTTTCTGCGTGACGTGATCGAGTTTCGCATCCTGATCGAACCGCGCGCATCGGCGCAGGCGGCCGCGCGCGGCAGTGCCGCGGACGTCGCGGCGATTCGCGAGGCTTTCGAGGCGTTTCGCGTGATCCCTCCGGGCGAGCCCGGCTATCAGGAAGCCGACGAGCTGTTCCACACGCGTATCGTGATCGCGAGCGGCAATCAGTTCTTTAAGCAGATGGCGGCGATCATTCGCGGCGCGCTGTCGACCGTTACCCCGATCGTGCACGACAGGTCCGGGGTATGGGAGGGCGCGATCGCGTCGCATCAGCGCGTCGTCGAGGCGATCGAGCGGCGCGATCCGAAGGAGGCCGAGCTCGCCTCCCTCGCGATGATCGATTACTCGGCCGAGGAGGTCGGCGGCCGGTTTTCCGCGGAGCCGCCGGCGCGGGTTTGAGTCTCGGTGTTAGCCTGGATGCGTGAGCTGGATGTGTGAGCGCCTGGCCGCGGCAGCGGCGGGGCGGATGCCGAAGGTCGGTGCGCGACGGTGATGCCGCATGGTTCGTATTGGCCGCATACGCCGCATTCTCAAACGGCATCGGCGACAATAGCGGCTGTTCCGAACCGCATGGACCCTTGCACACACGATGACAGACACGACAGCGGCACCGCACGCAGCCACCGCCCAGCCGACCGATCGGGCAGCTCAGGACACCACTCCATCGCGCGAGATCCGCTGGGGGATCGTCGGCACTGGCCGGATTGCGCGCCGCTTCGCGCAAGGTCTCGCCTTCGTGCCGCGCGCACGCCTCGCCGCGCTGTGGTCGCGTCGCGTGGGACCCGCCCAGGCATTTGCCGATGAATTCGGCGGTACCGTCTACGACAGTTTCGACACGCTGCTCGCGAGCGGCATCGACGCGCTCTATATCGCGACGCTGCAGGACAGCCACGCCGACTATGCTATCGCCGCGTTGCAAGCCGGGCTGCATGTGCTGTGCGAGAAACCCGCGTGTATCAATCGTGCGCAGCTCGAGCGCGTGCTCGAGACCGCGCGCGCTTCGCAACGGCTCTTCATGGAAGCGATGAAACCGCCGTTCTATCCGCTCTACGGAAGATTGCGCGAGCACCTCGCGGCCGACCCGATCGGCGACATCGGTCTCGTGCGCGCGGGCTGCTCGGTGCCGGGCGTGCCGGCCGATCATCCGTCGCTGTCGTTCGAGCATGCGGGCGGCGCGCTGCTCGATATCGGCATCTACGAGATGTTTCTCGCGGTCGACTGGCTCGGCGCGCCACGCGACGTGCAGACCTTCGGCCGGCTTGGCGCGACCGGCGTCGACACGTTCGCGAGTCTGAACAGCCAGCACGAGCGCGGCGGCATCGCGCAGCTATTCTGCGGGCTCGATCTGCATGGCAAGGGCGATGCGCTGCTGATGGCCAAAGGCGGCCACGTGACGCTGCACGAGCCGTGGTGGAACCCGTCGCGCGCGACCATCCGGTATGCGGACGGCCGTGTCGTCGAACTCGACGAGCCGTTCGAAGGCGGTGGTTTGAACTACGAGACCGCGCACTTTTGCGCGCTGATCCGCGCGGGTGCGCTGGAGAGTCCGCTGATGCCGCACGACATGTCGCGACAGATGATCGCGATGGCCGACGCGGCGCGCACGGCGTTGGGGCTCAAGTTCGCGGGGGAATGAGCCGCTGCGGTGAACGAAAAGGCGTGGGTGGCGCTCAGTGCCGCGTCGGCAGCGACAAACGCCGCTCGTACCAGCGCTGCGCCCACTCGAGCACCTGGCACAGCACCCAGTACACGGCCGCGGCCGCCAGATAAAGCGGCAGCGGCTGATAGGTCGACGCGATCATTTCCTGCGCGCTGCGCAGCAACTCGGTCACCGTGATCACGGACACGAGCGAGGTGTCCTTGATCAGGCTGATCAGGCTGTTCGACAGACTCGGCACCGCGATGCGCAGTGCCTGCGGCGCGATCACATAGCGCAGCGTCTGACGCCGCGACAGCCCGAGGCTGTACGAGGCGAGCCACTGCCCCTGGTGGATGCCCAGAATCGCGCCGCGCATGCTCTCGGACAGATAGGCGGCAACGTTCGCCGATAGCGCGATCACGCCGGCCGGCGTCGGTTCGAGCGAAATGCCGAAGCTCGGCAGCCCGTAGTAAATCACGAAGATCTGCACCAGCAGCGGGGTGCCGCGCATCACGCTCACATAAACGCGTGCAATCCAGTTCAGCGGCCGGCTGTGGCTGATCCCCATCAGTGCGAGCATGGCGCCGCCGATCAAGCCGAAGATCATCGACAGGATCGCGAACTTGATCGTCAGCAAGGCGCCTTGTGCGAGTACCGGCAGCGATTCGAGCAGCAGGGATGTGATGGACATGGGTAGTGTTCTTATTGACGCACAAAGCGCACATCATAAACTTTGGCGCGCGTTAAGGCGCGGGTCGCGCGATGCGGCTTGGGGTATACGCGACGCGCGGTCCGGGGTCCAAGGCCTCGCGCGGGCCGCAAAAACGCGAAGGGCGGCATCGATCACGATGCCGCCCTTCGTTCGCCTGCAAGCGTGTTACTTGATCGGCTTGCTGACGTCGATGCCGAACCACTTGTCCGAGATCTTCGTGAAGGTGCCGTCCGCTTCGAGCTGGGTCATCGCTTCGTCGATCGCCTGCGCGAATTTCGGGTTGCCCTTTTTGAACGGAATGCCCGACGGGTTGCCGGTACCGACGTTCGCGCCGGTGCGCAGCGGCAGGTTCGAGTTCTTCAGCAGGTACGCGAGCATCAGACGGTCGTTCAACGCCGCGTCGAGCCGGCCGGCGGCCAGGTCACGCAGATATTCGGGCGCGCCCGGATAGGTCTTCACGTCGATGCCGGGCACCGACTTCGCCATGTCCATGTAGTTCGTGCCGAGACCGACGCCGAGCTTCTTGCCCTTCAGGTCTTCGAGCGACGTGAACTGGCGCGTGTCGTCCTTGCGCTGGATCAGTTGCGCGGCCGAGTACGTGTACGCCGGCGAGAAGTCGAGGGTCTGCTTGCGCGCGTCGGTGATGCCCACCTGGTTGACGATCACATCGAACTTGCCTGCCTGCAGACCGGCGATGATGCCGCTCCATTCGGTCGTGACGAACACCGGCTTCACGCCGAGCTTGGCCGCCACGGCCTTGGCGATGTCGACGTCATAGCCGACCAGCTCGCCCGACGGCGCTTTCGAGTTGAACGGCGGGAAGGTGCCTTCGAGACCGACGCGCAGCGTGCCGCGCTGCTTGACCTGGTCGAGCAGGTCTTCCGCGTGCGCGGCGACGGCGCTCAACGATGCGCCGATCAGCGCGGTGGCGAGGAGTTTCTTCAGCAGGCCAAATTTCATCGTGTTCCTTTGTACGTCTGACGTTTTGACGGTCGAGAGCATAGCAAACGCGACTATCGCAACCTAAATATCGTTTGTTTATGTCTATATGCGCTGTCGGCGCGGATGCTTAGCGCAACGCCTGCGCGCATTCGGCGACGAGCGCCGGACCGCGGTAGATGAAACCAGTATAAAGCTGCACCAGCGAGGCCCCGGCCGCGAGCTTCGCGCGCGCATCGTCGCCCGAGAAGATCCCGCCGACGCCGATGATCGGCACCGCCTCGCCGACTTCGGCGCGCAGCTTGCGGATCACCTCGTTCGACGCGTCGAACACCGGCTTGCCCGACAGGCCGCCGGCTTCGTCGGCATGCGGCATGCCGGTGACGGCAGCGCGCGACAGCGTCGTGTTGGTCGCGATCACGCCTTCGAATTGATGGCGCAGCAAGGTGTCGGCGATCGACTTGATCTGCTCGTCGTCGAGGTCGGGCGCGATCTTCAGCGCGAGCGGCACGAGCTTGCCGTGCATGTCGGCGAGTCGTTGCTGCTTGTCCTTCAGCGCGGCGAGCAGCGCGTCGAGTTCGTCGGCGCCTTGCAACTGGCGCAGGTTCTTCGTATTCGGCGACGAGATGTTGACCGTCACGTAGCTCGCGAACGGGTACACGCGCTCGAGGCAGTACAGGTAGTCTTCGGCGGCGCGCTCGATCGGCGTGTCGGCGTTCTTGCCGATGTTCAGGCCGAGAATGCCGCGATAGCGCGCGGCCTGGACGTTCTTCACGAACTGGTCGACGCCGGCGTTGTTGAAGCCCATCCGGTTGATCACCGCGTTCGCTTGCGGCAGCCGGAACATGCGCGGGCGCGGATTGCCCGGCTGCGCGCGCGGCGTCACGGTGCCCACTTCGATGAAGCCGAAGCCGAGCGCGGCCAGACCGTCGATGCACGCGCCGTCTTTGTCGAGTCCGGCCGCGAGTCCGACCGGATTGCGGAACGTGAGGCCCATCACGGTGCGGGGTGAATCCGGCACGCGCGCGGCGAGCGCGCCCGCGAGGCCGGTGCGGCCGGCGGCGCCGAGCATGCGCAAAGTCAGATGGTGAGCGTCTTCCGCGTCCATGCGAAAGAGTTGGGCGCGAACGAGCGGATAAAGGGAACTGAACACGAGATGAAGCCGGGCGGCCGGAAAATGGGAACCCGCTATTTTACCGGCTTTGGGCTCTGATGAGACTGATGGGGCGTTGCGGGGAGAGCAGCACCCGGCGACGACTCGACGGACGGTGCCTCGACTTACGGCCTGAGCGGCCCGCGTCGCCCGTGCATCGCCAGATCGACCGGCGGCAGGTCGATGCTGGCCGGATCGAGCACGCGCCACTCGCCGTCGATCAAGCCTTCGAGCGGCCGGAAATTCGCCTTGTACGCCATTTTCGGGCTTTCGCGAATCCAGTAGCCGAGATACACGTACGGCAGGTTCAGGCTGCGCGCCTGCTCGATCTGCCAGAAGATGTTGTAGGTGCCGAAGCTCGCATGCGGCAGGCTCGGCTCGAAGAACGTGTACACCGACGACAACCCGTCGCCGAGGATATCGATCATGCTGATCATGCGCAGCGCGCCCTGCGCATCGGGGCGCGGATCAGGCCGCCCATCGGGCCGCAGCGGCGCCGGCTCGCGAAACTCGACGAGCCGCGAGTTGATCCGGCTTTGCAGCAGGAACTGCTCGTACTGGTCGCGGCTGTCGCGATCCATGCCGCCGCCTGCGTGGCGCGCCGACTGATAGCGCATATACAGCGCGTAATGCTCTTCGTCGTAATGCAGCGGCGCGACGGTTGCGATCAGGTCGCCGTGCTTTCTCCATACACGCCGCTGCGTGCGGTTCGGCTGAAAACGCTCGACCGGCACGCGCACCGGCACGCACGCGCGGCAGCCGTCGCAATACGGGCGGTACGTGAATACGCCCGAACGCCGGAAGCCCGCTTTGACGAGATCCGTGTAGACGTCCGAATTGATCAGGTGACTGGGTGTGGCGACCTGCGAGCGCGCGATGCGGCCGTCCAGGTAACTGCAGGGATAGGGCGCCGTTGCATAAAATTGCAGCGCGGAAAGCGGCGAAAGAGGCAGCTCGTTGGGATGAGTCACGTTGGCAGCTCTCGAAGCGTCTCTGGTAATGCAAACCCGGCGCGCCTGGCGGTTGATGCCGCGATTCGATGGGCGGCGGACCCGGATTCGGCCTGATTTTTCCTACGCCGCGCGCGCGAGGATTTCGAGCAGGGCGGTCTTGTCGAAGCGCCACGGAATGGCCGGTGCGCCGACAGACGCGCGAACATGCGCGACGAACGCCTTGCGCGCTATCTCGCGGCCGCCGAGCGACGCCAGATGCGACGTGTTCTGCTGGCAGTCTATCATTTCTATTTCGTGACGTCGCAAGTGGCCGACCAGCGCGGCCAGCGCCATTTTCGAGCCGTCGGTGACGTCGGTATACATCGATTCGCCGAAGAACATCCGGCCGAGCGACACGCCATACAGGCCCGCCACGCGCTTGCCATCGAACCAGGTTTCGATGCTGTGCGCGTCGCCGAGGCGATGCAACGACGAATAGGCTTCGACGACGTCGGCGGTAATCCACGTGCCGCGCTGGCCGCGGCGCGGCGCCTGCGCGCAGGCGCGCATCACGGCGGCGAAATCCTGATCGACACGGATTTCCCACGCGTCATCGCGCAACATCCGCTTGAGCGTCTTGCGCAGCGACGGCGACAGCTTGAATTCGGCGGGGCGCAGGATCATCCGCGGATCGGGGCTCCACCACAACACCGGCTGACCGTCCGAGTACCACGGGAAAATGCCGCGCCGATAAGCGTCGATCAGGCGCGACGGCAGCAGATCGCCGCTTGCCGCGAGCAGACCGGGCGCGCCGCTCGCGGCGCCGAGCGCGCGCTCGACGGGCGGAAACGGATCGTCAGCTCCGAGCCAGGGAACCATGCGCGCCGCTCAACCTTCGCGCAGGGAGCGGAAGATATCGCCGGTATGCAGGCCGAAACTGCCGGCCGCGCGGTCGGCGAAAAAAAAGCGCAGCGTCTGGCCGACGGTCGGAAACGCGATCTCGTCCCACGGAATCTCGTGCTCCTCGAACAACTTCACTTCGAGGCTTTCCTCGCCGGCGGCGATGTCGAGATCGAGCAGCCGCGCCATGTAGAACAGATGCACCTGATGCACGTGTGGAACGTTCAGCAGCGAAAACAGGTTCTGCACCTCGACGCGCGCGCCGGCTTCCTCTAGCGTTTCGCGCAAGGCGGCTTCGGCCGTCGTTTCTCCCATTTCCATGAAGCCGGCGGGCAGTGTCCAGTAACCGTAGCGCGGCTCGATCGCGCGACGGCACAGCAGCACCTTGTCGTCCCACACGGGAACGGTGCCGACCACGTTACGGGGATTCTGATAATGCACCGTGCCGCAACTGCTGCATACGAAGCGCTCGCGATTGTCGCCCGGCGGAATGCTCAGACTGACGCCGTGGCCGCAGACAGAACAGAATTTCATTGGAAAGGGGACGAGAAAGGGTGATAGGAGTTTATCACCGGGGCGCGCGATTACTGAGGGGCCGGCACGGGCTGCGCGATGGGAGGTTCGGTGCGGCGAGTGCCTTCGCGTCTGACATTGGTTGACAGTCGATTTTCGGATGCGCTGATAGCATCAGTCGTGATGGTTGCGATGGAGGCTCCCGCGTCCACCACAGTCATCTTTTCTCTCTTGTACATTGCCTCGTAGTTTGGCGCGTCATTCAGTGACGCGCTTTTTTTTTTCGCCTGAGGTTAGGCGGTCAAGAGAATCGTGAGGTCATGGCCACCAAAACAAAAAAGGGTTACACGCCAATGCGTTGTAACCCTTCAATGATTTCGTTCTGGTTGCGGGGGTAGGATTTGAACCTACGACCTTCGGGTTATGAGCCCGACGAGCTGCCAGACTGCTCCACCCCGCGTCCGTCGAAGAAAAGATTATAGACCAGCCAGACAGCCAGCGCAATAGCCATGTAAGGATTGGCTTCATTGCGCTTCGCGGCGCCGCGACGTCGCCTATCGGAAGGGCCCCGGAAAGTCGCGCGCGGACGCTGCGCTAGAATTCAGATTCTCCACGCGGCTCGCCGAATCTTCACGACGGCGACCCCTTCGACTCTGATCCTCCGACCCGTTCTGAATCCCATGGATATCGCTCACGATCTGCAGGTCATCGCCCTTCAGGAAAAGACCCTCGTGTTTCCCCGCTTCGATGCCGACCGCGCGTGGCAAGTCGGCGCGTACCTGCACGAGGTCGCGAAAGCGCGCGGCATTGCCGCCGCGATCGACGTGCGCACGTTCGGCCAGCCGCTGTTCTTCAGCCTGCTCGACGGCGCGACGCCCGACAACGTCGATTGGGTGCGCCGCAAGAGCAACACCGTCGCGCAATTTCGCCGTAGCTCGTACGCGATCGGTCTGAAAATGCAGCTCGCGGGTGCGACGCTCGCCGACAAGCACGGTCTGCCGGCCACCGAGTACGCATCGCACGGCGGCGCATTCCCGCTGACGGTGGAAGGCGCGGGCGTGATCGGTTCGATCACGGTGTCCGGTCTGCCGCAGCGCGCCGATCATGAACTGGTGGTCGAAGCGCTGTGCGCGCATCTGGGTCACGACTACGGCAAGCTCGCGCTCGCGAAAAGCTGACGCGATGCGCGTACCCCCGTATGCGCTGCTCGCGATCGCGATCGTCGCCGAGGTGATCGCGACTTCCGCGATGCGGGCCTCGGACGGTTTCTCGCGCCTGCTGCCGTCGATGGTCGTCGTGCTTGGCTACGGCATCGCGTTTTATTGCCTGTCGCTGACGCTCAGGAGCATTCCGGTCGGCATCGTCTACGCGATCTGGTCCGGCGCCGGCATCGTGCTGATCACGCTGGTCGCGCTGGTGCTGTACCGGCAGGTACCCGACGTGCCGGCGATCGTCGGGCTGGGATTGATCGTCGCAGGCGTCGCGGTGTTGAATCTCTTTTCGAAGATGCAGGCGCATTGAGCGCCCGCGCAAGCCGGCTCGATTGCCGCCAGGAACGTAAATCGGCTTATTTGCAGCGCACGATCATCGAGCGGCCTTTCACATTCGCCGACGCCACGTTCGTGACGCTGCCGCCGGCCGTGCCGCCTTCGTCGTTATCCTTCGACACGATGTCGTAGCCGGTCGCGCCGCACGCCTTACCCGCTTGCACGTAGCACGAGGCCCAGCTCGAGCCGGCGTCGGCGCCGCTGCAGTTGACCGCGAAGCCGGTCTGGCCGTTCGGCAGATTGATCAGCGTGGTCGTGTTCGACGACGCGCAGCCGCCCAGTCCCGCGGCGAGCAGCAGCGCGGCGGGCAATGCCGCCGACAGCGACGCGCGACGCACGAGGGCAAACGCGGCGCTGGATCGGAGGCGGTGGAATCGGCCGGCGCGCCGCGGTTGCGTCGTGAATTGCATCGTGTTGTGTCCTTTCATTCAGATAGAGGGTGTGCCGGGCCGGGTCGGCCGCTGCGGAACGCAAGAGCGCGCGCCACGGCTCAGATCGTTTCGACGGTGATCCCCGCCGCGCTGACGAGCCGCCGGGCTTCCGCGCCTTCTTCAGTGGCCGCATCTTCCCAGATGCTGATCGCTTTTGGGATGTCGATGCCGTGACCGCCGGCGTACTCAAACCAGCGGTTCGCCGCATCCGGCTCGGGCAGTTCGTGATTCTGCAGAAAATATTTTCCCATATTGCGCTCGCTGGCCTCGAAATGGCGTCGCCACAACTACCGTTCGACAGCATGGAGCATGCCGATCCGGGCCGATCGATCAGCGCGCGTGGCTGGCGTGCGGCGCGACTGCGGTGCGGGGCGAGTGGGTGTCTCGCGAGCAGAACTTATCGCGCTGCAACGCGCCTTATCGTAATAGGGCGCGCTGCCCCCACACCTCCGGTGCAGCGGCGCGCCGCATGCTGAAGCATCAAGGCGGCGCCGTCGCGACCGGCGCCGGCTCCGCAACCGCAACAGGAGGACGAAGATGGCTGAACGGGTCAGTGGCCCTTATCGCGGCTATTACATCAGCGCCGCCGCGCGCCTCGTGCCGGGAGGCGGCACGTCGGGCGCCGCGGGCGACGCGCACGCCAAAGCGGATGGTACTTACGTCGGCTCGGTCAGCCTCGCCGAAGCCGGCCCGGACGATCCGCATCGGATGGAAACGTTGCTCGAACTCGGCGACCGGCAACGCTTTAGCAGCGAAGAGGAGGCGCTCGCGTTCGTCGAACGGGCGGCCCGCGAGTATGTCGACCGATTGCTGGACGGGCAGTGAGCGTGTCGGCGATTCTCGTGCGAACGGCCGGCCGAAGCGCTCGCCAATGTAGCGCGCGATACCTTGAAGCTGGCGCCCGCGCACGCTGGACCGTGATCCGGCGGCGCGAGTACCATAGCGGGACCCGCAAGGATCGGCGGCGCATAGCGGCCTTCCGCGCGTGCTACGTTCCCGCCGCCACCTTTTGACGAGGCGACCATGGAAATCCGTTTTCCCGAAGACGCGCCTGCGTACCGCGACTCCAACCTGACCGTCGTGTTTTCCGCGCTGGTGGACGGGGAGCCGGTGCCGTGCGCGATCTCGGTGGAAGCGCTCGAGGATCACTTCGGCGCTTACAGCGAGGACCTCGACGGCTGGCTGCGCGCGTTCGATGCGGGCCGGCCGCGCATCGAGGCCGTTGCGCGTGAGCATTTGCAGATCAGCAACGGCACGCCCGTGCTACTCAAGAGCGGTCATTTTCCGCCGGGGCAGATGGCAGGCTGAGCGGAACTGTCCTTCCACCAACGCATCGCCAACGCGTTGCCGCTAATTCACGCTGTGCGCCGGCACTGCCTCGCGTGCGGCTTCGAAGCACCGCCTGATCCCTTCCTGATACGGCGTCTTGCTGAGCGGCCCGATCAACGTTGCCAGCGCCGAATCGTCGAGCACGACCGGCTCGGTCAGCAGATAGTTCATCTCGACCAGTTCGCGCATCAGCGGATTGAATAGCCCGAGCACGCGCAGCATGCCCTTGCCCGCCACCATCAGCTTCGGCTCGCGGCCGGCGAGCGCGAAGGCCTCGCGCGCCACTTCGCGCTGCGTGATCGTGCCGGCGCCCCCGAGATGCCACCAGCGGCCGTATGCCTCGGGCGTGCGCGTCAGTCGTTCGACCACGGGGCCGACATCCGGCAGGAAGATAAATTCGTGCGGCACGTCGATGGGACCAAGCACCTGCGCGCGCTTACCGGTAGCTGCGCCAACGAAGACACCGTGCAACAGGCTGCGTTCAACCCCCGGTCCGTAGAAATCAGGCAGCCGCAATACCAGCGTCTCGAGACCTTTCTGGCCATGCGCGGCCAGTACGAGCTTTTCCTGTTCGAGCCGCATGCGGCCCTTGAAGGTGTGCGGCTCGCGCGGATGATCTTCGCGGATCGGGTTACCGCGCGCGCGGCCATACGGATACACAGTGCCGATCAGAATGAAGCGCTCGACGCCGGCGGCCGTCACGCCCGCCAGCGCTTTCTCCATCAACGGCGGGTGCTGGGCGAACTGGTCGTAGGGCACGCCGACGAGATAGATCACGGTCTGCAGACCGGCGGCAGCGGCGCGGATCGAGGCAGGGTCGTCGGGATTCCACGTGACGATTTCCGCGTGCGGGTCATCACCGAAGGTCCGTTGCAATGCCTCGCGCGAGCGGCCGACCACCCGATAATCGCGGCCCGCCGCAGCAAGCGCCGCGGCAATGCTTTGACCCGCCGCGCCCGCGGCACCGAATAAACCGACCTTTCCCGTGGCTTGCATGACGACTCCTTCAATTTGACTGATGAAAATTTACTAAACATCGTTCAGTAAACGCTGTTCAGTTTAAATTGACTTTTCAGTTTGTCAACCTGAAAATTGCGACTCATGGGAATCGCCGAACGAAAACACCGCCAGAAACAGGCGCTGCGCGAACGCATCCTCGATGCCGCGCGGCGCATCGTCGTGCGCGAAGGCTTTGCCGCGTTGTCGATGCGCAAGATCGCCGACGCGATCGAATATTCGCCCGCCACGTTGTATCTGCATTTCGCGAGTCGCGACGACATTGCGCGGGCCTTGTGCGAGGAGGGTTACGCGCAGTTGCTCGCGACCTTCGTGCCGCTCGTGCGGATCGCGGACCCCGCCGAACGGCTGAGGGCGCTCGGGCGCGCGTACGTCGCGTTTGGCGTCGAGCATCCGGAAACGTACCGGCTGATTTTCATGGAGGACCCGAGCTATACCGGCGCGGCGCTCGGTGGTGCGGCGGCCGCCGCTGGCAAAGACGGCGGTAGTGCGGATGACTCGAGCGCGAACGCCGGGACCAGTAGTTCAACCGCGTCCCGCGACAGTGCCGACGACGACCCCGGCGACGCCGCGCTGCACATCATGATCGACGCGCTCGACAAGTTGCGAGCAGCGGGGCGCCTGTCGGCGTCGGTCGCATCGATGGAGTCGGCCGTGTGGGCCGAGGCGTTGTGGGCGAGTCTGCATGGCATCGTCGCGCTGAACCTGACGTGTCCGGTATTTCCGAGTGCGCCGCTCGAGACGCTCGTCGGCGTAACGCTCGATGCTTGGCTAGGCGCGCCGCAGGCCGTGCCAGCGGGCGCATCGAATAGCGCCGCAGTGCGCGGCAAGAAAACCGTCGCGCGGCGCCACGCCGAGCCTGCCGAATCCGCGGACCCGGCCCCCGAGCGCGCCACCAAACGCAAAGCGGCAGGCCCGTGATAACGTTCAGTTCCACGTCAACCCGCGCCGCCGCGCCCAGTTCTCCATGTCAACGTCCGCCTCGCCCGCCACTAGCGACGAAATCGCGACCCACGTAACCAACCGCATCGGTTTCATCGAACTGGAACGGCCGAAAGCGCTGAATGCGCTGTCGACCGGCATGATCCGCGCGATCCACGCGGCGCTCGACCAGTGGCGCGAGGCCCCCGAGGTGCTGGCCGTCGTCGTGCGCAGTCGGCATGAGCGCGCGTTCTGCGCGGGCGGCGACATCCGCTTCATGTACGAGGCGGCGCAACGCGGCGACCAGGAGGCACGCGATACGTTCTTCAGCGAGGAATACCGCCTCAATCACGCGATCTTCGTGTATCCCAAGCCGTATATCGCGTTGATGAACGGCATCGTGATGGGTGGCGGCATGGGTATTTCGCAGGCCGCGCATCGCACCGGCGGCCTGCGAGTCGTCACGCAGTCGACGAAGATGGCGATGCCCGAAACGCGCATCGGCCTGTTTCCCGACGTCGGCGCGAGCTGGTTTCTCGCGCGCACGCCCGGCGCGATCGGCCGCTATCTGGCGGTGACTGGCGAGACGATCGGCGCGGCTGACGCGTTGTACGCGGGCCTCGCCGATGTCTACATCGACGACGCGGCGTTGCCTGCGCTCGTCGATACGCTGAGCCGCGAACCGTTCGAGCGCGGCGCGGATGTGGTTGCGTGCGTCGAGCGCGAGACGCGCGCGTATCAGGTCGCCCCGCGGCCCGACGAGAGCGCACTCGCGAAGGCACGGACGTTGATCGACCGGCATTTCGCGCTGCCCGACGTCGCGCGGATACTCGTGTCGCTCGAACGGGAACGCGAGCGCGGCGGCAACGCGGCGGAGGCGGAGTGGGCCGAGCGGACGATCGCGGTGCTGCGCGAGCGCTCGCCGCTGTCGATGGCGGTCTCGCTCGAAGTGGTCACGCGCGCGGAAGGGTCGATGGCCGACGTGCTGCGTGTCGATCTCGATCTGACACGCTCGAGCTTCCTGCTTGGCGATACGGTGGAAGGCATTCGCGCGCGCATCATCGACAAGGACAACGCGCCGCGCTGGCGTTTCGCGCGCATCGAGGACGTCAACCAGGCCGATGTGGAGAAGATGTTCGACAGTCCGTGGCCGGCGGACGAACACCCGTTAGGCGCGCTGCACGGGTGAACGCGCACTGAACGCGCCGCCTCGCTAACCCGCCCGCGAAAATCGTCGCGTTGCGCGAATTCACGCGCGACGCGCTTATTCCTCGGCCTCGCTCGCCATGAACGCGCGCATGAACACGAGCGCGCCCCAGCCCCACATTGCATTCGCCGCGAAGCCCACCGCGAGGCGCGGCAGCATGTTGCCGCTCGGCCAGATGCCGCGCAGCGGATCGACGACGAACACGCTCGCCGCCGTCAGCACGATGCCGCCGAACACGAACGCCGGTACCCACGGCGCGTGCCGATGCGGCGCGATGCGCAGCAGCCAGGCCATCAGCACGGCCCAGCACGCGCTCCAGATTGCGTTCGCGATGAACTCAGGCAGGCCGAGCGGCAAAAACGGCGCGGTCGAAAAACCGGTGGGGTCGATCATGCCGGCGGCATGCATCAGCGCCAGCGTCGATTCGCGAAAGAACAAAGAAGCCAGAAAACCGGCGATGAACGGCAGAATTATTTTGTGCATGCATTGCACCGGCAACGTACAGGCGGCGCGGATCGCAAGGCCTGTACCAGGTGATTGGAAACGAGCGCCATTATATCGATCGGGGTGTGGCGGCCGGGGCCGCGTGTGTAAAGCGCAACAACCGTATGCGGTAGCGCCGGGCTAATCACGAAAGCGGAATTCCTAAGCTCAAAAAAATCGTTCAAAAGCCGCGGACCGCTCCATAGACTGTTTCCTCATGCAGACGGCGCGGGTGTCGCCGTCATCCGTTGAATCGGGCGCATCACGCGCACGTTGGTCGAGGAAAACCGTCGCAATGTCGAGCCTCATGCCGAATCTCCGTTGCCGTAGGGCCCGCGCGCGGTTGTGTTCGCGGTGCCGCCCGCCAGGCGCAGAGCCTTCATCGCATTGACGCGGCTGTCGGTGGTCTGAGTCCACCGTCCGTTTCTTAATCCTTTTACACGTCGCAGCGCCTTGCCGGTTGCCGGCTCGATGCGTGCGGCCGGCGCTCGCGCCCACCGTTTTCATTCAAGAACAGGCAGGAGCAACAACATGAATGTGTTCTGGTTCATTCCGACTCACGGCGACAGCCGCTATCTCGGTACGTCCCAAGGCGCACGCGCAGCCGATTACGACTACTTCCGGCAGATCGCCGTCGCCGCCGACACGCTCGGCTACGAAGGCGTGCTGCTGCCGACCGGCCGCTCGTGCGAGGACGCCTGGGTGGTCGCGTCGAGCCTGATTCCCGCGACGCAGCGGCTCAAGTTCCTCGTCGCGATTCGCCCGGGGCTGTCGTCGCCGGGACTCGCCGCGCGCATGGCGGCGACGTTCGACCGGCTGTCGAACGGGCGCCTGCTGATCAACGTGGTGACAGGCGGCGACGCGGCCGAACTGGCCGGCGACGGCGTGTTCGTCGATCACGACACCCGCTACGAAATCACCGACGAATTCCTGCATATCTGGCGCAAGCTGCTCGCGGCGTCGCACACCAATGAAGCGATCGATTTCGACGGCAAGCATCTGCAATCGAAGGGCGGCAAGGCGCTGTATCCGCCGGTGCAGAACCCGCATCCGCCGCTGTGGTTCGGCGGCTCGTCGGCGGCCGCGCACGATATCGCGGCCGAGCACATCGACACCTATCTGACGTGGGGCGAGCCGCCCGAAGCGGTCGCGAAGAAGATCGCCGACATTCGCGCACGCGCCGCGGCGCGCGGCCGGCAGATCCGCTTCGGTATCCGCCTGCACGTGATCGTGCGCGAGACCGAGGAAGAAGCGTGGGCCGCCGCCGACAAGCTGATCAGCAAGCTCGACGACGACACAGTCGCGCGTGCGCAGGCGTCGTTCGCGAAGATGGATTCGGAAGGCCAGCGCCGCATGGCCGCGCTGCACGGTGGCAAGCGCGGCGGGCGCGAACAGCTCGAGGTCTATCCGAATCTGTGGGCGGGCGTCGGGCTCGTGCGCGGCGGCGCGGGCACCGCGCTGGTCGGCAGTCCGGAGCAGGTGGCCGCGCGTATGAAGGAGTATGCGGCGCTCGGCATCGAGACGTTCATCCTGTCCGGCTATCCGCATCTCGAAGAATCCTACCGGTTCGCCGAACTCGTGTTTCCGCTGCTGCCGCAACGCTTCAGCAAGGTTGCCAACGGGCCGTTGTCGGGACCGTTCGGCGAAATCGTCGGTACTAGCGATCTGCCGAAGGCGGCGAGCGCGAGCTGACCGGTAAGGAGAAAAGCCACATGAGTGACACTGCTTTGAGCGCGGCCACGGGGGCAACCCCGCAGCCCGCGTCCAACGCGCGCGCGGCCGCGTTGCGCCGGTTCGGCGCGCACCTGGTGCCGTGGCTCGCGCCTGTCGCGATCCTGCTCGCATGGGAAATCGCCGCGCGCAGCGGCGCGCTGTCGACACGCGTGCTGCCCGAGCCGTTCGCGGTCGTCAAGGCCGCCTGGTCGCTGATCCAGTCCGGCGAAATGTGGGCCGACGTGAAGGTCAGCACGTGGCGCGCGGTGTCGGGCTTCGCGATCGGCGGCGGCATCGGTCTCGTGCTCGGACTGGCGACGGGTTTGTTCAAGCCCGCTGAAATCGTGCTCGATTCCACCGTGCAGATGATCCGCAACATCCCCGCGCTCGCGATGATTCCGCTCGTGATCCTGTGGTTCGGCATCGAGGAACAAGCGAAGGTGTTCCTCGTCGCGCTCGGCGTGTTCTTCCCGGTCTATGTGAACACGTTCCACGGCATCCGCTCCGTCGATGCGAACCTGATCGAGATGGCGCGCAGTTATGGCGTCAAAGGCTTCGCGCTGTACCGCCACGTGATCCTGCCGGGCGCGCTGCCGTCGATTCTGGTCGGCGTGCGCTTCGCGTTCGGGCTGATGTGGGTCACGCTGATCGTCGCCGAGACTATTTCCGCGCAATCGGGCATTGGCTATATGACGATGAACGCGCGCGAATTCCTGCAAACCGATGTGGTCGTGGTCGGCATTCTGCTGTATGCGGCGCTCGGCAAGCTCGCCGACATGCTCGCGAAAAGCCTCGAGCGCCTGTCGCTGCGCTGGCATCCGGCCTATCAGCGGGGAGCAAAAGCATGAGCGCAACGACGTTATCGACGACATTCGGCGGTATCGCCGGCAGCGACCTCGAGACCGAACTCGCGCAGCCGCGGCTTGCGGATCACGACGCGGACGAGGCCGCGGAGATCGAGCGGGATGGGGTGGCCGCCGCGCGCCACGGCTCGCAACCCGGCTTGCAAGTCGCTCCCGCCCTGAGCCGCAGCGACGCGCGCCCCGCCAGCGACTACGCGGTGCAATTGCGCAGCGTCGGCAAACGCTATGGCGAGCGCGAGGTGCTGTCGGGCTTCGATCTGTCGATCGAGCGGGGCAGCTTCGTCGCGATCGTCGGTCGCAGCGGCTGCGGCAAGTCGACGCTGCTGCGGCTCGTCGCAGGTCTCGAAGAAGCCAGTTCGGGCGTGCTCGAAAAACGCGCCGGCAATGGCGGTCCGCTCGACACCCGCATCATGTTTCAGGATGCGCGTCTGCTGCCGTGGAAAAGCGTGCTGCAGAACGTGATGCTCGGCCTCGGCCGTGGCCGAGGCGCGCGCGACGATGCGCGCGCGGTGCTCGCCGAAGTCGGTCTGCTCGAACGCGCGAACGACTGGCCCGCGCAACTCTCGGGCGGTCAGCGGCAGCGCGTCGCGCTCGCGCGGGCGCTCGTGCATCGTCCGCAATTGCTGCTGCTCGACGAGCCGCTCGGCGCGCTCGATGCGTTGACGCGCATCGAAATGCACACGCTGATCGAAAGGCTGTGGCGCGAGCATCGCTTCACCGCGCTACTCGTCACGCACGATGTGCACGAAGCCGTCGCGCTCGGCGACCGGATTCTGCTGATCGAGGACGGCCGCATCGCGCTCGATCAGCCGGTCGCGCTTGCGCGTCCGCGCGCGCGGGCGTCGGCGGGCTTCGCGGCGCTCGAAGACCACGTGCTGCAACGCGTGCTGAAAAACGCCCCGAACGACGACACGCTCGCGCATCGCGCGTACGAGCCTTATGACCCGTACGGCCTGCCGGAAGCGGGCCGTCTGACGCGGCCAACCGACGTGCGCTGGGCCGTCTGAGCTTTCCAGCAAATCGATCCCATCCGATCCATTCCGTTATCAACCGCTTCTGTGGAGTTATCTGAAATGAGCATTTCCGCCATCAACGTACGCAATCAGTTCAAAGGCAAGGTCAAGGAAATCATCCGCGGCTCGGTGGTGTCCGAAGTCGACGTGGAGACGCCGTTCGGCATCGTCACATCGGTGATCACGACTCGCTCGGTCGACGAACTCGAACTGACAGTCGGCTCGGAGGTGGTCGCGCTCGTGAAGTCGACCGAAGTGTCGATTGCGCGGCTTTGATGACGTTCCGCTAGTGCGAGCGGCGTGCGCAGCGGCTACTTCGCGTTTGCGCCGCTTGCCGGCGGCTCGTGCGACATGTGGTCGTTGGTTGGCTTCGTCGGTCGCTTGATCGGCATGTTGTCCGGGTTGCTCGAACCGCCGGCGCCCGATGCCGCCTCGGGCGGTTTGGCCATCGGCGCATGGCTGTCCGGCGGCGCGCTGGATGCCGTTTGCGCGACGGCGCTCGCGCCGCTCGCGAGCAGCGCCGCCAGCGCTGCGGCAGTGGCGGTCAACGTGGCCCAATTGCCTCGCTTCATGTCGTTCTCCTTCGATGTCGCGCGTCGTCTGTAGACACGCGGCTGTGTGCACGATTCACTAGTAGCAGACGGTGTTCCGGGGGCCGCGGCTGGCGCGCACGCCTGCATCCGCCGATGAAACTTGCTACGATGAATCGAGCATTCCGACGGAGACGGCCATGTCGAAGTCCTTGAGTCCCGAAGCGGTCGAAGCGTTGCGGCGTCTGAACGACGTCGGCGTCGGACAGACGGCGCCCGAAGTCGCGCAGTCCGTCGCGGCGGAGTTGCTGGCATGCGACCTCGTTGCCGAAGCGGGCAGCGGTGGGGTCGAAATCAACTGCAACGGCCGACAGTATCTTTCGGGCGACTGCAACTGATCCGCTGGTCGGTGACCGGCCGCAGGGCCGGGGTGAAGAGCGAGGCGGCGCGTCGCGGCTAAGGCGCGCGCGTTCGCTTGCCCGCGATCGGCGAAACCACGGAGACGAACATGGAGCCGAAGGGCGTCGACATGGGCGACTACCAGGCGCGCTATGGCGACTACGACATCGAGGTGGCGGTCGAACAGGTGCTGACCGGCGTCAAGGCGCATTTTCGGGTGCTGCGCGACGATTCGACGGTGGTCGACTGGCAGCTCGTGCATATCGATACCTTGTGGTCCACCGAGCATGCGGCTGCGGAGGCGGCTTTTAGCGCGGCGCGTGAGTTGATCGATGCGGGGCTGGCGAGTTAGAGGCGGATAGCCGTGTCGCGAAGGAAGGGTGCCAGGCGTACTACAGCCGGCGCAAACGCAACTGGGCGCCGGCATCGATACTGCATGCGCGGCGCCCAGTTTGATCGCTGCCTTCGGAGGCAGCGGATCTAACGGTACTGCAACTGCTGGCGGCTTAGTGGCCGAAGTACACCGATTGCGGGCCCGACTTGGGTTCGCTACGCGAGCCCGATTGGGTCGACACGCTATTCACGCCACCGTACGCATTCGATTGCGCGTTGGCGCGTTCAGCAGCGACGGTCTGCGCATTCTGGCCTTGTTGCGAAGCCGGCGCGCCAACCGACGGGCGATAGTACGGCGCCGGACCATAGCCGCTTGCGAAAGCGGGAGCGGCGATCGAGGCGGAAGCGGCAACCAGCAGGGCGGCGATAAACTTGGTCTTCATGGTAGGACTCCGATAACGTTTCGACTGCATTTCAGGAAGATGTTGCAGGAGCCAGTGAACCAGGTGTCTGCAACGTCGATGGAAGGCAGTGTATACCCCTACTATCGAGAATTTGTGCCGATAATCTGAAATTACTATTCCCGACGAAGAAACAATCGTTCAGACGTAAGCGCGGCAAGCCAGACCGGTGATCCGGCCCTGTTGGCCAAGCGGTTTTTGAAGATCGGCAGAAGGTGGGAAGGGGCGGTGCGGGGCGGAAGACCGCACGTTCGTCATGGAGAACGCAGAAGGCTGGCGGCAAAACGAAAACGGCGTTGTGATTGCTCACAACGCCGTTCGCTTGAATTCTTTGGGGTGGCTGATGGGACTCGAACCCACGACGACAGGAATCACAATCCTGGACTCTACCAACTGAGCTACAGCCACCACTAACATCCGCTTGACTTGCTTTAAAAACCTGTCTCGCCGACGAAGAAACGAGATTATAGGGACTAGATTTGGGTTTGCCTAGTCCTTTATTCAAAAATTTCGAGAGGCTCCCGCAGATGCTGTCTCGCTTCGTCGAAGATGGTCAGATCGCGGGCTGCAAGCCGCTTGCTGTCGGACAAAACTCGACGCCAACCGCGCGCGCCCGCCTCACCGCGATAGAGCCCGAGCGCATGGCGCGTGATCGCGCCGAGATAGGTGCCGCGCGCCATTTCGGTCGCGCAATACTCGATCAGTTTCGCTTCGACCTGATCGCGCGTCAGCGGCGCCTGCGTCGACCCATAGAAGCGCGCGTCGACATCGGCGAGCACGTAGGGGTTGTGATACGCCTCGCGCCCGAGCATCACGCCGTCGACGTGCTGAAGGTGCGTGTCGACTTCGTCGAGCGTCTTGATGCCGCCATTGATGATGATCTCCAACTGCGGAAAATCGCGTTTCAGCTGATACGCGTAGTCGTACTTGAGCGGTGGAATCTCGCGGTTTTCCTTCGGGCTCAAGCCCTTCAGGATCGCGTTGCGCGCATGAACGATGAACACCTCGCAGCCGGCTTCCGCGATCGTGCCGACGAAATCGCGGACGAAGCCATATTCCTCGACCGTATCCACGCCGATGCGGTGCTTGACCGTGACTGGCACCGAGACGACGTCGCGCATCGCCTTCACGCAATCGGCGACTAGTTTCGGCTCGTTCATCAGGCACGCGCCGAACGCGCCGCGTTGCACGCGCTCGGACGGGCAGCCGCAATTCAGATTGATTTCGTCATAGCCCCATTGCTCGCCGAGCTTTGCCGAACGCGCGAGATCGTCGGGCTCGCTGCCGCCGAGTTGCAGCGCGACCGGCGCTTCGTCGGGCGTGAACGCGAGATGGCGCGGCACGTCGCCGTGCAGCAGCGCACCGGTCGTCACCATTTCCGTATAAAGCCACGTATGGCGCGAAATCATTCGATGCAGCGAGCGGCAATGGCGATCCGTCCAATCCATCATCGGAGCGACGGACACGCGGCGGGGGCTGGAAGTGCGGGGTAATGACATGGAACGGCCAAGCGGCTTGAATCAAAACAATAATTTTACCGCAAGGCCAGAAACCGCCGGGCGCGCTGAAGCCGTGTCACTGTCGCAACGGAGGCGGGCACCGGTTCGTCGAGGCTCAATGTCTCAGTGTCCATGTCCCCCCATCCCGCCACCACGGCTCCACGCGCTGCCGCCGCCATGCATGCCGCCGAATCCGCCGCCGTGCCATCCGCCGTCCCCGCCATGCCATCCGCCGTGACCGCCGTGCCAACCACCGCCATGCCATCCGCCGCGCCCATGCCAATACCCATGTCCGTAATAGCAGCACGGCCCGCCAAAACCGCCGTAGATACCCACCGAGCCGTACACCGGTCCGTAGTAAGGCGGTCCGTACGCGTAGGGATAATAGGGTTCTGCGTAGCCATAGTCCGCTGGCGGCGCGACGACGCATCCAGTGATGCTCGCTGCCACGGCCGTTAGCAGCGTCATCGATGCAATGAGCCTGGTCACGATTTTCTCCTTCACGTAAACCTCAGAAAAACCGCGCGCAACGGAGTTCAGCCGTGTTTGTGTCCGAGCGTTACCGGCGTCGGCGCGGCGCCGCGCGCTCGGGGCTTCGACCATGCGAGCCGTTGCCGCGAGGCTCGACCTTTGCGCCAATGTTCCCGCGCATTACCGGACGGCGCTGCGGTAACACTTCGTCAACGGTCCGAAACGCGACTGCAGCGCACCGCTGCTAACTTCCGTCGGACGATTCGTCTTTTGAGTCGCAAGCGATGCGCTTGCCTGCGTGGCAATCCGCGCTTCTGCCTGCCGTTGCGCCAGCCTTTCGCCAGTGCGCACAAGCGATTTACCGCCGTCAAGGAAGCTCAACCCTCAATCGAACACAGCCGAGCAATGGCGCGCCGAGGGCGAAGCGATATCGCGCGATCCACGCAACGCCGATCCCTATCGAGGCTGCAGTCGACGCCTATCGCGAAGCGGTGCGCCTGAATCCGCGAGCCGACGGTTCGAGTAACAACATGGGCAACTGCTTGCAGGCGCACGGTCGTTTCGACGAAGCGCACGAAGCGCACGGAGCGTATCCGCGCGCGATTCACCGCGCGCGTTGATGGGACACTGGCGGGGGCGCGAGGCTCGAAATCCAGTACGAGGCACTGGTCGACGATTTCGATGCGAACATTCGTCGGGCGCTGGCAGCCGCGACGCGAATTGTCGAACCGCTATGGGAAGGTCTCGGCGCCGAGCTGGCGGCGACCGACGCTCAATGCCCGATCACCGACACGTGATGCAGCCACGGGTAGACGCCGGCAATGAAGGCCACGTAGATCGCCGCCATCGTCACGCCGGCGGCCGTGCCCCACACGTCGCGCGATGCCGCGCCCTGGCGGAAATGCACGGGTAGGCCGACCACGACGTAGCCGATCACGAAGAACAGGATGACCGCGCGCACCGGCGACAGATCGTGGCCGATGAAGTCGAGCAATGCGGACAGGTTGAATTGCGACATGGACATACAGGCAGTCACGAAGGCGGGGGATCGCACGGCGCCGGAACACATCGAAACAGTTCAGAGAACGATGACTGAACCGCTTCACTATCGACGTCCCACAGCGCGACGACCTATGCCGATTAAAGGCGATGCAAACGCGATCCGCAAGGAAAAAACCTGTATGAATTCGGACTGCCCGACATTGCTTGCAGCTTGCCTTCGCCGCGACTTTCAGCGGGCTTGGCAACGCTTTCACGGAGACGGTTTCAACGCTCGGTGGGCTTCAGTTTGCGCAAAGGATCGAGCAGCGGTTTCAACCCGTTGTGATCGATCTCGTGCATCAACGCGAGCAAACGGCCGATCTCGCCGGGCGGAAAGCCCTGGCTCGCGAACCAGTTCAAATAGTGGCCGGGGAGGTCGGCAATCACGCGGCCTTTATATTTCCCGTAGGGCATCACGCGCGTGACCAGCAATTCGAGGTGTTCGTGATTCATGGCAACTGAGTCGTGATGAAGCGCGCCTCTTGAGCGCAAGCATGTACTGCGCAACTCGCCAGGCGGCGCGCTGCAACGCATGGCTCCGCATTCTAGCCTTGCTGCAGGTAATGCGCCGGCGTGGTAACGTCTGCGCTTTCCGTTCACCTCTTCAACAGGACAAGTTAGATGGAATACCGCAGACTCGGCGACTCCGACGTGCAGGTCAGCCTGATTGGTCTCGGCACGATGACGTGGGGCGAGCAGAACACCGAGCAGGAAGCGCACGCGCAGATCGACTATGCGCTCGATCACGGCGTGAACCTGATCGACACCGCCGAAATGTATCCGGTGCCGCCGCGCGCCGAAACGCAGGGTTCGACGGAGCGCTACATCGGCACGTGGCTCGCGCAGCACAAGAGCGCGCGCGAGAAGATCGTGCTCGCCACCAAGATCGCGGGCCCCGCGCGTCAGCCGCACAATCCGCGTCATATTCGCGGTGAAGGCAATCAGTTCGACCGCAAGAACCTGACCGAGGCGCTCAACGACAGCCTCAAACGTCTGCAAACGGATTACGTCGATCTGTATCAGTTGCACTGGCCCGATCGCAGCACGATGACGTTCGGCCGTGCGTCGTATCCATGGGTCGACGACGCGTACACTGTGCCGATCGAGGAAACGCTGACGGTGCTCGCCGAATTCGTGAAGGCTGGCAAGGTGCGCCATGTCGGCGTGTCGAACGAAACGCCGTGGGGTGTCGCGCAGTTTCTGCGCGCGGCCGAAAAGCTCGGCCTGCCGCGCATCGTCAGCATCCAGAATCCGTACAGCCTGTTGAACCGCACGTACGAAGCGGGTCTGTCAGAGTACGCGCATCGCGACAACATCGGTCTGCTCGCGTATTCGCCGCTCGCGTTCGGCTGGCTGTCGGGCAAGTACGAAGGCGGCGCGCGTCCGGCCGGCGCACGCATTACGCTGTTCGAGCGCTTCGCGCGCTACAGCAAGCCGCAAGCGGTGCAGGCGACCACGCGTTATGTCGAGCTCGCGAAGCGCCACGGCATGTCGCCCGCGCAATTCGCGCTCGCGTTCGTCAATAGCCGGCCGTTCGTGACCAGCAATCTGATCGGCGCGACGTCGCTCGAGCAGTTGAAGGAAAACATCGCCAGCGCGGACGTGAAGCTGTCGCCCGAAGTGCTTGCGGAAATCGACAGGCTGCACGAGCTGCAGCCGAATCCGGCGCCTTGATGCCGGTGTCGATGTCGATGTAAGCGCGACCCGCTTGCCGCGGTGGCCCCGGTCGAATGCCGGGGCCGGCCGCGGCAGGCACAACGAATCAATCGGCGCTAGCCGAACTCAACTCGCGGCCTTTGCCGCATCCACCGTCTCGCGCTTCGCCGCAAGCGGCGAATTCTCGCCGAGATCCCAGAACAGTCCCGCCATCATCTGCAGGCCTTCGCGCACCACCGGGCCTAGAAGGTGCTCGTTCGGCGCATGCTGAGAGCAGGCCGGATAAGAATGCGGCACCCAGATCGTCGGTAGACCGAGCGTGTCGGCAAATACCTCGTTCGGCAGCGTGCCGCCGAGATTCGGCAGCAGCGCGGTCTTCTTGCCCGTGGTCGCTTCGAGCGACGCGAGCGCCCAGCTGACCCACGGATCGTCCGGATCGAGCCGCGTGGCTGGCGCGCCGCGTTCGACGTCGAGTTCGACCAGCTCAAAGCCGTGCGCATCGAGATGCGCGCGCAGATGCTTGCCGAGATTTTCCCAATCGGTGCCGACCACGAAGCGCAACTGGCAGACCGCGAACGCCGACGGCGGAATCGCGTTGACCGGGTTCTCCGGATTGCCCGCCTTGAAGGCCAGCACTTCGAAGCTGTTCCAGCCGAACACGCGCTCGGGCGCGGAAAGACCCGGCTCGCCCCAGTCGTCGTCGACGGTGGGGTCGCCCGGACCGTCGCCCACCGTGATGTCGGCAAGCGCGCGGCGCACGGCCTCGGGGATCGGCGGCGGGCGCAGACCATCGACCGCGATCACGCCGCGCGCATCGACGAGACTCGCGAGCGCGTTGGCGAGCACCGTCGCCGGATTGCGCAGCAGGCCGCCCCAGTTGCCGGAGTGATGCGCGCCGTCGCGCAGGTTCAGCGACAGCCTGAAGTTGACCGCGCCCCGCGAGCCGAGAAATACGGTCGGACGACGCGCGGCGAGACGCGGGCCGTCGGAGGCGATCAGCACGTCGGCGGCGAGTTCGTCGCGGTGCGCGCGGCAGATCGCATCGAGCCCCGGCGAGCCCGTTTCCTCGCCCATTTCGATCAGCAGCTTCGTGTTGAAGCCCAGTTTGCCATCGCGCGCGGCGAGCGTGCACGCGAGCGCGGCGAGGTTAATCGAGTGCTGGCCTTTGTTGTCGGCGGTGCCGCGACCGAACCAGCGCTCGCCTTCGACGGTCACCGCCCACGGCGTCAGCGGCGCGCGCCACTGGCTGTCGTAGCCGCGCACGACGTCGCCGTGGCCGTAGATCAGCACGGTCGGCAGATGATCGCCTTCGTGACGCTTGGCGATCAGGAACGGACCGAAGCCGTCCACCGGGTTATCGACGATGCGCGTGCTGAAGCCGAGGTGCTCCGCTGCGGGCTGGATTTCGTCGCTCAGATAAGACAGCAGCAGCGCGCCGCGATCGCTTTCCTGGCTTTCGGTGCGAATGCCGACGCGGCGGTTCAGGTCGGCGAGAAAAGCGCCGGATTCGAAGTGCCGGGTGGCAAGCTCGATGGCCTGGTTGCGGCTCATGTCGGTGTCTCCAATGCGGGGGATGGGTGGGGCGCTGCGACCGATTCTAGAAGCGTGCCGTTTTTGTCACAATGATCATGTTTCGAAGCTTGCGTTGCCGGAAAGGCAAAGCGTTACCGCACCGTTGCAACTGATTCAATCGAGGCGTCCCGAATGGCACGTTCACTGCATGGCATCGCGCTGCGATATTTCGTCGAAGTCGCGCGCAGCGGCTCGCTGAGCGACGCGTCCGAACGGCTGCATGTCGCGGTATCGGCGCTCAGCCGGCAGATCGCGCGGCTCGAGAGCGAACTCGGCGTCACGCTGTTCGAGCGGCGTCCGCGCGGCATGGCGCTGTCCGAGGCCGGCGAGCGGCTGCTTGCGTATGCGCAACGCAGCCTGCTCGAAGCCGAACACGTGATGAAGGAGCTCAGCGGTCTCGCGAGCCTGCACGGCAGTCGGATCAAGATCGCGACCGCCGAGGGCTTCGCGGTCGACTTCCTGCCCGCGGCGATCGCGGATTTCCGCGCCGAGCACCCCGGCATCGATTTCACACTGACCGTGATGTCGCCGGCCGACGCGACCCGCCATGTGCGCGACGGTGACGTCGACATTGCGTTGTCGTTCAGCCTCGCGCCGGAGAAAGGCGTCAAGGTCGAGCACACCGAACCCGCGCCGGTGTTCGTGCTGGTGCGCGCCGATCATCCGCTCGCGGCGCGCGCGAAGCTGTCGCTCGCCGAGGTGAGCCGTTATCCGCTGGTGTTGTCGGAGGCCGGCACCACGCTTCGTCAATTGATCGACATCACATGCGCGCTCGAAGGCATCCTGCTCGAGCCGGACCTGATCTGCAACAACAGCGGCGCGAGTTATCGCTATGCGCAGAAGTCCGGCGCGATCATGTTCACGGGGCTGCTGTCGGTGCGCGACCGCTATGCCGACGACGGCTTCGTCGTGATTCCGCTGACCGACCCGCAGATGCGCCAGCGCAGCATCCAGGTACAGACGATGGCGGGGCGCGAGTTGCCGCCGTCGGTGCGGGCGTTTCGCGACCATCTGATCGCGCGGATCGAGGGTCCGAAGCCGGCCGGGGCGCAGGCGTCGAAGACGGACCGCGGGCGCGGCAAGCGCGCGCCGCGGCGCCCGCGAGCCGATGCATGAAATGCGACACATGCCACGCAATAAGCGGCAAATGTTCTCCCGGAATCCGAATCACGACCTAAACTGTGGTGGACGGCAAAGACGGCCCTCAGAAAACGGCCCTGATGGTGCGCGCCACGATCGGGGGAAACGGCACAACAATGGCGGTCGAAGCGCGGACCGGCCGCGCAGCCCGCGATGCTGCAATGCACCCAGGCGGCAACAGATGGACCCAAAAAGAAACGCGGCGCGTCGACCCGATGGCGCGTTGCCCACAACAGAGCGATAGGACCAACACATCCATGGCGCAACAGAAAACCAATCCGAAACTCGAGCAGGCGCTCACGCGCGGTGATCTCGCGATCCGCCAGGCAAACTCGGCGAGAGCGACCGCGCTGTTGCGTGCGCTCGCCAAGATGATCGTCGATGCGTCGGCGACCATCGGCGTGGAAGCCTTCACACTGATTCACGACGGCGACAAGATCTACGATCCCGCCGATGGTCTATGGCCGCAGGCGCTGCTGATCTCGCTCGACGGTCCGGTCGAGGATGCCGATCCCGACGAATTGCGCACGGTGCGGCTGATCGCGGACGATCCGGCCACCGTGTTCCGCGTCGAGTGGCAGCGCGCCGATGGCAAGATCGGGCGTCACGAGGGCGGCCCATTCGCGACGGTCGCGTTCATCTCCGACGTCGACATTCCGTGGACCGATGACGAGGACTGAGCGCGCGACGATAGCAAACGCGCATCGCGCCGCCCCGCGCGCTCGGCTTACTTCATCATGCGGCGCCGAAACAGGATCGCCGACACGATAAAGCCGCCGACCGCATAAGCGGCCAGCACGCTCACATGCAGCGCCGCGTGCTCCATCGGCCGGCCGAGCATCGCCGGGCGCATCAGATCGACCGCGTTGGCGAGCGGCAGCGCGGCGGTCACCGCTTGCGCGGCGCCGGGCAGTTGCGAGATCGGAAAGAACACGCCGGAGAGCAACAGCATCGGCGTGAGCACGAGTGTCTGATAGAACATGAAAAAGTCGTACGACGGCGCGAGCGCCGTCACGATCATCGCGAGGCTCGCGAACGCGAGACCGGCCAGCACGATGACCGGCAGCGCGAGCAGCATCGACGGAAAACTCGCATAGCCGAGCGCGCCCGCTACAAGCATGATCGCCACCCCAGACAACACCGATTTGCTGGCGGCCCACACCACCTCGCCGAGCACGATATCGCCGAGCGTGAGCGGCGTATGCATGATCGCCTCCCACGTGCGCTGCACGTGCATGCGCGAAAAGCCCGAATACATCGACTCGAAGCTCGCCGACATCATCACGCTCGACGCCACCGTGCCCGCCGCGAGGAACGAGATATACGACACGCCGTCGACGTGCCCGACCATTAGCCCGAGCCCGAGGCCGAGGCCGAACAGATAGATCATCGGATCGGCGAGGTTGCCGAACATCGACGCGATCGCGAGCTTCTTCCACACCAGATAGTTGCGGCGCCACACCGCGATCCAGTTCGTGGCGTTGGCGGGGAAGGCGCCGAACGGCTCTTGCGCCGATGGCGTGCCTTCTTGGGTTTCGTAGGTGCGTGCGTCCATCAAGTGTCTCGCTGCGGGTTCAGTCCTGCATTTCGCGGCCCGTGAGCCGCAGAAATACATCCTCGAGATTCGCCGGCCGATGCAGATAGCGCAGATCCGCGCGCTGCTTCAGGCGCATATGCACGGGCTGCGCGTCATTCACGTAACAGAACAGGGTCTCGCCGCTGATCTCGGTGCGCTCGGCGAGCGGGGCGAGTTCGTCGCGCAATGCAAACGGATCGGGACCGTAGATCTCGATCACGTCGCAGCCGATCTCGGACTCGATCAGCTCGCGCGGCGCACCTTCGGCGATCTTGCGTCCTTCCTCGATCACGCACAGTCGATGACAAAGTCGTTCGGCTTCTTCCATGAAGTGCGTGGTCAGCAGGATGGTCTTGCCGCGCGCGAGCAGCGAGCGCAGCCGCTCCCAGATCAGATGGCGCGCCTGCGGGTCGAGACCGGTGGTCGGCTCGTCCATGATCAGCACGTCGGGATCGTTGATCAGCGCGCGCGCGAGCGTGAGGCGCCGCTTCATGCCGCCGGACAGTTCGCTCACGCGCGCGTCCGCCTTGTTCTCGAGGCGGGCGAATTCGAGCAGACCCGGAACGGCCGCGCGACACTGGGCGGCGCTCAGGCCGAAATAGCGGCCGAACACGAGCAGATTCTCGCGCACGGTGAAATCGGGATCGAGGTTGTCGAACTGCGGCACCACGCCCACGCGCGAGCGCGCGAGGCGCGCGCGGCCCGGGATCGACTCGCCGCATAGGCGGATCGCGCCGGCGTCGGGGGCCGCGATGCCGAGCAGCATGCGCAGCGTCGTGGTCTTGCCTGCGCCGTTGGGGCCGAGCAGTCCGAAGCATTCGCCGGTGTTTACATGAAACGACAATCCGTCGACGACGGTTTTTTCGCCGTAGCTTTTCCTGACCTGATGGAATTCGATGGGGGCGGCGGGCATGACTCGAGCGAGGCTCCGAAGGAAGGCATAACGTACGCGCAAGACACACAACATACCTGCGACGCACGCATTTCGCACGTGAGGCCGCTTATTCTAGGGCATCGGCCACTGATGCGAGCGGGGGTCCTGGAACGCATAATGCGTGGGCTGCGATGCGTTCGCATACGAAGTTTTGCGGTGCCGCAAACGTGTGCGAATACTGCCTCAGGTGGCCCAACGCTTGTGCAGACGGCTTCAGCACGCACCGACTATGCACTTAGCGTTTTCCATCCCTTGCAAGCCGAATTGCGGCGCACCATGATTGATTCAGACCGCGCTTTCCGCGCGAATGGGAGAAGACAGATGGCGAGCTACCAGAAAATCCTGTTGTGCTACGACGGCTCGCGCGAAGGCCGCAAAGCCCTGCGTTGCGGCGCCGATCTGGCATTGGACCTGAAGGCGGAAACGCATCTGCTGTCGGTCGTCGACATGCGTTCCAGCATCGCGCAAAGCGCGGGCTTATTGACCGATGTAGCGTGCGGAAGTTTCGAAAAAACGGCCCGCGAGATTCTGCAGGAGGGCGTGAACTGGCTGACCGAGCGAGGCGTGAACGCGCAGGGGCATTTCGCGTTCGGTCATCCGATCGACGAGATCGCCAATCTTGCCAACGAGTTGCACGTCGACCTCGTGGTGGTGGGTCATCGCTGCCGGACTGGTTTGTCGCGGTGGTGGATGGGAGCGGGCAATACGCCGCTGCTGGACCGCGTGTCGTGCAGCATTCTGGTGGCGTGCTCGTCGGCGCAGGAGCAGCAGCAGGCGGCTGCGGCGTAATTCGCACAACCCTGTCACGCGGCTGGCCGCAATGGCCAGCCCGCGCATCCCTTCAGTTCACGGCTTGAACCTCACTCGTTCAGATTGATGGCCGCGAGTTTCCACGTGACCAGACCTTCACGACGAAAGATCGCCGAATAGTTCGCGTTGCCTTCGCCGCGCCGGTACGTGACAACGAACTCGTTGAGACTGCGATAGCCGGCCGTGCTTTGACGCCCGGGGGGCGGCGCGCTTGCCTGAGTGGTGGTGTCGCCCGCGGCTGGTGCTCCGCCGCCCGCGGCTGGCGGCGCGGACGGTTGTTCGCCCGGGGTGCCACGCGGCGGCATGCCGTTCAGCAGTGCCGCGACGCCGTCGGGTGTCGCATAGGCATCGACGAGCGGGCCGATCAGTGTCACGCCGATCACCGCGCCGATCGTGGCCATCTTGTTGCCGGCATCCGCCTCGAGTCGGCGTGTCAGCATGGCGCCCACCTGCTGCTTCAGGCTATCGCGTAGCGCGGGGAAGTCGACGTACTGATTGACGGTTTGCGCGTCGCGCGCGTCTGCCGCGCGTTTGAGATTGTTCACCGCGAGATACGGTGACGCGTAAATAAACCCCAGCGCGGCAATCACGATCACCACGATCAGCGTGATCAGCAGCGGCCGGGTGGCGCTGCCCTGTGTGCGTTTCGGAATTGTCATCGATGGGACTCCACGTCAGTGATGATCTAACGTCGACCACGGCGAGGTCGAAACGATCCCATCCCACGCGAATCTCTGAACATCCGAAGTGCTTATTGCATGCGTGCTCAGGAATCGCTCAGGCTTCGAACACCGCGCCGTGCACGTTGGCTTCGTCGGCTATGCAACGATCGATCATACGGCATACGGCGTCGACCGTGCCGACCATGATCAGTCGCGACGGACCATGATAGACCCGCACCGGAGCGCGGCGCGCGGGCTCCGCGATATTCAGCGCCGAATTCAGCGATACGCGCGCAAACGCCGGCAACGACGACGGCAGACCGCAAGCTTCGGCAGGCACGTCGAACAGCGACGGCGTGCGCGCCGAGGACACCTCGATCGGCGCGCAAGGCGTGAGCTTGCGCAGATGGCGCAGACGGCCGAACTGGCGAAAAGGCAGCAGGCGGGCAAGGCGTTCCATGAGTCTCTCCAGACGATGCGGCTTAAATGCGCGGCGTAATGCGGGCGTAAATGCGGCTTGGGTCGGACACACCGGCGCGAGCGTTCCGGCGACAGCGAAAAATCAGAACTCGCTGGGGCGAATCAGTCCGACCGCGATCCCTTCGAGCGCGAAATCCGCGCTGCCGGTTTCCACGAAGATGTTGTCGTAGTCGGGGTTTTCGGCGATCAGCTCGATGCCGTTCGGCCGGCGCTTCAGACGCTTGACCGTCACGTCGTCGCCAAGCCGCGCAATGATGATCTGGCCGTCTTTCGCCTCGCTGCGCTTTTGCACCGCGAGCAGGTCGCCGTCGAGAATGCCCGCGTCGCGCATCGACAGGCCGCGCACCTTCAGCAGGTAGTCGGGCTTGCTCGAGAAGAGCGCCGGGTCGCACGCGTAGTGCTGCGAGATATGTTCCTGCGCGAGGATCGGGCTACCCGCCGCAACCCGGCCGATCAGCGGCAGTGACAACTGCATCAGGCCCGCATGCGGCAGCGTGAACTGGTGCGGCGCATCCTCCTGCCCGGACAGCAGGCGGATGCCGCGCGACGCGCCGGCCGCCAGTTCGATCACGCCCTTGCGCGCCAGCGCGCGCAGATGCTCTTCCGCGGAATTGGCCGAGCTGAAACCGAGCTCGGCGGCAATCTCCGCGCGAGTGGGCGGAAAGCCGGTGCGTTCGATCGCGCGGCGGATCAGATCGAAAACCTGCTGCTGTCGTGCGGTGAGTTTTGTCATGGCCACTGTATGTATGAACAGGTGACTGTATTTTTATACAGTATTCGGCGCATTTCAAGCTTTACTTTAAGTTCGACGCAAGGGGCGCGCTGGGGCGTCGTTTATCGGCGACATGGCGGCGATTTCGGCGTCTGAACAGCCGGCGCGTCTGCCGTTACCACTTTTGGGCATTAAAACATGAAGAAACATTATTTTTAATGATGAAAGGCCTTCGATAGACTGGCCCCCGGGTTGGCGCTCATGTGCACGTGACCGCGACGCAAAACGACACCGGACGCTCAACAGCGGACATCACGCGGAGAAAAACTGAAATGAACCATCGGCATACGGGGCTTGCGGCTCGAACCAAAAAACTGATCACGGCGCTTGCCGTCGGCGCGGCGGGTACGCTCGGCATGTTGGGCGCTAGCGGTGTCGCGCACGCCGACACCACGATTCTGAACGTGTCCTACGATCCGACGCGCGAGCTGTATCAGGACATCAATCAGGCATTCGGCAAGGAATGGAAGGCCAAGACCGGCGAAGCCGTCACCTTCAAGCAGTCTCACGGCGGCTCGGGCGCGCAGGCTCGCTCCGTGGTCGACGGTCTGCAGGCCGACGTCGTGACGCTCGCGCTCGCATATGACATCGACGCCATCGCGAACAAGGGGCTCGTCGACAAGAACTGGCAGAAGCGTCTGCCGGACAACGCCTCGCCGTACACGTCGACGATCGTGTTCCTCGTGCGCAAGGGCAACCCGAAGCACATCAAGGATTGGGACGATCTGGTGAAGCCGGGCGTGTCGATCGTGACGCCGAATCCGAAGACCTCCGGCGGCGCGCGCTGGAACTACCTGGCCGCGTGGGCGTACGCCGCGCATCAGCCGGGCGGCAACGATCAGAAGGCCAAGGAGTTCGTCGGCAAGCTGTACAAGAACGCCGGCGTGCTCGATTCGGGCGCGCGCGGCGCGACCACCAGCTTCGTGCAGCGCGATATCGGCGACGTGCTGATCGCGTGGGAAAACGAGGCATTCCTGTCGGTGAAGGAGTTCGGTCCGGATAAGTTCGAGATCGTGGTGCCGTCGGTGAGCATCCTGGCCGAGCCGCCGGTCGCGGTGGTCGACAAGGTCGTCGACAAACACGGCACGCGCAAGCTGGCCGACGCGTATCTGAACTTCCTGTATAGCGAGGAAGGCCAGGAGATCGCCGCGCGCAATTTCTATCGTCCGCGTTCGAACAAGGTGCCGGCCGATCTGACCGCGAAGTTTCCGAAGCTGAAGCTCTACACGATCGACGATTCGTTCGGCGGCTGGACCAACGCGCAGAAGACCCATTTCGCGGACGGCGGCGTGTTCGATTCGATTTATCAGCCGCAGTAAGAACCACCGCCTGAATCACGGGCATAGGCAAAAGGGCGCGCCCAATGGGCGCGCTTTCGGCTAACCGGGGTCCGGTGGCCAGCAAGGCGGGAATACCGCAGTACCGCAACACAGCAAAACGAACCACCGCGCGAGCAGCAACCATGAACGAGTATCCAGCATGACCACGTTGACCTTCCGCAAGCCGAGCGCATTGCCCGGCTTTGGCCTGACACTCGGCATCACGGTGGCTTATTTGAGCCTCGTGGTGCTGATTCCATTGGCGGCGACCTTTCTGAAAACCGCGACGCTCGACTGGGACCAGTTCGTGCGCGCGGTCACGTCGCCGCGCGTACTCGCGTCCTATCGGCTGACGTTCTTCTCAGCGCTCGGCGGCGCGCTGATCAACGCGGTGTTCGGCTTTCTCGTCGCGTGGGTGCTGGTGCGCTACACGTTTCCGTTCAAGCGCATCGTCGATGCGGTCGTCGATCTGCCGTTCGCGCTGCCTACTTCGGTCGCGGGCATCTCGCTCGCCGCCGTGTATGCGGGCAACGGCTGGATCGGCCAGTTCCTCGTGCCGCTCGGCATCAAGATCGCGTTCACGCCGGCCGGCGTGCTGGTCGCGCTGACCTTCATCGGGCTGCCGTTCGTCGTGCGCACGGTGCAGCCGGTGCTCGAGGAGTTCGAGCGCGAGCAGGAGGAGGCGGCGGCGTGCCTCGGCGCGTCGCGCTGGCTGACGTTTCGCCGCGTCGTGCTGCCGGCCGTGTTCCCGGCGCTGCTGACCGGCTTCGCGCTCGCGTTCGCGCGCGCGCTCGGCGAATACGGCTCGGTGATCTTCATCGCGGGGAACGTGCCGATGAAGTCGGAGATCACGTCGCTTCTGATCATCACGAAGCTCGAACAATACGACTACGCGGGCGCGACGGCGCTCGCGGTCGTGATGCTGGTCGTGTCGTTCCTGATGCTGCTGCTGATCAACACGCTGCAGTGGTGGCTGCAGCGGCGCACGAGCCGCGGCAATGCCGGTCCGGCGCCAGCGGCGACGAGCGTCGCGGCAATCGGTGGAGGTGTGCAATGAGCCGCGTTCCGACCAACCCGGCGAGCGTCGCGCGTCGCCCCGATCCGGTCAGTGAGTCGCCCGTCGTGCGCTGGCTGCTGATTGGCGTCGCACTGCTGTTTCTGACGCTGTTCCTCGTCGTGCCGCTCGCCGCGGTGTTCTATCAGGCACTGAACAAGGGGCTGCGTTTTTACTTCGAAGCGCTCGCCGATCCGGATGCGCTGTCGGCGATCAAGCTGACGCTGCTCACCGCGGCGATCGCGGTGCCGCTGAACCTCGTATTCGGCCTCGCGGCGTCGTGGTGTATCGCGAAGTTCGAGTTCCGTGGCAAGGCACTGCTGACCACGCTGATCGACCTGCCGTTTTCGGTGTCGCCGGTGATCTCCGGTCTGATCTACGTGCTGATGTTCGGCGCGCAGGGCTGGTTCGGCCCGTGGCTCGAAGACCGCAACGTGCAGATCATTTTCGCGGTGCCGGGCATCGTGCTCGCGACGATCTTCGTCACGTTCCCGTTCGTCGCGCGCGAGCTGATTCCGCTGATGCAGGCGCAGGGCAACGACGAGGAAGAAGCCGCGCACGTGCTCGGCGCATCGGGCTGGCAGACGTTCCGTCGTGTGACGCTGCCGAACGTCAAGTGGGGCCTGCTGTACGGCGTGATTCTGTGCAATGCGCGGGCGATGGGCGAGTTCGGCGCGGTGTCGGTGGTGTCCGGCCATATTCGCGGGCAGACGGACACGATGCCGCTGCACGTCGAAATCCTCTACAACGAGTACAACTTCTCGGCCGCGTTCGCCGTGGCCTCGCTGCTCGCGCTGCTGGCGCTGGTCACGCTGGGGCTCAAGCTGCTGGCCGAGCGCCATATGTCGGCGGAACTGTCTGCGGCGCGTGAGGTGCCCGCGCATGCGGGGCCGGCGCCGGCCGATGCATCACAGGCCAATAGCGCGCAGTCCGCTTCTCGTTCGTTTTTCGTCAACGCCACGCCTGCGTCGCAGCGACATCCGCTCAAGCAAGGAGAGCTGTAAATGGGTATCACCGTTCGTAACCTGCAAAAGCGCTTCGGCGATTTCGTCGCGCTCGACAACGTGTCGCTCGACTTTCCGCCGGGCGAACTCGTCGCGCTGCTCGGGCCATCGGGTTGCGGCAAGACGACCTTGCTGCGTGTGATCGCCGGCCTCGAATACGCGGACGGCGGCCAGGTCGAGCTGCTAGGCCAGGACGTCGCGGCGGTCGGCGCGCGCGAGCGTGAGGTGGGCTTCGTGTTTCAGCATTACGCGCTGTTCCGTCATATGACGGTGTTCGAGAACGTCGCGTTCGGCCTGCGCGTAAAGCCGCGCAAGGAACGTCCGTCGGAGAAGGTGATTCGCGAGAAGGTGCATGAACTGCTGAAGCTTGTGCAGCTCGATTGGCTCGCGCAACGCTATCCGTCTGAGCTGTCCGGTGGTCAGCGGCAACGCATTGCGCTCGCGCGCGCGTTGGCCGTCGAGCCGAAGGTGCTGCTGCTCGACGAGCCGTTCGGCGCGCTCGACGCGAAGGTGCGCAAGGAACTGCGCAGCTGGCTGCGCCGTTTGCATGACGATCTGCATATCTCGACGATCTTCGTCACGCACGATCAGGAAGAAGCGCTCGAAGTAGCCGATCGCATCGTCGTGCTCAATCGCGGGCATGTCGAGCAGGTGGGCAGCCCGCAGGACGTGTACGACCATCCGCAGACGCCGTTCGTGTACGAGTTTCTCGGCGCGGCGAACCGTCTGCACGGCAACGTCGATGCGCAAGGTTTCGTCGTCGATGGCGCCGCGCTGCCGGTCTCCATTTCGGCGGGTTTCAGTGGCCCCGCGTTCGCCTATGTGCGGCCGCATGACCTGCAGTTGTATCCGCAGGCGGCCGGGCATCGCGACGGCATCGTCGTCGACGTGCGGCGCGTGGTGACGCTCGGCGGCTCGGTGCGCGTCGAACTCGCGGGTCGCGAGGGCAATCTGCTCGAAGCCGAACTCGATCGCGAAACGTGGCGCGATCTGCAACTCGCGGTCGGCGACGGCGTGACCGCGGTGCCTCGCGCGCTGCGGGTGTTTCCGGCGCAGTGAGAGGGCAGCGCCGCGGTGTGGCGCTCGAACCGGAAGAAAAACGTATCAGCCGTCGCACCGAGTGGTCCCATTTGGCGTTCGGCGGCTCTAATAACTCAACTCTGGCAGAACCGGAGACCCAACGATGAATTTCCAGCAATTGCGCTTCGTGCGCGAGGCCGTGCGGCAGAACATGAACCTGACCGAAGTGGCGAACGTGCTGTACACGTCGCAGTCGGGCGTGTCGAAGCAGATCAAGGATCTCGAGGACGAACTCGGCGTCGACATTTTCGTTCGCCGCGGCAAGCGGCTGACGGGCCTCACCGAACCGGGCAAGGCCGTGCATCAGTTGATCGAGCGGATGCTGCTCGATGCGGAGAATCTGCGCCGCGTCGCGCGTCAATACGCGGATCAGGACAGCGGACACCTCGTTGTCGCGACCACCCATACGCAGGCGCGTTATGCGTTGCCGAAGGTGGTTCGCCAGTTCACGTCGGTGTTCCCGAAAGTGCATCTGGCGCTGCGCCAGGGCAGCCCGCAGCAGATCGCGCAGATGATCATCAACGGCGAGGCCGATATCGGCATCTCGACCGAGGCGCTCGACCGCTTCCCCGACATCGTCACGTTCCCGTGCTATTCGTGGCATCACGTGGTGGTGGTGCCGAAGGATCATCCGCTGGTCGGCCGTGAAAACCTGACGCTCGACGAGATCGCCGAATTCCCGATCGTCACGTACGACCAGGATTTCACGGGCCGCTCGCATATCGACCAGGCATTCGCGAAAGCAGGCGCGTTGCCCGACGTCGTGCTGACCGCGATCGACGCCGACGTGATCAAGACCTACGTCGAGCTCGGCATGGGCATCGGCGTGGTCGCGGCGATGGCCTACGATCCGAAGCGCGACACCGAACTCGTCGCGCTGGATACGCAGCATCTGTTCGAGGCGAGCACGACGCGCGTCGGTCTGCGCAAGGGCGCGTTCCTGCGTGCGTACGCGTATCGGCTGATCGAGATGTTCGCGCCGCAACTGAGCGAGACCGATATCGCGGCGCAGTTGCGCGAGGCCGCTTAAGCCTCGCGCTTTCACGCATGGCGGCGCGCGATGCATCGCTTACAATCGCCGCCATGAATACCTCGACTTCCTCTCTCCCGACTCCTCCCTGCACGCCGGGCGCCACTTCCTCGTTGCCGCGCATCGCCGTGCTCGCGACTGGCGGCACGATCGCCGGCGCCGCACCGGATGCCGCCAATACGTCCGGCTATCAGGCGGGCGTCGTCGGCGTCGATCAGTTGCTCGCGGCGGTGCCGGCGCTGTCGACGGTCGCGCGCATCGCGCCGGAGCAGATCGCCAGCGTCGATAGCAAGGACATGGCGCTGCCGCTGTGGACCACGCTCGCGCAACGTATCAACACGCTGCTCGCGACGGACGACGTCGACGGCGTGGTCGTCACGCATGGCACCGACACGCTCGAAGAAACCGCCTACCTGCTGCATCTGACCGTCAAGTCGGACAAGCCCGTCGTGCTGACCGCGGCGATGCGGCCGGCGTCGGCGCTATCGGCCGATGGTCCGTTGAATCTGCTGAACGCGGTGACGGTCGCGGCGCATGCGGCTGCGCGCGGGCAGGGCGTGCTGGTCGCATTCAACAACCGCATCCATTGCGCGCGCGACGTCGTGAAGACGAGCACCTATGCGGTCGACGCGTTCCAGTCGCCGGAAATCGGTGCGCTCGGTTGGGTGCAGGATGGCCGCGTCGAGTTTCAGCGCGGCGTGGTGCGCGCGCATACGCTTGCGAGCGGGTTCGCGATCGATACGGTGTGGCCGCACGTGGAGATCGTCGCGAGCTATGCGGGTGTGTCGCGCATTGCCGTCGACGCGCTCGTCGCCGCGGGCGTGCGCGGCATCGTAGTCGCGGGCACGGGCAATGGCTCGATCCATCAGGCGTTGCAGCAGGCGCTCGCCGAGGCGGTGTCGCGCGGGATCGCGGTAGTGCGCTCGTCGCGTGTGGGCTCGGGACATGTGATGCGCAACGGCGCCGCCGCTGACGATGCGCTCGGCTTCGTCAGCGCCGGTACGCTGAATCCGTACAAGGCGCGCGTGCTGTTGATGCTGGCGCTGGCAGCGGGCCATGCGGCGCCGGCTGCGTTGCAGCGGGTGTTCGATACCTACTGATTGACGAATCCGACAGCCGGACACCCGACGACGACGTCTGACCGACCAAGGCTTCCTCGGCGTCGCCGGGTGCCGCTGCGGACCCCACTTGCCGCTCTCAGCCCAGAGCGGCGCGATTTGCCCGTTTTCCCGCGCCAGCAGCCTAAGCCGCCGGGCGACGAACGGGCGCCCCACTTGTGCTCATCATCCCCTCGCGGATGCCGAAGCGGTCATCAGCGCAATCGACGACGAGATCAATCACACAGGAACCACGAAGCGAGACCTCAAGCCGCCTTCGCTTCGTTGCTGTCCGGCGTTTGCGCGACCTCATGATTCGCCATGATCTCGAGCGCGCGCACCATCGCCGAGTGATCCCACGCCTTGCCGCCATTCGCCGCACAGACGCTGAACAACTGCTGCGCGCTCGCGGTATGCGGCAGCGCGATGCCAAGCTTGCGCGCGCCATCGAGCGCGAGATTCAGGTCCTTCTGATGCAGTTCGATTCGAAAGCCCGGATTGAACGTGCGCTTCGTCATGCGCTCGCCATGCACTTCGAGAATCCGCGATGACGCGAAGCCGCCCATCAACGCGCGGCGCACGCGCTCCGGATCGGCGCCCGAGCGCGACGCGAACAGCAGCGCTTCCGCGACCGCTTCGATGTTCAGCGCCACGATGATCTGGTTCGCGACCTTGCAGGTCTGACCCGCGCCGTTCTCGCCGATCAGCGAGATGTTCTTGCCCATCAGTTCGAACAGCGGCTTGGCTAGCGCAAAGGCTTTTTCGGGGCCGCCGACCATGATCGTCAGCGATGCATCGCGCGCGCCGATTTCGCCGCCGGACACCGGTGCATCGAGATAGTCGACGCCTAGCGCGTTGATCTTCTTCGCGAACGCCTGAGTGTCGAGCGGCGAGATCGAGCTCATGTCGATCACGAGCTTGCCTTTGGTGAGACCCGCGGCGACGCCGTCGTCGGCGAACAGCACGTTGGCGACGTCAGGCGTGTCCGGCACCATGATGATGACGATGTCGGCGGCCTGCGCGACCGCGGTCGAACTGGCGACTACGTTTGTGCTCTTCGCGATGTCGTCCGGCACCGGATACGCGCCGTTCACGAACAGCGTGTGACCGCCCTTGATGAGGTTGCGCGCCATGTGGGCGCCCATGATGCCGAGTCCGATGAAGCCGATCTTTGCCATGTGTGTGAATCTCCAGGGTTATAGGGGGCGTGCGTTGAGCCCAACGCGTCTCAAGCCGCCGCGTGCGCCGCGCCGCGCGCCTGACCGGCCACGCTTTGCACCCAGCCGAGGCCGGCCTCGGTCGTCGTGCGCGGCTTGTATTCGCAACCGACGTAGCCGTCGTAGCCGAGCGAGTCGAGCAGCGCGAACAGATACGGATAGTTGATCTCGCCGGTGCCCGGCTCGTGCCGTCCGGGGTTGTCCGCGAGCTGGATATGCGCGATCTGCGCGAGGTTCTTTTCGATCGTCGCCGCGAGTTCGCCTTCCATCCGCTGCATGTGATAGATGTCGTATTGCAGGAACAGATTGTCCGAGCCGACCTCGCGAATCACGTCGAGTCCATCGCGTGAACGGTTCAGCGCGAAGCCCGGGATATCGTATGAGTTGCACGGCTCGACGAGCAGCCGGATGCCGGCCTTCTTCAACTCGCGCGCGGCAAAGCGCAGGTTGTCGACGATCGTCGCGCGGGCGGTGTCGGCAGAGATGTTCGCGCCCGGAATGCCGACGAGGCAGTTCAGTTGCGGCACCTTCAACGCGCTTGCGTATTCGATCGCACGTCCGACGCCTTCCTGGAACTCGGCGACCCGCTCGGGCAGACACGCGATGCCGCGTTCGCCGGCTTCCCAGTTGCCCGCCGGCAGGTTGTGCAGCACCAGCTTCAGGCGGTTCTGCTGCAGACGTTCGCTCAATTCGGCGATCGAATACGGATACGGGAACAGGAATTCGACGGCGTGAAAGCCGGCATTGGCTGCTGCCGCGAAACGGTCGAGGAACGGCACTTCGTTGAACAGCATCGTCAGGTTCGCTGCGAATTTTGGCATGGTGCGTTTGTCTCTCAGGTCGGTCAGGGAATGGCGCGCCGGGCGTGATGAGGCGAGGGCGCGGAGCGTGAGCTCGGCCCTCGCGCATCGTGCGCGCTGAATGCTGCGGATACCGCGAAGGCGCGACGCTCAGTCGAGCAGGCTGATCGCGGTCGGCGCGTCCTCGCGCTTCTCGGCGAGTTCCTCGAACTCGTTGATCGCGTCGATCTCGGTGCCCATCGAGATGTTGGTCACGCGCTCGAGAATCACTTCGACGATCACCGGCACGTTGAACTCGGCGAGCATCGACTGCGCTTTTTGCAGCGCCGGCTTCAACTCTTCCGGCTTGAACACGCGAATCGCCTTGCAGCCCAGACCTTCGGCGACCGCGACGTGATCGACGCCATAGCCGTTGGTCTCCGGTGAATTGATGTTCTCGAAGCCGAGCTGCACGCAGTAGTCCATTTCGAACGCGCGCTGGGCCTGGCGGATCAGCCCGAGGTACGAGTTGTTCACGACGACATGCACGTACGGCAGCTTGAATTGCGCGCCGGCCGCGAGCTCTTCGATCATGAACTGGAAGTCGTAGTCGCCGGACAGCGCGACGATCGGCCGTTGCGGATCGGCCGCGCGCACGCCGAGCGCCGCCGGAATCGTCCAGCCGAGCGGGCCCGCCTGGCCGCAGTTGATCCAGTTGCGCGCCTTGTACACGTGCAGGAATTGCGCGGCGGCGATCTGCGACAAGCCGATGGTGCTCACGTAGCAGGTATCGCGGCCGAACACCTGGTTCATCTCTTCGTAGACGCGCTGCGGCTTCATCGGCACGTTGTCGAAGTGGGTCTTGCGCAGCATCGTGCGCTTGCGTTGCTGGCAATCGGCGACCCACGCGCTGCGATCCTTCAGCTTGCCCGCGGCCTTCCACTCGCCGGCGACTTCGACGAACAGTTCGAGCGCGGCCTTCGCGTCCGACACGATGCCGAGATCCGGGCCGAACACACGGCCGATCTGCGTCGGTTCGATATCGACATGCACGAACTTGCGGCCCTTCGTATAGACATCGACGCTGCCGGTGTGACGGTTGGCCCAGCGGTTGCCGATGCCGAGCACGAAGTCGGACGCGAGCATCGTTGCGTTGCCGTAGCGATGCGAGGTCTGCAGACCGACCATGCCGGCCATCAGCGGATGGTCGTCGGGAATCGCGCCCCAGGACATCAGCGTCGGGATCACCGGCACGCCCACCGTTTCGGCGAACTTCACGAGCAGATCTTCGGCCACCGCGTTCAACACACCGCCGCCCGATACGATCAACGGCTTGTCGGCATCGTTGAGCAGCGTCAGCGCCGCTTCGATCTGCTTGCGGGTCGCCTTCGGCTTGTAGACCGGCAGCGGTTCGTACGTGTCGATATCGAATTCGATTTCGGCGAGCTGCACGTCGATCGGCAAGTCGACCAGCACCGGACCCGGACGGCCCGAGCGCATCAGATGGAACGCCTGCTGGAACACGCGCGGCACCAGCGCCGGTTCGCGCACGGTCACGGCCCACTTGGTGACGGGCTTCGCGATCGCTTCGATATCGACGGCCTGGAAGTCTTCCTTGTACAGACGCGCGCGTGGCGCCTGACCTGTGATAGCCAGAATAGGAATCGAGTCGGCCTGAGCGGAATACAAACCGGTGATCATGTCGGTGCCGGCGGGGCCCGATGTGCCGATGCATACGCCGATGTTGCCCGGCTGGGCACGCGTATAGCCCTCGGCCATGTGCGATGCGCCCTCGACGTGACGCGCGAGCACGTGGCTGATGCCGCCGGCTTTGCGCATCGCCGAGTAGAACGGGTTGATCGCCGCGCCCGGCACGCCGAACGCGGTATCGATGCCTTCTTTTTCGAGCACCAGAACGGCGGCGTCGACGGCTCTCATCTTGGCCATGAATGTCTCCTCAATGTCGGTAATTACGTCGGTTGAGGGACACTGTAGGGCTGCGCCAAAGGTTTGATAAGATCAGTCCGGGTCGCTTATTCCGAAACAAAAAGTATGGAATGGCGTGACGCCCGGCGCACGGCCGCCATCGGCCCGGCAACAGACAGGTGGGAGACGAGCATGGACCGCTTCAAACAGATCGAAACCTTCGTGCGGGTCGCCGATGCGGGCAGTCTCGCGGCGGCGGCGCTCGAGGAGGGCGTGTCGCCGGTGATTCTCGGGCGGCGTATCGACGCGCTGGAGAAGCGCCTCGGCGTGAAGCTGATGTATCGCACGACGCGGCGGCTGGTGGTCAGCGAGGACGGCGCCGCGTTTCTCGAACGCTGCCGCGGTCTCCTCAGCGAATGGGATCAGGCGGAAAACGAACTGAGCGCGGGGCGCCGCGCGGTGAACGGCCATCTGATCGTGTCGGCGCCGGCCGCGTTCGGCCGCAAGCACGTCGCGCCGCTCGCGCCCGCGTTTTTGCGCGACAAACCCGGGTTGCAGATGTCGTTCAATCTGACCGACCGGGTCGTCGATCTGGTGCGCGAGGGTTACGACCTGTCGATTCGCATCGGCGGCACGGTCGATCCGAACTTCGTCGCGGTGAAGCTGGCGTCGAACCGGCGTGTGGTGTGCGGTACGCCCGAGTATTTCCGCCGTCACGGCAAGCCGAAGACGCTCGAGGACCTGCCGGCCCACAACTGCCTCGCGTTCAATCTGCAAGGCGGGCAGAACCGCGGCTGGTACTTCCGCCGCAACGGCAAGCTCGCGACGGTGCGAGTAGGCGGCTCGCTCGACTGCAACGATGGCGAACTGCTGCATCGCTGGGTTTCGGAAGGGCTCGGACTCGGCTGGCGCTCGACATGGGAAATCCAGCAGCAGCTCGCGCGCGGCGAGCTCGAAACCGTGCTCGACGAGTATGCGCTGCCCGATTACGACATCCTTGCTGTCTATCCGCAGCAGCGCTACGTGCCGGCGCGGGTGCGCTATTTCATCGACTATCTGAAAGACGTGTACGCGAGCGACGACTACTGGAACCGGCCGTCGTACTAGCGGGCGTACTAGTTGGCGGGAGGCGCGCGGGCGAGCCCGAACTTTTGGCGATTCTCGGCGGAAGTCGGGAATAAACTGGGTCTATGGCCAGTTCTGCTGTGAAAGACACGTCAGCAACGACACCACGCGGGGCGCTCGACAGCAGCGACCCGCACGACGCAGCCGCCATGCCCTTGGAGGGACCCACGTGGTCCAGACCGACTCAGACGCCGCCAGCGCGCGCGGCGAGCCAAATGCTGGCACCGACGCCGATGCCGATGCAGCGAAAAGCCGCCGCTTCCAGCAGCTGGCGTTGCCGCATCTCGACGCCGCGTACAACCTCGCGCGCTGGCTGTGCGGCAATCCGAACGATGCCGAGGACGTCGTGCAGGAAGCGTTCATGCGCGCGTTCCGCTTCTTCGATACGTTTCGCGGCGACTCCGCGCGGCCTTGGCTGCTCGCGATCGTGCGCCGCACCTGGTACACGGAATGGCGGCGGCGCGCGCCGTCGCACGACATGCTCGAATTCGACGAAACGATGGACGATGCGACCCTCGACGGCTGGAGCGCTGGCGGCGACGATCCGCAGACGCTGCTGATCCGCGACGAGGACGTGCGACTGGTGCACGATGCGCTGGCGCTTTTGCCGGTCGAGTATCGCGAGGTGCTGATCTTGCGTGAGCTCGAAGAGATGGGATATCGGGAGATCGCGGTGGTGGCCGACGTGCCGATCGGTACGGTGATGTCGCGGCTCGCGCGTGGGCGGCGCAAGCTGGCGGAGGTGTTGATGGCGCAGCAGCGAGGCGGAGGGGAGCAGGGTGGCAAGGGGCGCAAGGGCGGGCAGGGTAGCCGGCCGGAGGCGCGGTCGGATCGGGACGCGCAATCCGGGCGACTCGCGAGGTCGGCGGCCACCGCGCCGCCTGCACCCTGCGCCCAGCCGGCCAGAAGTTCAGGCGACGGTCGCCCGGCATCGTCGGCGGGTATGCCCGCCACCGCAACAGTGACACAGCTCCGGGCGTTTGCCGACGGCCGGCCCCTCAACATTCCCGGCGCTGCCGCCGACCCCGCTCAGGAGACGCCGGATGGACTGTAACGAAGCTCGGCCGCTCCTCGATGCGAATGCCGATCACGAACTGCCGGCGCCCGATGCGCGCCGGGTCCAGCAGCATATCGAGGGCTGCGACGACTGCCGGCGCGCGAGCGACAACGTGCGCGCGCTGAGCGGCGCGCTGCGCGCGGCGCCGTATCATCGGGCGCCGCAGTCGTTGCGGGCGCGGATCGTGGCGGGCTTGCCCGGCGTCGGCGACGAAGGGTCCGCGGTGTCGGCCGCGACGGCCGCGCCTGACGATGCACCGAAGGAGTCTGCCGCCGGGATGACGCAGCCGCCGACGCAGCGACCTCGGCGTCAGCGTCGCGGGGCGCGGTGGCCCGGCTGGCTCGACGGATGGCTCGGGGGCTTCGGCGACCCGCTCGGCGCGGGCGGTGCAAACCGCGCGGCGTCTCGCGGCGGCCTCGCGGCACTGGTGATCGCGTTGTGCGCGGCCGCCGCGGTGCTGACGCTGACGCTGCACCGCCCGACCGCATCCTCGCCGTTCACCGACGAACTCGTCGAAAGCCATGTGCGCGCCCAGGTTTCCGGCCGCGACATCGACGTGATTTCGACCGACCGTCACACGGTGAAGCCATGGTTCAACGGCCGGCTCGACTACTCGCCGCCGGTCGAGGACCTCGCGGCGGCCGGCTTCGCGCTTCAGGGTGGCCGGCTCGACTACCTCGCGCATCAGCGGGTCGCGGTGCTCGTATACCGCTACGGCAAGCACGTAATCGACGTGTACGTGTTTCCGCAGTCCACGGCGGGGGGCGCGGCGCCAGCGGCGCTCGGTCACGACGGCTATTCGATCGCGCACTGGGACGCGGCGGGCATGACCTGGTGGGCGATCACGGACGCCGCGCCCGATGCGCTCACGGGCTTCGAAGCGGCGCTCAGAGCGCGCTTGCAGAGCGGCAGCCAACGCACGGAAGCCGGTTGACGGGACAAAAACAGCCCGGCTTCCGTGACCCGCCGCCCTAAGCTCTTGAAAACATGTCCGATTCCGCCGCCGAATCGGCGGAATACCTTGCAACCCGTCCCCATTCGGGTTACACTCTTCGGCTTCTCACTTGCCGCACCGGTTCCGACGCCCGGGCGGCTTCTATCCAAAAGTCAGCACAAGGAGTGTGTAATGCGTCATTACGAAATCGTCTTTATCGTGCATCCCGATCAAAGCGAGCAAGTGCCCGCCATGATCGAACGTTACAAGAGCACGATCACGTCGCACGGTGGTCAGATCCACCGCGTCGAAGACTGGGGCCGTCGCCAACTGGCCTACATGATCGAGAAACTCGCGAAGGCTCACTACGTCTGCATGAACATCGAGTGCGACCAGACCACGCTCGACGAGCTGGAACACGCGTTCAAGTTCAACGACGCCGTTCTGCGTCACCTCATCGTCAAGATGAAGAAGGCCGAAACCGGCCCGTCGCCGATGATGAAGGAAGTGCAGCGCGAAGAAGCCAAGAAGTCGGCAGCCGCTCAGCCGACCGAAGCGCAGGCTTAAGACACACTAGTTAAGCTACCAGATACGCAGCGTCGCTCCGCTCACGTACACGAAGGCATCTCAAGTACATGAACCGGCTGCAACTCACGGCGAGCGTCGTCGAACGCGAAGCGGTGCGGTATACCCCCGCCGGCGTTCCGATTGCAAGCTGCACGTTGCACCACCGCACGGAAGTCGTCGAGGCGGGCATTGCCCGTCAGGTCGAACTGACCGTGCAGGCGGTCGCCGCGGGCGAAGCGAGCGGTAAGCTCGAAAACTGTCAGATGGGCGTCGAAACGCTCTTCACAGGTTTTCTGGCTAAAAAGCACCGTAACGCGCGAACTCTGGTATTTCACATCACAGCATTGCAGGACATTGGAAAGGACTAATCATGCCCCGCCCGACTGGTAAGAAATTCGACAAGCGTCGTCAGCAACAGAACCCGCTCTTCAAGCGCAAGAAGTTCTGCCGTTTCACGGCCGCTGGCGTCGAGTACATCGACTACAAAGACATCGAAACGCTGAAGGACTTCATCGGCGAGAACGGCAAGATCACGCCGGCACGTCTCACGGGTACCAAGGCGCACTATCAACGCCAGCTGGACACGGCTATCAAGCGCGCGCGTTTCCTCGCGCTGATGCCGTACACCGACCAGCACAAGGCCTAACCCGACGACGCGATAAGGAGCATCCGAATGCAAATCATTCTTCTGGAAAAAGTCGTCAATCTGGGTAACCTGGGCGACATCGTGAAGGTCAAGGACGGTTACGCACGTAACTTCCTGATCCCGAACAAGCAAGCTCGCCGTGCAACGAAGGAAGCCCTGGCCGAATTCGAAGTGCGCCGCGCAGAACTCGAAAAGGTCGCCGCTGAAAAGCTGGCAGCCGCTCAGGCTCAAGGCGAAAAGCTGGCAGGTCAGACGGTTCAGATCAATCAGAAGGCTGGCGTCGACGGCCGTCTGTTCGGTTCGGTGACGAACGCTGACATCGCTGAAGCACTGGGCAAGCAAGGCTTCGCAGTGGAAAAGGCGCAAGTGCGTCTGCCGGAAGGCCCGCTGAAGATGGTTGGCGAGCACCCGGTTCAGGTTTCGCTGCACACCGACGTTCTCGTCGATGTGACGGTGGCGGTGATCGGCGAGCACGTCTAAGTCGAGCGCTGAGCATCACGCAGGATCAGCCAGCACTTCGCTGGTGAAGGGCAGGGGCCGGGTAACCGGCCCCTGCTTTTTTTGTGCCCGACTATCGGTCGTGTATCCCCGAGTTGGCGTTTTTTCCGCTCGCAGCCGTCGTCGGATTGCCCGATAATTCCTCCCCATGAACGCACCGTCCAAAGATCCCCAACTCGAGTCGCTGAAAGTCCCCCCGCATTCGATCGAAGCCGAGCAATCGGTGCTGGGCGGCCTGCTGCTCGACAACGCGGCGTGGGACCGCATCGCCGACTTCCTCGCGCAGAGCGATTTTTACCGTTACGACCACCGCATCATCTTCGAGCACATCGGCAAGCTGATCGCGGCCACGCGTCCGGCCGACGTGGTCACCGTCTACGAAGCGCTCGGCACCTCGGGCAAGGCGGAAGAGGTCGGCGGCCTCGCTTACCTGAACGCGCTCGCGCAGAACACGCCGAGCGCGGCCAATATCCGCCGCTATGCGGAAATCGTGCGCGACCGTGCGGTGCTGCGCCGTCTCGTGTCGGTCGCCGATGAAATCTCCGCCGACGCGTTCAACCCGCAAGGCAAGGAAGTCCGGCAATTGCTGGACGAAGCGGAATCGAAGGTGTTCTCGATCGCCGAAGACGGCGCGCGCGGCACCCAGGGCTTCCTCGAAATCGGGCCGCTGCTGACCGAAGTGGTCGAACGCATCGACACGCTCTATCACACCGCCAATCCGAGCGACGTGACCGGCACGCCGACCGGCTTCGTCGATCTGGACCGCATGACTTCAGGCATGCACGGCGGTGAGCTGATCATCGTCGCGGGCCGTCCGTCGATGGGTAAGACGGCGTTTTCGATGAACATCGGCGAGTACGTCGCGGTCGAGTACGGACTGCCCGTCGCGGTGTTCTCGATGGAAATGCCGGGCACACAGCTCACGATGCGTATGCTCGGTTCGGTTGGCCGGCTCGATCAGCATCGCATGCGTACCGGGCGTCTGACCGACGAGGATTGGCCGAAGCTGACGCACGCGGTGCAGAAAATGAGCGAGGCGCAGATCTTCATCGACGAAACCGGCGGTCTGAACCCGATGGAACTGCGCTCGCGCGCGCGCCGGCTGTCGCGCCAATGCGGCAAGCTCGGGCTGATCATCATCGACTACCTGCAACTGATGAGCGGCTCGTCGTCGGGCGAAAACCGCGCGACCGAAATCTCGGAAATCTCGCGTTCGCTGAAGAGCCTCGCGAAGGAGCTCGACGTGCCGGTGATCGCATTGTCGCAGCTGAACCGCGGCCTCGAGCAGCGGCCGAACAAGCGGCCGATCATGTCGGACCTGCGCGAATCGGGCGCTATCGAACAGGACGCCGACGTGATCCTGTTCATCTACCGCGACGAAGTGTACAACCCGGACAGCCCCGACAAGGGCACTGCGGAGATCATCATCGGCAAGCAGCGGAATGGTCCGATCGGCCCTGTTCGACTCACGTTCCACGGTCAATACACGAAGTTCGATAATTTTGCGGGCGCGCAGAACTTCTACGGCGGCGAATGACGCGACGCGCCGTAGGCTGTTGTAACGGCGCTGTCGCGAGTGCGGCAATGATGGCGGAACGGTACAATATGGCGGTTTTATGTCAGCCATTACGTGACCCATTTCCAGGATCCCAATGTTCGGTCGATTCATGCCCACCGAGGGCAAGTTCTTTGAAATCTTCAATTCGCACGCAACGTGCATCATCTCGGCGAGCCGCGAACTCGAGCTCCTGATCGACAATCTGCAGGACGCCGAAATCCACAAGCAAAACGTGCAAAAGGCCGAGAAAGCGGCCGACAAGCTCACGCACGAAGCCATCGACCTGCTGCACAAGACTTTCATCACGCCGCTCGACCGTGACGAGATCCACAAGCTGATCACGACGATGGACGACATCCTCGACCTGATGGAGGACGTCGCCACTGCGATCTCGCTGTACGACGTCCAGGCGGTCACGTCGGAGGCGAGCCAGCTCGCGCATATCTGCACGGCGACCTGCGAACGCGTGCAGTTCGCGGTCAGCCTGCTGTCGGATATGAAGCAGGCGCGCCAGATCCTGAAGGCCTGCGAGGAAATCGACCGGCTCGAGTCGGAAGCCGACCGCGTGCTGCGCGCGGCGATGTCGAAGCTGTTCCGCGAGGAAGACGACGTGAAGGTCCTGATCAAGCTGAAGGCGATCTACGAGCTGCTCGAAACGATCACGGACAAGTGTGAGGATGTGGCGAACATCATCGAAGGCATCGTGCTGGAAAACGCATAATGCAATCGATACAACTCGCTATCTGGGTCGTAACCGGCCTGGTTGCCATTGCGCTGGTGTTCGACTTCATGAACGGCTTTCACGACGCGGCGAATTCGATCGCCACGGTCGTATCGACCGGCGTGCTGAAGCCGCAGCAGGCGGTGGCGTTCGCGGCGGCGTTCAACGTGATCGCGTATTTCGTGTTTCACCTGAAGGTGGCCGCAACCGTCGGCAAGGGCACGATCGATCCGGACATCGTCGACCATTACGTGATCTTCGGCGCGCTGATCGGCGCGATCGCGTGGAACGTGATCACCTGGGTCTACGGCATTCCGTCCAGTTCGTCGCACGCGCTGATCGGCGGGCTCGTGGGCGCGGCGCTCGCCAAGTCGGGCTGGGGGGCGCTGAACTGGGACGGTCTGATGAAGACCGTCGCGTTCATCTTCGTTTCGCCGCTGCTGGGCTTCGTGCTCGGCTCGTTCTTCATGCTGCTGGTGTCGTGGCTGTACTTCCGCACTCCGCCGAGCAAGGTCGACCGGCGCTTCCGCCGCCTGCAGCTGCTCTCCGCTGGCCTGTACAGCCTCGGTCATGGCGGCAACGACGCGCAGAAGACCATCGGCATCATCTGGATGCTGCTGATCGCCACCGGCTTCGCGTCGCTGAAGGCGGATGCGCCGCCGCTGTGGGTGATCGGCGGCTGCTATCTGTCGATGGGTCTCGGCACGCTGTTCGGCGGATGGCGCATCGTGCGCACGATGGGGCAGAAAATCACGAAGCTGAAGCCGGTCGGTGGCTTCTGTGCGGAGGCGGGCGGAGCGCTCACGCTGTTCACCGCGTCGGCGCTCGGTATTCCGGTCTCCACCACGCATACGATTACCGGCGCGATCGTCGGGGTCGGCGCGACCCAGAAGTTGAGCGCGGTGCGCTGGGGCGTCGCCGGTAACATCGTGTGGGCGTGGATTCTGACCATTCCGGCGTCCGCGCTGCTGTCCGGCGGCGCCTGGTGGCTGGGTCACCACTTCCTGTAATCACCGTGCGATGCAGGCCTGCGCTGCTCGATCTGGCTGACTCTGGCTGAACAGCACGCGCGGGCTTCGGCTTCCTGCCGCCCGTTGCATCGCTCCGGTTTCCTTGCGCAGTTCGATCAAGACGCGCTTGCGTCGTCCTGAAGGGCTGTCGCGCTGCTCGATCCGTTCAGATCAGCGGCGCGTTTGCACCGTCCATCGGGATGATCGCGCCCGTCACATAGCTTGCGCGGCGGCTCGCGAGGAACAGCGCCACGTCGGCGATTTCCTCCGGCTTTGCGTAGCGGCCGAGCGGCATCCGGGCCTGGCCGCGCGCCAGCGCTTCGTCGTTGCCGATGCCTTGCTGCGCCGCCTCCAGCCGGACCGCTTCCTCGACGCGCTCGGTCAGCGTCGCGCCCGGATTGATCGCGTTGATGCGGATGCCATAGCGCGCGTAGTAGTGCGCGAGGCCGACGGTTGCGAGCATCAGCGCCGCGTTGGCCGCGCCGCCCGCGATATGGATGTCGCTCGCGATCTTGCCGCCCATGCCGATGATATTGACGACCGTGCCCGGCTCGGCGCCGCCGTTGGCCTTCGCGCGCTCGGCCATACGGCGCAGCACCTCCTGCTGCGGATAGATATACGGGAAATACTTCGCTTCCATCGTCGCGCGGAATGCGTCGGCATCGAGCGTCTCGGGGTCGTACCGGCGCGCGGCGCCGGCGCTATTGATCAGCACGTCGATCGGGCCTACCGCGGTACTGACTTCCTCGACGATATCGGCGGCGCTGTGCGGCTCGTGCAGGTCGGCACGCGTGCGATGCACGTGGAATCCTTCCTGTTTCAGCTGTTCGTAGGCGCGCGCGAGGTTGGCGGGGTCGCGCGATACGATCGCGACCTTCGCGCCTTCCTGTGCGAAGGCCCGCGCGCAGGCGAAACCGATGCCTTTGCTGCCGCCGGTGATGAGCACCACTTTATTTTTGAGCCCGAGTTCCATGGTCGTTACCCGCCGTCGAAAGAATATCGATGACGATAGCAGATCACGGCGTCAGAAGTTGCCGTTCGCGAAACGGGCAATCGGGTCGTCGCTGCTTTGGGTGGGCGCGGGCGCGCCGTGGGAAGCCGTCGACGCGCGCATCAACTGCACGCTGCCACTACCGTCGGTCTGCTGCGCCTTGCGGGCCTGGCGTTCCGCGATGGAAGCGGGCGGCGGCGGTTCGAATGCATCGGCGGCGGCGTCGATTGCGTCGGGCGCGGATTGCGGGAGGACGCGGGCGGTCGTGGCGGGCTGCATCGGTTGAGCGGTGGAAGGAGCGCCGCTTTCATACGTGCGTGTCTGAGTCACTGGGACCAGCGTCGGTGCGACGGCGCCCGCCGAGCGTGCCTGTAGTTGCGCGGCGCTGAGGCCGGACGGCGGCGGCTCGAATTGATCGGCTTGCGCGACGGGCGTGCCGCCGCCCGCACTGGTCGCCGGGGTCGCGCCGGCATAGGTCGATGCTGGCCGAACCGCCACCGTCGCCGCGGCGTCCGCGGCACCGCGCTCCGTTTGCGGCGTCGCCGCCTGATAGCTCGGCGTATCGAATGGTGCGGGCGTCGCCGCCGCTCCCGCCATCCGGCGGATGCCGTCGAAGCGCTTTGCCCAGTAGGGATTGGTCAGATAGTCGAGCCGCACCGTGCCGCCCGTCGACGGCGCGTTGACGAAGCGCAGTTTGCCCACGTAGATGCCGACATGCGAATGCGCGCGCCCGGTCGTATTGAAAAAGATCAGATCGCCGGGCGCGATTTCGTCCGGTTCGACGGATTCGCCGCGTCCGCTCATCTCGGCCGTCGTGCGCGGCAGGTTCACCGACGCCGCGCGCAGCACCACGTAGCGTACGAGCCCGCTGCAGTCGAAGCCGCTGTCGGGCGTATTGCCGCCCCAGCGGTAGGGCACGCCGACGAGGCTCATCGCCTGAATCGAGATTTCCTCGCGGCCGATGCTGTGATCGACGAAGTGGGGGAAGCCGGGCGGCGGCGCGTGATAGGCGCCGTTCGCGACGACGGTGCCGCCGGACCCGCGCGACGTCTTCTGCGGCGCGCCGGCGCAGGCGGCGAGCAGCAGGACGGGCAGCAGCGATAGGGCGAGTCGGCGCATGAAGACGGCACGGGCGGTAAGCGCCCATTTACTCACTGGCGATGTCGGGATGGTAGCCGCCCAACATGGCTGCCGCAAGAATTGTTGATAAATTACTTGAAGTTTGTGCGCTAAGTGTTGCCTGCGGAGAACGTCGGCGCAATAAAAAAGCCGCGTCCGGATCGAACCGGACGCGGCTTGTGATGAAAGCCGGTGAAAACCGACGAAACGCCTAGAGAATTTCCGACGCGTAGTCAGCTAGGCGCGAGCGCTCGCCGCGCGCGAGCGTCACGTGTCCGCTGTGCGCCCAGCCCTTGAAGCGGTCGACCACATAGGTCAGGCCCGAACTGCCCTCGGTCAGGTAAGGCGTGTCGATCTGCGCGATGTTGCCGAGGCAGATGATCTTCGTGCCCGGACCCGCGCGCGTGACGAGTGTCTTCATCTGCTTCGGCGTCAGGTTCTGCGCCTCGTCGATGATCAGATACTTGTCGACGAAGGTGCGGCCGCGCATGAAGTTCATGCTCTTGATCTTCAGGCGCGAGCGGATCAGCTCCTGGGTCGCGGCACGACCCCATTCGCCGGCGGCGTCGTCGGTTTTCTGCAGCACTTCGAGGTTGTCGTCGAACGCCCCCATCCACGGCTGCATCTTTTCCTCTTCGGTGCCCGGCAGGAAGCCGATGTCTTCGCCGACCGGTACAGTTGCGCGCGTCACGATGATCTCGTTGTAGCGCTTGTCGTCGAGCACCTGCGCGAGGCCCGCCGCGAGCGCGACCAGCGTCTTGCCGGTGCCGGCCTGGCCGAGCAGCGTGACGAAGTCGATTTCCGGATTCATCAGCAGGTTCAGCGCGAAGTTCTGCTCGCGATTGCGCGCCGTGATGCCCCACACGTTGTTCTTGTGGTGGCCATAGTCACGCAGCGTTTGCAGCAGCGCGGTCTTGCCGTTCAGCTCGCGCACCAGCGCATGAAACGCGGGCTCGCCGTTCTGCGGTTCCAGATAAACGAACTCGTTGACCAGCATCGACGCGCACAGCGGACCCGTCACACGGTAGTACGTGGTGCCGGTTTTCGTGTCCTGCCAGCTTTCCATGCCCTTCGCGTGCTTGGTCCAGAAGTCTTGCGGCAGCGCGCGAATGCCCGTGTACAGCAGGTCGCTGTCCTCGAGCACCTGGTCGTTGAAGTAGTCTTCGGCGGGCAGGCCGAGCGCATGCGCCTTGATGCGCATGTTGATGTCTTTCGACACCAGCACGACCAGGCGATCCGCGCGATCGCGCTGCAGCGCCCGCACGACGCCGAGGATCTGGTTGTCCGCCTTGCCTTCGGGCAGCCCTTCGACGGGCTCGATCGCGGTCAGCCGGGTCTGGAAGTACAGGCGGCCAGACGCCTCGCGGCTGCCCAGACGCGCGAGTGAAATGCCGTCGGCTATATCGCCCGCGTTCGCGACGAGCGAGTCGAGCGTGCGGCTCACCTGACGCGCGTTGCGCGCGACTTCCGACATCCCCTTCTTGTGGTTGTCGAGCTCCTCCAACGTCATCATCGGCAGATAGACGTCGTGCTCCTCGAAGCGGAACAGGCAGCTCGGATCGTGCATCAGCACGTTGGTGTCGAGCACGAAAAGCTTCTGCACCTCGACTGGCGTGGCGCTGGTGCCGCGTTTCTTGCGCGTGGCGGCCGGGGTCGCCGCGGCGGGCGCGGCGGCTGTGTCGGCCTTGGGATGCTTCGCGGCGGGCGCGCGTGCGACGACCGGCTGCGCTTCGGCCTCGTCGGCGTCGATCTGAGGGCGCGCGGACGGAACCGGCTGCAACAGCGCGGCGGTCTGTTTGGTCTTGCGGCCACGCGCCGGTGCGGGCTGCGCGGCGGGCGGCGATTCGACGGCGGGCACTGGCCACAACGTGGTGGCGGCGTTGGCGGCGTGCGCCATCGGGGTGGCAACATTGGCGCGGCCGTAATCGGCCGACTCTGCGGATTCCCCTTCACGCGCCTGTTTTTTCGCAGTGGAGCGCGCGGGCGTGACGGCTTTGGCCTTGTATTCGTCAGGCGACAAAAGATTGCCGAGCTTGCTGGGGGGAGTAGGCAAAGGCATGGTTTCCCTCGAAATGATCGGGTCACATATCGTGCGCCGCCCGTCGCATTCTGACGATGCCCTCATGGGACACCCAGTCTGCGCGAGGAGGCGCGCATTCGGTCTAGAGATGCCGGTTCGCCTGGTCTTCGATAGGCTCCTTGACGGAAGCGCGCGAACCAGTGAACGAGCGGTCGCGCGCAATTAAAAAAGCCGCCGCCCCGGCATTCGGGGCTAGCGGCTCGACGATGATGCTCGCATTGCGCCTCACGCTCCGAACGGCACCGGTGGATCCGGTCAAGCGGCCGTCAGAACTGGCGCAGCGGAGAAAAATATGGGGTGGACAGGCACTCATTGCGGCCCAATATAACGCGCATCAAAGCGCTTGTACAGCCTCCAGAATTTCGTCGACGTGGCCGGGCACCTTGACGCCGCGCCACTCGTGGCGCAGCACGCCAGCGGCGTCGATGAGGAACGTGGAGCGCTCGATTCCCCGTACCTCTTTGCCATACATTTTCTTCATTTTGATGACGGCGAAGAGGGCGCACAGCGTTTCTTCCGGATCGGAAATCAGCGGGAAGGGCAGTTCGAGTTTGGCCTTGAAGTTGTCATGCGAACGCAAGCTGTCGCGCGACACGCCGATCACTTCCGCGCCGGCCTTCTTGAATTTCGGATACAGATCGCGGAACTGCAGACCTTCGGTCGTACAGCCCGGCGTGTTGTCCTTCGGATAGAAATACAGCACCACCTTCTTGCCCCGCAGCTTTGACAGCGTGATTTCGCCGCCCGTCGCGGCGGCGGTGAAGTCGGGGATGGGTTGGTCGACTGCGATGGACACGAGGTTCTCCGGTGGTTGGGGCCGGCGTCGCTAGGTGCCGCGGCGTCGGCCGGTCTGTCGTCGAGGTTGTTGTTGTTCGGGGATTCGGTCGGCGCTCGGTCTTGCGGCTGCCGTGCGGTTCTCCGATCGACCGGCCTCACGTGCTTTCCGACGACCTCTCCGCGCCGTGCCGCGACCCTTCAGGGCTGGACGATCAGTTCGCCGGAGCGCCCCGGAATCTCGCCCCACGTAACAGGGTACGATGGCAGCGTGTCGCGGTCTAGCGTGGCGTAGTAATCGCCCATCGTCGCGAACGTATGGCCCTGCGCGCGCCAGCCCTCGAGCAACTGTTCGAATACCGGCGCGAGCTTTTGACCTTCGAGTTCCGCGTGCAGCGTGAACACCTGGTCGTGCGGATTTTTTTCGGTTTGTTTCAACATCCACGCGGCGACGTTGTGCGTGTCGACACCATCGACACCGAGCACTTCGTCGAGCGTCGGCAGCGTGGTCGGCATCTGCACGTGCTTGAGCGTCTTGCCGTCGACCACCGGCAAATACGGCGAGTGGCCGCGGCCGTCGGACGCATAGTGCATGCCCCACGCGTCGATCTGCTCGAACGCGTGGCCGTTCATCTGCCAGCCCGCCGCGCCGTGCGTGACGGGCGGGGTGCCGAATACCTCGATGAAACGCGCGTGGCTCTGCTGCATCTGCGCGACGGTCCACGCGCGATCTTTGGCGCGCACGTTGTCCTGCCAGTACACGTGATCCCACGTATGGATGCCGCACTCGAAGCCGGCTTCGTGGATCGCGCGCATTTCGGCCGCGGCCTTCGCGCCGATGTCCGGACCGGGCAGCAGCACGCCGTACATCAGCTGTTTGACGCCGTAGTGCTCGACCACCGACGTGCGCGACACCTTCTTCAGAAAGCCCGGCCGCAGCACGCGGCGCATCGCCCAGCCGGTGTGGTCGGGTCCAAGGCTGAACAGGAAGGTGGCGCGTGCCTTGAAACGGTCGAAGATGCGCGCGAGATTCGGCACGCCTTCGCGGGTGCCGCGCAGCGTGTCGACGTCGATCTTCAGGACGATGCGAGCCAAGGACGCGCCCTTATTGCTGTTCGACGAGTGCGCGGGCTTCCGCGACGTGGCCGCGATACGCTTCGAAAATCTTGCGCAGCGCTTCGTCGAAAGTCGATGTGGGTGCCCAGCCGAGTTCCTGCTTCGTGTTGTCGATCTTCGGTACGCGGTTCTGCACGTCCTGATAGCCGTTGCCGTAGTACGCGCCCGACGACGTTTCGACCAGTTGCACTTTCTTGGCCGAGTCCGCGTATTCGGGGAATTCGGCCGCGAGTGCCAGCATCTTGTGCGCGAGCTCGCGCACCGAGAAGTTGTTGGTCGGATTGCCGATGTTGTAGATCTTGCCGGTCGCGACGCCGTTCTTGTTCTCGATGATCTTCATCAGCGCGCCGATGCCGTCGTCGATATCCGTGAACGCGCGCTTTTGCGCACCGCCGTCGACGAGGCTGATGTTCTCGCCACGCACGATGTGACCGAGGAACTGCGTGACCACCCGCGAGCTGCCTTCCTTCGGCGTGTAGATCGAGTCGAGGCCCGGGCCGATCCAGTTGAACGGACGGAACAGCGTGAAGTTCAGGCCTTCCATGCCGTAACCCCAGATCACGCGGTCCATCAGCTGCTTCGAGCACGCGTAGATCCAGCGCGGCTTGTTGATCGGGCCGTACGACAGCTGCGATTCTTCCGGATCGAACTGCTCGTCCGTGCACATGCCGTAGACCTCGGAGGTCGACGGAAATACGAGGTGCTTGCCGTATTTGACGGCCGAACGCACGATCGGCAGATTCGCCTCGAAGTCGAGTTCGAACACGCGCAGCGGCTGCTTCACATAGGTTGCGGGCGTGGCGATTGCGACGAGGGGCAGGATCACATCGCACTTCTTGATGTGATATTCGACCCATTCCTTATTGATCGTGATGTCGCCTTCGAAGAAGTGCATCCGCTCATGATTGACGAGGTCGCCGAGACGTTCGGTCTGCATGTCCATCCCGAACACTTCCCAGTCGGTCGTCTCGAGAATGCGTTTGGACAGGTGATGGCCGATAAAGCCATTCACACCCAGAATCAGGACTTTTTTCATGAATGAGATTGGATGAGCTGGGCGAATTTCGCCGGACTGACGGCAGTCTCGCCGCCATCGTGCTGGTGCCGCAATTCGTGGATGTTGATCGCGCGGCCGTCGCCGCAAATTGCGAAAACGGCATTATCGCTTACGTGCAGGCCCGGGGGCAAATCCGAGCGGAGCGCGCCGGGCACGGCCAGACGCGCGCGTGCGACGATGAAACGATGGCCGTTAAGGTCGGTGAAAGCGCCCGGATACGGCGGCGCGACCGCGCGGATCAGGTTGTAGACCTGCTGCGCGGACTGGCTCCAGTCGATGCGGCCGTCTTCCGGTTTGCGCCCGCCGTAATAGCTGCCGTGGGAGAGATCGTTCGGCAGATGCGGCGCCTCGCCCGCGAGCAGCGCCGGCAGTACGCGCCACAGCGTTTGCTCGGCGGCGACCGTGACCTTGTCGAAGACCTGCGCGGCGGTGTCGTCGGGCAGGATCGGCACCGGTGTTTGCGCAATGATCGCGCCGGCGTCGGGCTTCGCAGCCATTTCGTGCAGCGTCGCGCCGGTTTCGCTTTCGCCGTTGAGCACCGCCCAGTTGGTCGGCACGCGGCCGCGATACTTCGGCAGCAGCGAGCCGTGCATGTTGTAAGCGCCCCGTGCGGCGATCGCGAGCAGATCGAGCGGCAGCATGTGGCGGTAGTAGAACGAGAAGATGAAGTCCGGCCGCGCGGCGCTCACCGCGGCGCGCAGTTCCGGGCTCCTGGGATCGGCCGGCGTTACGACGGCAATGCCGTGCTCGGCCGCCACCGATGCGACGCTGCCGAACCAGATGTTTTCGCTCGGGTTGTCTTCGTGCGTGACGACCAGCGCGACGTCGACACCGCGCGCGAGCAGCACCTGCAGGCAGCGCACGCCGACGTTGTGATACGCGAATACGACGGCGCGCGGCTTCATGGCTGGTGTCCCTGATCGGCGACCGGCACCGGTTGCACGCCTTGCGCGACGGTCTGACGCGGCGCTTCGGCGATGGCCCCGCCGTCGCGTTCTTCGAGAATGGTCTGCACCAGATAACGCGGCCGCGCACGCACCTGCTGATAGATCCGGCCGATGTATTCACCGAGCAGTCCGAGCGCGAAGATGATCACGCCGAGCAGGAAGAAGGTGATTGCAAACAGCGTGAACACACCTTGCACTTCCGCGCCGATGATGAAGCGCCGGATCAGCAGCAGGACGAACAGCGCCGCAGACCCTAGCGACAGGATCACGCCGATGAACGACAGCCATTGCAACGGCACCACCGAGAAGCCGGTGACGAGGTCGAAATTCAGGCGGATCAGCGAGTACAGCGAGTACTTGGACTCACCGGCGAAGCGTTCTTCGTGCGCGACCTCGATTTCCACCGGATTCTGCGCGAACGTGTACGCGAGCGCCGGGATGAACGTGTTGATTTCGCCGCAGCGGTTGATCGTATCGATGATGTGACGGCTATACGCGCGCAGCATGCAGCCCTGGTCGGTCATCTTGATGCGCGTGATGCGCTCGCGCAGATGATTCATCGCGCGCGACGCCTTGCGGCGCCACAGGCTGTCCTGGCGTTGCCGACGGATCGTGCCGACGTAGTCGAAGCCCTCGCGCATCTTCGCGACGAGCTTGCCGATTTCCTCGGGCGGATTTTGCAGGTCGGCGTCGAGCGTGATCACGATGTCGCCACGCGACTGCTCGAAGCCCGCGAGAATCGCCATGTGCTGGCCGTAGTTGCCGTTCAGCAGGATCACGCGCGTCGTGTCCGGCCGCGCGCGGAACTGCCCGGCGAGCAGCGCCGCGGATTTGTCGCGGCTGCCGTCGTTGATGAAGATCACTTCATAACCGGTGCCGAGCGCGTCGAGCGCCGGATAGAGGCGCGCGAACAGCGCGGCCAGTCCGGCTTCCTCGTTGTACACCGGAATGATGATCGACACTTCCGGTGCGACGGCGCGATGTTCCGAATAAGTCATGTCCGCTTACTTTCCGTAGTGTTCGCAAATTTCGTTGACCGCGCGGCACACGCGCTCGACGTCGCCTTCGTTCATCAGCGTGAAGAGCGGCAGCGTGACGGTGGTGGCGCCGAAGCGCTCTGCGTGCGGGAACATGCCTTCCTTGAAGCCGCGCGCGCGGTACAGGGAAAACAGGTGCAGCGCGGGGTAGTGCACGCCCGAGCCGATGCCGCGCTCCTTCAGTTCGCCCATGAAGCCGGCGCGGTCGATCGACAGTTTTTCTAGCGGCAGCGTGATCTGGAACATGTGCCAGTTGCTGTTTTCGAAGTCAGCGAGCGGCAGGCCGACGCCGAGCTTCACGGCCGCGCCGCCTTCGAACTGCGCGAAGTACGCGCGCGCGAGCTTCTTGCGCTGCGCGATGAAGCGCGCGAGATGCGGCAACTGGCCAAGGCCGACGCGCGCGGCGACGTCGGTCAGGTTGTACTTGCCGCCGAGCACGTCGCAGTCCATGCCATCGAAGCCGGTGCGCGTGATGCCCTGCAGCCGGTACTTCTGCGCGAGCACCGCTTCTTCCTCGTTGTTGAGCACGAGCGCGCCGCCTTCGACCGAAGTCAGGTTCTTGTTCGCGTGGAAGCTGAACGACACGATGTCGCCGAGCTTGCCGATGCGCTCGCCGTTCCAGGTCGAGCCGAATGCCTGTGCGGCGTCTTCGATCACGCGCAGCTTGTGCGCGCGGGCGATCGCGTACAGACGGTCCATGTCGACCGGCAAGCCGGACAGAAACACCGGCAGCAGCGCCTTGGTGCGCGGCGTGATGGCTTTTTCGAGCAGGTCGAGGTCGATGTTGCGCGTGACCGGGTCGATGTCGGCGAACACCGGCGTCGCGCCGGTTTCGAGGATCACGTTGCAGGTCGACACCCAGGTGGCCGGCGTCGTGATGACTTCGTCGCCGGGACCGACGCCGGCGATGCGCAGGCCGATTTCGAGCGTCGCGGTCCCGGAATTGAACGTGCGCACCGGGCGGCCGCCGCAGAACTCGGACAGCGCTGCCTCGAACTTCTGGTTCTGCGGGCCGGTGGTGATCCAGCCGGAACGCAGCACGTCGGCGACGCCCTGGATCGTTTCCTCGTCGATCTCGGGTTTGACAAACGGCAAAAACGGGACTTGTGACTGGCTCATGAATGCATCGCTCGATTGAAAGGGGCGCGGCCCGACGGGCGCGAAGTAAACCACAAACTACGCGCAAACCCAAGGCCGCGGCGGAAAAAACGCAACCGCGCAGCTTACCGCGCCGTACCTTACGTCAGGCTTAGGCGGCTCTTGTGCCGCGCGGGTTCCTGCGCGAGGCGCGGCGCCTAGCTGCGCGCGAGCACGACCACGCCGACGAGAATGATGCCGATGCCGACCAGCTTCTGCACCGACATCACTTCGCCGAACAGGTACCACGCGGCGATCGCGTTGACGACGTAGCCAAGTGACAGCATCGGATAGGCGATCGACACGTCCACCCGCGAAAGACCGATGATCCACACCGCCACGCTGATCACGTAGCAGGCTAGCCCGCCGATGATCGGCGGCTGGGTCGCCAGCTTGAAGCCGATGGGCACGATGTTCGCACGGGTGAATTCGAAGTGTCCAACGGCATTCGTGCCGGCCTTGAGCAGCAGCTGCGCGCCGGCGTTCAGCGTGACGCCGGCGAGGATGCAGAAGAGGGAAATCGGGTTCATCGAACGGTCGGGCTCTCGAAAGGGTTAGGGCTTAGCAGCGGGCGTGGAGGCGGGGGCAGCGGCGGCGGGAGCCCCGTCGGCGAGCGGCTTCATCACTACCACGCGACGCGGATCGCGCGCGATCACCTGCATCGGCAGGCCTTGCTTGACGAGGCGCTCGTAGGTCGGCGGCGGGATCAGCGCGAGCGCGTAGCGATCGGCCTTCCATCGCTCGATCCACGCTTGTTCCGTCGGCACCCATTTTTGCGGCTCGACGGACACGCCGAACGCGAGCTCGTCCGGGTGCGCGACCATGATCATCGTGTGGCCGATGTAGAACGGCAGCGTATGGTCGAGCACGCCGACCGAGTAGAACGGGGTGTCCGGCGGCAGCTGCGCCAGTTTTGCCTTGATCGCGGGCGCGAGTGGCGCGCCGGAGCTCAGGCGTCCGAACACGTCGTGACCGGTGCCCGCGATCGTGCCGAGCAGCAGCCAGCCCGCGCCGAACGCGACGAGGCTGCCGAGACCGACTCGTGCGTTGGCGCCCACGCCACCCTGGCCGCGGCGGTTCAGCCACAGCGCGAGCAGCGTGAGCACGAAAGCCACGGCTAGCGCGGCGAGCACCCACACGCGGAACTCGGCGTACAGCGCGGCCGGATTGCGCTCGCTGCCGAGGCGCGGCAGGAACAGCGCCGCAAATGCGGCGACCACGAAAAACAGCACGTAGCCCGCCAGATGCCGGCGCAGCTGCTCGCGCGTGACGAGCGGCAGATACATGCCGATCAGCATCGCGATCGGCGGAGCGATCGGCAGCGTGTAGGACAGCAGCTTCGAGTGCGACGCGCTGAAGAACAGGAAAATGAAGACGATCCACGTAAGCATCAGCGTGACCGGCGCGAAGCCGTTCGGCTGACGCGGCTGACGCCACGCGTGGCGCACGCTTTGGACGGCTACCGACAGCCACGGCAGGAAGCCCACCAGCAGCACCGGCACGAAGTAGTAGAACGCGCCGGGGCGATTCTGCTCGGGCGTCAGATAGCGCTTGAACTGCTGGACGATGAAGAAGAAGTTCAGGAATTCAGGATTGCGCTGCTGCACGAGGACGAACCACGGCGACACGATCGCGAAAAAGACGATCAGGCCGCTCACCAGGTGCAGTCGCTTCCACAGCGCCCAGTCGCGCGCGATCAGCGTGTAGAGCACCAGCACTGCGCCCGGCAGGATCAGCCCGACGAGGCCCTTGGAGAGCACCGCCAGCGCCATCGACGCCCAGCACACCCACATCCACCCGCGTACGCACGGGGGCCGCAGATTCGGCCGCTGCGCGAGCATCAGCGCGCACAGCGTCAGCGTCATCCAGAACGACAGGCCCATGTCGAGCGTGTTGAAGTGGCCCATCAGGTTCCAGTACGGCGCGCAGGCGAGCACGAGCGCCGCGAACACGCCGGTCGCCGGGTTGAACACGCGGGCACCGGTGAAGCCGATCAGCAGCACGCCGGCGAAGCCCGTCAGCGCGGTATAGAGGCGCGCCTGCCATTCGCCGATGCCGAACCACGCGAACGTCAGCGCGTTCGCCCAGGTTTGCAGCGGCGGCTTCTCGAAGTACTTGTAGGCGTTGTAGCGCGGCGTGATCCAGTCGCCGGTCAGGAACATTTCGCGCGCCATTTCGGCGTAGCGGCCTTCGTCGCTCGGCAGCAGATGGCGCCAGCCGAGCGGCACGAACCAGATCACGGCGAGAACCAGCACCAGCAACAGGATCGCGGTGCGGTTGAGCGGTAGCCTCGACGGCGTATCGTTCATCAAATATCAACCCTTCTTGTTATCGACGCCGCGCGCACGGGCGCGGCGCGGGGGCCAGAACGGGGCCGGGCGGGCACGCCGCCGCGGCCTCGCGCGGGATGCACCGGCGCCGGGCCCGCTCAGGCTTCGATCAGCAACGCGGCCGCGACCTTGCGGCCCTCGGCCATCAGAATGTTGTAGGTGCGGCAGGCGGCCTTGAAGTCCATCGTCTCGACGCCAATGCGTTTCGCGGTGAGCGCGGCGGTTAGCCGCGGGTGCGGAAAGCGCAGCCGCTCGCCGCTGCCGAACACGACCACTTCGGGCGCGCCGTCGACCAGCATCGCGAAATGCTCGGCGCTCAGTTGCTCGAACGACGAGACGGGCCAGGGAATGACCGGCGCGTCCGGCAGCACGAGAATACTGCCCGCGTGACGCACCAGATTGATTTCCACGTAGTCGGCGCCGTAGCCGGTAACGGTATTCAGCGCGCCGCTGGAATCCTGATGTAATTTCAAATTGGTTTTCCGAAGTCGTCGTGAGACGTCATGCGTATTGCGGGCCTGGCTGCACGTCGCACAAGCCGCGCGGTTCGACGCGTGTGACACGCGAGAAGGCCGAAAAGGCTTGCCGTTGCGGGTGGTGCATTGCGGAAGTCGGCCAAAATCCGCTAAATTATAACTTTTTAGCCGCCTTGCGGCGCCCCTCGCTCAAGTGCCGCCACAAGCCGCGCTGGGCGCATCGGCGTGGCCCACCGGCTACCTGTGCTGGCATCGCCCGCTTTCGTTGCGTTTTTTCCCCTGCGCCGGAACCCGGAAAGCCGCGGCGGCTCGACAGTTCCACCCCTTTTCGCAGTTGGCCGCCTTCGCTGGCGCCGCCGCGTCCGAATTCCCGTATCGGTGAAGCCGAGCGGCCCGGCGCCGTCAGCCGGGCCCCGTTTGCCCAAGGTTTGCTCCAGCCATCAACCAGGATGAAGTGCCCGCCGTGAAACCGATTCTCAAATCCAACAAATTGTTGAATGTCTGCTACGACATTCGCGGGCCCGTCCTCGAACACGCGAAGCGGCTCGAAGAAGAGGGCCATCGCATCATCAAGCTGAACATCGGCAATCTGGCGCCGTTCGGCTTCGAGGCGCCCGATGAAATCATTCAGGACATGATCCTGAACCTGCCCAGCTCGTCGGGCTACTCCGATTCGAAGGGCGTGTTCGCCGCGCGCAAGGCGATCATGCATTACACGCAGCAAAAGGGCGTGCACGGCGTCGAGCTCGACGACATCTACATCGGCAACGGCGCGTCCGAGCTGATCGTGATGGCGCTGCAGGGCCTCGTCAACGACGGCGACGAAGTGCTGCTGCCCGCGCCCGACTACCCGCTGTGGACCGCCGGCGTGAGCCTCGCGGGCGGCACGCCGGTGCACTACATCTGCGACGAGTCGAATAGCTGGATGCCCGACCTCGACGACATTCGCGCGAAAATCACGCCGAACACGCGCGCGCTCGTCGTGATCAACCCGAACAACCCGACCGGCGCGCTGTATTCGGACGAACTGCTGCTCGGCCTGATCGAGATCGCGCGCCAGCACGGCCTCGTGATCTTCGCCGACGAGGTGTACGACAAGATCATCTACGACGGCAAGAAGCACACGTCGATGGCGTCGCTGTCCGAGGACGTGCTGACCGTTACGTTCAACAGCCTGTCGAAGAGCTACCGCTCGTGCGGCTACCGCGCCGGCTGGATGGCCATTTCGGGCCTGACCGGCGAGAACCGCCGGCTGGCGAAAGACTATCTGGAAGGGCTCGGCATCCTCGCATCGATGCGGCTGTGTCCGAACGTGCCCGGCCAGTATGCGATCCAGACCGCGCTCGGCGGCTATCAGAGCATCAACGACCTGATCGTGCCGGGCGGGCGCCTGTACAAGCAGCGCGAGCTCGCCTATGAGATGCTCACGGCGATCCCCGGTGTAAGCTGCGTGAAACCGGAAGCGGCGCTGTACATGTTCCCGCGCCTCGACCCGAAGGTGTATCCGATCCAGAACGACCAGCAGTTCATCCTCGATCTGCTGCTCGAAGAGCGCGTGCTGCTCGTGCAGGGCACCGGCTTCAACTGGAAGACCCCGGATCACTTCCGCGTGGTCTTCCTGCCGAACGTCGACGACCTCGCGGATTCGATCAACCGGATCGCGCGCTTCCTCGATGGCTACCGCAAGCGTCACACAGCCTGAGCCGGCCTCGCGTACGATGTGGCGCATCAGGCGCGCCGCTCGTGCCACACCTGAAACCCTTTTCAAACCTCTATTAGAAACACACGCTGCATGGAACCGATCAAAGTTGGACTGCTGGGCTTCGGCACGGTAGGCAGCGGCACCTTCACGGTACTGCGCCGCAATCAGGAAGAGATCAAACGTCGCGCGGGGCGCGGCATCGAGATTGCGCGCATTGCCGTGCGCAACCCGGCCAAGGCGACCGCGGCGCTCGGCGCCGAAGCCGGCAGCGTGGCGCTGACCGATGACTTCAACGCTGTCGTCGACGATCCGTCGATCGCGATCGTCGCGGAAATGATCGGCGGCACCGGCATCGCGCGCGACCTCGTGCTGCGCGCGATCAACAACGGCAAGCACGTGGTCACCGCCAACAAGGCGCTGCTCGCCGTGCATGGCACGGAGATTTTCGAGGCGGCGCGCGCGAACGGCGTGATGGTCGCGTTCGAAGCGGCGGTGGCGGGCGGCATTCCGATCATCAAGGCACTGCGCGAAGGCTTGACCGCGAACCGTATCCAGTACATCGCCGGCATCATCAACGGTACGACGAACTACATCCTGTCGGAGATGCGCGACCGTGGGCTCGATTTCGCGACCGCGCTGAAGGCCGCGCAGGAGCTCGGCTACGCCGAAGCGGACCCGACCTTCGACATCGAAGGCGTCGACGCCGCGCACAAGGCGACGATCATGAGCGCGATCGCGTTCGGCGTGCCGGTGCAGTTCGACCGCGCGTACGTCGAGGGCATCAGCAAGCTCGCCGCGATCGACATCAAATACGCCGAGGAACTCGGCTACCGCATCAAGCTGCTCGGCATCACGCGCCGCACCGATAAAGGCATCGAGCTGCGCGTGCATCCCACGCTGATTCCCGAAAAGCGCCTGCTCGCGAACGTGGAAGGCGCGATGAACGCGGTCGTCGTGCACGGCGACGCGGTCGGCACGACGCTGTACTACGGCAAGGGCGCCGGCGCGGAGCCGACGGCTTCCGCGGTGGTCGCCGACCTGGTCGACGTGACGCGTCTGCACACGGCCGACCCCGAACACCGCGTGCCGCATCTGGCATTCCAGCCGGACAGCCTGTCGAACACGCCGATCCTGCCGATCGAAGAAGTCACGAGCGGCTACTACCTGCGCCTGCGCGTCGCCGACGTGACCGGCGTGCTCGCCGATATCACGCGCATTCTGGCGGACACCGGCATTTCGATCGACGCGCTCTTGCAGAAGGAATCGGAACTCGTCGACGCGAACGGCAAGGGCGAAACCGACATCCTGCTGATCACGCACGAAACGGTCGAAAAGCAGGTCAACGCCGCGATCAAGTCAATCGAAGGGCTCAAGACCGTCGTCTCGCAAGTCACGAAGCTGCGCATGGAAGCGCTGAACTAGGCCGAACTATGAACTACCTCTCCACGCGCGGCGCCGGAGCCGGCGAGCGCCATACCTTCTCCGACATCCTGCTCGGCGGTCTCGCGAAAGACGGCGGCCTCTATCTGCCGGCCGAATATCCGCGCGTCACCGCGGACGAACTCACGCGCTGGCGCACGCTGCCGTACGCGGATCTCGCATTCGAGATCCTGTCGAAGTTCTGCGACGACATCCCCGCCGACGATCTGCGCGCGCTGACGCGCAAGACCTACACGGCCGCGACCTACTGCAACGTGCGCGACGACGAAAGCGCCGCGCAGATCACGCCGCTGAAGACGCTCGGCGTCGAAGACGGCGCGCCGCTGTCGTTGCTCGAACTGTCGAACGGGCCGACGCTCGCGTTCAAGGACATGGCGATGCAGCTGATCGGCAACCTGTTCGAGTACGCGCTCGCGAAGCACGGCGAAACGCTGAACATTCTCGGCGCGACCTCGGGCGACACCGGTAGCGCCGCCGAATACGCGATGCGCGGCAAGCAGGGCATCCGCGTGTTCATGCTGTCGCCGCACAAGAAGATGAGCGCGTTCCAGACCGCGCAGATGTATAGCCTGCAAGACCCGAACATCTTCAACCTCGCGGTGGAAGGCGTGTTCGACGACGCGCAGGACATCGTGAAGGCGGTGTCGAACGATCACGCTTTCAAGGCGAAGTACAAGATCGGTACGGTTAATTCGATCAACTGGGCGCGGGTCGTCGCGCAGGTCGTCTACTACTTCAAGGGCTATTTTGCCGCGACGAAGTCGAACGACGAGCGCGTGTCGTTCACGGTGCCGTCGGGCAACTTCGGCAACGTGTGCGCGGGTCATATCGCGCGGATGATGGGTCTGCCGATCGAGAAGCTCGTCGTCGCGACCAACGAGAACGACGTGCTCGACGAGTTCTTCCGCACCGGCATCTACCGCGTGCGCAAGGCAGCCGAGACGTATCACACGAGCAGCCCGAGTATGGACATCTCGAAGGCGTCGAACTTCGAGCGCTTCGTGTACGACCTGCTCGGCCGTGATCCGGCGCGAGTGCTGCAACTGTTCCGCGACGTCGAGGAGAAGGGCGGTTTCGACCTCGCGGCAAGCGGCGACTTCGCGCGCGTGAAGGAGTTCGGTTTCGTGTCCGGCAGCAGCAGCCACGACACCCGCGTCGAGACGATCCGCGACGTGTTCCAGCGCTACGACACGATGATCGACACGCACACGGCCGACGGCGTGAAGGTCGCGCGAGAGCACCTGCAGCCGGGCATTCCGATGATCGTGCTCGAGACCGCGCAGCCGATCAAGTTCGGCGAGACGATCCGCGAAGCGCTACTGCGCGAACCGGAGCGGCCGGCGGCGTTCTCGGGGCTCGAATCGCTGCCGCAGCGCTTCGAGGTCGTGCCCGCGGATGCGCAGCGGGTTAAGGACTTCATCGTCGCGAACACCGGCGAATAAGGGCGACCGGCGACGGCAAGCGGGCCGCGTGCGCCGTTTTCGGCTCACGCGGCATCCCGCGGCCGTGTCGATTCGCGTTGATCGACGCCCACGCCCGCCCTACGAAAAACGCTGGCCGCACCCTCGGCGGCCACGCATAGAAAATCACAAAAAACTGTCCATAACGCCCGGCCGCCCAGGCTAACGGCATCGGCCGCTACAATATTCTTTTAACCTGCGGCTTCGACACTCCAGATGTCCACACCCACGCCCCGCGCTCCGATGCTCGCCACTGCCGACGCGCTCGCGATCCTGCTCGACGCCGCGCGTCCGATCGACGGTATTGAAACGCTGCCGACGCTCGATGCGCTGAATCGCGTGCTCGCCACCGACGTCACGTCGCCGCTCGACGTGCCGCCGATGCACACGAGCGCGATGGACGGCTACGCGGTCCGTATCGCCGATCTCGCGCATGGCAGCCGCCTGCCGGTCTCACAACGGATTCCGGCCGGCCATGCGCCGGCGCCGCTCGCGCCGAACAGCGCGGCGCGCATCTTTACCGGCGCGACGGTGCCCGCTGGCGCGGACGCGGTCGTGATGCAGGAGCAGACCGAGGTGGCCGGCGACGAAGTGACGATCGTGCATCGTCCGCAGGCGGGCGAGTGGATCACCGCGCAGGGCGCCGATATTCGCGCGGGCTCGGTGATCCTGCCGGCCGGCACGCGGCTCACGCCTCAGGCGTTGGGGCTTGCCGCGTCGGTCGGATGCGCGCAGCTCGAGGTGCGCCGGCGCGTGAAGGTCGCCGTATTCTTCACCGGCGACGAACTGACGATGCCCGGCAAGCCGCTGAAGCCCGGCGCGATCTACAACTCGAATCGCTTCACGCTGCGCGGCCTGCTCGAGAAGCTCGGCTGTGACGTGACCGACTACGGCATCGTCGCCGATCGGCTCGACGCGACCCGCGCGACGCTGCGCGAAGCTGCTGAGGCGCACGATCTGATTCTCACCTGCGGCGGCGTGTCGGTCGGCGAGGAGGATCACGTGAAGCCGGCGGTCGAGGCAGAAGGGCGTCTGTCGATGTGGCAGATCGCGATGAAGCCGGGCAAGCCGCTCGCGTTCGGCGCGGTGCGCCGTGGCGCGGGGGGCACGGGTGGTGCTAATGGAGGCGAGCCGGCTGAAACGTTTTTCATCGGCCTGCCCGGCAATCCGGTGTCGAGCTTCGTCACGTTCCTGCTGTTCGTGCGTCCGTTCGTGCTGCGGCTGGCCGGGGTGCAGGCGGTCGCGCCGCGCGCGCTGTCGCTGCGCGCGGACTTCACGCAGGGCAAGGCCGACCGCCGCAACGAGTTCCTGCGCGCGCGCGTCAACGCGGCGGGCGGGCTCGATCTGTTTGCCAATCAGAGCTCGGCCGTGTTGACGTCGACCGTGTGGGCCGACGGCCTGATCGACAATCCGCCGAACCACGCGATCAGCGCCGGCGAAACCGTGCGCTTCATTCCGTTTTCCGAACTACTGAACTGAGGCCGGTCATCCGCGGCATGCGCGGCACAAACCGGCGGTAACCCGATGAAGATTGAACTCCGATACTTTGCGAGCGTGCGTGAAGCGCTCGGTACGTCAGACGAAACCGTCGAGGTGCCCGACGGCATCGCGACCGTCGGCGACGTGCGCGCGTGGCTGCGCGTGCGTGGCGGCATCTGGGCCGAGACGCTCGCCGAAGGCCGCGCGCTGCGCATGGCCTGCAACCACGTGATGACCGACGCGAGCACGCGCATCACGGAGGGCTGCGAGGTCGCATTCTTTCCGCCCGTCACCGGCGGCTGAACCGGGCTCGAGCATCTCATCACGTCCCCGCCAGCGTCACAAGCCCTCAGGAGTCACCCATGCCCGTTCGCGTCCAGACCGAAGACTTCGACCTCAGCGCCGAGGTGGCCGCGTTGCGCGCGCGCAATCCGAGGATCGGCGCGGTCGCGTGCTTCGTCGGCACCGTGCGCGACCTGAACGAGGGCAGCGCGGTCGAGACGATGGAGCTCGAGCACTATCCGGGCATGACAGAGAAGTCGCTCGAGGCGATCGTCGAGCGTGCGCGCCAGCGCTGGCCGGGCATCGAGGTGCAGATCGTACATCGCGTCGGCAAGCTGTATCCGCTCGATCAGATCGTGCTCGTGGCGACGACGGCCGCGCATCGCGGCGACGCGTTTGCGTCGTGCGAATTCGTGATGGACTATCTGAAGACCGAAGCGCCGTTCTGGAAGAAAGAGAAGACCGACGCGGGCGAGCGCTGGGTCGATGCGCGCGTGACCGACGACGCCGCACTCGCGCGCTGGGGCATCGAATCGGGAAACCAGACTGCGGAGTAGGCGAAGCGTGGGCCGCGGAACTGCGGCGGCGCACACGGCGTCTTTGTGTCAGGCGCGTCGGCCCCGACCGACGTTCACTGGTCCCGTGAGCGTCCGATGATCGGCACCGGAAACGGCTCGCCAGCCGGCCGCGACGGATGCTCGCCATCGTCGTCAGCATCGCGCGGCCGACGCTTCGGCGCCACCCGCTCGAGCAGCGCCTGCTGCTCCGCCGGAATCTTGTAATCCCAGCCGAAACGGCTCAGCTGCAAACTTTGCGCGATTCGCAGCGCCGGCTCCATGAAACGGACCGCCGCGGCCGGTTGATAGCGCGATTCGACCGTATCCAGGAACAGATACAGCCAGCGGCTGAAGTGCTGGGGCTCGATGCCTTCGAGCGGCTGATGCACCTGCTGCACGTTGCCGCGATACTGCTTCGCGCCGAGCACGAGGCTGTTCCAGAACGTACACATCTTCGGCAGATGGTCGTCCCAGCGGCCCTCGAGCTTCGCGTCGAAGACCGGACCGAGTAGCGGATCGGCGCGCACGCGATCGTAAAAGCCGTAGACGAGCTCGCGGATATTGGTCTCGGTGGGTTCGGCCGCGCGCTCGACCGGTGGCGCGGCGGGGAAAGACGGATTCATGCGGATTCCAGAAAAATGCGGTTGCCGGTGGCGGTCGAACTGAACTTCGAACCCCGGTTTTTCTAACAAACGGTTGATGCGGAAAAAGCTACTATTGCTATCCGACACAGTTTTGCAACGCGATTCGAGGAACGAGGCCGCCAATCGGTGATGTTAGGGCGCGGCGCTGGTTCACGGCAACCCTTGCGTCGACGCGGTTATGGGACACGTTCAAGTCGCTTGCTCGCGGCTTTTCAAGCTATACCAGGACCTATGAGACTTACCGACTATACGGATTACGCGCTGCGCGTGCTGCTGTACCTGGCGGTGCGGGGCGATGGCTTATCGACGATTCAGGACATTTCGGAAGCTTACGGCATCTCGAAAAACCATCTGATGAAGGTCGTGCAGCAGCTGGGCGAGTTCGGCTGGGTCGAAACCGTGCGCGGCCGCAATGGCGGGCTGCGACTCAGCGCGCAATCGCTGTCGCTGACCGTCGGCGACGTGGTGCGGGTCACGGAAAGCGACTTTGCGCTGGTCGGTTGTCTGCCGGACCGGCAGGGCCAACAGCGGCCTTGCGTCATCACGCCGCACTGCCGGCTGCGCGGCGCGTTGCAGGCGGCGAACCTCGCTTTTCTCGCCGAACTCGATCGCTTTACCATCGCCGACGTCGCGCAACCGAAAAGTCCGCTCGCGGCATTGCTTGGGTTAGGGCCCAACATACAGAGGGTGCCGCTGGCGATTCCGGTGGCATCGGATAGCACGCGTGGCGGCGGTTCGGCGACGTTGGGCCACAAGAGCTAGAACTTCGGGCCGGCTCCTCGGCGCGCAAACCCGCCCGGACCCCACAGTGGGGAGGGATCGCGGCAGTTCTTGCGCTCAAATGTTAAATAGTTGCGACCGAGGCCAAAAAAGCGCTTGAAACCCTAATAAATCGCCTCATTTTGGTGGTAATCGAAATTGGAGGTCTCTTGATGAGAATCGACAAACTCACCACTAAATTCCAGGAAGCGCTCGCGGACGCCCAGAGTCTGGCGGTTGGCCACGACAATCAGTACATCGAACCCGTTCACGTGCTGGCGGCACTCGTCGCGCAGCAGGACGGCTCCGCTCGCTCACTGCTGTCGCGCGCCGGCGTGCATGTACAACCGCTACAGACCGCGCTGAACGACGCGATCACGCGGCTGCCCCAAGTGCAAGGCACCGACGGCAATGTGCAGATCGGCCGTGAACTGACCGGTCTGTTGAACCAGGCCGACAAGGAAGCGCAGAAGCTCAACGACACGTTTATCGCGAGCGAAATGTTCCTGCTCGCGGTCGCCGACGACAAGGGCGACGTCGGCCGTCTCGCGCGTGAGCACGGCTTGTCGCGCAAGGCGCTCGAAACCGCGATCGCCGCGGTGCGCGGCGGCTCGCAGGTGCATAGCCAGGACGCGGAAAGCCAGCGCGAAGCGCTGAAGAAATACACGATCGATCTGACCGAGCGCGCCCGCGCCGGCAAGCTCGACCCCGTGATCGGCCGCGACGACGAAATCCGCCGTTCCATCCAGATCCTGCAGCGCCGCACCAAGAACAACCCGGTGCTGATCGGGGAGCCGGGGGTCGGCAAGACCGCGATCGTCGAAGGGCTGGCCCAGCGCATCGTCAACGGCGAAGTGCCGGAAACGCTGAAAAACAAGCGCGTGCTGTCGCTCGACATGGCCGCGCTGCTCGCGGGCGCCAAGTATCGCGGCGAGTTCGAGGAGCGCCTGAAGGCCGTGCTCAACGACATCGCGAAGGACGAAGGGCAAACCATCGTCTTCATCGACGAGATTCACACGATGGTCGGGGCCGGCAAGGCCGAAGGCGCGATGGACGCAGGCAACATGCTGAAGCCGGCTCTGTCGCGCGGTGAACTGCACTGCGTCGGCGCGACCACGCTCGACGAATACCGCAAGTACATCGAAAAGGATGCCGCGCTCGAGCGCCGTTTCCAGAAGGTGCTGGTCGACGAACCGTCGGTCGAAGCGACCATCGCGATCCTGCGCGGTCTGCAGGAGCGCTATGAACTGCACCACGGCGTCGACATCACCGACCCGGCGATCGTCGCGGCGGCGGAACTGTCGCATCGCTACATCACGGACCGCTTCCTGCCGGATAAGGCGATCGATCTGATCGACGAAGCCGCGTCGAAGATCAAGATGGAAATCGACTCGAAGCCGGAGGAGATGGACCGGCTCGACCGTCGTCTGATCCAGCTGAAGATCGAACGCGAAGCGGTGAAGAAGGAGAAGGACGAAGCGTCGCAGAAGCGTCTGCAGCTGATCGAAGAGGAAATCGAACGCCTGAACCGCGAATATTCGGACCTTGAAGAAATCTGGACCGCCGAAAAAGCAGCGGTGCAAGGCAGCGCGCAGTTGAAGGAAGAGATCGAGAAGACGCGCGCGGAAATCGTGCGTCTGCAACGCGAGGGCAAGCTCGAGAAGGTCGCTGAACTGCAGTACGGCAAGCTGCCGGGTCTCGAAGCGCAATTGAAGGAAGTCACGCGCGCCGAAGCGGAGGAGCAGAACAGTCCGAAGCGTCCGCGTCTGTTGCGCACGCAGGTCGGCGCGGAAGAGATCGCCGAAGTCGTGTCGCGGGCGACCGGTATTCCGGTGTCGCGCATGATGCAGGGCGAGCGTGAAAAGCTGCTGCAGATCGAGTCGAAGCTGCATGAGCGCGTGGTCGGCCAGGACGAGGCGATCAGCGCGGTCGCCGATGCGATCCGCCGCTCGCGCGCGGGTCTGGCGGACCCGAACCGTCCGTACGGCTCGTTCCTGTTCCTGGGACCGACCGGCGTCGGCAAGACCGAGCTGTGCAAGGCCTTGGCGTCGTTCCTGTTCGATTCGGAAGAGCACCTGATCCGTATCGACATGAGCGAGTTCATGGAGAAGCACAGCGTCGCGCGTCTGATCGGCGCGCCGCCGGGGTACGTCGGCTACGAGGAGGGCGGCTATCTGACCGAGGCCGTGCGCCGCAAGCCGTATAGCGTGATCCTGCTCGACGAAATCGAGAAGGCCCATCCGGACGTGTTCAACGTGCTGCTGCAGGTGCTCGACGACGGCCGCATGACCGATGGCCAGGGCCGCACCGTCGACTTCAAGAACACGGTGATCGTGATGACCTCGAACCTCGGTTCGCAGGTGATCCAGGCGATGGTCGGCGAGCCGCAGGAAGCGGTGAAGGACGCGGTGTGGGAAGAGGTGAAGCTGCACTTCCGGCCCGAGTTCCTGAACCGGATCGACGATGTCGTCGTGTTCCATGCGCTCGATCGCTCGAACATCCAGTCGATCGCGCGGATTCAGTTGCAGCGTCTGCACGAGCGGCTCGCGAAGCTCGACATGCAGCTGGTGGTGTCGGACGCGGCGCTCGAGCACATCGGCAAAGTCGGCTACGACCCGCTGTTCGGTGCGCGGCCGCTGAAGCGCGCGATCCAGCAGGAGATCGAGAACCCGATCGCGAAGCTGATTCTGGCCGGCAAGTTCGGTCCGAAGGATGTCATTCCGGTCGAAGTGGACGACGGCCAGCTGCGATTCGAACGCGTCGTGCACTGAACGCGTTGGCCTGATGACGCAACGGGACGGCGGTAGTCGAGCCGTTCCCGTCAACGTTAAGAAACCGGCAACGAGGCGACTTCGTTGCCGGTTTTCTTTTACCCGCCGTTTTCAAACCGGGCGCGGGCGTTGACCGGCAGCAGCCTAAGCCGCCGTCAGCGCATCGCGCACAGCGTCCTTAAGCGTTGCCCTTGTTGCCGAGCAGCGCCGACAGGCCGCCGAGCGCGCCGAGCACCGTCGTCGCGTTCAACTTGCCATCGGCCGGCACTTCGCCTTCCGGCGTGGCTGCGTTGACGACGTGCGGCAGGATCTGCGACAGCAGACCCGTCACCTGATCCGGCTGGACGCCGGCCTTGGCGGCGAGGCCGCTCACGGCTTCCGAGCCGAGCACGTTATGCAGCGCGTCGGGCGCGATCGGCTGGTTTTCGCCGTTGCTGATCCATGACGACACGACGTCGCCGAGGCCCTTTTCCTGGAAGCGCTGGATCAGGCCGTTCAGGCCACCAGGCTGGTTGTTGACGAATTCGAGCGCGGCTGCGATCAGCGCTTGCTGGCCGCCGCCTTCTGGCGATTTGCCAAGCAGGGAACCGATGGTGTCGAGTAGGCTCATGACGGTCTCTCTTGAATGCCGGCGCGTGCACGACGGCCGGGCGGGTGACGACGACGCGCGGTTGCGCGACGCGGTGAAACGCAAGGGCGGCAGCCCCGCCGGCCTCAAGCGCCGGACGCGGCCGCGGCGGATGCCGCCTTGCTCTTCTTCGCTTTCTTCTTCGAAGCCTTGGTGCCGGATGCTTCGGCCGGTGCGCTAGCTTCTGCGGCGGCCGGCGCCGCGGCGGTTGCCGCTTCAGATGCAGCGGCCTTCTTCTTCGACTTCGACGGTTTCGCGGCCGACGCGGGAGTAGCCTCGGCCGGCGCTGCCGTCGTGGCAGCGGGCGCGGCGGCGGTGGTTGCCGCGGGAGCCGCCAGCGGCGTCTTCGTGGCCGGCTTGGTCGATGTCTTCGCGCCGGTCGGCGGCGCCGACGAGCCGTTGATCGTCAGCCCGGCAGCTTCGAGGTTCTCGACTGACTTCTGGCCGATGCCCTTCACGCGCGCGGCCAGATCGTCGGCGTTCTTGAACGGGCCGTTTTTGGCGCGTTCGTCGAGGATCGCCTTCGCATGCACGGGGCCGATGCCCTTGACCGATTCGAGCGCGGCCTGATCGGCGGTATTCACTTCCACAGCCGCGGCAAATCCGGCCGACAGCGACAAAGCCACAGCGACGCAAAGCATGAAAAGCTTCTTCAGCATGGCAAGCACTCCATTGAGGGCGAAAAGTTAGCCGGGAACGGACGACCTATCCTGTCAGCGGGCGCTGCGTTTAAGCATAGGACAAATCGCAGGCCCGATTTGAGATAGCGGACGATTTATACCCATCGATCGATGACAAGTAAATCCGGCCACACAATCTTTAAAACTTTTAGCGGCATGTAATTGCGGTGAATTTATCGGTCGATATCGGTCGGGATAAAGAGTTTGCGATAAAGAACGGGTAACGCCGACACGAAACACTCGACCGCGCTCACCATCGTTCAGGTTGCGGAAACGTGTTCGCGGCGCGGGAAATATTCGAGACCAGGTAGAAGGAAGAGGAGGCCGCGGCCGCAGCGTGAGAGGGCCCGGCTGCGCGGGGAGGGGAAAGGGGGAGGCCGAGGGGGTTTGTCTCACCAGGATTGGACGCAACTAACCGTCCGGTTGATTCGATTCGGGGCCTTCCCAAACCCCATCGCCTCACACCGCCGAATCAACCCGCACTGCAGCGATCTCGCGCAAATGGCGCTGGCTGACCACCCGCCAGTACACGAGCAAGCCGACTCCGGCAATCGCGAGACTCGCGGTATTCGCAACCCAGAAACCGCGCGCGCCGGTCAGCCAGGGCGGCGTGAGGCCGGTCGTGTCGAAGCCGAGCGCATAGCCGCCGCCGAGCCCGACACCCCACAGCGCCACTGCATAGATGACGGTCGGCACGACCGCGACCTTGTAGGCGCGCAGCACGAACGCGGTCGTGATCTGCAAAGCGTCGAACAGGTGGTAGCAGGCGACGATCAGCACCAGCGGCAACGCCTTCGCCGCGACCTGTGCGTCCGTCGTATAGCCGTCGACGATCAACGGCCGCAGCACCAGCACGAGCGCGCCATAGCAGCACGCGATCGCAACCGCCATCGCGATGCCATGACGCGACAGCGTGCGCGCAGCTTGCGGCCGATGCGCGCCGAGCGCCTGCGCGACCAGCGTCGACGAGGCGATGCCGATCGACAGCGGCGTCATATACAGCACCGCGCCGATGTTGCCGGCGATCTGATGCCCGGCGAGCGTCGTCGTGCCGAAGCGCGCGATGAAGAGCGCCATGAACGTATACGACGTGACCTCGATCAGATACGACAACCCCATAGGAATGCCGAGCCGCAGTTGCGCGGCCTGGCGCTTCCAGACCGGCCAGCAGAACCGCGTGAAGATACCGAGCGCCTTGAAATCGTCGACGCGCGCGAGCAGCAGCATGCCGAGCAACGCGAGCGCCCAGTTCAGCAGCGTGCTCGCGAGCGCGCAGCCCGGACCGCCCAGCCCCGGCACGCCGAGGCCGCCGAAGATGAACCAGGTATTGAGCGGAATTTTCAGCATCAGCGCGGCGATCTGCAGGAACATCACGAGCCGTGGTTTGCCGAGCGCGTTGGCAACCGAGCTGTAGACCCGGAACGCGAGGCCGGCGGGCAGCCCGAACGCGAGAATGCGCAGATACGCGAGCGTGCGCTCGTGCAGCGCGTCGGGCACGTGCGACAACGCCAGCAGCGGCCCGGGGAAGAATAGGATCAGAAAGCCGATTACCGTCAGCGCGGCGGCGAGCCACCATGACTGGCGCACCTCTTCGCCGATCTCGCCATAGCGGCGCGCGCCGTACAGCTGTGCAGTGATCGGCTGCAGCGCGGTCAGGATGCCGGTCAGGCCGATATAGACCGAGATGTAGATCGACGAGCCGAGACCGAGGGCGGCCAGATCGACGGCCGAGTAGCGCCCGACCATCGCCGTATCGATTACGCCGAACGCGATGATGGCCAGTTGGCCGATCAATACGGGCCACGCGAGCGCGGCGATTTTCCGTACGTCGGCGAACATGGTCAGTTGGGCTTCTTGTGCCAGTTGCGGTGCTTGCCGGGCGGCGGCTTCGGACGGTCGATGCGCACGTACAGGCGGAAGCGCTCGTCGCGGTCGGCGGCGCGGCGGCCTTCCCATACGAGCTTCCAGATGTAGTCGGGCAGTGCGCTCGGGTCGCCGTAGTCCTGCGAGTCCTGACGCAAGATCACGTCGCAGTCCTGGTCGAACGCGAAGTGCATGTCGCCGAAATACGCGAACGTCGCGATCTGCGCATTGCCGAGGCGCACCGGCGAAATGCAGGTGTAGTCATCGGGCAAGTGGTTGGCGATCTGCTGCGCGACGTCGCGATAGGTACGGCTGTAGTTGACGACCGGCAGCCACAGCGTCATCAGCAGCACCCACATCAGCGTCGTGCCGGCGCTCGACAGCACCACGCTGCGCCACAACACCTTCGGATGACGCGCGAGGCGCCAGCGCACCAGCAGGAACCAGCACACGGTCACCGCGATCGCGCAGATGAACGAGAGAATCTTGAACTGCGGCACGAAGCCGGGCGCGAGCCGCGCGAGATTGCGCGCGAGCGGATGCGGAAAACCGGTCAGGCTCGCCGCATACACGGCCCACACGAAGCTGCCGAGGATCGTGAAGCTCAGCAGCGCGAACCAGTCGATCGCATTGATCGCGCCGCGCTTGAGCGTCGGCAGCGCGAAAGTGGCGAGCACTGCGAGCGGCGGCAGCAGCAGCATGTAGAGTCGATTCGACTGATGGCTTTGCAGCACCACGAGCACGAACAGCGGCCCGATCACCGACAGCGGAATCGCCACGTGCGGCGCGCGCCGCAGCCCCTTCCAGCTGAACCACGACCACAGCGCGAGCGGCCACGCGGGCCATGTGAAGAGCGGCAGATTTTTCAGTGCATACGCGGCGACCGAGCCGGGGGGGCCCGCGAACGAGCTCAGGCTAACGTGCAGCCACTGATTGAGATACCAGACGGCGTCGTCGGGGAACGCGGCAAGCGCGATGATCGGCCACGACACGGCGAGCACGAGCGCGACGGGCAGACCCGCGAGCAGCAGCCAGCGTGAACGCGTTTCGCGTACGATCAGCGTCATCGCGAGCGTGCCGAGCAGCAGCGCGCCGACCAGCACCGGACTGCTCGCGAGTGTGACGAGGCCGATCGCGAGACCCCAGATCAGCGCGCCCTGGATCGGCTTGTCGATCATGCGTACGAGGCCGTACACGAGCATCGCGATGCAGACGAACTGCACGAGCTGCGGCGTGGTTTCGTGGCCGCGCTCGGCGAGGCCGAAGCACGCGAGCAGGATCAGCAGTGCGCCATCGGCCAGCGTGCGGCCGTAGTCGCGCGGTTCCGGTTCGCCGCCGAAAGCATATTTGAACGGCTGCACTTCGGCGCGCCGGCCGAGCAGATACGCCGCGTACCAGACGAACGCACAGCCCGCGCAAAACAGCAGGCCCGTGAATACGCGCGACGCGTTGCTCGCGTCGACCCACGGTGCGAGGACGCGGATCGCACTCGCGCCGAGCCAGTAGCCCAGCGGGCCGTCCTCGGTCAAATATTTGCCGACCAGATTCGGCAGCAGCCAGTCGTGCGCGCCGCCGTTCGCCATCGTCCACATGACACCGAAGCCGGCTGCGTCCTCGTTCTTCCACGGGTCGCGGCCGAACAGGCCGAACGAGGCGTAGACGATACAGATGGCCAGCAGCAGCCAGCGCGGCAACGCACTGGTCGCAGAGGCGGTGAGGCGGACGACAGGTCTCATGCGGTGTGTGGAGTGTGGATAAACGATGCGGCCGGAGCGGCCCGGCAAGTCAGGGCGGGAGGGCCCGTTTCGAGCATCCGGCATTGTAGTCGTGCGGTGCGATGCACGTCACGGCCGGTAACGCCCGGCAACGTCGATGGACAAGCTGTAACAAGTGTCGCGAAAGCGCGGCGCTGGTTCCGACGGGTCAAGGCTTCCCGCGGCGCGACCCAGCGGCCGCACAAGCATAGGCGACAAAAAAGGGCAGCTCACGCTGCCCTTTCTGTTTGCTCCGTTGCCGGCCGGAAGCCGGCACCGTTGCGGTATTACTTTGCTGCCTTGCCCGAAGCGCGTGCGCCGAACTTCTTGTTGAACTTCTCGACGCGGCCGGCCGTGTCCATGATCTTTTGCTGGCCGGTGTAGAACGGGTGCGATTCCGACGACACTTCGATCTTTGCGAGCGGGTAGGTCTTGCCGTTGAATTCCGCGGTTTCGCGCGTCTGGATGGTCGAGCGCGTCACAAACTTGAAGTCGTTCGACATATCGATGAACAGGACTTCGCGGTAATCCGGGTGAATGCCTTCTTTCATGGTCTTTCCTTTAATCTGGCGGTAGCCAACCCGCGTGCAGCCTTAAATTAGACTGCCTTCTGGCGCGAGCCACTTGCCTACGGTCGAAAAACCGCGATTATGCCAGAAAATCAGTCGCTTGGCGATTTTTCTGCCACCAGATTCTATTGCGGCGCAAGCGGCGCCCGTTCGCGGCATCTCAAACCGGCGTGAACGTCAATCCGATGCGCGCAGGATCTTGCCGGTAATAGCGCGCGAGCAGCCGGTACAGTTCCGGATACTCCGCCTCGAACGCTTTCGGCTTCACAAACAGCGCCTCGCTGCACACTGCAAAGAATTCCGACGGATGGTCCGCCGCATAGGGGTCGATCAGCGACTCGCGTTCGAAACGCGTCCAGCGTCGCTGGGGCACAGCGTCGACTTTCGCACAGAAGTGATCGTATGCGTGGTCGAATACGTCGGCCCATGCTTGCGCATCGAGCGGCGCGTGCCAGCGGCGCATCAGCGGCGGGTGGCCGTCCGCTTCGCCGTTCAGCATGTCGATCTTGTGCGCGAACTCGTGGATCACGACGTTGTATGCGTCGCTGCCATCGGTCATCTGCGCGTCTTCCCACGACAGCACCACCGGGCCGCCTTCCCACGCCTCGCCGCTGGCGTCGTGTTCGACCTCATGCACGACGCCGTCTTCGTCCTCGACGGTTTTGCGGATCACGAACTCGCCCGGATAGACGATGACGCCAACCCAGCCGCGATACAGATCGAGGCTCAGGTTCAGCACCGGCAGGCACGCCTGCGCGGCGATGGCGACCGTCATCGCATCGGTCAGTTCCAGCTCGTGCGCGGTCGAGAATTCCTTCTGCGCGAGGAAGAGACTCGTCAGCTCGCGTAGCCGCGCGAGATCGGGGGCTTCCAGATGTGTGAGAAAGGGCAGGCCGGCGAGTGTTGCCTGCCACAAGGAATCGTCGATCGCGTAATCGCGCAGCGCGCGCTCGCGACGCCGCGTGCCCAGCCAGTTCGTGAGTTTCGACAGCATGCTTGGCCCACCTTCAGTCGATCTGTTTTTGCCACGCGGCGAACACGCCGCAGCATATCGCGACGCCGATCAGAAAATAGAAGCCGTCGAGCGACGCGAGGGAATTGGCCTGCTGCGCGACCAATCGGCTAATCGACGCGATACGCGAGCGTGTTGTGGTAGACCGGATTGTACGGATTCACGGACTCCGCGAGGCGACTTTGATGCGGCGCGAGCCGGTGCTGGTCGATGATGATCACCGAGGCGGTCGCGAAGGAGATGATCAACTGCCGCACGATGCTCTTCAACCGGTAGCCATGCATGAACTCTCCGATCGCGAAGATAGCTGGCGAAAAGCGAGAACGTCGCGTTGCGCGAAATAGTCGAGACCGGTGACTCCGCATTGTCCAGGTGGACGAGGGGCGAAAAAAAACCGCTCGCAATCTGCGAGCGGTTTTTCATGCGGTGCAGTTGCCGGCCACTACGGCCGGTACGAACGTCGCGCGTTAGCTGCCGCCACCACGACGCATCATGTCGAAGAACTCGGAGTTGCTCTTCGTCTGGCGGATCTTATCGAGCAGGAATTCCATCGACTCGACTTCGTCCATGTCGTGAATGAACTTGCGCAGCACCCAGATCTTCTGCAGCACTTCGGGCTTGATCAGCAGCTCTTCGCGGCGCGTGCCCGACTTGTTCAGGTTGATCGACGGGTAGACGCGCTTCTCGGCGAGACGACGCTCGAGGTGCACTTCCATGTTGCCGGTGCCCTTGAACTCTTCGTAGATGACGTCGTCCATGCGGCTGCCGGTTTCGATCAGCGCCGTGCCGATGATGGTCAGCGATCCGCCTTCCTCGATGTTGCGCGCCGCGCCGAAGAAGCGCTTGGGACGCTGCAGCGCGTTTGCGTCGACACCACCCGTGAGCACCTTGCCGGACGCCGGCACTACCGTGTTGTAAGCGCGCGCGAGACGCGTGATCGAATCGAGCAGAATCACGACGTCGTTCTTCATTTCGACGAGGCGCTTGGCCTTCTCGATCACCATTTCGGCGACTTGCACGTGACGCGCGGCGGGTTCGTCGAACGTGGAGGCGATCACTTCGCCCGCCACCGAGCGTTGCATTTCCGTCACTTCTTCCGGGCGCTCGTCGATCAGCAGCACGAACAGCACGACGTCGGGATGGTTCTGCTTGATCGCGTGCGCGATGTGCTGAAGCATCACGGTCTTGCCCGACTTCGGCGAGGCGACGAGCAGGCCGCGCTGGCCCTTGCCGATCGGTGCGATCATGTCGATGATGCGGCCCGTCACGTTCTCTTCGCCGCGCATTTCACGTTCGAGCAGCAGCACCTTATTCGGGTGCAGCGGCGTCAGGTTTTCGAACATGATCTTGTGCTTCGAGGCCTCCGGCGGCTGGCCGTTGACCTTGTCCACCTTCACCAGCGCGAAATAGCGCTCGCCGTCTTTCGGCGTGCGCACTTCGCCTTCGATCGTGTCGCCCGTATGCAGATTGAAGCGGCGGATTTGCGACGGGCTGATGTAAATATCATCCGTGCTCGCGAGGTAGGAGGTTTCCGGCGAACGCAAGAAGCCGAAACCGTCCGGCAGCACTTCGAGGGTGCCGTCGCCGAAGATCGTGTCGCCCGCTTTGGCTCGTTTTTTTAGAATGGCGAACATCAATTCCTGCTTGCGCAGGCGGTTCGCGCTTTCGATCTCGAGGCCATTGGCCATCTCGATCAATTGGGACACGTGCAGAGTCTTAAGCTCGGATAAATGCATACGGAGAACCCGCAGGAGAAGGTGCGACGAAATGAAATCTGGGAGGAGGGTGAGCGGAACCGCTCAAAGACTTACACGTCTTTTCGACGTTTTCTGGATTCTAGCATAGCACACGCCAGTTTCCGCCAGTGCGGCGGAGTGGCATCTTTGTCGGAAAGCGTGTTGCCGGCTGACAACACGCTCGACCGGCGGGCGCGGCGGTTTGCATCCACCGATGCGCCCGATTCTATACTGCTCGCGGTGCGCGATGAATCCTCGAGCGCCGCGACGCGCCTCTGTATGTATTAAAGGTTGCCGTCGAGGAATGCGGTGAGTTGCGACTTCGACAGAGCGCCGACCTTCTGAGCGGCGACGGCGCCATTCTTGAACAGGATCAGCGTGGGGATGCCGCGCACGCCGAACTTGACCGGCGTGGACTGATGCTCGTCGACATTGATCTTCGCGACTTGCAGACGATCGGCGTAGTCCTTCGCGACTTCGTCGAGGATCGGCGCGATCATCTTGCAGGGACCGCACCATTCGGCCCAGAAATCGAGCAGCACGGGTTTATCGGATTTCACGACGTCCTGTTCGAACGATGCGTCGCTAATATGCTTAATTTGTTCGCTCATTTATGAATACCTCTGTCGGTTCGAGGCCCGCCTGAATTGCTCGCCACGATACGTCAAAAACCGGGAAAATTTCCGTTCGCTTTGCCGCATCCGGCGACTTGTCGCGCATGCCCGTGAAAATCAGAAAAACCGTCTGAAAAAACGCCGGATTTTTTACGGAGCACGCGGAAAGAGTCGCGTATGCGGGTCTTTCAACTGGCAGTGTAGCTTAATTCGCTATGCGTTGCCGATGGCGATAGTACTCGTTAGGGCAGTGGGGCTAATAGGTCGCCGCCGCGGCGTCGGCCGGGTTCTGCGGCTCACGAACACCGCGTTGTGATCTAAATGGTGGCGGGCGCGGCGAACTCAAGTCCCCTTCGTGGCGGGTGCCGACGCGGCGGCTAGAAGGCGGTCGGGCGGCGTGCAGGAAGCGGACGTAAACAGTGCGGAGCGTTCGAAGCGGAGCGTCGTTCGCGTTTTGCGCTTCTCAACAGTCGCACAATGTGCGCGGCAATGATAGAATTCTTCGTGACGGGCCTCCTCGCATGGAGGGATGGTCAACCTGGTCAGGTCGGGAACGAAGCAGCCACAGCCGTTTTCCACCAGTGCCGAGGGTCGGGCTCGTCACCTTCCTTTGCTGTTTTCTCCGCCGCCGTTTTTCACGGATTCTCCGCGGTCTTTCCTCCACAGTATTCCCCGCTTTCATATTGATCGTTCGCCGTGTTCGGGCGGAGCATCGTCGCGGCCGTAGCGCGCGTTCGCGCGCCTTGTCGAATCGGTTTTGCGCGCCATTGTTACTGATACAATTTCCGGATGACCTATCAAGTTCTCGCACGCAAATGGCGGCCGAAGGATTTCGCTTCGCTCGTCGGACAGGAGCACGTGGTGCGCGCGCTCACCCATGCGCTCGACGGCGGCCGTCTGCACCATGCCTATTTGTTTACAGGTACGCGCGGCGTCGGCAAGACCACGCTGTCGCGCATCTTCGCGAAGGCGCTCAATTGCGAGACCGGCGTGACATCGACGCCGTGCGGCGTATGCCGTGCGTGTCGCGAGATCGACGAAGGGCGCTTCGTCGATTACGTCGAGATGGATGCGGCGAGCAATCGCGGCGTCGATGAAATGGCCGCGCTGCTCGAGCGCGCGGTGTACGCGCCCGTCGATGCGCGCTTCAAGGTCTACATGATCGACGAAGTGCACATGCTGACGAACCACGCGTTCAACGCGATGCTGAAGACGCTCGAGGAGCCGCCGCCGCACGTCAAGTTCATCCTCGCGACCACCGACCCGCAGAAGATTCCGGTCACCGTTCTGTCGCGCTGTCTGCAGTTCAATCTGAAGCAGATGCCGGCCGGCCACATCGTGTCGCATCTCGAACGCATTCTCGGCGAAGAGAACGTGCCTCACGAGGCGCAGGCGTTGCGCCTGCTCGCGCGCGCGGCCGACGGTTCGATGCGCGACGCGCTATCGCTGACCGATCAGGCGATCGCCTATTCGGCGAACCAGGTCAGCGAAGACGCGGTGCGCGGCATGCTCGGCGCGCTCGACCAAAGCTATCTGATCCGCCTGCTCGACGCGCTCGCGCAGAGCGACGGCGCGGCTGTGCTTGCGGTCGCCGACGAGATGGCCTTGCGCAGCCTGTCGTTTTCGACGGCGTTGCAGGATCTGGCGAGCCTGTTGCATCGGATCGCCTGGGCGCAGTTCGCGCCTTCGTCGGTGCTGGACGAATGGCCTGAGGCGTCCGATCTGCGCCGCTTTGCCGACGCGTTGAGAGCCGAGCAGGTGCAACTGTTCTATCAGATCGCGACGATCGGCCGAAGCGAGCTGGGCCTCGCGCCGGATGAATACGCGGGCTTCACGATGACGCTGCTGCGCATGCTCGCGTTCGAGCCGGCGCCGACAGGCGGCGGTGGTGGCGCGGCGGGAGCCGCTGGCACGCAGACCGGTGCGCTCGGCGCTGGTGCGAAGCGTTCCGGTGCACCGACGGTTGCCGCGCTGCGCGCGCTGTCGCCTTCGTCCGCGACGGCCATGGCAGCCGCCGCGCCGACTCGCGGACCTCAGTTGGGCGTTGCCGGCGAGGAGCAGGTCGATGCGATGAAATCGACCGCGACGGTTGCAAAGCCGCTCGCGAAGCCCGCAGCCGACACCGCGCAAACTGAAGCAGCGCCGCAATCGCTCGATGCCGAACCCGCGCGCGTGACAGACGCACCGGCTATGGCGGCACGTCCGCTGGCACCGTGGGAAGACGCGCCCGCGAATGACGGCGCCGCCAATTCGACTGCGCCGGTCTCGAACGAAGCTTCCGACCTCGCACCTGCGTCCGCGCCGAGCGCGCTGGCTCGCGCGGAAGAGGGGAAGTCACCGGAACCGGAAGCGCGGCAGGAATCGACTGCAGTCGCTTCAACGGCGGCACCGGCGGCCTCGGCCGACTCCGCGCCGCGTCGCGCGGGTGGCGCCAGCGCCGCGCTCGACGTGCTGCGCAACGCCGGCATGAAAGTATCGGCCGACCGTGGCCGCGCCAACCCGCCCGGCGCTGCGAAGCCGGCCGCGCCGGTCGCCCCGAAACCCGCCGCACCGCGCGTGGTCGTGCCGGTGCCGACGCCCGGTGCGCCACGCCGCGTGTCGCAAGACACCGGCGCGCAGGCTGCGCCCGCCCGCGACGCCAACAGCGGCGCAAGCAACAACGCGCAACAGAACAGCTCGTCGATCCCACCTTGGGACGACATGCCGCCCGACGACTACATGCCGCTGTCGGCCGCGGACGATGCGTACTTCATGCCGCCAGACGATAACTTCGTGCCGGTGTTCGACAGCGGCCCCGATGACGTCCGCATGGACGGCCCCGCCGCGCAAGCCGCCGCACCGGCGCCGGTCGTCGATACACGCCCGCTGCCGCCAGCCGTGCCGCTCGATCCGCTCGGTTTCACCGGCGACTGGCCCGCGCTCGCGGTCGATCTGCCGCTGAAGGGTATCTCGTATCAGCTCGCGTTCAACAGCGAACTGATGGCGCTCGAAGGCAATACGCTGAAGCTCAACGTGCCGGTGCCGCAATACGCGGAAGCGTCGCAGGTCGCTAAACTGAAGGCAGCGCTCGTCGAGCGGCTCGGCCAGAACGTCGACGTGCAGGTCGAAGTCGGCCCGGCGCGCCGTACCGCTGCCGCGCACGACGCGAAGCTGCGCGCGCAGCGCCAGCAGGAGGCCGAGCGGGAAATCAGCGCCGATCCGTTCGTGCAGTCGCTGATTCGCGAATTCGGCGCGAGCATCGTGCCGGGCTCGATCCGCCCGATTACCCCGGACGCCGCCCCGAACGGCGCGGCGCCGGCCCACTGATCCATCGTTCGCGGTGCCGTCGCAGCGCGGCGCCGGAATGCCAGATTTCACGCTATCTAGAAGGAGCACGTCCATGATGAAAGGTCAACTCGCCGGGCTGATGAAGCAAGCCCAGCAGATGCAGGAAAACATGAAGAAGATGCAGGAGCAACTCGCGCAGATCGAGGTCGAGGGGCAGTCGGGTGCCGGTCTCGTGAAGGTGACGATGACCTGCAAGAACGACGTGCGCCGCGTATCGATCGACCCGAGCCTGCTCGCCGACGACAAGGACATGCTGGAAGATCTCGTCGCCGCCGCGTTCAACGACGCCGTACGCAAGGCCGAGGCAACCGCGCAGGAAAAGATGGGCGGCATGACCGCCGGCCTGCCGCTGCCGCCGGGCTTCAAGCTGCCGTTCTAAACCTGCTCTGATTGACAGCGGGCTGAAGCGGGTGAGCGCCGCGGCGGTTCATTGCCGCGGTGCGAAAGCGTGCCTTGGTCCGAGCACCCTCCCGCATCCCGATTCGCCCACCCGAGCACCACCACGTCGACGCCGATCCGCATGAAACAACCTTCCGCCCTGTCGGCGCTCGTCGAAGCGCTGCGCGTGCTGCCCGGTGTCGGGCCGAAGTCCGCGCAACGCATGGCGTATCACCTGATGCAGCACGATCGCGAAGGCGCCGAAAAGCTCGGCCGCTCCCTGTTGTTCGCGACCGAGCATCTGCGTCACTGCGAAAAGTGCAACACGTTTACCGAAGCGCAGATCTGCGAGGTCTGTCTCGATGAAGAGCGCGATCCGTCGCTGCTGTGCGTCGTCGAAACGCCGGCCGACCAGATCATGCTCGAACAGACGATGACCTATCGCGGCCTCTACTTCGTGCTGATGGGGCGGTTGAGTCCGCTCGACGGCATCGGCCCGAAGGAGATCCATTTCGATCGGCTCGTGAAGCGCGCGTCGGATGGCGTCGTCAAGGAAGTCGTGCTGGCCACCAATTTCACCAACGAGGGCGAAGCTACCGCGCATTACCTCGGACAGACGCTGAAGGCGCGCGGCCTTGCCGTCACGCGTCTCGCGCGCGGCGTCCCGGTGGGGGGCGAGCTCGAATATGTCGACGCGGGTACGATCGCGCGCGCGATGCTCGACCGTCGTTCGATGTAGCCGCGCTGCTTCCGTTGGCCGCCGCGGTACCCGTGAAGCCACGCGTCGTCGCCAGCCGTGCAGACCGCGCGCACGGCGATACAAAACAATGCAACCAACTTGCAGGGACCAGAGTAAGTGCTGTGCACCCACTCTGGCCGACAAAGGAGACTCATGAGCGCCACCCCCGATTCAGGCGCGAGCGCCACACCGCATGACGCGCGCGGTCCGCTCGCCGGCGTCAAGGTGCTGGAACTCGGCACGCTGATCGCCGGGCCGTTCGCTGCGCGTTTTCTCGGCGAATTCGGCGCCGAGGTCATCAAGATCGAAGACCCCAAAGGCGGCGACCCGCTGCGCAAATGGCGCAAGCTGTACCCGGAGGTCGGCGGTACGTCACTGTGGTGGGCCGTGCAGGCGCGCAACAAGAAGTCCGTCACGATCAACCTGAAAGCCGAAGAGGGCAAAGAGATCGTGCGGCGGCTCGCGAAAGAGGCCGATATCGTCGTCGAAAATTTCCGGCCCGGTCTGCTCGAAAAGCTCGGGCTCGGCTACGACGTGCTGTCCGCCGAGAACCCCGGTCTGGTGATGGTGCGTCTGTCCGGCTACGGCCAGACCGGGCCGTATCGCGACCGGCCCGGTTTCGGCGCGATCGCCGAATCGATGGGCGGTCTGCGCCATATCACCGGCTATCCGGATCTGCCGCCGCCGCGCATCGGCATTTCGATTGGCGATTCGATTGCCGCGCTGCACGGCGTGATCGGCGCGCTGATGGCGCTGCATCACAAACAGGTGAACGGCGGCAAGGGGCAGGTCGTCGACGTCGCGCTGTACGAGGCCGTCTTCAACATGATGGAAAGCGTGGTGCCCGAATACGGCGTCTACGGCATGGTGCGCGAGCGTACCGGCGCGTCGCTGCCGGGCATCGTGCCGTCCAATACGTATCCGTGCCGCGACGGCAGCATCGTGATCGGCGGTAATAGCGATCCGATCTTCAAGCGCCTGATGATCGCGATCGAACGCGACGATCTCGCGAACGATCCAGCGCTCGCGCATAACGACGGCCGCGTGCCGCGCACCCAGGAAATCGACGCCGCGATCGCCGCGTGGCTGTCCACGCGCACGATCGACGAAGCGCTCGCAGTGCTGAACGCGGCCGATGTACCGGTAGGCCGCATCTACAGCGTCGCTGATATGTTCACCGATCCGCAGTTCATCGCGCGGCAGATGATCCAGCGGTTCAAGTGGCAGGACGGCAAGGAAATCACGCTGCCCACGGTTACGCCGAAGCTGTCGGCGACGCCCGGCGAGACGCGCTGGCTAGGGCCGGAACTGGGTGAACATACCGATGAAGTCCTTCAATCACTAGGTTATGATGCTGACGGCATCGCGCGGTTGCGGGCGCAACAGATCGTCTGATGCGCGCAGTGCAACGCATTGAGAAGAGCGCTTAACGCGCGGCGCTGACGCACGATCGGCGCCGCGCGACCGGCAAGCCACGAAACCGTGCCCCGAGCGCGTGCGCAACGCGCACACGGGCGGTCAAAAGCCGGACTACAAAAAATCTGGAGACAACGGACCATGCAACGCAGAACCTTCCTCGCCGGCGGTGCGGCGCTCGCGGGCGCCTCGCTCGCGGCCACACCGTTCGCTTTCGCGCAGGCCAAACCCGAGACCACGAAGGTCGCCATCGCGGTCGGCGGCAAGAACCTGTTCTACTACCTGCCGCTCACGATCGCCGAGCGCCGCAACTACTTCAAGGACGAAGGGCTCGAAGTCGAGATTTCCGACTTCGCGGGTGGCTCGCAGGCGCTGAAGGCGGCCGTCGGCGGTAGCGCCGACGTGGTCTCCGGCGCGTTCGAACACACGCTGCTGTTGCAGGCGCAAAAGCAGATGTTCCGCGAATTCGTGCTGCAGGGCCGCGCGCCGCAGATCGTGCTCGCGGTATCGAAGAAGACGATGCCGAACTTCAAGTCGATATCCGATCTGAAGGGCAAGAAGATCGGCGTGACGGCGCCGGGTTCGTCGACGTCGATCATGGCGAGCTTCGTGCTCGCGAAAGCGGGGCTCAGTCCGAAGGACGTCGCGTTCATCGGTGTGGGCGCGGGTGCCGGTGCGATCGCCGCGCTCCAGTCCGGCCAGATCGACGCGATCGCCAATCTCGATCCGGTCGTCACGCGCCTCGAGCGCGCCGGCGAGGTGCGCGTCGTGTCGGATACGCGCACGCTCGCCGACACGCACACGGTGTTCGGCGGCGACATGCCGGCGGGCTGCCTGTACGCGTCGCAATCGTTCATCACGAAGAACCCGAACACCACGCAGGCGCTGACCAATGCGATGGTGCGCGCGCTCAAGTGGCTGCAGAACGCCAGCGGCAGCGAACTGATCAACACGGTGCCGGAGAGCTATCTGCTCGGCGACCGCGCACTCTATCTCGACGCGTGGCAGCACGTGCGCGAAGCGATGTCGCCCGACGGCCTGATGCCCGCCGACGGTCCCGCGACGTCGCTGAAGACGCTGAAAGCGTTCGATCCAATGATCCAGAACGCGCAGATCGATCTGTCGAAGACGTGGACCAACGACTTCGTGAAGAAGGCGCTGACGACCGTCAAGGCATAAACGACGCGGCGCGCGCGGTCTCCAGCGTCGCCGCGACAACTCCCCGCAAACCCGATCCCTGAAGCGAGCCGTACGATGACCGTTGCTGCCCTGGCGCTCGAAAACATCACCTGCACGTTCGCCGCGCGCGACAACCGCGCGCAGCGCTACACAGCGGTCAAAGACACGACGCTGCGTATCGAGCCAGGCGAGTTCGTGTCGGTGGTCGGGCCGACTGGCTGCGGCAAGTCCACGCTGCTGAACATCGGCGCGGGGCTGCTGCAGCCGTCGACGGGCGCGGTCAGCGTGTTCGGCGAGAAGCTCGATGGCCTGAATCGCCGCGCGGGCTACATGTTCCAGGCCGATGCGCTGATGCCGTGGCGCTCGGCGCTCGACAACGTGATGGCCGGCCTGTCGTTTCGCGGTATGTCGGCCTCGGACGCCCGCGCGAAGGCCGAAGAGTGGTTAAAGCGCGTCGGACTCGGCGGCTTCGGCGACCGCTATCCGCATCAGCTGTCGGGCGGCATGCGCAAGCGCGTCGCGATGGCGCAAACGCTGATCCTCGATCCCGACATCATCCTGATGGACGAGCCGTTTTCGGCGCTGGATATTCAAACGCGGCAGCTGATGGAAAACGAGCTGCTCGACCTCTGGGCCGCGAAGCGCAAGGCGGTGCTGTTCATCACGCACGATCTGGACGAAGCGATCGCGATGTCGGATCGCGTGGTCGTGCTGTCGGCCGGGCCTGCCACGCATCCGATCGGCGAGTTCCGGATCGATCTGCCGCGGCCGCGCGATGTCGCAGAAATCCGCTCGCATCCGCGCTTCGTCGAATTGCACGCGCAGATCTGGGGCGTGCTGCGCGATGAAGTGCTCAAAGGGTATCAGCAGCAACTGACCGCTGTTTAAGCGTGTCGCAGCATCGCTGCATGCGCATTAAAAGAGAAGACGCGTTCAACAATCGTCCAAGGCAAACCGAGTCATGTGGAAGACGTTGCGCCCGAATCGGGCGAATCTGGTGATCTGGCAGTGGCTGCTGCTCGTGCTGTGCTTCGTGCTGTGGTACGTGCTGACGAGTCCGACGCTGGTGCCGCCGTTCTATTTCGACGATCCGAACAAGGCGGCGTTTTTCTTCGGCGAGCCGCAGAAAGTGCTGCAGCGGATCTGGGAGTGGTTCACCGGCGGCGAGATCTATCTGCACCTGTGGATCACGCTCGTCGAGACCGTGCTCGCGTTCGTGTTCGGTACCGCGATCGGGCTCGGCGTCGGCCTGTGGCTCGCGCTCGCGCCGACCGCCAGCGCGCTGTTCGATCCGTACGTGAAGGCCGCGAACTCGATGCCGCGCGTGATTCTCGCGCCGATTTTCGGCGTGTGGTTCGGCCTCGGCATCTGGTCGAAGGTCGCGCTCGGCGTCACGCTGGTGTTCTTCATCGTGTTCTTCAACGTCTACCAGGGCGTGAAGGAAGTGAGCCCGGTCGTGCTCGCGAACGCGCGCATGCTCGGTGCGAACCGCAAACAGCTGCTGCGTTTCGTGTATCTGCCGAGCGCGATGAGCTGGGTGTTTTCGAGCCTGCATACGTCGGTTGGGCTGGCGTTCGTCGGCTCGGTGGTGGGCGAGTATCTGGGCTCGGCGCGCGGCGTCGGCTATCTGATCCTGCAGGCCGAAGGCACTTTCGATATCAACACCGTGTTCGCGGGGATTCTGGTGCTGACCGCGTTCGCGCTGATTCTCGACGCGATCGTCGGCATCGCGGAGCGGCGGTTGATGAAGTGGCAGCCGCGCAGCGGAGATACCGAGAAGCTGTGAACGTGGATCGCAAGCGGCGCGGCGCCCGAAATCGCCCTCGGGCGCCGCGCCGTTTTTCATGCTGTCTGATTGGTTGCACTACGGCGTGATCACCACCTTGCCGATCACGCGACGCTCGGCCATATCGCGCAACGCGCGGCCGGTGTCCTCGAGCGAATAGCGGGCCGATACGTAAGGCTTGAGCTTGCCTTCGCGAATCCACCCGGTCATCTGCTCGAATGCCGCGCGGTTGCGCTGCGGCTCACGCTTGGCGAAATCGCCCCAGAACACGCCGACCACGCTCGCACCCTTGAGCAACATCAGGTTCAGCGGCAGCTTCGGAATCTCGCCGTTGGCAAAGCCGACCACCAGATAACGCCCCCGCCAGCCGATGCTGCGAAACGCCGGCTCCGCATAGACGCCGCCGACCGGGTCGTAGATCACGTCCGGGCCTTTGCCGTCGGTGAGCGCCTTGATGCGCTCGCGCAGATCCTCGCTGCTGTAGTTGATCGTCGCGTCGGCACCGTGCTTGACGCAGGTCACGAGCTTTTCGTCGCTCGACGCCGCCGCGATCACGCGCGCGCCGAGCGCCTTGCCGATTTCGACCGCAGCCAGCCCGACGCCGCCGGCCGCGCCGAGCACGAGCATCGTCTCGCCAGGCTGCAGCGCGCCGCGATCGACCACCGCGTGATGCGAGGTGCCATACGCGAGCGTGAAGGCGGCCGCGAGTTCGAACGACACATCGTCGTCGAGTGGCACGCAGGCCGCGGCGGGTGCGAGCGCCTGCTCGGCGAAACCGCCGGAGCCGGTGAACGCGGCCACGCGCGCACCGGGCTTGAACCGCGTGACGCCTTCGCCCACCGCGCGCACGATGCCCGCGGCTTCCGAGCCCGGCGTGAACGGCAGCGGCGGCTTGAACTGGTATTTGTTCTCGATGATCAGCACATCCGGAAAATTGACGGCTGCGGACTTCACGTCGATCACGACGTGGCCTGGCGGCGGCTCGAGATCCGGCAGGTCTTCGACGACCAGGCTCTCGGGCGGCCCGTATTGCTTGCAGCGAATCGCGCGCATCGTGTCTCCATATCGTTCAGGGTTCGCAAGGGTTTCGAGTGTAAAGCAATGCGTACGACCGTACGATTTATTGCGTTGCAGCTTAGGGCGCGCAGCGCGCTTCGTCGCGCGAGCCGTATTGCATTGCACAGTGCGAAGCATGCACAGGATGCCGATTCATCGACGAGCGCGCACGGTCGCGCGATCAATGCAAAGCAGCATCCTGGCGTTCGACACGAGCATCCGCGTACCTGAAAAACACCAGCTCGCACGAAGCTCGTGCACGTCACACCGACACGCCGACCATGTCGTTCGCGTGCCATCTTTCCTCGGTTACAATCGGCGCATGCGAATCCTACTCAGCAACGACGACGGTTATCTGGCGCCGGGCCTCGCCGCGCTTTACGAAGCGCTGAAGCCGATCGCCGACGTCACCGTGATGGCTCCCGAACAGAACTGCAGCGCCGCGTCGAATTCCCTGACGCTGTGGCGGCCGCTCTCGGTCCTGCGTTCGGCGAACGGTTTCTACTACGTGAACGGCACGCCGACCGACTCGGTGCACATCGCACTGACCGGCATGCTCGACCATACACCGGACCTCGTCGTGTCGGGTATCAACAACGGCCAGAACATGGGCGACGACACGCTGTATTCCGGCACTGTCGCGGCCGCCACCGAAGGCATCATGTTCGGCGTGCCGGCCATCGCGTTTTCGCTGGTCGACAAAGACTGGGTGCATCTCGAAGACGCGGCGCGGGTTGCCGCCGAAATCGTCGCGCATTATCTCGCGCGGCCGTTGCCGGGACATCCGCTGCTGAACGTCAATATTCCTAACCTGCCGTATGACCAACTGCGCGGCTGGGAGATCACGCGACTCGGCAAACGTCATCCGTCGCAGCCGGTGATCCGCCAAACCAATCCGCGCGGCGAACCGATCTACTGGATCGGCGCCTCGGGCCAGGCGCGCGACGCGAGCGAAGGCACGGACTTCCACGCGGTCGCGAACGGCGCCGTGTCGATCACGCCGCTGCAGCTCGATCTGACCTACACGCAAATGCTGCCCGCGGCGCGCGACTGGCTACGCGCCGGGAGCGGCAGTTCATGACCGGCGAGCGCGCGAAGCGCTTTCCGCTTGGTCTCGAGGACCTGGTGCGCGAGCCGCGCCGGCCCGAGGGACGTCCGGGGCAGATGCGCGCGGCGGCGCTCGCGGCGAGCGCGGCGTTGAATGCGCGGCAGCAGTCGGCGAAACCGACGCAGGGCGGCGCGGCCGCACGAGCGCAAGCGAGGACTTCCGCTGCTGCTCAAGCAACGTCAACGTCTGCGGCGCGACCCCAGGTAATTCCCCAGGCGAAGACGCAAAGCGCAACGTTGGGCACGCCAACGGGAACCACCGGTGTGCTGCCGCCGAAGCCGCAGGCGGCGCCCGTCCCAAAGACAACGGTCAACTCGCTGGCTGGAGCATTGGCGGGGCAGCCTGTCAAGCAAACACCGAAGTCGTCGGTCAAGCCAGGCAAAACCTCGACGCACGCGTCTGCACACGGCGCACGTCCGACGCCATCGCCACTTCAGTCGCAACCGCAGCAAAGCGCGAAACCCGCGTCGAACGCCGTGCTAGCCGGTGCGATGAGCGGCGCCTTCGGCGGCGCAAGCAGCGGCGCGATGAACAACGCTCTCGCGCTGACCTCGGAACGGGTTCGCGAACGCATGGTCGAACGCCTGCGAGCCAATGGCGTCAGCGACCAGCGTGTGTTGAACGCGATGGCGGCGGTGCCGCGCCACATGTTCGTCGATCCGGGTCTTGCGGCCCAGGCGTACGAAGATGCCGCGTTGCCGATCGGTCATCACCAGACCATCTCGAAGCCGTCGGTGGTCGCGCGAATGATCGAACTCGCGGCGGCCGGGCGCGCGCTGAACACGGTGCTCGAAATCGGCACCGGTTGCGGCTATCAGGCGGCGGTGCTGAGCCAGGTCGCGCGCGAGGTTTATTCGATTGAACGCATCAAGCCGCTGTCCGAGCGCGCGAAGACCAATCTGCGTCCGCTGCGCATTCCGAATATCCGGCTACATTACGGCGACGGGCGGCTCGGTTTGCCGTCGGCGGCGCCGTTCGACGCGATCGTGATCGCGGCGGCCGGGCTCGACGTTCCCCAGGCGTTGCTCGAGCAGCTTGCGATCGGCGGACGTCTGGTTGCGCCGGTCGGCTCGCAGGAAGGACAGAGCCAGGTGCTGACGCTGGTCGAGCGCCTCGGCCCCGCGCAATGGCGCGAGTCGCGGCTTGATCGCGTTTTCTTTGTACCCTTAAAATCCGGAGTGATTTGACACCGATGAGTATGTTGCGCGCGATGCAGAGAACCACCCCGAATACCCCCTTGACCGTAACCCAGCGCAGCGTGTGCGTGCTCGCCTTGTCCCTGTTGATGACGGCCTGTGCATCCCGGCTCGACCAGGCGCCCGTCGTCGACCGCTCCGGCGGCGGCGTGCTCTCCACCGCGCAGGGCGCGGCCCAACCGGCGGTGCCGCTCGGCCCGCCGCCGCCCGGTTACTATCGCGTGAAGCCGGGCGATACGCTGTACCGCATTGCGCTCGAAAACGGCCAGAATTACCGCGACATCTCGACGTGGAACAACCTGACCAATCCGAATCAGATCGAAGTCGACCAGCTGCTGCGCGTCGTGCCGCCGGGCGCGAATACCGCGGCCATGACGCCGGGCGTGTCGACCGCGCCGATCGGCAACACGGGCGCGGCGCAAAGTGCACCGCTGAACAACAACGCGCCGGCTGCGGTCGGCGCCGCGATGCCGCCGCTCTACGGCGGCGCGACGAACGGAACGCCCGCGAATGGTGCGGTAGCTGCGCCTCCGGCCAATTCCTCTGCGGCGAACGCCGAGCTCGGCAGCGCGGCGGCTGGCAACGTAGCATTTGCATGGCCGGTGCGCGGTCCGTTGCTCAACACCTTCAACGACTCGACCAACAAGGGCGTCAATATCGGCGGTTCCGCGGGCGAGCCGGTTAAAGCGTCGGCCGATGGTCGCGTCGTTTATGCCGGAAATGGGCTGCGTGGTTACGGCAATCTCATTATCATCAAGCATGATGCAACTTATCTCACCGCGTATGCACACAACCGCGCTTTGATGGTAAAAGAGGGGGACGCGGTAACGAAAGGGCAGAAGATCGCTGAGATGGGCAATAGCGATTCCGACCGCGTGATGTTGCATTTCGAAGTTCGCCGACAGGGTAAACCAGTCGACCCACTGAAGTATTTGCCGCCGCAATAAGCGATACGACCATGCCGAAATCGAAGCGCCGCCCGCCGCAAGCCGAGTCTGAGACGATCAGCGAAGTCACGTCCGCCGCAGTGGACGAAAGCGGCGCTTCGGAAGTGGAAGAGGAGATCGCCGAGGAGCGCGATCTCGACGAACGCCAGGGCGGCCTCGACGACAGCGAGGGCGCCGACGCGCGCGAAAGCACTGGCGATGCGCTGCCCGACGCCGACGACTTCCGCGCACTGCTGCAGGCCGAACTCACGGCCGACACGATCCAGCATTATCTAAACCGCATCAGCGTGAAGCCGCTGCTCACCGTCGAGGAAGAGCAGAAATATTCGCGGCTTGCCAAGGCCGGCGAGTTCGAAGCGCGGCAGGTGATGATCGAGCGCAATCTGCGGCTGGTCGTCAGCATTGCCAAGGGATATCTGAATCGCGGCGTGCCGCTGCTCGATCTGATCGAGGAGGGCAATCTCGGCCTGATGCACGCAATCGAAAAATTCGATCCGACGCGCGGCTTCCGTTTTTCGACTTACGCGACCTGGTGGATCCGCCAGAGCATCGAGCGCGCGATCATGAACCAGGCGCGCACCGTGCGCTTGCCGGTGCATGTGATTCGTGAGCTGAACCAGGTGTTGCGCGCGAAGCGCCATCTGGAAAAGAACTCGATGAATTCGGGCGAAGCGGCTGAGCGCCGCGACGCAAGCATCGACGACATCGCCTATCTGACCGGCAAGACCACCGACGAAGTCACCGACATCCTCGCGCTGAACGAGCACACCGCGTCGCTCGACGCGCCGCTCGACCTCGATCCGGCGAGCAGTCTGCTGGATCTGCTGTCGGACGACCAGAGCCAGTCGCCAGACGCCGAGGTGCAGCATCGCGAGCTCGAAACGCTGACGCGCGCATGGCTCGCGCGTTTGTCGGACAAGCACCGCCACGTGATCGAGCGGCGCTTCGGTCTGAATCATATCGAGCCCGCCACGCTCGAGGAGCTGGCTGACGAAATGGGCCTCACGCGCGAGCGTGTGCGCCAGATCCAACAGGAAGCGCTGGTGCGGCTCAAGCGCTTCTTCGCCTCAAACGGTGTCCGCAAAGACGCCGTTCTCTGACCTGATGACACCGATTCTTGTTTTCGACATCGAGACGATTCCCGATGTCGCCGGCATCCGCCGTCTTGAAGATTTGCCGGCGTCGATGAGCGACGCCGACGTCGCCGAGCACGCGTTCGCCGCCCGCCGCGAAAAAACCGGCAGCGATTTTCTGCCGCATCACCTGCAACGGATCGCGGCGATTTCCTGCGTGTTTCGCGACAACAACGGTTTTCGTGTGCGCTCGCTCGGCACGCCCGAGGACGGCGAGGCGACGCTCGTGCAGTCGTTCTATCGCGTGATCGAAAAATACACGCCGCAGCTCGTGTCGTGGAACGGCGGCGGATTCGACCTGCCGGTGCTTAACTATCGCGCGCTCGTCAACGGCATCCCCGCCTACCGGTTCTGGGATCTCGGCGAGGACGACCGCGACTTCAAGTGGAACAACTACATCAGCCGCTACCACGCGCGCCACACCGACCTGATGGACGTGCTCGCGATGTACCAGGCGCGCGCGAACGCGCCGCTCGACGCGCTCGCGAAGTTGTGCGGCTTTCCGGGCAAGATGGGCATGGACGGCAGTCAGGTGTGGCAGGCGTTCCAGCAAGGGCGCATCGAGGAAATCCGCAACTACTGCGAAACCGACGTCGTCAACACGTACCTGCTGTATTGCCGCTTCCAGCTGATGCGCGGCGGCTTTTCGCCGTCGGAGTATGCTGATGAGATCAACCTCGTGAAGAACGCGCTCGCGCTCGAAACCGCGCCGCAGTGGGCCGAGTATCTGGCGGCGTTCGAGCAGTAAGGGCGCGCGAGTAGGGCGTCCGCCGGGGCGCCGCGCGGCGACTCGGGCGCGCGATCCGCACACGCTCCCTACGTCGAGCACACCGCGCGACAGGCAAGCCCGGCGCTTCGTCTACAATCTCGCCTTTACCCCATAGTTTGTCAGGAAGTCCGCAGGTGTCCCGAACTGCCCCCCAACGTCGCTCGCCGCGGCGCTCATCGAAGCATGCGAAGGCGCACGCCCCGGCGCCGGCGCCCGTCATTACCGGCAACGAACCGGTCATCGAAATCGTTTCGCTCGATATGGAAGCGCGCGGCGTGGGCCGCACCGCGAGTAAAGACGGCACGCCAGGCAAGGTCGTGTTCGTCGAAGGCGCACTGCCGGGTGAACTCGTCAGTTATTCGACGCATCGCAGCAAGCCGAAATACGAGCAGGCCGAAGTCGTGCAGGTGTTCCGCGAAAGCGTGATCCGCACGACGCCGAAATGCACGTACTTCAACATCTGCGGCGGCTGCTCGATGCAGCATCTCGACATGCGCGCGCAGGTGGCGGTCAAGCAGCGTGTGCTCGAGGACAACCTGCAGCATCTGGCGAAGCTGCGCCCCGAGACGGTGTTCCGGCCGATTCACGGGCCGTCCTGGGGTTATCGCTATCGCGCGCGGCTCGCGGTGCGCTATCTGCCGGAACGCGGCGGCATGCGCATCGGCTTTCACGAGAAGAAGAGCAGCTATATCGCCGACATGAAGACCTGCGAGGTGCTGCCGCCGCATGTGTCGGCGATGCTGATGCCGCTGCGCTTCATGGTCCGCAAGCTGTCGATCTACGACCGTATGCCGCAGCTCGAGCTCGCCGTCGGCTCGTCGGTCACGGCGCTCGTCGTGCGCAACCTCGAACCGCTGACGGCTGAGGACGAGCAGGTGCTGCGCGAGTTCGCGGACGAGCACAACGTGCAGTTCTGGATCCAGCCTGGCGGTCCCGACACGGTCACGCCGCTTTATCCGCTCGACGTGCAGCTCGACTACACGCTGCCGGAATACGGCATCCGCATGCCGTTCAAGCCCACTGATTTCACCCAGGTCAATCACGCGATCAATCGTGTGCTGGTGAGCCGCGCGTTGCGCCTGCTGGCGCCGGCACGCACCGACCGCGTGCTCGACCTGTTCTGCGGGATCGGCAATTTCACGCTGCCACTCGCGCGAATTTCGCGGGAAGTGGTCGGCATCGAGGGCAGCGAAGTGCTGACCCAGCGCGCGCTCGCGAACGCGGAACTGAATGGCGTCGCCGGGCATACGTCGTTCGCGTGCCGCAACCTGTTCGAAGTGAGCGCCGACGACCTGCGCGCGCTCGGCCACTTCGACAAGTTCCTGGTCGACCCGCCGCGCGAAGGCGCGCTCGCGATCGCGAAGGCGCTCGCGGAGATCGCGCAGAGCGGCAACGGGCCGCTGCCGAAGCGCATTGTCTACGTGTCGTGCGCGCCGGGCACGCTCGCGCGCGATGCCGGGCTGCTCGTGCATGAGGCCGGCTATCGGCTGGTGGGCGCGGGCGTCGTCAATATGTTCCCGCATACGTCGCACGTGGAATCGATTGCGCTGTTCGAGCGCGATTGAGTCGCGCGGCGAGCAGAAACGAAAACGCCACGACCTCGGTCGTGGCGTTTTCGTTTTCAGACGACGCTCAGTGTGCCGTCGGCGCGTGAGGCGTCAGAACTGCCACCACGACTTCGCCGTGCCGGGCCGTGCGTGGCCGGTCACGTACGGGCTGTCGGGGAAAGTGCCGGCCAGCACGCGACGCGTGTCGTCAGCGAGTTGCTGGTTGTTCAGCTTCTCGTACGACAGAATCATGATGTGCAGCGCGTCTTCGATGGCCGGCGCGTTCTTGTACTCCCGCAAGGCGAGCTGCGCGCGGTTGATCGCGGCGACATAGGCGCCGCGGCGATAGTAGTAGTCCGCCGCGTGGACTTCATGCGATGCCAGCGCATTCACGATGTAGCGCATGCGCTGCGCGGCGTCCGGCGCGTACTTGCTGTTCGGGAAGCGGTCCACCACGACCTTGAACGCGTCATACGACTCGCGCAGCGACTTCGGATCGCGCTCGCTCATATCCTGGCCCGAGAAGCGGCCGAACAGACCGAGGTCGTCGTTGAAGTGGATCATGCCCTTCAGGTAATACGCGTAGGCGATGTCCGGGTGATCCGGGTGCAGCTGGATGAAGCGGTCGATGGCCTGGTCGGCAGCGGCGTTTTCGTTGTCTTTCCAGTTGCAGTACGCGACGTTGATCTGCGCCTGCTGGGCAAAGTGGCCGAACGGGTCACGGCCCTCGAGCAGCTCGAAATACTTCGCGCACTTGCCCCAGTCACCACCGGTCAGGGCGTCGTTCGCCTCCGTATATAATTTGTTGTTGTTCCACGTTGCCGTTTCATCGGTCTTCTCCGGCAGGCCGTGGCAAGCCGCAACAGCGACGACGGCCGCGGCGCACGCAATGTATCCGGCCACTTTCCGGGCCGCCTTCTTGATGGCCGCCAAATTGATCGCCGCTTCAGTGATGGTGTTCAAGGCTCGCATTTTCCAGTCTAGCTTTACGTCCAGGTGACCCAGATTCAATGACCCGCTCAAATACTCCAGGCACCGCAGGCGCCGGGAATGGCAACAAAGATTATAGCGTAAGCGCCGATCCGGCCGACGCGTTGGGCGTCGATTCCCTCGATGACGATTTCGCCGGCGACGCGCTCGCCGCGAGCGGTCCGCAAGGCTCCGCGGCCAAGGCGGCGCCCGTGCCCGTGCGCGCGGCCGACGAAGCGCCGCGCAGCGTCGTGGTACCCGACGAACTGGCCGGCGAGCGCCTAGACAAGGTGCTCGCCAAAGTATTCCCCGAGTTCTCGCGCAGCCGTCTGCAAAGCTGGATCGAGGCGCAGCGGGTGCGCGTCGACGGCAAGCCGGCGAAGATCCGCCAGCCGGTGCCGCTCGGCGCCACGATCGAACTCGTGCCCGATCTGCTGCCCGAGCAGCTCGCGTTCACGCCAGAACCGGTGCCGCTCGAAATCGTCTACGAGGACGACACGCTGGTCGTCATCAACAAGCCGGCCGGCATGGTCGTGCATCCGGCTGCCGGCAATTGGAGCGGCACCGTGCTGAACGGACTGCTGCACCGCTATGGCGAGGCAGCGGCGGGTCTGCCGCGCGCGGGCATCGTGCATCGGCTCGACAAGGAGACTTCGGGATTGATGGTGGTCGCGCGCACGCTCGAGGCGCAGACCGACCTCGTGCGTCAGTTGCAGGCGCGCACGGTCAAGCGCCGCTACCTCGCGCTGGTGTGGGGCAACATGCCCGACGAAGGCACGATCGACGCGCCGATCGGCCGCGACCCGCGCGAGCGCACGCGCATGGCCGTGGTGACGGGCGCGGCCGGCAAGCCGGCGCGCACGCATTTCCGGCGCGTGGCCTCGGCGATCTGGCAGCGTCAGCCGGTCACGGCGATCCACTGCGATCTGGAGACCGGGCGCACGCATCAGATTCGCGTGCATTGCGCGCATATCGGTCATCCGCTGCTCGGCGACCCCGTCTACGGACGCGCGCGCGGCAAGCGCTCGGTCACGCCGCTGCCGGACGGCTTCGCGCGCCAGGCGCTGCACGCGTGGCGGCTCGGCCTGATCCATCCGAAGACCGGCCGCTCGATGCAATGGCGCGCCGACGTGCCGGCCGACATCGAGGCGTTGTCTGCCGCGCTCGGTCTGGGTCGCGACGACGCGGGCGAGTTCGACGACGCGTATGACGAGGACGAGGACTACGATGCATCGTTCGACGACGGCGCGTACGATGAAGACAGCGACCACGACGAGGACGATCACGCATGAGCGCCAATCTGCCGGAGCTGGGTTTTGCCGATGTCGTGCAACCCGCATGGAACGTATCGCCGCGCGTGCGCGCGCTCGTCACCACGCGCGACGGCGGCGTCAGCGACGCGCCGTTCGGCCGCTGGCGCGACGGCGCTGACCAGCCCGGCGGGCTGAATCTGGGCATGAAGACCGGCGACGATCCTGCTGCGGTCGCGAGCAACCGCGCACGGCTCGTCGCGCTTACCGGCGTTCGCGAGGCCGCGTGGCTCGAACAGATCCACGGCGCCGGCATCGTGCGCGCCGAGGATGCGCTCGCGCACGCGCGCGAGCATGGCGCGCCGGCGCGCGCCGACGCGAGCGTGACCGATCGCGCCGGCATCGCGTGCGTCGTGATGGTGGCCGATTGCATGCCGGTGCTGTTGTGCGACGAAGCGGGGCGCGCGGTCGGCGCCGCGCATGCCGGCTGGCGCGGACTCGCGGCGGGCATCGTCGAGCAGACCGCCGCGCGCGTCGCGGCGTTGGCGGGCGTGCCGGCGAGCGAGTTGCATGCGTACCTCGGACCGTCGATCGGACCCGACGCATTCGAAGTCGGCGCAGACGTGCGTGACGCTTTCATGACTGATGTCGACGGCGCACAACGCGATGCGACCGCGAAGGCGTTCGTCGCACATCCCGGGAATGCCGGCAAATATCTCGCCGATCTGCCAGCGCTCGCGCGTTTGCGCCTGCAGCGGCTCGGCCTTACGCGTATCAGCGGCGGCGATCTGTGCACGGTCACGCTGCGCGAACGTTTTTATTCGTATCGCCGTGACCGCGAAACCGGCCGGATGGCTGCGTTGATCTGGATCGACGAACAGGCGCAATCCATTGCCGATTAATTCGGGGTAGCGCGCGCATCTCGTCATACTTTTAAAATCGAGCGGCGGTTTTATTTCGCGCGAATGCGCACCGGTTCAACACCTTTTTTGTTGCGCTGCCGGAAGACGGTCTAATAGCTCGAATCGCCCGCCTGCTCTGTGCCCGACCGAACGAATAAATATGCTTAAGTACCATGCGCCGTAGGACTTTTTCGATTTGCGTGCGGCCTGGAACATTTGATTCGCAAAAGCGCGATTTGCCATACAGGGAAAACGATAATTAAAAAAATATCGCACTGCGGCAAAATCGGGAGCAAGCATTGACATGCCTTGTGATGGGGAGCAAGAATGTTCCTTCTAAGCTCCTCCTCGTTCATGGGACAGGGTGTGACGAAGTCGCGAGCAATCGCTCCGTGCGCACGAACCTGCCTCTCAACCCGTCCGCAAGGACTTACCGGTCAAAAGCAGGCATGGCAGCATCTCATTCCTCAGCTTCCCCCAGCACGGACTCCTCGAAGGAGCAGACGCAGCAGGCCGGTACCAGCGGTGCATCGTCAGCCGCAGGCATGCAGCAATTTCTCGACGCCTGGATGAACGCCTGGCGTTCGTTCGGCGCTCAGCCCAACGGCGCGGCATTCCAGATACCTTCAATGCCGCAGATGCCGGACCTCGCGCAGATCACGGCGGGCTTTCCGCAAATCCCGGGATTTCCCGGCATGCCCGACTTCAGCAAGCTGGCCGCTGGCGCGCTTCCGGGGCTGAGCATTCCCACCGCCGCAATTCCGCCCGAGCGTTTGCAGAAGCTGCAGACCGACTATTCGCGCGAGGCGATGGAACTGATCCAGCAGGCCACCACGTCGGCGATCAAGGCGCCCGAACTCAAGGACCGGCGCTTTAGCGCGGAGGCCTGGAGCCAGGCGCCGGCCTACGCGTTCACCGCCGCGTGGTATCTGCTGAATGCGCGCTATTTGCAGCAGATGGTCGACGCGCTCGACACCCAGCCGAAAACACGTGAGCGCATTCGCTTCGCAGTCCAGCAGTGGACCGCGGCGGCCTCGCCGAGCAACTTCTTCGCACTGAATCCCGAAGCGCAGAAAACGCTGCTCGACAGCAAGGGCGAGAGCCTGCGCCAGGGCGTGATGAACCTGCTCGGCGACATGCAGCGCGGCAAGATTTCCCAAACCGACGAATCGCGTTTCACAGTCGGCGAGAACCTCGCGAACACCGAAGGCTCGGTCGTGTTCGAGAACGATCTGCTGCAGCTGATTCAGTACAAGCCGCGTACGGCGACCGTGCGCGAGCGGCCGCTCCTGATCGTGCCGCCGTGCATCAACAAGTACTACATCCTCGACCTGCAGCCCGAGAATTCGCTGGTCGCGCACGCGCTTGATTCGGGCCACCAGGTGTTCCTGATTTCGTGGCGCAACGCCGATCAGTCGATTGCGCACAAGACCTGGGACGACTACATCGGCGAAGGCGTGCTCACTTCGATCGACACCGTGCGCCAGATCAGCGGCCGCGAACAGATCAATACGCTCGGCTTCTGCATCGGCGGCACATTGCTCGCCACCGCTCTGGCGGTGGCCGCGGCGCGCGGCGAACATCCGGCAGCGTCGATGACGCTGCTCACCGCGATGCTCGACTTCTCCGACACGGGCGTGCTCGACGTGTTCGTCGACGAGGCGCACGTGCAGATGCGCGAGCAGACCATCGGTGGCAAGAACGGTGCGCCGCCGGGACTGATGCGCGGCATCGAATTCGCGAACACGTTCTCGTTCCTGCGTCCGAACGACCTCGTGTGGAACTACGTCGTCGACAACTACCTGAAGGGCCGCACGCCGGTGCCGTTCGACCTGCTGTACTGGAACAGCGACTCGACCAGTGTGCCGGGTCCGATGTACGTCTGGTATCTGCGCAACACGTATCTCGAGAACAAGCTGCGCGAGCCGGGTGCGCTGACCACTTGCGGCGAGCCGATCGATCTGTCGAAGATCGACGTGCCGACCTTCATCTACGGTTCGCGCGAAGACCATATCGTGCCGTGGCAAACCGCGTACGCGTCGGCGCCGCTGCTTACTGGACCGCTGAAGTTCGTGCTCGGCGCGTCGGGTCATATCGCTGGCGTGATCAATCCGCCCGCGAAGAAAAAGCGTAGTTTCTGGAAGCTCGAGAGCGACGCGAAGACGCTCCCCGAAAGCGCGGACGAATGGTTCGACGCGGCGACGGAAGTGCCCGGCAGCTGGTGGCCCGAATGGACTGAGTGGCTCGATCAGTACGGCGGCAAGAAGGTGAAGCCGCGCGCCACGCTGGGCTCCGACGAATTCCCGGTCATCGAGCCGGCGCCGGGCCGCTACGTGCGGCAACGGGAGTAGGTTTCACGCACGGGCTCGACGCGCGCGTCCGAAGTTGCTGCGCGGTCGGCCGGTGCATAGGTGTTTGGCAGGTGAATGAGCGTCTGGTTGATGAAGGCGTGAGAGCAACGCAAGTTGCAACGCAATTTTTAACGTAACGGGCTGCGGCGCAGTTTGCCGGGGTGCCCTGAGGATATGGAAATGACTGATGTTGTGATCGTATCGGCCGCTCGTACTGCAGTGGGCAAGTTTGGTGGGTCGCTGGCGAAGGTTGCCGCACCTGAACTCGGAGCGATCGCGGTGCGCGCCGTACTCGAACGGGCAGGCGTGAAGCCGGAACAGGTGAGCGAAGTTATTCTGGGCCAGGTGCTGACGGCGGGCTCCGGTCAGAACCCCGCGCGTCAGGCGCTGATCAAGGCGGGTTTGCCGTCGGCCGTGCCGGGCATGACGATCAACAAGGTTTGCGGCTCGGGTCTGAAGGCCGTGATGCTCGCGGCCAACGCGATCATCGCCGGTGATGCGGACATCGTCGTCGCAGGCGGCCAGGAAAACATGAGCGCCGCGCCGCACGTGCTGCCGGGTTCGCGCGATGGTTTCCGCATGGGCGACGCGAAGCTGATCGACTCGATGATCGTCGACGGCCTGTGGGATGTGTACAACCAGTACCACATGGGCGTGACGGCTGAGAACGTCGCGAAGGAACACGGCATCACGCGCGAACAGCAGGACGCGTTCGCGGCGCTGTCGCAGAACAAGGCGGAAGCCGCGCAGAAGTCAGGGCGCTTCAACGACGAAATCGTGCCGGTCGAGATTCCGCAACGCAAGGGCGAGCCGCTGCGCTTCGCCACCGACGAATTCGTGCGTCATGGCGTGACGGCCGAATCGCTCGCGGGCCTGAAGCCGGCGTTCTCGAAGGAAGGCACGGTCACGGCGGCGAATGCGTCGGGCCTGAACGACGGCGCGGCCGCGGTGCTCGTGATGTCGCTGAAAAAAGCGGAAGCGCTCGGCCTCACGCCGCTCGCGCGCATCAAGGCGTACGCGAACGCGGGTGTCGATCCGAAGGTGATGGGCATGGGCCCGGTGCCGGCTTCACGCCGCTGCCTCGAGCGCGCGGGCTGGACACCGGCCGACCTCGACCTGATGGAAATCAACGAGGCATTTGCCGCACAGGCGCTCGCCGTGCACAAGCAGATGGGCTGGGACACGTCGAAGATCAACGTGAACGGCGGCGCCATTGCGATCGGCCACCCGATCGGCGCGTCCGGCTGCCGGATTCTCGTTACGCTGCTGCACGAAATGCAGAAGCGCGATGCGAAGAAGGGTCTGGCGTCGTTGTGTATCGGCGGCGGCATGGGTGTCGCGCTCGCGGTCGAGCGAGTTTAAAGTACGTTGGGTACGCCGCGCGCGATCGCGACCGTTCGCGCGCGGCCTTCGCCGGCACAGGCGTCTGGCCGCGCCGCACGCCAACTGGCGGTGCAGCGCGCTGCAACAGGTGACTCGTGCCGGCAGTGCGCGTTGCCAGACGGTCGCCCGGCGGCAACGTGAACCAGCATCAGGCGAGGCACGAGGCCGCCGGCAGGCGCCTCGACAACGATAACGGAGTGTGGTTTATGACACAGCGAATTGCGTACGTAACGGGCGGCATGGGCGGCATCGGCACCAGCATCTGCCAGCGTCTGCACAAGGAAGGCTTCAAGGTGATCGCGGGCTGCGGCCCGAATTCGCCGCGCCGTGCGAAGTGGCTCGACGAGCAGAAGGCACTGGGCTACGACTTCGTCGCCTCCGAGGGTAACGTCGGCGACTGGGAATCGACCAAGGCCGCGTTCGACAAGGTCAAGGCCGAAGTCGGCGAGATCGACGTGCTGGTCAACAATGCCGGCATCACGCGCGACGTCGTGTTCCGCAAGATGACGCACGAAGACTGGACCGCGGTGATCGACACCAACCTGACCAGCCTGTTCAACGTCACCAAGCAGGTGATCGACGGCATGGTCGAGCGTGGCTTTGGCCGCGTGATCAACATTTCCTCGGTGAACGGCCAGAAGGGCCAGTTCGGCCAAACCAATTATTCGACCGCGAAGGCCGGCATTCACGGCTTTACGATGTCGCTCGCGCAGGAAGTCGCGACCAAGGGTGTGACGGTCAACACCGTGTCGCCGGGCTACATCGGCACCGACATGGTCAAGGCGATCCGCCCGGACGTGCTGGAAAAAATCGTTGCGACGATTCCGGTGCGCCGTCTCGGTCAGCCGGACGAAATCGGCTCGATCGTCGCGTGGCTCGCGTCGGAAGAATCAGGCTTCGCCACCGGCGCAGATTTTTCGCTGAATGGCGGCTTGCATATGGGCTGAGCCATCGGCGCGCCGGACCGGAAGGCGGCGTGCTTCGGCTCAGATGGTTTCGCCGGCGTCCCGGCTGCGCAATGTACGCTATTGCACAGCCCGGACGCCGTTTCCGCGTTTGCTTAACTCGAGCTTAAAGGCGTTACATGACTACTACTACAAAGAAAACGGCCGAACGACTGATCAAGAAATATCCAAATCGTCGGCTCTACGACACCGAGACGAGCACCTACATCACGCTGACTGACGTGAAGCAGCTCGTGCTCGATCAGGAAGATTTCAAGGTGATCGATGCCAAAAGCAACGAGGACCTGACGCGTTCGATCCTGCTGCAGATCATTCTCGAAGAGGAGAGCGGCGGCCTGCCGATGTTCTCGTCGTCGATGCTGTCGCAGATCATCCGGTTCTACGGTCATGCGATGCAGGGCATGATGGGCACGTATCTGGAAAAGAACATCCAGGCCTTCATCGACATTCAGGCGAAGCTCGCCGACCAGTCGAAGAATCTGTATGAAGGCAAGGCGATGAACCCCGAGGTCTGGTCGCAGTTCATGAACATGCAGGCGCCGATGATGCAGGGCATGATGACCAGCTATATCGAGCAATCGAAGAACATGTTCGTGCAAATGCAGGAGCAGATGCAGAACCAGGCGAAGACCATGTTCGCCACGTTCCCGTTCACGCCGGGCGGTGCGGTCAATGCGAGCAACGCGAGCAATGCGCCGGCTACGCCGCAGGGCAATCCGGAGCCGGAGAAGAAGTGAAGGGATGAATGGCGGCGAGGTCCGCTCGGCTCGACCAGGGCTTTGGGGTGGCCCGCGGACGCGAAGCCGACCTTCATGGCAGCAACGGGATCACCCGACTTGGCTGAGCCAGTTATTGGCGTCGGCGCACCGTTGGCATCCAGCTGCTCCGTTGCCAATCCCCTTCCTGGCTTGCAGGAGTGCCCAGCCTCCGACGCGCTACAATATCGGCCCGCGCGTGGGGACGCTTTTCCGTCGGAACCGGATTCCGGCCGCGGTTCAAGGTCCGTAGCAGTCCCACTGCCGCCACATCGCTGCTAGCGCCGTTACCGTTTTCCTTCCGCTGGACCCTTCCTATGTTTGAGACCGTCTCCCTGATCGCGTCAGCGTCTTCCGTTGCGAAGGCTGCACGAATCAGTCTTCGCTGATCCGCTGTTTCACCCCCATTCTCATGAACCGGCTGTTTCTCGCCCCAATGGAAGGGCTTGCGGACTACGTGCTGCGCGAGGTGCTGACGAGCGCGGGCGCTTTCGACGGCTGCGTGTCCGAGTTCATCCGCATCACGGGCTCGATGCTGCCCACGCGCGTCTATGAGCGCGAGGCGCCCGAGATCCTGCACGCGAGCGTGACCGCCAGCGGCACGCCGATGGTGATTCAACTGCTCGGCAGCGATCCACAGTGGATCGCGCGCAATGCTGCGTACGCGGCCACGCTGTCGCCCTACGGTATCGACCTGAACTTCGGCTGTCCCGCCAAAGTCGTCAATCAGCATGGCGGCGGCGCGATGCTGCTCGCGAACCCTGAGCTGCTGAACCAGATCGTCTCGGCCGTGCGCGCCGCGGTGCCGGCCGATATCGCGGTCACGGCAAAAATGCGCCTCGGCGTGTCCGACACGTCGCGGGCGATCGAATGCGCGCAGGCGCTCGTGGACGGCGGCGCGGCCTCGCTCGTCGTGCATGCGCGCACGCGCGACGACCGCTACCGGCCGCCGGCGCACTGGGAGTGGGTCGCGCGCATCGACGACGCCGTCGATGTGCCCGTCATCGCGAACGGCGAGGTCTGGACGGTGGCGGACTGGCAGCGCTGCCGCTCGGTCAGTGGCTGCGCGGACGTGATGATCGGGCGCGGCGCCGTGTCGGACCCGTTCCTCGCGCAGCGAATCCGCGGGCTCATGGACCCGTGTCCGTCGGCCGACGAATGGCCGCAGGTGCTGGGTTCGATCGTCGGCTACCTGAACAAGCTGCGGGCGCACGGCTCGCTGACTCATGAGCACGGCCGCGTCAAGCAGTGGCTCAGCTACCTGCAGCGGACGTGGCCGCAAGCGGCCGAGCTGCATGCGGCGATCCGTCGAGTGCAGGACTCTGACGAAATTCTTACGGTGATCGGCCAGACGCTGGCGGCCGCAGGCGCGACGGCCCCGACGCGTGAGCACGTTTCCGGCGCCGAAAACAGCGAGCTGAATCAACCCGATCCGGCCGAACTGATCCCCGTTTGAAGACTAGAATTCAAAGACTTACGAGCGGTGGCGGTGGCGAACCGCTACAATTCACGGTTTAACGTCTTCAAGCGGTTCCCCATGTCTTCCACCCCCTCGAACGCTCCGGCCGCGCCGGGCGCCACGCCGAAAGTCGGCTTCGTTTCCCTCGGCTGCCCCAAGGCCCTCGTCGATTCCGAGCAGATCATCACCCAGCTGCGCGCCGAAGGCTACGAAATCTCCGGCACCTATGACGGCGCGGATCTCGTGGTCGTCAACACCTGCGGCTTCATCGACGAAGCCGTGCAGGAAAGCCTCGACGCGATCGGCGAAGCGCTGAACGAAAACGGCAAGGTGATCGTCACCGGTTGCCTCGGCGCGAAGAAGAGCGCGAGCGGGTCGGGGCTGATCGAGGAAGTGCATCCGAAGGTGCTCGCGGTGACCGGCCCGCACGCGGTCGGGGAGGTGATGCAGGCGGTGCACAGCCATCTGCCGAAGCCGCACGACCCGTTCGTCGATCTGGTGCCCGCCGCGGGCGTCAAGCTCACGCCGCGCCACTACGCGTACCTGAAAATTTCCGAAGGCTGCAATCATCGCTGCACGTTCTGCATCATCCCGTCGATGCGCGGCGATCTGGTGTCGCGCCCGGTCGCAGAAGTGATGCTCGAAGCGGAGAACCTGTTCAAGTCCGGCGTGAAAGAACTGCTCGTCATTTCGCAGGACACGAGCGCATACGGCGTCGACGTCAAATACCGCACCGGTTTCTGGAACGGCAAGCCGATCAAGACGCGCATGACGGATCTGGTCGCCGCGCTCGGCGAACTCGCCGCGCAATATGGCGCGTGGGTGCGTCTGCATTACGTGTATCCGTACCCGAGCGTCGACGAAGTGATTCCGATGATGGCCGCGGGTCCGTACAAGGGCCACGTGCTGCCGTATCTCGACGTGCCGTTCCAGCACGCGCATCCGGAAGTGCTCAAGCGCATGAAGCGCCCGGCCAACGCCGAGAGGGTGATGGAGCGCGTGAAGGCATGGCGCGAGATCTGCCCGGATCTGACGATCCGCAGCACGTTCATCGCCGGCTTCCCGGGCGAGACCGAAGAGCAGTTCGAGACGCTGCTCGACTTCATCCGCGAGGCGGAGCTCGATCGCGTGGGCTGCTTCGCGTACTCGCCGGTGGAAGGCGCGAGCGCGAATGAGCTCGACGGCGCGCTGCCCGACGAAGTGCGTGAGGAACGTCGCGCGCGCTTCATGGAAGTGGCCGAGCAGGTGTCGGCGAAGCGCATCGCAAAGAAGGTCGGCAAGACGCTGAAAGTGCTGGTCGACGACATCAACGCGGACGGCGGCATCGGTCGCACGGCGGCGGATGCGCCGGAGATCGACGGCGTCGTCTACATCGCGCCGTCCACCAAAGCGTCGAAGCGCTACAAGGTCGGCGATTTCGTGTCGGTGAAGATCACCGGCGCGGACGGTCACGATCTGTGGGGCGAGGTCTAAGCGATGACGCTCGGCGCGGCTCAAACACCGGACATCCTCGCGCTCGGCGAGGCGATGATCGAATTCAACCAGTCGGCGAAGGATCAGCCGAACTACCTGCAAGGCTTCGGCGGCGACACGTCGAACTTCTGCATCGCGGCCGCGCGCCAGGGTGCGAGAACCGGCTTCGTGTCCGCGGTCGGCGCCGATCATTTCGGACGTCTGCTGGTCGATCTGTGGGAGCGCGAGCAGGTCGACACGTCGTTCGTGCGCATCGATGCGCAAGCGTCGACCGGCGTCTATTTCGTGTCTCACGGTCCCAACGGCCACGCGTTCGACTATCTGCGCGCGGGCTCGGCGGCGAGCCGCTATGCGCCCGCCGATCTGCCACGCGACGCGCTCGCGGCGGCGAAGGTCGTCCATCTGTCCGGCATCAGTCTCGCCATCAGCGTCAGCGCCTGCGACGCCGCGCTCGAAGCGATTGCGCATGCGCGTGCGAATGGCGTGCGCGTGAGCTTCGACACCAATCTGCGTCTGAAGCTGTGGCCGCTCGCGCGGGCGCGCGCGGTAATGCTCGAGGCGATCCGCCAGACCGACATCTGCCTGCCGAGCTGGGACGACGTTACCGAACTGACGGGGCTGACCGGTCGCGACGAGATCGTCGATTTTCTGCTGTCGCACGGGCCGAGCGTGGTCGCGCTGAAGCTCGGCAAGGACGGCTCGTATATCGCGACGCCTAACGAACGGTGCGTCGTGCCGGGCCACGTCGTCAACGCGGTCGATGCGACCGGCGCCGGCGACTGCTTCGGCGGCGCATTCATCGCGCGCATCGTCGCGGGCGACGATCCCTTTGCCGCCGCGCGCTACGCAAACGTCGCCGCCGCGCTGTCGACGCAAGGTTATGGCGCGGTCGCGCCGATTCCGTCGCGCGAGACCGTCGAGAGGTTGCTGGCAGGCTAGACATTACGCAAGCCGCGCGCGGCGCAGCATGGCCCGCGTTGGCGCAATCATCCAGGCGAACTGGAGACAACAGGAGGGGCAAGCGATGCAACGGGACGTAGTGGTGGTAAGCGGTGTGCGCACGGCAATCGGCACGTTCGGCGGCAGTCTGAAGGACTTCGCCCCGACCGATCTCGGCGCGCGCGTCGTGCGCGAAGTGCTCGCACGCGCGAGCGTGTCGGGCGATGAAGTCGGGCACGTCGTGTTCGGCAACGTCGTGCACACCGAGCCGAAAGACATGTACCTCGCGCGCGTCGCGGCGATCAACGGCGGGGTCGCGCAGCATACCCCCGCGCTGACCGTGAACCGGCTGTGCGGCTCGGGCTTGCAGGCCATCGTGTCGGCTGCGCAAAGCGTGCTGCTCGGCGACGCCGATATCGCGATCGGCGGCGGTGCTGAAAACATGAGTCGCGCGCCGTACTCGATGCCGGCCGCGCGCTTCGGTCAGCGCATGGGCGATGCGCGTCTGGTCGACATGATGGTGGGCGCGCTCAACGATCCGTTCCAGTCGATCCACATGGGCGTGACCGCCGAGAACGTCGCGCGCAAGTACGACATCTCGCGCGACGCGCAGGACTCGCTCGCGCTCGAATCGCACCGTCGCGCAGCCCACGCGATCACGAGCGGCTACTTCAAGGAACAGATTCTGCCGATCACGCTCGCGTCGAAGAAGGGCGACGTCGTATTCGACACCGACGAGCACGCGCGGCTGAACGCAACAGCGGAAGACTTCTCGAAGCTGAAGCCGGTGTTCCTGAAGGATAACGGCACGGTGACGGCGGGCAACGCGTCGGGCATCAACGACGCTGCCGCGGCCGTCGTGCTGATGGAGCGTAGCGTCGCCGAGCGGCGCGGCGTGAAGCCGTTGGCCCGGCTCGTGTCGTACGCGCACGCGGGCGTCGATCCGGCGTACATGGGAATTGGGCCGGTGCCGGCGAGCCGCAAGGCGCTCGAGCGGGCGGGTCTGACGGTCGCCGATCTCGACGTGATCGAGGCCAACGAGGCATTCGCCGCGCAGGCCTGCGCGGTCAGCAAGGAGCTCGGTCTCGATCCGGCCAAGGTTAATCCGAATGGCTCGGGCATTTCGCTCGGCCATCCGATCGGTGCGACCGGCGCGTTGATCACCGTGAAGGCGCTGTACGAGCTGCAGCGCATCGGCGGGCGCTATGCGCTCGTCACGATGTGCATCGGCGGCGGCCAGGGGATCGCGGCGGTTTTCGAGCGTCTGTGATCGCGTAGGGCAGGCCGGCCCGGCACAGGTAGCAAGCAGGAACCAGCAACAAGGATCGACAGGATGCGGGAAGCGAAAGTGACGAAGGGTTCGGCAACGCGCACGTTGCGTCAGCGCGCCGGCGTGGTGGCGAGCGCCGCCGCGCTGCTGTGTGCCGGCACGGTGCTGTGGATGCCGTCGCAGGCGTGGGCGGAAAGCGATGCGGTCAAGGAGCTGGCCGCGCCGCCGCCGATCCAGCTGCCGCTGAAACCGAGCCCCGAGTTCGCGAAGTTTCCGCGCTACGTGGGCACGCTCGGCGCGCGGCCGATCGTGCTGCGGCTCGGGCCCAAGACCGACGATCCTTCCGGCGTGCACGGCGAATATCAATACGCCGATAACGGCGAGGTGATCCTGATCGCCGGCGATCGCGTCGGCGATACCCTCGAAGTCGAGGAGTCGAACGACGGCACGCATATCACCGGCAACTGGGTCGGCAAGTTCGCGGCGGATGGCTCGCTCGAAGGCGACCGCATGAACGTCGACGATTCGAACCCGCAGGAATTCAACCTGAAGCCGCTGGCGGCGGGGCAGGCGGTACCTGCGGCAAGTTCGGCCGGCGCGGCGGCGGGCAAGGCTGCTGCCGCCCCGGCACCGCAGCCGGCTGCGGGCGACGGCGCAGCGGCGGCTCCCGCGCCGGCGCCCGCTGCCGGCGGGCACCCGGTGGGCGGCGTCAGCAACCTGCAAACTGGCGACTGACGCGCGCGCCGGGCACCCTGAATCGCGCGGGGCGGCCGTTGCTTCAGTCCCGCTTCCCTGTGTTTTTCATCGAGCTCTACATGACTGAATCCAAACTCAAACACCGCCTGCAAACCCGCATCGTGCGTGCCGAGGACGACATCACGCCGGGCTTCGAATCGTTCTCGACGCCGGTCACGCGGGCGTCGACGGTGGTGTTCCCCGATCTCGCAGCGATGCGCGCGCTCGATTGGAAAAACGACGCGCAATGGCGCTACGGCCTGCATGCGACGCCGACGCAGATCGCGCTCGCGCAGCGCCTCGCCGCGATCGAAGGCGGCAATCATGCGCTGCTGCAGCCGTCGGGGCTGTCGTCGATTTCGAACGTGTACTTCGGGCTCGTGAAGGCCGGCGACGACGTACTGATCCCTGATAACGTCTATTCGCCGAACCGCGACCACGGCGACTGGCTCGCGCGCGATTTCGGCATCACCGCGCGCTACTACGATCCGCTGATCGGTGCGGGCATCGCCGATCTGATCCAGCCGAACACGCGCCTGATCTGGATCGAGGCACCCGGCTCGGTAACGATGGAAGTGCCCGACGTGCCGGCCATCACGGCGGCGGCGCGCGCGCGCAACGTCTTCACCGCGATCGACAACACGTGGTCCGCGGGCCTCGCGTTCCGGCCGTTCGATCACGGCGTCGATATCTCGGTGCAGGCGCTGACCAAGTATCAGTCGGGCGGCGGCGACGTGCTGATGGGCGCGACGATCACGGTCGACCGCGACGTGCATGTGAAGCTGAAGGCGGCGCGTATGCGCATGGGCATCGGCGTATCCTCGGACGACTGCTCGCTGATCCTGCGCAGCCTGCCGAGCATGCAACTGCGGTTTGCGCAGCACGATCGCGCGGCGCTGTCGCTCGCAGAGTGGTTGAAGAGCCGGCCGGAAATCGTCGCGGTGCTGCATCCGGCGCTCGCCGACTGTCCTGGGCACGAGGTGTACGAGCGCGATTTCACCGGCGCGGGCGGCCTGTTCTCGGTCGTGTTCGACGAGCGGTACAGCGCGGCGCAGATCGACATATTCTGCGAGTCGCTCGAACTGTTTTCGCTCGGCTGGAGCTGGGGCGGCGCGCACAGCCTCGCGATGCCGTACGACATCGCGTCGATGCGCACGGCGGCGCAGTGGCCGCACCGCGGCACGCTGGTGCGTTTCTATATCGGTCTCGAAGACGAGGCCGATCTGCGCGCGGATATCGAGCAGAGCCTGGCTAAGCTGGCTTGATACGCTAGGCCCTATTCGATAGGTTGTTCGAGAAACCCGCCGGGATATGTTCCCGGCGGGCTTTTTTTGCCCTGAGTATCCAGCAGACCTGACCGTTTGGCCGAATATTCGATACCGCTTCGCGACGCTAGGATCGTGTGCTTGCCGAATGACGTTGCCGCGCTCGGGAGGGGGCTTCGATGAATCTTTTCTTCTGGCTGTTGCTGAATTTCGCGGTGCCGATTGTCGGGCCGATCTTTACGCTTGCGCTCGTGGCGCCCGCGTATGGCTGGCGCGTTGCCCGGACGATGATTGCGGCTTCAGTGAAAGACGGGCAACTGTTCTGGTGTGCGATCGGACTATGTGCCGCCGCGATTTATGAAGCGGTCATGGCATTGGAGCAGGGCACTGGGGAGACGTCGATGCTTGCGCTGGGGATTGTCGGGTTTTGCGGGCTGGCGTTCGCCTGTTCGATAGCCGTGATGGCGGGCTTGCTCAAGGTGCGGCAGGACAGCTTTGACACCGCGCTCGATGACAGGCACACCAAGTCCATAGTTGGCGCGCCATCACGTGGGGCGATAGGCGCGTCGATTTTCACGATCTGCCTGGCGGCGTTTCTATTCGCTACCCTACACATTCACCTCAATTAGTTTTATAGGATAGTGCAGCGCTTATACTTCCTCTGTCTTGTGGAGGGGCTTATGAAACAATTTATCCTGTCGTTGGAAATAGGCAAGAATCACGATCGCATCATGAAGGGCGTGTTGATCTTCAACATACTGATTTCCATCGGCATGTGCGCCCTGTTCCTGCCGGCCATTTTCAACAGATAACAACATGGTTCGCGCGGCTCGCTAACGCGTCGGTCGTTTTGCCGACGCGATAATGAACCCCTGAAGCACCAGCCTCAAAACAATCGCAGCAATCCGTCCAGTCCAACGAAATTGAACGACACGCTGGCTGCTTCGCGCACCACCGGCTTCGCGCGGAATGCAACGGAAAGTCCCGCTTCGGCCATCATTTTCAGGTCGTTCGAGCCGTCACCCATCGCAATTGCGCGCGACGGCTCGATGCCGAGCGCCGCGCAGGTTTCGCGCAGCGTGCGCGCTTTCACGTCGGCATTGACGATCTCGCCAATCACATTGCCAGTCAGCTTGCCGTCGATAATTTCAAGCGTGTTCGCCCGCGTGAAATCGAGGCCGAGGCGCGCCTTCAGCTTGGCGGTGAAGAACGTGAAGCCGCCCGACACGAGCAGCGTTTTCAGTCCCGCCTGTTTCGCGCCGGCCAGCATGCGTTCGGCGCCCGGCGACAACTGCAGCCGCTCTTCGTACACGCGCTCGAGCGCGCTGGCGTCGAGCCCCTTCAGCAACGCGACGCGGCGCGTCAGGCTTTCGTTGAAATCCTTGATCTCGCCGCGCATCGCAGCCTCGGTGATCGCCGCGACTTCGGCTTTGAGCCCGCAGAAATCGGCGATTTCGTCGATGCACTCGATCGTGATCAGCGTCGAATCCATGTCCATCGCGACGAGCCCGAAGTCGCGCAACTGGCGGCCGGCTTCGACAAACGCGTAGTCGAGTTGATGCGTGTAGCAATACGCTTCGATGTCAGCGCGTTGCGTGAGGTTTGCGTCGTCGATGCGAATCGCGTTCTCGTCGATGACGGCGGCGTGCGAGCCGCGCGCGAGCGCGACGAGCGTTTTGTGGTGGTCGGCGGAAAGAGGGGCGACGCTTTGAATGACGAGGTTCATGGACGACCAGTGACGCGGGAAGAAAGAGGCGCGTGGCGCGCGGAAAATCCCGCTATTGTATCGGTTCCGTGCGTCGCGCCGTCTCGCTCGGCTGTAGCGGACGGGTTTGCCGTGCGCTCTGGCAGTGCGCGGTTCATACTGACGCATCAAATCGTGTGGTGCAGTCGTCCTCGAACAAATACGGTCGAACACCCACCACCCATAGGCGCAACAAGACGGCCCACGGAGACAACGCATGACCCCGGCAACCGCCAGCGACGCTTCCTCCCTTGCCCGCGACTTCGATCTGCGTCATCTGAGCCCCGCGTTCTACGCCGATCCCTATCCGATCTATCGCGCACTGCGCACCTATGAGCCGATCCGGCGCATGCCCGACGGCTCGCTGTTCCTGACGCGCTTTCGCGACGTGCAGGCGGTCTACCGCGACCCGAAGACTTTCAGTTCCGACAAGACCGTCGAATTCCGCCCGAAATACGGCGACTCGCCGCTCTACGCGCATCACACCACGAGCCTCGTGTTCAACGATCCACCGCGCCACACGCGGGTGCGCAAGCTGATCGCGGGCGCGTTGACCGCGCGTGCGATCGCGGCGATGGAGCCCGCGTTGATCCGGCTCGTCGACGGCTTGCTCGATGCGGCCGCGCAGCGCGGGCGGATCGATCTGATCGGCGAGTTCGCGTCGGCGATTCCGGTTGAGGTCATCGGCAATCTGCTCGACGTACCGCACGATGAACGAGCACCACTGCGCGACTGGTCGCTCGCGATACTCGGTGCGCTCGAACCGTCGCTGACCGACGCGCAGTTCGAACGCGGCAATCGCGCGGTCAGCGAATTCGTCGACTATCTGCGCGGCCTCGTCGCACGACGTCGCCGCGAGCCGGGCGATCCGCAGCACGACGTGCTGACGCGCCTCATTCAAGGGGAGGGCCCAGACGAGCAGCTATCGGAAGCCGAGCTGCTGCAGAACTGCATTTTCATCTTGAACGCGGGGCACGAAACGACCACCAACCTGATCGGCAACGGGCTCGTCACGCTGAGCCAATGGCCCGACGAGCGTGCCGCGCTGCTGCGCGAGCCGGAGTTGATCGGCACCGCGGTCGAGGAGTGTTTGCGCTTCGAGAGTTCGAACCAGCTCGGCAATCGCATGACCACCGTCGATACCGAGATCGGCGGCGTCGCGGTCGCGTGCGGCACGCCGGTCACGCTGTGCATCGGCGCGGCCAATCGCGATCCCGAGCAGTTTGCCGAGCCGGACCGCTTCGATATCCGCCGCGACCCGAACCGGCATCTCGCGTTCGGGTTCGGCATTCATCAATGCGCGGGCCTGTCGCTGGCGCGACTGGAGGCGCGGATTGCAATCGGGCGCTTCGTACAGCGCTTCCCGGCGTATCGCGTCGATGGCGAGCCGACGCGGGGCGGGCGCGTACGGTTCCGCGGGTTTGCGTCGGTGCCGCTCCTGCTCGAGCCATGATGCGACCTCCGGGAGAGCGCGCGCAACAAGATAGCCGTAGGTTTTGCCGCTTCGTCGCAAGACTTACAGCCTCATGACAGCACGCAGCCGAGCGGACCAGCTGATGCTCTAAGCGTGGCAGCAGCGTAAGGCGCGCTAAAACGCGGGCACGCTTGCTGCTTCGCCTGATATCTCAGGGCCTTGGGACAGGGGAGCGCGCGATGGCACACATGATCTGGAAGGGCGCAATCAGTTTCGGGCTGGTCCACGTACCGGTGCAGCTCTATCCGGCGACGAAGTCGGAGAAGGTCGGCTTCAATCTGCTGGACAAGCGCACGATCGACCCGATCGGCTACAAGCAGATCAACAAGCGCACCGGCAAGGACGTGACCCGCGAGAACATCGTGCGCGGCTTCGAATACGAGAAGGATCACTACGTCGTACTGTCGGACGACGAAATCCGCTCGGCGAATCCCGAGTCGACGCAGACGGTCGACATCCTCGCGTTCGTCGACGCGACCGATATCTCGTTTCTTTATCTCGACACGCCATATTTCCTGACGCCCGACCGCAAGGGCGAAAAAGTCTATGCGTTGTTGCGCGAGGCGATGACGGCGTCGGGCAAGATCGGCGTCGCGAGTGTCGTGTTGCACAACAAGCAGCATCTGGCCGCGCTGATTCCGCTCGGCCCGATGCTCGCGCTGAACACGCTGCGCTGGGCCGACGAGGTGCGCGGCCTCGACGAATTCAAGGTGCCGCCCGAAGGCATGAAGGCCGCCGGCGTATCGGCGAAAGAACTCGACATGGCGAAAAAGCTGATCGACGATATGAGCGAGACGTGGGACCCGATGCAGTATCACGACACGTTTCGCGACGACATCATGGCGCTCGTCGAGCGCAAGATCCAGGCGGGCAAGACCGAGGAGGTCACCGAAGTCGAAACGCCGCACGAGTCGCGCAAATCCGCCGACATTCTGGACCTGTCCGATCTGCTCAAGCGCAGCCTCGGCCGCGGCAAGGGCAAGCAGGCGGCCGCGAGCCGCAAGCGCGCCGCCGATGAGGACGAAGATCAGACCGATAGCGAGGCCGATGAAGAGCCAGCCGCACCCGCGCGCAAAAAGGCTCGCGCGACAAGCACGGCGCGCAGTCGCAGCGGTAGCGGCAGCAGTGCCCGCGCCACGTCGAAAACCACGGCCACCTCGCGCAAACGGCGCGCGGCGGCCTGAGCGCGCGGCCCACCCGCCTGTCGCACCCAACGCACCGGAGTCATCGCCATGAACGACCGACTCGAGCTCTATCACCGCAAGCGCCGGTTCGAGGATACGCCTGAGCCGGCCGGCGCGACGACCCGCAAGCGCGCGGCAAGCAAGACCGGCAAGACCCGCAAGAGCGCCGCGGGTGCCGCGCCCGACACGCTGTCCTACGTGATCCAGGAGCACGACGCGCGGCGTCTGCACTACGACTTCCGGCTCGAACTGAACGGCGCGCTGCTATCGTGGGCGGTTCCGAAGGGGCCGAGCCTGGACCCGTCGGTCAAGCGGCTCGCAGTGCACGTCGAAGATCATCCGGTCGAATACGGTACGTTCGAGGGCGAGATTCCGCCCGGCAACTACGGCGCGGGCTCTGTGATCGTGTGGGACCGCGGCACGTGGGAGCCAGCGGGCGGCGCGGCCGAAGCCGCGCGGTCGTATGCGGCCGGCAAGCTCAAGTTTCATTTGCACGGCGAGAAGTTGCACGGCGGCTGGACGCTGGTACGCAGCCATATGCGCGGCAGCGGCGACAAGGAGCAATGGCTGCTGATCAAGGAGCGCGACGAGGAAGCGCGCAACGAGAGCGACTACGACGTGCTGAAAGAGCTGCCGGGCAGCGTGCTGACCGACGGCGCTTCGAAGGGCAGGAAAACGAAGCAAGCGAAAACGTCGCGCGACGGCAAAGCCACGGGCGCGGGCAAGCCGGCGAGATCCGCATCCCCGCGCCCCACAGCCGATCCCAAACGCCCCGACATCGTCGCGACGCGTACCGCGCAGTCGTTACGCGAACTCGCTGCATCGCCATCGATTGAAGGCGCGGTCAAAGCCGCGTTGCCCGCGAGCCTGACCCCGGAGCTGGCGACACTCGTCGACACCGCGCCGCCAGGCGGCGACTGGCTGTACGAAATCAAGTTCGACGGCTACCGCGTGCTCGCGCGCATCGACCACGCGTCAAAAAAGAAGGGTGGTGCCGTCAGCGTTTTCACGCGCAACGGGAACGACTGGACCACAAAGTTCAGCAAGCAGATCGAGGCCATCGCTGGGCTCGACCTGCAAAGCGCGTGGTTCGACGGCGAAGCGGTCGTGCTCGACGAACGCGACGTGCCGAGCTTCCAGTTGCTGCAAAACGCGTTCGATGCGCATCGCCCGCAGGACATCGTCATCTATCTGTTCGATCTACCGTTCCTGAATGGCTACGACCTGCGCGGCGTACCGCTCGAACAGCGCCGCGCGATTCTGCGCGCGCTGCTCGAAGGCGTCGACGATCGCGTGCTGCGCTTTTCGAATGACTTCGCGTTCAGCGCCGGCGAGCTGCTCAACAGCGCATGCGCCATGGGGCTCGAAGGCATCATCGGCAAGCGGCGTGACAGCCGCTATGTGTCGGGCCGCGCGCCGTCGTGGATCAAGCTGAAGTGCCGGCGGCGCCAGGAGTTCGTGATCGGCGGCTATTCGGAGCCGGCCGGCAGCCGTGAGGCATTCGGCGCGCTGCTGCTCGGAGTCTATGACGCCGATGGCCAGTTGCAGTACGCGGGACGCGTCGGCACCGGCTTCGACGCCGCGCTGCTGCGCTCGGTCAAGCAGGCGCTCGACGCGCACGCGAGCAAGCGCATGCCGTTCGCGAGCGCGCCGCGCGAGCGCAGCCGCACGCCTGTGCATTGGGTCGAGCCGGTGCTCGTCGCCGAATGCAACTTCGCCGAATGGACGAGCGACGGCATCGTACGCCAGGCGTCGTTCGTCAGCCTGCGCGACGACAAACCGGCGCGCCAGATCGTCAGGGAAACTGCCCGACAAGGAGCCGACGTGCAACAGCAAACCGAAACCGCCACCGACGAGACGCGGCAACCAGGCACGCCGAAAAAGCGCGCAGCCACGAAGAGCGCAAAGAACGCCACGCCCGCCGCGGCGGCAAGCGCGCCCGCCCGAACCACGGCAACACGCTCGCGCGCACAAAGCGAAATCGCCGGCGTGCGCATCTCGCATCCCGATCGCGTGATCGACAAGAGCAGCGGTGCAAGCAAGCTCGAACTGGTGCAGTACTACGAATCGATCGCCGAATGGATGCTGCCGCATCTGCGTGAGCGGCCCGTCGCGCTGGTGCGCGCACCCGAGGATATCGGCGGCGAGCTGTTCTTCCAGAAGCACAGCCAGAAGCTGTCGATTCCGCACGTCACGCAGCACGAGGGACTCGACCCGGGCCATCCGGCGCTGATCACGATCGACACGCTGGCCGCGCTGGTCGGTGCCGCGCAGATGGGCACCGTCGAATTTCACACGTGGAATGCGGTCGCGTCGAATATCGAAAAGCCCGACCGGATGGTGTTCGACCTCGACCCGGACCCGTCGCTCGGCTGGGAACGCATGGTCGAGGCCGCGCAACTGACCCGCTCGCTGCTCGACGAACTGGGCCTGAAGTCGTTCGTCAAGACGAGCGGCGGCAAGGGCTTTCACGTGGTCGTGCCGCTCGCGAAGCAGGCTGGTTGGGATGAAGTAAAGGATTTTTCGCAGGCGGTTGCGCAGCATATGGCGACGACGCTGCCGCAGTACTTCAGCGCGAAGATGGGTGCGCAAAATCGCAAGAAGAAGATCTTCATCGACTATCTGCGCAACAACCGCGGCTCTAGCACGGTGGCCGCATTCTCGGCGCGCGCACGGCCGGGGCTCGGCGTGTCGGTGCCGCTCGCGTGGGACGAACTGGAGAGCACGACGAGCGGCGATCAATGGGGTATCCGCAACGTCCACGAGCGCGTGGACGGCCTCGCAAGCGACCCATGGGCCGACTATGCGAAGACACGTCAGCGCATCACCGCGGCGATGAAAAAACGGCTGGGCGTGGCGTGATCAGCGCTCGTCCGGGTGGCTGAATCCAACCCGCGAATTCGGTGTGCGCACTCAGCGCGCGAACCGGTTTCGCGAAGGAGCAATGCAATGAAGACCCTGCCGCAATCGACAGATGGCGACCCGCAAGCCGACCCGCACGCGAACAAGGACCCGAAGTCGTTGCAGGAAGCCGCGGCGCCGCTGCCGCATGAAACCGACCAGCAGCCGGAGTCGCAGCACGAGGACCATCCGCGCCATGTCGGCAAGCAGGCGCATGAGGATATCGAGCATGGCCTGCAGGATACCGACCGCCGCGGCGGCGGCGAGTATCAGCAGCGCACGCAGAACGACTCGCATGCCGATGTGAACTCGGATCGCAAGCAGGGCGGCGCGAAGAGCGGCAAGCGCTGACGCCGCGTACCAGCCGGGACGTCTACGCGCCCGCCAGTCCAACCGGCTGCCGATCCCAATACGGCGGATCGCCGAAGTGCGCGGCGACGAAATCGATGAATGCGAGCGTCTTCGGCGGCATGAACGCGCGGCTCGGATACACGGCCCAGATCGCGACGTCGTCCGCGAGCGGATAGCTGTCGAGCACGCTGACGAGTTCGCCGCTGCGCAGATAGGGCGCCACGTCCCATGTCGATTTCAGCGCGATGCCGAAGCCCGCGAGCAGCGCGTCGCGAATCACCTCGCCGTTATCGGTGACGAGGCGGCCGCTCACCCGCACGTCGAGCGGGCCGGCGGGCGTCACGAAGCGCCAGTCGCGCTGCGCCGAAAGGATCACGCATTCGTGCCGCGCGAGATCCGACGGATGATGCGGCGTGCCGTGCGCGGCCAGATAGGCGGGGGCTGCGCACAGCACGCGGCGGTTGACCGCGAGCCGTCGCGCGACCAGCGACGAATCCTTCAGCACGCCGACGCGAATCGCGACATCGATGCCCGCATCGACCAGATCGACCACCTGATCCGTCAGTCGCAGATCGACGCTGACGCCCGGATAGCGGCGCAAAAACTCGCTGATCACCGGCGACACATGCTGGCGCCCGAACGACGACGGCATCGACACGCGCAGCCGTCCCTGCGGCTCGGCCTGCGCGCGCCCGACCGATGCGCGCGCGGCGGCGGCCGCGTCGAGCAGCGCCTCGGCGCGCGTCATGAACACTTCACCGTCCTGGGTGAGGCTGATGCGGCGCGTGGTCCGATGCAACAAACGCGCGCCGAGCAGCTTTTCGAGTTGCGCGATCCGGGCGCTCGCGACCGCCGCCGACAAACCGAACTCGCGCCCGGCCGCCGACACGTTGGCAAGCAGAGCGGCGCGCACGAACAGCGCGACATCGAGCAGATCGAGCCGTTCGCGCTCGCTGGGCAGAGGCCGGCCGGCCGGATTTGAAGCGTTCATTATTCTGAGAAACCAAAAGATGTTTCAGTGATTATGACTGTTTTAAAAGAATAAGAACCGTCTTACGATTCGAGTCATGCGTGCACATCAACCGAACCAACAAGGAGCAGCCATGAAAGCCGTCGGACTCTACCGTTATCTGCCAATCGATCACGCCGAATCGCTCGTCGACGTCGAGATCCCCAAACCCGAAGCGAGCGGCCGCGATCTGCTGGTCAAGGTCGAAGCGATTTCCGTGAACCCGGTCGACACCAAGGTGCGCGCGCCGAAAGACAGCGTCGAGAAGACGCCGCGCGTGCTCGGCTGGGATGCGGCCGGCACCGTCGTCGCGGCCGGGCCCGAGGTTACGCTGTTCAAGGTCGGCGATCCGGTGTTCTATGCGGGCAGCATTACGCGGCCTGGCGCGAACAGCGAGTTTCATCTGGTCGACGAACGGATCGTCGGACACAAGCCGGCGTCGCTCGATTTCACGCACGCGGCCGCCTTGCCGCTGACCGCGATCACCGCGTGGGAAGCATTGTTCGATCGACTCGGCGTATCGCCGCAGGGCGCGGACGCAGGCCGCACGGTGCTGATTTTCGGCGGCGCGGGCGGGGTCGGCTCGATCGGCATCCAGCTCGCGAAGCAGCTCGGCAAGCTGAAGGTGATCGCGACCGCGTCACGGCCCGAATCGGCGAAATGGGCGCGGGAGCTCGGCGCGGATCACGTCGTCGATCACTTCGGCGATCTGCCCGCGCAGATGAAAGAGATCGGCATCGAAGAGGTCGACTACGTGCTGATCTTCAACGACACCGATCGCAATTTCCCGGCCGCGGCCGAACTGATCAAACCGCAAGGCGGTATCTGCACGATCGTCGAGAACAGCGCCGCGGTGCCGGTCGAATTGCTGAAGGCGAAGAGCGCCGCGTTCCACTGGGAATTCATGTTCACGCGTTCGATGTTCGGCACGCCCGACATGATCGAGCAGCACAAGCTGCTGACCGAGGTCGCGCGCCTCGTCGACGCGGGCACGCTGCGCACGACGCTCGGCCAGGACCTGGGCCGCATCAACGCGGAGAATCTGCGCCGCGCGCATGGCTTGCTCGAAGCAGGACGCGCGATCGGCAAGCTGGTGCTGACCGGCTTCTGAGATGAAATCGACGCGCAGAAAGCGCGTCGCCGCAAGCGGGTTAACACCCGAGCCGACACGACACGCGCGGCAGCGCGCTTGGCGTTAGACTGACGACGCAGCATGCCAAAACGGTTGCGTGTCTTGCGGCGAGGCCAGCCGGTGTGAACCGGCCGGACCTCGGCAGTGCGCGAACAGTGCACGGGCAGTCGCGTCGACGCGAGCGCGCAGCGGCACAACAACGAGGTGACAGTATGAGCTTCAGCTTCAAACTCTCCGCCGTTTCCGTTGTCGCTTCTCTCGCTTGCGCGTTCGTGCCGGCTGCTCACGCAGCCACGCCGATCACGGTGACCAACAAAGCCGCGCTCGACGGTCCGATCCGCTACACCGTTCGCGTCACGTCGAAACAGTTCGGCAATTCCCAGGAGACCCGCACGATCCGCTCGGGCGAAACGGACGACTTCACGTGGAAGACCGTGCCGCCCGGCGGTCCGGTGCCCGCTACCGACGCCTGCCCGGACTATGCGTCGCTGCCGGTCGACGAGAATGGCGCGATGATTCGCCAGACGCAGATCCGCCTCGCGCCGGTGGTCGCGAGCGACGGTACCGCGACCGTACAGTTGAGCTTCCAGGCGCAGACGCCGCATGGTGTCAAAACCGTGACGAACGGCGGCAAGACGCTCAAGTGTCCGAACGATGTACGCGTGAGTCAGATCGTGCGTTTCACGATGCCGGTCAACGGCACGACGAAAACGCTGACACTGAACGATGGCACCGAGGTCGCCATCACCGCGAAGCGTTGAACGGTCGAGCGCGCGCGGCGTGATGGCCGCGTGCGCGATCCGTAGCACGCGTTAGCGCGTCATTCCGGTGAGTCATCATTTGCGTGCGTCACGCTCGACAAGGCGCGACGGCAAGAACTGATGCTCGGCCGAAAACAGCCGCCGGTATGTCAGCAGCACCGCACCCACGGTCCCCAGCGCCGACGCCGCCGCGATCAGAAACATGATGACGATCTGATAGCGCACCGCCTGCAATGGCGACTGCCCGGCCAGCACCTGGCCGGTCATCATGCCCGGCAAACTGACCACGCCGACCACCGCCATCTGGTTCAACGTCGGCATCATGCCCGCGCGCACCGCCTGACGCGCCGGCGCCTGCGCAGCCTCCCAGCGCGTCGCGCCGAGCGCGAGCGCCATGTCGACGCGGTCGCGCCGCGCGGTCAGCTCCTCGGTCATCCGCTCGATGCCGAGCGAGACGCCGGTCAGCGTGTTGCCGAGGATCATGCCGAGAATCGGAATCGCATATTGCGGCTCGTACCACGGATGGATGCGGATCACGACGAACAATCCCACCGCGGCCACGAGCCACGAGCTGACCCAGATCGACAGCACGCTGTCGGCGCGTTGGCCGGCATAGGTGTGGCTGCCGCGCTGCGCGCCGGCGAAACCCGCGATCAGCGTCATCACGATCATCAGCGGCAGCACGACGTACCAGCGAGCGAAGCTGAACACCCAGCCGAGCACATAGCCGATCGCGAGCAACTGGACCACGGTGCGCACCGCCGCCCATGCGAGCTTGCGTTCGAGATCGAGTTTCAGCGCGACCGACACCGCGCCATTCACGACGATCAGCAGCGTCGCGATCGCGACGTCCCACAAGCTCAGATTCTGCAGGCTCATGGGCGGGACTCCCGACGCAGGTCCGCGGCATCGCGTTGGTCCGCGTCGTGCCGCAACGTGGTGGGTTCGGCCAGTACGCCGGCGCGCATCGTCAGATGCCGTTCGCTCATGCGTGCTGCCTGGTCGAGATCGTGTGATACCCATATCGATGCGTGCGCGCCCGGCGCGGCATCGAACCATGCCTGCACGAGCGCTTCGATCGCGCGCGACGACGCCGGGTCGAGCGACGCGGTCGGCTCGTCGAGCAACAGCACTTCGGGCGCGAGTTGCAGCACCCGGATCAGCGCGGCGATCTGCGCTTCGCCGCCCGACAATTCGCTTGCGCGCTTGCCGAGAAAGTCCTCGCCGCGGCCGGCCTGCATCGTGAGCCTGGCCGCCCGCGCGCGATCGAAGCGCGTGTCGCGATACGCGCGGAGCTCGAACGGATAGCGCAGATTGTCTTCGACGCTGCCGTCGATCAGCGCGGGCCGCTGCCGGATATACGCGACGCCGCGCCGATAGCGCGGAATCGCCGCTCGCACGAGCGGGGCACCATGCCACGCGATGCGCCCTGCATCGATCGGATCGAGCAGCGCGAGCGCGCGCAGAAACACGCTCTTGCCGGAGCCGGACGGTCCGGTAATCGCGACGCGCTCGCCGGCGCGCAGTGCGAAGGTGGTCGGCTGCAACAGCGTCTGGCCGCGCTGCGCATCACGCCGCACGATGCCGTCGGCAAGGACGAGGGGAACATCGGTCATGGTTGGAACGTCGTGGGGGAGAGTGTGGCTACGGATGCCGGCGCGACGGCGATAATGCATCGGTCGGTCTGTCGGCAAAGCGTGCGCCATGATAAAACGACGAGGCACGACAGCGCACACTGCCGCGCGCCAGGCACGATAACTGCTGCACGGTGCACAACGTAGAACAACACGCGGAGCCTTTCAATGGCAGTGTCGAGCAGCATCGGACGACGGGTCGGGAAAATCTTTGCATGGCTGCTAGCGGTGCTCGTCGTCCTGATCGTCGCGCTCGTCATCTTCGTGCTGACCTTCGACTGGAACCGCGCGCGGCCTTACATCGACGACAAGGTCAGCCAGGCGATCGGCCGGCCCTTCGCGATCAACGGCGACCTGAAGGTGGGCTGGCGGCATGCGGTCGGCGAAACGGGCTGGCGCGGCTGGGTGCCGTGGCCGCGCTTTTCGGCGGCCAACATTACGATCGGCAATCCCGACTGGGCCAAACAGCCGCAATTCGCGACGCTCGACGAAATCGACTTCGAGGTCGAGGTGCTGCCGCTGCTCACGCACGACATCGTGATTCCGGCCATCAATCTCGTGAACCCGTCGGTGGATCTCGAACGTCTTGTCGATGGACGCAATAACTGGACCTTCAAATTGCCGTCGTCGAGCGGGCCATCCGAGTGGAAGCTCGATCTGCACGATATCGCGTTCGCGAAGGGCAATATCGCGCTGTCGGATCAGCAAAAGAAGGTCGAGGTGCAGATGGTCGTCGATACGCTCGGGCAGCCGATCCCGCTCGGCGACGCGTTGAAGCAGCAGGAGGCGGCCTCGCGCAGCGCGTCGGCGCAGGCGGTCGGCCGTACGGGCGCGAGCAAGCTCACCGCCCAGGCCGAGGCGCAGGCGGCCTCGGAAGCGCAGGGGGCTTCCGGAGCGGCGACCCGGGCACAGGCGCCGGCAGCCTCCGGCCCGGCTGCAACGGCAGGCCCGTCCGCGACTTCCGGCGCACTAGCGACCAGCGGCGCCGCCGCACCGGGTGCAGCCGCCAGCGAGAGCGCCAGCACGGCCGCGGCCGTCTCGGCCGCAAGCGGCGTAGCGCCCGGCGCGCCGCGTGCTACGCCGCTCTATGCGATCGCCTGGACCGTCAAGGGCACGTACAACCGCACGCCGGTGTCGGGCAGCGGCAAGCTTGGCGGCGTGCTCGCGCTGCAGGACGCGAACCGGCCGTTCCCGGTGCAGGCCGACGTCAAGGCCGGCGACCTGCATATCGCCTTCGTCGGCACGGTTACCGATCCGGCGCATCTCGCGGCGCTCGATCTGCGTCTCTGGTTGCAGGGCAATAGCATGGCGCGGCTTTATTCGCTGACCGGCGTGACCCTGCCCGAGACCCCGCCATACGCGACCGAGGGTCATCTGATCGGTAACTTCAAATCGAGCGGCAACGTGTTCACGTATGAAAACTTTACAGGCCGGGTCGGCGGCAGCGATCTGAACGGTTCGTTGACCTATACCGGGCGCAAGCCGCGTCCGCTGCTGCAAGGCGAACTCGAGTCGCATCTGTTGCAGTTCTCGGATCTTGCGCCGGTGATCGGCGCCGATTCGAAGGCGAGCAAGGCGAAGCGCGGCGACGCGGCCGCGCAGCCGAGCAACCGCGCGCTACCGGTCGAGGAATTCCGCACCGACCGCTGGAAGGCGATCGACGCCGACGTCAAGTTCACCGGCCGGCGCATCATCAAAAACGCGAACCTGCCGATCACGGATCTGTACACGCACGTCGTGATGACCGACGGCGTGCTGTCGCTCGTGCCGCTGAAGTTCGGCGTGGCGGGCGGCTCGCTCGCGTCGGACATTCATCTCGATGGCAGCGGGGCGCCGTTGAAGGGGCGCTTCGGAATGTCGGCGCGGCATCTGAAGCTCAAGCAACTGTTCCCGAACTTCAAGACGATGCAGAGCGCGCTCGGCGAGATCAACGGCGACGCGTCGCTGTCCGCGACCGGCAATTCACCGGCCGCGCTTGCCGCGACCTCGAACGGCGAGCTGAAGGCGCTGGTGACCGAGGGCACCGTGAGCCGTCTGCTGATGGAGGCGGCCGGCCTGAACGTCGCGAACGTCGTCTATGAAAAGCTGTTCGGTAATCGCGACGTGAAGATCAACTGCGCGGCCGCCAATTTCGTCGCGACCGACGGCGTGCTCGAAGCGCGCGTGTTCGCGCTCGATACCGACGACGCGGTGATCAACATCGACGGTCACATCAATCTGCGCGACGAGACGATGGACCTCGGCGTGCATCCGCATACGAAGGGCTTCCGGGTCTTTTCGCTGCGCTCGCCGCTGTACGTGAAGGGCACCTTCAAGGACCCGCACGTCGGCGTCAATGCGGCCGCGCTTGCATTGCGTGGCGGCGCGGCGGTCGGGCTCGGGCTGATCAATCCGTTCGCGGCGCTGATTCCGCTGCTTGCGCCGAGCAACAACAAGCCGCTGCCGTGCACCCAATTGCTCGCGCAGGTGCGGCAGATGCCGAAGGCGCCGCCGCCGGGCGTGAAGCAACAGCCGAAGGCGCCGATGTCGCTGGAGGGCGCGCCGGTCAACCAGTCCTCGGGCGGTGCGTCGGCGCCGGCGGCGACGGATCGCAATCGCAAGCCCGCGACACAGTCGCCGGCGAGCGCCGCCGAATACAAGGGCAGCTGATGTTGTCGGGCTTGCCAGTGGACTGGTTGAACTGGGGCCTCGGCGGCGGCCTGTGCGTGATCTTTCTGTGGCTGATCAGCGTGCCGCCCGCGCGCGAGCGCGTCGATGATGCGATGGCCGAATGAATGGCAGAGTGCCGCGCGCGCAACTGCGCGCGCTCGCCGTCAAGGCCAGCGTTTCTATCAAGCACTCAGAAAGCAGCGCCGCGCCGACGAAGACGCCAGCGATGCGTGACGACATCGGCTGTCGAAAGCGCGGATGAATGACGACGAAACGACCTGTCAGTAACCCTGAACTTCAGGGTATCTGATTGGCGCTATCTGAGCGAGCGCGGTGTTGCATCGCCCGACGCATCCTGGCGACGCACGCCGCGGCGAGTACCGATCCGCGTCGCGCCGAACTCCGTCAGAATCTTGCCGCGCGCACGACTCGCGAACACGAGGAAGCCGAAGCCGTCGGCTTCGTACCAGTAGCCGCCGTTCTCGAGGCCATCGAGCGGTTGCTCCAGTGCGTTGGTAATGGATTCGATGCAGCGCCGCCGCAATTCGGCTGGTGCGGGGTAGGGCGGCTGCGCGCCGCGCACACTGCATAGAAGCACGTCGAGTCCGGGCAGCACGTGTGCATAGAGCACCGGTTCGTCCTGCGCGCGAGCCCGCGCAATCTTGGTGTCGAGTTGACCGAACGGCTTGAAATGCCGCAGAACCGCGAGGAACGACTCGTCGCCGTCCACCTTCGCGCGTCTACGCTTTTTCGGGAAGGACATAAAAATTCGCCTGAAAAAGAATTGCAAGAAACGCTGCGTCCTCATGCGACCACTCCCGGCTTTCGCGCGCCGCACGTCGATCTTTTATAGCATACGACAAGGCCGGATTCACGATGATTCGACGCTGCTGCATCGCTCCACCGCTCCCGCACGAATCATGCCGAACCGCCTCGCCGCGCGCATTCGCATCCCAGCACACCTTGTCTCCATCATAGACGCAGGCGGCGCGGAAAAAACATCCCATCCCAATAAAAAAGTCATTTTTGTGTGGTCGAGCGCTTGCAGGCGCGCCGTTGAAATATCTCCGGTTCACGTCGATAATGGCCCGTCCGGCCGCGCGGCGCCCGCCTTACGGGCGCCAAGGGTGCGCGAGCCCCGCCGTTCGAGTGACAGCCTGAACCACAGCCTGAACGCCCTGACGGAACCATGAAACTATTCACCAAAGGCCTGCTGCTGATCGCGATACCGAGCGTGGTCGAACTCGCGCTGCTCGGGGTCGTCTTCGATACCCAGGAGCGCACCGCGCAGGCCGCGCGATGGGTCGACAACAGCAAGCAGATCCTCTACCAGTCGTCGGCCATCGTCGATCCGCTGCTGCGTCAGGCCGCGCGCGTACGCACCGCGATGGTGACGGGCGACGCGTCGCTGATCGACCGCCACGCGGTGTGGGTCGACCTGAACGACCGGCTCGCGAAGCTCGATGCGCTCGTCGCCGAAACGCCGGCCCAGGCCGAGCGCGTACACAGCATGCGGCGCGCGATCAACGCGTATCGGGACCAGCGTGTCGCGATCTCGCGGGCCTTGCATGAGGGCCGCAGTCTACGCTCCTATATCGCGCTCGAAACCCGCGAGTTGCCGGAGCAGATCGCCGTGTTCCGCGAGGAGTTGGCCCAGTTCGACGCGGCCGCGTCGGTACTCGATGTCGAGCGCTCGAGCGCGCTCGGCGAGCGTCGCGAGCTTCAGCAGCGCGCGCTGATCGCCGCGGCGTTCGGATCGATGCTGGTCTGGGCGGTCACCGCCTTCGTGTTCGCGCGCGGCATCGGCCGGCGCCTCGAAGTGCTGACCGATAACGCCGAGCGGCTTGGCAGCGGCCGGCCGCTCGCGGCGCCGTTGTCGGGCAGCGACGAAATCGCCGCGCTCGACGCGGTGCTGCATCAGACCGATGCGCGTCTGCGCGAGGCGGAAGCCGGGCAGCAGGCCCTGAAGACGGAACTCGAAACACGCGCGCGCGAACTGGCGGCCGTCAATGAGGAATTGCGCCAGGAAACGCAGGACAACGAGATGTTCATCTACAGCGTGTCGCATGATCTGCGCTCGCCGCTCGTCAATCTGCAAGGATTTTCGAGGGAGCTGCATGTGTCGTGCGACGAGCTCGACGGCCTTGTCGGGCAGGCTCGATTGCCGCAGAACGAGGCGCGGCGCATGACGCAGATTCTCGATGGCGACGTGCGCGAGTCGTTGCACTATTTGCGCACCGCGGTCGCGCGCGCGGCGACGATCATCGACGCGCTGTTGCGCATCTCGCGCGCGGGACGGCTCGAATACCAGTGGCAGCGGGTCAGCGTCGGGCGCGCGGTAGCGCGGGTCGTCGATGGGCTGCAAGGCACGATCGACCAGCGCGCCGCGAGCGTCACGGTGCGCGAGCTGCCGCCCGCATGGGGCGATCCGGCGGCGGTCGAGCAGATCTTCAGCAACCTGATCGGCAATGCGCTGACTTTTCTCGATCCGACACGCAGCGGGCGCATCGAGGTCGGCGCGCTGGCGCCCGAACCCGTCGACGACAGCGAGCCGCGCGCGGTCCGTATGCGCACCTATTACGTCCGCGATAACGGGCTCGGCATTCCGGCCGCGTATCTATCGAAGGTGTTTCGCGCGTTCCAGCGCCTGCATGCTGACGTCGCGAGCGGCGACGGAATCGGCCTCGCGGTGGTGCGGCGCACGGTCGAGCGGCACGGCGGGCGGGTCTGGGTCGAATCGGCCGAAGGCGCCGGCTCGACTTTTTTCGTGGTGCTGCCCGAACAGCCGGTGCGCTTCTGAACGCCGCGCATGCCAGCGCGGGCATGAATGACGAATCGTTGGCACGGAGAGCCTATGAATCACGCGCAAACGGTCAGCATCGTTCTGATCGAAGACGACGACGGCCACGCGACGCTCGTCGAGCGCAATCTGCGCCGCGCCGGCATATCGAACGGCTTCGTGCGCTTTCGCGACGGCCAGCAGGCGCTCGATTACTTCTTCGACCCGGCGCGCGCGCAGCCACTGACCGACGCCGACGGTCACCGGTATCCGCCGCGCGAGAACCTGGCGAATTTCGTCGTGCTGCTCGATCTGAAGATGCCGCGCGTCGACGGCTTCGAGGTGTTACGGCGTCTGAAGGAAGCCCCTGAGACCGCCGCGGTGCCCGTGATCGTGCTGACCACGACCGACGATCCGCGCGAAATCGCGCGCTGCTACGAACTCGGTTGCAACGTCTATGTCTGCAAGCCGGTCGAATACGATGCGTTTATCGAGGCCGTGCGCAGGCTCGGCCTGTTCCTGCAAGTGGTCAAGCTGCCGCCGGGGCATCGCCTCGGGCCGCGCTGAAGCAGTCCGAAAGCCGTTCGTGACAAGATGAACACCGTACTGAGCCAAAGAGAGCATCTGCATGACCGAAGAAGTGTCCGCGCCGCACGCCGCTTATGTGCTCGTCGTCGATGACGACGAGGGCATCTTGCGGCTCGCGCGCAAGTCGCTGGAACGCGCCGGCTGCCGGGTGGCGATTTGCGCCGGTGTCGAGGCGGCCCGCGAGCGCCTCGCGAGCGGCGGCCTCGACCTGCTGGTGCTCGACTATCAGTTGAACGGGCCCGAGACCGGGCTCGATTTCTTCCGGCGTCTGCGCGCCGAGGGCGTGCGCATTCCGGCGATCCTCGTGACCGGCTTCACCGACGAGTCGCGCGTGATCGAAGCGCTGCGCGCGGGCGTGTCCGATGTGGTACCGAAGTCCGGTGACTATCTCGACTATCTGCCGGAGGCCGTGGAGCGCGTGTTGTCGCAGGTGCGGCTGCAACGCGCGTCCGACGAAGCGCTGCTGCTGCGCGATCGCGAACTGCATTACCGCACGCTGTCGGAGACGTTGCCGCATCTGGTACTGACCTGCGACGCGGCCGGCGATTGCGACTTCCTGTCGAAGCAATGGTACGACTACACGGGCTTGCCCGAACATGGCTCGCACGGTCTCGCGTGGCTCGACGCCGTGCATCCCGACGATCGCGAGCAGATCCGGCAAAGCTGGCTCAAAGCCGTGGCGAGCCGCAACGGCGACTATCGGCACGAGATGCGGATTCGCCGTCACGATGGCGAGTACCGCTGGTTCGATATGCGCGTGGTCGCGGTGCGCGATGCCGAAGGCAAGGTCAGCAAATGGTTCGGAAGTTGTACCGACATTCACCCGCAACGCGAGGCGATCGAGGAGCGCGAGCGGCTGCTCCAGTCCGAGCAGGCCGCGCGCCAGGCCGCCGAAGAAGCGAATCGCGCGAAGGACCGTTTTCTCGCGATGCTGTCGCACGAATTGCGCACGCCGCTCACGCCAGTGCTCGCGGGCGCGAGCGTGCTAGAGATGATCCCCGAGCTACCCGAGCAGGCGCGTGCGAGCGTGCGGATGATCCGCCGCAACGTCGAACTGGAGGCACGGCTGATCGACGATCTGCTCGATCTGACGCGCGTCGCGAACGGCAAGCTGCGGCTGTCGCTGGAAACCGTCGACGTGCACGACGTGATCGACAGCGTGCTCGAACTCTTTCGCAGCGAAATCCAGGTCAAGCAGCAGGACGTGCACGTCGACAAGCGCGCGACGCATCACTACGTGCTCGCCGATCGCGCGCGTTTGCAACAGATGCTGTGGAACCTGATTCGCAATGCCGCGAAGTTCACGCCGGACGGCGGCCATATCTACGTGCGCACGCGCGACGAACGCATGCAGGTGCAGATCTCGGTCGAAGACACCGGCATCGGCATCGAGCCGGAGCAGATTGGCAAGCTGTTCAACGCGTTCGAGCAGGGCGACCAGAGCATGACGCGGCAGTTCGGCGGGCTCGGTCTCGGTCTTGCGATCACGAAGGCTTTGACCGACGTGCACGGCGGCACAGTGACCGCGCAGAGCCCCGGTCCGCATTGCGGCGCGACCTTCACCATCACGCTGCCGACCGCAGCCGCGCCCGCCGCGGCGCCGCCGGTCATCGTGCCGAGCACCGTGCAGCCGGCGAGCTCGCTGACGGTGCTGCTGATCGAGGATCATGCCGATACCGCGGACGTGATGGCCCAGTTGATGCGCGGCTTGGGGCATCAGGTAACAGTGGTCGGGCGCATCGACGATGCGCTTGCGGCGACGCAGTTGCAGAAGTTCGATCTTGTCGTCAGCGATGTCGGGTTGCCCGATGGCACCGGCCTCGATTTCATCGAGGCGTTTCGCGAACATTCCGACGCGCCAGCCGTCGCGTTGACCGGCTTCGGCACCGACGAGGACGTGCGCCGTTGTTTGAGCGCGGGCTTTACATCGCATCTGACGAAGCCTGTCAATTTCGGCCAACTCGAAGCGATGATCGAAAGCGCGGCGCAATTGAAGGCACAAAAGGATGCGTAAGGCTCGATAAAGGGCAGTGTGCTGAAAGCAGAGTGAAAACATAAAGGCCTGTTGCGAAGTCGATCGCAACAGGCCTTTTTTTATTTCACGCGCTCAGGAGTTTGAAGCCGAGCTTATTTAACAATTAACGTTGCTGGGTTTTCAGCGAATCGCGAATCTCGCGCAGCAGCAGCACGTCTTCCGGCGTCGGCGGCGGTTCCGCCGGCGCGGCTTGCGGCTCCTTGCGCAGTTTGTTGATGAACTTGACCATCAGAAAGATGATGAACGCGAGAATGATGAAGTTGATCGTCGCGGTAATGAACGAACCGTAGCCGAATACCGCCACGCCGGCCGTTTGCAGGTCTTTATACGATTCGGGGTTGCCTTTGTAGGTTGCCGGAATATGGCCGAGTCGAACGAACAGATTGGAGAAATCGAAGCCGCCGGTAGCGAGTCCGACGACCGGCATGATCAGGTCTTTAACCACGGAATTGACAATGGTGGAAAATGCGCCGCCGATAATCACACCGACGGCCAGATCCATCACATTGCCTTTGAGCGCGAATTCTTTAAATTCCTGGATCATGCTCATACATACACCTCCCTGATATGAATAGCCGAATCATACCAACCTGAAGCGGATAGGCTAGTGCTTTAGCCGCGATGCAACAAGCGCATTCGCCGTGCGTCGTTAATGAGGAAACTGTGACTTGCCATGACGCGCGCGCTCCAGATGCGCGGCAAAACTGACCGGGTCGATATTGGCTCCGCACAGCAGCACGCCCACGCGTTTGCCTTGCAACGGTTCGCGCAACGGTCCGAGCAGTGCGGCGGTGGCGGCCGCGCAAGCCGGCTCGACCGCGAGCTTCAGCTGATTGAACAGGATCAGCATCGCTTCGCGCAACTGATCGTCGGACACCGTGACGAGCCGATCGATATGGCGGCGGCACAACTCGTAGCTGTATTGCTCGGTATGCGGCGACATCAGCGAATCGGCGATGCTGTGCATATGGCCCATTCTGACCGTATGGTTGGCGGCAAAACTCTTGCACATCACATCAGAGCCTTCGGGTTCGACACCGTACACGTGCATGTTCGGATTCGCGAGCCGCAGCGCGGTGGAGACGCCGGCCGCGAGCCCGCCGCCGCCGATCGGCACGATCACCGCTTCGAGGTCGGGTGTTTGCGTCGCCCATTCGTAGCCGAGCGTCGCCGAGCCGAGCACCGTGCGATAACCGTTGAACGGGTGCACGAAATAACGGCCTTCCTCGGCCTCGATGCGGCGCACCAGTTCGAACGCGTCGGCGAGGTCTTCCGCGTAGACGATGTCGGCGCCATATTCACGGCACAACGCGACGCGCGCCGGATTCGCCGCGCTGAACAGCACGACCTTCGCGCTGACGCCGAGCCGCATCGCCGCATACGCGACGGCCACCGCGTGATTGCCGCCCGACACGCAGGTGACGCCCGCGCTCTTCTGCGCGTCGTCGAGCGCGAGCAGGTTCGTGAAGGCGCCGCGCGCCTTGAAGCTGCCGCCCGCCTGCAATAGCTCGAACTTGAAATTGACGACGGTGCCGCGCAGCGACGAGAAGTCGAGCCGGTCGAACACCGGCGTGCGCGCGACCCACGGCGTCAATGCGAAGTGCTGCGCGGCGATGTCGTCGAGCGTGGGGATCGGCTCGCCGTCGATCGTGTGATCCGTGTGCTGCTGCATGGCGCTGGACATGGCGGTCGCTCCGGAGTCGTCGATGTCGCTCAGACCCGTGGCGCGGCGCGCAGGTTCACCGCGGCTGCGCGCCGCTGCAACGAGACGGGCTAAGCGGCCTCGACCGACATGCTGTGGATGAACTTGCGCAGGAAGCGCTCGCACGCGACGAGCTGCGCGAGCTCGACGAATTCGTTCGCCTTGTGCGCCTGCTGGATGTCGCCGGGGCCGCAGACGATGCTCGGAATGCCCGCGTTCGAAAAGAGGCCGGCCTCGGTGCCGTACGCGACTTTGCGCTTGTCCTGGTCAGCCGTCAGCGCGCGCACGAGTTGCGTGATCGCGGCCTGTTCAGACGAATCGAGTCCGGGCGCCGCGGCGATCTTCGTGATCTCGATCGCCGCCGACGGATGCTCGCGCAGCATTTTCGGCAGCAGCGTGTCGCGCGCGTAGCTGTCGATGCGCGCGAAGATCTGCTCGGGATCGAGCGTCGGCAGATTGCGGAATTCGAACTGGAACTGGCACTCGGCCGGCACCGTGTTGATCGCGTTGCCGCCCGTGATCGTGCTGGTCTGCGCGGTGCTGAACGGCACGTCGTACAGTTCGTCGAACGGGCCTTGCTCGCGGAACTGGTCGGCCATGTCGCGGATGTAGCAGATCAGGCGCGCCGCGTACTCGATCGCGTTCAAGCCCTTCGGCGTCAGCGACGAATGCGCGGCCTGGCCGCGCACGCAGCATTGATACGCGTTGATGCCCTTGTGCGCGATGATCGGGCGCATGCTGGTCGGCTCGCCGACGATGCAGCCTTCCGGCTTCACGCCGCGCTTCATCAGATCGGCGATCATCAGCGGCGCGCCGACGCAGCCGACTTCCTCGTCGAACGACAGCGCGAGGTGGATCGGCTTCGCGAGCTTCGCGCGTTGCATGTCGGGCACGAGCGCGAGCGCCGCGCCGATGAAGCCCTTCATGTCGCAACTGCCGCGGCCGTAGAGCTTGTCACCGCGAATCTCGGGCTTGAACGGATCGCTGTCCCATTGCTGGCCATCCACCGGCACGACGTCCGTGTGGCCCGACAGTACGACGCCGCCGTTCGTTTCGCCATCGTGTGCGGGAATCGTCGCGAACAGGTTCGCCCATTTGCCGCCCTTGCCGTGTGTCAGCGTCGCGTCGATACCGACCGCGCGCAGTTCGTCGCGCACGGTTTCGATCAGGCCGAGATTCGGATTGCGGCTCACCGTGTCCATCGACACGAGACGTGTGACCCAGGGCAGAGATACCGGAGAAGAAGCGGGAGAAGCGGAGGAGGCGGACGACTGCGACGATTGCGCTGTTTCAGCGACGTGGGACATGACATGACTCCATCATTTTGTATCTATCGATCATATCCCATATTGCATTTTGGCAAGGGTAGCCAAAATGCCGGGCGCGCGTTGGCGCAGCGCAGCATCGATGCAAAAAACGGGGGACATCCCCCCGTTTTTTGCTGTTTCACGACCCTCAGCGCGCGGGCGCCGCCGCCGTGCCGCGGCTCGGCGAACCGAGCGCGCGCAAGGTCTCCTTGACGGTCGCGACGCGCACCGCGAGATCCGGGCTGCGCGTTTCGATGCGCAGCTTGTCCTGACCTGCGAGCTTGATGTGCTTGTGCTTCTGCACCATCTCGATGATCCTCATTGCGTCGATGGGCGGATTGGGGATGAACTGCAGGCCGATCACCGCTTCGCCGGCATCGATCTTCGAAATGCCGAGCGGCTTGGCGGCGAGCCGCAGACGATGCGTTTCCACCAGCGCATGCGCCTGCGGCGGCAGCTTGCCGAAGCGGTCGATCAGCTCCTCCTGGATGCCGTCGATCGAATCGCTGTTTTCGCAGTTCGCGAGGCGCTTGTACAGCGACAGACGTTCCTGCACGTCGCCGCAATAGTCCGATGGCAGGATCGCCGGCGAATGCAGGTTGATTTCGGTGGTCGCCGCGAGCGGCGCGGTGAGGTCCGGTTCCTTGCCGTTCTTGAGCGCTTTCACCGCGTCATTGAGCATGTCGGTATAAAGCTGGAAGCCGATCTCGTGAATCTCGCCCGACTGCTTGTCGCCGAGCACCTCGCCGGTGCCGCGAATTTCGAGGTCGTGCATCGCGAGATAGAAGCCCGAGCCGAGTTCCTCCATCTGCTGGATCGCTTCGAGCCGTCGCTGCGCCTGCTTGGTGAGCCCCTGCGGATCATGCACGAGCAGATATGAATACGCCTGGTGATGGGAGCGGCCGACGCGGCCACGCAGCTGATGCAATTGCGCGAGACCGAACTTGTCGGAACGATGGATCAGGATCGTGTTCGCGCTCGGCACGTCGATGCCGGTTTCGATGATCGTCGTGCACAGCAGCACGTTCGCGCGTTGCGCGACGAAGTCGCGCATCACCCGTTCCAGTTCGCGCTCGTGCATCTGGCCGTGCGCGACCGCGATGCGCGCTTCGGGCACGAGCGCCTCGAGCATCTGCCGGCGATTCTCGATCGTTTCGACTTCGTTGTGCAGGAAGTAGACCTGGCCGCCGCGCTTCAACTCGCGCAGCATCGCTTCGCGAATCACACTGTCTTCCTCGCGCCGCACGAAGGTCTTGATCGCGAGGCGCTTTTGCGGCGCCGTGGCGATCACCGAGAAATCGCGCAGGCCTTCGAGCGCCATGCCGAGCGTACGCGGAATCGGCGTCGCGGTCAGCGTCAGCACGTCGACTTCCGCGCGCAGCGCCTTCAGCGCTTCCTTCTGACGCACGCCGAAGCGATGCTCCTCGTCGATGATCACGAGCCCGAGCCGCTTGAACTGCACATCGGACGACAGCAGCTTGTGCGTGCCGATCACGATGTCGACCGAACCTTCGTTGATCTGCTGGATCGCCGCGTTCACTTCCTTGGTCGACTTGAAGCGCGACAGCTCGGCGATGCGCACCGGCCAGTCGGAGAAGCGGTCACTGAAGGTTTGCGTGTGCTGTTCGGCGAGCAGCGTGGTCGGCGACAGCAGCGCGACCTGCTTGCCGCCCATCACCGCGATGAACGCCGCGCGCAACGCGACCTCGGTCTTGCCGAAGCCGACGTCGCCGCACACGAGCCGGTCCATCGGCTTGCCGCCCGTCATGTCGCCGATCACGGCCGCGATCGCCGCGGCCTGGTCCGGCGTCTCCTCGAAACCGAAGCTCTCGGCGAACTTCACATAGTCCTTCGGTTCGAGCGCGAACGCGTGGCCTTCGCGGGCGGCACGGCGCGCGTACAGGTTCAGCAGTTCGGCGGCCGTATCGCGGATCTGCTGCGCGGCCTTGCGTTTGGCCTTTTCCCACTGGCCCGAACCCAGCGAATGCAGCGGCGCGCTTTCCGGATCGGCGCCGCTATAGCGCGAGATCACGTGCAATTGCGCGACCGGCACGTAGAGCTTGCTGTCGCCAGCGTATTCGAGGTGCAGGAACTCGGTTTCGCCTTCGCCGAGGTCCATCGTCACGAGACCCATGTAGCGGCCGATACCGTGCTGCGAATGGACGACCGGATCGCCCACTTTCAACTCGGACAGATCGCGCACCATCGAATCGACGTTGCTCGCCTGTTCCTGGCGGCGGCGTCCCGCGCGGCGCGCGAGCGGTCCGTACAGTTCGGTTTCGGTGATGATCGCGATGCCGTCGCCCGGCACCGCGAAGCCGTTCGCGAGCGGCGCGACGCCGAGCGAGAAGGGCGCATCGCTCTTGAGCCAGTCGGCGAAGCTGTCGGCCGAGGCGGGCTTCAGCTGGTTGTCGGCGAGCAGTTGCAGCAGCGTCTCGCGGCGGCCCGCCGATTCGGCGGCGAACAGCACGCGGTTCGGCGTCGTGCTCAGATACGCGCGCAGTGCCGACACAGGGTCGTCGGCATGACGGTCGATCGCGAGGTTCGGCAAGGCGATCGACCAGGCGCCGCCGCCGTTGCTGGGCAGCACGAGCCGTGCGAACGGCTTCGCGAACGTAAAGAAATCCTCGTCCGACAGGAACAGCTTCTGCGGTTCGAGAATCGGCCGGTCGCGGTCGTGCGACAGGAAGTTGAAGCGCTGTTTCGTGTCGTTGGTGAAGCGCCGGATCGCCGCGTCCAGGTCGCCGACGAACGCGAGCTGCGAACCGTCGGGCAGGTAATGGAAGAGGGTGGCCGTTTCGTCGAAGAACAGCGGCAGATAGTATTCGATGCCCGCCGACGGCACGCCGTTGCCGATGTCTTTATAGATCGACGCGCGGCTCGGATCGCCCTCGAAGGTCTCGCGCCAGCGGCTGCGGAATGCGGTGCGCGCGGCTTCGTCGAACGGGAATTCGCGGCCCGGCAGCAGACGCACGTCCTTGACCGGATAGAGGCTGCGCTGCGTGTCGGGGTCGAACGCGCGGATCGAGTCGACCTGATCGTCGAACAGGTCGATCCGGTAGGGCAGCGGCGAGCCCATCGGGAACAGATCGAGCAGCGAGCCGCGCACGCAGTATTCGCCGGGACGCACGACCTGGCTCACGTGCTCGTAGCCGGCGAGCGTCAGCTGCGCCTTCAGCTTCGCTTCGTCGAGCCGCTCGCCTTGCGAGAACGAGAACGTGTAGGCGGCGAGGAACGACGCGGGCGGCATCCGGTACAGGGCCGTCGTGGCCGGCACGAGCAGGATGTCGCAGCGGCCTTCGCCGAGATCGTGCAGCGTCGCGAGACGCTCGGAGACGAGGTCCTGGTGCGGCGAAAACGTGTCGTAAGGCAGCGTTTCCCAGTCGGGCAGCAGGCGCACGCGCGCGTCGGGGGCGAAGAAGCCGATTTCCTGCGACAGCCGCTGCGCGTCGACCGCGCTTTCGCAGACCACCGCCAGCAGCGGCATCTTCTCGCGGTAGGTGAGATGGTAGCGGGCGATCAGCAGCGCGTCGGACGAACCGCGCGTGCCGTCGAAGGCGAAACGCTGGCCGGCCTTGACGAGCGCGACGGGCGAGGAGGACTGCGAGGTTGCGGCGATGTCTGGCATAAAGGAAAGAAAGCGGCTCGGGGCTCACACGACGGCCAAGTTTACGCGTCCACGGGCGTGAATGCGAAGGACGTATTATAAAATCCGTCCTTTACTTTGACCTGGCGGCATCCGCACTCGTGACTTCCCGTCTCTTCGCCCTGATCCCGTGCGCGGGCACCGGCAGCCGTTCCGGCGCCGCGATGCCCAAGCAATACCGTACTGTCGCTGGCCGCGACATGCTGCATTACTCGCTCGCCGCGTTCGACGCGTGCAGCGAATTCACGCAGACGCTAGTCGTCATCGCGCCCGACGACCAGCACTTCGACGCGCGCCGCTTCGGCAATCTGCGCTTCGCGGTGCGGCGCGTGGGCGGCGCATCGCGCCAGGCGTCGGTGCTCAACGGTCTGCACGCGCTCGCCGAGTTCGGCGCTCATGACGACGACTGGGTGCTCGTGCACGACGCGGCCCGGCCCGGCATCACGCCGGCGCTGATCCGTACGCTGATCGGTTCGCTAAAGGACGACCCGGTCGGCGGCATCATGGCGTTGCCGGTCGCCGATACGTTGAAACGTATCGACCGTGCGTCGGCCGATGGCCGCATCGCCCGCACCGAGGCACGCGACGGCTTGTGGCAGGCGCAGACCCCGCAGATGTTCCGCATCGGCATGCTGCGCGAGGCGATCGTGCGAGCGCAGGCCGACGGCCACGATCTGACCGACGAGGCGAGCGCGATCGAATGGTCGGGCCATGCGCCGAAGCTCGTGCAAGGCAGCCTGCGCAACTTCAAGGTCACGTATCCCGAAGATTTCGATCTGGCCGAGGCGATTCTGAGCCGCGCCGCCGGTTCGTGATACCTCGTGTTTGCACCATGGAAAGATTTAGAAAGGCTTTAAAGAAGCATTAAAAGCTTCAGCACTTGAGGATGTGACGCATATGGATTTCAGAATTGGGCAAGGCTACGACGTGCATGCGCTGGTGCCGGGACGCGCGTTGATCATCGGCGGCGTGACGATTCCGTACGAACGCGGGCTGCTCGGTCACTCGGACGCGGACGTGTTGTTGCACGCGATCACCGACGCGCTGTTCGGCGCGGCCGCGTTGGGCGATATCGGCCGACACTTCTCCGATACCGACGCGAAGTTCGCGGGCGCCGACAGCCGCGTGCTGCTGCGCGAATGCGTGGCGCGCGTGAAGGCGGCGGGTTTTGCGATCGGCAACGTCGACAGCAGCGTGATCGCGCAGGCGCCGAAGCTCGCGCCGCATATCGAAGGGATGCGCGCGAATATCGCGGCGGACCTCGGCTTGCCGATCGAGCGCGTGAACGTCAAGGCGAAGACGAACGAGAAGCTCGGGTATCTCGGCCGCGGCGAGGGCATCGAGGCGCAGGCCGCGGTGTTGTTGGTCAGGAGCTGAACGGACCTTTGTTTCGGTGACTGGCGGTGCCGCTTACAGCGTCGCGCCGCCGATCGTCCGATTGCTCGGACATAGCTCTTCCGTTTGCAGGCCGTCGAGGATGCGCAGCACTTCTGTGGGATTTCGGCCCACGTAAAGGTTGTTGACCGACACGTGCTGGATCGTGTTGTCCGGATCGATGATATAAGTCGCGCGCAGCGCGACACCCGCTTCCTTGTCGCGCACGCCGAGCTGGTCGATCAGCTCGCCTTTCACGTCGCCGAACGAGTAGTGGTTGAGCCTGTCGAGCGCCTTGTACTCGCGGCGCCACGCGAGCTTCACATATTCATTGTCGACGCTGCCGCCGAGCAGCACCGCCTCGCGGTCCTCGAACTCCTTGACGAGCCTGCTGAAATCGACGATTTCCGTCGGGCAGACCAGCGAAAAATCCTTCGGATAAAAGTAGATGATTTTCCACTTGCCTGGAAACGACTGATCGGTGATGTATTCGAACGCCGAGACGCCGTGTTCTTCGTGATGGTTGAAGCCTGGCTTGGCGGCAATGACGGTGAACGCTTCGAGTTTATCGCCAACGGTTTTCATTCAAAGGCTCCTTCGAAAGTCGCAAAAAGCGGCGTGCTTCGAATAACGACGGCGCGCCGTCGGCTCACGCGCTCTTCGCGAGCGGAAACTCGATCGTCACTTCAAGCCCGGGTCCGGGCGAGCGGTTGCGCAGACGCAGCGCGCCGCGATAACGGGCGACGAGCCGCTGCACGATCGCCATGCCGAGGCCCGTGCCGTTGGCCTGGGTGCGCGCCGAATTCACGCGATAGAACGGCCGCGTGACGAGCGCGAGCTGGTCTTCGGGAATGCCGGGGCCTTCGTCGACCACCGACAGTTCGACGCGCGAATGCGACACGCGCGTTTCGAGAATCACGTGTGGCACACCGTCGCCGTCGCTGAGACCATATTTGCGCGCGTTCTCGAGCAGATTGCCGACCACGCGACGCATGTCGGTTTCATCGGCCTCGATCACCGCCGACGGAGCGAGCCGTGTGATCAGCCGCATGCTGTCCTCGCTTTGCATGCGTGCGGCCAGCTCGCTCGCGATCACCGACAGGTCTACCGGTTCCGGCACGCGCTGCACCGGACGCGCATAGTCGAGGAAGCGGCCGATGATCATGTCCATCTGCTCGATGTCGTCGACCATCGCGTCCTTGGTGGCCTGATCGGACGGGCTCATTTCGGTTTCGAGTCGCAGCCGCGCGAGCGGCGTGCGCAGATCGTGGGAGATGCCCGCGAGCATCAGCGCGCGATCGGCCTCGAGCTGTTCGAGGTCGCGCACCATCTGGTTGAAGCTTCGATTGGTTTCGGCGGCGACGCCCATGCCGCGCTCGGGCAGCGGCTCGGGCGATTGCCCGGAGCCGACCCTGCGCGCGGCCATCGCGAGACGCGCAAAAGGCCGGTTCACCAGACTCGTGATGAACGCCGCGCCGAACAGCGACAACGCGAGCGCGAACACGCCCCAGCCGGCCCACTGCAGGCCGGTCGCGTTGTCGAGCTGATCGCGGTCGAGCGCGACCCAGTAATCGTCGTCGTCGATCTTGAAGCTGATCCATACGCCGTTGATATCGTTGACGCTCTGCGCGATCACGGTGTCGTCGCCGAGACGGCCGCGGATGTCGTGCTCGATCAGGCGATTCAGCGATTCGTCGGGCTGGAGTTTGTATTTGTCGGTGGCTTCGCGCGGGTACACGCGCACCCCTTCATTGCTCTCCAGATCCTGCAGCAGCGCGCGCCGCAGGTCGGGATCGGAATAGAGGAGTGCGGTGCGCGTGAGTTTGACGATCGCGACGAGTTGCAGAGCCACACGCTGCGCGCGCGGCTCCCGCTCGATCACGCGAAAGCTCTGGAACCACGCGGCGAGACTGACTGCGATCAACAGCGCGATCAGCAGGAAGGTCCGCCAGAAAAGGCCGCCGAACGCGAGCGTCAGGAGGCGCCGGTCGATCCGCATGGGCCCTTCTTATCTGGAGTCAAAGACAGAAACTATATGGGACCGAAGCAGGTGCTTTGCATGGGACCAGGTGACGCACCGAAGCGCGAACTCTGGTCGACAGCTAAAGCGCCTACTCGGGTCGACATGAAAACGGAGCACAAACTCAGGCTGCGCCGTCGGGAATGAACACGTAGCCGAGGCCCCACACGGTCTGAATGAAGCGCGGGCTGCCCGGGTCCGGCTCGATCAGCTTGCGCAGACGCGAGATCTGCACGTCGAGGCTGCGGTCGAAGACTTCGTATTCGCGACCGCGTGCGAGCTCCATCAGCTTTTCGCGCGACAGCGGCTGGCGCGGATGACGGGCGAACACCTTCAGCACCGAGAATTCACCGGTGGTAAGCGGAATTTCCTGGCCGGCCTTGGTCAGCGTGCGGGTGGCGAGATTCAGCGCGAACTCGCCGAACTCGAACACCTCGGTGGTTTCGGACGGCGCGCCCGGCAACTCGGACGGCGACTGACGACGCAGCACCGCGTGAATGCGCGCGACCAGTTCGCGCGGATTGAACGGCTTGGGCAGGTAGTCGTCGGCACCCATCTCGAGGCCGACGATACGGTCGACATCCTCTCCCTTGGCCGTCAGCATGATGATCGGCGTGCGGTCGTTGCTGCCGCGCAGACGCCGGCAGATCGACAGGCCGTCCTCACCGGGCAGCATCAGATCGAGCACCAGCAGATCGAAGCGCTCGCGCACCCAGAGCTTGTTCATTGACGGCGCATTTTCGGCGACGTAGACGTTGAAGCCCTGCTCGCCGAGGTAGCGGCGCAGAAGATCGCGCAGGCGTGGATCGTCGTCGACGACGAGGATTTTCGAAGGGTTTTTGGTTTCCATGGTCGGCATCTTAGCGCGATTAGAAAGTGGTGCGCGGTTACACCATTTCTGGGGTTACAGTCGGTTACAAAATTTACCCGCGGCGTGGCGCGACGTAAAGTATGCGCGTTTAGACTCCTTTACTGAATGCGGCTGTTCGGTGGATACTTCACTCGACAAAACTCTCGTACCCGGCTGTTACCGGGGTTTGTATACGCATCTGAGGTAGCCGGTTGCCGCGCCACGAAGGGAACAACATGAAGGGAGGGGTTTGGCCAAATGTGCGCCTGAGCGTGATTGCACTGGCGGTTGCCGGTACGCTCGCAGGCACACTGAGCCCGACGCTCGCCCATGCGCAGCCGTCCGCGGATAGAGCGGCGAGCGAGCATGCGCCCCGCTCCGGCAATGGCAAAGCCACCCACCGCAACCCGAACATCGATCGTCCTGCTTCAGACGTGATGTTGCGCACCGCGGTTCCCCCTGATCTCGATCAACGTCGCCGTGACGGGCATATGACGCCCGAAGAGCGTCGGCTGTTGCGGCAGCACATCGAAGACGCCGTGCGCGAGTTGTACAAACGTTAATCCCAGCGCGCGCATCGTCGCGTGAACCATCCTGTTGCATCTTCAGCGTCAACTTCCTGATCCGCTGCTCCGTGGAGTCGCTAGCATCCGCTCGAGATTTCACGCGAAACGGATCAGCGTCGGCGAACCTTTTCAACGTATGGGATGAGCGTCGCGCGTTGAGTGCCAGCAGCAAAGCGATATCGCCGCCTTCCGACCGGGTGTTGTAGCCCGAGCGCATCACATGGAGGCCGCATCAGCGTCGCGAGCAACAAATGCTGATCGGACAGCGTTACGAACTATTACCTGCAGGGCGGGTGCGCGAAAGTGTTGAACACACCTTCGCCGCTCACCGAACCCATGACGCTTTTCTGGCACAACCCCTTCGCGTCAGGGCAGGACCAAGCCCGCATCCGGAATTGATGGCGCGGCTGAATCTGCTGTTGAGATCCCGATATGCAGCGACGTGCTGCGCGCGAATCAGGGGCGACGACGCCGAGAAGACCGTGCGTGATCAAACCAGCGCGTTCGATGGCTGCCACGTACTCGATATCCTGCTCGGTCCGTGACCGTGACGTTCGTCACAGCGAAGCTTTGGCGCGAGTTCATCTACGACATGGTGGACCAGGCCGCATTCGCTGTCGGCTACGACGGCACCTCGCCGTTCGCCGCGCCGATTCGCGCGCCTGGCGAGAACCTGTTCTATCCGTGGAACGTCAAAGGATGGCTGGCGGCGCGTCGTCGTTGATCAACAGCTCGAAGCTGCTCGCGCAGCCCGCCGCTGCAGCGCGTCATGGCGCGCAATAGCCAGAGTGGCGTACGCTTTGACATCGCGATTTGGCTCCCGCATAGGCAACGGGCGGCGGCACACCACGCGCCGGCATGATCACAACGAGGTGCGGCATGAAACGACGCAGCTTTCTGTCGATGAGCGTAGCCGCCGGCGCATCGATGTGGTTGCCTCGCGCGATCGGCGCGGAGGATGCGAAGGCTGCGCAGCGGCGGGATGCATCGAAAGCGCCGGTTGTGCCGGGGCGCGGTTACGACAATCTGCTGATCCTGATCGAACTCAAAGGCGGCAACGACGGATTGAACACCGTGATCCCGTTCGCCGATCCCGCGTACTACACGCTGCGCAAAAACATCGGCATCAAACGCGAACAGATGATCCAGATCGACGAGCGCACCGCGCTGCATCCCGCGTTGCAGCCGTTGATGCCGTTGTGGCGCAGCCGGCAACTCGCAATCGTGCAGGGTGTCAGCTACGCGCAGCCAAACCTATCGCATTTCCGTTCGATCGAGATCTGGGATACCGCGTCACGCTCCGATCAATATCTGCGCGACGGCTGGCTCACGCGCGCGTTCGCGATGAGGCCGGTGCCCTTCGGTTTCGCGGCCGACGGCGTCGTGATCGGTAGCGCCGAGATGGGGCCGCTCGCAAATGGCGCCCGCGCGATTGCGCTGGTCAATCGCACGCAGTTCGTCAGGGCCTCGCGAGTCGCGACGCCGATGCCACAGTTGAAGACCGCGATTCCGGGCGGCGCGTTTGGCGGTTCGATCAAAACGGCGATGCAGGTGCTGGCCGCTTCGGACACCCTGAGGGTGATCGCTGCCGGACGCGCGCCACCGGAGCAGCCGTTGAGCGGAAAAGGCGTGGCCGTGATCCGGCTAACGCTGAACGGTTTCGATACGCACCAGAACCAGCCTGGACAGCAGGGCGCGTTGCTTCAACAGTTGGCGGAAGGCATCGTGGCGATGCAGGCCGCGCTCGTCGAGTTGGGCCGGTGGCACGAGACGCTCGTGATGACGTATGCGGAGTTCGGGCGCAGTCCGCGCGAGAACGAGAGCAACGGCACCGATCACGGCACGGTGGCGCCGCACTTCGTGACGGGTGGTCGCGTGAAGGGCGGTTTGTATGGCGTGCCGCCGATGCTTGCGCGGCTCGACGGAAATGGCAACCTGCCTGTTGGCGTTGATTTTCGCCACATTTATGCGACGGTGCTCGGGCCGTGGTGGGGGTTGGACGCATCGACGATTCTGCAGCAGCGGTTCGAGCCGCTGCCGCTGCTGCGGGCGTGAGCGAATGGGCGCGAATCGGCGCGCCTCGCTGTCAGGCTACTTCGCGCGCCACGCGATCCAAAGCTTACGGATCGGCGTCAGCGCGATACGTTGATGCAGCACGTGATAACCGTCGCGCTCGATTTCATCGAGCAAGGCCAACGCGAGCGCCGCGAGCGCGAGCAGCGTGCGCTGGGCGCGCCGGGCTCTGGCGGGCACCGCGGCGAGCGCGGTCTGCACTGCGTCGCGCGCGCGATGCGTCTCGAAGCGCATCAGCTCGGTGAACGCGTCGGTGTATTTGCGGTTGATCAGATCGGCGGCGGTGACGTTGTAGCGCTGCATCTCGTCGATCGGAACGTAGATGCGGCCGTGCCGCGCATCGTTACCGGTTTCGGCGACGAACTGCGCGAGCATCAGCGCCTCGCCGAGGGGAGCGGCCCACGTCGACGCTTGCGCGGCATCGTCGGCCGATCCGGCTGCCGCGGCGCGCGACACCAGCGACGCGAAATTGCCGCCGACCCCGCGCACATAGCGATGCAGGTTCGGATAGTCGAGATAGCGTGCCTGGTCGAGATCCATCTCGAAGCCCGCCAGTAATTCCTGTAGAGCAGGATACTCGGCCCGCGCGTCGGGCAGATAGGCCGCGAGCGCCTTGGATACCGGATGCGACGGCGACCCCGCGGCGAGCGCGGCGATTTCTTTCTGCCACCACGCGAGCTTCGTGCGGCCGACCGCCGGATCACTCGTCTCCTTGACCGTTTCCTCGAATTCGCGACGCAATGCGAAGAGCGCCGTCAACAGCGGCTGACTGGCTGCGCGCGCCTGGCGAAGCGCATAGTAGGTGCTCGATCCTGGGGGCGCCGCTTTCTGCTGGCAATAGTCGTCGAAATTCACGGGATGAGAGTGTGGGAAAGGGCTGGCGAGAAGGGCGCTGGCGCCCGTCTCGACGAGCCGAAAATTGTAGCATCGGCGCCGCGCGCGCAGATACCGCCGGGTGCAGACAAGCGCGAATCAATCGGTTAGAATCTCGCGCTTACGCTTTCAGGCACGTGTTTGGCGCGCGTGGAAGTGCACAGGACAATCGGGCACGACGCATCGCGGCGTACCCGGCTGCGAGGGTGGCGAAATTGGTAGACGCACCAGGTTTAGGTCCTGACGCCCGCAAGGGTGTAGGGGTTCGAGTCCCCTCCCTCGCACCATTTATTGGTAGTCAATAAAAAACCCCGTCGAGTCTTCGGACCGGCGGGGTTTTTTCTTTGTTGCACGGTCTCTGCAAGGCCGCAGTGTTGCCCCGCGGCCTGCCATTGCGAGAACGCGAATCAGGCGCCCGGTGTTCCCGGCGTTTGCTGCGAGCCCGGCAACTCCGCTTGCGCGGCACCTTCGAGGAAGCGGCGGGTCGACTCGAACGCCTGCAGCATTTGGTCCGGCCACGGCGTTTGCAGCATCACGGCCTGATGATTTTCAAATGCCGACGACAGCAGTTTTGCCAGTTCCGGCGAACGAAGATGACGCAGCACGACGCTGACCGCGATCGCGGTTGCCTGGCTCGCGCCGGCGGTCTGGAGTTCCGACGCGGTGAGTGCCGCGACCTGTTTGTTGATGTCCACTGAAACGTCCCTGGATGAAAAAGAGGGTGAAGGCGCGTTGGCCAATGCTCAATTTTGACACGCGCCGCCCAATGCCGTGAGGCGGCGCTCTTCAAACATGGCCGGTTCGTCTCGCGCCATCACTCCCGCGCGTTCATCGCGCGGATCACCTTGTCGAGCGCCGCGCCGAACGCGGCCCTTTCTTCTTCGTCGAGACAGTCGAACATATCGCCGTTCCACTTGCGCGCGATCGGCATCACCTTGCGATACAGCGCGCGACCTTCCTGCGTCAGCGAGACCAGCACGACGCGGCCGTCCGCGGCGCTCGTCTCGCGCTGCACGAGTCCCTGCCGGATCAGCGCTTCGGCTGCGCGACTCGCCTGGCTTTTGTCCAGATTGGCATGGCGTGCCAGCTCCATGATCGAGAATGGTCCGAACGATCCCACCGACGCAATCACACGCGCTTCAGGCAGCGTTACGCCGAGCTTCGCCGCGTAGCGCGCGCTGATGCCGCGCTCGGCCAGTTTGTTCAAAACATGCAGACGATACGTGAGGAACTGCTCGAGCCCGGCTTTGGCGGAGTCCTTCATGGTCACCCCGTGATGAGTGGAACGGTCGTGGCGCTGTGATTGTTGCGGCAACCGTTTCGCGGGTCAACGCACGCCGTATTTCAGGCGCGTCAGCTGCTCGGCCTCGTTGGCGAGCAGGCGCGCTGCGTCGCGAATCGCGACGTCGAGCGTGATCGGCCCGGGCGCCGGCGAAAAGCAGCCGCTGAAGTGTTCGGCGAGACGCGGCAGCGCGGCGGGGTCGACCGCGCCGGACAATAGCGTGGCGGGCACGCCCGCGGCTCGCGCATGCGCGCACGCAATGAAGGGCGCCTTGCCGTGCAGCGTCTGTACGTCGGAGCGGCCTTCGCCGGTGATCAGCCAGTCGGCGCCGGCGAGCGCTGCGTCGAGGCCGATTTGCCGCGCGACGGTTTCCGCGCCCGGCTCGAACTGCGCGCCGAGCATGTGCAACGCGAAGCCGAGACCGCCCGCCGCGCCCGCGCCCGGCAGCTCGCGCGCGGTGCGGCCGAGCGCGGCTTCGAGCAGATCGGCGAAGCGCGCGAGCGCGGCGTCGATCGGAGCGACCTGTTCGGGCTTCACGCCTTTTTGCGGTCCGAAGACGGCGGTCGCGCCGTGCTCGCCGGTCAGCGGATTGTCGACGTCCGACATACCGACGAACTGCGTGTCGGCAAGCCGCGCGTCGAGCAGGGACGCATCGACCCGCGCCACGCGCGCCAGCTGCTCGGGCGTGCCTTCGAGGGCGTTGCCTTGCGCGTCGAACAGTTGCAGGCCGAGGCCGGTCAGCAGGCCGGCGCCGCCGTCGTTCGTGCTGCTGCCGCCGAGCGCGACGAAAAATCGCCGCACGCCGGCGTCGAGCAGCGCGCGAATCGCTTCGCCCATGCCGCGCGTGCTGCGCGCCTCGACCGGCACGCTCATGCCGACGGGGTCCGTAATGCCGACGATTTCCGCCGTTTCGATGATTGCGCTGCCGTCCGCGAGCAAGCCCGTGAGCGCCGCGCGCGTCGGACCGGCCGCGCCGCGCACGCTAAGCGTGCGGCGCTCGCCGCCGCTCGTGAGCATTGCGTCGAGCGTGCCTTCGCCGCCGTCAGCCATCGGACAAATGCGCACGCTGGCGTCGGCGCGCGCGCGCCGGATGCCGGATGCAATCGCCTGCGCGACCTGTTCCGCGCTGAGCGAGCCTTTGAATGAATCGGGAGCGATGACGACGACAGGCGAGGGCGACGAATTCGGCATGGTATCTCTGAGAGGTTTGAGTCGTTGTAAGCGGTTGCCGGAGCGGACGAAGCGACCGGCTGCGGAAGACCGGCGGTGGCGGCCCGACCGAGTGCGTTAGCTTATCAGCATGGGGGCGTCGGCTGAATATGTCGAAAGGCATAGGCGGGATCGCTGCAAACTGGCTAGCCACGCCAGCGGCAAACAGCGCTCGCTGTGCCAAAACTACCCGAAAATGACCCTCAAAACGCGCAGAATGCAGGGAAAACTCGATGCATTCATCGAATCCCGGCTAGGCGCGCAAATAGTTTGCTAAAATATTCGGCTCTTTGGACTCAACCGTGCTGCCGGCGGCCTGCAAGCCCGCGGCGCAGGTGCGTGATCGATGCAATCGGCGCAAATCGATGCGAAGCGACATCGACGGGCAGCACGGAGAAGATAACTGATTCGCTCGAATAATTTTAGGACGATTGAAGCCATGGCTAACGTTGTTGAAAACCTCGGCAAGCTCGAACGCCGCGTGACGATTTCCCTGCCGAAGGATGCCGTGCAGAAGGAAGTGGATTCGCGTATCCGTCAACTCGCGAAGAACGTGCGCATGCCGGGTTTCCGCCCGGGCAAGGTGCCGCTCAAGATGGTGACGCAACAGTATTCGGGCCAGGTGGAAGCCGAAGTGCTGAGCGACAAGGTCGGCAAGGAATTCTTCGACATCAGCCGCGCCGAAAACCTGCGTGTCGCGGGTCAGCCGAGCTTCGCGCCGAAGACCGACGCCGCTGAAGGCAGCTACGCGTTCGACGCAACCTTCGAGGTGTATCCGGAAGTGAAGCTGGGCGACGTCGCCACGGCGGAAATCGAGCGCACCACGACCAGCATCAGCGAAGCGGAAATCGACCGCACGCTGGACATCCTGCGCAAGCAGCGCGTGCACTTCCACGCTCGCGGCGAAGCCGGCGAGCACGGCGACGGCGGCGCGGACACGGCCGCCAAAGACGGCGACCGCGTGACGGTCGACTTCGTCGGCAAGATCGACGGTGAAGCATTCCAGGGCGGTAGCGCCGAAGACTTCAGCTTCGTCCTCGGCGAAGGCCGCATGCTGCCGGAATTCGAAAAAGCGGCGCTTGGCCTGAAGGTCGGCGAAGCGAAGGAATTCGACCTGAAGTTCCCGGACGACTACCACGGCAAGGAAGTGGCGGGCAAGACGGCGCAATTCACGATCACGATGAAGAAGATCGAATGGCCGCATCTGCCGGAAGTCGACGGCGAATTCGCGAAGTCGCTGGGCATCCAGGACGGCGATCTGACCAAGATGCGCGCCGAAATCAAGGACAACCTCGAGCGCGAAGCGAAGCGCCGCACGCAAGCCATCGTCAAGAACCAGGTGATGGACGCGCTGCTGAAGATTTCGGAACTCGACGTGCCGAACGCGCTGATCGAACAAGATCAGGAACGCCTCGTCGCGATGGCTCGCCAGGATCTGGAGCAGCGTGGCGTGCCGAACGCGAAGGACGCGCCGATCCCGGCTGCGATGTTCAAGGAGCAGGCTGAGCGCCGCGTCAAGCTGGGCCTCGTGTTGGCCGAACTCGTGAAGGCGAATGAACTGCAGGCGAAGCCGGAGCAGATCCGTGCCGAAGTCGACGAATTCGCGAAAAGCTACGAAGACCCGAAGGAAGTCGTCCGCTGGTATTATTCGAACCAGCAACGTCTTGCTGAAATGGAAGCGTATGTCGTTGAAGCTAACGTCGTCGAATTCGTCCTCAGCAAGGCCAAGGTGACGGACAAGGAAGTGAGCTTCGAGGAACTGGCAAGCGCAACGGCGCAAGCGTAAGCGTCGCTGCAACGGCGTGCCGGCTGTCGGAGCGACCGACGGCCCGCACGCCGTTTTTTTGCGCCGCAACAATGTGTGACGTATCGGACCCGGTCGTACGTCGCACATCAAGACGGCACTTGAATACGGGCTCGTCGCACCAACCTGTGTCCAGCAGCTAATATTCAGAATATTTCCAGACAAGGATCCATTGCATGACCTTTCGCGCCCAAATGCTGGACACGTTGACCTCCCAGTCGTCCCGGGATCTCGAAGCGCAGGCACTCGGTCTGGTGCCGATCGTCGTGGAAACGAGCGGCCGGGGCGAGCGTTCGTATGATATTTATTCGCGTCTGCTGAAGGAACGCATCGTGTTCCTCGTGGGCGAAGTGAACGACCAGACAGCGAATCTGGTGGTTGCGCAGATGCTGTTTCTCGAAAGCGAGAATCCGGACAAGGACATCTACTTCTACATCAACAGCCCGGGCGGCTCCGTGTCTGCCGGTATGGCGATCTACGATACCATGCAGTTCATCAAGCCGGACGTCTCGACCCTTTGCATGGGCCTCGCGGCGAGCATGGGCGCGTTCCTGCTCGCGGCCGGCGCGAAGGGCAAGCGTTTCGCGCTGCCGAATTCGCGCGTGATGATCCACCAGCCGCTGGGCGGCGCGCGCGGTCAGGCATCGGACATCGAAATTCAGGCGCGCGAAATCCTGTACCTGAAGGATCGGCTGAATCATCTGCTCGCGCATCACACCGGTCAGCCCGTCGAGCGTATCGCGCGGGACACCGACCGCGACAATTTCATGTCTGGCGATGACGCGCAGGCGTACGGCCTTGTCGATCAAGTGGCGCACAAGCGTCCTTGATCTGGTACGGTTTTGCCACGCTGTTTTGCCCATTGTTGCGGCAAAACCGTCATCGGGCCGGTGGTGAATGTTCAACTTCCGTCCGGGCGTCTGCGGCAAGCGCCGTTATCGTGCTCACTAGCCCTGCCGCGCCCAAACTGCGTGGTGGGGGCAAACGGCGTATTATGTAATCCGGTGTCCGGAGGCTCACACATCTATGGCGGACAAGAAAGGTTCTAACAGCGAAAAGCTGTTGTATTGCTCGTTTTGCGGCAAGAGCCAGCATGAGGTCAAGAAACTGATTGCTGGCCCGTCGGTATTCATCTGCGATGAATGTATCGATCTATGCAACGAAATCATTCGTGACGAGGCTGCAGGCGCGGGCATCGAGGCGGGCTTGTCCAAGTCCGACCTGCCGACTCCGCAGGAAATTCGCGAAATTCTCGACCAGTACGTGATCGGTCAGGAACGCGCGAAGAAAATCCTCGCTGTCGCGGTCTACAACCACTACAAGCGTCTCAAGCATCTCGACAAGAAGGATGAAATCGAGCTGTCGAAGAGCAACATCCTGCTGATCGGTCCGACCGGCTCTGGCAAGACGCTGCTCGCGCAGACGCTCGCACGCCTTCTGAACGTGCCGTTCGTGATCGCCGACGCGACCACGTTGACGGAAGCCGGCTATGTCGGTGAAGACGTCGAGAACATCATTCAGAAGCTGCTGCAGAATTGTAATTATGAGGTGGACAAGGCCCAGCGCGGCATTGTCTACATCGACGAGATCGACAAGATCAGCCGCAAGTCCGACAACCCGTCCATCACGCGCGACGTGTCGGGCGAGGGCGTCCAGCAGGCTCTACTGAAGCTGGTCGAAGGCACGATGGCGTCGGTGCCGCCGCAAGGTGGCCGTAAGCATCCGAACCAGGACTTCATCCAGGTCGATACGACCAACATCCTGTTTATTTGCGGCGGCGCTTTCGACGGTCTGGAAAAAGTCATCGTCGACCGTACCGAGAAGACCGGCATCGGTTTTGGCGCCAGCGTGAAGAGCAAGCAGGACCGCGACGCGGGCGAAGTGTTGCGTGAAGTGGAGCCGGAAGATCTGATCAAGTTCGGCCTGATTCCAGAACTGATCGGCCGTCTGCCGGTAGTCGCCACGCTCGGCAAGCTCGACGAAGCCGCGCTGATGAAGATTCTCGTCGAACCGAAGAATGCGCTGGTCAAGCAGTATCACAAGCTCTTCAGTATGGAGCGAGTCGAACTGGAAATTCGTCCAGCCGCGCTGCAGGCCGTGGCGCGCAAGGCGATCCGCCGCAAGACCGGGGCGCGAGGCCTGCGTTCGATTCTGGAACAGGCGTTGCTCGATGTGATGTACGACCTTCCGCAAATGAAAGGTGTCAGCAAGGTCATCATCGACGACAACGTTATCGACGGCGACGGCAAACCGCTGCTGATCTACGAAGACGCGCCGAAGGTCGCGGGTTCGAACTGATCGGCTTTCGAGTTCTGCAAAAAGCCGTTCATGGCGACGTGAACGGCTTTTTCGTTTATCGTGTGGTCAGGCTGGTTGTTCTCAACTATGGAGTCACTGAACCTTCGGAGTCACTGAACTTTTCCCACACGCGGAGGCTTGCAATATTTTCTGCTGGCCTCACCTATCGAACGAACTGATTCCACTCATGGGGAAATGAAATGTCAGGAACCCAACTCCTCCCGCCGGAACGCATTACGCTGCCGCTGCTCCCGCTGCGCGACGTAGTCGTATTCCCGCACATGGTGATTCCGCTCTTCGTAGGCCGCCCGAAGTCGATCAAGGCTCTCGAAGCAGCGATGGAAGGCGGCAAGCACATCATGCTCGTCGCCCAGAAAACGGCTGCGAAAGACGAGCCGACCGAAAAGGACATGTACGAAGTAGGGTGTATCGCCAACATCCTGCAGATGCTGAAGCTGCCTGACGGTACCGTGAAGGTGCTCGTCGAAGGCTTGCAGCGCGCGAAGACGCTTTCCATCGAAGAACAGGAAACGCAGTTCTCGTGCGAAGTCATGCCGCTCGAACCCGACCACGCCGACAGCGCTGAAACCGAAGCGCTGCGTCGCGCGATCGTGTCGCAGTTCGACCAGTATGTGAAGCTGAACAAGAAGATCCCGCCGGAAATCCTGACCTCCCTGTCGGGTATCGACGAAGCCGGACGTCTCGCGGACACGATCGCGGCGCATCTGCCGCTCAAGCTCGATCAGAAGCAGCACATCCTCGAGATGTTCCCCGTGATCGAGCGACTCGAGCATCTGCTCGCGCAACTCGAAGCCGAGATCGACATCCTGCAGGTTGAAAAGCGCATCCGTGGGCGCGTGAAGCGTCAGATGGAGAAGAGCCAGCGCGAGTACTACCTGAACGAACAGGTCAAGGCGATCCAGAAGGAACTCGGCGAAGGTGAAGAGGGTGCGGACCTCGAGGAACTCGAAAAGCGCATCACCGCTGCCCGCATGCCGAAGGAAGCGAAAAAGAAGGCCGACGCGGAGCTTAAGAAGCTCAAGCTGATGTCGCCGATGTCGGCGGAAGCGACGGTCGTGCGCAACTACATCGACACGCTGATCGGCTTGCCGTGGCGCAAGAAGAGCAAGGTCAACAACGATCTGTCGAATGCCGAGCGCGTGCTCGACGAAGACCACTTCGGTCTCGAGAAGGTGAAGGAACGCATTCTCGAGTATCTCGCGGTCCAGCAACGTGTCGACAAGGTCAAGGCACCGATCCTGTGCCTCGTTGGGCCTCCGGGTGTCGGTAAGACTTCGCTCGGCCAGTCAATCGCGCGCGCGACGAACCGCAAGTTCGTGCGCATGGCATTGGGCGGCGTACGCGACGAAGCCGAGATTCGCGGCCACCGCCGTACGTACATTGGTTCGATGCCGGGCAAGATCCTGCAAAGCCTGACCAAGGTCGGCGTGCGCAATCCGCTTTTCCTGCTCGACGAAGTCGACAAGATGGGCCAGGATTTCCGCGGCGATCCGTCGTCGGCCCTGCTCGAAGTGCTCGATCCAGAACAGAACCATACGTTTGCCGATCACTACGTCGAAGTCGATTTCGATCTGTCGGACGTGATGTTCGTTGCGACGTCGAACTCGTTGAACATTCCGCCGCCGCTGCTTGACCGGATGGAAGTGATCCGTCTGTCTGGCTATACGGAGGACGAGAAGGTCAGCATCGCGCAGCGTTATCTGTTGCCGAAGCAGAAGAAGAACAACGGCCTCAAGGATGGTGAGGTCGATGTGACTGAATCCGCGATCCGCGACATCATTCGCTACTACACGCGTGAAGCGGGCGTGCGTTCGCTCGAGCGTGAAGTGTCGAAGATTTGCCGCAAAGTCGTGAAGATGCTTCTGCTGAAGAAGGCGGAGGGCGCAGTGAAGGTCGACGGTAGCAACCTCGACACGTTCCTCGGCGTGCGCAAGTACGACTTCGGTCTGGCCGCGAAGGAAAATCAGGTAGGCCAGGTCACGGGTCTCGCGTGGACGGAAGTGGGCGGTGATCTGCTGACTATCGAAGCCGCAGTGATGCCGGGCAAGGGTAATGTGATCCGCACGGGTTCGCTCGGCGACGTGATGAAGGAATCCGTCGAAGCGGCGCGCTCGGTGGTGCGTTCGCGTTCGCGTCGTCTTGGCATCAAGGACGAAGCGTTCGACAAGCAGGACATTCACATTCACGTGCCGGAAGGCGCGACGCCGAAAGATGGTCCCTCGGCCGGTATCGCGATGACGACCGCGCTGGTGTCGGTGTTGACCGGTATTCCGGTGCGCGCCGATGTCGCGATGACGGGCGAAATCACGTTACGTGGCGAAGTCCTGCCCATCGGCGGCCTGAAGGAGAAACTGCTCGCGGCGCATCGCGGTGGCATCAAGCTGGTGCTGATTCCGGAAGAAAACGTCAAGGACTTGACGGAGATTCCGGACAACGTGAAGAACGCGATCGAAATCGTGCCGGTCCGCTGGATCGACAAGGTGCTCGAACTTGCGCTCGAACGTGTGCCGCAGGCGTTGCCGGAAGAAGAGCCGAAGCCTTCGGCGCCGGTTGGGGCCGAGCCGGGCAAGGATGCTGCGACGGACGTCGTCAAGCACTGAGGTCCGAAGCGCATCAGAATCCGCTGACGCAAAAGCGTTCTACAGCACGATTGTTCGCTGAAACAGAAAACCCGCGGTCAAGGCCGCGGGTTTTTTATTGCCCGCACGACTTTGTCGCTGGCCGCATCGCCAGTTTTGCCGCTGCAACATACTGCGTCGAAAGTGCCGCTCTAAAATCACCCCGATCAGGCTCAACCCCGGTTGACACAAGGGTTTCGGCCGCTTCTAATGGGGCGGCCTGGCGTTATATAACGCCGGCCGCGTGACGGGAGGTGCTGGAAAGCACTGTCACGATTGCCAATAAACATTCACGGGGGTTTTGAATGAACAAGACGGAATTGATCGATCACATCGCACAGCAAGCCGACATTTCGAAGGCTGCGGCGGGCCGTGCACTCGATGCAGTCATCGCCGGCGTCAAAAGCACGTTGAAGAAGGGCGGATCGGTCACGCTGGTCGGCTTTGGCACGTTCGCGGTCGGCAAGCGCACCGCGCGCACCGGCCGCAATCCGCGCACGGGCGCTGCGATCAAAATCAAGGCGGCAAAAGTTCCTAAATTTAGGCCTGGCAAAGCGCTGAAGGATGCGCTAAACTAACGGGCTTGCTGCTTGAGGAAATTGCTTGACCCGATTGCATAATGATTGATCGGGAGGGCGGCGGCAAGGCAGAAAACACACATCAAGCCCTGAATCACGAAACGGGTGCTTAGCTCAGTTGGTAGAGCGGCGCCCTTACAAGGCGTAGGTCGGGAGTTCGAGCCTCTCAGCACCCACCAGTTTCAGATTCGGCGGCCGTGTTTTTCAGTAGCAAGAGCGCAGTAAAAGGAGTGGTAGTTCAGTCGGTTAGAATACCGGCCTGTCACGCCGGGGGTCGCGGGTTCGAGTCCCGTCCACTCCGCCAGTATCCACGAAAGGCGAACTCCGGTTCGCCTTTTTTGTTGCCCGCTGAGGTAAGATCGGGCGTTCTGTTTTTGGCATCCCTCACGCATGCTCGATTTTTTCCGCAATCACCAACGCCTGATGATGTTCATGCTCATCCTCGTCATTTTGCCGGGGTTGGGTTTCGTGGGTATTCAGGGTTTCCGCGGCTTCTTTGACGAAAGTGCAAACGTCGCAAGCGTCAACGGTCACAAGATCACCCGCGTCGAATACGACGACGCAATGCGTCAGCAGATCGACAGGGGGCGTCAGATGCTCGGCGCGCAGTTCGACATGAAGGCGTTCGACACACCGGAGCGCCGCCGCCAGATGCTCGACGGCATGATCGAGCAGCGCGTGCTCGCCGACGAAACGCAGCGTCTGCATCTGACCGCGTCGGACGACGCGGTGCGCCGTGCGCTGCTGTCCGATCCGGTAATTTCGTCGCTGAAGAATCCCGACGGTTCGATCGACCTCGAGCGCTACAAGCAGTTGCTCGCGATGCAGGGCATGACGCCCGATCAATACGACGAGCGGATGCGCTACAACCTCGCGATGCAACAGCTGCCCGCGAGCATCGCGGCGAGCGCGTTCACGTCGAAGACGCTTGCGCAGCATCTGAGCGAGCTCGCGCAGCAGCAGCGTGAAGTGCAGGGCATCGCGTTCCATCCGCACGATTACGAGGCGAAGATCCAGCCGACCGACGCGCAATTGCAAGCGTATTACGACGCGCATCGCAACGACTTCGCGACGCCCGCTACCGCGGCGATCCAGTACCTGGTGATGTCGCCGGCCACGCTGGGCGCATCGGTGCAGCCCAGCGACGCGGACCTGAAGAAGTACTACGACGACAGCATCGCCCACTTTCGCACCGAAGGCGAAGTGCGCGCGAGCCACATCCTGATCGCGGCACCGAAGGACGCGAGCGCGGCCGACAAGGCCAAGGCGAAGCAGAAAGCCGAGGAGTTGCTCGCGCAGCTCAAGGCGCATCCGGACCAGTTCGCACAGATCGCGCAGCAGAGCTCGCAGGACCCGGGTTCGGCATCGAAGGGCGGCGATCTCGGCTACTTCGGCCGCGGCATGATCGCAGGCGGCCAGGCGTTCGACGACGCGGTGTTTGCGCTGAAGAAGGACGAAATCAGCGGCATCGTGCAGACCGACTTCGGCTTCCACATCGTCAAGGTCACCGATGTAAAGCCTGCGGTCACCAAGTCGTTCGACGAGGTGAAAGACCAGATCGCCAGGGAGGTGAAGACGCAACTGGCGAGCAAGGCGTTCACCGACAACTCCGAAGGCTTCACGTCGCTCGTCTATGAAAAGGCGAAGAGCCTGCAGCCGGCTGCGGACAAGTTCAAGCTGCCGATCCAGACCGCAACGGTCACGCCGCAGCCGGACGCCAAGCTGCCGCCCGACAGCCCGCTGAACAATCCCAAGTTCCTCGCGGCCGTTTTCGCAAACGACTCGGTATCGGCGCACAACAATACGCAGGCCATCGACGTCGGCAACAACACGCTGATCGCCGCGCGCGTGACCGACTACAAGCCCGCTGCCGTGCCCGCATTCGACGCGGTGAAGGACACGGTGCGTCAGAAGGTGATCGCCGACCAGGCGAACGAAGCGGCGCACAAGGACGGCGCTGCGAAGCTGGCCGGGTTCGAGAAATCGAAGGCGACCGCCGGTTTCTCGTCGCCGCTGAAGGTATCGCGCAATGACGCGCAGGGCGTGCCGCCTGCCGCTCTGAGCGCGATCTACAAGGTCGATGCGCAAAAGTTGCCGGCTTACGTCGGTGTCGATCTCGGCGACGACGGCTATGCGATCTATCGCGTGAACCGGATCGTGCCGCCCGCGGCCACCGACGCGCAGCATCTCGCCGTCGCGCAGCAGCAGATCGCGCAGGTGGACGCGCAGTCGCAGGCCGAAGCCTATCTGAAGGCGCTGCGCGAGCGCTCGAAGGTGCAGTTCTACGGCACGCTCGACAGCGCCGCACAGACGGCCGACCAGTAAGCCGCCGTTAGCATTACCTGCCGGTCAAAGGAAAAGCCCCGCAAATGCGGGGCTTTTTTTATCTACAGCCAAGGCGACAGTTTCACAGACAGCCGCTGATCGCGCCGGTAGCGTTGCTTGCGTCAGCGCCAGCGCCGCCGGCGCGGAAGCCGACCCACGTGCCCTTGCCGCTATACGACGGACGGACCACGGCGGCCGCGCCGTTAGGCGGCTGCTGGCCCGGGACGTAGACGTCCATGGCCTGATCGTTGGCGAGGATACTTTGCGAAACGACCTGCTGCTGCGAGCTATCCGCCCATTTCTGCGCGATGCAGGTTGCGACGGCGCGAGGCGGCTGCTGGCTTTGACCCACCGACTGAACGCCGGCCGGCGGTTGAGCCGCGCAGGCCGAGATGGCAACAGTCAAAGCGATTAACGGTAAGTATTTCAACGTTATCTCCTCAGAGGTCGCTCAAGAATGAGCCGGGTGGCACGGAACGGCCCATGTGTCGAACGGCTCGGCGATCCGTGCTCCCCCAGGTTCCGGAAACAAGTCGTTAGCAGGTGTTTCAGTGCGGCGAACTTGTGCGAAGGAGTGGCTTGACAGTGGGCCACACGTTGTTGAGTAGCAGCGGCTGTGCCTGCTGCGTCGGGTGGATCTGATCGGCCTGGAACATATCCGGTTTATCCGCGATGCCGGCGAGCAAGAAAGGCACGAGCGGCACATGGAATTCCTTCGACAGCTGGCCGTAGAGGCCGTGGAACTTTTGCGTATAGTCCGGGCCGTAATTGGGCGGCACGTACATGCCGACGAGCACGACCTTCGCGTGGCCTTGCTGCGCCTGTTCGATGATCGTGCGCAGATTGGCCTCGGTCGTCGACAGCGGTACGCCCCGCAATGCGTCGTTGGCGCCGAGCTCGACGATCACGATGCTCGGCTTGAGCCGTTCCATCAGCGCGGGCAGACGCGCGCGCCCGCCGCTCGTCGTGTCGCCGCTGATGCTCGCATTGGCGACGCTATAATCGATGCGCTCTTCGGCCAGACGCTGACGCATCAACGCGACCCAGCCCGTATCGCGGGGCAGCCCGTACTCGGCGGAGATGCTGTCGCCGAGCACGACGATCACCGGCTTCGCGGGTTCGGGCGCATTCGCCGCATGAGCCTGCAACGGTAACGAAACCAGCGCGGCGGCCATCATGGTCGCGCCGAATGCCGCAGCCAGCGCCGCGGCGCGAGGGACGATGGCGCGCACTTTCAACCTACGCTTCACCATGCCAAACAGAACTGATCCAGTCATTGAAGTGCGGGGTTTGTGCAAGAGGGTTAAGGATGCGACGGGCGAACTGACGATTCTCGATGACATCGATCTAGCCATCGATGCCGGCAGCAGCGTCGCGATCGTCGGTGCATCCGGATCGGGCAAGTCTACGCTGCTCGGCCTGCTCGCGGGATTGGACAGCGCGAGCGCGGGCTCGGTTCGGCTGCTCGGCCGCGAACTCGGCGAACTCGACGAAGACGGGCGCGCCGCATTGCGCAGCGGCGCGGTTGGCTTCGTGTTCCAGTCGTTTCAGTTGATGCCGCATCTGACCGCGCTCGAAAACGTCACGCTGCCGCTCGAATTGCAAGGCGGCATCGGCACACGCGAGGCCGCCGCACGTGCGCGTGAACTGCTCGAACAGGTGGGGCTCGGGCAGCGCACCGGTCACTATCCGAAGCTGCTGTCGGGCGGCGAGCAGCAGCGCGTCGCTCTCGCGCGCGCGTTCGTCACACGCCCGGCGATCCTGTTCGCCGACGAACCCACCGGCAGTCTCGACGCGGCCACTGGCCACGCGGTCATCGATCTGATGTTCGAGATGAATCGCGCGCACGGCGCGACGCTCGTGCTCGTGACGCATGACATCGAACTCGCGCGGCGTTGCGATACGACGGTGACGATCGAAGCGGGGCGGCTCGCTTGATGATCGTGCGGCTCGCGAGCATGCTCGTCGTCGAAACAAAAACAAAGCGGGCCGTAGCCCGCTTTGTTTTGTCTCTGGCGCACTATCGCGCGCTTCAAACTTCCACTCAGCGCTTTAACGCAGCGCGCGCCCGCGCGATCAACGCCGACGTCGACGAATCATGCTTCTTCACGTCGGCACTCGCCGCACCCAGATCGGCCTCGACCACCTTGCCGAGGATCTTGCCGAGTTCGACGCCCCACTGATCGAACGGATTGATGTTCCACACCGACGCCTGCACCAGAACCTTGTGCTCATAAAGCGCGATCAGCGCGCCGAGCGTGCGCGCGGTCAACGCGTCGAGCAGCAACGTCGCGGTCGGGCGGTTGCCGGGGAACGTCAGGTGCGGCGCGAGCTCCGGCTTGTCGGGGCCGGCCACCGTCTTTGCTTCCTCGAGCGTGCGGCCCAGCATCAGCGCTTCGCTTTGCGCGAAGCAGTTCGCGAGCAGCTTCGGATGATGGCTCGCGAGCGGATGCTCGGGCGTCAGCACGGCGATGAAATCGATCGGCACGATCGTCGGGCCCTGGTGCAGCATCTGGAAAAAGGCATGCTGACCGTTGGTGCCGGGCTCGCCCCACGTGACCGCTGAAGTCGCATAGTCGACCATCGCGCCGTCGAGCCGCGCGGACTTGCCGTTGCTTTCCATTTCGAGCTGCTGCAGATACGACGGCAGGAAATGCAGCGCCTGCGAATACGGCGCGACCAGATAGCTTTGCGAGCCGAAGAAGTTGCGATACCAGATGCCGATCATGCCGAGCAGCACCGGCAGGTTCTTGTCGAGCGGCGCGGTACGGAAGTGCTGGTCCATCTCGTTGGCGCCGGCGAGCAGTTCGTCGAACTGTTGCGGGCCGATCGCGATCATGATCGACAGACCGACGGCCGACCACAACGAGTAGCGTCCGCCGACCCAGTCCCACATCGAGAACACGTTCTCTTTCGCGATGCCGAACTTGACGACTTCGGCCGTATTCGCCGACACGCCGACGAAGTGCTTCGCGAGCGCGCTTTCCGGGCAGCCCTTCTGGATGAAAAAGTCGCGCAGCGAGCGCGCGTTGGTCATCGTCTCCAGCGTCGTGAAGGTCTTCGACACGATGATCGCGAGCGTCTCCTCGGGATCGATCTGCTGCATCACGTTGTACAGATCGGCGCCGTCGACGTTCGACACGAAGTGCGTCGAGATCTCGGGCGTCGCCAGGTGATGCAGCGCATGCACGACCATCTTCGGCCCGAGATCCGAGCCGCCGATGCCGATGTTGACGACATAACGAATCCGCTTGCCGGTGTAGCCGGTCCATGCGCCGCTGCGAACCTGCTCGGCGAACGCGGCCATTTTCTTGCGCTCGGCCTGCACGTCGGCGAAGAACGGCGCCTTCGGGTCGGTTGCGCGCAATGCGGTGTGAAGCGCGGCGCGGCCTTCGGTCGGGTTGACGACCTCGCCCGCGAACATCGCGTCGCGGCGCTTTTCGACGCCGGCTTCGCGCGCGAGTTGCACGAGCAGTTGCAGGGTTTCATCGGTGATGCGGTGCTTCGAGAAATCGGCTGCGAGACCGCCGCCCGCGAACGTGAAGCGCTCGGCGCGCGTGGGAGCGGGATCGTTCTCGGGGGCGAACCAGTCGCGCAGATGCGCATCGCGAATCGTGTCGTAATGCGTCTGCAGCGAGGACCAGGAGGGGAGCGAGTTCTGGGTCATAGCGTCCGTCTAACCAAGGGGCACGAAGGAAGGCGCGCGCATGAAGCGCGGCCGAGAATGATGCGGCGATTCACTCAGAGCAATGCCACGCGGGCCGGTTCGCGAGCGGGTTCCGACGATACTTCGCGAAGCGGATGAGCTTCGCGAAAGCGCCAGGCGGCGCAGGCGCCTGCTGGAGTATCGCCGCGACCCGCGATCGATCCGACGCGCGGCGCAGGCACCCAGTATAGCGGGGATGCGTGGCGGGCAGCAGTGCGTTGCGCTCGCTCGCAATAGCGGGATGGCGATGTTTCACCGGTGTGAACGGGCGCGGCGAACAAGCCGCGCACGACACGTCCGTCACGCAGGCGTCGCCGGGTAGAACATCCGGTTCAACAAGGTACGCACCATCGGTGCCAGCTCGCCGGCCGTCAAACCCGCGGGGCCTTGGCCCTGCGCGGTCAGCGTATCGGCGGCGAGGCCGTGCAGATAGACGCCCGCGAGCGCCGCCTCGAAGCGTGGCAGGTGCTGCGCGAGCAGCGCGCCGATGATGCCGCCGAGCACGTCGCCGGTGCCGCCCGTCGCGAGCGCGGCGTTGCCGGTTGGGTTCAGCGCGAGGCGGCCGTCGGGCGCGGCGATGATCGTGCCGACGCCCTTCAGCACGACGACGCTCGCGAACCGAGCCGCGAGCGCGCGGGCGGCCGCGAGACGGTCGCGCTGCACGCTCGCCGCAGCGCTGCCGAGCAGGCGCGCGGCTTCGAGCGGATGCGGCGTCAGGATGCAGGGATCGCCTTGCACGCCGCGCGCGGTGACTTCGGCGGCGAGCGCGGGATCTTTGGCGATCAGATTCAGCGCGTCGGCATCGAACAGCTTCGGCACGTCGAGGGGCAGCACGTCATGCAGTACGCGCGTCGCGCGTTCGCCGTGCCCCATGCCGCAGCCGACCGCGAGTGCGTCCATCGAATCGAGCGGCAGCGTGTCGATCGGATGCAGCATCAGTTCCGGGTGCGGCGGATCGTAGGGCGGGGCGCCTTCGCCGAGCAGCGCGACGTGGACCTTGCCCGCGCCGCTGAAGAGCGCCGCGCGCGCCGCGAGAATCGGCGCGCCGCACATGCCGGTGTCGCCACCGACCACCGCGAGGCTGCCGAAGGTGCCCTTGTTGGTCGCGAAGTCGCGCGGGGGCATGAAGGGGCCGAACAGGTCAGGGGCGCTGAGCTGGAGCGCGGCGCGAGGGGCGGCTGTGGTAGCGTCCTGGCCAGCGCCGCCGCCGTTGATCCCTGCAGTGAGCCCGATCGGTGCGACCGTCACCCGCCCGCAGAGGTCGCGGCCCTGCGCGGTGAAAAGCCCTGGCTTCGCGCCGATGAAAGTGATCGTGTGGGTCGCATGGACCGCCGCCGCGCCATTGCCGCCGATCACCGCGCCGGTGTCACTGTCGAGCCCGCTGGGCACATCGAGCGCGAGCACGGCGCCCTGTGTCGGGCGCGTCTTCGTGCGCTGCGACAACTGCCGCGCGAGCGTCGCGAACACGCCGTCGAGCGGCCGCGCGAGACCGATGCCGAACATGCCGTCGACGAGCCAGCCATAGCCGTCGAGCGAGGCGGGCGGCGCCGCGTCGATCGACACGCCGGCGGCGCGTGCGGCGTCGAGCGCCCAGCGCGCGTCGGCGGGCTTCACTTCAACCGGCATGCAGACTTCGACGGCGATGCCGGCCTTGTGCAATTCCGTTGCGACGACCAGCGCGTCGCCGCCATTGTTGCCGGGGCCGGCGACCAGCCAGGCCCGCTGCTGCGCTTTCGTCACCGAGGTGTCCGCGGCGATTCGTTCGAGCAGCCAGCGCGCGGCGGCGTGACCGGCGCGCGCCATCAGCGTGTGCTCGGGCAGCGCAGCGGCGGCCTGGGATTCGGCGATTCGCAAGTCGGTCAGCGTCAGCAGCGGCAGCGCAAGCGGCTGCGGGTCGCTGAGCGGGACGGTTAGCGGATCGAAAACGGTGAGCAGCGAGTTTTCGGCGTCTGTCATGGCGAAGCCTGGCGGTGCGCCCGCGGCGCGGCGGGCAGACTAGGGAATCGCTATGGTAGTGCCGATAGCCGAGCGGCGTGCGGCTGTTTCGGTGCAGGCGGTGGGACTGGCACGATGAACGCGGGTTATCGGCAGCGGGCTGTCAGCCCGCCATACCCGCCCGGAAGAGCGCGAAACCTTACCGGAACCGCTCCGGCCGCAACGCCGCGAGCGTGTCTTCCGGCAACGTCGGTGTCAGCCCCGACATCAGCTCCGCAACGAGCTTGCCCGCGCCGCTGGCGAGGCCCCAGCCGGCCGGGCCGTGCCCGATGTTGACGAAGAGGCGCGGATGCAGCGCGTTGCCGATCACCGGCAAGCCGTCCGGCGACAGCAGTTTCACGCCTTCCCACGGCAGCGCCGCCGAAATGCGCGCGGCGCCCGGAATCCAGTCGTGCGTCGCCTGGCCGAGCATCGCGAGCGCCTCCTTGGTCAGTGCTTCGCCGAGCGGCTTGTCGATCTGGCTGGCGCTTTGCAGCACCGCGCCGCCCGCGATCCGCAGCCGATGGTTCATGCGGCTGATGCCGATACGCTTGACCGCATCGACGATCGCGACATGCGGCGCACATTCCTCGTGCGCGATCGGCGCGACCAGCGAATGCAGCCGCAGCGGATGCAGCGGCAGCTTGAGCCCCGCGCGTTCGAGCAGCGCGAGGCTGCCATAACCGGCCGCGACCACGACCGCGTCGGCTTGGACCACGTCGATTTCGCGCGAGCGGGGCGCGCCGTCGCGCGGCGCCAGTTCGACCGCCGCGCGCTGATTTTCGAGCCGGATGCCGGTCACCTCGCAATTAGGCATGAACTGCACGCCGCCCTGAGTGTCGAGCACCTGTTTGACGAGCTTGGTGAAAAGCGGACAGTTCGCGGTGCGCTCGTGCTCGAACAGCACGCCGCCGGCGAATTCAGGATCGGTGGGCACCGCATGCTCGAACGCCGCGCATTCGGCCGGGCTCATTACATGATGCGGCACCTCGAACTGGCCCAGCAGATCGAGCGCAGCCGCGCTCAACTCCCATTCGTGCGCGCTGCGCACGAGGTACAAGAGACCGCTCGCCTGTTCGAATTCGAGGCCGAAGCGGGCTTCGACGTCGGCCATCGCCTCGCGCGACGATTCGATCAGCGGCCGCAGCAGCGCGTACTGGCGCGCAAACGCTGCGGGTTCCTGCCATGCTGCGAGCTGCTTGATGAACTGCCGCGCGGCGCCGTTGAAGCCGGTCTTGCTGATCACGCCATTTTTCGCGTTGTAGCGGCTCGCCATGAAGGTCGGCCCGAACCAGACGTCGAGCGGCGTCGGCAGCACGGTGCCGCCTTGTCCATACGTGGCGCCTTGCGCGACGGTTGCGTGACGCTCGACGACGCATACCCGGTGGCCGGCCGCGCGCAGCTGATAAGCGGTGGCGACGCCCGCTACCCCGCCGCCAATGACGATGACATCCATGCTCTGATTCGATGTGCCGACGGGCGGCTCGCGCGCGTTCCCGTTGGCTGTGACATGCGGCGCAGCGCCGGATAAAGGCCGGGTTGCGTGCGCCGATCTGGTGAAACGCGAATGATAGCAGTCAAAACACCCGCGCGGCGACGCGACGGGCACTCCAGCGACGCCTCGCGCGGGCAGACGCAGCCCGCCGACGCCGCACCCCGCAGCCCGCTGGAAGCCCGTTCCCGGGGTATAATCTCGGACTTCCTTTCCGCCTCACGTCGCCTGCATGCGCGGCTCTCCGGCATCAATGAGCGACGCAACGTCAAGTCCCATGGCCCACTTCTCGTGTTTCCCCGGCGCTTCGGCCCTTTCCGATTTCCGTCAAACCCGCCTGCTCGACACGCTCACGCGCATCGATCCGAATATCACCGGCGTGCGCGGGCAGTATCTGCACTTCGTCAATGCACAGACTGAACTGTCCGCTGAAGACAGCGCGAAGATCGAGGCGCTGATGCACTACGGCGATCCGTTCGAAGAAGGCAAGGAACGTGGCGCGATCGAGACCTTCCTCGTGGTGCCGCGCTTCGGCACCGTGTCGCCGTGGGCCAGCAAGGCAACCGACATCGCGCATCATTGCGGTCTCACGCAGGTGCGCCGCATCGAGCGCGGCGTTGAATACTCGGTGACGCTGAAAAGCGGCCTCCTCGGCGGCAAGAAGACGCTGTCCGACGAAGCGCGCGCGGCCGTCGCCGCCGCGCTGCACGACCGCATGACCGAGAGCGTCGCGCCGTCGCGCGACCATGCGCTGCATCTGTTCGACGAGCTGCCGGCCAAGCCGCTGCAAACCGTCGACGTGCTCGCGAGCGGCCGCGCCGCGCTCGAAACCGCCAATGTGGAACTGGGCCTCGCACTCGCCGACGACGAAATCGACTACCTGGTCGACGCATTCACGAAACTCGAGCGCAATCCGACCGACGTCGAGCTGATGATGTTCGCGCAGGCCAACAGCGAGCACTGCCGCCACAAGATCTTCAACGCGGACTGGACGATCGACGGCGAGAAGCAGGACATGTCGCTGTTCAACATGATCCGCAACACCGAAAAGCTGAACCCGCAGGGCACGATCGTCGCGTATTCGGATAACTCGGCGATCATGGTCGGCGGCATGGCCGAGCGCTGGTTCCCGCGCACCCCGGCCGAACTCGGCGCAAGCGAATTGCCGGAGCACTACGGCCGCAGCGTCGAGCTCACGCACACGCTGATGAAGGTCGAAACGCACAACCACCCGACCGCGATCTCGCCGTTCCCGGGCGCCGCGACCGGCGCGGGCGGCGAAATCCGCGACGAAGGCGCGACCGGCCGCGGCGCGCGTCCGAAGGCGGGTCTCACGGGCTTCACGGTATCGAACCTCGAACTGCCGGACGGCGTCGAGGCGTGGGAAAACGCGCGCGACTCCGCACAGCCGCTCGCGCAGCGCAATCCCGCCGACCAGCACGAAGCGTACGGCCGCCCGGACCGCATCGCGTCGCCGTTGCAGATCATGATCGACGGCCCGCTCGGCGGCGCCGCGTTCAACAACGAATTCGGCCGGCCGAACCTCGGCGGCTACTTCCGCACCTACGAGCAGAACGTCGCGGGCCTCGTGCGCGGCTATCACAAGCCGATCATGATCGCGGGCGGCATCGGCAATATCTCCGACCAGCACACGCACAAGCACGATCTGCCGGAAGGCTCGCTGCTGATCCAGATCGGCGGTCCGGGTATGCGCATCGGCATGGGCGGCGGCGCCGCGAGCTCGATGGCGACCGGCACCAACACCGCTGAACTCGACTTCGACTCGGTGCAGCGCGGCAACCCGGAAATCGAGCGTCGCGCGCAGGAAGTGATCAACGCGTGCTGGCAGCTCGGCGACAAGAACCCGATCCTCAGCATTCACGACGTCGGCGCGGGCGGTCTGTCGAACGCGTTCCCCGAAGTGGTCGACGGTGCGGGCAAGGGGGCACTGTTCGAACTGCGCAAGATCCAGCTCGAAGAAAGCGGCCTGTCGCCGCGCGAAATCTGGTCGAACGAAGCGCAGGAGCGCTATGTGCTCGCGATCGCGCCGGCCGATCTGCCGGTGTTCGAGGCGATGTGCCAGCGCGAGCGCTGCCCGTTCGCGGTGATCGGCACGGCCACCGCCGAGCGTCAGCTGAAGCTGATCGATGCCGAGTTGCAGGAAGGCGCGCATCAGCCGGTTGATATGCCGATGGAAGTGCTGCTCGGCAAGCCGCCGCGCATGCACCGCGACGTGAAGCGCGTCGAGCGCACGCTCGAACCGGTCGACGTGACCGGCCTCGCGCTGCAAGACGTCGCGCAGAGCGTGCTGCGTCATCCGACGGTCGCGAGCAAGTCGTTCCTGATCACGATCGGCGACCGCTCGGTCGGCGGCACGACCGCGCGCGACCAGATGGTCGGTCCGTGGCAGGTGCCGGTGGCCGACGTCGCGATCACGACGATGGACTACGCAGGCTTTAACGGCGAAGCGATGACGATGTCCGAGCGCACGCCGCTCGCCGTCATCAATGCGCCGGCCTCGGGCCGCATGGCGGTCGGCGAGGCGATTACCAACATCGCGGCGGCGCCGATCGCATCGCTCGACAAGCTGAAGCTGTCGGCCAACTGGATGGCCGCGTGCGGTGCGCCGGGCGAAGACGCGGCGCTTTACGACACCGTGAAGGCAATCGGCATGGAACTGTGCCCGGCGCTCGGTATCGGCATTCCGGTAGGCAAGGATTCGCTGTCGATGCGCACGCGCTGGGAAGAGAGCGGCGTCGCGAAGGAAGTGGTCGCGCCGGTGTCGCTGATCATCTCCGCATTCGCGCCGGTCGAAGACGTTCGCAAGCATCTGACGCCGCAACTGCAGCGCGCGAGCGAAGTCGGCGAATCGGTGCTGATCGCGATCGACCTCGGTCGCGGCAAGCAGCGTCTGGGCGGCAGCATCCTTGCGCAGGTCACGCAGCAGGTCGGCGACACGGTGCCGGACGTCGACGACCCGGAAGATCTGAAGCGCTTCTTCAACGCGATCCAGGCGCTCAACAGCGACGGCAAGCTGCTCGCCTACCACGACCGCTCGGACGGCGGCCTGTGGGCGACGGTGTGCGAAATGGCGTTCGCGGGTCATACGGGTGTGTCGCTGAACGTCGACATGCTGGTGCTCGACGCCAACCACGAATCCGATTACGGCGACGCGAAGGACTGGGCGAAGCAGACCAGCGGCCGCCGCGAAGACCGCACGCTGCGCGCGCTGTTCAACGAAGAGCTCGGTGCCGTGGTGCAGGTGCGCGCGGCCGATCGCGACGCGGTGCTCGCCGCGCTGCGCGAACATGGTCTGTCGGCGTGCTCGCACGTGATCGGCAAGACCAACGAGCGTGATGTCATCGAGATCTATCGCGACGCGAAGAAGGTCTACGAAGCGCCGCGTGCGGAGCTGCATCGCACGTGGAGCGAAGTGAGCTGGCGTATCGCGCGTCTGCGCGACAACCCCGCCTGTGCCGACGCCGAACACGACGCGCTGCTCGACGCGGCCGACCCGGGCATCACGCCGGTGCTGAGCTTCGATCCGGCCGAAGACGTCGCCGCGCCGTTCGTCGGCAAGGGCGCGCGTCCGCGCGTCGCGATCCTGCGCGAGCAGGGCGTGAACTCGCATCTGGAGACAGCCTATGCATTCGATCGCGCCGGCTTCGACGCGCACGACGTGCACATGAGCGACCTGCTGGCGGGTCGCGCGAACCTCGCCGATTTCGCGGGCGCGGTTGCGTGCGGCGGCTTCTCGTACGGCGATACGCTGGGTGCTGGTGAAGGCTGGGCGAAGACGATTCGCTTCAACGCGCAACTGGCCGACATGTTCGCCGCGTTCTTCGGTCGCGACGACACGTTCGCGCTCGGCATCTGCAACGGCTGCCAGATGATGAGCAGCCTCGCGTCGATGATCCCCGGCGCCGAAGCATGGCCGAAGTTCACGCGCAACAAGTCGGAGAAATTCGAGGCGCGCTTCTCGCTCGTCGAGGTGCAGGCCTCACCGTCGATCTTCTTCGCCGGCATGGAAGGCTCGCGCATTCCGGTCGCCGTCGCGCACGGCGAAGGCTTTGCGGACTTCTCGCAGCAAGGTGACAAGTCGAAGGTCGCGGTCGCGATGCGCTACGTCGATCACCGCGGTCAGGCGACCGAGCAGTATCCGTTCAACCCGAACGGTTCGCCCGAGGGCATCACGTCGGTCACGACGGCCGACGGCCGCTTCACGGTGCTGATGCCGCACACGGAGCGCGTGCATCGCGCGGTGCAGATGAGCTGGCATCCGCAGGGTTGGGGCGAGATCGGCACGGACGCGAGCCCGTGGATGCGCGTGTTCCAGAACGCGCGCCGTTGGCTCGGTTGATGAGTCAGAAGGCCGCCGCCGGTGTGCGGCGGCCACTGCTTGCAGCGGCAGTACGTCGCCGCTCCGCGAAGCTCGCAGCAACAAAAAAGCCGCCTGTTGGGCGGCTTTTTTTGCGTTCAGGCTTCTTTAGAGCCAGGCGGCGGACTGTCCGACGACGATCCGCCCGCTGATGCTTACTGAATCTTCGCGTTCTTGCGCAGATTCTCTTCGAACGCCTGCAGCTTTTCCTGCTGGATCTGCTGCACGATCTGCGCACGCACCTGCTCGAGCGGCGGCGGCGTGACGGCGCGGATGTCGTCGACACGGATGATGTGCCAGCCGAATTGCGTACGCACCGGCGTGTCGGTCATCTGGCCTTTCTGCAGATGAGCGGCCGCGTCCGCGAACTCAGGCACGTAGGCCTTCGGGTCCGACCAGTCGAGGTCGCCGCCGTTCTTGCCCGATCCCGGGTCCTTCGAGTACTGCCTGGCCAGATCTTCGAAGCTTGCGCCGGCCTTGATCTTCGCGATCAGGTCCTTCGCCTGCTGCTCGTTGTCGACGAGGATATGGTGCAGGTGAAATTCCTTGCCGCCCGCATCCTTGACGAGCGCGTTGTAGCGCGCGGTGACTTCGGCGTCGGTCGGCTGGTTGTTCTTCACGAAGTCTTCGATCAGCGCGCGCAGCACGACGGTTTGCTGCGCGACCGCGATTTGCGCCTTGATGTCCGGACGGTTCGGCAGCCCGCGACGCAGGGCTTCCTGCATCAGGATTTCGCGATTCACGAGCTCTTCGCGCACGGCCTGCTGCAACTGCGGCGTGTCTTGCTGGCCCTGATGAACCAGTTGCTGGATCAACGCATCGGCGCGCGACTTAGGAATCGGCGTACCGTTCACGACGGCGATGTTCTGTGCGAATGCAGGTGCGGCCGCGAACGCAGCCAGCAATACCCAGAGGCGGGTTTTCTTCAAGGTCATCGAAAGGTTCCTAGCGGGGCAACAAAGCAAATTCTTCGGGCGTGTACGCCGTGATGGCAAGGGCATGAATGCCGCGCTGCATGGCATCGGCCAGCGCATCATACACCATGCGATGCCGCGCCACGCGGGGCTTGCCGGCAAACGCGACAGCCACGATCGTGACACTGAAATGACCGCCGGCGGCGGCCCCTGCGTGGCCCGCGTGCTGCGCGCTGTCGTCGGTGATGCGGATCGATTCGACGGGCGCGAGCGCGGCTGCGAGGCGCGCTTCGATCAGCGCGGCGCGCTCGGCGGTGGTGGCGTGCATGAACAGGTCGCTCATGTCATTCCTCCTTCATGTACTTCGACAGCCACAGGCTCTGTCCGACGATGAACACGAGCAGGCACCCGGTCGCGCCGAACAGCTTGAAATTGACCCACTGATCGGTCGTGTAGTGATACGCGACGAACAGGTTCAGAAGACCGAGCAGCACGAAAAACACCGCCCAGATCAGGTTCAGCTTGCCCCAGATCGCGTGCGGCAGCGTGATCTGCTTGCCCATCATCGCTTCGATGAGGTTCTTGTTGAAACCGAGCTGCGACACGATCAGCCCGACGGAAAACGCCCAGTACAGCACAGTCGGCTTCCATTTGATGAAGGTGTCGTTGTGCAGTACGAGCGTCGCACCGCCGAATACCACGACGACGCCGAGGCTCACCCACAGCATCGGGTCGACCTTGCGGTGGCGGAACGCCACCCACGCGATCTGCACCAGCGTGGCGACGATCGCCACTGCCGTCGCCGTGAAAATGCCCCAGATCTTGAAGGCGACGAAGAACAGGATGATCGGGAACAGATCGAACAGGAATTTCATTATCTGGTCGGGAAGTCGGAGAGTGAGTCGAACGGTGCGTCGAAGATTGAAGCGCGCCTGCCTGGCGTGCCTGGTGCGCGGTGCCCGCTGCCGAGCGGGAGTGCCGCATTGAAAGGGCGCCGCGCGCGGTTTCGCGCCCCGGCGCCCGAAGCGGGCAAGGCTGCTGCCGCGCCGCGTTACTTGGGCTCGAATTGTAACGCAGCCGAATTGATGCAGTAACGCAGACCTGTCGGCGCCGGACCGTCCTCGAACACGTGGCCCAGATGCGCGCCGCAGTTCTTGCACTGCACCTCGATGCGCAGCATGCCGTGCGAGCGGTCGGTCTTCTCGGCGATCACCTCGCCGTTGATCGGCCGGAAATAGCTCGGCCAGCCGCAGCCGGCGTCGAACTTGGTGTCCGATTCGAACAGCGGCGTGCCGCAGCACACGCAGTCGTAGACGCCGCGTTCCCAGTGATCGTTGTAGCGCCCCGTGAACGGGCGCTCGGTGGCCGCGTGGCGGGTCACCTGGTATTCGATGTCGGACAGCTCCTTGCGCCACTCGGCGTCGCTTTTCTGTACGGCTGGGGCGTCATGCTTGAGATCGTCGGGGTTGCTCATGGTCGGATTCCTGTCTCGGGTTTGTAGCGGTGTTGTCTGGCGGGACGGCCGTGGCGATTCAACTGCGCCGGCGCGTCATGACGAACAGCTCACTTCCAGCGAGCTCGCCCAGTCGGGCGGCAGGCCCGCATACGACGCGTATTCGGGCTGCTCGTCGAACGGGCGACGCAGCACGGCTGCAAGCCGTTCCACCTCGGAGAAATCCTTCTCCCTCGCACGCTGGATCGCCGTTTCCGCCAGATGGTTGCGAAGTACGAATTTGGGGTTCACACGATTCATTGCAATGGCGCGCGCAGCGTCGTCGCGTGACTCAACGGCCAGCCGCGCGCGATAGTCGTTCGCCCATGCGTCGAAGGCGGCGCGATCGAGGAACAGGTCGCGTACCGGCGCATCGCCGCTCGCATCGTGTTTCGACAGGCGCGCGAGGTTGCGGAACGTCAGCGTGAAATCGGCGCGGTTCGCGTGCATCGCTTCGAACAGCCGGTTGACGAGCGCGTCGTCGCCGTCGCGCGTCTGTTCCAGCCCGAGCTTTGCGCGCATGCGGTTTTCGAGCGCCGGCGCGAAGCGCTCCTTGAAGCCGGCGAGCACGTGCTGCGCATCTTCGACCGCCTTGTCGGCGCGCACGCTTTCGTCGTGCTTCTCGCCCAACAACGGCAGCAGTCCTTGCGCGAGGCAAAAGAGGTTCCAGTACGCGATTTGCGGCTGCAGCCGGTACGCGTAGCGGCCCTGGGTATCGGAATGATTGCAGATGTGGCCGGCATCGAAGCCATCCATGAAACCGAACGGGCCGTAGTCGATCGTCAGGCCCAGGATCGACATGTTGTCGGTATTCATCACGCCGTGACAGAAACCGACCGCCTGCCAGTCGACCATCAGATCGGCGGTAGAGCGGACCGCTTCTGCGAGCAGCGCCAGATACGGATCATCGGCCTCCTTGCAGTGCGGATAGAAGCGCTCGATTACATGATCGGCCAGCGCGCGCAACGCGTCGACGCGATCGTTCGCATAGAAGTGCTCGAAGTGACCGAAGCGCACGAAGCTAGGCGCGACGCGCGTGACCACCGCGGCGGTTTCGATCGTCTCGCGCCGCACCGGCTGGTCGGAGCCGATCACGCACAACGCGCGCGTGGTCGGAATGCCGAGATGATGCATCGCCTCCGAGCACAGATATTCGCGGATCGACGAGCGCAGCACCGCGCGGCCGTCGCCCATGCGCGAATAGGGTGTGCGGCCCGCGCCTTTGAGCTGCAGCTCGTTGCGCTCGCCGTCGTGTTCGAGCTCGCCCAGCGTGAGCGCGCGGCCGTCGCCGAGCTGGCCGGCCCACACGCCGAACTGATGCCCCGAGTACACCGACGCATAAGGCAGTGCGTCGGCCGGCCAGTCGCGCGTCGCATTGCCGCAGAACAGCTCGAGGAAGCCCGGATCGCGCTCGATGCCCTCGGGCATCCCGAGCCGTGCGGCGGTCTCGGCCGAGAAGCCGACGAGGTAGGGTGCGTCGAGCGGCGCGGCGGGCAGCCGTGTGAAGAAGGTGCCGCCGAGCCGCGCGAACGCGTTGGCTGGGGGAGTGGCGAGTGTGTTGGAAAGATCCGTCAAAGCTGCGGATAACCCTGCAATGCTTGGGGAAAACGACATGTTGAGCGCCTCTGGATTAGCCGATATTGTAAGTCCGCGCCCGCGGCGCTGCTGGGCGGCCGCCTTCATCGTTCGGACCATGCTGCGTACGACGCCGCCACGATCTTCCGCCTCGCGCTGTTCGGCGCGTGATCCGTTTCACGACCACGTGTTCACCAAACCCGACTGCAACCCATCGACACACTAACAAGCCGAGGAGACCCCGCCTTATGACGACGCCGCTGCTGGGCCAGATGATGGACGTGCCGCTCACCGTATCATCGTTGCTCGCGCATGCCGCGCGGCATTTCGGCAGCACCGAGATCGTGTCGCGGCGCATCGAAGGCGACCTGCATCGCTACACGTACCGCGATTGCGAGAAACGCGCAAAGCAACTCGCGCAGGCGCTCATCGCGCTCGGCGTCGAACCGGGCGACCGGGTCGCGACGCTCGCGTGGAACGGCTACCGGCATCTCGAAGCGTATTACGGCACCACCGGCTTCGGCGCCGTGTGTCACACGATCAACCCGCGCCTTTTCCCCGACCAGATCGCCTACATCATCAATCACGCCGACGACGCCTACGTGCTGTTCGACACGACGTTCGCGGCGCTGGTCGACACGCTCGCGCCGCAGTGCCCTCACGTGCGCGGCTGGATCGCACTGTGCGATGAAGCGCATCGGCCGCCGATGCAAACGTCGGTGCTGTGCTACGAAACGCTGATGGACGGGCAGGACGGCGGCTTCGACTGGCCCGCGCTCGACGAGCAGCAGGCATCGTACCTCTGCTACACGTCGGGCACGACCGGCAATCCGAAAGGCGCGCTGTATACGCATCGCTCGACGGTGCTGCACGCGTTCGGCGCGGCGTTGCCCGACTCGATGAGCCTGTCCGCGAGCGACTCGGTGCTGCCGATCGTGCCGATGTTCCATGTCAACGCGTGGGGCCTCGCGCATGCGGGGCCGCTGACCGGCGCGAAGCTCGTGTTCCCCGGCAAGGATCTCGACGGCAAGTCGCTTTACGAGCTGATGGAGAGCGAACGCGTCACGTGTTCGGCCGGCGTGCCGACCGTGTGGCTCGGTCTGCTGAACTACCTGCGCGAAACGGGCGGGAAGTTTTCATCATTGCAGCGCACGGTGATCGGCGGCTCCGCCTGTCCGCCCGCGATGCTGCGGATACTCGAGGACGACTACGGCGTGCAGGTGATCCATGCATGGGGCATGACGGAGATGTCGCCGCTCGGGACGTTGTCGAAGCTGAACTGGGAGCAGAGCCAGCGGCCGCTCGCCGAGCAGCGCAAGCTGCTCGAAAAGCAGGGGCATGTGATCTATGGCGTCGACATGAAGATCGTCGGCGAGGATGGCCGCGAGCTGCCGTGGGACGGCGTCGCATTCGGCGATCTGCATGTGCGCGGACCGTGGGTCATCGACCGGTATTTCCGCAAGGAAGAGTCACCGCTCATCGACGGCTGGTTCCCGACCGGCGACGTCGCGACGATCGACCCCGACAGCTTCCTGCACATCACCGACCGCTCGAAGGACGTGATCAAGTCGGGCGGCGAATGGATCAGTTCGATCGACGTCGAGAACGTCGCGGTCGCGCATCCGGCGGTCGCGGAAGCCGCGTGCATCGCGTGCGCGCACCCGAAGTGGACCGAGCGGCCGCTGCTCGTCGTCGTCAAACGCGCGGGGTTCGACGTTACACGCGAAGAACTGCTGGCGTTCTACGACGGCAAGGTCGCGAAGTGGTGGATTCCCGACGATGTCGTGTTCGTCGACGAACTGCCGCACACGGCGACCGGCAAGCTACAGAAGCTGAAGCTGCGCGACCTGTTCCGCGACCACGTGCTGCCGTCCGCTCTCGAAGACGGCCGCAACTGTGCGCTGACCCCTGGGGCCCAGGGGAAACCCGTTCGATAATAAATTGAACGTTCGTTCTTTTTCAGTGTATTCTGCGTGCTGACACCGGAACCGTCGCTTGAAATAGTCTGACAATGAGCAGGCTCGAGGAACCGGACAGGCGGCGCATCATGCGCCGCCTCTATGAATGCATGGATCGCACGGAGGCACGCAGATGGCAGTGGACTACACAACTCATGGCGGCGTGGCCGTTCTCACGCTGAACAATCCGCCCGTCAATGGGCTCGGTCTGTCGACGCGGGTGGGGATCGTCGAAGGGCTCGATCGCGCGCAGAACGATCCGGCCATCGAGGCCATCGTGCTGACGGGCGCGGGCAAGGCCTTCTCGGGCGGCGCCGACATCACCGAATTCAATACGCCGAAGGCGACCCAGGAACCGACGCTCGCGACCGTCATTAAGGCCGTCGAAGGCAGCGCGAAGCCGATCGTCGCGGCGATTCACAGCGTTGCGATGGGTGGCGGCCTCGAGCTTGCGCTGGGCGCGCATTACCGCGTCGCCGCGGCTGGCGCGCAGATCGCGCTGCCCGAAGTGAAGCTCGGCATCCTGCCGGGCGCGGGCGGCACGCAGCGTCTGCCGCGCGCCATCGGTCTCGAAGCGTCGCTGAACATGATCGTGTCGGGCGCGCCGGTGCTGTCGGAACAGCTTGCCGATTCGGGGCTGTTCGACGAAGTCGTCGCGAATCCCGCCGAGCTGGCCGAAGCCGCGCTCGCGTTTGCGCGCAAGGTCGGCGCGCAAGCAGGCCCGCATCCGAAGGTGCGCGACCGCAAGATCGAACATCCGAACGCGGCCGGTTTCATCCAGTTCGCGCGCAATAGTGTCGCGGCCATCGCGAAGAACTTCCCGGCGCCGCATAAATGCATCGACGCGGTCGAGGCCGGTGTGAAGGACGGCTTCGACAAGGGCCTCGCATTCGAGCGCGAATGCTTCATCGCACTCGTGCAGACGCCGGAGAGCCACGCGCTGCGTCACGCGTTCTTCGGCGAGCGCGCCGCGAGCAAGATACCCGACGTGCCGTCCGATACACCCGTGCGTGACATCAATCAGGTGGCCGTGATCGGCGCGGGCACGATGGGCGGCGGCATCGCGATGAACTTCCTCAACGCGGGCATCCCGGTCACGCTGCTCGAAACGAAGCAGGAAGCGCTCGACCGCGGTGTCGCGACGATCCGCAAGAACTACGAGGCCACCGTCAAGAAGGGCAAGCTGAAGCCCGAGGTGATGGAGCAGCGTCTCGCGCTGCTGAGCCCGACGCTGTCCTACGACGACCTGAAGCACGCCGACATGATCATCGAAGCCGTGTTCGAAGAACTCGGTGTGAAGGAGCAGGTGTTCGGCCGGCTCGATGAAGTCGCGAAGCCTGGCGCGATCCTCGCGTCGAACACGTCGACGCTCGACGTCGACAGGATCGCCGCGTTCACGAAGCGTCCGCAGGATGTGGTCGGCATGCACTTCTTCAGCCCGGCCAACGTGATGAAGCTGCTCGAAGTCGTGCGTGGCAAGGAGACCGCGAAAGACGTGCTTGCCACCGTGATGAAGCTTGCGAAGAAGATCAAAAAGACCGCGGTGGTGTCGGGCGTGTGCGACGGCTTTATCGGCAACCGGATGATCGAGCAGTACCTGCGCCAGGCGCTCTTCATGCTCGAAGAGGGCGCATTGCCCGCACAGGTCGACAAGGCCATCGAGAAATTCGGTTTCGCGATGGGTCCGTTCCGCATGAGCGACCTCGCCGGCAACGACATCGGCTGGGCGATCCGCAAGCGCCGCTACGTCGAGCATCCCGACATGCACTACTCGAAGATCGCCGACCGTCTATGCGAGATGGGCCGCTTCGGCCAGAAGACCGGCGGCGGCTGGTACGACTACAAGGCCGGCGATCGCACCGCGTATCCGTCCGGCGCGGTCAACGAAATGATCGTCGAGTACTCGAAGGAAACCCACTCCGAGCGCCGCAAGATCAGCGACGACGAAATCATCGAGCGTCTCGTGTTCGCGCTCGTCAACGAAGGCGCGAAGATTCTCGAGGAAGGCATCGCGTCGAAGGCCTCGGATATCGACATGGTCTATCTGACCGGCTACGGCTTCCCGCTCTATCGCGGCGGCCCGATGCTGTACGCGGACACGGTCGGGCTCTACAACGTCGAGCGAGCGATTCGCCGCTATGCCGCGCGGCCGAACGGCGACGCGTGGACGCTCGCGCCAAGCATCGCGAAGCTGGCGGCCGAAGGTCGCGGCTTCAACGGCTGAGCACGGCTGACTTCAGCACACGAATTGAGCGCTGCGGATTACTCCCGCAGCGCTCGCATCAAACGACAGAGGCGGCGCGGTGATGCGCTTTTGAACGCACGGCAGTGAGCCGGCGCGCCACTTCGACATTGCAATTGGAGACACCCATGACTGACGCCGTAATCGTATCCACCGCCCGCACGGGCCTCGCCAAATCGTGGCGCGGCGGTTTCAACATGACGCACGGCGCGACGCTCGGCGGCCACGTGACGCAGGCCGCGGTCGAGCGCGCGAAGCTCGATCCGGCCCGCGTCGAGGACGTGATCATGGGTTGCGCGAATCCGGAAGGCGCGACGGGCGGCAATATCGCGCGTCAGATCGCGTTGCGCGCGGGCCTGCCGGTCAGCGTGCCGGGCATGACCGTGAACCGTTTCTGCTCGTCGGGATTGCAGACGATCGCGCTCGCGTCGCAACGCGTGATCGCCGGTGAGGGCGATGTATACGTCGCGGGCGGCGTCGAGTCGATCTCGTGCGTGCAGAACGAGATGAACCAACACATGATGACCGACGGCTGGCTCACCGAGCACAAGCCGGAGATCTACTGGTCGATGCTGCAAACCGCCGAGACCGTCGCGAAGCGCTACGCGATCTCGAAGGAGCGTCAGGACGAATACGGCGTGCGCTCGCAGCAGCGCGCGGCGGCCGCGCTCGAAGCCGGCAGGTTCAACGACGAGATCGTGCCGCTGACGGTGCTCGCCGGCGTCGCCGACAAGGCGAGCGGCCGTCTCTACACGAAGGAAGTGACCGTCAGCGGCGACGAAGGCATTCGCGCCGACACGACACTCGAAGGCGTGTCGAAGATTCGCACCGCGCTGCCGGGCGGCGTGATCACCGCGGGCAATGCGAGCCAGTTCTCGGACGGCGCATCGGCTTGCGTCGTGATGAACGCGACGCTGGCCGAACGCGAAGGGCTGCAACCGCTCGGCATTTTCCGCGGTTTCGCGGTGGCCGGCTGCGAGCCCGACGAAATGGGCATCGGCCCGGTGTTCGCGGTGCCGAAGCTGTTGCAAAAGGCTGGCCTCAAGGTCGAGGACGTCGGTCTGTGGGAGCTGAACGAAGCGTTCGCGGTGCAGGTCCTCTATTGCGCGGACAAGCTCGGCATTCCGCACGACCGGCTGAACGTCAACGGCGGCGCGATCGCGGTGGGCCATCCGTATGGCGTGTCGGGTGCGCGGCTCGTCGGGCATGCGCTGATCGAAGGCAAGCGGCGCGGCGTGAAGTTCGTCGTCGTGACGATGTGCATCGGCGGCGGGCAGGGCGCGGCGGGGCTGTTCGAGATCGCGTAAGTCGGGCGGGAACGCGCCTCAGGAAGACGGGCGCCGTGGGTTCGGCGAGTGGCAATGTCGGACCGCGGCGCCTTGTTTTTATCCGCCGTCTTCCCGTCTACTGCGACGCCATGCCCGGCAGCGTCAACATGCCCTGATCGGTAAAGCGTGTCGTGCCGGTCAGGCCGCCCGCGAGCTTGCCTTGCAGCCGGTACGGGACCTGCCCGGACTGCGCGATGCCCGCAAGCCCGAGCGCCTGGCGCACCGCGGCGAACGCGGGCACGGTCAGCGGCACGCTGACGACGGTTTCGCCGAAGCGCGGCACGGTGCCGCTCTGATCGCTGACACCGCTCGCGAACGGCTTGCCGTTCAGTTCGAGATCGACCGCGACGCCGTTGAAACTCACTACTGAATCGTTCGGATTCTGCACACGCAGCTTCAGATTGAAGCGCATCTCGAGGCCTTCACCCGGCAGCGGTTCGATACCGGCGACGTTGACGCGCAACGCATCGGCGCCGAGCAGCCCGGCGCATGCGCCAAGCGTCAGCGTAACGGCGCAGATGAGATGGAAATAGCGTACGAAGGTGGCGAGACGGCCGAGAAGCCGCGTGCGTGGAAAGGACATGACCGGCACCTCGAAGCAGGAAGCGGGTGGTCACGCATTCTAACTGGCGGCGAGGCGTCGATTCTCGTGATCGAGTCTGCGTATCAGGTAGTACGCCGGCATGATCTCGCGACGACACCAGCGAGTCGCCGGACGGCTCGACGGACGAGTTCGCGAAGGTCCGCCGCATCGTCGGGCGAAGCTTGTACGATCAGCTCCGCGGCACCCGCGCGCGACGCGCGGATCGACATGACGCCGCGTTGGCCGGTAATGAAATGCTCACCTTCGCGCACGATGATCGACGTGCACGGTACGGCGCTGCCGAGCCACGCGAGCGCGTGATCGCGAAATTCGAGTTCCAGATCGCCTTCAACGGCCACGATCGTGGCCCCGGCGCGCAGATCGAGCATGGCGGCCTGGGCGCGTGCAAGGCGTAATGCAGCAGGACGAGACGGAATCACAGCGCAGGTCGGGAGAGGCATCGCGCTTTCCTTAGAATCGTTTTCATGCGGTACAGCTTATTGAGTCCACCGCCTTCAGAACAGCAACAACCATGGACAATCCGAACCGATACAGCGAAGGATTTCGGCCTGCTGTATCGGTCCGAATCGTGCGGTTGTGTATCTGTTGCTCCGCGTGGACTATCCGCACCATCAGCGTATGAGCAAACTGACCTTCGAGCGGCGCGACGCGTTCGCGGACCCTTCAGCGGACCGCCAGCCTCTTTATCGGCGACTGGCGGATCAATATCGCCGCGCGATCGGCAACGGCGTGCTGCGCCCCGGCGACCGCATGCCGTCGATGCGTGCGTTCATGCAGCGGCACGGCGTGAGCCTCGCGACCGCGACCGAGAGCTACCGTTTGCTCGAGCGCGACGCGTTGATCGATGCGCGGCCGCGCTCAGGCTATTTCGTGCGCGTGCCCGCCACGGTGCTGCCCAATGCCTCTGAACCGGATCTGGCGATGCCGCCGGGCGAGGCGCAGTTCGTCGGCATCCATGCGACGATTTCGGCGATCGTGTCGAAGTACCAGCGCTATCCGCAGGCGCTCAATCTCGGCGGCGCAACCGCGGCGCCCGATCTCTATCCGACCGATGCACTGCAGCAGGCCGCCATGCGCGCGTTGCGCCGCGAGCCCACGCTGCTGACCTCGGCTGGCCCCGACTTCGGCGATCCGGCTTTGCGCGCGATCATCGCGCGGCGTGCGCTCGAAGGCGGCATCGAGATCGGCGCGGACGAGGTCATCATGACGCACGGCGGCATCGAAGCCGTGAACCTCGCGTTGCGTGCGGTGACGCAGCCCGGGGACACCGTCGCGGTCGAATCGCCGTGTTTTTTCGGCCTGCTGCAGGTGCTGGAGAGCCTCGGACTGCGCGCGCTCGAAATTCCGGCGAGCCCAAGCACGGGCCTTGCCGTCGAAGCGCTGAACTTCGCTTTGCAAAATCATCGCGATATCAAGGCCGTCGTCGTGGTGCCGAACCTGCAGAATCCGCTCGGCAGCGTGATGCCTGACTCGAACAAGGCCAGTGTCGTCGAGCTGTGCGCGCGTGCCGGCGTCGCGCTGATCGAGGACGACCCGTATCGCGATCTCGTCGATGGAGAACCGTCTCCCCGCTCACTGAAGGCTTGGGACACCGACGGCACTGTGATCCATTGCACGTCGTTCAACAAGACGCTCGCGCCTGGCATGCGGGTGGGCTGGATCAATGGCGGGCGCTGGCACCCACGCGTGGGCATGCTGAAGTTCGCGCAGTCGCGACACAACGATCAGCTTGCGCAGGTCGTGCTCGCCGGGTTTTTGGGGACGGGCGCCTACGCGCGGCATTTGCGGCGCTTACGCGAGAGCCTGCGGCTTCAGCGCGAGCGCATGGCGGCGGGGATCGCGACGGCGTTTCCTGAGGGCACGCGCTTCACCTCGCCGCGCGGCGGCATGTTCTTTTGGGTCGAGTTGCCGCATCGGTTGTCGTCGGCCGCTTTTTTCGAGGCGGCGTTGGATGTTGGCATCCGCATCATGCCTGGGACGGTGTTTTCTAACACCGGGCGCTTCGATCGTTTCGTCCGCCTGAGTTGCCCGAGCGCGCACCTCGACCTGGTCGATGAAGCGGTGCGCAGATTGGGGCGGTTGGCGACGCGAATGATCGAGCGGAATGAGGCGGATGGATCAAAGCGATAGCCGGTAGAATTTCTCATTTAGCGCACACGCGTGCCCCTTGCGGAGTGCCGGGATGCGGCGATTCGATTTCCGAGCTTGCCGACCGAACTCCAGACACCGCCATGACCGACCCAATCACTTCCGCCACAACAGGCAACCCATCGTTGCCGGAAAGCCCCTTCATCGACCGTCTCGGCGCGCAGCTGCTGCGCGCCGCCGATGGCGTCAGCGAAGTCGTGCTGCCGTTGCAGCCCGATCATATGAACACCTGGGACGTCGCGCACGGCGGCGTCACGATGACGCTCGCCGACGTCGCGCTCGCGATGGCCGCGCGCAGTCTCGCGGGCGACGGCGTCGGCGTCGTCACCGTCGAGATGAAGGTCAACTTCATGCAGCCGGGGCGCGGCGAGTTGCGCGCGACCGGCCGCGTGCTGCATCGCTCGACCACGATGGCCTATTGCGAAGGCGAGATCCGCGACAGCGAAGGTCACTTCGTCGCCAAAGCGCTCGGCACCTTCAAGTACATGCGGCGCCTCGCGGTCGGCCGCGACGTCAGGCGTCAGCGTCTGCGCAGCGACCCGGCGGCGAAGCCCGGTCCGAGCGACTAAGCCCTCATCGCAGTCAACTTCAGACCTGGGTTCGACGAATGCAGGTCAATCCCCAACAACCCAAGGAGACGACTTCATGGCCCAGATCAACCGCCAGGTGCTGCTGGTTTCGCGCCCGCAAGGCGAAGCCACGCCCGATAACTTCAAGCTCGTCGAAACGCCGCTGGCGCCGCTCGCCGACGGCGAAGTACGCGTGCGCAACCACTATCTGTCGCTCGATCCGTACATGCGCGGACGCATGAACGACAGCAAGTCATATGCGCCGCCGCAGCCGCTGAACGAAGTGATGATCGGCGGCACGGTCGGCGAGGTCGTCGAAACGAGGAATCCGAAGTTCGCGGTGGGCGACAAGGTCGTCGCGATGTTCGGCTGGCAGGAGTACGGCACCTCGAACGGCGTGGGCATGCAGAAGGTCGACGACACGCACGTGCCGCTGTCCGCGTATCTCGGCCCGGTCGGCATGCCGGGCGTCACCGCGTGGTACGGACTGAACCGCATCATCGCGCCGAAGGCGGGGGAGACGGTGGTCGTCAGTGCGGCGAGCGGCGCGGTGGGCAGCGTGGTCGGCCAGCTCGCGAAGGCGGCCGGCGCGCGCGCGGTCGGCATCGCGGGCGGCGCGGACAAGTGCCGCTATGTGGTCGATACGCTCGGCTTCGACGCCTGCGTCGACTACAAGGCCGGCAACCTGTACCAGGACCTGAAGGCCGTGACGCCCGACGGTGTCGACGGCTGCTTCGAGAACGTCGGCGGCGAGGGGCTCGACGCGACGCTCGCGCGCATGAATGCGTTCGGGCGCATCGCGTTGTGCGGCTTCATCGCCGGATACGACGGCCAGCCGCTGCCGTTGAAGAATCCATCGATGATGCTGACGCAGCGGCTGCTCGTGCAGGGCTTCATCGTCAGCGAACATATGGACGTCTGGCCCGAGGCGCTCAAGCAGCTCGGCACGCTCGTCGCGCAGAACAAGCTGCACTATCGCGAGACGATCGCGCAAGGGCTCGAGGCCGCGCCCGAGGCGTTCATCGGTTTGCTGAAGGGCCGCAACTTCGGCAAGCAACTGGTCAAGCTGATCTGAGCGCGACGTCATCATGCAACGGCCAGCTGCCACTCAATCACGGAGTCACAGGATGTTCGAATTCGCAGGCAAGGTGGCGGTGATCACCGGCGCGGGCAGCGGCTTCGGCCGCGCGTTCGCGCACAAGGGCGCGGCGCTCGGCATGAAGCTCGTGCTCGCCGACGTCAACGCCGAACAGCTCACGCAGACCGTCGACGCATTGCGCGAAGCCGGCGCCGAAGCGATCGGCATGCCGACCGACGTATCGAGCGCCGCGCAGGTCGAGGCGCTCGCGCAGGCGGCGCTCGCCGCATTCGGCAAGGTCCATCTGTTGTTCAACAACGCTGGCGTCGGCACCGGCGGCTTCCTGTGGGAAAGCTCGGCGAACGACTGGTCGTGGGTGTTCGGCGTCAACGTGATGGGCGTCGCGCACGGCGTGCGCGTGTTCGCGCCGATCATGCTCGCGCAGAACGAGCCCGCGCATATCGTCAATACGGCGTCGGTCGCGGGGCTGCTGGCGCCGCCGGCGATGGGCATCTACAACGCGTCCAAGCATGCGGTGGTGGCGCTGACCGAGACGCTATATCACGACCTGAAGCTCGCGCAGGCCGGCACCGGCGGCGAGGTCGGCTGTTCGCTGCTGTGTCCTGCCTTCGTGCCGACCGGCATCGCCGACGCCGAGCGCGCGCGTCCCGACGAACTGCGCAACGCGAGCCGGCCGACGCGCTCGCAGATCGCTGCGGCCAAGCAGTTGCAGCGCGCGGTGCAGTCCGGCAAGCTCAATGCCGACGATGTCGCCGACATCGCGTTCGAGGCGATCGCCGCGCGGCGTTTCTATATCATCACGCATCCGGGCATCATGGCGACCGTCAAGCTGCGTCACGAGGATATCGAGCAGTTGCGCGAGCCGTCCGATCCGATGTCGCTGAAGCCCGAAGTGAAGAACGCGGAGTAGCGGCCGGCTGCGTAGCCGGTGCGCCGGCTCCTGACAACAATTGGCGTCCTGCGCTGTGCGCATCACGTTGCTGAAACCATGCCGCTGAATCCAACGATCGAGCAGGTGCTCGACATGATCGCGCGGGCCAAACGCCCGCAGTATCACCAGATGAGCGCGCAAGCGGCGCGCGCGTCGTACGAGAAAAGTGCGCCGATCCTCGAGATCCCGAGCGCGCCGATGTTCTCCGTCGAAGACCTGCGGGTACCGACGCGCGACGGCGCGACGATCCGCGCGCGCCTCTATTTCCCGGTCGAGCCGAACTGGGCCGAGCCGCTGCCGGCGTTCGTGTACTACCACGGCGGCGGCTTCACGGTCGGCAGCGTCGACACGCACGATGCGCTGTGCCGGATGTTCGCGCGCGACGGCCAGTGCGCGGTGCTGTCGGTCGATTACCGGCTCGCGCCCGAGCACAAGTTTCCGACCGCGGTCGATGATGCCTTCGATGCCCTTAGCTGGCTGCACGCGCACGCAGCCGAATTCGGCATCGACGACACCCGGCTCGCGCTCGGCGGCGATAGCGCGGGCGGCACGCTCGCGACGGTCTGCGCGGTGCTCGCGCGCGACGCCGGCATTTCGCTCGCGCTGCAGTTGCTGATCTATCCGGGCACCACCGGCCATCAGCAGACCGACTCGCATTCGCGCCTCGCCGACGGCTTCCTGCTGTCGGGCGACACGATCCAGTGGTTCTTCGAACACTACCTGCGCGATAGCGGCGATCGCGACGACTGGCGTTTCGCGCCGCTCGACGGCGAGCGCGGCGCGCCGGATTTTCGTGGCGTCGCGCCCGCGTGGATCGCGACCGCCGAATACGATCCGCTCAGCGACGAGGGCCATGCGTATGCGGAAAAACTACGCGCGCTCGGCAATCCGGTCACGCTCAAGCGCTACGCCGGCATGATCCACGAGTTCTTCAAGATGGGCGGCTTCGTGCCCGAAGTCGGACAGGCGCATGCGGATGCCGCGGCGGCATTGCGCGCGGCATTCGGCATCGGGTGAGGGTGGTTGTCGCGAAGCGATGAGCGGCCGGCGGCGAATGCGCCGGCCAGGCGGTGATCAAACGGTCAAGCCACGCTCATCCGGTCACGCTCGACATTGAACGCGAAGCTGCGCTCGAAATCGCCGGGCCGCACGATGCGGTGCGAGCCGTTGTCGTCGCTGCGCTCGGCGACCGCGACACCGATCACCTCGCCATAGGCGGCGACGCGCAGCGCGGTGGTGCTGCGCGTGCCGTATTCCGGCGATTCGATGAACGCCGCCGACAGCACGCGCTCGCGTTCGAGCGGAATCCCGGTCGACGGCAATTCGTCGTCGCGCGCGAGCCGCGGATCGCGCATCAGATCGATCAGGCGTTCGAGCGGCGGCATCGCATCGCGCGCGAGCAACGTGGCGAGCTCGCCGCGCTTTCTGACCAGCTTCGGCCACGCGGTGTCGAGCACCGCATTCGAGATGCCGTGCGTGCCCGGCGCGAGCAGCGCGGGGCCACTGCTTGCGTCGACGGCGCCGCGATTGCAGTACCACGCGAGCTCACGGCGCGTCCAGTCGCCGACCAGCAGGTTGAAGCCGTTGTAGATGTCGCCGCTTTGCGCGACGTGCTGCAGATAGGCGAGCGGCGTCTCGTGCGGATGGCCGTCGGGGTCGCGCGCGGCGCTCGTGAGCCAGTTGCTGACCAGCGTGCCACGGGTCGGCGCATCGGCGCGCATTTCGCCCGGCGCGCGGTAATTGGTCAGCGCGGCGAAGCGGCCGTCGCGCGATAGCCCGAGCCACGTGCCGCCGCCCACGAGGTCGCGGCCCGCCAGCACGTCCGGCGCGTCGCGCCACCAGCCGATCGGCTCGGCCGTGCGGCGGAAGAACTCGTCGCGATTCGCGGCGAGCGTGAACAGCGGACCATCGACCGCATCAGGTCGCCAGTCGAATACGATCAGGCACATCGGGGAGCATCTCCCGTACAGAGCATGGGGCGGCCGCCTGACGCCGCAAAGGCTGGCGGCAAAGAAAGCGACAAAAATCGGACGAGAATAAAGCAGCCAATAAAAAACGGCGCCCGATTGCGCCGCTTTTTACCTGTCCAACGATCAGACCTCGGCTGGCAGCCCGTAGGGCAGCGTCAGGAAGCGCAGCGCGGGGCCGTCGGCCGCGCCGACATGCACGCTGCCGCTGTCGAGCGCCGTGAGCTTGATCTCGACCAGCAGATCGACGCCGCCGCCTTGTGCCGATGCCGCGTTGACGATCATCCCGCACGGCTGGCCGGGATCGTCCGAGTGGAACAGTTCGCCGCCGGGGCGCACCGTGTCCAGCTCGCCGGCGACGTTGGCGAGCGACGTGCGCCGCTTGATCGTGCCGCGGTACTGGCTGCGCGCGACCACTTCCTGACCCGGATAGCAGCCCTTGCGGAAGTTGACCGCGCCGAGCACGTCGAAGTTGACCATTTGCGGCACGAACTGCTCGACGACCGGCTGCGTGATGCGCGGCTCGCCCGCGCGGATGTCGAGCCAGTCCCACACGGCCGGCGACACGCGCTTCAACCTGCCGTCGAGCGACGGCAGCAGCGCTTCGACCTGCGCCTTCGGGCCGATCCACAGATAGCGCAGCCGCTCCAACGCGTCCGGCACGCGGATCAGCGTGCCCGCGGTGCCGTCGACCTGCACGTGCACACCGTCGGGCAGCGCGTCGAATACACCGGACAGCGCGCCGCGCACGTCGCCCGCGAGGCCGACCACCGCGAGCTCGCCGCTCGCGTCCACGAGCTTGGCTTTTGCGCGCAGCACGAACATCGACAGGCGCTTTTGCACCGCGGCCTGCACATCTTTCGATACCAGCAGGCGGATCGTGTCGCCGCTGCGCCAGCTGAGGAACGACGCGAGCAGTCGGCCCTTGGCCGAGCAGTAGCCGGCGAGGCGCGCGTTCGCGGCGTCGAGATGCTGGACGTCGTTGGTCAACTGGGCGTGCAGGAAGCTTGCCGCGTCGTCGCCGGTCGTGTCGATCACGCCGAACTGCGACAGCGGCATATAGGCGCCATGTTCGAGCACGGCGGCGAATTCTTCGGCCGACGGGCGCGGCAAGATGGGCAGGGCGGCGGGCGCCGCCGCGGTGGGAGCGAGACCGGAAGCGTTACCTGGGGTGTTCACGAGCGGTGTGTTCATGGATTCCGGGAACAGTCAATTCTGACTTTGGCTAAGGCAAACAGTTATTATATTCAGTCCAACCCAGTCACGTTTCGCATGACCCTTTTCAAGAAATGTTTCGCAGCCGGCGCGCTCGTCGTTGTGCTGACCGCGGCGGCCATCGCCGCTGGATACTACTGGGCCACCCGCCCGCTCGAATTGACCCCGGCGCAACTCGACGTCACCGTCAAACCGCACAGCAGCCTGCGCAGCGTCGCGCTGCAGCTCAATCGCGGCGGCGTGCCGGTCGAACCCGAGCTGTTCATCGCGATGACGCGGCTGCTCGGGCTGCAAAGCGACCTGAAGTCCGGCAACTACGAGTTCAAGAGCGGCATCACGCCCTACGAGGTGCTGCAGAAAATCGCGCGCGGCGACGTCAACGAATACGTGGCGACGATCATCGAAGGCTGGACCTTCAAGCGCATGCGCGCCGAGCTCGACGCGAATCCCGCGCTGAAGCACGACACGCTCGGCATGAGCGACGCCGATCTGATGAGCGCAATCGGCGCGCCCGAGGCGTCGATCGGCAATGGCGAAGGGCTGTTCTTCCCGGATACCTATCTGTTCGACAAGGACACGAGCGACCTCGACATCTACCGCCGCGCTTACCGGCTGATGCGCGTGCGTCTCGACGAAGCGTGGCTCGCGCGCGCGCCGAACCTGCCGTACAAGACGCCGTACGACGCGCTGACGATGGCGTCGATCATCGAAAAGGAAACCGGCAAGGCGTCCGACCGCGCGCTCGTCGCCGCCGTGTTCGCCAACCGTCTGCGCGCGGGCATGCCGCTGCAGACCGACCCGACTGTGATCTACGGCATGGGCGACAGCTACGCCGGCCGCATCAGGAAGAAAGACCTGCAGACCGACACTCCCTACAATACCTACACGCGGATGGGCCTCCCGCCGACGCCGATCTCGCTGCCGAGCGTCGCGTCGCTGCAGGCGGCGATGAACCCGGCGCCGAGCAGCGCGCTGTACTTCGTGTCGCGCGGCGACGGCAGCAGCATCTTTTCTGACACCCTCGGCGAACACAACAAGGCCGTGGACAAATACATTCGAGGGCAATGATGGCGCGCGGCAAATTCATAACGTTTGAAGGCATCGACGGCGCGGGCAAGACCACCCATCTGGGCTGGTTCCGCGAACGGCTCGAGGCGAAACTCGCGCCGAGCGGCCGCTCGGTGGTGATGACGCGCGAGCCCGGCGGCACGCCGCTCGGCGAGCAGATCCGCGAAATCGTCCTGCATCAGAAGATGGACCTCGAAACCGAGGCGCTGTTGATGTTCGCGCTGCGCCGCCAGCATCTGGCCGAGGTGATCGAGCCGGCGCTCACGCGCGGCGACTGGGTGTTGTCCGACCGTTTCACCGACGCCACGTTCGCGTACCAGGGCGGCGGCCGCGGCCTGCCGCGCGACAAGCTGGAGACGCTCGAGCGTTGGGTGCAGGGTGGTTTCCAGCCGGATTTGACCGTGCTGTTCGACCTGCCGCCCGCCGTTGCCAACGAGCGGCGCAGCGCGGCGCGCAACCCGGATCGTTTCGAGAGCGAGTCGGCGGCGTTTTTCGAGCGCACGCGCGCCGAATATATGCGCCGCGCCGAAGAAGCGCCGTATCGATTCGCTATCATCGACTCTTCGCAGAGCATCGCGCGGATCCAGAAGCAGCTTGAAGAGTTGATTGCAACTCTTTGATTCAGAGGCAATATTACTGCTTCTTATAATCACGCGCCAAGTTGATTCGTTATCTGAAGTAACGCGTGCAACCAATTGATTCAAAAGACAAACGATGATCTATCCGTGGCAAGCCGATGACTGGAACCGCCTGCAGCAGCTGCGCGCCCACTGGCCGCACGCGTTGTTGCTGCACGGTCAGGCGGGTATCGGCAAGCTGCGCTTCGCGCAGCACCTCGCGCAGGGTCTGCTGTGCGAGGCGCCGCAGCCGAACGGCGAGCCGTGCGGTTCGTGCGTGGCCTGCAACTGGTTTGCGCAGGGCAATCATCCCGACTATCGCATCGTCGTGCCGGAGGCGCTCGCCGCCGAAGCCGGTCTCGCGAACGGCGCCGAAGACAAGGCCGAAAAAGCCGAAGGCGACGAGGGCAAAAAGACCCGCACGCCGAGCAAGGAAATCAAGATCGAACAGATCCGCGGTCTGCTCGACTTCGTCGGTGTCGGCTCGCACCGCGGCGGCGCGCGCGTGGTCGTGCTGTATCCGGCCGAGGCGCTCAACGTCGCGGCCGCCAACGCGTTGCTGAAGACGCTCGAAGAACCGCCCGCGGGCGTCGTGTTCCTGATGGTGTCGGCGCGCATCGACCGTTTGCTGCCGACCATCATCAGCCGCTGCCGTCAGTGGCCGATGAGCGTGCCTGCGCCGGACACCGCCGCGCCATGGCTCGCCGCACAAGGCGTCGACGACGCCGCCGCGCTGCTCGCCGAAGCGGGCGGCGCGCCGCTCGCCGCGCTCGCGCTCGCCAGCGACGAAAACCGTCCGCTGCGCGACTGGACGCTCAAGCAGCTCGCGGCTGGCGCAGGCTGCGACGCGTTCGCCTGTGGCGAGGCGCTGCAGAAGCTGCCGGTGCCGCTCGTGCTCGGCTGGCTGCAGCGCTGGATGTACGATCTGCTCGCACAGCGCACCGCCGGCGCGCCGCGCTATTTCCCGCAGGCCTCGGCCGCGCTGACGCGCTGCGCCGCGCAGGCCGACGCCAATGCATTCGCGCGCTTTCTGCGAACCGTTACGCGCCAGCGCGCCGTCGAGAACCATCCGCTGAACGCGCGGCTCGTATTCGAGGAACTGTTCATCGGCTATCGCGCGCTGTTCGCGTGAGCCCGCAGCCGGACAGCCTTCCGTCTCATTCCATTCAAGCCAGCCACCATGAGCCTTTCCTACCGCGACGCCACGCTCGACGACCTGCCTGCGATCGTCGCCATCTACAATTCGACGATCCCGTCGCGCCAGGTCACCGCGGACCTCGAGCCGGTCAGCGTTGAGAGCCGGCATGCGTGGTTTGATGCGCACGGCCCGCAAAAACGGCCGCTGTGGGTGGTCGAAGATCCGAAGCAGGCGGGCCGCGTGATCGCGTGGCTGAGCTTTTCCGATTTTTATGGCCGGCCGGCTTATCAGCGCACCGCCGAAGTCAGCATCTATCTCGACGAAAGCGCGCGCGGCCAGGGTCTCGGCAAACAGTTGCTGGCGGCTTCGCTCGACGCGGCACCGGGTCTCGGCATCGACACGGTGCTCGGCTTCGTGTTCGGTCACAATGAAGCGAGCGTGCGGCTGTTCCGCGGCTTCGGCTTCGACGCATGGGGCACGCTGCCGCGCGTCGCGGTGCTGGACGGCGTCGAGCGCGATCTGGTGATTCTTGGCAAGCGCCTTGCGCACGCGAGTTGAGCAAGCTACCAAGCAAGCTATCTGAGTTGTCCCAAGCGGCCCCGGCCACGCCGTCGCCCGATTGCAAAGCCTTTTTTCGCAGGACCTGACCATGTTTGTCGATTCACACTGCCATATCAACTTCGAAGGACTCGCGGACCGTCTGCCGCAAGTGCTCGACAACATGCGCAGCCATTCGGTGTCGCACGCGCTGTGCGTGTCGGTGGACCTCGAAACGCTGCCGTCGGTGCTGGATATCGCCGGCCGCTATGACAACGTGTACGCGTCGGTCGGCGTGCATCCCGATCACGAGCACATGCGCGAGCCGAGCGTGGCCGAGCTGGTCGAACTGGCGGAACACCCGAAGGTCGTCGCGATCGGCGAAACCGGGCTCGACTACTACCGCCTCGAAGGCCGCTCGATCGCCGACATGGAATGGCAGCGCGAGCGCTTTCGCACGCACATCCGCGCCGCGCACGCGACCCGCAAGCCGCTGATCATCCACACCCGGTCGTCGTCGGAAGATACGTTGCGCATCATGTCCGAGGAGCGCGCGGGCGTGCCGGGCGGCGTCATGCATTGCTTCACCGAACCATGGGCCATCGCCGAGCAGGCGCTCGCGCAGAATTTCTACATTTCGCTGTCGGGCATCGTCACGTTCAAGAACGCGACCGATGTGCAGGAGGTTGCGCGCCGCGTACCGCTCGAGCGTCTGCTGATCGAAACCGATTCGCCGTATCTGGCGCCGGTGCCGTATCGCGGCAAACCGAATGAACCTGCGTACGTCAGTTATGTCGGACGCTTCATCGCGCAGCAACGCGAGATGCCGGACGAGGCGCTGGCCGCCGCAACCACGCAAAATTTCTTCAGGCTGTTCGGAATCGCCGCGCCGGCCGGCGTCTGAGTTAAAAAGCCTCGCACCATCAAAGGGATAGGAAGCTTTCCTAAAGTACTATATGAAAAACATTTCGATGTCGTCCGCTGCTTTCCAACCGCTGTGCGCCGGACCGGCCGCTCGGGCTCTCGCGCCGGCACGCCGTCTCGCATGCGCCGCCGCGCTCGCCTGCGCGGCGCTAGTCGCGATGCCCGCGCACGCAGCGCCGATCGACACGCTGATCAAGGCGGTCAAGTTCGACGACGTCGACGGCGTCAACAAGCTGCTCGCGAAGGGCATGGACCCGAACAGCGTCGACAACCAGGGCATGCCGCTGCTCGTGATCGCCGCGCGCGAAAAATCCGACAAGGTCGCAGCCGCGTTGCTCGCGAATCAGAAGACCGACATCGAGATTCAGGACAAGGCCGGCGAGAACGCGCTGATGATGGCGTCGCTGGTCGGCGACCTGAACCTCGTGAATCTGCTGATCGCGAAGGACGCCGAGGTCAACAAGAAGGGCTGGGCGCCGCTGCACTACGCGGCCGCGAACGGCCACGACGACATCGTCAAGGTGCTGCTGGACCACTCGGCTTACGTCGACACGGGCTCGCCGAACGGCACCACGCCGTTGATGATGGCCGCGCGCGGCGGCCACGTGTCGACCGTCAAGCTGCTGCTCGACAATGGCGCGGACCTGTCGGTGAAAAACCAGATCGGCATGACCGCGCTCGATTTCGCCAAGACCTACAAGGAACCGGACGTCGTCGAAGGGCTCACGGCGCGCATGCAGCAGACCCAGCAGCAGAAGCAATGACGCTGTCGGCAGGCCGCGCGGCGCGCCCCCGAGGCCGTGCCGTTTTGCTGCCGTTTTGTCCGACCCGCGCGGCAGCGGGCCTGCTGCCGCCGCGCAAAACAGTGCAGAATGACGACTTCGGCGCGCCGCGTGGCGCGCCGTCCGGACGCGGCAGAAAGACCGCGTGATAAACAACCCTGGAAAGGAACACCATGCTGCGGGCATTGATTTTCGCCGGCGCGCTTGCCTTGCCGCTTTCGGCAGCCGCGTTTACGGGAGGCGACCTCAACAAGCTGTGCACCAAGACGGACATCGCTTCGCGTAGCGCCTGCGCGGCCTACATCGAAGGCGCGGCCGACGGCATCTTCAACACGATCGACGCGATCGGCGGCACCACCGGTCCGCGCGTCGGCCAGTACTTCTGCCTGCCGCCGGACGCGCGCTCGGCGCAGTTGACCGACGCGGTGCGCAAGTACATCGCCGAGAATCCGAACGCCGCGGGCTACAACGCGAGCACGGCGATTTCGCTGGGTCTCGGCAAGGCGTTTCCCTGCAAAAGCGGCAGCTGATCGATAAACGCCCGCGCATTGAAGAACCCGTTGTAACGCCCAGGCGCTGTCGTGCGCCTCGGGTGTCGGGGTCGTCGCTCCCGCTGGGGCGCCCCCGGATGTCAGTAGTCCCGCAGGCGCGCCGCCGCTCATCGAGCCCGGAGGAAGATGCCCGTTATGCCTACTATCGACGACTTCTACCGCGTGGCCGCCGCGCCGTTGCATACGTGGCTCGGCGCGCTGATCGTGACGGCCTTCGTGACGGTCGTGGCGATCGGCGTTCACCGCTTCGGCGCGCGTGTCGTGATGCGCCTCGCGCAGCCTCATGCGCTGACGAGCGTCGTGCTGCGCTACATCGACAAGCCGTCGCTGTTCGTCCTCGTGATCCTCGTGTTCGCGTGGGTCTGGTCCGAGGCGCCCGATACCCTGAACTTCATCGAACCGGTGCGCGACATCACCGGCATCGCGCTGATCGCCGCGCTGACGTGGCTGTCCGTGCGCTCGGCCGCGGCGATCGGCGAAGCGATCATCCGCGCCCATCCGCTCGATTCCGCCGATAACCTGCAGGCGCGCCGCATCCATACCCAGGCGCGCGTGCTCGCGCGCTCGGTGATGATCGTGATCGTGATCATCGGTGTCGGCGGTGCGCTGATGACCTTGCCCAATGTGCGGCAGATCGGCGCGAGCCTGCTGGCTTCGGCCGGTGTCGCCGGTCTGGTCGCCGGTATCGCGGCGCGGCCGGTGCTCGGCAACCTGATCGCCGGTTTGCAGATTGCGCTGTCGCAGCCGATCCGCCTCGACGACGTGGTCGTGATCCAGAACGAGTGGGGGCGCATCGAGGAAATCACCGGTACTTACGTGTCGGTGCGGCTGTGGGACCAGCGCCGGCTGATCGTGCCGCTGCAATGGTTTATCGAAAACCCGTTCACGAACTGGACGCGCAACAGCTCGCAAATCATCGGCACCGTGTTCCTGTTCGTCGATTACCGGATGCCGCTCGCGCCGCTGCGCGAGGAACTCGCGCGCATCGTCGAGAACGCGCCCGAGTGGGACCGCCGCGTGCAGGTGCTGCAGGTGACCGACTGCACCGAGCGCGCGATGCAGTTGCGCGCGCTCGTCAGCGCGCCCGATTCCGGCCTCGCGTGGGATTTGCGCTGCCGCGTGCGCGAAGGGCTGCTCGATTTCGTGCACCGGCATTACCCGGAGTACCTGCCGCGGGCGCGTGCGGAGGTGTCGGCGGAGCTGGAGACCAGCGGCGCTGCTCCGATCGACTGGCTGCCGCGCAGCCGGCAGGCGCCAGCCGGCAGCACCGCCGCGCATACCGAAGCCGATCCGGTGGCGAGCCGGCTCGGACGCACGGGCCCGGCCGAAGTCCCGCAGAAGACGGAGGAGCAGGCTTAGTCAGGCGTTGCCGAGCGCCGCTCACGAATCGCGCGCCGCGAACGTCGAGCGCGCTCACGCCCAACGGTGCCTGGGCACGCCGATTGCTGCTTACGCCCGCGCAGGCGGCGCGGCGCACCGCAAGAACTACGGAGGACATGCACTATGGGCCGATTGATCGTCGTGTCGAATCGCGTCGCGACGCCGACGGAGACCAAGGGATCGGCGGGCGGACTCGCCGTCGGCGTATTCGGCGCGCTAAAGGATGCGGGGGGTGTCTGGTTCGGCTGGAGCGGCGACGTGGTCAGCGAAACGGTCGCCAACGCGGGGCCGATGCTCGAGCAGGACGGCGCGGTGACCTTCGCGACCGTCGGCCTCACGCGCAAGGACTACGACCAGTATTACCGCGGCTTCTCGAACGCGACGCTATGGCCGGTATTCCACTACCGCAACGACCTCGCGCGCTACGAGCGCGAAGAGTACGCGGGCTACCGGCGCGTCAATGCATGGCTCGCGCACAAGCTGGTCAAGCTGCTCGAACCGGACGACATCATCTGGATTCACGACTACCATCTGATCCCGTTCGCCGAGGCGCTGCGCAGCGAAGGCGTGACGAACCGCATCGGTTTCTTCCTGCACATCCCGTTTCCCGCGCCGCAGATCCTGCTCAACATTCCGCCGCACGAGGAGCTCGTCAAGTCGCTGTCGTGCTATGACCTGCTTGGCTTCCAGACCGCCACCGACCAGCAGGCGTTTCACGACTACGTGACGCGTCACGCGCGCGGCACAGTCAGCGCGGACGGCAGCGTCGAGGCGTTCGGGCGCAAGCTGCGCACCGGCGTGTACCGGATCGGCGTGTTTCCCGACGAAATCGCCGAGCAGGCCAAACGCTACGAAAGCCGCCAGCACGTGCTCGAACTGAAGCAGAGCCTCGAAGGGCGCAAGCTGATCATGAGCGTCGACCGGCTCGATTATTCGAAGGGGCTGGTCGAGCGCTTTCGCGCGTTCGAACTGCTGCTCGAACGCTCGCCGGAATGGCGCGGCAACGTCACACTCGTGCAGATCGCGCCGCCGACGCGCTCGGATGTCGCGACCTATCAGAAGATTCGCCAGGATCTCGAATACGAGGCAGGGCGCATCAACGGCCGCTACTCGGGGCTCGATTACACGCCGATCCGCTATCTGAACCAGCAGTACGACCGCTGGAAGCTGATGTCGCTGTTTCGCGAGTCGCAGATCGGCTTCGTCACGCCGCTGCACGACGGCATGAACCTCGTCGCGAAGGAGTACGTGGCCGCGCAGAATCCCGACGACCCCGGCGTGCTGGTGCTGTCGATTTTCGCGGGCGCCGCGGCCGAGCTCTCTGGCGCGGTGCTCGTCAATCCGCACGATGCGATCGGCATGTGCGAAGCCTTGCAGCGCGCATTGCAGATGCCGCTCGACGCGCGCCAGCGGCGTCACGAAATCAATATGGCCGCGCTGCGCGAGAACGATCTCGGGGTGTGGCGCGACAGCTTTCTCAGGGATTTGCGCAGCGTGCCCGTACGCCGGGCGGGCGAGGCCGGCGGCCACCAATGACGGCGCGATGATGGCGCGATGAAGGCCCAAAGCCCGCGCAAAGCCGGCGCGCGGCCCCGTGTCACCGGATGTAAGCCGTTTGTAACAGCACAGAGCAATTGCAAGACCTGCGGCTTTTGCACCGACGCCAGGGAATAATCCTCCGTAGCGACGATGCATGCGGCGCTTAGGGACCGCGTGAATTGATCCGACGTCATGGCGCTGTCATACTCGGCGTCGCCGACGGCATCGCGATTGCGCGCCAGCCGTCGGCTCACGGAGACACAATATGAAGATTGCGCAGATCGCCCCGCTGACCGAATCGGTGCCGCCGAAGCTATACGGCGGCACGGAGCGGGTCGTGTCGTACATCACCGAAGCGCTGGTCGAACAGGGTCACGACGTGACGCTGTTCGCGAGCGGCGACTCCGTCACCAGCGCGAAGCTCGAAGCGGTGTGGCCGCGCGCGCTGCGGCTCGATCCGGGCATTCGCGACCGCGTCGCGCCGCACATGCTGCTGATGGAACTGGTGCGCCGCCAGGCCGAAGACTTCGACGTGCTGCATTTCCACCTCGACTACTACTCGTTCTCGGTATTCAGGCGGCAGGACACGCCGTTCGTCACGACGATGCACGGCCGGCTCGATCTGCCTGAGCAGCAGCCGGTGTTCGACACGTTCAACTCGGTGCCGGTGATCTCGATCTCGAATGCGCAGCGCCATCCGCTGCCGCAGGCGCGCTGGCTCACCACGGTCTATCACGGCCTGCCGGAGCAGCTCTATACGCCGCAACCGGTCGAGCAGAAGTACCTCGCGTTTCTCGGCCGGATTTCGCCGGAAAAACGCGTCGATACGGCGATCCGCATCGCGCGCCGCTGCGGCATGCCGATCCGCATCGCCGCCAAGGTCGATGCGGCCGACCGCGAATACTTCGAGCGCGATATCCGGCCGTTGCTCGACCTGCCGTATGTCGAGTACATCGGCGAGATTGCCGATCATCAGAAGGCCGAGTTTCTGTCGGGCGCGCATGCGTTGCTGTTTCCGATCGACTGGCCGGAGCCGTTCGGTCTCGTGATGATCGAGGCGATGGCGTGCGGCACGCCGGTGATCGCGTTCAATCGCGGCTCGGTGCCGGAAGTGCTCGAAGAGGGCGTGACCGGGTTCATCGTCGAGGACGAGATCGGCGCGGTGGCGGCCGTGAACAGGCTGCACAAGGTTCCCCGCACGGGCGTGCGGCGGCGCTTCGAGGAGCGCTTCACGTCGCACCGGATGGCGCGTCAGTATGTGGAGGCTTATCAGTCGGTGATTCGCGCGCAGAAGCGCTCGAGGTTCAAGGTGATCGATTCGTCGGGCGCTTGACGCGGGATCGTTCGCCAGTGTCGAAGCGAAGAACGGCGCGGTGCGCGATGCGCGGCGCCGTTTTTTTTCGCGCTTGAGTTTTGTCGCGGGTGAGCGCCGGCATCGGCATCACACAACAAAAAGGCCGCGCGATGACCCACACAAGGTCCCTCGCGCGGCCTTCGCCGCGATGCGATCCGGATGCAAAGCCCGCGCGCGCAAGTGTTCAGCGGAGCGTGCCGATGAACGCGCTCAGATCTTCAGCCGCGTGACCTTCGTGCCTTGCAGCGACACGTCGCCCATCAGGCCCGCGTTGGTCAACACGAAAACCTGCACCGGCGCGGTGGCCGTGGTCGTGTCGACGGCGCCGTTCGCGCCGACCTTCACGAGCGCGACCGATGCATCGACGCCGGCCGACCAGCCGTCCGCGTTGCGGAATTTGTCGAGCGAATCCTGCGTCATGAACAGGAAGATGAGTGCCTTCGACTGCGCGCCCGCCGTCAGGCCGAACGAGCCCGACACGGTGCTGTAGTAGCCGACCGTCGCGCCGCCCACTCGCAATGCGCCTTCGCCATACTGACCGCCGACGATGAAGCCCGCCTGTATCACCGACGGGAACACCAGCACGCCCCGCGCCTTCGACACCAGCTCACGTGAGCCCGGCACGGTCGTGAACAGCCTGGACAGCGTGCCGTCGACGCTGGCGTCGATCGACTGTCGTTTCGAGGCGTTGACATGAGCATTGTCCGGAGTGTTGCCCGTCGTCGTACACCCGGCGAGTGCAAGGCCTCCGAAGGCTAGCGCAGCGGTCGTCTTCAACATGAAGTGTCGTCTTTGCATCGTTTTTCTCCGTGGTGGGTCCGGTGCGCAACCGTGTTGTTGTCGCATGGTTGCCTCTGAGTTATAACACAGCCTGGTCTAAAAGGCGCGTTGCGTGGCAACGCGAAAAGCCTTATGGGACAAGGGTTTGAGGCTGATCGCAAGGTTCTTTTCAGTAAATTTGACCGGTCCGCCGAGCAGCGTCGAAGTACGCGTCCAGCGAAGATCGGAGGAGGCGAAGCGGACGAGCGCCCGAAGCGCGGCGATTTTGGGGACGCTTCGGCGCGACCCCGCGATGCGCCGGTTTTTACCGATTTTCGCGTCCCGTGGCGGCCCATCGACATCGAAGTGAAAGTGTTGTTTCGGCGCAGCAGATGGCCGCGAGTGCCAACGGCGCGGCCGCCGCTCACCCGTGATTCACCGGACTCTTGACCGCGGGCGGGCGCCGCAGCGCGCGGCGCACCATGCCGATGATTGCGCCGATCACGAACAGGATCGCCGCCGGCACGATCCAATAGCCGACGAACGCGTGCCACAGATAGGCGAACAGCGTCGAGCGGCGCACACTGTATTCGTTGATCGCGTCCTGCTGACGCGGCGCATTGGCAGCCAGCACGTCGGCCGGGCAGCCGGCGGCTTTCGCCTCGTCGGGCTTGCCATGGCAACGCGCAGGCGCGCCGGCGGCGCGCTGCGCCTGAGTGAAATTCCAGGTAGTCAGCGCGCGATCGAGATCGACCGCGTTGTACGACATTTCCTCGCGGATCTCGTTGACCGCCACGATCGCCACGGGCACGGCCCAGAATATGATGACCAGCAACCACCGCCTTAACCAGCGGTTTTTGTGCTTCGATACCATCCTTGCCTCCGATCGATGCTCAGTAGCACCAACGACAAGATGGCGGCCCGCGTAGTGATTGGTTCTATATGTGAGGGTGGGCCGTCTCCGCAGCCATCATAGAAGAAAACGGCGGGTCGCGGCGGCTGGACTACGAAGCAGGGGACTCGGGCGGAGCGCCGCGTAGGTGGAACGACGCGCCAGCGCCGCGTGCACAGGCAGGGCGCCGGCGTGGGGAACGGCTACGCGTATTGCTCAGTTGGCTGGCGCCGACGAGGACAGGCAGGTCTTCATGAACGCCTTGCGGTCGTCGCCTTTCTTGTCGCCCGCCTGCTTGTTGCACGCCTTCATCTTGTCCTGCTGGCTCATCGGCGCGGCGGCGGCCGGCTTCGCGGAAAGACAGGTTTGCATGAACGCCTTGCGCTCGTCGCCCTTCTTGTCGCCGGCCTGCTTGTTGCAGTCGGCCATCTTGGTCTGCTGGCTGTTCGCCGCGAACGCCGGCGATACGAGTACCGCGCCCAACACCAGCGTAGCGATAGCGGATTGGATTTTCATGGGAGACTCCATCGGTGGTGAAAACGTTTCTGGTCGTTTATGCGCGCGGGCGACGACGGCATCCATGGGCCCATCGGCGCATCCATTATGGCAAATGCCGTCTGCCAGAACGGCTCGAAATGCATTCCGGTTGACAGCGGTCCGCGCTCGTTTTCCCTGAGTAGCGGGCAGCAACCGGCGATGCGGCGTTTGAAACGATTGAATGAACGAGCGCGCGAATTTCGTTATGCAATGCAGATGAGTCGCGCCGATTATTTCAAACTTATTGAACGGAAATTACGGCTTACGGAATTTGGATCTACGGCTACCAGGCAATGAGAATTTCTACATTGCTGCGAATGCACCTGAATAGAAAATTGGCACGAAATTCGGTAGCGGCCGTTATGCTCAAATGCGCTCCGATGCACGCCGCTTCATGTCACCCTTCATCCTTGCGAGGAGACTTACGATGCACTACCTGTTGATGTACGAACTGGTGCCCGACTATCTGGCGCGACGCGGCGAGTACCGCGACGCGCATCTGAAACTCGCTTGGGCCGCCGCCGAACGGGGCGAACTGCTGCTGGCCGGCGCACTCACCGAGCCGACGGACGGTGCGGTGCTGCTCTTCACCGGCACCTCGCCGGCAGTCGCGGAAGCCTTTGCAAAGGCCGATCCGTACGTGCTATCCGGACTCGTCACGCGCTGGCGCGTGCGCGAATGGACCACCGTGGTCGGCGAGCAGGCATCGAAACCAGTGCGCCCGTAGCGTCGCTCGAAGCGACTTCGACGTCTTTCGTGTCGGGTCGAACTCCGCGCATGCGCAGCGGCCGCGTGCGCGCCTCCCATTGCCTCTATGTCACCGCGCGTGCGCGTCGCTGTTCTGTCGCCGACGCTCGACACCGCTGATCAAATCAAACATCAAATGGCATAGAAATGCATGCTGGATCGGCAATTGCATTTCTAAAAGCGCATTCGGTTCGGCAATGCGGTATTGTGCTTTGCAATACACCGATTCAATGCTGGATAAGCAGTGGCTTCTGTTACGGCAATACGAGAATCGACGCAGCGAAACAGACAAGATTGTTTCTATCGGTAACACTTGTCTCAACTGTACTCATGCAAAGAATGAGGTGGTATGCTTCGTGCACAAATTTTCCCGTGCACGAGTGAGACCGCGTTTTGTGCTTCGCAATAGGGAAGAGCCGCACCACGCATGGGCGGACTGCTCCAGCGAGCCGAACGAACAAAACAAATTTGTGCAACCGAGGGCCGCACACGGGTCGTGAACGCTGAGAATCCGTGGCAGGCCCAACGCCGCGGCCAGGCCAGGCCGCGTGGAGAAAATCCAATGTTTTTCGATGAGCTAAACAACGACGAATGGGCGCTGCTCGCGCCCCTCGTCTCCGACGAGCCGGCCGTCCGTCTGAACAGGCGCGGCCGGCCGCGCGCCGAACCGCGCATCGTGACGAATGCGGTGCTGTGGATCATGACCACGGGTGAGCCGTGGTCGAAGCTGCCGGGCCGCTATCCGTCCGGTCCCACGTGCCGTCGCCGCTTCGAAGAGTGGCAACTGAACGGCACACTGCTGGAGATGGTCCGCCTGCTGTCGCAGAGCGGCCGCACCTTCGCGTACATTCCCCAACCGGCGCCGCCCGCTACAGCCAGACCCGCGGCACCGGTGGCGCAAACCCCGAGCCCGCGCGAAGACGATAGTCTGCGCGGCGTGTCGTGGAAGAGCCCCGAGTCGTGGCAGGCGCCCGGCGTCGCGAGTGCGTTGAGCCAATGGCGCACGGCCGATCCGATCGGCGACATCACGCGGCAATTGTCGGGGCTCGCGCCAGCGGCAGTGCCGGCGGCCCCGGTGGCGACATCCGCGTTGGCGACATCGGCGGAGGCGCACGTCGAACCGCCTGCATTCGACACGGCCGAGACCGTCGCGGCCGACGAGCCGCGCCCGTCGCTGACGATGGGCCTCGCGCCGCGCGGCATGCAGGTCACCGACTCGCGCGGTTATCTGATCTACGTGGTGGTCGAGGAAGTGCCGAATGCGATGTATCGCGGGTGGGCGGAGATCATCAGGGACGGCAAGCGTGTCGAGCGCTCCGGCCTCGTCGGCCCGCGCTTCGAGGATGCGCAGCACGCGCAGCAATTCGCGCTCGACTGGGCGCGTCAGTGGATCGATCGCGAATGCGCCACCGACGCGGCAGCCGCCACGATGACCGATGCAAGCGCCGCCGAACCCGCGTCGGCACACGCGTCGGGCAACCCTGCGCAGCGCTCCGCGACCCGTTCGTTGTCGGGCCTGCGTCATGTGCCGGAACCGGCGTCGATCGATGGCCTCGCGAATCACGCGTCAAATCACGGCGCGCCGTTGCACGGGCCGCTGAAGCCATCACTGAATGCATTGCGCGGGCCGTTGCGCCGCTATCCGTCGGACACCGGGAGCGCGGGCGTCGCAAGCACGCCCACGGTGACGACCGACAGCGGCACTGTGGAGCGCTTTTCGGCGACCTACAAAGAACTCATCTCGTACGTGGGATGAGCCCGGCGGACCCTGCGGCCGCTTTTCGCCGCCGCAGGGTCCCGCCTCGTCATTGCGGCCGGTCGCAGGTCATTGCCGTCCGTACGTATCGTCGAAGCGGACGATATCGTCTTCACCCAGGTACGAACCGGACTGCACCTCGATCATTTCGAGCGGCATCTTGCCCGGGTTTTCGAGGCGATGCGTGACGCCGAGCGGAATATAGGCCGACTCGTTTTCGGACACGATAAAGCGCTCGTCGCCGCGCGTGACGAGCGCGGTGCCGCGCACGACGATCCAGTGCTCCGCGCGATGATGATGCATCTGCAATGACAACCGCGCGCCCGGCTTCACGACGATCCGCTTGACCTGGAAGCGCTCGCCGGTGTCGACGGAATCGTAGTTGCCCCACGGCCGATGCACCTTGCGATGATTGGCCGCTTCGAGCCCGCCATCCTCACGAATCCGGTTGACGATCTTCTTGACGTCCTGCACGCGTGATTTGTCGGCGACGAGTATCGCATCGGCGGTCTCGACGACGACGAGATCCTGCGTGCCGACGCAGGCAATCAGCCGTCCTTCCGAATGCGCGAACGTCGAGTTCGCACCTTCGAACATCACGCGGCCGCGGCTCACATTGCGATCGGCGTCCTTCTCGGAGATGTCCCAGATCGCGTCCCACGAACCGACGTCGGACCAGCCGGCCATCAGCGGCACGACCACGCCCGACGCGATGCTCTGATCGGCGCCCAGCTTTTCCATCACCGCATAGTCGATCGAATTCGACGGCGACGCGCCGAACGCATCGCGTTGCAGCCGGAAGAAGTCGCCGTCCGCCGTGCTGCCCGTGAAGGCCGCTTCGCATGCTTCGTAAATGGCCGGCTGAAAATGGCGAATCGCTTTGAGCCACGTCGATGCGCGCACGATGAAAATACCGCTGTTCCACCAGTATTCGCGTGATTCGACGTAGCGCCGCGCGAGTTCCAGATGCGGCTTTTCGACGAAGCGGTCGAGGCGATGCGCGACGAGGCGCGCCGATCCTTCGGTCTGCGCGGCATCCTGCACATCGTTAGAGCCGAGCGGCGCGCCGATGCGGATATAGCCGTAGCCGGTTTCCGCGCGCGTCGGCACGATCCCCATAGTCACGATTTGCCCGGCCGCCGCATGCTGAACGCCGGCGGCGACCGCCGCGTGAAAGCCTGCGCTGTCGGTGACCGCGTGATCGGCGGGCATCACGACCATGATGCCGTCTTCGTCCTGCGCAGCGACGGACAACGCGGCCACCGTCAACGCGGGCGCGGTGTCACGGCCCACCGGTTCGAGTATCAGCCGGCTCGGCTTGCCGCCCGTGCGCAACTGTTCGGCCGTCGTGAAGCGCTGTTCTTCGTTGGCGACGACCACGAGCTGGCCGGCGAGCGGATAGCCGGCTTCGAGCCCATCGAGACGGCGGGTCGTCGATTGCAGCAGCGACTCGTCGCCGAGCAGGCCAATCAACTGCTTCGGATGCTGCTCGCGCGACATCGGCCATAGCCGCGTGCCCGAGCCGCCCGCGAGAATCACGGGATGAACCTTGAGCTTGACGCTGGTCGCGGTTGAGGGCGTGGACGAAGCGGCGGGGGAAGGCCGGGTGCCGGCGGGCGTGACCGGGGCCGGAGCTGTCATGGTGAACTCTCCTCGAGGCTGGATGAATGCGTCGAGTTTTATCACGAAGTCGCGAATCAATAAAAGCGCGTTAAATACAATTCGGATAAAGCCTGCGGCGGATTTATTCGGAATGCGTGAAAAAATATCGCATCGATTGATTAAAAAATAAAAATTACCGGAAAAAAACCGGCAGGTATTTTTTTCGCTTAATGATGCGCAAGAATGACAGCACCGATGGCGCCGGTCGTCACCGGCAGAACTGTTTGGAAAGCGCGAGCTTCGGCGGAAAAGGCTCAAGTGAGTTGCCCGGAAACCTCCGTCGAGCCGCATTGCGGCAACAATTACCGCACAAAATGCATAAAAAAATTCGAAATTTTGACCGATACAATTTGAGATTTTTTGCGGTCTTGTCGCGCGAATTTTAATACCGCTTTATTGAGGTATGTACAAGGGTATTCACTCATTCGGCCTTGGCTTTTCCGTCCTGGTCAATTCAGGCGCATTCAGTGCCATTCAGCCGCGAGGCAAATGGGAAATAAAAAGCGCAACGGTGAAACCCCATGCAACACCCAATTCAACCAACCGACGGATCGCACTTGACTGACGAACAGAGGGGCGGCGCATGCTGAGCGTTCTAGCGAGAATCATCGACATAGCCATGGTCGCGCTCGCCGCGATGGTGGCGGCGGCCGTGCACAGCGGCAGAGTGGTATGGCTCGACGATATGCAAAGCGTGTCGCTCGCATTCGGCTGCCTGCTCGTGGTGGTGTTCTTTCCGGCGCTCGGCATCTATCAGTCGTGGCGCGGCAAGCCGCTCTACGATCTGCTGTCGCGCGTCACCGGCGGCTGGCTGATGGTCGAAGTGACCGGCGTGCTGATCAGCTTCAGCGTGCACCGCGCCGACAGCCTGTCGCGGCTGTGGCTCGTGTACTGGGCGCTCGCGTCGATCGTGCTGCTGGTCGTCACCAAGGTGATCGTCTATTCGATCCTGCGCGGGCTGCGCCGCGAGGGCTTCAATCAGCGCGCGGTCGCGATCGTCGGCGGCGCGCCGTACGGCCGTTTCCTGATCGAACAGATGCGCGGCCGCCCTGAAGCCGGCTTCACGCCCGTCGTCGTGTTCGACGAGGACGGCACCATCAATCCGTACGACGACCCGGACACGGCGCACGCGGTCGCGGGCGTGCCGGTCGAGCGCGACTATCAGCGCATGATCGAGCTGGTGCGCCAGCGCGCGATCCGCGAGCTGTGGCTCGCGCTGCCGATCTCGAAGGAGAAGGCGATCCATCGCTTCGTGATGGATCTGCGCAACGACTTCGTGAACATCCGCTTCATCCCCGACGTCGGCAGCCTGACGCTGTTCAATCAGCCGATGGTCGAGCTGCTCGGCGTACCCGCAATCAATCTGGCCGCCTCGCCGATCACCGATCTGCGCGTGCTGCCCAAGCGCGTATTCGACAGCCTGTTCGCGCTCGCCGCGTTGCTCGCGCTGTCGCCGCTGATGCTCGTGATCGCGCTGATGGTGAAGCTCAGCTCGCCCGGGCCGGTGTTTTTCCGCCAGCGGCGCAAGGGGATCGACGGCCGCGAGTTCGAGATCTTCAAGTTCCGCTCGATGAAGGTCCACAAGGAAGCGGCCGGCCAGATCACCCAGGCGACGCGGCGCGATCCGCGCATCACCGCGGTCGGCGCGTTCCTGCGCCGCACCAGCCTCGACGAGCTGCCGCAGTTCATCAACGTGCTGCGCGGCGAGATGTCGGTGGTCGGTCCGCGTCCCCATGCGCTCGAGCACGACGACATCTACAAGGATCTGGTGAAGGGCTATATGCACCGCTACCGGATCAAGCCGGGCATCACCGGCTGGGCGCAGATCAACGGTTATCGCGGCGAAACCGACCGCATCGAAAAGATGATGGGCCGCGTGAAGCTCGATCTGTACTACATGCAGCACTGGACCTTCTGGCTCGACATCAAGATCGTCGTGCTGACGCTGTGGAAAGGCTTCGCGGGCAGCAACGCCTATTGAACGTGACGCGCCGGGCCGTGCCGATGCCACGCATCGCGCGAGCGCGTTTCTGAATCAACTCTATTTATCGAGGTGCAATCCATGAACCTGACGATCATCGGTAGCGGCTATGTCGGCCTCGTGACCGGCGCGTGTCTGGCCGACATCGGCCACGACGTGTTCTGTCTCGACGTCGACGCGCGCAAGATCGACGTGCTCAACAACGGCGGGGTGCCGATCCACGAACCGGGTCTGCAGGAAATCATCGCGCGCAATCGCCGCGCGAAGCGCCTGACGTTTTCCACCGACGTCGAGGCAGCGGTCGCGCACGGCGACATCCAGTTCATCGCGGTCGGCACGCCGGCCGACGAAGACGGTTCGGCGGACTTGCAGTACGTGCTCGCCGCCGCCCGCAACATCGGCCGCCATATGAACGGCTTCAAGGTGATCGTCGACAAATCGACGGTGCCGGTCGGCACCGCGTCGCGCGTGCGCGAAGTGGTCACCGCCGAGCTGGCCGCGCGCGGCGTCGAGCAGATGTTCTCGGTCGTGTCGAATCCGGAGTTCCTGAAGGAGGGCGCGGCCGTCGAAGACTTCACGCGGCCCGATCGCATCGTGCTCGGCTGCGACGACGACGTGCCCGGCGAAAAGGCGCGCGAACTGATGAAGCGCCTGTATGCGCCGTTCAACCGCAATCGCGAACGCACGCTGTACATGGACGTGCGTTCCGCCGAGTTCACCAAGTACGCGGCCAACGCGATGCTCGCGACGCGCATCTCGTACATGAACGAGCTCGCGAATCTGGCCGATCGCGTCGGCGCGGATATCGAGGCGGTGCGCCGCGGCATCGGTTCCGATCCGCGCATCGGCTACGACTTCCTGTACGCGGGCTGCGGCTATGGCGGCTCGTGCTTTCCGAAGGACGTGCAGGCGCTGATCCGCACCGCCGCCGATCACAACGCGAACCTGCGCATTCTCGAAGCGGTGGAAGCGGTCAACGACGCGCAGAAGCAGATCCTCGCGCAGAAGATCGTCGCGCGTCTCGGCGAGGATCTGTCGGACCGCACGTTCGGCGTGTGGGGGCTCGCGTTCAAGCCGAACACCGACGACATGCGCGCGGCGCCGAGCCGCGAGCTGATCGCAGAACTGCTGCGTCGCGGCGCGCGCGTGAAGGCCTACGACCCGGTGTCGATCGACGAAGCGAAGCGCGTGCTCGCGCTCGATCTGAAGGACGTGCCGCAGCAGCATGCGCGCCTTTCGTTCGTGAACGAAGAGATGGAAGCGGCGAGCGGCGTCGATGCACTCGTGATCCTGACCGAATGGAAAGTCTTCAAGAGCCCTGATTTCGATGCGCTGAAACGCATGCTGAAGACGCCACTGATTTTCGATGGCCGCAATCTGTACGAGCCGGACGTGCTGCTCGAACTCGGCATCGAGTATCACGCGATCGGCCGGCGGCACGCGTTGCGCAATGCGCCGGCGCGCGTCGGCGCGAACAGCGCGATGCACGCGGCGGGCATCGCCGCGGCGGAAACCTTCGGCCGCTGAGGCCACTGCGATTGCCGCGCGAGGAAACCCGCCATGTTCGCCAACGTGCTGATCGTGTGCCACGCCAACGTGTGCCGCTCGCCCGCCGCCGAGATGCTGTTCAAGGCGCGCCAGGCGCGCGCGCCGCGCCCGGGCGCCGCGCCGATCGCGTTTCATTCGGCGGGCATTCGCGCGGTGAACGGCCACGGCATGGACCCGGTGATGCGGCGCCTGCTCGAAGAGCGCGGCGTCGCGGCCGGCCTGCATCACGCGCGGCGTCTCGACCGGTCGCTCGTGCGCGCGGCCGATCTCGTGCTGGTGAGCGAGCGCGCGCAGGTGAGCAAGGTCGAAGCGCTCGATCCGTCCGCGCGCGGCAAGGTCTATCCGCTCGGCAAGTGGGAAGCCGATTCGGACGTCGCCGATCCGCACGGCGGCGCGGAAGACGAATACAGGGAGAGTCTCGTGCTCATCGAACATCTGGTCATGGGATGGCTGAAAAAAATATGCTGAAGAAACCCCGCATCGAAAACTCATTCGCGAGCTTGCGCACGAAGCTCGCCGCCTCACTTCTGCTGACGTCTTTTCTGTCGGCCTGCGCGACCGCACCGGGCAACTATCTCGACACGTCGCGGCTCAAGGACAACGATCAGGCGCCGAGCGAAACCTATCCGGTCCATCTGATCGACGCGAACCTGATCATGGCGCAGGCGCAAGCCGCCGCCGCGAAAACCGAGCCGTTGCCGCCGTCGGCGCTGTCCGATCCGTCGCTGTACGTGTATCACCTCGCGCCGCAGGACATTCTCGGCATCACCGTGTGGGATCACCCTGAGCTGACCACGCCGCAGGGCAGCACCTTGTCCTCGGGCGGCAACACTACGCAGACGATCGCGGGCGCGTTGCAGCAGCCGTATACGGCCGCGTTGCCGGGCCAGGCCGACCCGTACGGCCAGACCGTCGCCGCCGACGGCACGATTTTTTTCCCGTTCGTCGGCCGCATCCAGGCCGCGGGCAAGACCACCACGCAGCTGCGCGATCAGCTTGCCGCGCGCCTCGTGCCTTATATCCGCAATCCGCAGGTCGACGTGCGCGTGCTGTCGTATCGCAGCCAGAAGGTGCAGGTCACCGGCGAAGTGAAGCAGCCGGGACCGCTCGCGGTCAGCGACGTGCCGCTGACGCTGGTCGACGCGATCACGCGCTCGGGCGGCACGAACCCGGACGCCGACATCCAGCGCGTGCGCCTCACGCGCAACCACAAGCTCTACGTGCTCAACGCCGATCGCATGCTCGATCAGGGCGACACCACGCAGGACGTGATGCTGCAGAACGGCGACGTGGTCAACGTGCCGGACCGCACCGACAGCCGCATCTTCGTGATGGGCGAAGTGAAGACGCCGATCCAGGTGCCGATCATCCGCGGCCGCATGACGATCGCCGATGCGCTCACGCAGGGCGGCGGCATCCTGAACACCGACGCCAATCCGCGCCAGATCTTCGTGATGCGCGGCATGCGCGAGCATCCGACCACGCCCGAGGTGTTCCGCCTCGATATGACGCAGCCGGACTCGATCATGCTGTCCTCGCAGTTCCAGTTGCAGCCGCTCGACGTCGTGTACGTGGGCACTGCCGCGTCGACCACGTTCAACCGCGTGTTGCAGCAGGTGCTGCCGAGCGTGCAAACGCTGTTCTATCTGAAGCAGCTGACGCGCTGAACGTTTGGGCTGTAACGTCCCGCGCCGCTGTTGTAGAGGCCGGCGCGGGACGCGCAACGAAAGCAGAAGTACCGCTGACGCGAAAGCCGAAGCCAACGACACGGGATGGAACAGTGAGCAATCAACTCTCTCCACACATGGCTGGTCCGATCAAGACCGAAGAAGAAGACGTCGTCCTCGGACAACTGGTGCAGGTGATCCTGGACGACATCTGGTGGCTGCTCGCGATCACCGCGATTATCGTCACGATGGCGCTCGCCTACTGCTACCTCGCCAAGCCGACGTATTCGGCCGATGCGCATGTACGCGTCGAGCCGTCCGACAGCATGTCGCAGGCGCTCACGCAAACGCAGACCGGCGCCGCGATCACCAGCGGCTCGACGTCGCTGCCGACCGACGCCGAGATCGAAATCATCAAGAGCCGTGGCGTGGTCGCCCCGGTCGTGCAGCAGCTGAAGCTGAACTTCAGCGTGACGCCGAAGACGGTCCCGCTGCTCGGCAACATCGCCGCGCGCCTCGCGACGCCGGGCCAGCCCGCGCGTGCGTGGCTCGGGCTCACGTCATACGCATGGGGCGGTGAAAACGTCGACGTCGATTCGATCGACGTGACGCCGTCGCTCGAAGGCGAGAAGCTGCTGCTGCGCGTGATCGACGCGCAGCACTATGAGCTGTTCGCGCCGAACGGCTCGCTGCTGCTGCGCGGCGAGGTCGGTCAGCAGGCGCAGGGCGGCGGCGTGACGATGGTCGTCAACAAGCTGGTCGCGCGCCCCGGGCAGGAGTTCACCATCGTGCGCTCGAACGATCTCGACGCGATCACCGCGTTCCAGTCGGCGATCGCGGTGCAGGAGCAGGGCAAGCAGACCGGCGTGATCCAGATCTCGCTGGAGGACAAGAGTCCGCAGCATGCGGCGCTGGTCGCCAATGCGCTCGCGCAGTCGTATCTTCGGCAGCACGTGTCGAACAAGCAGGCCGACGCGAGCAAGATGCTCGACTTCCTGAAGAGCGAGGAGCCGCGCCTGAAGGCCGACCTCGAACGCGCGGAAGCCGCGCTGACCGCCTATCAACGTCAGTCCGGCTCGATCAACGCGAGCGAAGAGGCGAAGGTCTACCTCGAAGGCAGCGTGCAGTACGAGCAGCAGATCGCCGCGTTGCGTCTGCAAATGACGCAGCTCGCCGAGCGCTACGGCGACGACCATCCGACGCTCGTCGCCGCGCGTCAGCAGATGGCCGAGCTGCAGGCGCAGCGCACCAAATACGCGGACCGTTTCCGCGATCTGCCGGCCACCGAAGTGAAGGCCGTGCAGTTGCAGCGCGATGCCAAGGTCGCCGAAGACATCTACGTGCTGCTGCTCAATCGCGTGCAGGAACTGTCGGTGCAAAAGGCGGGCACGGGCGGCAACGTGCATATCGTCGACGCGGCGCTGCGCCCCGGCGCGCCGGTCAAGCCGAAGAAGATGCTGATCATGTCGGCGGCGGTGATTCTCGGGCTGATCGCGGGCACCGGTTTCGTGTTCCTGCGCCGCAATCTGTTCAAGGGCATCGACGACCCCGATCACGTCGAGCGCGCGTTCCATCTGCCGGTGTTCGGCCTCGTGCCGCAGAGCGCCGAGCAGGTGCAGCTCGAAAGCAGCTATGCGCGCGGCGGCGAACGGCTGCGTCCGGTGCTCGCGAATGCGCGGCCGAAGGACGTGACGATCGAAAGTCTGCGCAGCCTGCGCACCGCGATGCAGTTCACGCTGATGGACGCGCGCAACCGCATCGTGATGCTGACGGGCCCGATGGCCGGCGTCGGCAAGAGCTTCCTCAGCGTGAACCTCGCGATGCTGCTCGCGCATTCGGGCAAGCGCGTGCTGCTGATCGACGGCGACATGCGGCGCGGCGCGCTCGAACGTCAGATCGGCGGCGTGCAGGAAAACGGCCTGTCCGAGTTGCTGAGCGGCCAGATTTCGCTGGAAGAGGCGATTCGCCCTTCGAATGTCGAGGGCTTGAGCTTCATTTCGTGCGGCCGCCGTCCGCCGAATCCGTCCGAGCTGCTGATGTCGCCGCGTCTGCCGCAGTACCTCGACGGCCTCGCGAAGCGCTACGACGTGATCCTGATCGACACGCCGCCGGTGCTCGCGGTGACCGATGCGTCGATCATCGGCGCGTATGCGGGCTCGACGTTCTTCGTGATGCGCTCGGGCATGCACAGCGAGATCGAGCTGGCCGATGCGCTGAAGCGCCTGCGCGCGGCGGGCGTGCACGTGCAGGGCGGCATCTTCAACGGCATGCCGGCGCGCTCGCGGGTCGGCTACGACCGCGGCTACGCGGCGACCCAGGAATACCTGAGCACGTGACGCGCGCAGCGGACTCCAGCGCCGACTTCTGCCCAACAGGAACCGAGGACATCACGATGAAACTGACGGTACTGGTACCGACTTATCGCCGCCCGGCCGATCTCGCGCGCTGCCTCGCGGCGCTCGAGCGGCAATCGCGCGCGCCCGACGAAGTGATCGTGGTCGCACGCGTCGACGACGACGCGACCCATGCATGCCTGCGCGATCCGTTCACGCGCGGCCGCCTGCCGCTGGTGATCGCACCGGTGGACATACCCGGCCAGGTCGCGGCGCTCAATCGCGGGCTCGATGCCGCCAGCGGCGACGTGATCGCGATCACCGACGACGACGCCGCGCCGCGCCGCGACTGGGTCGAGCGCATCGCCGCCGCGTTCGAAGCCGATGCGCGCCTGGGCGCCTTGGGCGGCCGCGATTGGGTGCACGAAAAAGGCCGCGTGCTCGACGGCGAGCGGCCGCTGGTCGGCAAGGTGACCGCGCGCGGCAAGATCATCGGCAATCATCACCTGGGGGTCGGCGCCGCGCGCGAAGTCGACATCCTGAAGGGCGCCAACATGAGCTACCGGCGCGACGCGGTGCGCACGATCCGCTTCGACGCGCGTCTGCGCGGCGCGGGCGCGCAGGTGCACAACGACATGGCGTTCAGCCTCGCGGTAAAGAACGCGGGCTGGAAGCTCGTCTACGACCCGCAGGTTGCCGTCGATCATTTCCCCGCCGAACGTTTCGACGACGACAAGCGCGACGCACAGACGATGGCCGCGCTGCGCAATGCCGCGTTCAACTTCCATCTGATCCTGCGCGACCAGTTGCCGCCGCTGCGCCGCGAAGCCGCGTGGTGGTGGTGGACGCTGGTCGGCACACGGCTTTATCCGGGCCTCACGCATGCGGCGCTCGCGCTGCTGTCGAAACAGGCGCAATTGCGGCTGTCGCGCTGGCGCGAGGTGCGCGCGGGCGCCCATGAGGCGCGGCGCGCGCTGTCGAAGAGCGGAGTGTCCGCATGAGCACCAAGGTTCACGTTCATCTGTTTTACGGCGCCGATCCGCGCTTTTATCGCAAGGGCGACGACATCGGCTGCCTGTACGGTTATCACCACGCGGAGTCCGAAGCATTCGCGCTGACCTATTCGCAAGACGCGCGCGAAAGCCGGCCCGTGCGGCTCGTGCGGCGCGCGCTGAAGGCCGCGCTCGGTTTCGATTTCATCCATACGTGGCGCAATCGCGCGCAGATGCTGCGCTCGGACGTGATCTGGACGCATACCGAGCAGGAGTGGCTGTCCGCCGCGCTGATGCTGCTGCTGTGCGGCCGCAAGGCGGGGCCCGGCGCGTCGCCGCTGCTGCTCGCGCAAAGCGTGTGGCTGCTCGACAAGTGGCCGTCGTACGGCATCGTGCGCAGCTGGCTGTATCGCAAGCTGATGACGCGCGCGGACCGGCTGACCACGCTCGCGAGCGAAAACGCCGAGCTGTGTCAGGACTATTTCCACCGCGACGCGACGCCGCTGCTTTACGGCCTCAATACACGCGACTTCCCGGTCAACCCGCCGACGCAGTGGACGCCGCGTACACCGCTGCGCATCGCGGCGATCGGCAACGATCGCGACCGTGACTGGGAGACGCTGATCAAGGCGTTCGGCAACGATCCGCGCTACACGGTGAAGCTCGCGACGCGGCGGCGTATTCCCGCGTCGCTGCGCGCGTCGAACGTCGAAATCGCGCTGTTTTCTGGCATCAGGAAGCAGCACGAGCTGTACGACTGGGCCGACGTGATCGTCGTGCCGCTGCGGCCCAACTCGCACGCGTCGGGCATCACCGTGATGCTCGAAGCGGCGGCGGTCGGCAAGCCGATGGTCGCGACCGACGTCGGCGCGCTGCGCGACTATTTTCCCGCCGACGAAGCCGCCTACGTGCCGCCGTTCATTCCAGAGGCGCTGCGCGCCGCGGTCGACCGGCTCGCCGCCGAGCCCGCCGAGGCGTTGCGCCAGGCGCAGGCAGCCGCGGCCGGTCTGCTCGCGCGCGATCTGACCACCCAGCACTACGCGATGCAGCACGTGCGGATCACGCGCGAGATGCTGAGCGCGCGCGGGCAGGCGAGCGCGCACACGGCCGCGGCCACGCACGAGCAACGCGCCGCACCCGCGCGCGAATCGCGCGGAGGCCTCTAAGCGATGTCGACGATTCCGCGCGCGAACCCAATACCGCCGGCAGGCGCGGCCAACGCCGGCGCCGCGAAGACCAGCGCGAGCGGGCTGCTGTCCGGCGCAAGGCGGGAATGGCTGCCGCCGCTGTTGCTGTGGCTGATCACCGCGGTGCTGATCGTCGCACATCAGGGCACGGTGCTGACGCTCGCGTTTCCGGTGCTCGCGATCCTGACGGGCCTGTGGCTCTACTTCAAGAGCCCGGCGCGCTATATCGGCTTCATGTGGTGGCTGTGGTTTCTGAGCCCCGAAGTGCGGCGTCTCGCCGACTGGTCGAAGGGCGCGTTCACGCCGACGAGTCTGATCCAGGTCGCGCCGCTCGCCGTCACGATGATCAGCGGCCTGTCGCTGTTGCGCTATTACCGGCTGCTCGCGCAGCGCCGTGGTTTGCCGGTGCTGCTGATCCTGCTCGGCCTCGTCTACGCGTTCCTGATCGGCGTGATGTCGAGCGGCCCGCTCGCGGCCACCTACGACCTCGCGAACTGGCTTTATCCGATCCTGATCGGCTTTCACATCATGGCGCACACGCGCCAGTATCCGCAGTACCGCGACACGATCATCAACACGTTCATCTGGGGCATGCTGGTGATGGGCGGCTACGGCCTGATCCAGTTCTTCATCATGCCGCCATGGGACGTGCTGTGGATGCTCGGCTCGCAGATGAACTCGCAGGGCGACCCGGTGCCGATGGGCGTGCGCGTGTTCAGCACGATGAATTCGTCGGGCCCGTTCGCGTTCGCGATGATGGGCGCGATGGTCTTCGTGATGGCCGCGCAGCACCGCGTGCGTTGGATCGCCGCCGGGCTCGGCTTCTTCTCGTTCGCGTTGAGCCTCGTGCGCTCGACGTGGGGCGGCTGGGTCATCGCGCTGTTGATCCAGCTGGTGAAGTCGAACAACAAGGTGCGCGTGCGCATCGTCGCGAGCGCGGTGCTGCTCGCCGGCTTCTGCGTGCCGCTGCTCGCGGTCGGTCCGGTGGCCGAACGGATGCAGGCGCGCCTGAACACGATCGTCAATCTGCACGACGACCAGAGCTACGCGGCGCGTAACGAGTTCTACGCGAGCTTCGCGAAGACCGCGTTTACCGACGTGTCCGGCGAGGGCATGGGCGCGACCGGCACCTCGACGAAGCTTTCCAACGACGGCGGCCAGCTCGGCCAGTACGGCAACTTCGACAGCGGCGTGATGAACATTCCGTTCGTGCTCGGCTGGCCCGGCACCTTGCTGTACATGTCCGGCATCGTGTGGCTGCTGACGCGCGCGGTGCTCGCGTCGTTCAGGCTGCGCGACGACAAGTTCGTCTCCGCGTGCCTGAGCCTGTGTCTGGCGACCTTCGCGATGCTCGTGTTCACGAACTCGCTGGTCGGCACGGGCGGCCTGCTGCTCTTCATGGGCGCTTTTTCGATTCTTTCCGCGGTTCACTACGAAAAAATGAACCGCGCACGCACGCAATTTCTCCACGGAGGCACGGATTGAGAGTCGCCATAGTCACGCACGTAGTGCGTCATAACGACGGCCAGGGGCGCGTCAATCACGAGATCGCACGCGCGGCGCTCGACGAGAACATCCGCGTGACGCTGGTCGCGTCGCACGTGGCGCCCGAGCTGCTCGCGCATCCGAACGTGCGCTGGGCGCCGGTGAAGATCGGCCGCTGGTGGCCGACCAATCTGCTGCGCCAGCAGGTGTTCGCGCTGAAGAGCGCGCTGTGGCTGCGCGCGCATCGGCGCGACTACGACGTGCTGCACGTGAACGGCTTCATCACCTGGATGCGCGCCGACGTCAATACCTCGCATTTCGTGCATAGCGGCTGGTTCGCGAGCAAGTACTACCCGTTCGGTTTGACGAAGGGCGTGTGGTCCGCGTACCAGTCGGTCTATACGCGCTGCAACGCACTGCTCGAACGCTGGGCCTACCGGCGCTCGAAGGTGATCACCGCGGTGTCGCAGAAGGTCGCCGACGAAATCCGCGCGATCGGCCTCACGCCGCGCAACCGCGTGGACGTGATCTACAACGGCGTCGACACGCAGGGCTTCGCGGCGGCGAGCGGCGATCGCGCGAAGTTCCGCTTACCGGACGATGCGTTCCTGCTGCTGTTCGTCGGCGATCTGCGCACCCCGCGCAAGAATCTCGGCACCGTGCTCGCCGCGTTGAAGCATCTGCCCGAGCATGTGCAGATCGCGGTGGCCGGCTTTCTGCCTGGCAGCCCGTACCCGGACGAGGCGAAGGCGCTCGGCATCGCGCATCGCGTGCATTTTCTCGGGCTCGTGAAGGAGATGCCGGTGCTGATGCATTCGGTCGACGCGTTCGTGTTTCCATCGCGCTACGAAGCGATGAGCCTGTCGCTGCTCGAAGCGATGGCCGCAGGCCTGCCCGTCGTAACCGCGCGCACCGCCGGCGGCGCCGAGATCATCACGCCCGAGTGCGGCATCGTGCTCGACGATCCCGACGACCCGCAGGCGCTCGCTCGCGCGGTCGCGCAACTGGCCGGCGACGACACCGCGCGCCGCGCGATGGGCCAAGCCGCGAGCGAGCTCGCAACCGGCTTCGGCTGGGCGCGCATGGCCGCGCAATACATCGCGCTGTACCGGCAACTGGCCGGGCAGCAGGAAAACCGCCGGCGTAGCCAGACCGAAGCGACGGTTGTCGCGCAGAACGATGCGCTGACGCTGAACCATCTCGCCGGACAGAAGAGCGTGGAATGAGCGCGCGAACCGCGCCATCCACGCCAGGACATCGCAACTCACCGCAAGCAACACACAGGGGTACACCATCATGACGACTGGCTCAATCAAATCACTGCAAATCGGGATGCACTGGTTTCCCGAACGCGCGGGCGGCCTCGACCGCATGTACTACTCGCTGGTCGGCGCGCTGCCCGGCGCGGGCGTCGCGGTGCGCGGCGTCGTCGCCGGCTCGCCGAAAGTCGCGGCCGATACCGGTGGCGCGATCAACGGCTTCGGACCCGCCGCGCAACCGCTGCCGTTGCGGCTGATGGCGGCACGCCGCGCGTTGCGCCATGAAATCCGCAGCTCGCGGCCCGACGTGATTTCGTCGCACTTCGCGCTCTATACGTTTGCGGGCCTCGACGTGACGCGCGGCATTCCGCAGGTGTCGCATTTTCAGGGGCCGTGGGCCGACGAGAGCCACGTCGAAGGCGCCGATTCGCTCGGCCAGCGCGCGAAGCGTTATCTGGAGCAGTCGGTGTATGCGCGTTCGTCGCGGCTGATCGTACTGTCGGACGCGTTCGGCAAGATCCTGACGGCGCGCTACGGCATCTCGCCGGAGCGCGTGCGCGTGGTGCCGGGCTGCGTCGATGTCGAGCAGTTCAATCTGCCGATCACGCAAGCCGAAGCGCGTTTGCGTCTGCAATTGCCGCAGGATCGGCCGATCGTGCTGGCGGTGCGGCGGCTGGTGCGGCGCATGGGCCTCGAAGATCTGATCGATGCGGTCAAGCTGGTGAAACGCAGTGCGCCCGACGTACTGCTGCTGATCGCGGGCAAGGGGCGGCTCGAAAGCGAGCTTCAGGCGCGCATCGACGACGCGGGGCTCGAACACAACGTGAAGCTGCTCGGTTTCGTGCCCGACCAGCATTTGGCGGCGCTGTATCGCGCGGCCAATCTCAGCGTCGTGCCGACGGTCGCGCTGGAAGGCTTCGGGCTCATCACGGTCGAATCGCTTGCGTCGGGTACGCCGGTGCTGGTGACGCCGGTCGGCGGATTGCCTGAGGCGGTGGCGGGCTTGTCGCCCGATCTGGTGTTGCCGCAGACCGGCGCAGCGGCGATCGCCGCGGGACTCGCCGGCGCGCTGAACGGCACACTAAAGCTGCCCGATGAGGATGCATGCCGCCGCTATGCGCGCGAGCACTTCGATAACGCGGTGATCGCGAAGCGAGTCGCGGCGGTGTATGCCGAAGCGATCGCGGGGGACGCGTTGCATTGAAGCGCAGCGGCGACGCTTCGATGAAATGAAACGACAGGCGAGGCCGGATCGTGGCGATCGGGCCTCGCGTTCATGCCGCCGCAGGGCTAACGAAAAAAACAGGCTATCAATAACGGCATTTTTCTTTCGAACTTGAGCCCGGATCAGCCCTTGGTCACGCATTTTTCGACGTTATTTTTCAAAACCCTCAAACGTGTCGCCCGGCGTCGACTTCGTCACGTTGACGTCACACATCCGCGACGATAATCCCCGCGCCCGAAAGTACAAAAACACACGGGCGTCCCGCTCAAAGCGGGGACCTTGTATTTTCAGACCTCGGGGATTCTCAGATGACCATCCGTCACCGCATCACGCTACTCGTCATTCTGATGCTTGTCGCGCTATCCGCCATTGGTGGATACGCTGTGCTTCAGACTCGCAACAGCGCAGCCAACGTCAGGCAGGTCACCCAGGGCGTCGTGCCGAGCGCGCTGGCGTCGGCCGACCTCGTGTCGCAGCTCAAGGACGTGCAGCTCGCGATGATGACGCTCGTCTATGCGCCTGACGAGAACATGGTCGCGCAGGCTCGCGACCTGCTGAAGAGCAAGGAAGCGTCGCTGCACGCGGCGCTCGACGTGCAGGCGAAGGCCGCGCAAGGTCAGGCCCAAACCGGCCTCGTGAGCCAGGCGCGCGACAGCCTCGCGAATTATTTCAACGCGGTCAACGACACCGCGAAGATGAAGGCCGACGGCAAAAACGAGCTGGCGCAGGCGTATCTGTTCGCGAACGTCGCGCAGTACCGCGATGAACTCGAAGGCATCGTCGAGACGCTGCGAATCGAAAAGAACCGCCAGAAAGACGCCGCGATCGACGACCTGAACAGCGCGCTCGCCACCACGACGACGGCGATCGGCGCCGCGACCGGCGCGGCCATCGTCGTGCTGCTGCTGATCAGCGCGCTGCTGTATCGCCAGATCACCCGGCCGCTGAGCCGCATGCAGGTGGAGATGAGCGAGATCGCGGCGAGCCAGGACTTCACGCGCCGCGTGCCGGTTGGCCGCATGGACGAGATCGGTCATTCGATCGTCGCGTTCAACGGCATGATCGAGAAGATCCAGCAAAGCTCGCTGCAGTTGAAGCAGAAGACCGCCGATATCCAGGCGATGCTGCAAAACATGCAGCAGGGGATTCTGACGGTGGTCGAAGGCGTGGTCGTGCATCCGGAATACTCCGCGTATCTGGAGGCCATCTTCGAGACACGCGAGATTGCGGACCGTCCGTTGCTCGACCTCGTGTTCGGCGGCACCGATATCAACAGCGATGAGCTCTCGCAGATCGAAGCGGCGCTGCACGCATGTATCGGTGAAGACAGCATGAACTTCGAGTTCAATCAGCACCTGCTCGTCAACGAGATCGCGAAGCCGATGGCCGATGGCCGCGTGAAGACGCTCGACCTGAGCTGGTCGGCCATTACCGACGAACACGACGTCGTGCAGCGTTTGATGCTGTGCGTGCGCGACGTGACCGAACTGCGCGCGCTCGCCGCCGAGGCCGGCGAACAGAAGCGCCGGCTGGAAATGATCGGCGAGATTCTCGCGGTGAGCCAGGAGAAGTTCCATCATTTCGTCGAAAGCGCGACGGGCTTCATCAGCGAGAACGAGCGGATCATTCGTCAGCATCATGAGCCGAGTCACGAGGCCGTCGCCGAACTGTTCCGCAACATGCACACCGTCAAGGGCAATGCGCGCACGTATAGCCTTCAGCATCTGACCGGCGTCGTCCACGAAACCGAACAGCGTTACGACGCGTTGCGCCGCGCGGACAGCGGCGAAGCGTGGGACCAGAAGCTTCTGATCGAGGATCTGCAGCGCGTGAAGGCCGCGCTCGAAACCTACGCGACGATCAACGAAGTGAGCCTCGGCCGCAAGGGCCCCGGCCAGAAGAGCGCGATGGATCGCTATCTGATCGTCGATCGCGAGTTGATCCAGAAGCAGCTGGACCTGCTCGAAAGCGCCGATCCGGCCGACCGTGACGCACTCGTGTCGATGCGCGAATCGTTGCAGCGCGAGCTGCGTCTGTTGGGCACCGAATCGATCTACGAAGCGCTCGCCGGCGTGCTCGAATCGCTGCCGTCTCTGGCGGCCGAACTCGGCAAGGAGGCGCCGGTCGTCAGCATCGACAACAACGGCTACCGCGTGCGCAGTGAGATCAGCCATACGCTGCGCAATGTGTTCACGCATCTGCTGCGCAATTCGGTCGACCACGGCATCGAGCCTGCCGCCGAGCGTATCGCGAACGGCAAGGACGCGGCCGGCGTCATCGAGCTGGAAGTGGGCGTCGATCATCACGCGCTGCAAATCACCATCAGCGACGACGGCCGCGGTCTCGCGCTCGCGAAGATCCGCGCGGCCGCGATCGAACGCGGCTGGATCGACGCCGATGCCGCGCTCAGCGACGAAGCGATTGCCGAGCTGATCTTCCGTTCCGGTTTCTCGACCGCGCAGAGCGTCAGCGAGATTTCGGGTCGCGGCGTCGGCATGGATGCCGTGCGCGATTTCGTGCGGCGCGAGCATGGCCGCATCGAATTGCGTTTCACCGACGATCGTCGCGGCGCGGACTATCGCCGCTTTCAGACCGTCGTGTCGTTCCCCGAGGACTGGGCGGTGGACAGTCTCGATGCGTCCGTCGAGGCAGCGCGCGAGCGTGACGCGGATGAGGTGGCAGGCTAACGGCCTGATCGATTGAACGATGCGATGGGAGCAGGTCGTGCTTGAAAGTTATCTTGTGGCCGCAGGCGTTGGCGGTATCGTCTGCGCGCTCGCGACGGGCATTTTTTTTCGTCGGAAGCTTCGCGTCAGTGCAGAAGCGCAACGTGTCGACACGCTCGCGCGGCGAGCCCTCGAACGGCAACTCGACGCGGCGGTCCTGGTCGGCGAGCAGGCCAACGGTGAGCGCGTCGCACTGGAGGCGCTGCTCGCCGATCTGCGCGCGCAGGCCGAGCAGGGCGAGCGCAATCGCGAAGCGTTGCAGGCGTCCCTCGACGCCGCGAGCGCGCGAAGCAACGAATGGCTGCAGCACGCGACGCGGATCGCGCACGAGGCGGCCCGTCTGAAAACGCTGACTACCACGTTCGAGCGTTGGCACGAGCAGATGATTTCGCTGATGTCGCAGAACCGTGACATGCACAAGAAGAACCAGGAGCTGTCGTCGATTGTGCAGCACGTGCTGATCGTTTCGCTGAATGCGTCGATCGAAGCGGCGCGCGCCGGCACCGCCGGTCGCGGCTTTTCGATCGTCGCGGGTGAAGTGCGCTCGCTCGCATCGCGCTCGCAGGAACTGTCGAAGAGCTATCAGGAGAGCCTGCATCGCAACGACCTGACGACCGCAGCGACGTTCCAGGACATCCAGGCCGGCGGCAAGATGATCACGGCGTCGCTCGGCGGCGTCGAAGTGCTGGCGACCCAGTTTCAATCCAGGCTCGAGCAGGCCGCGGCGTGATTACCGATCTGGCGTTGCAAAGCATCGCGGACATCTTCTGTCACGCGGCTCGCGCGAGATTACCCGTGACGCCGGGTGATGCGTGCGAGATCAGCGCGGTGCCGAGGTGGGATCGCGATCATCCGCCCGGCCCTTGCGCGATGGCGCTGACGATCTCGTCGATCGGCTTTCGGCTGCTGTTCGTGCTGCATTTCAGCAAGGATGAAGCAACGCGCGCGTACTACGCCAGTGGCGACACGACGCGTTCGCTGTCGGAAACGCTGATGGAGCTCGGCAATCTGTGCTGCGGCTACATGAACCAGCAACTGGTCGATCATTTCCCCGATCTCGGCATGTCGACGCCGTATGAATTGAACAGCACCTGTATCGAGTATCTGGATGAATTGCGGCCCGATCACGTGTGGGCGTACGAGCTGACGATCGGCGGTGCGGCCCGGCTGGGCGTCACGCTATGCGTGTGCGCGCAGGCGCCACTCGATTTCAAGGCTGAACTCGCGACGGCCGATGAGGCCGAAGGCGAACTCGAACTTTTCTAGCAACACTGCATTCGCAGACTGAAACACGATGAATACCAGCAAGCCCGTCAGCAAGATGCTCGTGCTCGACGACAGTCCGGCACACGCGCAAGCGCTGAAGCTCTTTTTCGACGAGCACAACCTGATTGCACTGAAGGTGCGCGACAGCAGCCGCCTCGGCTCGGTACTCGCCACCAATATCGATCTCGGCGGCGTTCTGCTGGCGGATAACTACGGTGGATCGGTCGAACACGCGGCAACGACTGCGGTGCGGATCAATACCTTGCGCCCCGAATTGCCGGTGATCCTGCGTTCGAGCGGCGACGCGCCGCTCGAACAGCTTCCGAAGCCTATGAAGAACGCGGCGTGCGCGCATTTCAATGGCGCCGATCTGACGGCGCTGCGTGAAGCCGTGGATCAATACATCTTCAGCCTCGACTTTCCGAACGCGCTCGTGCGCGGTATCGCCGAGATCACTGATGCAAGGCTCGCGACGTTGTTCGACGGCGTCACCGTGCAACGCGACACGCCCAGCGTCGTGCGCGATCGCATCATCTTCGGCGAGGTGTTCAGCCTGATTCCGCTCGAAGGCACCTGGTGCCGCGGCTATATGTTGATGCAGGCCGAAGAGGAACCGCTGCTCGGCATGATCGAGCGCGATCGCGCGGCACGGGATGCCGGCAGGGGCACGACGCAAGCAGGCTTTCGCGATCTGAACAACGTGCTCGGCGAATTGACGAATCTGATCTGGGGTGCGTTCAAGGACCGGTTCCTCGGTGCGCGGAACGGTCGCGAAGCGAGTCAGGTGCAGGTGCCTCTGCTCGTCAATCACAAGCACCGCTATATCTCGTTCGGTTCGGACAATCCGCAGTTGCGGTTTCAATACCGATTGAGCGACGCGGCGAGAGGACAGTCGGTGTCGATCGATCAGCGCTTCGTGTTCAACCTGAGCTGGTCACCCGAAGATTTTTCTGAAAACACGGTGGATGTCGACGATCTGGTCGAGTCCGGCGAACTGGATCTGTTTTGATACAACGCGTCGGTGACGCAAGGGAATGGCTATGGCAAAGATTCTGGTGGTGGACGATTCGAGCACGGTACGCGATGAAGTCGCGGGCTTTCTGGCGAAAAACGGTCTGGACGTCGCGACTGCCATCGACGGCAAGGATGGCCTTACGAAGCTGAAGACGGATTCGAATATCCGCCTGATCGTCAGCGATGTGAACATGCCGAACATGGACGGCCTGACGATGGTCGAAAAAATCCGCGGCGAACTCGCGAACAAGACCGTCAACGTGATCATGCTGACGACCGAAAGCAGCCCCGCAATGAAGGAGCGCGGCAAGGCCGCTGGCGTGAAGGGCTGGATCGTCAAGCCGTTCAAGGGCGATGCGGTGCTGGAGACGTTCCGGAAGCTGGCGGGTTGACGGATAGTGTGCGGCGAACTCCGCCGCACACGGATGCGGTGTTAGAACGTCTCGTGGTGCTCGTTGCGCGCGATGTCCGCCTGCACCATCATCTGGCACAGTTGTTCCAGCGAGGTTTGTGGTTGCCAGCCGAGCGTGTCGCGTGCCTTGTCCGCGCAGCCGATCAGCAGGTCGACTTCGGCCGGTCGATAGAACTTCGGGTTCACGCGCACGAGCGTCTTGCCGGTCGCGACATCGATGCCGGTCTCGCGCTCGTCCTTGCCCGACCATTCGAGCTGGAAGCCCGCCGCCGTGAACGCCATGCGCACGAAATCGCGAACGGTCTCGGTGCGGCCGGTGGCGAGCACGAAGGTGTCGGGCGCGTCGGCTTGCAACATGCGCCACATGCCCTCCACATATTCGAGCGCGAAGCCCCAGTCGCGCTGCGCGCTCAGGTTGCCGAGTTCGAGCACGTCCTGCTTGCCGAGCTTGATCTTCGCGACCGTGTCGGTGATCTTGCGGGTGACGAATTCGCGGCCACGTAGCGGCGATTCGTGATTGAACAGAATGCCGCTGCTCGCGAACAGGTTGTACGACTCGCGATAATTGATCGTCGACCAGTGCGCGAACAGCTTCGCGACGCCATACGGGCTGCGCGGATAGAACGGCGTGCTCTCGCGTTGCGGCACCGCCTGCACGAGGCCGAACATCTCGGAGGTCGATGCCTGATAGAAGCGCGTCTTCGGGCTCAGGATACGCAGGCCTTCGAGCAGATTCAGCGCGCCGACGCCGGTCACTTCGGCGGTGGTCACTGGCTGGTCGAACGACACGCCGACGAAGCTCTGCGCGGCGAGGTTATACAGCTCGTCGGCCTGGGTGCCGTCGAGCAGACGCAGTGTCGAGCCGAGGTCGGTGAGGTCGTGTTCGACCAGACGCAGATTCGGATGATCGAGCACGCCAAGCTCACGCATGCGCCAGAAGTTAACCGAACTCGTGCGCCGGTAGGTGCCGGTCACGTGATAGCCCTTGTCGAGCAGCAGCTTGGTCAGATAGGCGCCGTCTTGTCCGGATACGCCGGTGATGATCGCTTTGCGTGATTGGCTCATAGCTTGCCTTCTAGTTTGAGAATGAGAAAAGGAACGGAACGCGCGTAAACGCGCGGCTCAACGTGTTTCGTCCAGCAGCCGCCGCACCAACGGTTCGACGACCCGATAATCCTGGTCGGCCTTCAGCCGGTACAACTCCGGTTTCGGATGCGCGCCGTCCGACATCAGCGACTTCCAGTCGGGCAGGCCGCTCACATACGCGAATTGATCGACGAGCGGCACCTGCTGTTCGGCGGACACGCGTCGCGTCATCTTGACCATCGCGGCGAGCCGTGCGTTGAGCCGGTTATCGGGCATCGGGTTCGAGGTCTGCAAAACGGGCTCCTTGCCGAGCGCTCGCGCGGTTTGCACGAGCGATGATTCGGCCGCGTAGAACTGCTCGGGCGTCTGGTTCTGCATCACTTCGTTGATGCCATAGTTGAGCAGCACGATCCGCGCGGGCGAGACGGCGAGACGTTCGCGCCACGGCAGCCCGGCCGTCGGTCCCGCGCGACGATTGCCGGTGCCGTCGCGCAACTGCGAGGCCATCGTGCCGCCGACGCCGTAGTTCGTGACACGCACGCGATCGCCGTCATGCGCCTGCAACGCTTGCTGCAGATACGAAACCGCGTTGCGCCCTTGCGGACCGCAGTGGCCATCGCTACAGGTGATCCCGAGCGTGGTCGAATCGCCGTAGGCGTCGATCAGCACTTGCGTCGGCGATGACGTTGGCGGCTCGTCCACGGCCGCGCTCGTAGTCGGCGCGAGCCACGTCAGCGCCGACGCGACGCCCAGCACGCGGGCAGCAACCACAGCCAGGCGGTTCATGCGCGGCTTTGCGGTGCTTGCCGCGCAACGCCGGCGCCGGCGTGTGCCGTCGCTCTCGTGCCGCGCGTAGCGAAAATCAAGCGCTTCTCGAATGCGAACCACGTGATGCTCGCGTAGACGAGCGTGATCGCAAGCGCGATCGCGGCGCTCAGGTAGCGGTTCAAATGCAGCGGCCACACCATGTACAGCACGCTCAGGTGGATCAGATAGATCGTGTAGCTGATGGTGCCGATATAAACGAGCACGGGATTGCACAGCAGCCGCTTAACGATGCCCTTGCTCTGCAACGCGATCACCACGATCGACGTACACAGCACCAGCGACACGCTATAGAGCCCCGCATTCGACAACGGCGTATTCGCCGCGCGAAAACGCGGGAAGTGCAGATGCAGCCATGCCAGCACCGCGAGTGCGGCGAGCGCGCCGAGCACCGCGAGTCCCTTGTACGGTTCGAGCGCATTGCGATCGCGCCGCACGGCCACCGCGAGCAGCGCGCCGGCGGCGAGCAGATCCATACGGAACGGCGTCAGGTAGTAGATCGGCCAGAACGAGTCGAACCACGGCGTGGCGAGCGCGCGCAGCAGCGGCACCAGCACGATCAGCGCGGCCGCCACGCCGCCGAGCAGACGCTCGGGCACGAGCAGGATCACGAACGGCCAGAAGATATAAAACTGCTCCTCGACCGCGAGCGACCACAGCACATTGAGGCTTTCGTGGCCGCTTTGATTGAGTGCGTCGCCGATATTGGTCGCGAAGAACGCATACCAGTACCAGTGCTGCGCCCACGCGAGACCGAACAGCACCGATGACACGGCCATCAGCAGCAGGTACGGCGGCAGAATGCGGCGCGCGCGCCGTGCGTAGAAATAGCTGAAATACGACTGCTGACGCGCCTTGCGATCGAGCAGGATGCCGCTGATCAGAAAGCCGCTCAAAACGAAAAACAGATCGACGCCCATCCATAGCGGCGCTTTCAACGCGTGCTGGGCGAACACTGCGAGCACGGCGATCGCGCGCAGACCGTCGAGTTGCACGATACGGGAATGGGAGGGCGCGAGGGGCAAAGCGCTGGCTGTCATGAACCGTCCATGGTGTAAAGCGGATGGGCCGGGCGAAGGGCCGCGCGGTTCGCAACGCAGAGCCGGCGAACAGGCGCGCGCTTCGCGTCGCAACTGAAGTGCAATTGATTCTAGGGAAAATAAAATCGAGAAAAAATCTGTTGGAATGGGCTAATTGAATCAGATTGAAACAGGGTATTTTTTTGACCATTCCAGAAAAACTTTTATGGTTATCTGATCAGCATCGGGCACTCCGTAATAAATGCGCACTGCGTGATCCCACATCGTCAGGAACGGAGGATTGTCGCGACAGAGCCGAGTGGCGGCCAGGCTTTCGTTTTCATCGATTTTTAAATTCATTTCTTTTGCGACGTATAAGCGAACGAATATTTTTGAATTATTTTCGATTTTCGTCGCCGCATTTTTTCCGCGTAACTTAGCCGTGCGGACGGCCGCCTTCAGGCGCCGCGCTTCAATCGGTTGCGCTTCGTTTCGCTTTACCACATCACTGAAATTCGCCCCGAGCGGGCGCGGGTCCGCGCGCATCGCGTTGACCGGGCATCGACTGGAGGTTCCGCTTTGCGCCGTATCACGTTCAAAAGCTGGTTCGCCCTGACAGCCTGCGCTGCCGGCGTCGTCGCCGCAGCAGTCGGTCTGCCCGCTTGCGCCGAAACCACGTTGAACGCGAAGACCTCATGGATCGGCAACAGCTTTGGCTTTGGCGATGGCACATGGACGCAGATCAATATCACCGCGATCGCGGTCACGCCGGACGGCAAGGTCTATACGAACGCACCGTGGGACGAAAGCGGCGCCGAAGCGAGCGTCTATCAGGACGGCAAGATGCTCGGCTTCGCGGGCGGCACGCATGGCTGGGGCAACGCCGGCGGCAATGCGATCGCGGTCAACCGCAAATATGCGTTCGTCGCGATCGCGGTCGGCAATGAGAAGGGGCACCTGGTCGAGCCGGGCGTATGGCCGGACAAGGGCAAGCAATGGTTCGGCATTTCGCGGCGCCTGATCGGCGAGCCGAAGCGCGTGGCACCGTTTCAGCCCGCCGCTAAAAAGGCGGACCCGCATGCGCAGCTCGCGGCCGGCTTTCTGATGATGAACGAAGTGCCGACCGGCACGAACGCGGAGATCGACGGGCTCGCTGCGAACGACACGACGCTGTTCGCGGCCAATACCGCACGCAATCGCATCGAAGTCTACGATGCCGAGTCGATGCAGCAGAAGGCGACGTGGAGCGTGCACGAGCCTGGACGTCTCGCGCTCGCACCCGACGGCACGCTCTGGGTGCTGAGCGGCACACGCAGCGATCGCGCGCCGGGCATCGAGCATTACACCGCGACCGGTCAGCGCATCGATGAAACCATCACGCTGCCGGCCGACACGGTCGCGGTCGACCTCGCCGTCGATGCGCAAGGCCGCCTGCTGATCGCCGACAACGGTCCGCGCCAGCAGGTGCTGTTCTTCACGAAGCGCGACGGCCGCTACACGGCGTCGGGCACGCTCGGGGAGCGCGGCGGCATTTTCAGCGGCGTCGCGGGCAAGCCGGGACCATTGCGATTCAACGGCTTGACTGGCGTCGGTATCGATGCGCGCGGCAACGTGTACGTGTCGACCAATGGCATCGGCCCGCGTTACGAGCCGATCGGCGCGGGCCTCGGCGCAACGCTCGAAAGCTACGCGCCGGACGGCAAGCGCAACTGGCAGGTCGAGGGGCTGCTGTTCGTCGACGGCGCGTGGATCGATCCGGCCCGGCCCGACAGCGTCTATACCGGCAACAAGCGCTTCGAACTCGATCTGTCGAAGCCGTCGGGGCAGGACTGGAAATACGCGGGATTCCTGTCGAACCGGTTCAAGTACCCGGACGATCCGGTGTTCCATACCGACCAGTATCCGGGGCTGCCGATCGCGCGGCGGTTGAAGGGGCGCACGTTCCTCTATCTGACCGACATGTATGCGGACCATCTGAAGATCTATCGCTTCGATCCACAGCACGACGGCGAGAGCGCGATTCCGTCTGGATTTGTCGCAGGCCGCGAGCGCGCGGTCGCGAAGGTGCCGAATGCGCCGTCGGGCGGTGACTGGATCTGGCGCGACATGAATGGCGATGGCCACTTCCAGCGCGACGAATACACGCCGAACACGAGCGGCACGAAGCTCGCGGGTGGCTGGGGCTGGTGGGTCGATACGGCCGGCGACATCTGGCGCACCCGGGATACGAAGGGCATCTATCGCTTCCGTTTCGGCGGACTCGATGCGAAAGGCAACCCGGTCTACGCGTACTCGAACCTGACGCAGTACCCGGTGCCTGCATCGTTCAGCGAGTTGCATCGCGCGATCTATGAACCGGACACCGACACGATGTACGCGAGCGGCTATACGGCCGATATGCCGACCACGCAGGGCTTCTGGAAGGAAGTGGGGCGCGTGCTGGTGCGCTACGACAAGTGGTCGAGCGGCAAGCCGGTGCAGCGTTATGCAATCAGCTTGCCGTGGCAGACGCAAAGCAAGCCGATCGCGACGATCATCGGCGTCACCGTCGAGGGGCAATACGTGTTCGGCGTCGAGCCGGTCGGCGCGGTGCACGTGTGGGACAAGGACAGCGGCCGCGAACTCGGCGTGATCCGGCCGGGCCCCGAAGTGGGCCGCGCGTCGGGCTGGGTCGACGTGCCGAACGGCATCAGCGCGACGAAGCGCGCCGATGGCGAGTACCTGGTGTTCGTCGAGGAAGACGCGCGCGGCAAGGTGCTGATGTATCGCTGGAAGCCTTGAGCAGCGTTGGCCTCGCTGACGCAGCGCCGCACGCAATCTAACCGCAAAACCCAAGGGATTCGATGGACAAAGGCATTCTCAGGAACGTAGCGATCAATTTTTTCGGGCTCGTGCTGCCGACGTTCGTGTCGCTCGTGACCGTGCCGTCGTATATCCGGCTGCTCGGCGTCGAGCGCTACGGTGTGATCAGTCTCGTGTGGACGCTGATCGGCTACTTCGGCATTCTCGATCTCGGCATGAGCATGGCCGCGCAGAACCATATTTCGAAGGCACGCGCGTCGGGCGATCAGCGGGAAAGCGCGCGCGTGTTCTGGAGCGCGACCTGGCTCAATCTGACGACCGGCGTGGTGGGCGGTCTGATCATCTACTTCGGCGCGTTCCTGTACACCGCGTATTTCACGAAGGTATCGCCCGAGCTGCAGCACGAAGTCTATATGGCGCTGCCGTGGCTCGCGGTCGCGATTCCGATCGCGAACGTGTCGTGGGTGTTCGCGGGCGCGATCAATGGCGCGGAACGCTTCGGCGTCTACAACACGAATCAGACGATCGGCACGTTCCTGTTCCAGTTGTTGCCGCTCGGTGCCGCGCTGTGGCTCGGCGCGACCTTGCAGAACGTACTCGCCGCGGCTGTGGTCGCGCGGATTCTCGCCGCGTTGCTGCTCGGCCACTACGCGCTGAAAGTGCTTGAAATACGCAGCATTGAACCGCCGCGGCTCGGCGTCGCGAAGGGGCTGTTCAACTTCGGCGGCTGGATGCTGATCGCGAGCGTGACGACGATGGTCGCCGATTCGCTCGATCGCGTGATGCTCGGATCACGCCTCGGTGCGCGGTTCGTCACGTATTACACGGTGCCGCAGAATCTCGTCACGCGTCTGAACATCGTGCCGACCGCGCTGGTGCGCACGCTGTTTCCGCGGCTGTCGGCGGTTGGCCGCGCGGATGCCGATACGATCACGCAGCAGTCGCTCGAATTCCTGAACGGCGTGTTCACGCCAGTCGCGCTGGTTGCGATGCTGGTGCTCGAACCGTTCCTGCATCTGTGGGTCGGCAACGAGATCGCGACGATCGCGGCCCCCGTTGGCCGCATCATGATTGTCGCGGTGTGGCTCGTCGGCCAGGCGAACGTGACGCGCATCCTGATTCAGTCACAGGTCAATCCAGCCACTGCCGCGCGGATCGGCCTCGTCGAGTTGCCGCTGTTCGCCGGCGCGTTGTGGCTCGGTATCACGCATTTCGGACTGACCGGCGCGGCGGTCGCGGTTTCCGCGCGGGCACTGTTCGACTACGCGGTGCTGCTGCATTTCGCCGCGATCCGCGCGCGCCAGATCATGCTCGACATGCTCGCCCATCTCGCCTTCCTGCTCGCCAGCCTGTGGCTCGCGAGCTTCCTGCCGAGCCTCGCGCTCGCGATTGCCGCCGGAGTGCTGATGGTCGGCGCGAACGTCGCGTGGTCGATCACGATGACGCCCGCCTTGCGCAATCTTGCGCGTTCACTGCTATTGCGACTGAATCCGAGGAAAAGCGCATGAACCAAGACGTCCTTGAAAAAAACCTGTTGAGGCCTGCGACGCGCAGCGCGCTCGACGAACTGACGAGCGTGCCGGGTATGCAGCCGGCAATGCGCCGTAGCGCGCCGCGCGCGAACAAAAACGTGCGCATCGCGATCGTGCACGACTGGCTCGTCACCTACGCGGGCGCGGAGAAAGTGCTCGAGCAGATCATCGCGTGCTTTCCCGATGCGGATCTGTTCAGCCTCGTGGACTTTCTCGACGATCGCAGCTTCCTGCGCGGCAAGCCGGTGACGACCTCGTTCATCCAGAAACTTCCGCTCGCGCGCAGCAAGTACCGCTCGTATCTGCCGCTGATGCCACTCGCGATCGAGCAGCTCGACGTGTCGGCGTACGACGTGGTGATCTCTAGCAGTCACGCGGTCGCCAAGGGCATTCTGACCGGTCCCGACCAGGTGCATATCAGCTACGTGCATTCGCCGATCCGCTATGCGTGGGATTTGCAGCATCAGTATCTGCAGCAGTCGAAGCTGACCAACGGCCCGAAGTCGGCGCTCGCGCGGGTGATTCTGCATTACATGCGCAACTGGGATATCCGCACGTCGAACTCGGTCGACGGCTTCATCGCGAACTCGGCGTTCATCGCGCGACGCATCAAGAAGGTGTATCAGCGCGACGCGCAGGTGATCTTCCCGCCGGTCGATGTCGACGCGTTCACGCTGTGCACGCAGAAGGAAGACTTCTATCTGACCGCGTCGCGGATGGTGCCGTACAAGAAGATCGATCTGATCGTCGAGGCGTTCGCGCGGATGCCCGAGCGCAAGCTCGTCGTGATCGGCGATGGGCCCGACATGGCGAAGATTCGCGCGAAGGCGGGGCCGAACGTCGAAATCATGGGTTATCAGCCTTTCAAGGTGCTGAAGGACCGCATGAGCCGCGCGAAGGCGTTCGTGTTCGCGGCCGAAGAGGACTTCGGCATTTCGGTGGTCGAGGCGCAGGCTTGCGGCACGCCGGTGATTGCCTACGGCAAGGGCGGGGCGCTCGAAACCGTGCGCGATTTGTCGGAGCCGAAGCCGACCGGCATGTTCTTCGATGAGCAGGACGCCGACTCGATCATCGCTGCCGTGAATCGTTTCGACGAGCTTGGGCACCAGTTCCAGCCCGAGCATTGCCGCGACAACGCCGAGCAGTTTTCGGCCGCGCATTTCCGCGAGCGCTTTTTCGCGCAGGTGCGCGCGGCGGTGCCCGCATTGCGCGCCGCGACGCTGCCGCCCTATACGCCGTATCGGCCGGGCTCGCAGAGCGCCGCGAACGTGCCGCGCATTCTTGCAGTCGATCAGAGCGGCGTGCTCGGCGGCGCCGAGCTGTCGCTGCTCGAAATCGTCAAAGCGCTGCGCTCGCGCATCGAGGTCGTGCTGTTCGACGACGGGCCATTCAACACCGCGCTCGCGAAGACCGGTGTCGCGGTCACCGTGCTCGATGCCGGGGTGCTGAAAAATGTGCGCAAGCAGGGCGGTTCGCTGCCGAAGGGTCAGGCATTGAAGGGGCTCATCTCACTCGTGCGTGCCACCGCAAAACGGGCGCGCAAAGTGGATGTGATCTACGCGAACACGCAGCGCGCGATGGTGATCGGCGCCGTGGCCGGCAAGCTCGCGAGACGGCCGGTGGTCTGGCATTTGCGCGACATCGTCAGCGCCGAGCATTTCGGCGGCAAGCAGCTCGCGATCATCAAGTGGTGCGCGCGGCTCGGGCTCACGCATGTGATCGCCAATTCGGCCGCGTCGGCGCAGGCGTTCGCGAAGCTCACGCGCTTCGACAGCAAGCGCATAGACGTGGTGTTCAACGGGATTGCCGCGGAGCCGTTCGACGCATTGCGTACGGTGCCGCAGGCGGTGCTGCGCGAGCGCCTTAATCTGCCGCGCGACGCGTTCCTCGTCGGCTCGTTCAGCCGGCTTGCGCGTTGGAAGGGACAGCATGTGCTGCTCGAAGCGATGGTGCTCAATCCGCAGATGCATGCGGTGCTGGTCGGCGCGGCGCTGTTCGGCGAGGACCAGTACGAGGTCGAACTGCGTGCCTTCGTCGCCGCGCACAAGCTCGGCGAGCGGGTGCATTTTCTCGGCTTCCAGCACGACATTCCGGCCTGCATGTGCGCGGTCGACGCGGTCGTGCATACGTCGATCACGCCGGAGCCGTTCGGCCGCGTGATCGTCGAGGGGATGCTCGCGCAGCGGCCGGTCGTGGCGTCGCGCGCGGGCGGCGTGCTCGAAATCATCGACGACTACGAGAACGGCGTGCTGTGTACGCCGGGCGATGCGCATGCGCTCGCCGATACGCTCGCCGAATTGCGCTCGAACGGCGACTTGCGTGACAAGCTGGTCGAGAACGGCTATCGGACCGCGCAGGAGCGCTTCGGCACGCGCAGCTATGTGGATGGGGTCGCGGGGATTCTGAAGAGTGTGGCGGGGCAGTAGCGCGATGCTTTTTACGCGAGGGTAGACAGGGGCTTGGCCAGTCCTTGCTTGGCGTAACGGGGTGGAGGTCGGACGACCTTCACTCCGTTTTTTTATTGCGCCGCATTCTACGACACCCGGTATATCCCGCAAATCGTCGTGTTCCATCTTTCCTGCGAACATCACCGCACGTGCATGCGCAGGGGGCGTCGAACCGCCCGGTCGCGGCGATCAGTAGATTACTCGCTTAGAAGGAGCTTCAACTCGTCAAGGAACGAGGCCGTAGTGTGGCCCCACAGATCAGGATCAAACCCTGAGCCGTAATCTCTTTCGAACGCAGAATCCAGGTCGGACGGATGGTCATTCAAGAACGAATTTATTTCACCAATTATTTCTTTCCGATATTCCGGCGGGCTATCATCTTTATAGCATGAGACAATTTCAGGGATTGTGTTTCCCCACAAATCAAAATCCTCATTGAAATACGCGCCGAACAGCTCGTACATTCTGGGGTAGCGGTCCGATAACATTGGCAGTCCTTTAGTCGACGTGCGCGGTTAATATGTAATACGGCATATTGTTGTACGAGCGTTTCGGCGCGCGCAGCTATGTGGATGGGGGCGCGGGGATTCTGAAGAGCGTGGCGGGGCAGCAGAGCGGTGTATTTACGCGAGGGTAGACAGGGCTTGGCCGGTCCTTGCGCGGCGTAACGGGGCGAAAGTCGAAGGACTTTCGATCCGTTTTTTACGAGAGGAGACGAGTGCATTACTCGCTCAGAATGCGCTTAAGTTCCTCAAGAAACGATGCGGTCGTGTGACCCCATAGCTTCGGATTGAAATCATGTCCGTACATTTCATAGAAGGCACTATCCAGGTTTTCGCCGAAGTTCACTGCTAGCTGGTTAATTTCGTTGATAGCAGACTTGCGCATTTCAGAAGTAATCGCATTTTTATAGATGCCGACAATTTCTTCAATCGAGTCTCCGATATAGTGATAATCCTGATTTAAATATCCGCCAAACAGAATATCGAGATTCGGATATGAAGGGTTATTTTCCGCGTGAATCATAATTTGGTTGCATATGAAGTAATAATATAGTATGGCATCCCATTGTATGTTTCATGCTTCAATACCAACCGGATTCCATGTAGCCGAATTAATTCCCCCGTTTCCCTAACCACTCCATAGCCAATATCCCTGCCAGCGTTTTCGTTTAAGACAAGGTGATAACCTGGCCGGGACCGTGACCAGGATCTAATTTTGAGAGAATTATTCCGCACAATTTCCGAAATGGCCAATTCTGCTGTTTTGAGATCGTAGAAAGAAGATGCGACGTCCATTTTAGGGTATTTTTTCAGGCGCGCCCTCAAATACTCCTCTGACTTTCCAATGTGCTCCTTTATTGTATGCCCTCCAAGCCTCGGATCTAGGGCTTTTGCCTCATGCATTTGCAGATTGATCCGGCCCATCGTGACGCTGGCCACGCGTGCAGCCTTGATCGAGCCAGCGAAACCAAACGGCACGATGATATCGACTGACAGGCCGATATTGTTCGCCATGTCAGGACTGGCCTTCATCGCCTCGGCCAGTTTCGTCGTACCTTGCTGGATCAGCGTGGCCGTATCCCGGCCCGTCCAGATTTGGCGTACACCTGCCGACACCGTATCTGAGCCATGCACACCGAACACAACACATCCGGCCTTGCTTGCCATCGTCGGTTCCGGCAGCACGCAAAGCGCTGCCGCTCCGACCATTTCCAGTACCCCGCCGACTACCTGCAAGCCGCCCCATAGTCGGTTGGAAAGCATTTCGGTGGGGCTGATCGACTGACGGGAGAGCACCGCAGCCAGCTGCGGCGCACTGAGTACCACGCGCACGCCGTCCGAATCGTGTTGATATGACATTCCGGTGTCCTCTGGAGTTATTGGGCTGCCACGCTAGCAGGCAACTACAGGGAGATGGAATGGGCGACGGATGATTTTAGGCGATCAAAATAAGACACCCAGAAAGCATAGTGAACATTTGTTAAAAAGTCTTAATCTCAAACTGAAGGTGTTGACAGAAAACCCTTAAGATTAATTCGTCGGGTGCTTCCTGGAAAATCAGAATGGACGACAAAACCAGAAACAGGAAGATGTGGTGCACGAGCCCCGGCTATCTGACAGCGACAGGAGCCAACGCATATCGATGAGAATCACTACGATACTGGTGACGGCTTTGGCCGCCCTATCTGGCAGCACACATGCTGACCACTCCTACGACAGCTACGAAGCCTTCTACGCTGCCCAACCCGGGGGCAGTATTTGGCGACCGTGAAACGAAACGGTGACCCGACCGAGCAAAACGCCGGCATGGTCTATTCCTACCTTGCCGGGCCAGGCATTTTTAAGTAGCTGCAAGCCAAACTAGAACGGAAAACGTTGAATCTTGAAATCTGGGGCGAGATACCGTTTCAATTTTCCGTACAGAACAACCACTAAATATTGACCTTGCGTGAAGATATCGTCATCGAGCCCGAACTTTATAGGTTCTATCGGCGCCGTCCAGGTTTGAAACTCGCCGACCACTTCATCGCAGGCATTTCAACCAGCCGATAGAACACATAGGCGGCCGGCACGGCGACCAGCATGTAACCAAACGACGGCCAGATCGACATCTGCAACGACGAACGAAACAGCCAGGCCGACAGCAGCACGAAGATCGGCAGATGGATCAGATACAGCGAGAAGCTGAAGTCACCGACGCGCGACAGCAAGCGCGCTACCGCATCCGACCCGGAACGAAGCAGCGCGCGCACGCCGCCCGTTTCACGGCGGGGGACATGACGTGCATCGAGAGCCTTGTACAGATAGCACGCGAAGCCAAGCGCCCAGATCTGAAACGCGCCGTACTGACCGAAATGAAACGCCGCGCAGCCTGCAGCGATCAATACCGCCGCGAGCACGTACAGCAATGCGGACGCGCGCGCCTCTCGCGCGCTGCACGCCCTGACATCAGCGATCCATGCACCAAGCGTCCACGAGAACCAGTACGACGTGAAGAACTGCAGATCATGTCGCTCCAGCCGATACGCCGATGCAACGTTGATCACCGCGACGAGCGCAAGCAGGGCGTTCATGCCGATGCGCCGCCGCAGCGCGAACAGCAGCGGATAGATCGCATAGAACTGCACTTCCAGCGACAGCGTCCACAGCGCGCCGTTCGATCCATACGTTTTGCCTGCCACACCCTGCAGCGAAAACAGGTTGACCAGAAACGGCTGCCAGCCGATGTCGCGAATTTTGTGACTGACGGGCGGCAATTGCAGGCTCAGCGAATCGAGCGCGAAGGTCAGTACCAGCGCCGCGAGCAGCACCGGATAGATGCGCGCGAAGCGCCGCAGCCAGAAATTGCCAGCATCGAGCCGGTAACCAGGATTGCCCGCGAGCCGCAGCGCGCCGCCGCGATGGATGCAGTAGCCGCTGATCACGAAGAACATCGGCACACCGGCGGAGCCCCAGGCGATCGGAAACGTCAGATACGCGGCGAGACTATTGGGACTCAACGAATGTCCGACGCTCTGATGAAACGCCTGCATGCCGACCCACACAATCTGGCGGCAATGGAAATAGGCGACCAGCAGCGCGGCGAAACCTCGCATCGCGTCGATCACATGCTCCTTGCTGGCGCTATCTATATGCGCGTCGCTGCGCCCGTGCGCCGCGGCCGCGTTTTTCTCCGAGCGTGGCAGCGGGGAGAGGGGCAGGGATGAGCCGGCGGCATCCAGTGCTGGGTCGCTCATACGCGGTCCTTATCTGAAGCAGTAAAGAGAATAAATTGCGGCGACATCGGCCTTCGGGCGGGCGGCCTTGCGCACCCGCGACGCATCCATGCTAGAGCATCACAATCCCAGGAAATGATTAAAAAATTGCGTTTCGGATTGAATTCGACATCAATTTTGTGACGAATTGTAATTGCTTGGCGAGGTATGGAATGCCGAATTATTTATCGCTTTTGTCGTGCTAATTTAGAGCAAGGATTTTCTGACCCGAGGTGAAGTCATGAACCTGCATTTACTCGCCGGCGTGGCCGTCCTGCTGATCCTGGTGGCCGCCTCCGCCTACCGCGATGCCTTGCGCAACGAACCGATCCGTCGTTTCCGAATGAACCCAGGCAAGCTGCCGCCCGTCGACGAACAGGAATAACGTGCGGCCGAAGCCGGTCGCCAGATCGCCAGGCGGGTCATGCCAGAGGCCATCCGAAAGGTAAGAGCTTCGGATTTTCTCACTCACCATCTGGCGATCTATGCGTAATAATTTCATCAGCTTTTCGCAATATCGCATTGCGATTAATGCGTGAATTATCCGAATTAAATCTGAGAAAGACCGCTTCCGTGAACCTCGCAGATTTTTCTGCTAGTCTTGCGCCGACATCGATTGGCCGCCAGGTCCGCGAACAACCAACTTCTAACCGATGTGGGAATGCCTACCATGCTGAAAGTCACCAAAGCCGTGTTTCCCGTAGCGGGCCTCGGGACACGATTCCTGCCGGCTACCAAAGCAAGTCCGAAGGAAATGCTGCCGATCGTCGACAAGCCGCTGATCCAGTACGCGGTCGAAGAAGCGATCGCCGCCGGCATCACCGAAATGATCTTCGTGACGGGCCGCAGCAAGCGCGCGATCGAAGATCACTTCGACAAATCTTATGAGATCGAATCCGAGCTCGAAGCGCGCAACAAGCAGAAGCTGCTCGATCTGGTGCGCAGCATCAAACCGGCCAACGTCGACTGCTTTTACGTGCGCCAGGCCGAAGCGCTCGGTCTCGGCCATGCGGTGCTATGCGCCGAAAAACTGGTGGGCGACAGCCCGTTCGCCGTAATTCTCGCCGACGACCTTCTGCATAGCACGAAGCCCGTGATGAGCCAGCTCGTCGATACGTTCAATCACTATCACAGCTCGGTGATCGGTGTCGAAACGATCGCACGCGAGGACAGCCGCTCATACGGCGTCGTCGATGGTCGCGAGTGGGAAGACAACGTGATCAAGCTGTCGGGCATCGTCGAGAAGCCAGCGCCGGATCAGGCGCCGTCGAATCTCGGCGTGGTCGGACGCTACGTGCTGATGCCGACGATCTTCAAGCATATCCGCGCGCTGAAGCCGGGCGCGGGCGGCGAGTTGCAACTGACGGACGCGGTGCAGTCGCTGCTGACCGAGGAGCAGGTGCTCGCGTATCGCTACTTCGGCACGCGCTTCGATTGCGGCAGCAAGCTCGGCTATCTGAAGGCGACCGTCGAATTCGCGCTGCGCCACCCAGAGGTGAAGGCAGAATTCGAGGCGTATTTGCAGGCGTATATGCAGAACGAAGCGCCAGCCGGCGAGGCGGGGCAGTTGACGGCCGAAGCCGCGTGAACTGACGAGGTCGTGAAATAAAAAACGGGCGTCGCATTGCGCGGCGCCCGTCGTCGCTTCAGCCGGACAGCCTCAACCCTGCTTCTTCACCTCGAGCCGGAATTTGTGCAGCAACGGCTCGGTATAACCGCTAGGCTGCTGGCGCCCCTCGAATACGAGTGCCTGCGCGGCCTTGAACGCAATTGTGTCGAAGCGCGGCGCCATCGGCTGGTAGAGCGGATCACCCGCGTTCTGCTCGTCCACGACCTTGGCCATGCGCTTGAACGTCTCCTCGACGAGCTCGCGTTTGATCACGCCGTGATACAGCCAGTTGGCGATGTGCTGGCTCGAAATACGCAGCGTCGCGCGGTCTTCCATCAGGCCGACGTTGTGAATGTCCGGCACCTTCGAGCAGCCGACGCCCTGGTCGATCCAGCGCACCACGTAGCCGAGAATGCCTTGCGTGTTGTTGTCGACCTCGGCGCGGATTTCTTCGTCGCTCCATTGCGCCTTTTCGACGACCGGAATCGTCAGCAGGCCATCGAGCAGTTCGTCGTACACCTTCGCGTAGTCGGTGCGTTCGAGTTCCTGCTGGACCGCCTGCACGTCGACCTGGTGATAGTGCAGCGCGTGCAGCGTCGCAGCGGTCGGCGAGGGCACCCACGCTGTATTCGCGCCAGCCTTCGGATGACCGATCTTCTGCTCGAGCATCGCGTGCATCAGGTCCGGCATCGCCCACATGCCTTTGCCGATCTGCGAGCGGCCGCGCAGGCCCCCGCTCAAACCGACCAGCACGTTGCTGCGCTCGTACGACGCGATCCACTTGCTCGACTTCATGTCGCCCTTGCGCATCATCGGGCCCGCTTCCATCGCCGAGTGCATCTCGTCGCCGGTGCGATCGAGGAAGCCTGTGTTGATGAACGCGACGCGCGCCGACGCTTCGGCGATACAGGCGAGCAGGTTCACGCTGGTGCGACGCTCCTCGTCCATGATGCCCATCTTGATCGTATTGCGCGGCAGCTTCAGCAGGTCTTCGACGCGCGCGAACAGCTCGCTCGCGAACGCGACTTCGGCCGGGCCGTGCATCTTCGGCTTCACGATATAGATCGAGCCGGTACGCGAGTTCAGCTTGTTCTGACGGTCGCGCAGCGCGCACAGCGTCGTGATCACCGCGTCGAGAATGCCTTCCGGAATCTCGTGGCCGTCTTTGGTCAGCACGGCCGGGTTCGTCATCAGGTGGCCGACGTTGCGGATGAATAGCAGCGAGCGGCCATGCAGCTTGACCTGCGACTTGCCGTCCGCGCCGGTGTACTCGCGATCCGCGTTGAGCCGGCGCGTGAAGGTCTTGCCGTTCTTCGTGACCTGTTCGGTCAGGTCGCCGTTCATCAGACCGAGCCAGTTGCGATAGAGCTGCACCTTGTCGTCGGCGTCGACGGCCGCGACCGAGTCTTCGCAATCGATGATCGTCGTGACCGCCGCTTCGACGACGACGTCCTTCACATGCGCCGCATCGGTCTTGCCGACCGGATCGTTCGCATCGATCTGGATCTCGACGTGCAGGCCGTTGTGCTTGAGCAGCACCGCCGACGGCGCACTCGCGTCGCCCTGATAGCCGACGAGTTGCGTGGGTGTCTTCAGCGCGGCAGTGCCGTTCTTCAGCGCGACGACCAGCTGGCCGTTCTCGACGCTATAGCGGGTCGCATCCGCATGCGAGCCGTTCGCGAGCGGCGCGGCCTGATCGAGGAACTTGCGCGCGTACGCGATCACCGCGGCGCCGCGCACCGGGTTATAGCCTTTCTGCTTTTCCGCGCCACCCGCTTCGGGAATCGCATCGGTGCCGTACAGCGCGTCGTACAGGCTGCCCCAGCGCGCGTTCGCGGCGTTCAGCGCGTAGCGCTGGTTCGACAGCGGCACGACGAGCTGCGGGCCGGCCTGCTCCGAGATTTCGCTGTCCACGTGGTCGGTCGTGGCCTGGACGCTGGCGGGCACGGGCACGATGTAGCCGATGCCTTCGAGAAACGCACGATACGCGCGCAGATCCCGCACCGGGCCGGGATGGGTCCGATGCCAGTTGTCGAGTTCGGTTTGCAGGCGGTCGCGCTCGGCGAGCAACGCCCGATTCTTTGGTGCCAGCTCGTGCACGAGGGCGTCGAAACCCGACCAAAAGGCGGCACTGTCGATTCCGGTGCCGGGCAGGGCTTCGGTTTCAACGAACTGGTCGAGGTTGGCGGCGACCTGCAGTCCGCCGCGCGGGTTCATCTGAGTCATCGACTGCTCCATCTGTTATGGGACCGATGAGGGGCCATCGGCCCGCGTTGTGCCACGGGATTGCTTCGGCGACCGGCGCTTTAAACGCCGAGCGCCTGAATGCCGGCCTTCGCGATCTGTGCGTCCTGCTCCGACTTGACGCCCGATACGCCGACCGCGCCGACCACATGGCCGTCGACGATCACCGGCACGCCGCCTTCGAGCGTGCCCTGCAACGGCGCGCTGAGGAATGCGGTGCGGCCGTTGTTGATCATGTCTTCATAGACCTTGGTTTCACGCCGGCCGAGCGCCGCGGTGCGCGCTTTCTCGGTCGCGATATACGAGGTGGACGGCGCCGCGCCGTCCAGACGCAGCACCGCGAGCGGATGGCCACCGTCGTCCGCGACGACGATTGCGACGGGCCACTTGTTCTTCTCGGCTTCCGCGCGCGCGGCATCGACAATGCGAGTCGTCTCGGCGACGGTCAACACGGGTTTGGTCAGCATAATGAATGTCCTGTCTCGGTGAGGGGAAGGTGGCTTTTGTGGCTTCTTTCGGTAACGGGTCGATACGGCGCCTGCGCGCGCTTTCGCAGCTCTGCCGCATGCCGCATGCCCCGCGCCGGCGCCTGTCTGATCCGAAGATTCTACTTCCCGCCGCCTCAGCGCGGAACGGCAGCTTCCCTGGTCGCCATCACCGATACGCGCGCAGCGCTTTACAATCGCGTCTCCACCTGACAACCGCGTTCCCAACGAGATCTCAGATCATGCCAACCATCAGCGAGCTGTTCGTCTATCCGATCAAATCCTGCGCGGGCATCCCGCTCGATGCGGCGCGCCTGCTGGCGACGGGCCTCGAATATGACCGCAACTGGATGATCGTCGATCCCGAAGGCGCGATGTTCACGCAGCGCGCATATCCGCGCATGGCCCTGATCAAGGTAGAACTCGGCGCCGAGGATCTGATCGTCAACGCGCCGGGCATGCGTGAACTGCGCACGCCGCTCGATGCCGCGCGCCTCGCCGGCGCGGCCAGAGTCGATACCGCGGTGTGGCGCGACGCGGCCTACGGGCTCGACACCGGCGAAGAAACGGCAGCCTGGTTCACGGAGTTCCTCGGTCTGCCCGCGCGCTTGCTGCGCTTCGATCCGGAGCGCGAACGCATCGTCGATCCGGACTACACGGACAGCACCGGCGGTGCCACGACCTTTTTCGCCGATGGTTTTCCGCTGCTGGTGGTCGGCCAGGCCTCGCTCGACGATCTGAATGCGCGGCTGAACGGCAAAGGCGCGCCGTCGATCGGAATCGATCGCTTTCGGCCCAACATCGTGCTCACTGGCCTCGATGCCTATGAGGAGGACTATGTCGAGACGCTCGCCGCCGATGCGGATGCGGAATCGAGCGCGCGCGTCGAGTTGCGTCTCGTCAAGCTGTGCTCGCGCTGTCCGATGCCGACTATCGATCAGGCCCGCGGCGCGCCCGATCCCGACTGGCCGAACGAGCCGACCGACACGATGCTCGGTTATCGCGTCAGCGCACGCTTCGACGGCGCGGTCACGTTCGGCAACAACGCGCTGGTCGCGAGCGGGGCGGGGGCCTGGCTGCGGGTTGGGCAGCAGGTCGACGCGGAGCTCGGCTTCGGCGATTGATTGGATGAAAGACGGGCGAGGCCCGCTTTAATCGGATATCACGCCGCCCGCGCAATCGCCGGCGCGGGCAGCGTTTCCCCACCTTCTTCGCCGCGACCTTCGCGTTCCCAAGAAGGCGCTTCGGCGCTCTCGCCAACCGCATCGCCCACCAGAATCACCGCCGGACTGCCGAAGCCCGCGTCGAGCGCATCGGCGGCGAGCCGATCGAGCCGCGTCAACAGGCGCCGCTCGTCGCGGCCGCCGGCCCACTGCACGACCGCGGCCGGCGTGCCGGCCGGCAGGTGCGCGAGCAAGGCGGCGGCGATGCCGTCGATGCGCCGCATGCCCATATAGATCGCCAGCGTCGTGCGCGTCGCGGCGAGCGCGGCCCAGTCCGGCTCGCCGTGGTCTTCGGTATGCGCGGTGACGAAGCTCACGCCGTGGCAATGCCGCCGATGCGTGAGCGACATGCCGAGCCCGGCCGCGGCCGCGAAGCCCGACGAGATGCCGTTGACGATCTCCACCGCGAGGCCCGCGTCGCGCAGCACCGCGAGTTCCTCGCCCGCGCGGCCGAACAGCAGCGCTTCGCCGCCCTTGACGCGCACCACGTGGAGCCCCTTCAGCGCATAGCGCCGCATCAGCCGCTCGATGAACGCCTGCGGCGTCGAGCGGCAGCCGCCGCGTTTGCCGACGCGAATCACGCGCGCCTGCGGCGCGAGCGTCACGACGTCGGGATTCGCGAGGTCGTCGAGCAGCACGACGTCGGCGGCCGCGAGCGCCTTGACGGCCTTCAGCGTCAGCAAGTCGAGGTCGCCTGGGCCCGCGCTCAGTAGCGTGACTTTGCCGGTGTTGATGTTCATGTCGTGTCCTTGTGCCGTGAGTTTCTCGTGGCTCGAAACGAAAACGGCGTCCGCCCGTGACGATCACGAGGGGACGCCGTTGTCCATTGCATTGCCGGTTGACGGTTGAGCCTGCGCATCGCGACGACGTTGCCGCGATGACGTTGCGGAGGACCAATGCAAGGACCACGCCATCGATCGAATAGAGGCACGCAAGGCGTTGCCACGCGCTGCGATTCACGCAGAAAACAGCATCGCGATCGGACCTGCGTGCGCCTTCGTTTCGCACGTCCACAGTGCTGCGTCGCACCATCCCTGTGCTTTGCCGCATCAAAACGCGTCGCGCGCGGACTGCGCTCTGAGGCCGCGCGATTTGCGGCAAAGTCCCGTCCCATCGTGCTTTCCGGCGCATTGATCGAAATTGGCACAGCCTTTGCAATAAGCGTTGCCATCGGACCAACGTGGGTTCGTCGCGCTTGCAGCACAAAGCAGCGCCCCGCAGCACCCAACAGGACAACGGCGTCCCCCGGATTCAGCCCTCGGCTGGATTCGCGGGACGCCGTTTTTATTTCCGCAATCGCTTTCGCCAGACACCAGAGGACAGCGCGCTCATGAAAATCATCGTTATCGGTCACGGGATGGTCGGCCACAAACTGGTCGAATGCCTGGCGCAACAGGCCGCGCACGATCTCGACATCACGGTGCTGGGCGAAGAATCGCGACCGGCCTACGATCGAGTGCATCTGTCCGAGTTCTTCTCGGGCAAGACCGCCGATGACCTGTCGCTCGTCGAGCCCGGCTTCTTCGAGCGCCACGGCGTGCAACTGAAGCTGAACGCGCGGGCCGTCGCGGTCGATCGCGACGCGCGCACCGTGACGGTCGCGAGCGGCGAAACGCTGCCGTACGACCGCCTCGTGTTCGCGACCGGCTCCTATCCGTTCGTGCCGCCGGTGCCGGGCCGCGAGCGCGGTGACTGCTTCGTGTATCGGACGATCGACGATCTCGAAGCGATGCGCGAATGCGGCGCTCGCTCGAAAACGGGCACGGTGGTCGGCGGTGGTCTGCTCGGCCTCGAATGCGCGAAGGCGCTGCGCGACATGGGCCTGCAAACGCACGTGGTCGAATTCGCGCCGCGCCTGATGGCGGTGCAGGTCGACGATGGCGGCGGGCGCGTGCTGCGCGGCCGGATCGAAGAACTCGGCGTCACGGTGCACACGCACAAGAACACGACGGCGATCGTCGACGGCGAAGCGGGCACGCACCGCATGCAATTCGCCGACGGCAGCCATCTCGACACCGACATGATCGTATTCTCCGCAGGCATCCGTCCGCGCGACGATCTGGCTCGCGCATGCGGCCTCGAACTCGGCGCGCGCGGCGGCATCGCAATCGACGACGCGTGCCGCACCAGCGATCCGCACATCTACGCGATCGGCGAATGCGCGCTGTGGCACGGTCAGTTGTTCGGCCTCGTCGCGCCCGGCTACGAGATGGCGCGCGTGGTCGCGAAGCAGTTGCTGGGCGACTCGGCCGAATTCGCGGGCGCCGACATGAGCACCAAGCTGAAGCTGATGGGCGTCGATGTCGCCAGCATCGGCGATGCTCACGGCAATACGCCGGGCAGCCGCACCTACCAGTTCAGCGACGAGCGCAAGCAGATCTACAAGAAGCTCGTCGTGTCCGATTGCGGCAAGTATCTGCTCGGCGGCGTGATGGTCGGCGACGCGAGCGAATACGGCACGCTGCTGCAGATGATGCTGAACCGCATCGAGCTGCCCGCGTCGCCCGAATTCCTGATCCTGCCGCAAGCGGACGGCAGCGCGAAGCCGGCGCTCGGCGTCGAGGCGCTGCCCGCGGCCGCGCAGATCTGCTCGTGCAACAACGTGTCGAAGGGCGAGCTGTGCGCGGCCGTGTGCGCGGGCGCAACCGACATCGGCGCGCTGAAGAGCGCGACCGGCGCGGGTACCTCGTGCGGCGGTTGCGTGCCGCTCGTCACGCAAGTGATGAAGGCCGAAATGGAGAAGCAGGGCCTCGCGGTCAACAACCACGTCTGCGAGCACTTCCCGTATTCGCGCCAGGAGTTGTATCACCTCGTGCGCGTCGAGAAGCTGCGCAGTTTCGGCGCGCTGCTCGCGAAGCATGGCCGCGGGCTCGGTTGCGATATCTGCAAGCCGGCGGTCGCCAGCATTCTCGCATCGTGCTGGAACGAATTCGTGCTGAAGAAGGAGCACGCATCGCTGCAGGACACCAACGACTACTACCTCGCGAACATCCAGCGCGACGGCACCTACTCGGTCGTGCCGCGCATGCCCGGCGGCGAAGTGACACCCGACGGCCTGATCGCGGTCGCGCAGGTCGCGAAGAAATACGGCCTCTACACGAAGATCACCGGCGGTCAGCGTGTCGATCTATTCGGCGCGCGCGTCGAGCAATTGCCGTCGATCTGGGAAGAGCTGATCGCGGCCGGTTTCGAATCGGGCCACGCGTATGGCAAATCGCTGCGCACCGTGAAATCGTGCGTCGGTTCGACGTGGTGCCGCTATGGCGTCGGCGATTCGGTTGGTCTCGCGGTCGAACTCGAGAATCGCTACAAGGGCCTGCGTACGCCGCACAAGATCAAGTTCGGCGTGTCGGGCTGCACCCGCGAATGTGCGGAAGCGCAGGGCAAGGACGTCGGCGTGATCGCCACCGAGAAGGGCTGGAATCTGTACGTGTGCGGCAACGGCGGCATGAAGCCGCGTCACGCGGAACTGCTCGCCGCGGACCTCGATAAGGCGACGCTCGTGCGCTATATCGACCGCTTCCTGATGTTCTACGTGCGCACCGCCGACCGGCTGCAACGCACCAGCGTGTGGCGCGACAACCTCGAAGGCGGTCTCGACTATCTGATCGACGTGATCGTCAACGATCGCCTTGGCGTTGCCGCCGAACTCGAAGCGGAGATGCAGCACGTGGTCGACACGTACGAGTGCGAATGGAAGAAGGCCGTCACCGATCCCGAAACACGCAAACGCTTCCGCCATTTCGTCAACAGCGGCGAGTCCGACAGCAACGTCGCGTTCGTCGAGGAGCGCGGACAGATCCGGCCGGCCACGCCTGCTGAGCGGCAGGCGCCACGCATCGGGATTCCCATTGTCGTCGAGACGGTTTGACCTCAACCGATTCCCGCTTAACTCAAAAGGAGCCCAGTCATGAAGAACGAACGCTTGCCCCGCGCCTGGACCGCGATCTGCGCGCTCGACGACATCGTGCCGAACACCGGCGTTTGCGCGCTCGTCAACGGCGAGCAGGTGGCCGTGTTTCACGTCGACGGCGGCGAAGCGGAAGCGCCCGCCGAACCCACGGTCTACGCGATCGAAAACTTCGATCCGGGTTCGCACGCGGCGGTGCTGTCGCGCGGACTCGTCGGCAGTCTCGGCGAGCGCATCGTGGTCGCGTCGCCGATCTACAAGCATCACTTCGATCTGCGCACCGGCGAATGTCTGGAAACGCCGTCGTATTCGGTCAGCGCGTTTGCCGCGCGCGTCGAAAACGGCCAGGTGTGGGTCGCGGTTTGAGGTAACGGCCTCGCTTCATCCTTCAGAGTTCTAACCAGATCATTCGCGCATGACAGCTACCAGCGTAAAGAGCGTGTGTCCGTATTGCGGTGTCGGCTGCGGCATGGTGCTGCACGTCGAGGACGGCCAGGTCGTGAAGATCGCCGGCGACAAGGAGCATCCGGCCAACTTCGGCCGGCTCTGCACCAAAGGGCAGTCGGCTCACGTCGCGCTGCGCAAGTCGGGGCGTCTCGAAGGCGCGTTCGTACGACATGCGCGCGACGAAGACCCGGTGCCTTTGCCGATGGCGCAGGCGTTGAGCGACACCGCGGCGCGTCTGCGGCGTGTGATCGACGAGCATGGTCCCGATGCGGTGTCGTTTTATGTGTCAGGGCAGATGTCGCTCGAAGCGCAGTATCTGGTCAACAAGCTCGCGAAGGGCTTTATTGGCACGAACAATATCGAAGCAAATTCTCGTTTGTGCATGGCGAGCGCGGCGAGCGGCTACAAGTTGTCGCTCGGTGCGGACGGACCGCCCGGCTCGTACGAAGACTTCGATCACGCGGATCTGTTTTTCGTCAGCGGCGCGAATATGGCCGACTGTCATCCGATTCTGTTCCTGCGCATGATGGATCGCGTGAAGGCGGGCGCGAAGCTGATCGTCGTCGATCCGCGCCGCAATATAACCGCCGAGAAAGCCGATCTGTTCCTGCAGATCAAACCCGGCACCGACCTCGCGTTGCTCAACGGTCTGCTGCATCTGCTGCACGAAAACGGCGCAACGGATGCGGCTTTCATCGCCGAACATACCGAAGGCTGGGACGCGATGCCCGCTTTTCTGGCCGGGTATACGCCGGAGAACGTCGCCCGCATCACGGGCCTCGCCGCCGACGACATCCGTCGCGCCGCGCAGATGATCGCGTCGGCCAAAGACTGGATGAGCTGCTGGACGATGGGCCTGAACCAGAGCACGCACGGCACGTGGCACACCAATGCGCTGTGCAATCTGCATCTGGCGACGGGCCGTATCTGCCGGCGCGGCAGTGGACCGTTCTCGCTGACGGGCCAGCCGAACGCGATGGGCGGCCGCGAAATGGGCTACATGGGCCCCGGGTTGCCGGGCCAGCGTTCGGCGCTGGTCGCCGAAGATCGCGCGTTCATCGAAGCGCTGTGGGGCATCGCTCCGGGCACGCTCAAAGCGGACGCGGGCAACGGCACGATCGACCTGTTCGCGCGCATGGCCGCGGGCGACATCAAGGCGTGCTGGATCATCTGCACGAATCCGGTCGCGACCGTCGCGAACCGGCAGACCGCGATCGCCGGCTTGCGTGCGGCCGAACTCGTGATCGCGCAGGACGCGTTCCTCGACACCGAAACGAATCGCTACGCCGACGTGCTGCTGCCAGGCGCTTTGTGGGCCGAAGCCGAAGGCGTGATGGTCAATTCGGAGCGCAATCTGACGCTGATGCAGCAGGCCATCGAGCCGCCCGGCGCGGCGTTGCCCGACTGGCAGATCATCGCGCGCATCGCGGGTGAAATGGGCTTTGCCGATGCGTTCAGCTATGCGAGCGCCGACGAAGTGTTCGCCGAACTCACGCGTGCGGCGAACCCCGCGACCGGCTACGACCTGCGCGGCGCGAGTCATCGTCGCTTGAAGGATGCGCCGCTGCAGTGGCCGATCGCGTCGGCGGATTCGTCCGAGCGCAATCCGCTTCGCTATCTGAATGACGGCGTGAGCCAGACGCTCGGAGAGTCCGAAGATGGCAGCCGCCCGCGCATTGCTTTTCCGACCGCGAGCGGCAGGGCGAAGTTTTTCGCGCGCGCGTATCAGCCCGCGGCCGAGCTGCCCGATCGTGAGTTTCCGATCGTGTTGAACACGGGCCGCGTGCAGCATCAATGGCACACGATGACCAAGTCCGGCAAGGTCGCGATGCTGAACAAGCTGAACCCGGGACCGTTCGTCGAGATTCATCCGCACGACGCGGCCGAACTCGGCATTCGCGCGAAAGACGCGGTCGAGATCCGTTCGCGGCGCGGCCGCGCGGTGCTGCCTGCCGTCGTCACCGATCGGGTGAGCGCGGGTCAGTGCTTCGCGCCGATGCACTGGAACGACGTGTTCGGCGACGAGCTGTGCATCAACGCGGTGACCAACGACGCGGTCGATCCGGTTTCACTACAGCCCGAACTGAAAGTCTGCGCGGTCGCGCTGAGTCCGGTGACGGCCGATCGCGTCGCGGACACACGCAAGGACGACGCGCTCTCTACCTTCACCGACGCAGCGGTTTTAGCGCCCAGTGCCAAGGATCAACCCATGCCTCGTATCGAAGCCCTCACGACTTTGCTGCAATTGCCGCCCGAGCCCGTAGCGATGCCCACGCTCAGCGATCCGGAGCGCGCGTATCTGGCGGGTTTCGTCAGTGGCCTGCGTTCGTCTGAAGCGCAAGGTCTCGACAACGTGCCGGTGCTGCCGCACAGCGCACCGTTCGATGCGGTGAAGCGGCTCTATGTCGATGGTCTGCTTGCGGGACTGTATAGCCGCAGCGCGACGACGGTCCGGACTCCAGGCGCGGCATTGCCGTCGAATGCCGCGCAAGAAGAGGCATCCGAATCGGGCGTGCGCATCGTGCGCGCACGGCCGAAGGTCACGCTGTTGTGGGCCTCGCAAACCGGTAACACCGAATCGCTGACCGAGCGTTACGCGACGCGCCTGATGGAATCGGGCTTCGAAATCCGCACCGCGTGCATGGCCGACTATCCGTTCGCGGCGCTCGCGAAGGCGCAATACGTGCTGTTGATGACCAGCACGTTCGGCGACGGCGATGCGCCCGACAACGCGCAGGACTTCTGGACGCATCTGAACGCCGCCACGGCGCCGCGCCTCGACGGCGTGCGTTTCGCGGTGCTTGCGCTCGGCGATCGCAACTACGATCAGTTTTGCGGTCACGGCCGTCGGCTCGACGAGCGGCTCGCCGCGCAGGGCGCGCTGCGTCTGACCGAGCGCGTCGATTGCGATATCGAATATCAGTCGAGCGCCGATGCATGGCTCGAACGCGTGATCGTCTGCATCAAGCAGGCGGATGCCGCGCTGCATGCTCTGCCGCCGGGCGGCATGATCAACGCGGTGGTGGGCGCGGTGCCGACCAAGGCGCGGCCGGCAGCGTCGCGCGTTGTCGGCAATCTGCGACTGAACCGGCAGGGCGCCGCGAAGGATACGCGCTACGTGTCGCTGCAAACGGGCGAGACGAACCTCGAATACGAAGCGGGCGATGCGCTCGGCGTGTGGCCGAGCAACTGCCCCGAACTCGTGGACGAACTGATCGCGCTGAGCGGTCTGCACGCGGAGGCATCGGTGCATGTCACGGGTATCGGCGACATGCGGCTCGCCGATGCGCTCACCAAGCATTACGAAATCGCGCGGCCGAGCGCCGAAGCGCTCGCGTTCGTCGCCGCGCGCAGCCGCAACGGCGCGCTGGGCGATTTGCTCGCGCCCGAACGCAAGGCGGATCTGAAGCAATGGCTATGGGGACAGCAGCTCGCCGACGTATTGCACGAGTTTCCGGTGGAGCTCTCGGCCGCCGAACTCACCGGCATGCTGAAGCGCCTGCAGCCGCGCCTGTATTCGATCGCATCGAGCCCGAAGGCGCATCCGGGCGAGGTGCATCTGACGGTATCGGCGGTGCGTTACAGCAACGGACGGCGGCACCGCAAGGGCGTTTCGTCGACGTTTCTCGCGGATCGCGCAAGCGACGCCGAGGTTCCCGTGTTCGTGCAAAAGTCCGCGCACTTTCGTCCTCCTCATCACCCGGACACGCCGATGATCATGGTCGGCCCCGGCACCGGCATCGCACCGTTTCGCGGCTTTCTGCACGAACGGCAGGCACGCGGCGAACGCGGACGCAACTGGCTGTTCTTCGGCGAACAACATGCCGCGACCGACTTCTACTATCGCGACGAACTCGAAGCGATGCGCGCGAGCGGTCTGCTGACCCGACTCGACGTCGCGTTCTCGCGTGACCAGGCCGACAAGATCTATGTGCAGGACCGCATGCGCGAGCACGGTGCGCAACTGTGGGCATGGCTCGAAGACGGTGCGCATTTCTATGTATGCGGCGACGCGAACCGGATGGCGCGCGATGTCGATGCGGCGCTGAAGGACGTCATCACGACGCACGGTGGCATGAGCGAAGAGAAAGCACTCGAATACGTGAGCCGTCTGACGCGCGAAAAGCGCTATGCACGCGACGTGTATTGAGCCGCCGACGCGTTTCGAAAAAGGCCTTAAAAAAGGCCTCAAAACACACAGCATGATGGCATGACGCTTGCATGTCGAGTCCCGGCTAAAACTCCGGACGACATGCCGGTGCAACACAAGTAACGCAGCAACCGGACCACCAGGCATTTTATTTACCGAGGATCTCTGATGAAAAACGTGATGCACTCCCTGCGAAGCGGCGATTGGCGCGCACTGGTCGCCTGCTTTCTGTATTTCGACACGGGCTTCACCGTCTGGGTGCTGTATGGGCCGCTCGCGCCGTTCATCAGCAAGAGCATCGCGATGACGCCCGCGCAGCAGGGTCTGCTGGTCGCGGTGCCGGTGTTGTCCGCGGCGATTCTACGCGTGACGCTCGGCAATCTGTATCAGTCCGCGCATGGCAAACGCATTGCGTTGATGGGCGTGTTGCTATCGGCGGTACCGACGATCGTGCTGCCGTTGCTGCAATCGGTGCCGTCGTACGAAATGCTGCTGGTGCTCGGCGTGTTCCTCGGGGTTGGCGGCGCCAGCTTCGCGGTCGCGCTGCCGATGGCCGGCAGCAACTATCCGCCGAAGGTGCAGGGCCTCGTATTGGGCCTGGCCGCGGCCGGCAACATCGGCGCGGTGCTCGACGGCTTCCTGTTCCCACAACTGGCCACGCGCTACGGTTGGCAACTCGCCGCGGGCGGCGCCTTGCCGCTGCTCGCGATCGCCGCGATCACGCTGTACTTCTGGGCCAACGACGCGGGCGTCAAAACCGGCAGCGTGCTGCGCGCGTTCGGCAGTTTCGCGACGACGCTGGCCGGCCTGATCGTGCTCGTGCTGCTCGTCGAAGCGGGGCTGTTCGGCGCGGGCAAGACCGGCGTGCTGCTGTTACCGGTGATCGGCGCGCTGCTCGCAATCGCGGTGCTGCCGCAACGCTACCGCTCGGTGCTTGCCGAACGCGATACGTGGGTCATCATGCTCGTCTATAGCATCACGTTCGGCGGGTTCGTCGGCATGTCTTCGTACGTGTCGCTGCTGCTGACCAACCTGTATCAACTGTCGAAGATCGACGCGGGTCTGTTCATGGCGCTGCTCGCCGCGACCGGCGCGATGGTTCGTCCGCTCGGCGGCCTGATTGCCGACCGCGTGTCGGGCGTGCGCGCGCTGACCGTGCTGCTCGCGAGCATCGCGATTTGTGACTTCCTGTTCGCGACGGCGATGCCGTCGTTCGCGGGCGGCATCGCGTTGCTGCTGTGCATGTACGTCGCGTTCGGACTCGGCAATGGCGCGACGTTCCAGCTGGTGCCGCATCGCTGGGCCGGCCGCACCGGTTTGATGTCCGGCATCGTCGGCGCGGCGGGCGGGATCGGCGGCTTCTATCTGCCGGTCGTGATGGGCATCGCGAAGGAGAGCACCGGCAGCTATCAGATGGGCTTCGCGACGTTCGGCACGCTGTCGGCGTGCGCCTTCCTTGCGATCGTCGCGCTGCGCCGGCCGTGGATGGCGTGGTCGATGCAGACCGGTGTCATGCATGCGCATGCGACGGAGTGAGGTACGGCGCGCGGCGCTAGGTCGGGCCGGCGCCGCATGCATGATGCGGTAGAAAAAGCGCAGTCGAATATTTGCATATCAGCGACGGTGTTTCTAATATGCAGCCAGGAGGCTGCATATGAACTCATCGACCGATCGCATCGAAAAGCAGATTCTGTTGAAGGCGCCGCGCTCGCGCGTCTGGCGCGCACTGGCCAACGCCGAGGAATTCGGCAAATGGTTCGGCGTGAACCTCACCGGCAAGCAGTTCGTCGCCGGGCAATCCACGCAGGGGCACATCACCTATCCGGGCTATGAGCATCTGGTGATGGACGTGCTGGTCGAGCGTGTCGAGCCCGATCATCATCTGTCGTGGCGCTGGCATCCGGCCGCGATCGACATCACGATCGACTACACACCCGAGCCGACCACGCTCGTCGAATTCGATCTGAGCGAGGTCGAGTCCGGCACGCTGCTGCGCGTCGTCGAATCGGGCTTCGACCAGTTGCCGGTCGGGCGCCGCGCGGAAGCGTTCCGGCTGAACGCCGGCGGCTGGGAACAGCAGATGGTCAATATCGAACGATATGTCGGCGCGGGTTAAGGCGGGCTCCGCGCAGGCGGGTCTCAAGGCGGCGACGCTGCGCCGTTCGGCGGTGGTATTCGCGGCGCTCGGTGACGAAACGCGCCTGCGTCTGGTCGCGGCCTTGTGCGCGGGCAGTGCGATGTCGATCGCGCAGCTGACGGCCGGCACCGACATCACACGGCAGTCGGTCACGCAGCATCTGCAGGTGCTGGCCGACGCGGGCCTCGTTCACGATGTCAAGGTCGGACGCGAGCGCCTGTGGGCGTTCGAGCCGGCGCATCTGGACGCGGCGCGCCGCGCGCTCGACGCGATTTCGCGGCAGTGGGATCAGGCGCTGCTGAAGTTGAAGACGATGGTCGAGGAATGAAGGGCGGGGCGGTCGCGGCAATTGCGCGAACCGGCCGGCCAAAGATCACGCCCGACGGTGTGTGCCGCATTTTTTACCGACTTCAAGTCGCGCATCGTGCGCGGAAGCGCGCCACAACGCAAAAGGGGCCAACAAATTGGCCCCTGGAACACCGCAAAAAAGGAAGGAAAGCCGGCCCGCGGCTAATCGGCGATCCGCTTGTCGGCCAGCGCGCTCTGGCAGTCGGCTATCACCTGCCGGACGAGCCGGGCTTGCGGATCGAGTTCGTCGGTATCGAGAATTTCCTCGACCGCGTCGCGCGCCCAGTCGGTATCGACGAAGCGCGCGTGGCGCCGCGCGATTTCGACGGCGGTGGCTGACAGCTTCGCGATGCACAGCCAGTCGGCTTCGCGGGCGCGGCGGTCGAGCCACTTGTGCGCGGACTGCACGTGAAAGGCCGCGTCGGGCCAGTCTTCGTTCAGATAATAAGCGCCGAGGCTTCCGCATGTGAGCCAGCACAGCAGCTCCAGGCGGTCACGGGGACTCAGATGTTGGCGTACATCACTCATGGCGACGCTCGCTGCAGTAAATGGCTTCCCGGTGAGGCCGGCGGGCGCCGTCCTCCGCTTTTATAAACATTAGCATGCGGAATTCCCGGGCGGCAATTCCTGACCAACCCTAGCGTGCGGCACCGCAACAGGCTGGCTTTCGGGCGATGCATCCGCGACGTGCGCGGGACGCCCGATCGACCTCGGAGGACTCGCCTGAACCCCGCCGCGCGGCGTTCAGCGGCTGGCGCCGGTTCCCGGGCGCGGCCTCACCGTTCGCCACGCGTCGCGACGATGAAAAGCCGCGGAAACGGCAGCAGCACCGTGCCATCGGCGAGCGCCGGGTAGGCTTTGGCGATTCCGTCGCGATAGCGTTGAAGAAACGCGCTGCGTTCGGCGTCGTCGAGCGCGGCGAGAAACGGCCGCAGCGCGCTGCCCTTGAACCATTCGACCACTGCGTCGGCGCCTGCGAGCGGGTGGTGATAGACCGTGCGCCACACGTCGACGCGCGCGCACAGCGGCTTGAGCAGCGCGTAGTACCAGTTCGCGTCGTGGCGCATGGTGCGCCCGACACCCTTCAGCCTGGACGCCCAAGGCCCATCGGCGGCGATTTCGCGCAGCAGCCGGTGCGCCGGTTCGTCGAGATTGACGGGCATCTGCACGGCGAGGCTGCCGCCCGTCGCGAGTTTTGCCACCAGCGCGGGGAACAGCCGCTCGTGGTCCGGCACCCATTGCAGTACCGCGTTCGCGAGGATCACGTCGAAGGGGCCGCGTGCGTCCCACGTCGACACTTCGCTGATGTCGAAGCGGAATTGCGGCAACCGCCGACGGGCCGCCGCGATCATGTCGGCCGAGCTGTCGATGCCGCTGACGGACGCACCCGGCACCCGCTCCGCCAGCACCTCGGTCGAGTTGCCCGGTCCGCAGCCGATATCGACCGCGAGCCGGGCACCGTCCAACGGCACGGCCGAGAGCAGATCGCGCACCGGCCGCGTGCGCTCGTTCTCGAACAGCGTGTACTGCTTCGCGTGCCAATCGCTGTGCTCGCTGGTGGTTTTGCCGGTCATCTTTGGCTCCTTCGCGGGGTTCGTTGCGGTCATTCTCGGCCGCTCTCAGCCCAGAGTAAAATGAATTTATGATTCCGATTACTTCATTTTTCTAATGAAAATCGACACGCTCGGCGTCCAGGCGTTCGTCGCGATTGCCGATCGCGGCAGTTTTCAGAGCGCGGCGGATTCGCTACACGTAACGCAAACCGCGATTACGCAGCGGCTGCGCAAGCTCGAAACCTATCTCGGCGTCACACTGATCGAGCGCACCACACGTTCGATGGCGCTCACCGAAATCGGCCGCAATTTTCTGCCGCACGCGCGCCGGCTGCTCGGCGAGCTGGCCGACGCGCTCGTCGAAATTCGCGAAACGGGCATCGCGCGACGCGGCGACGTGTCGATCGCGTGCGTGCCGACCGTCGGCGTGCAATATCTGCCGCGCATCCTGCAGGCCTATTCGGCGCGCTATCCGCACAATCGCATCAAGATTCTCGATCACGCGTCGGCGGCGGTGGAAGAGGCCGTATTGCGCAGGGAGGTCGAGTTCGGCATCAACATCGCGCGCGAGCATCATCCCGATCTCGCCAGCGTGCCGCTCACCGAAGACCGCTATGTGCTGATCTGCCACGAAGACCATCCGCTCGCGAAGCGGCGGCGCATCGCATGGCGGCAGTTGCAGGCGTTCCCGCTGATTTTCGCCGGCGAGGTCAGCGGCAACCGCGCGCTGCTCGACGTCGCGTTGGAATCCAGCGAGCTCGCGCTGCGGTCGTTCTACGAGGTGCAGCGCAGTTCGACCGCGCTCGGGCTCGTCGCGCAGCGTGTCGGCGTGGCCGTGGTGCCCGCGCTCGCGCTGCAAAAGGGCGCGTATCCGACCGTGCGCACCGTCGAGCTCACGCAGCCCACCGTGTCGCGCACACTGGTGCTGGTCGCGCGCAAGACCGCGCAGTTGTCGCCGGCAGCGCAGGCGCTGTACGACATGATCCGTGAACAGGCGACGCTGAAAAGCGGATGACGCCGCGCCGCGCGCAAGGCAAACTCCCTGGCTTCCGGGTTTGATTCCTTCAACCCGTTTTACCGACGCGACATACAACCACCGATGCTGCAGATACTCGGCAAGACCACCTCGATCAACGTGCGCAAGGTGCTGTGGACCTGCGCGGAACTCGGACTTGCGTTCGAGCAGGAAGACTGGGGTTCGGGCTTTCGCTCGACCGATGTCGCCGAATTCCGCGCGCTCAATCCGAACGCGATGGTCCCCGTGATTCGCGACGGCAACTTCGTGCTGTGGGAATCGAACTCGATCATCCGTTACCTCGCGAACCGTTATCGCGGTGACGGGCTCTATCCGGCCGATCCGGTCGAGCGCGCGCGCTGCGATCAATGGATCGACTGGCAGGCGAGCGAATTGAACCGCTCGTGGGGCTACGCGTTTCTGGCGCTCGTGCGGCATTCGCCCGAGCATCAGGACCCGCGGCAGATCGCCGCGTCGTGTGCGAACTGGTCGAAGCATATGGCGATCGTCGAGCAGCAACTCGCGCGCACCGGCGCGTATATCGCGGGCGAGGCGTTCTCGCTCGCCGATATTCCGATCGCGCTGTCCGCGAACCGCTGGCTCGAAACGCCGCAGCAGCACGACGATTTGCCGGCGGTAGCCGCTTATATGACGCGCCTGGCCGAGCGCGACGGGTATCGCAGGTATTGCCGTAACGGCACGCCGTAATCGTTGATTCGCGGGCGCTTCGACAACTCGCCGATGCTTACGGAATCCGCCTTTAACGCTTACGCATTGCTTTCGCGTTGCCGCGCCGACGGCTGCTGCGCGGTGTACCCCGCGTCGCCTACAATGGCGCCCATTTAGCGACATTGAAGGTCCAACGATGCGGGTAACGAAATTCGCGCTGGCCGTGCTGACGGCGTGCTTCACTCTGAACGCGAGCGCCGAGATGACTGCCGCCCAATACAAGAAATGGGCGCACGCCGACAACAACTCGATCTATGCGGCGTACATCACCGGCACGATCAATGCGTTCGGCTGGGCGAACGGCGATCTGGTCTCGCGGAAACAGCCGCAGCTGTTCTGTCCGCCAGAAACGCTGGCAATCGGCAACCAGACGGTCTATCCGCTGCTCGATGCGTTCTTCGCGAAGCACCCGGGCATTTCCGACGATTTTCCGATCGGGCTCGCGATTCTGCGCTCGTTGCAGGGCGCGTATCCGTGCTGACGTGTGGAAGGAGTGAGGGGAGGGAGTAAGGCGGGGGCAACAGCAGGGGGCGAGCTCGCGAAGCGGGCCCGCCCCCTATGAATCAAACCTGCACGAGATTCGGAATCTGCACGTCCGGATTGACGTCCGCCTCGTAATCGACGCCCTTCATTTCAAAGCCGAACAGACGCAGGAAATCGGTCTTGTAGCCGGCGAAATCGGTGAGTTCGTAGATGTTGTCGTTGGTCACCTGGTTCCACAGCTCCTGCACGCGGCCTTGCACCTGCGGATCGAGTTCCTTGTAGTCCGCGCGCAGACGGCCTTCGTCGTCCAGATGCGGCTGGCTGCCATAGAGGCTGTCCTTGTAAAGGCCGTAGACCTGCTCGATGCAGCCTTCGTGCGTGCCTTTTTCCTTCATCACCTTGAAGAGCAGCGACAGATACAGCGGCATCATCGGAATCGCCGAGCTCGCCTGCGTGACGACCGCCTTCAGCACCGAGACACGCGCATCGCCGCCGCTGGCCGCGAGCTTTTCACGGATGCCGAGCACCTTCTGGTCGAGATCCTTCTTGGCCGCGCCGATCGAGCCGTTCCAGTAGATGTCGTGCGTGATCTTTTCGCCGAGGTAGGTGAACGCGGTGGTCTTCGCGCCGTCGGCAAGTACGCCGGCTTCGCCCAACGCGTCCATCCACATCTGCCAGTCTTCGCCGCCCATCACCGCGACCGTGTGCGCGATTTCTTCCGGCGTCGCCGGTTCGAGCACGGTTTCCTTGATCACTTCCTTGTCGGTGTCGATGCCGCGCAGATTGACTGCCTTGCCGATCGGCTTAAGGACCGAGCTGAACACTTCACCCGTTTTCGGGTGCTGGCGCTTCGGCGCCGCGAGGCTATAGACGACCAGATCGACCTGGCCGAGATCGCGCTTGATCACTTCGATGGTGCGCGCCTTCACTTCGTCGGAGAACGCGTCGCCGTTGATGCTGGTCGCGTACAGGCCTTCGGCGGTGGCGAACTTCTCGAACGCCGCGGTGTTGTACCAGCCGGCCGTGCCAGCCTTGGTTTCGCTGCCGGCGCGCTCGAAGAACACGCCGAGGGTCGACGCGCCCGAGCCGAACGCGGCGCTGATGCGCGCGGCGAGGCCATAGCCGGTCGACGCACCGATCACGAGCACCTTCTTCGGCCCGTTGGCAATGGGGCCGCGTGCCTTCACATACTCGATCTGTTCCTTGACGTTGGCTTCGCAGCCGGTCGGATGGGTCGATACACAGATGAAGCCACGCACACGCGGTTTGATGATCATGAAGCACCTCTTGTCGGAATTGGCGACATTATAGTGGCCCGCCGGAGCCGCACTCCATCCCACGAATGGAGCAAAAATCGGCGCACTCCCCACATCTTGGTACGATTGCGCCTTTCCCAGCCGACGACAGCACGTGAAGCGCCTCTTTTCCTCCTTTCTGGCGGCCCTCGACAAAGGGCTGACCCTCGCGAACCCGCTGTTCGCGAAGGCCGCGTGGCATTTGCGCCACCCGACCCGCCGCACGTTCGCGTGGGGGCTCGCCGCGCTGCCGGTGCTGTTCGTGCTGTACATGCTGCTGCTGATTCCGTTCACGCCGAGCATCGGCGACATCCGCAAGGCGAAGATCGAGCAGCCCGCGCAGATCCTGTCGGCGGACGGCAAGCTGCTCGCCGAGTTCAAGCCGTCGAACCGCGAGTGGGTCAAGCTGAAGGACATCTCGCCGAACGTCGTCAACGCGCTGATCGCGACCGAGGATCACCGCTTCTATCAGCATTTCGGACTCGACTGGCGGCGCACCGCTTCGGCGGCGCTGCACACGTTCTCCGGCGACCGCCAGGGCGGCTCGACGATCACCCAGCAGCTCGCGCGCAATCTGTATCCCGACGAAATCGGCCGTGCGCCGACGCTGACGCGCAAGCTGAAGGAAGCGATCACCGCGCTGAAGATCGAGGCGTTCTACACGAAGGACGAGATCCTCGAAACCTACCTGAACACGGTGCCGTTCCTGTACAACGCGTACGGCATCGAAATGGCCGCGCGCACCTATTTCGACAAGTCCGCGTCCGAACTGAACGTGCTCGAAGCGGCGACGCTGACCGGCATGCTGAAGGGCAACGCGTACTACAACCCGGTCCTGAACCCCGAGCGCGCGTTGCAGCGGCGCAATACGGTGCTCGCGCAGCTGGTCAAGTACGGCAAACTGACGCCCGCCCAGTACGACGGGCTCGCCCGCAAGCCGCTGCGTCTGGACTTCGAGCGCCAGATCGAGCCGCCCGGACCCGCGCCGCACTTCACGCAGCAGCTGCGCAAATGGCTGGTCGCGTGGGCTGATCGCAACGACTACAACATCTATTCCGATGGACTCGTCGTGCGCACGACGATCGACTCGCTCCTCCAGACGATGGCGACCCAGGCGGTCACGCTGCAGGGCAACCAGTTGCAGAACATCGCGAACTCGGCGTGGGGCACGCGCGCGGGCTGCTCGGCGGACAAGGACCTGCTGCGCACGTTCCTGCGCGAAACGCCCGACTTCCGCGCGGCCAGGGATACGGGCCTGTCCGACGACGACGCGCTCAAACACCTGCTCGCCGATCGCAAGCTCGTGCAAAGCGTGTGCGACACGAAGACGCGCGTGCAGGCCGACTTCCTCGCGATGGACCCGCGCACCGGCGAGATCAAGGCGTGGGTCGGCAGCCGCGACTTTGGCGTTGATCCGTTCGATCACGTGCAGCAGGCGCGCCGTCAGCCGGGCTCGACGTTCAAGCCGTTCGTCTACGCGGCGGCCTTCGAGGCCGGCGCGAAGCCCGACGACAAACTGCCCGACAATCCGGTCCAGATCGAACTCGCCGGCGGCGAACTCTGGAAGCCGAACGACGAGGACGAGCCGAGCGGCCGCATGATCAGCCTGCGCGATGCGCTCGCGTATTCGCGCAACCGCATCACCGCGCAGGTGATGGAGTCGGTCGGTCCGAACCGGGTCGCGAAGCTCGCGCGGGCGATGGGCGTGCGCGACAGCCAGCTCGACCCGGTGCCGTCGCTTGCGCTCGGCACGAGCCCGGTCACGCTGAAGGAAATGGTGTCGGCGTACAGCACGATCGCGAACCTCGGCGGCTACGTCGAGCCGCTGATGGTCACGCGCATCGAGGACCGCAACGGCAATCTGCTCGCCGAATTCAGCCCGGCCACGCCGAGGCGCGAGTTGCCCGCCGACGCGGCGCGCACGCTCGTCGACGTGATGCGCGACGTCGTCAGCCGCGGCACCGGCGCGAGTATCCGCACGCGCTTCGGCGTGCGCGGCGACGTCGCGGGCAAGACCGGCACGACCCAGGGCAACGCGGATGGCTGGTTCATCCTGATGCAACCGCAACTGGTGGCGGGGGCGTGGGTCGGCTTCAATGACAGCCGCGTGACGTTGCGCAGCGATTACTGGGGGCAGGGGGCGCATAGCGCGCTGCCGATCGTCGGCGATTTCTTCCAGCGCGCGCAGCGCTCGCGGCTCGTCGACAGCCACATGAAATTCGATACCGCACAGCAGCCCGGCTGGTTCGCGGAGCGCGCCGAGCGTTTGCGCAACTGGATCGAGAGCCTGTTCGCGCGCACGCCGGCGCAGCCGGACAAGCAGGTCGTGGCGCGTGCTCCGGCGCGGCGCGCACCGGTGGCGCCGCCGGCGTCTGCCGTGGCTGCACCGGCGGCGTCAGAGGCAGCGGGCGCGTCCGCGGTGCAGGGCGAAGTGCGCGAAATGCCGCCGTTGCTGCCGGCGCCTGGGTCGGAAGCGGCTCCCACGACCCCGCCCGGTAATACCGTCGACGGTGAAACGCATGGCGGCGGTGCGGCCGCGCTCGCGCCGACCCCGACGCCAGACGACGTCGTGCCGCCCGATGCGCGCGCTCAGGGCGGCGAAAGGTCGAATAACGGCAGCGGGGCGAACTGAATGCGACCCGGGCGCGCTGCCCGGGTGCGTATCGAACTCGGTGAGGCAGAAGGGCTAAGGTCTCGCGACGCCCGCTTCACCCGACGGCCGCGCATGCGGATTCCCATGCACCGTCTCGAGCGACGTGTCGTGATGCAGCAACAGCACCGCCGCCATCCCGATCAGCCCCGCTCCCGAGAGGCATAGCAGCCCGGCGCCGAAGCCGCCGGTGCTGTCCTTGATCCAGCCCATCGCGAACGGGCCGAAGAAACCCGCCAGATTGCCGAGCGAATTGATCGCGGCGATGCCGCCCGCAGCCGCCGCGCCCGACAGGAACGCGGCCGGCAAGGTCCAGATCACCGGCAGGCAACCGAAGATGCCGAAGCCGGCAATCGACAGCGCAACCATCTTCAGCACCGGATTGTCGAGTCCGGCCGAGACCGCGATGCCGCCAGCCGCAATGAACAGCGCAATCGCGACGTGCCAGCGGCGCTCCAGGTGGCGATCCGAATGCCGCCCCCACACGATCATGCCGATGAGCCCGATCACGTACGGCAGCGACGTGACGAAACCCGTCTGGAGATTGGTCAGACCGAAGGCCTTCACGATCTGCGGCAGGAAGAAGCTCAGGCCGTAGTTGGTCGCATTCGCGCCAAAATAGATCAGCGCGATGGCGAGCACGCGCGGATTGATCAGCGCCTCCTTCACGCTGAAGTGGCGCACCGCCTCGCGATGCTCACGCTCCTGCTTCTGGCGCGCGATCAGCCAGTCGCGCTCCTCGGTGCTGAGCCAGGTGGCATCGGCGGGCTTGTCGGTCAGATAGAACAGCACCGCGAACGACAGCAATACCGCGGGCGCCGCCTCGATCAGATACAGCCACTGCCAGCCGCCGAGCCCACCGATGCCGTCGAGCGAAAGCAGCGCGCCGGAGATCGGGCCGCCGATCACCGTCGATAGCGGAATTGCCGCCATGAAATAGCCGACCACGCGCCCGCGATACGCGGCTGGAAACCACAAGGTCAGCAGAAAAATGATGCCCGGGAAAAAGCCGGCCTCGGCGATGCCGAGCAGAATCCGCAGGCCGTAAAACACGTGCGCGGGCGAGAGCCCGGTGAAGCGCGCGATGTCCGGAATGAAGGCCATCGCGCCCGCGAGAATGCCCCACGAGAACATGATTCGCGCGATCCAGCGGCGTGCGCCGAATCGTTCGAGCAGCAGGTTCGACGGCACTTCGAAAAAGAAGTACGCGAGAAAGAACACGCCCGCGCCGAAGCCGAACGCGCTCGCGGACAGATCGAGCGCCTTGTTCATCTGCAACGCGGCGAAGCCGACGTTGACGCGATCCAGATAAGCGATGAAGTAGCACAGCATCAGAAACGGGATGAGCCGCATCGTGACGCGGTGAAGGGTACGTGCCTCGAGATCCATATATGTCTCCTCCGGTTCGGCGACCGGTGTATGCCGCTATGTGGTGGGGTCCGCGGTTCGATATGCCTGTCCGTCGAACAGGCATCGCTACAGACTAAACGCTCAAAAGGGATTCTGGAAGCTCTTTCGTGAACCACATGGTCCGCTCATTGCGGACGTCGTCGCGGCATCGCGCTTGTGTCCATTGTTAAGAGCCGCGCAACAGTGTTTTCGGTTGTATCGGCTGATCTTGCGCGAACGATTCCGGATAATTACTGCCTGACTAATCAGTTAAAAATGCAGGTGATCCACGATGTCGAATCAGGGTTCGGACAGTCTTGCCGAAGCGTGCAAAACGGTGCGGGAATGTGAAGCCGAGCGCGTCGCGAAAGTGGCAGGCGCAGAAAGGAAGAGGGCGCCGCTGCTCACGCGCATGCGCGCAGCGGTCGCGGTTGCGCTCGCATGCGCGAGTCTGGTCGGCTGTGCGTCGAGCACGGATGTGGTCGCGAGCGGCAAGGCCGGCAGCTACACGGTCGCCGCGAGCGCGACCGGTGGGCGCATGGCCTGGGCGCGCGCGCATGAACTCGCGATGAACGAGGCGCGCGACTACTGCGATCGTCGCGGCATGCAAAGCAGCGTGAACAGGGAGACCGTCAGCGGCGTCAGCGCGATGACCGCGCACGCGTCGTCGGTCAGTTTCGAGTGTCATCCGCGCTTCTGACGCAGCGTGGCGCGCGGCTCGTTGCACTTGCATCGATCCGCGCGGGCGGCGAGTGCCGCCGCCCGATGACAGTCATTTTTTATCGAACGTCACCAGGTGTTGGTCGTTCGTATCCGCGACGAAAATCGCCAGCAGTTTTGCGGGCTCGGTCGTGCTCGCGTTCTCGCTGACCATGTGATGCGCGCCGGGCTTCTCGGTCCACGATTCGCCCGCATGGTAGACCCGCTCGGCCCCGCTATCGACACGGCTGCGGATCGCGCCCGACAGCACATAGCCCACCACGAACGCCTGGCCATGCCGATGCGGCGCCGATTTGCCGCCCGGCACATAGTCGACGACGAGCGCGGTCATCGTCTTGCCCGGCACGTTCGCGATCGGTACGGCGAAAGCGGGGGCGATGGTTTCGTGAGGGGCAGCGCTCGCCTCACCGGTGTCGGCGGCAAAGGCGGACTGCCACGTTCCCGCGAGCGCCGCGCCGGCGAGCAGTGCCGACGCGAATAGAGTGCGGATCGTATTCATAGCTTCACTCCACGACAGTCTGGCACAACGCCTCGGCTTGCTGGTTTGCCACCCGTTCGCCTTGTGCCCACTGCGCCGCAACCGTGGCCAATTCTTCACGCGCTCGTTCGAGCGCCGCGGTCCGCGCTTCGGGATTGGCGAACTGTAGCGGCTGCGCATTGACGAAAGTCGGCGCGGCGACGCCAAGAAAACCGAATGCCGCCTTCAGCGCGGGCGTTAGCGCATCCATCGATTCATACGGCGAGCCCGCGCGCAGATCCGCGCCGCGGCTCGTGATGAACAACACCTTGTGGCGGCCGAGCTGCCCGACGATGTGGCCGTCTTCCGCGTGCAGGTAGGTCACGCCGGTCCGCGTGACGCTGTCGATGAACGCCTTGAACACCGACGGCATCGACCAGTTGTACATCGGCATGGCGAACACCAGCGCGTCGGCGGCGAGCAGGCGCGCACACAGCGCATCCGACGCCGCCAGCGTCGCCCGCATCGCGGCCGTGCGCTCCTGCGCGGCCGTGTAGGTGGCGATCGCGAACGCTTCGTTGACGTGTGGTGGTGTATCGACCGTCACATCCAGATAGTCGACGTCGAACTCGACGCGCTCTTCGCGCAGACGCTCGAGAAAATAGCGGGCGAGTGCGCGGGAATTGGATCGCTCGCGCTTCGCGCTGGCGTCGACGTGCATGATCTTCATGTTGACCGTCCTTGCGGTGGGATTAACGTGAGATCAGATTAGACGGTCGACTGGTTTGGTGGAATAACCGGTTTTGTCGAATTCGAGGTGGCCACTTGTGCCACTTATTGCGACTCGGGTGGTTTGGCGTTGGACGAACGTTTGACGAACGGTCCGCCTGAGAAACCCGCCGCTGCGCGGCCTTGCGCGGATGATTTTCCGCGGGCGCGGCGGGCAGGGCGCGCGGATGTTCTTTCCGTTCGCGTGGTCTCGATCTGCCGCGACAGCGTGTAGATGCGCTGGCGCAGCAGGTCGGTCGCAGCCGCCCGTTCAGTCAGCAACGCATCCTTTTCCGCGAGCTGCCCGCGGGTCTCGGCATGCCGCGCCGCAGAGGCAGCCAGTTCCGCCTTCGATGCGGCCAACTCATCCCGCAGCGCGTCGCGCTCGGTTCGCGCTTCGGCTTCGAGCGTCGCCGCCCGTTCATGACTCGCCTGAAGCTCCTTGCGCAGATGTTGCGCCGCGGCCCGTTCACCGTCGATTTCCAGCAATGCGCGCTTTTCCGCCGCGGCGAGCCGCTGCTCGTTCTGCTCGTGCGAGCGGCGCAGCTTCGCCAGTTCGTCGGCGAAATCGCGGCGGGCATCGGCGAGCGCGGCGGCTCCTGCCGCGATTTCTTCCTTCGATGTCGTCAGTTGCGCTGCCAGCATGTCGTTGGCGGTTTGCAGCTCGACGATCCGCGCCTCGAGACCGGCAATCCGGGTGCGCAGGGTCGCGGCGTCGTTGGCCGACTGTTCTGCCTCGTCGACGGCTTCCTGACGCTGCCTGTCTCGTTGCTCGGCCTGTTCTTTCGCCGCGGCGATTTGCGCGTCGGCGTCCTGCCTGAATACGTCGAGCGCGGCGGTCGCAGCGTCGCTGGATAGACGCCACATCTGCGCCGCGAATTCGCCGGCGGCCGCTGCGACCTCGGGCGGCAAATCCGGACGGCCGACGTCGACGCGCGTTTTGTCACGCACGTCGCTCCAGAAATCGCGCAACGCCCTGGCCGGCGCGCTCATGCTGCCTTTGCGCACCAACTGATACAGGCGGTTCGCGGTCGGAGTTTCGCCGTAGCGGAAAAACAGCAGCGCGCAGACTTCGCGATAAAGCGTCTGCGTGTCGGGCGCGTTCTGACGGGCGACTTCGATATCGGCTTCGAGGGTCATGGGAAAGCGCCTTGGGGATGATCGAGTTCGAAGAAATCTTATACACGACATTATAGTACTAATGTCGTGTTTAAGGACATGGTGTGTAGTGTATTTATCGCCTTACGTTGTATTATCAACACTCTGTCGGATTTTGTCTTGCCCAGCACTTGCCACCTGGGATGTTGCGGCGCTGAGATTCAACAACGCCGCTTCAGGCGGCCTGCGACGTGGAAAGTCCTACGGGCTGGAGACTCGGTGCTCGATGGGTAGTGGCCGCGATCATTTGTGATCGCGACAGATGATTTGCTGATATGGAGTGCCCTCATTCGGCCGCAGTCGCTCGGTCCGACAGCGGCAGCGTCGCAGGGAAGTCGGGACTCGGGTCATGCTCACGCTGAATTGAGCCTGAGACCCCAAACACTTACGAGTCGCGCTGTGCTACGAATTAGCCGGCTCCGCGGACGACACCAATCCGCTTTCGATTCCATAACGCACCAGGTCCGCGTCTCGTTCGATACTCAGTTTGAGCATTGCCGTGCTTTTTTGCGTACTGATCGTTTTTTTACTGCGACGCAAAAGCTCGCCAATTTCCGTTACGGTCATCCCGGAAACAAACAGGCGTACGACCTCCAGTTCACAGCGCGTCAATGCGGCTCCGGCGGTGTTGCCGCGCGCACCCGGTTTGATCGTGTCTGAGATCGCCGCCATGCGCGGCGACAGATAGCGACCATTCGCGTAGGCGGCATGTACCGCGATCGTCAGGTTGCTGATCGGATCAGCCTTGCTGAAAATACAGGAGTGACCTCCTTGCATCAGCAGGCGCACAACCGCCGGATTTTCCATCATGCTCAGCACAACCACGCGCACGTGCGGAGAGTGCTGGCGAATGGCCGCGAAAAGCGCCAGTCCGTCGCCATAACGTCCGCCGGGCATCACGTAGTCCGAGACAACCACGTCGCAAGGCGAGTTGGTGAGAGCGGCCATCAGTTCGGTCGAATTTTTCGCCGTGCCAACAACCGAGATCGTGCTGCTTCTTTCGAGTTCGTATCGCACCCCTTCGAGAATCACTGGATGATCGTCTGCGAGTATTACGCGGATTCTTGATGTGGTCATAACCGACTTCCGTAGCAATGTAATTTGAGGCGTCGGAGACGCCATTAAAAATGAGGGGTTCGCGTGACCAGACCCGATGACCAAAGCGAGCCGCGAAGCACCGTGTCATCGGCTCGTACGCAGGTGATGCCGCCCCTGTCGATTACCCTGCCCGGTCAACTCAGCCATCTGAGCGATGGCTTTCCATACGTTTCTGCTGCGCTGCCGCCTTACGACAGACGCTGTCAATGAGCCCCTATAAAAAAACGCGGCTGATCGCAGCGCAGATCAACCGTGGCGGAAACTCAAGTGCATTTCCACGTCGTGCTTCTCGTGTCGTGTCCTATTGACAATGGACGGGCGTAGACTTTATCTACGCCGCATCGGATCAGTAATAGGCTCAGTCTTATAAGTGAGGAATTTCAGAAAATAGGACGGGCGTACGTTCGCGGTGCTTCCAAAGGACAGACGCGCCTACGTCACTGCGACAGCCAGGAATCGCGGACTTGCACTTGCCACGCATGCGTTCTTCAGAGCGACTATCCGGCCAACGACGGAATGCAGATCCGCAAAAATGCAAGCGTCCCGTAAGAGATTTACTTTTGAAAAACGGAGTCGCGTCCCGCATTTATTCTGTGGAGGAAGAACTGTCAGACGTCTTCTGCGACGAAGTCACGAGCCCATTTTCCATCGCGTACCGAAACAGATCGACTTCTCGTTCAATGCCGAGTTTTTCCATCGCCTTCGATTTCTGCGTGCTGATGGTTTTCTTGCTGCGACTCAATTTCTCGGCAATCTCGTTCACAGTCAGCCCGGATGCAAACAGACGCACAACTTCGGATTCGCGCTGACTCAGCACGTCCGATGAGCCCCTGCCCCGACGGTTCCAGTCGATCGACTGGACGATCTGATTGATCGTTGGCGAATAATATTTGCCGCCGCTATGGACGGCATGAACGGCAGGAATAAGGTGGGTGCCAGCATCGGATTTGCTGACGATGCACGTTACACCTTGTGTAACGAGCGCACGTATCACCGCCGGGTTGTCCAGCATGGTTAGAACGACGATCTTGATCGCGGGATAGCGACGTTTGATCAGAGAGAACAGCGCGATTCCATCACCGTATTCGCCGGCAGGCATTGCGTAATCGGATACGAGAACGTCGCATTGTGTGCTCGTGAGAAGCGCGATCAACTCAGTCGAATTCCTCGCTGTACCGACCAGCTGGATCGTCTTCACCTCTGCAAACTCATGCGAGATGCCGCTGAGCATGACGGGGTGGTCATCGGCAAGGATGACCCGAATTGCGAACGCATCCATATTGTCAATATCGTCGAGATAGGACATTTGTATGATAGTCAGCGCCGGGATGTTTGCTCTGCGGGTTTACCTTCACGCTTTGCGATCCTGGGTTCTTTTCATCCAATGACCTGAGACGTTTAATTTATTGCGTGGAAAGGTCACCCTAGTCCATCCTCGTCATCAGTAAACCCATTCTTGGTCTAAATCCTCCAGGGAGCGCACCCCGACGCGGTGCCCATTGCCCCGCCTGCGCGGCCGATCCGATGGCGAGTGTCCCCGCCGTTGCGACGATGAGACTACCCATGAGGGCATTCCGGCTGAACATGATCTCTCTGCCTTGCAAAGTTGACTTCAGCGATCGATCGATCATCTACTCTCTTTAACGACGGGCGGCTCACGTCCCGTCGACGGGCCGTGCAAAGGCTAGTAACCCAAGCCGGCTGCCCGCACGCGCCAATCGAACTCGCGAAGGGCTTGCCGCGCTCATTGCGGCACACGAAGTAGTATTCTCCAGTGCACACGTTCGACCGAACATCTGACTCGAGGAGCCGGGCCCATGGAAAGCACACTTGTCGTGGCGGCGTTCGCTTTTGTCGGCAGCCACTTTCTCCTGTCCCATCCGCTGCGGGCCGGTATGGTCCGGGCAATCGGCGAACGGGCCGCCATGGGCGTCTATTCGCTGATCGCGATTCTGACTTTCGGCTGGATGGTCATGGCTTACGACCGGACGCCCGTCTCCGAGCCGCTATGGCCGGCAGGCAACGTGCTGTGGGCGGTTGTGACCGTGGTCATGCTGATCGCATCGATCCTTCTGATGGGTTCGCTGATCCGCAACCCGGCGTTGCCCACCGGTGGCCGGCCCGCCGCTCTGCCCGAAGCGGCGCACGGCGTGTACGCGGTCACACGTCACCCGATGATGTGGTCGTTCGCGCTGTGGGGGCTGTGCCATATCGCCGTGCTCCCGGTCACCCGAAACATCGTGCTTGCCGGGGCGATCATCATCCTCGCGCTGGTCGGCGCCGCATTGCAGGACCGCAAGAAGCGGCGGCTGCAACCCGATCTGTGGCCCGCATGGGAATCGAAGACGAGCTATCTGCCGTTCGCGGCGATCGCCGCCGGCCGCGCGCGGCTGGGTGGGTTCGGCATGCACGCGCTGGTTGGCGGCGTGGTTTTCTGGCTCGTGGCGACCTGGGCGCATATCCCTCTCTCCGGTTGGCCGGCGGGCATCTGGCGCTGGCTGTAACCGGCGCCGATTCCACGAGATTTGTTCTCGTGGCGCAAGACTCTTTGTCCACGGTGTGTGTTCGAATTCGCGGCGGATGCGCCTACAGTGCGCTGCATCGGGTCCATCGATTCGAACGGCCAGCAGGCCGAATCAATCACACTGTGAGACAAACCATGAGCACTTCCAAGGTTGTCATCGTTACCGGCGCATCGCAAGGCATCGGCGCTGAAACCGTCAAGGCTTTCCGCGCGCAGGGTCATCGCGTCGTCGCCACGGCTCGTTCGATCGCACCGGCCGTCGAGGCCGACTATGTCGCCGTGGCCGGCGACCTCGGCGACGCTACTACCGCTCGCCGCGTCGTCGACGCTGCCATCGAGCACTTCGGCCGCGTCGATACACTCGTCAACAACGCGGGCATCTTCATCGCGAAGCCTTTCACGCAGTACACCGCCGAAGACTACGCGGCGATCCTGAACGTGAACCTGAACGGCTTCTTTTACATTACCCAATACGCGATCGAAGCGATGCAGAAGCATGGCACCGGCCACGTGGTCAGCGTGACCACGACGCTCGCGGAAAAGGCAAACAGCAAGGTGCCGTCGGTGCTCGCGTCGCTGACGAAAGGCGGTCTGAATGCCGCGACACGTTCGCTCGCCATCGAATATGCGCGCGCCGGTATCCGCGCCAATGCGGTGTCGCCCGGCATCATCAAATCGCCGATGCATCCCGCCGAATCGCACGCGACGCTCGCCGCGATGCATCCGGTCGGGCGCATGGGCGACATGAGTGACATCGTCAATGCGATCCTGTATCTCGACTCGGCACCGTTCGTGACTGGCGAAATCCTGCACGTGGACGGCGGCCAGAGCGCAGGCCAGTAAATGGTCTAGCGCCGCCCGCACTCGACACCACACTCAAGGAGTTCATCATGTCCGTCCAACAGAAACTCGCCGAACTCGGTCTCGAACTGCCTGCTCCGCCGCAACCGCTCGGCAGCTATACGGCTGTCAGCGAAGCCGGCAACCTGCTCTTCGTCTCCGGGCAGGTGCCGCTGTCCGCCGGCAAGATGGTCTATACGGGGCGCGTCGGCGAGACCCTGACGCTCGAACAGGGCCGCAAGGCGGCCCAACTCGCCGGGCTCAACGTGCTCGCGCAGATCTCGCGGCATCTCGGCGGCTTCGAGCGCCTGCATCACATCGTTCGCGTCGAGGGGCACGTCAGTTCCGCCAATGGTTTTTACGATCAGCCTGCCGTGGTCGACGGCGCGTCGGATCTGTTCGCCGCCGTGCTTGGTGACAAGGCTGGACATGCGCGTTCGGCGTTCTCGCATAGCCAGGGTCCCGCCAACGCCGCCGTCGTGATCGTCGTCATCGCTGAGATTCTGCCCGTCTGATCGACTCGCACCGCGCACGACGCTTGCCCTTCCCGCTTCGCGGCACGCTGCACCGCGTTCCTCGCGTCAGCTATCCACCCGCCGCGATACCGCCGCGAGCGTCGTTCGTGTCACCACTCCTTGATGGCCACGTCGTAGTCCTCGTCGTGGAACGCGACGAGAAACTCCTCGGGCATCAACCACGAGTCGACGCTCACGCTTTGCGCGCCAACGTCGACCGCGACTTTCGCGTCGGGGTCCACCGACTTCATTGCATGCTCGATCGTCGAAACATCGTTTGCGCGGATTTCGGTTTTCATCGAGAACTTCACGTTTTCCCTCCCCAGTCAGCAACGTTAGAGCCAGGCGTAGCTCGCAATCATCCGGATTTGTCTGGACCCCGGCCACGGTTCCTCGCGGCGTGCCGATCCAATGAATCGCGGTGGCGAGAATGCCCAGCGCGATACCGAACGGGACGATGCCCGTCCGGCCATAGCGTGTCATCGACCAGCCGCTGACCGTCGCACCGATCGCACCGCCGAATGACGATGCAGATACTAGCGCCCCTTGCTGTTTCGTGCTCTGTCGCGACAAGCTCGCGCTGATTCGGATCAACCAGCGTTCGCCTTGCGCTGATGCGTCGCCACGCGCTGCGATTGCGGTTGCGGTTGCGCGACCGGCGCGCGCGAGACCATTTGGTTTTGCCCGATGATCTTGTCGATCTCGGCATCGGCCTGTGCATCGTATTGCGCGAAAACATCGGTGCTGTAGCGCGTGTTCCGCGCCGCGCCCAACTGCGAACCGGATTCGTCGCGCGTGTCGGCATCGACTGCCATCGACAGTCCGATGCGCAGCGGATGCGCGGCCAGCTCGGCCGGATCGAGCGCGATGCGCACCGGCAGCCGCTGCACGATCTTGATCCAGTTGCCGGTGGCGTTCTGCGCCGGCAGCGTCGCGAACGCGCTGCCCGTGCCCGCTGAGAAGCCCTCGATACGTCCGTGATACCTGGCGCCTCGGCCGTAGACGTCCGAGGTAAGCGTGACCCGCTGGCCAATCCGCATGTGCTTGAGCTGCACTTCCTTGAAGTTCGCGTCGACCCAGACCCCGTCGAGCGGCACGATCGCCATCAGCGGCGTGCCGGGCGCAACGCGCTGGCCGACCTGAACCCGGCGTTGCGCGACATAGCCGGTCACCGGCGCCGGCAACGTATCGCGCGCATAGGCGAGCCACGCGGTTCGCACTTTCGCGGCGGCGGCCTGCACGTCAGGATGCTGTTCGACCGTGGTGCGGTCGGTCAGCGCGTGATTGGCTTCGCCCTGCTGGCGCGCGGCGTCGAGCGCGGCCTGCGCGACGCTGACCGCGTCGCGGGCGTGCGCGATGTCTTCGGCGGACACGGCGCCCGTATCGGCGACGGCCTCGCGGCGGTGCAGGTCGTCGCGGGCTCGGCTCAGATCGGCTTCGCGCTGCGCGACATTCGCCGCGTAGAAGTCATTGTTGACAAACAAGCCGCTGACGCGGCGCACGGTCTGGCCGAGCTGCGCTTCGGCATCGGCGAGCGCGAGTTTTGCATCGGCCGGATCGAGCGTGACGACGGCGTCGCCTTGCTTCACGATTTGGGTGTCGTCGGTGTTGACGGCGATCACCGTGCCGGTGACCTGCGGCGTCAGTTGCACGAGATTGCCGCTGACGTACGCATCGTCGGTCTGTTCGTGATAGCGGCCCTCGGTGAAGTAGTAGGCGCCGTAGGCCGCGCCCGCGAGCACCACCGCGGCGCCGAGCAGCGCGATCAGGCGCTTGCGGCGTGCCGGCGGCGTGGACTTGTTGTCGCCTTGGGGCGTGGCCGGCGCTGGCGTGCCGGTCTTCTGTTCCTCTTCCCGATCCGCCAGTTCGCGGTCGGTCGTAATCGAATCGCTCATTGCAGTTCTCCTGATAGGTCTCCCGACGTGCCGTTCAACGGGCGGCAACCGCGGATTTGACTTGACTAGTGGGTGCGGCGGCGACGTCCCCGTGATGGCCGGTTTGCGCCGACGTATCGACATAGCCGCCGCCCAACGCCGAGGCGAGCTGGATCTGCTGGTCGCGACGGTTCATCTTCAGATTGGCGATCGCCTCGTCGGCGTTCAGCGCGGTGACGTCGGCATTGAGCACGGTCAGCTGGTTGGTCAGGCCGGCCTTGTATTGCGTGGTCGCCAGACGGTCGGCATCGCTCGCCGCCTGCTGCGCGGCCAGCGCATCGCCGAGCTGCGCGTCGCTCGAGCGGATCTGCGCGATTTGCGTGGCCACGCCGCTCAGCGCGCCGATCAGCGTCTGGTTGTAGGTCGCCACCGCATAGTCGAACTCGGCGTAGCGGCCCTTCAACTGCGCGCGCAGCTCGCCGGCATCGAAGATCGGCAGATGGATCGCCGGGCCCACCGATGCGGTGCGGCTCGCGGCGCTCAGGAAGCGGCCGAAGCCGAACGCGTCGAAACCGATCGCGGCGCTCAGGTTGATGTCGGGATAGAACTCGGCCTTCGCTTCCTTCACTTCGTGCGTGATCGCGTCGACGCGCCAGCGCGCCGCGACGATGTCGGGCCGCCGGCTCAGCAGATCGGCCGGCAGGTTGTCCGGCAGACGCACGTCGTCGCCGCCGCCGAGCGTCGGCCGCGTGATCGCCAGTCCGCGGTCGGGACCCTTGCCAAGCAGCGCCGCCAGTTGATACCGGGTGCTCAGGATGCTGCCGTCGAGCGCGCTGACGCGAGCGCGGCTGGTCGACAGATTCGCCTCGGCCGTCTTGCGCTCCACTTCGGTATCGAGTCCGTTTGCGATGCGGCCCGCGGTGATGCGCTCGATCTGCTCGCGCCGCGCGACTTCCTGCTGCGCGATGTCGCGCAAAGCGTAGAGCCGAGCCAGTTCGTTGTAACTGCGGGCGATCGAGGTGTCGAGCGTGAGCCGGACGACTTGCGCGTCGGCCTCGCTCGCGGACGCCTCCGAGACAGCCGCGCGCAGCGCCTCGCGGTTCTTGCCCCACAGGTCGAGATCGTAAGAAGCGGTCAGCAGCCCCTTGTTCTCGGTCTGCCAGGAGCCGGCGTACGGCGGCGGAATCAACGCGGTGCTGCTGAATTGCTGGCGCGTCAGCGTGTACGACGCGTCGACGCGCGGCAGCGTATTCGCCTTCGCCGTTTCGCTATAGGCTTGGGCCTGTGCGACTCGGGCGCGCGCCTGCTCGAGCGTCGGGCTGCCTTGCAGCGCCTCGGCGATTAAGACTTTCAGTTGCGCGTCGCCGAACTGGTCGACCCAGTCGGCGGACGGCCAATGCCCCTGCTCTTGCGGGAGGCTCCGGGACGTTTCCAGCTGTTGCGGTTGATCGATCTGTTTGTCGCTGTGGATGCCCGCATAGTTTGCGCACGCTGCCAGCACTGCGAAAGAGATCACCGAAACACCGAGCTTCAGCGAACGGGCGACGGTGTTTGCCTTAGAAGTCTGCGATTTCATTTTCTGACAAATCAGATTAATGGGTGAAAAAAGCGCGGCCCACGGCCGCGCCGCTCAATCGCCCGTGAACTTGCGAAGCAGGCGGTCCAGCTCGGCAAACTCGGCCTTCGTGAATTTGCGCAAGCGGGCGTTCAACACATGCGGTGCGACTTCAGGAATCCGCGCCGCGGTTTTCTGCCCCTCCGCGGTCAACGTCAGATTGACCACGCGGCGATCTTGCGGGTCGCGCGATCGTTGCAGCAGCCCCTTCGTTTCCAGCTTGTCCAGCATCCGCGTCATCAGGCCGGTGTCGATTCCGAGCAGCTTCGACAGCTCGAAAGGCGTGGTTGCCACACCCTGCTTCAGCGAAAGCAGGATGCCCATTTGCTGGCCGTTGATGTCGAGGTCCTTGAGCGCCGCGTCCATTTCCGCGACGACGACGTTGCGGGCCTTGACGAGCCTGAAGCCGATACTCTGTGTAAGCATGAAGTTCTTCGTCGTGTAGTGGTCCATAGCGGCGTCCTCCTTGTTGATTTGGACATTATCTGCATTGTCAGATAATGTCAAGAAGAGGAGCCGGGTTGGCCAATCGGGTTCAATGTCCGCCGGCGGCCGCCGCGCCCGCGGCGCCAGCTTTGGTCGGCTTCGTCACCCAGATCAGCGGGATGATCACGACGAAGATCACCGCCGAGATCCAGAAGATGTCGTTCAGGCCCAGCATCGTGGCCTGCGCGTTCAGCGAGGCCTCGTAAAACGCCGTGGCCTTCGGAATGCCCGCGTCCAGTGCCGCCTGCAGGTGCGCGATCGCGCCGGAAAAACCAGGGTCCTCTACGCTGCTTTGCTCGGCAAGCCGTGCATGGTGCAGGATCGTACGGTCGCTCCACGCGTTGCTCATCAGCGAGGTGCCCACGGCTCCCGCGAAAATCCGCACGAAGTTGGACAGACCCGCCGCCGCCGGAATCTCCTCCGGCTTCAGACCCGACAGGATGATCGCTGTCAGCGGCGTGAAGAACAGCGCGGTCGGAATACCTTGCAGCAAGGTGGGCAGCACGAGCGTCCACGCGTCGACGCCGGTCGTGTAGTTGGAACGCATGAAGAACACCCCGGCGAATCCGACGAACGCAAGCGTGGCGAGCACCCGCATGTCCGAGCGCGGCATGAGCTTACCCATCACCGGCGCGAGCATCACGGCGAAAATGCCGAGCGGCGCGGTCACGAGCCCCGCGTCCACCGCGCGGTAGCCGAGGTAGCCCTGAATCCACTGCGGCAGGATCACGAGATTGGCGAAGAAGATCGCATAGGCGACCGAAATCGCAACCGTGCCGCCGAGGAAGTTGCGTCTGGCGAAAAGCCGCAGGTTGACGATCGGCTTTTCCTCGGTCAATTCCCAGATCAGAAAGAACAGGAAGCTGACCACGGCGACGATCATCAGCGCCCAGATCACCGGCGAGCTGAACCAGTCGAGGTCGCGGCCCTTGTCGAGCATGATCTGCAGCGGCGCGACCCATGCGATCAGCGAGATCAGGCCGACCTTGTCGATCGGGAGTTTGCGGGCCGGCGTCTCGCGATCGCGGTAGATCGCCCAGATCGCGCCCGCGGCAAACAGGCCGACCGGCACGTTGATGTAGAAGATCCACGACCAGCTGTAGCTATCGGTGATCCAGCCGCCTAGCGCCGGCCCCGCGATCGGCCCGACCGTCGCCGTCATCGCCCACAACGCCAGCGCGTTCGAACTTTTTTCCTTCGGAAACGACGCGAGCAGCATGGCCTGCGACAACGGCACCAGCGGCCCCGCCACCGCACCCTGCACGACGCGGGCGATCAGCAGCACCAGCAGGTTCGGCGCGAGCCCGCACGCCGCCGATGACAGCACGAACAGCAGGATCGCCGACACGAACAGCTTGACCTGGCCGATGCGCTGCGTGAGCCACCCTGTCAACGGAATCGACACCGCGTTGGCCGCGGCAAACAGCGTGATGACCCATGTGCCTTCGTCGATCGACACGCCGAGGTTGCCGGACAGCGTCGGAATCGCGACGTTCGCGATCGACGAATCGAGCACGTTCATGAAGGTGGCGAGCGCCACGGCGAATGTGCCGAGGGCAAACTTTGCGCCAGTCAGCTGGGCCGGCGCGCCTGGATTGGTCGATGACTTCATTTACGTCCTCGTCTCGGTTCGATGCGCCCGTCAGTGCCGGGCGATTATCTGCAATATCAGATAAATGACCAAAAAAAATGCTGCCTTGGCGGTCGAGCAGTCTTGCAAGAAGCCGGTTCAACGCGTCGAAGTCCGACTCCGAGGCGTGTTGCGCGCGGCGACGGCCTGCCCTCTCGAGCTTGTCCAGCACGCGGGTCATCGATCGCCTCCTCGATATCTGACTTCAATATCTTTGACTGTGCAGATTTTAGCAAGCGAATTCCCTCGCTGTATGCGTTACGTGGTGGAAAACTGAATTGATCTGCCGGCGACAATCGCGACCAGCACTGACAGGACCACTGCCGACACGCGCCATCACTCACCGCTTGTTCCTGCGGCTCACAACTGTTTGTCCGCGCCTTGTGTGCAAAAGCGGAGCACGACTGCATAAATTAGTAGCCATCGGAACCAACCAACAGTCCGATCACAGATTGCTGATCCAACCAACTTCGAGGTTCACTATGAGTCAGTCTCCCAAAGTCATCGTGGTCACCGGCGCATCGCAAGGCATCGGCGCCGAAACCGTCAAGGCATTTCGCAAGCTCGGCCATAACGTGGTCGCGACATCGCGCAGCATCAAGCCGTCCGACGATCCCAACCTCGTCACCGTGGCCGGTGACATCGCCGATCCGGCCACGGCTCGACGCGTGATCGATACAGCGGTCGCGCGTTTCGGTCGTGTCGATACGCTCGTCAACAATGCGGGCATTTTCGTGGCCAAGCCGTTCACCCAATACACGGCCGAAGATTACGCGACGATCACCGGCATCAATCTCGCGGGATTCTTCCACATCACGCAGCTCGCGATTGCCGAGATGGAGAAGCATGAGCGCGGCCACGTGGTCAGCATCACGACGACGCTCGTCGATCACGCGATCGACGGCGTGCCGTCCGTGCTGGCCTCGCTGACCAAGGGCGGCCTTGCAGCCGCGACCCGCTCGCTCGCGATCGAATATGCGAAGCGCGGCATTCGCGCCAATGCGGTGTCGCCCGGCATCATCAAGTCACCGATGCATGCGCCGGAAACCCATGCGGCGCTCGGCGCGTTGCATCCAGTGGGTCATATGGGCGAGATGAGCGACATCGTGAATGCGATCGTCTATCTCGACTCGGCGCCGTTCGTGACCGGCGAGATTCTGCATGTGGACGGCGGCCAGAGCGCGGGACACTGAGCGAGCCAACCGAAGACGCGCGCGCCGCTCAGTGCGCGCGCGTGCGCGGCGCGGGCACTGGCGGTGTCGTGGGTTTGGCCAACTGCTCGATCAGAAATTCGACGAAAGCCCGCACGCGCGAAGTCAGATAGCGCGCGTGCGGATAAAGCAGGATGAATGGCCGCGTGCGCCCGCCCGCCTCGCGCAACACTTCCACGAGCCGACCTTCGCGCAGGTCGTCCGCCACGACGAAGCGATACGTCTGAAAGAGACCCGCGCCGGCACGCGCGAGCGTCACGCCGGCGAGCGCGTCGCCCGAAGTTCCATAGCTTCCCCGCGTCAGCACGTCGGCATTTTCAGGCGAGCCTTCGAAGGTCCACGCGAGATGACGGCCGCTGCTCGGCATTTCGAACTGGATGCATTCGTGGGCCTGCAGGTCCTCGATGGTTTTCGGCACGCCCGCACGCTTCAGATAGGCGGGCGTCGCCACCACGACCATCTCCGCATCTTCGAGCTTGCGCGCGACGAGGTTTGAATCGGCCGGTGCGCGTCCGCGTATCGCGAGATCGAAACCCTCGTCCGCGAAGTCGATGTTGCGATTGCTCAAGTGCGTCTCGACCCGGACTTGCGGATAGCGCTCGCGAAACGCCGGCAGCAGCGGCAACACGCGATAGTGCCCGTACGGCGTCGGCATGCTGATGCGCACCACGCCGGCCGGCGTGGTCTGTTCGCCCGTCACTTCGCGCTCGGCGTCCATCAGTTGCGACAGGGCCTGACGGCACTGCTCGAAATAGCGCCGCCCCGCGTCGGTCAGACGGATCTGGCGCGTCGTGCGTACGAACAGGCGCACGCCGAGCCGTTCCTCGAGCCGCGCGACCGAGCGGCTCACGGCCGCCGGCGTGACACTCGCGGCGTTGGCCGCGAGCGTAAAGCTTCCGAGCTCCGCCGCGAGGCAGAAGAGCTCGATGCTGCCCAACAGCAGATCGTCGAATTTGCGGTGCATGCCTGTCTCCCTTTGTTCTTTTGTTTCGAGGACGCGTGCCGATGTCTTCGATCGATGCGAGGCATGAAAATCAGACTGCTCAGTTCCACACCGATTGCAAGCGCTCGATACTTTCACGCGTTTCGCGTTCCAGTTGCGCGATCAGCTCGCCGGCGGGCAGCGAACGCGCAAGCGGCGCGGCCTGGCCCGCCCATTGCGCGCCGTAGCCGAACTCACCCTTGGCCTTGGCGGCTGCATTGAGCGCCTTGCCCGCGTCGTAGGTGATCGGATAGGACGGTGTACGCGGGGCTTGCGGGTCCTCTCCGAGTGCGGTGAAGCGATTGACGATGCTGCGCGCGAGGCGCCCCGAAATGGCCGACGTGAATGTCGTCGAGCGCGCCGCATCGCTGAGCAACGCGCTGCGATAAGCGTCGTCGATCGAGGTTTCCGGGCACGCGACGAAGGCCGTGCCCATTTGCGCCGCCTGCGCGCCCAGCGCGAGCGCGGCCGCGATGCCGGCGCCGTCCATGATGCCGCCCGCCGCGATCACGGGCACGTCGAACTCGCTCACCAGCAGACGCGTCAGCGCGAACGTGCCGAGGCGCTCGTCGCGCCCGGTCGTGTCGAAGATTCCGCGATGACCGCCCGCCTCGATGCCCTGCGCGACGATCGCATCGACGCCTGCTTCGACGGCCGCCGCCGCTTCATCGAGATTGGTCGCGCTCGCCAGCAAACGGATGCCCGCGTGCTTCAGTTGCGCGATCACCGCATCGGGCGGCAAGCCGAAATGGAAGCTGACGACGGCCGGCTTCTCCGCGAGCAGCATCGCCTGCATCGCGGTGTCGACGACGAAACTCGTGTAGATCTCGGAGAGCGCTTGCGGCGGCGTCGCGCCGTATTGCCGGAACACCGGTTCGAGCCAATCGAGCCATGCACGCTCGACGGCCGCATCGGGGGTGGCCGGACGATGGCAGAACACATTGATGTTGAACGGCTTCGTCGTTAGCTCGCGGGTCTGGTGGATCGCCCGGCGCGCGTTCTCCGCGTTCATCGCGGCAACGCCGAGCGAGCCCAGACCGCCCGCGTTCGACACCGCGGCCGCGAGCGCCGGCGTGGTGACGCCCGCCATCGGCGCCTGAATGATTGGCTTGTGGATGCCGAGCGTGCGCAGTAACGCGCGATTGTCCGCTTGAGTGCTCATGTTCCCTTCCCACCGGATGCGTTAAAAGGTTCAATGTACATGCCGGCTTGCCAGCTTGTCAGGCTCCAGCGCGGCCGTGCGGCCAGCGCGCGAGCTTGCCGATCGACGGCAACAGGCCCGCGAGCGTCATACCCAAGGCCCACGCAAAGCCGCGAACGGCCACCGCTGCGTGACGGACGCTTGCGGCACCATCGCGAGCCCCGTGAGCACGAGGCACGCAACGATCATGCGCCAGCTTCCTGACCGGTCGGCCAGCGCGCCGAGGCGCGCGGCCAGCAGCATGCTCCCGAGCGCCGAGCATGCCATAACCACGCCCGCCGCGCGCGGCCGGTGAAGACGACACCGTCGCATTCATTTGGCGCTGCGCGCGGCGAACAGATCGACGGCGAGTGCGAACAGAAGCGCCACCGCGCCAATCGCGTAGAGCACCGGATAATTGCCGCCGCTCGAAGAGAACACGAACGAAAGACCGTAGGCCGCCAGCGCCTGCATCACGGCGAAGCTCGTCGTCGCGCGGCTCCATGCGTCCTTGACGGCGGACGGATGGTGCACCAGCAACTCGTTCACGCGACCGAGCGCCAGCGGCACGATGCCCGGCGTGAACGCGCCCACGATAAAGGCGGACACCATCAGCCCCGCCGGTCCGAATAAGCCCGCGGCCGGAATCGCGACCGCAACGGCCTGCACCAGAAACGCGACGCGCAGCGCGCGGCCGAAGCCCGCGCGATCGGCAAGATGCCCCGCCGCGAGCGGCCCGACGATCGCGCCCAGGCCGTACAACACCCAGAATTCGGCGCCCGCATCGACGCCGCGGCCGAGCCCGCGCGCGACGAAATCGACGAGAAACAGCATGTGCGGCACGAGCCCCACGGCGTTCAGGCCATATTCGGCATAGAGCGCACGCAGGCCGGCGCGGGGATACGCAGGCGCTTTTTCGAAGCGCGAATGCGCGGCCGCGTGCGCGGGCGCCGCCTGCTCGGGCCAGCCGTTCCAGGCCACGGCGGTCAGCACGAGCGAAACGGCTGCGAGTCCGAGCCACGTCCAGGTGAGCCCCTGGTGCAACAGAATCGGCACGATCGTACCGGAGGCCGCGATGCCGAGCCCGATCCCCGTGAAGATGCCGCCGCTCGCGAAGCCCCGGCGCGCCGCCGGCACGTGCGCAAGGATCGTCGGCGCGGCGAGCACCATCAATGCGCCGCCCGCGATCCCCGACGCCAGGCGCCAGACGAAAAACCACAGGAACGACACGGGCACCGCGCAGGCGACGAAGGCGATGGTCACGAGCAACATCATCGCGCGCAGCACGGTGGCGGGTTTCGCGACTCGCACCATCGAGCCCGCCAGCAGCGCGCCGGCCAGATAGCCGCCGAGGTTAGCCGCGCCCAGATAAGCGGCGGTCGAGGCGGGAAACCAGTGCGCGCCGATGATGGCCGGCAAAAGCGGCGTATAGGCAAAACGCGCGAGACCGATGCCGATCAGGCTCGCGCTGGCCCCGGCGAGGGTGCCTCGCCAGACGTTATAGCCGGCCGATGCGGCCGGATTCGAGACGGCTTGCTGCATGACGACTCCCATGATCGATGCTGTTAAGCACCTGATGAATAGGGAGCCAGTCTAGATCGAGTCGCGTTTCGAGAGAATCACCGCGCTGCGGAAGTCATTCTTCCGCGTAGCGATCGAATCAGCGTCGATCGGCGTCGGTGATTTGCTGGGCCCGCTCGAAATACTCGCGCAGCAATGGCGCGGCGAAATCGACGAAACTGCGCACCTTCGGCACCGCAAGGCGGCCTTGTGGCGTGACCAGATTGACGGGCAGCGGCGCATGCTCGTTGTCGCGCAGCACGATCTTCAGCGCACCGGTCCTGACCTGTTCGGCCACGTGATACGAGAAAAGCCGCGTGACGCCGTGCCCGTCCACGGCCGAAGCCCGCGCCGCGCGGATCGTGTTGACGATGGAGCGCGGCGTGAACCGTACGACCTGCGGCAGCGCCGTTTGACGCGCGGCCGGAAAGCTCCACGAGTCGAGTCCGAAATGGGTCATTGAAATGATCGGATGGCTGGCGAGATCGGCCGGCACCGCGATGGCCGGATGCGTGGCGAGATAGTCGGGCGAAGCGACCACCACCCGCCTCACCTCGCCCACCGGAATGGCGACGAGCGTCGAGTCCTGCAGATGCGCGATGCGCAACGCGACGTCGATGCCCTCGTCGACGATGCTGACGGGCCGGTCGTGCAGGTGCAAACGGATCGACGCTTGCGGGTGGCGGTCGAGAAACGCATCGACGATCGGGCGCAACACCTCCTCGCCCACCGCCACCGCCGCGGTCACGCCAAGCAGGCCGCGCGGCGCGGAGCGCTCGTCGGCGGCGAGCAGGTCCGCCTCCTCGAGATCCGCGAGGATACGCCGGCACGCTTGGGCATAACGCTCGCCCGCTTCGCTGAGCCGGATCGTGCGCGTGGTGCGATGTAGCAGCGGCGTGCCCGTGTGCGTCTCCAGAAACGCGATGGCCCGGCTCACCGCCGCGGGCGAGCGGCCCAGCCGGCGGCCTGCGCCCGCCAGACTTCCCTCGTCGAGCGTGGCGACGAATACCTTCATGGCGTCGATACGGTCCATTGCGTGTTTGGTGATGAGATTGGGCTTTGGGGGACGCCGCGGTCTTTTGGGTCGGCGAATTCCGGCACGATCTTAGCGGAATACGAGAAGCGTCAGAGTGGCTGTTTGTTCGGCTTGCTGCGATTGATCGAGCGCAAGCGCCCCTAACCGCCGTTTGCGCGCGAGCGCTGCGCGACCGATGATCCAGATCAAAAGCCCGGCGCCCGCATCCGTTGAAATGGTGCCATCTGAGAATCCATCCGCGAGCAACGGAGGAATCATGAAGCTGACCTTTCTCGGTGCGAGCGAGACCGTCACCGGCTCGAAGTATCTGCTCGAAGAACCCGGCTTGCGCACCCTCGTCGATTGCGGGCTGTTTCAGGGCCTCAAAAACCTGCGGCTGCGCAACTGGGCCGCGCTGCCGGTGCCGGCCGATTCGATCGACGCGGTGGTCCTGACCCACGCGCATCTCGACCACAGCGGCTATCTGCCGTTGCTCGCGCGAAACGGCTTTCGCGGTCCCGTCTATTGCACGCCCGGCACCGCCGCGCTGTGCGACATCATGCTGCGCGACAGCGCGAAGCTACAGGAAGAGGAAGCGGAGTTCGCGAATCGCCACGGTTTCTCGAAGCATCGGCCGGCGCTGCCGCTCTACACGCAGGACGACGCGCAGCGCGCGCTGCATCTGCTTGCGCCCCGCCGCTTCGACACGCCGGTCGACCTGCCGCATGGGCTGTGCTTCCGCTTTCTGCCGTCGGGGCACATCCTCGGGGCGGCGAGCGTCGTCATGTGCCGCAATCACAAGGTGCTGGCGTTCTCCGGCGACGTGGGCCGCCCCGACGACCCGATCATGCGTGCGCCCGCGCCGCTCGCGCATGCCGATTACCTGGTCGTCGAATCGACCTACGGCGACCGCCTGCATCCGGATTCGAATCCGCGCGACGATCTCGAACGGATCTTCAGCCGCACCTTCGCCAAAGGCGGCGTGGTGGTGATGCCGTGCTTCGCGGTCGGGCGCGCGCAGGAGGTCCTTTACCACATCGCGAAGCTGAAGGAGAACGGGCGCATGGCGCACGTGCCCGTCTATCTGGACAGTCCGATGGCGACCAGCGTCACCGACGTGTATCGCAGGCATCTCGCCGAACATCGCCTGACGATCTCCGACGCGAATGCGATCGACAAAGCCGCGATCATGGTCAGAAACGTCGATCAGTCGAAGGCGATCGCGTCGCATAACGGGCCGATGGTGATCATCGCCGGCAGCGGCATGGCGACCGGCGGGCGCGTACTGCATCACCTGCGGCTGTATGCGTCCGATCCGCGCAATACGATCGCGCTGGTCGGCTACCAGGCGGCCGGCACCCGCGGCGCGGCGCTGGCGGCCCACGAGCCGTCGATCAAATTGTTCGGCGAATACGTGCGGGTGCGCGCGAACGTCGAATCGATCCCGTCGCTATCCGCGCATGCCGATTACCGCGAGCTGCTGAACTGGCTGTCGAGTCTGACCGACGCGCCCGCTCGCACGTTCGTCACACATGGCGAGCCCGCCGCGGCCGATGCGATGCGGCGGCACATCGTCGAGACGCTCGGCTGGTCATGCGAGGTGCCGGTGTATGGGCAAAGCGTCGAGCTCGGGCAGCTCTAGGTCTGTGCAACGGTCGAACGGAATTGTCGGTCGCGAGTGGGAGCGTGGCTGTTAGCGTTCGGCTGCGTCACCGTCAGGTTCGCGTGGGACGCTCGCATCGACGACGAGATCGTCGACCACCGCGCACACGCCGGGCGCGCTCCACGCGACGCCACGCACGACCTTGCGTTCCGCGTAGGAGCCCACCTTGCCCGTCAGCGTGACCGTGCCGTCCTTCACGTCGACGCCGATGTGTCTGACTTCGCGCTCGACGTGCCGCCGCATCGCCTCTTCGATGTTCTTGCTGATCTCATCGGACGCCACCTTGCGGCGCACCTCGATCGCGTTCGTCAGGCCGCGAATGCCACGCATCTGGCCGAGCGCGCGCGCGACGATGTGGCGCTGGTAGGCCCAGTCGACCATTCCCGTCAGCGTGACCCAGCCTTTCTCCACCTGAATCTTGATCGCATCGTGGGGTACGGCGACGCTCCAGTAAAGGATCGCGTGAACCGCGCCCGCCACGTCCTCGTCGCTGTGTTGGTCCGGCTTCGGCAGGCGGACTTGCATGTCCACCGCGACCGCCTTCACACCGGCCACGCGCTGCGCGGCTTTTTCGGCGGCCAGTTTTTCTGCGAAGCTCGGCGGATGGCCCGACAGCGTGACGACGCCGTTCGTCACTTCCACCCCGATATCCGTCGCGGTGACCGCGGGGTCCCACTCGAGTTCTTCCTCGACTTCCCGCTGCAGTTGTCTGTCGGTTTTCATCAAGTGTCTCCTCGCGACTGGCCCGTGCGACGGCGCGCCACCCTCCCGTATCAGTCGATGGTCAGCCGCTTGCGATCACCGGACGCCTTTTTCGGCAGGCTGAGCGACAGCACCCCGTCCCTGTACTCGGCTTTCGCGTTCGCCTCGTCGACCTCGCCGCCGAGCGAGAACGAGCGGCTGAAAGTTCCGGCGTAGCGCTCACGGCGGATCACGCGCTCGCCTTCCTTTTCCTCCGTGTTGCGCTCGACCTTCGCGTTGATCGACACGACGCTCCCGTCGATTTGCACGTCGATGTCTTTCTTGTCCACGCCGGGTAGTTCGGCTTTCACCGAATAAGCCGCGTCGCTTTCCGTCACGTCGATCTTGATCGACGCGAGTTCCGTGTCCTGGGTCGTCAGCATCGACCGCATCGGCCGGAAGAAACCCTGGAACAGCTCCGACACAGGGTCCAGCGAAAGCGGATCAATACGCGTTAGATTGCTCATTGCACCCTCCTTTGAATAAAACAGGCCACGACCGGGGCCCAGTCGACCGAGCCGTGCTCGGCTCACCATGCCTTCAGCGTAGCCGGGCGCGCAGGCGCGTCGTTGATCCACGTCAAGCGCGTCCGCTCGACGGGTCACGCGCTGAACCTGAAGAACCCGCTATGCAGCAGCACGGGCTTGGCGCCGACCTCCTCGAGCAACTGTTTGGCTGCCTGTTCGATCTGATAGCGGTGCGCGAGGAACGCCTGGACCAGATCGTCTTCGCGCAGCGAGCGTGCGCCGAAATGATCTTCGAGTGCCTCGGCCGTGATCGCGCACTGCACCGGCCGATCGTCGACGAGCGCCGGAAACGCCAGCACCAGATCGCGGGCGCAGTATTCGGGCATGCAGGATGGAAAGGAAATATGCATGGTGACGCCCCCACGGGCATGAAGTGCCGCGACGTCTCCAGCTTAACCACGCAATCCACGGCGGGTTTGACGTACGTCAACGCAGCGTCCCGCATCATCAGCGGTGGCGCCGTTTGCCGCGGCCGTGTCGGCACGAAGCGTCATTCGCCCGGGCGCGTCACGGAACCGGCGTCGGCGTCGCTGCGTCGCGCGGTGGCGTCGAGCGTCTGCCGCAACGCCTTCAGTTCGGCGTGCAGCCGCACGATTTCATCGTTCAGATGCTTGATATCCCGATGCATCTCACGCCGCAGCGCCCTCTCTTCCTTGCCGATGAATGCGGCGGCGATGCTCGCGAAGACCAGCGACAACATGCCGTAGCCAAGCAGCACGACAAATACCGCGAACACACGCGCTGCGGGCGTCGTCGGCGCGATGTCGCCGTAGCCGACGGTCGCACTGCTTTCGAACGCCAGCCACAGCCCTTCGGAGTAGGAATGCACGTGCGGTTCGAGCCAGTAAAAGCCGGCACCGGCCATCGCGAGCACGAGTGCGCCGGCGAGCAGCAGCCACATCAATCGGTTCGGCGTGACGAACTCGCGTAGCGACAGCACGATGCGCAACGCGACGATACCCATGAACGACAGCCGCAGCAGCCATTCGACGGGCTGCCACGGCGGCGTGCCGAAACCGGTGCTGAGCGCCGCGCCCAACGCGATGAGCAGGTCGAGCCAGTTGTTCGCGAGCAGCGTCTTCGGCCGTCTGCTCAGATGGGCCAGCCAGGTGAACGACAACGCAAAGCCGGCGAACATCGCCAGGTACAGTGTCCGCGACAGGGTCAGCGCGAACGGGGTGGGCACGGTCAGCTCGACGTAGAACGCGGGAATCGCGCAGAAGCTCAGCGCGCACAGCCCCCAGCGCAGGTGGCGCCATGCCCGCACGGCGCGCGGGCCGTCGTGCGCGCTTGCACCGCCCAGTCCGTAGCCGCCGAGGCCGTGGTCGATCATGTGGTCCGTCATCGCGCGAATGGCTTCCGGCCTGTCGGGTTTCGCGCGATACCGTCGTAGTGCGGCAAACGCACCGAGGCCGCGCGATCATCGTTGCAGGCTAACCGACCCGTGGCTGTCGGCCTTGATGCAGATCAGTGCTTTCGAAAGCCGTGCGCGATTGGCGCTGTCAAAGCGGATGCCACACCGTTTGAGCAACGCCGGCCGCCACACACAGCACGACGACCGCAAGCGGCGGCACCTTCCAGCGCAGCAACAGCAAAAAGCCGATGCACGCGACGGCGAAATCCGTCGCCGACAACACCGCGCTCGTCCATACCGGCGAATAAAGGGCGGCGGCCAACAGGCCGACCACTGCGGCATTGACCCCGGCAAGCGCCGCCGCCATCGCCGCACGCGCGCGCAGCGCCTGCCACCACGGCAACGCGGCGAGCACGAGCAGCAGACCCGGCAGAAAGATGCCCACTGTCGCGAGCAGTGCGCCGCTCCAGTGTCTGGGTGGCAGCGCCATCATCCAGCCGAGAAACGCCGCGAACGTGAACAGCGGTCCGGGTACCGCCTGGGCCGCGCCATAGCCGGCCAGGAAGTCGTTGGGCGCGACCCATCCGGTCGCGACGGTTTCACGCTGCAATAACGGCAGCACCACGTGCCCGCCGCCGAACACGAGCGCGCCGGAGCGATAGAACGCGTCGAATACGCGGATGCCTTGCGAGGTTCCGCTTGCCGCCCATAGTGGCAACGCGAACAGCAACGCGCAAAACACCACCAGCGCGGCGCTGCCTGCCGTGCGCGACACCTGAAAATCGCCGGCTCCCAGCGCAATGGCACGCGGCGCTTGCGTCTCCGCGGTCCGGCACAGCGCGACACCAAGCACGGCGCCGGCGCTGATCACGATCAGTTGGGCGTAGACGGTGCCAAGCACGCTCAGCAATGCGAGCGACGCGAGCGCGATCGCCGCGCGGCGACGGTCCGGACACAGACGCCGCGCCATGTCCCAGACGGCCTGCGCGACGACGGCCACCGCGACGAGTTTCAGGCCGTGGATCACACCCGTGCCGAGCGCTCCGCCGAGGTCCGGCGCGATCGCGGCGAAGGCCAGCATGACGAATACCGACGGCAGCGTGAAGCCGCACCAGGCGGCAAGGCCCCCGGCCCACCCGGCGCGCAGCAGCCCGATCGAAAATCCCGCCTGGCTGCTCGCCGGTCCCGGCAGAAATTGGCACAGGCCGATCAGGTCGGTGAAGGCTTCGTCGTCGAGCCAGCGGCGCCGCTCGACGAACTCGCGCCGGAAGTAGCCGATGTGAGCGATCGGGCCACCGAAACTGGTCAGCCCGAGTTTAAGAAATGCGCTGAAAACCTCGATAACGCGCGTGAGCCGTGAGCGGCGCGGCGACGACAAATCAGTATCCATGGATGGGCGGGTTCGAGCGATGCCGGCTTCGCGAGCCGACGGGCCACAAGCCGACGACGGGCCTCGTGTTTTGACGACGCACAGTATAGAGGTCTGCCGCGCGGCCATGCGCCGCACTCGCGCTCGATCTGGGTAATCGCGGCGCGACGCACGCGAGCCACGCGTCGGCGGACGCCGCCATTGCGCCATCGCTCCGGCACCCCGCGCCCCGTCTATGACGCTTCGATCAACACCTTCAGCGCGCGCGTGCTCGACGCACTGGAGAACGTTTCGTAAGCCGCAAGAATATCGTCGAGCCGGAACCGATGCGTGATCAGACGCGTCGGATCGATCCGGCCTGCTTTGACCGTCTTCATCAGCATCGGGGTACTGACGGTATCGACGAGACGCGTCGTGATCGCGATATTGCGATCCCACAGCTGTTCCAGATGCAGATCGCACTTGACGCCGTGCACGCCGATGTTCGCGATCGTTCCGCCCGGCGCGACCAGTTGCTGGCAAAGCTCGAACGTCGGCGGAATGCCGACCGCTTCGATCACACAGTCGGCGCCAACCGATTCCGTCAGCTTGAGCACTTGCGCGACCGCATCGGTATGCGCGTTGTCGACGCACGCGGTCGCGCCGAAGCGGTGCGCGACCTCGAGCCGGTTGACATCGGGATCGATCATGATGATCTGCGCCGGCGAGTAGAACTGCGCGGTCAACAGCGCCGCTAGCCCGATCGGCCCGGCGCCGACGATCGCCACCGTGCAGCCCGGCTGAACCTTGCCGTTGAGCACGCCGCATTCGAAGCCGGTCGGCAGAATGTCGGACAGCATCACGAGCGTCTCTTCGTCGAGGCCGGCCGGAATCCGGTACAGACTGCTCTGCGCATGCGGAATGCGCACATATTCGGCCTGCGTGCCGTCGATCCGGTTACCGAGAATCCAGCCGCCCGTCGTGCAATGCGAATACATGCCGCGCCGGCAGTAGTCGCAGCGGCCGCACGAGGTGATGCACGAGATCAGCACGTGATCCCCAGCCGCGAGCCCGCTCACCGCCTCGCCGAGCTGGTGCACGACACCGACGCCTTCGTGGCCGAGAATGCGGCCGGGCTCGCAGGTCGGCACGTCGCCTTTGAGAATGTGCAGATCGGTGCCGCAGATCGTCGTGCGAGTGACTTTGACGATTGCATCGGTGGGCGCGGTGAGTTCGGGAATCGGCCGTTCGTCGAGCGACTTTTTGCCGGGACCGTGATAAACGAGTGCTTTCATGACGGACTTCTCCTGTGGCCGGAATGAAACACGATGCGTGGCGGCAAACGTGTTCTCGCGTCGACCCGGTCGAGTCATGCGGCGGCGAGCGGCGGCGAAAACGCAATGCGTCACGCGCTTACATCGTGCGCGCCGGCATGGCTGGTGGCTTGATCTGGGTCAAGCATCTGGGTCCGACTGATTCCGTGCAGCAGAGTCCGGGCTACGAAAACAACGCCGACGCGTCGATGTCGGCCATTTTCTCGAGCTCGTCGCGGCGCGTATCGCACGCTCGCCTGATCGTCGCGCCTTGGGTGATCCACACGGCCAGCGAAATGAACGCGAGACTACCGAGCGCAATGAAGGCCGTCGGGTAGCCGAAGCGGCTGGCGAGCCATCCGCCGAGCAGTGGACTCAGGCAGCCGCCCGCCGCTTCCACGCTTTTCACCGCCCCCTGACCGAGGTTCACCCGTCCGCTGCCATGCAACAGGTGCACGACCAGAGCCGGGATTGCGACGCTTTGCAGCCCGGAGCCCAGACCGTCGAAGATTTGCACCGGCACGATCCCCCACTCGGCGGTGATCCACGCCGCGGTCAAGCCGCGCAGCGGCAGCGTGATCAGCGTCGCGAGGATGACCCACCAGAAACCCCAGCGGCGGATCGCGCGGCTCGCGTAGAGCGCGGCGCTCAGCATCACGAGCTGGGAAATGATGATATTGGCCGCCGTGATCGCGCTGGCGTTGCGGTGGTGGGCCGCCGCTTGCGCAAGGCTGTAAAGCGGCAGCAGCGCGGAATTGCCGAGGCTGAAAGCGGCCAGCGCGAGCGCGAGCAACAGCAGCGGGCGGCAGCGGATCAGCGCGCGCACGCTGTCCGCGCGCACTTGCGCGCGGTCCTTGTCGTCCTCGTGCGCGAGGCCGCGCGCATAGTGCCGATGCACCGCGCGCGCGGGAATCAGCAGCACGGAGACAATGCACGCAACGCCGAACGCCGCCCCGAGCGCGAACACCCAGACGATGCCGAGCCACCAGCCGACCGCGCCGGACAAAGCCGCCGCCACGATGTTGCCGGCGTGGTTCGCCACCTGGTTGCGGCCGTATTGCCGGTCGAAGTTTCTGCGGCCGGTCATGCCGAGCGTCAGTCCCATCAGCGCCGTGCCCATCACCGATCCCGCCACCGCAGTCGCGATCTGCGAGAGCGCGATCGGCCAGTAGCCGCGCGACATCCAGATCACGCCCGCGGCGGCGACCGTCAGCGCGCTTGCGGCAACGACCACCGCGCGACGATGGGAAATGGCATCGACCAGCGCGCCAGCGGGAGCCGTCACGAGCACGCCGACGATGGCCCCCAACGTCAGCACGGTGCCGATCATGTCGGGGCTCCATCCATGCGCTTGCAGATAGATGCCGAGAAAGGGTCCCGCGCCTGCCTGCACATCGGCCGCGAAGAGGCTGACTGCCAGTAAGGGGGTGGTCGGTTTCGTGTTGTGTTCTTCCAGTTTTCGGCGGCCGCGAGCGATGGACTTCTATCGATCAGGCGTCCGTCGGGACATTGCGCAAGGAGATCAGCGCATATGTCGCCGGAGCATCGAGCGTGCCCGGGACTGCCACGAAGCAATCCCGCGCCGCTGGCGAAACTGCATGATCACGGCGTACGGTTTGCCGAAATTGAAGGTTGCGGCAACCCATGCGCCGCAAGCAACTGCTGATGTCGTGCTTCGGTTTCGTCGTCGGCGGGGAACATGCATTCGATGCGCAGCTCCTGCGCGGCCACGTTTTGCGGTGTGCCGACGGTCGTGACCATCGAGAAATAACGCAGCACCACGCCTTCGCTGATGAAGCCGAGTGGAATCATCGGCAGCGTCGCGGCCGTCGTGGAAGAGCCATGATGGGTCTTCCAGTCGCGTGGCACATCGGGGTACGCAAGCAGTTCATCGAGTAGACGCTGCGTGTGGGCGCCGACCACATGACCCACCGATTCGCGATACACGCGTTGCAGCAAACTTCGCGCGACCTCCTCCCAATCGGCGACGAACGGCCGCATGCCGAGCGGATCGAAGATCAAGTGCAGCATGTTGCGCGGACCTTCGCGCGCGGCCATGTCGATGAAGCAGTTGAAAAAGCGCGGCGCCGCATCGTTGCTCATCAGCACGTTCCAGTCGCGGTCCATCACGAGCGCCGGAAACGGTTCATGCTGACGCACGACCCGTTCGAGCGCGCGAACCACGCCGTGCATTTCCTGCGCATTCCACGGTGCTTCCGAATAGACCGGTGCATAACCGGCGGCAAGCAGCAGCGCGTTGCGCTCGCGCAGCGGCACGTCGAGGGTTTGCGCAAGCGTCAGCAGCGTGTCGCGGCCCGGCACGCTGCGCCCGCTTTCGATGAAGCTGATCTGCCGCTGCGAGAAGCCGGCCTCGAGCGACAGATCGAGCTGACTCACGCCACGAACGTCACGCCAGTAGCGCAACAGACTACCGATATCGCCCGGCTGCACTTTCGGATCGTGACTCGTGACGTTCATCGCATTGCCCTCCTTTTAATGGCTGAAAGGAACACTTCAGCGCGCCGGCGCGTGCCACACGAACTCCGCGAACTGCGGTTCGAGCGGCGGCTCGGTCACGCTGCCGGTGTAGTTCGTGATCGTCGATGCGGCGACCACCGCGACCACCTCGAGAATCTGCTCCGCGCTGAAGCCTGCCGCGAGGAAGCGTTGGCGGTCCTCATCATCGAGGCGGCCGCGCTTTTCGATCAGCGTGCGCGCGAGCGTCGACAGCGCCGCGAGCCTCGCGTCGTCGGGCACACCGCGCTGGCGGATCGCGTCGACATCGGCGCGACGCAAGCCCTCATGCAAGCCGACCGCGGTATGAAACGCGACCGCCCATTCGCTCGCATTCGTCACGGCGTTGGTGAGCAGCAAAGTCTGGATTTCCGGCTCCGTCAGACTGCTCGCATGCACGCGCTCGAACAGGCCGATGAAGCCGTTGATCAGCACCGGTGAAGCCGCCATCTTGGCCGCGATGTTCGGAATCACGCCGAACGTCTGCTGCAATTTCTGCAGCACGGGTTTCGATTGCTCGGGAGCGGACTCGATCGTGTGAACGGGATAGCTGGACATGGTATCTCCTGGACGTGTGCGCCATCGGATTGGCGGCGCGGTAGTCGAAGATTAGTGGCGGCCACGCCGCGCGCCAATTACATCGGATGTCATCGTCACCAGCCAATTGACGGCGGCTTCTTTCTGGCGAGCCGCCTGGGCGCGGACTATGATGTTTGAGTTTGTTCCCCTCTTGTCCCGTTCACCACTGGAAAGGAAGAACATCATGCCCACGATGAAAGCAGTCGAAGTGAAGCAGGCCGGCGGCCCGCTCGAACTGGTCGAACGTGAAGTGCCCGAGGCGGGCGCCGGTCACGTGCGGATCAGGATTCAGGCTTGCGGCATCTGTCATAGCGATGTGATGACCAAGGACGGGCTGTGGCCGGGCCTCACCTATCCGCGTGTGCCGGGTCACGAGATCGCAGGCGTGATCGATTCGGTCGGTGCGGGTGTCGAGGGCTGGCAGGCCGGGCAGCGTGTCGGGGTCGGCTGGCACGGCGGGCATTGCGGCAAATGCGAACACTGCCGCCAGGGCGACTTCGTGCTGTGCAAGTTCGCGCTGATCCCCGGCATCAGCTACGACGGCGGCTACGCCGAATACATGGTGGCTCCGGTCGAAGCGCTGGCGCGCATTCCCGACGATCTGTCGGATGTCGATGCCGCGCCGCTGCTGTGCGCGGGCATCACGACCTTCAACGCGATTCGCAATAGCGGCGCGCGCGCCGGTGACGTGGTCGCGATTCTGGGTATCGGCGGCCTCGGTCATCTCGGCGTGCAGTTCGCGCGCAAGATGGGCTTTCGCACGGTGGCGATCGCGCGCGGTCAGGACAAGGCCCCGCTCGCGCAGCAACTGGGCGCGCATCACTACATCGACAGCAAGACGGAAAACGTCGCCGAGAAATTGCAGGCACTGGGCGGCGCGAAGCTGATCCTCGCCACGGTGACGAGCGGCAAGGCGATGACCGCCACGCTCGGCGGTCTCGGCCTGAACGGCAAGCTCGTGATGGTCGGCGTTTCCGAAGAACCGATCGAAGTGCCGATCGTGCAGTTCATCATGGGACGCAACTCGGTGCAAGGCTGGCCCTCCGGCACCTCGGCCGATTCGCAGGACACGCTCGCGTTCAGCGCGCTCACCGGCGTCAAGCCGATGATCGAGGAGTATCCGCTCGCCGAGGCGGCGCAGGCCTACGACCGGATGATCAGCGGTCACGCGCGTTTCAGGGTGGTATTGAAGATGGTCTGAGTGGATATCTCGGACGCAGACGAAGAAAAAACGCGATTGCCGGCATCCCGGCAATCGCGCTCGATGACTTCTCAAAACGACCTTCAAACACTGCGTCCACGTGGCAAGGAACCACGCGCCGCAGTCGCTGGATCAAGCCAGATCGAAACGATCCAGATTCATCACCTTGACCCACGCGGCAATGAAGTCGCGCACGAACTTCTCCTTACCGTCCTCGCTCGCGTAGACCTCGCTCAGGGCGCGCAGCACCGAGTTCGAGCCGAACACCAGATCGACACGGGTACCCGTCCACTTGACCTCGCCGGTCTTCGCGTCGGCGCCTTCGAACGTTTCCGCGGCCTCCGACACCGGCGTCCATTCCGTACCCATATCGAGCAGGTTACGGAAGAAGTCGTTGGTCAGCGTTTCCGGTTTGTCCGTCAGCACGCCTTCCTTGCCACCGCCCACCTTCAGCACGCGCAGGCCGCCGATCAGCGCCGTCATCTCGGGCGCCGTCAACGTCAGCAGTTGCGCCTTGTCGATCAGCAGTTTCTCCGCCTCCACCGGGAACTTGCCGCCCAGATAGTTGCGGAAGCCGTCGTGGACCGGCTCGAGCGCGCCGACCGATTGGACGTCGGTCTGATCCTGCGACGCATCCATGCGACCCGGCGAGAACGGCACCGTCACCTGCTGCCCGGCGTTCTTCGCAGCCTGCTCGATGCCGGCACTCCCCGCCAGCACGATCAGGTCGGCGAGCGAAATCTTCTTGCCGCCGGACTGCGCACCGTTGAACTCGCTCTGGATGCCTTCGAGCACCTTCAGCACCTTCGCGAGCTCGGCAGGCTGGTTGACTGCCCAGTCCTTCTGCGGCGCGAGCCGGATGCGCGCGCCGTTGGCGCCGCCGCGCTTGTCCGAGCCGCGGAACGTCGAGGCCGAGGCCCACGCGGTCGTGACCAGCTGCGACACCGATAGTCCGGACGCGAGGATCTTCTGCTTCAGCGCCGCGACGTCCTTGTCATCGACGAGCGGGTGATCGACGGCCGGAATCGGGTCCTGCCACAGCAGTTCTTCCGCCGGCACTTCCGGGCCCAGATAGCGGGCGCGCGGACCCATGTCGCGGTGCGTGAGCTTGAACCACGCGCGCGCGAACGCGTCGGCGAACTCGTCCGGATTGTCCATGAAGCGCCGCGAGATCTTTTCGTAGATCGGGTCGAGGCGTAGCGACAGGTCGGTCGTCAGCATCGTCGGCAGCAGTTTTTTCGACGGGTCGTGCGCGTGCGGGATCGTGGGCTCTGCGCCCTTCGCCACCCACTGATTCGCGCCCGCCGGGCTCTTGGTCAGCTCCCATTCGTGGCCGAACAGGTTGTGGAAGAAGCCCATGCCCCACTGCGTCGGCGTGGAAGACCACGTGACCTCGATCCCGCTCGTGATCGTGTCGGCGCCCTTGCCGGTGCCGAAGCTGTTGCGCCAGCCGAGCCCCATCTCCTCGAGACCGGCACCTTCCGGTTCCGGACCCACGTTATCGGCGGGCCCCGCGCCGTGCGTCTTGCCGAATGTGTGGCCACCGGCGATCAGCGCGACGGTTTCCTCGTCGTTCATCGCCATGCGGGCGAACGTTTCGCGGATGTCGACCGCGGCCGCGAGCGGATCGGGATTGCCGTCCGGGCCTTCCGGGTTCACGTAGATCAGGCCCATCTGCACCGCGCCGAGCGGGTTTTCGAGGTTGCGTCCGGGCGGATCGGTGCGGCTCTTTTCGGTGCCGTGCAGTTCTTCATCGGCGACCAGCACGCCTTCGTCGTCTTCCCTGCCGGCCGCGCCCTTGCCGTAGCGCACATCGCCGCCGAGCCAGGTCTTTTCATTGCCCCAATAAACGTCCTGATCCGGTTCCCACGTGTCCTCGCGCCCGCCGCCGAAACCGAATGTCTTGAAGCCCATCGTTTCGAGCGCGACGTTGCCGGTCAGGATCAGCAGATCGGCCCACGAAATTTTCTGGCCGTATTTCTGCTTGATCGGCCATAGCAGCCGGCGCGCCTTGTCGAGGCTCACGTTGTCCGGCCAGCTGTTGATCGGCGCGAAACGCTGCTGGCCGCGCCCTGCGCCGCCGCGGCCGTCGCCGATGCGATAGGTGCCGGCGCTGTGCCATGCCATACGGATAAACAGCGGTCCGTAGTGGCCAAAGTCAGCGGGCCACCACGGCTGCGAATCGGTCATCAGCGCGGCGAGGTCTTTCTTGATCGCGTCGTAGTCGAGGCTCTTGAATGCCTCGGCATAGTTGAAGTCCTTGTCTAGCGGATTGGAGCGGTTCGAATGCTGGTTCAGCAGGTCGACGCGCAATTGCTTCGGCCACCAGTCTCGAATGGTTGTCCCGCCGCCGGCGGTGTGGATGAACGGGCACTTTGCTTCGTTTGACATGCGTTCTCTCCTTTGGAGGATGTCTCCGTTGTCGATCGGAGTCGGTGCGCAGCACTTTCTCCAATCCCATGCAAGGTACTTGTTATGCGTTTGTCATCCTGTCAGGCTTCCGTGGCAAATTGACGATCGAGAAACCCGACAGTCAGCCGAACGATTCGGCAGTGCACTCATGAAATCCAACGTTGAAGGAAACGTGGCCGGAGTCCCTGACGGATAACCCCGGGGGATGACTCCGGCCGACGCGCCACTCCTATTCGAATATAGGCGAGGGCAAACTTCAATAGAATTCGAATCCGGCAATGCCGGTAATAGATGGCGACTATAGCGGGCAACAATCGCACGGCGCCCTCCATTACTGTATGCCGAACGATCGTCACTGCGTCGAAGCTTGAGCGGGCCCCGCTGTTTTGCGCCAGGCGCGCCCGACTGTGTGATAGGGTTTCGCGTTTCGTCCGCAACAAAATGGGCACTGTTTTCTTTTCAGGCAAGCGCTTCGCACATCGCCTGAGCGGAGCAGAATGACGCCAACCGGCGTGCGCCCGAGGAGTGTCCCGAACCGTGTCCAAAGCCGTGCCGAAAGCTGCCCCGAACGCTGAGCTTGCCACCGTCCAGCCCGTCGAATCGCTCGTCGTGCCGGAACTGCTCGATGGCCGCGACGGCACCAATCGCGGCGCGGCGGAAAACTCCCAGCTATCAGCGCGCAACGACCTCGACGCGGTGCGCGCGTGGCTCTCCAATTACGCGGACACCAAGACCACCTTCGACAACTACCGCAAGGAAGCCGAGCGGCTGCTGCTGTGGGCCGTCGTGCAACTCGGCAAGCCGCTGTCGTCGCTGACGCATGAAGATCTGCTGCTGTTCAAGGCGTTCATCGCCGATCCGCAACCGGCCGCGCGTTGGGTGTCGGCGAACGGCGGCAAGTACGCGCGCGGCGACGCGCGCTGGCGCCCGTTCAACGGGCCGCTGTCGCCGGCCAGCCAGCGCCAGGCGCTGATCATCCTGAACGCGATGTTCACGTGGCTCGTCAACGCCGGCTATCTGCGCGGCAATCCGATGGCGCTGTTGCGACAGCGCGCGAAGCGCTCGGCGCCGCGCGTCACGCGCTATCTATCGACGTCGCTGTGGGACGAAGTGAAGCTGTTCGTCGAGCAGCTGCCGCAAGATACCGATGCGCAGCGCGCGTACTACGCGCGCTGCCGTTGGCTGACCACGCTGTTCTATCTGCAAGGCATGCGCATTTCCGAGGTCGCCGGCGGGCAGATGGGCCAGTTCTTCAGAAGGCTCGGCGCCGACGGTCAGGACCAGTGGTGGCTCGAAACGCTCGGCAAGGGCGACAAGGAGCGGATCGTGCCGGTGTCGGCCGAACTGGTTCAGGAGCTGCGCAGCTACCGGACGCTGAATGGCCTCGCCGCGCTGCCGACCCGCGCCGAGGAAACGCCGCTCGTGCTGCCGTTCAAGGGTCGCAAACGCTGCCTGTCGCGCTCGGCGATTCACGACGCAATCAAGGGCATCTTCGCGGGCGCGGCGATGTGGTTGCGCGCGCGCGGCCCCGAATTCGCCGATCGCGCCGACGAACTCGAGCGCGCGTCGGCGCACTGGCTGCGGCACACGGCGGGTTCGCATCAGGCGGACGGCGGCGTCGATCTGCGCACGATTCGCGACAATCTCGGCCACGTGTCGCTGAATACGACCAGCCTTTATCTGCACACCGAGGACGACGCGCGGCATACCGAGACCGTCAATCGGCACCGGATGAACTGGCACGACGCGAAGTCTAAAGAAGGCAATCCGGGCGGCAATTAAGCGCGGATCGGAGCCCCGGCTGCGCACGCGCAATGGCGCATGCTTTTTTGCCTGCGCGGTTTTCGCCTGCGCATTGACCAACTAATTTTCCCGATCGGCGATTCATATCTCAAGAATGCAAAATGCCCGGCCGTTAAAAGGGCGTCGCTCGACAAATAAACAAGACAAACCGGGGAATGAAGTTGATAAACATCACAAAGGCGCTGTTGGCGTCGGCTGCGTGCGCGACCTTTCTCGCAGGCTGCGTGACCAGCGGGCAAGGCCAGCTCGTCAGCGCACCGAACCGCCCGACCGAAGTGACGGTGACCGCGTATCAGCCGTTGCCGACCGATGTGTACGTCGCCAATGTGGTCGATCGCGACGTGGTGTTTGTCGGCGGCGATACATATATCTGGGTCGTCGGGCGGGACGGTGTCCGGCAACGCCAGTTCTATGCGCATGGCGATCGTCGCGCGGAGGTTTTCCATCGCCGTGAGGAGCTGCATCGCGTGATGGCGAGCCATGACGGTCATCTGCCGGGGCATCCGGGTGACGCGCGTCCGCCGCTCTCTCGCCCTTCCGGCCCCGCGCCGGCGATGGCCGTGCACGGACAGCCGCCGCGAGCCCACCAGCACGCCACCGGGCTGGTCAGGCCCGCGCGCGTGACAGCCGCGCACCGATCGCCGCGCCACGCCGACATACACGCCGCCGGGCCGCACAGGCCTGCGCGCGCGATGGCCGCGCACAGACAACCGCACCGAGCCGACATGAAAGTCGCCGGGCCGGTCAGGCCCGCGCCGGCACCATCGGGCAAGCGGATGCCGAAAGAGCCGAGAAAGTCGTAACGTCGCCGCCATGCGGGTGATCGCGTAAGCGGCGAGACAGCGCGCGCAGGCCTGTGCGGCCCGGCGGCGTGTATGTCGGCGTGGCGCGGCGATCGGTGCGCGGCTGTCACGCGCGCGGGCCTGACCAGCCCGGTGGCGTGCTGGTGGGCTCGCGGCGGCTGTCCGTGCACGGCCATCGCCGGCGCGGGG
>NZ_WHNQ01000051.1 GCF_009362785.1 Paraburkholderia atlantica
ACATGCCGGTTGAGATCGGTGTTGTGCCAGAAACAACACAGCCCCACACACGAATCCTTTACGCTTCTTCCCGATTGGCTGTGGCGCCCGGTTGACCCCAACCTCAGAGCGACGCAGCGACCCGTCATGCCTGATGACCATAGCGAGTCGGTCCCACCCCTTCCCATCCCGAACAGGACCGTGAAACGACTCCACGCCGATGATAGTGCGGATTGCCCGTGTGAAAGTAGGTAATCGTCAGGCTCCCCCAAAGCCAGAAACCCCACCCCAGCGGTGGGGTTTTTGCGTTTACACGGCCGTCATCGGCAGAGATGACGTTCCCGTGACAATCCAGCCGCCACAATTCGACAATACGACGCCGGAAAGTGCGCGCGTCAACTCTCTTTCAATCGTTCGCGCTATGCTCACGTATTCCTTTCGGAAGCGCCGGCATTGAACGACCTATGAGATCAGATCTGGCATTGCAAACCTACGGCGCGGATTCGTCGGGTATGGTCTGCGGTTTCCGGTTTTCGCCGACGCTCGCCGGACGGCCGATCGACGCGGATGAAGTCATCGACTGGTTCCGCGAGCGTGGGGACGATGCCGATGCAAAGGACACCAGCGAGTTTCTATGGCTTCATTTCAATCTCGCGCATAGCGCGAGCGAGCGCTGGATGCGCACGCAACTCGATCTGCCCGACACGTTTTTCGATGCCTTGCGCGAAGGCTCGCATTCGACGCGAATCGAGCATGCGGACGGCGCACTGCGCGCGGTCGTCAACGATGTCATGTTCAACCTCGAATTCATCCCCTCCGAAATCGCGACGCTGTGGATCTGCGCAACCAGGCGGCTCATCGTCACCGCGCGGCTGAAGCCGCTGCGCTCGGTCGACCGTTTGCGCGCGTCGGTACGGCAAGGGGAAGTATTCAGGTCACCTGCCGAGTTGCTCGTGCATCTGATGCGCGACCAGGCCGACCTGCTCGTGCAGATCGTCCGCCGAACCAGTGCCGACGTCGATCGAATCGAGGACCGTTTTCTGTCGCAACGGCCGACGCAAAACCGCCTCGACCTCGGCGCGATGCGTCGCACGCTGACACGCCTGCAACGGATGCTGGCGCCCGAACCGGGCGCGATTTTCCGCTTGCTGGCGAGGCCGCCTCGCTGGCTTCATGTGGAAGACGTGCAGGATCTGCGTGAATCGACGGAGGAGTTCTCGGTCGTGCTTTCGGACGTGGCCGGATTGATCGAGCGGGTCAGATTGCTGCAGGAAGAAATCACCTCGCGTCTCGAGGAGCAGAACAACCGCACGCTCTTCACACTGACGCTCGTCACCGTGCTGGCGATGCCGATCAATATCGTCGCTGGCTTCTTCGGCATGAACGTCGGTGGCATTCCGCTCGCCGAGAACAAGCATGGATTTTGGGTGATGGTGCTGCTGGTCGCCGGCTTTACCGGGCTGACAGGCTGGTGGGCATTTCGGCGCAGAAGGGAGCGCTAGAACGCGCCGCAGATTTGGCCCGCTTCTTACGAGGCCAAACCCACCGGCGCGATTGAAACCAGAACATGCCCGTCTTCGAATACGCTTCTCAGCGATTCGAAGAGGGCAAGTCCTCGTCGATTACTCCGGTGCGTTATTCGAGCGCGGCAGCGGGCCCAAAGAACTCATAACGGCTCTGCGATTCCGGCACGCCGATCGCCTTCAGGCATTTCTTGATCGCCTTCATGAACGCGATGGGCCCGAGGAAATACACGTCGACATCGCGCGTTTCCGGCAGCCACTTCTTCAGATTCGCTTCGTCGACGTAGCCGACTGCGTGCGCGTCGGCGTCGCCATCACGGCGCTGCTCGTAGCAATAGAAGCGCTTCAATTGCGGATGGCGCGCGGCCAATGCATCGATTGCGCCTCGGAATGCATGCACGCCACCGTGACGGGCCGCGTGAATGAAATGCACCGGACGATTGGTCTTCAGCGCGGCTTGCAGCATCGCCATCGTCGGCGTGATACCGACGCCGCCGCTGATCAGCACCAACGGCTTGTCGCCAGGTTGCAGCGTAAATTCGCCGGCCGGCGCGAACAGTTCGAGCGTGTCGTTTTCCTTCATCTGCTCGTGCAGATACGTCGACACGATTCCATTCGGTTCGTGTTTCACGCTGATGCGATATTCGCGGCCATCGCTCATTGCTGACAGCGAATAGTTGCGACGCACTTCTTCGCCGTCGATCACCAGACGCACGCCAATGTACTGCCCCGGCTTGAATGCGAGCAATTCGCCGCCGTCATCGGGACGCAGATAGAACGACGTGATCTCGTCGCTTTCACGCACTTTGCGCGCGACGCGGAACAGCCGCGTGCCGCGCCAGCCGCCGGGCGCTGCTGCGCTTTCCGCGTAGATTTTCTCTTCGAGTCCGATCAACAAATCCGCGAGTTGCTGATACGCGGCGGCCCACGCTTCGATCACGGCGTCGGTTGCGACGTCCGCGCCGAGTACTTCACGAATCGCGCGCAGCAGGCACTTGCCGACGATCGGATAGTGCTCAGGCTGCACGTTCAGCGACACGTGCTTGTTGATCACCTGCGCGACGAGCCCGCCCAGTTGCTCGAGCTGATCGATGTGGCGTGCGTACATCACCACGCCGTTGGCCAGCGCACGCGCCTGCGAGCCGCTCGCCTGATGGGATTGATTGAAGATCGGGCGCACTTCGGGGTGCTCGCTAAGCATCACGCGGTAGAAGTGCGAGGTGAGCGCCTCGCCGCCGCTTTCCAGGAGCGGCACGGTTGCTGTGATAATGGCGCGGTGTTCGGCGGATAGCATATTTTTAATTCCTGATGAGAGTCTGTGTGAGCGTCTGTCTATCAGCGAGTGTCACAGCCGGTTTCGGCAGACTGCCTCTACTATCCACGAATCGTGCCAGGTATAAAATGCATTTAGATCAACGATCTGGCAAACACCATGGTTCATTCGACCCTAGTCGAAAAGACTCAACCAGTAGTCGATCTGACTACGGAGGCGGTCCTCGACGTTCTTACCCCGCTGATTCTCGACCTGTCGCGCGAGCTGTCCGAGCGCGAGCGTTATCGACGTCTGCTCAGCGCGCTGCGCTCGCTGTTTCCTGGCGACGCGGCCGCATTGCTACGCCTCGAAGGCGATACGCTGGTGCCGCTCGCGATCGACGGCTTGAGCAGCGATACGCTCGGGCGGCGTTTTCGCGTCGCCGAGCATCCGCGCTTTCAGGCGCTGTTGGCCCAGCCGGGGCCGACGCGCTTCGCGGCTGACTCCGATCTGCCCGATCCCTACGATGGCCTCGTGCAAGGCATGGCGGCCGGGCACCTCGAGGTGCACGACTGCCTGGGGTGCCCGCTGTTCATCCGCGGCGAGCCTTGGGGGTTGCTGACGCTCGACGCACTCGACCCGGCGCGCTTCGACACACTCGACATGGCTTCGCTGCAGGCATTTCTCGGCCTCGCGGCCGCGACCGTCAGCGTCGTCGAACGCATCGACGCGTTGGCGCGCAATGGCGAGGAGGCGCAGCGTCGCGCGGAAGCTTATCGGCTGGCGAGCAGCGAGAGCCGGCGCGAGCTGATCGGCAGCAGCGACGCGCATCGCCGCATGGTGAAGGAGATCGAGGTGGTGGCCGCCAGCGATCTGACCGTGCTCGTCACCGGCGAGACCGGCGTCGGCAAGGAACTGGTCGCGAACGCGATTCACGCGCTGTCGCCGCGCGCGAACAAGCCGCTGATCAGCCTGAACTGCGCCGCGTTGCCCGATACGCTCGTCGAAAGCGAGTTGTTCGGGCACGTGCGCGGCGCGTTTTCGGGAGCGTCGGCGGATCGGCGCGGCAAGTTCGAACTCGCCGACGGCGGGACCATTTTCCTCGACGAAGTCGGTGAGTTGCCGCTCGCGGTGCAGGCGAAGCTGTTGCGCGTGCTGCAGAACGGCCAGTTGCAGCGCATCGGCTCGGACCACGAACACAGAGTCGACGTGCGGCTGATCGCCGCGACCAATCGCGATCTCGCCGAAGAAGTGCGCGCGGGCCGCTTTCGCGCCGACCTCTATCATCGTCTCAGCGTATATCCGCTGCGCGTTCCGCCGTTGCGCGAGCGTGGCCGTGACGTGCTGCTGCTGACGGGCTTCTTCCTCGAAGACAATCGCTCGCGGCTCGGTTTGCTGAGTCTGCGTCTTGCGGCTGACGCGCAGGCCGCGTTGCTGCGCTACTCATGGCCCGGCAATGTGCGCGAACTCGAGCATCTGATCGGACGCAGTGCGCTGAAGGCGTTGGCGGCCAGTCGTGAGCGCCGCCGGATTCTGACGTTGACCGCCGCGGACTTCGGGTTGTCCGACGCACAGGATCATGAAGCCAATCAAACGGCCACGCAGAGCGAGGAAAGCGAGACGAAAGACTTTCGCAGCGCGGTCACCGAGTTCGAACGCAATCTCGTTCTCGAAGCGCTGGTCCGCAACAGGCACAACTGGGCGGCGGTCGCGCGCGAGCTGAGGCTGGACCGGGCGAATCTGAATCGGCTGGCGAAACGACTCGGGCTCAAATAAGCGGGCAGGTGAAGGAGCACCGCAGCGCAACTCGGTAAAGCAATCAGGTCGGGTCTCATCGAATCTCTGATCGCGCTGAAAACAGATTGTCATCGCTTCGCGCTGGGCCTAACGTCTTAATCAAAACCAAAGGCCCGCTTCGGAAAATCGAACTTCGCGGCACACAGCGCGTCGGTCATAGTGGGCCCTAACGAGGACCAACACACTAAACCAGGAGACTCCGCCATGTCCGCTGCCCCACAGAAGCTCGACGATTGGCTCAACAAGCAGGCGGTGGCCGAAGACGACATCACCGCGTTTCCGTTAGCGGCGCTCGCCGCCACGCTCGATCGCGAAGAAAGCGGCAACACCGTGCCGCCGTTGTGGCACTGGCTGTACTTTCTGCCGGTCGCGCCGCTCTCCGAAGTGGGTCCCGACGGACATCCGAAGCGTGGCGGTTTTCTGCCGCCCGTGCCACTGCCGCGCCGCATGTGGGCTGGCGGCCGGCTCACGTTTCATGCGCCGCTGGAGATCGGTGAGCACGCGCGGCGCACGTCGACGATCGCCAATATCGAGGACAAGACCGGCCGCTCGGGCCGTCTCGTGTTCGTCACTGTGCAACACACGATCGAAGTCGATGGTGAGTTGAAGCTCGAAGAGGAGCACGACATCGTCTATCGCGACGCGCCGCAGCAGGGGGCCCGGCCGCAACAGCCGGCGCCCGCGCCCGAGGGCGAAACGTGGCGACGCACGATCGACGCCGACGCCGTGATGCTGTTCCGCTACTCGGCGCTGACTTTCAACGGCCATCGCATTCATTACGACCATCCCTATGTCACGCAAGTCGAAGGCTATCCGGGCCTCGTCGTGCATGGTCCGCTGATCGCGACGCTGCTCGTCGATCTCGTGCGCCGCGAACTGCCGCAAGCGGCGCTGCAAAGCTTTGCGTTTCGCGCGCTTCGTCCCACGTTCGCGGATCAGCCGTTCACGGTATGCGGCAAGCCCGCGGCCGACGGCAAGACCCTCGACCTGTGGGCGAAGGACCACGAAGGTTATCTGACCATGCGCGCGACCGCCGCGCTCGCCTGAATTTCCACGAGACTCGACTATGCAAACCATGCAACACGATTCGTTCCAGGACATTCGAGAGGCCGTGCGCGATCTGTGTCAGCAGTTTTCCGGCGAGTACTTTCGCAAGATCGACGAGGCGCGCGACTATCCGGAAGAGTTCGTCGATGCGCTGACGAAGGCCGGCTGGCTCGCCGCGCTGATCCCGCAGGAATTCGGCGGCTCGGGGCTTGGGCTCACGGAAGCGTCGGTGATCATGGAAGAGATCAATCGTGCGGGCGGCAACTCGGGCGCGTGCCACGGGCAGATGTACAACATGGGCACGTTGCTGCGCCATGGTTCGGAAGAACAGAAGCGCAAGTATCTGCCGAAGATCGCGAACGGCGACTTGCGTCTGCAATCGATGGGCGTGACCGAGCCGAGCACTGGCACCGATACGACGAGAATCAAGACTACCGCCGAACGGCGCGGTGACCGTTACGTGATCAACGGTCAGAAGGTGTGGATCTCGCGCGTGCAGCACTCGGACCTGATGATCCTGCTCGCGCGCACCACACCGCTCGCGGACGTGAAGAAAAAATCAGAGGGCATGTCGATCTTCATCGTCGATCTGCGCGAAGCGATCGGTCATGGCCTGACCGTGCAGCCGATTCTGAACATGGTCAATCACGAGACCAACGAGCTCTTTTTCGACAACCTCGAAATCCCGGCCGAGAATCTGATCGGCGAAGAAGGACAAGGCTTCAAATACATTCTCGATGGCCTCAACGCGGAGCGCACGCTGATCGCCGCGGAATGCATCGGCGACGGTTACTGGTTCGTGGATAAAGTCACCGAGTACGCGAAGGAGCGCGTCGTGTTCGGCCGGCCGATCGGACAGAACCAGGGCGTGCAGTTTCCGATCGCGCGCTCGTTCATCAACGTCGAGGCAGCGAGCCTGATGCGCTTCGAAGCGGCACGTCGTTTCGACGCGCATCAACCGTGCGGCGCGCAAGCGAACATGGCCAAGCTGCTCGCGGCGGATGCGTCGTGGGAAGCGGCCAATGCGTGCCTGCAATTCCACGGCGGGTTTGGCTTCGCGTGCGAATACGACGTCGAGCGCAAGTTTCGGGAAACGCGTCTGTATCAGGTCGCGCCGATTTCGACCAATCTGATTCTCTCGTACGTGGCCGAGCATATCCTCGGGCTGCCGCGTTCATTCTGACCCGCTGGCGGACATCATGAGACCACTCGACGGTATCAAGGTCATTACGCTCGAACACGCGATCGCCGCACCGTTCTGCACGCGTCAACTGGCCGATCTCGGCGCGCGCGTGATCAAGATCGAACGGCCCGGCGTCGGCGATTTTGCGCGCGGCTATGACGAACGTGTGCATGGACTGTCGTCGCACTTTGTGTGGACCAATCGCTCGAAAGAAAGTCTTTCGCTCGACCTGAAGCAACCCGCGGCGGCGGAGATTCTCGATGCATTGGTTGCCGATGCCGACGTGCTCGTGCAGAACCTCGCGCCAGGTGCTGCCGAACGGCTCGGCCTCGGCTACGACACGCTGAGCCAGAAGTATCCGAAGCTGATCGTCTGCGATATTTCCGGCTACGGCGCGGACGGTCCGTATCGCGACAAGAAGGCGTACGACCTCCTGATTCAAAGCGAGTCCGGCTTTCTGTCTATCACCGGCTCGCCCGGCGCGCCGGCGAAGGCGGGCTGTTCGATCGCGGATATCGCGGCAGGCATGTACGCGTATTCGAATATCCTGAGCGCGCTGTTGCAGCGGGGACGCACCGGGCGCGGTTGCCGTATCGACGTGTCGATGCTCGAGAGCATGGTCGAGTGGATGGGTTATCCGCTCTACTACGCAATCGACGGTCAGTCGCAGCCCGCGCTCGCGGGCGCCGCGCATGCAACGATCTATCCGTACGGACCGTTTCCCGCAGGCGACGGCAAGACGGTCATGCTTGGCCTGCAGAACGAACGCGAGTGGAAGCTGTTCTGCGAGCGCGTGCTCGAACAACCTGAGCTAGCAAGCGACGAACGCTTCGCATCGAACTCGAAACGCACCGCGGCGCGCAATGCATTGCGCGAGGTGATCGTCGCGGCGTTCGCAAAGCTGAGCGCCGCGCAGGTGATCGAGCGACTCGATCAGGCGGGCATTGCGAACGCGCAGATGAATACGCTCGCGGACGTGTGGGCACATCCGCAATTGAAGGCGCGCGAGCGCTGGCAGGAAGTCGGCACGGCAGCGGGCGCGATACCGGCATTGCGTCCTCCGGGTTTGCCTTCCGACATCGAGCCTCGGATGGACCCTGTACCCACGCTTGGTCAACATACCGAAACAATTTTGCGTGAGCTTGGCTACGACAATGCCCGTATCGACGCGCTGCGCGCGGCCGGCACGATCTGATGCAGTAAGCCTGTATCGCTTCGCGCCGGCACGCAGGTGATGCGGGATGACGAGCCGGATTTTCGAGCGAACTCAATGTAACCTGGCATAACACGGCGCACGACACTCATGAACGACCATCCCAGTCTCACGCTTGCCACTTTTGCCGCGCAACTCGACTTCGACAGCATCCCGCATGAGGTCGTCGAGCGGACCGTCAACCTGTACGTCGATTGGCTCGGCTCGGCGCTGGCCGGCAAAGGCGCTCGCCCGGTCGAGACGATCGCCCGGTTCGCGCGCGCGGCGGCCGGTGCGACGAACGAGGGCCTCTGCGAGGTGCTGATCGATCGCGGCCGCACCACGCCGTACTTCGCCGCGATGATCAACGGCGCGGCATCGCATTTCGCCGAACAAGACGACGTGCACAATGGCTCGGTGTTTCATCCGGCGACCGTGGTGTTTCCGGCCGCGCTTGCGTTGGCACAGGCAAAGCGAGCGTCGGGGCGCGACTTCATCGCGGCGGCCGTGGCGGGCTACGAGGTCGGCATTCGCATCGGCGAATTTCTCGGGCGCTCGCACTACAAGGTGTTTCACACGACGGGCACGGTCGGCACGCTCGCGGCGGCGGCAACTGCAGGACGTTTGCTGGGTTTGTCGCCGTCGCAGATGCTCGACGCGTTCGGCTCGGCGGGCACACAGGCGAGCGGCTTGTGGGAATTTCTGCGCGATGCTGCCGACTCGAAGCAACTGCACACTGCAATGGCCGCCGCGAACGGCCTGATGGCCGCGCAACTCGCCGCCGACGGCTTCAAGGGCGCGACGCATATCCTCGAAGGCGCGCAGGGCATGGCCGCGGGCATGTCGAGCGATGCCGATCCGGCGCGCCTCGTCGATCGGCTCGGCAGCCGCTGGGCGACGGCGGAGACGTCGTTCAAGTATCACGCGGCGTGCCGCCATACGCATCCGGCCGCCGATGCGCTGCTCGCTGTGGTGCAGGCGCATCGTCTCGCGCCGTGCGACATCGCGAAGGTCGTCGCGCACGTGCATCAAGGCGCGATCGATGTGCTCGGTCCTGTGATCGCGCCGCGTACCGTGCATCAGGCCAAGTTCAACATGGGCACGGTGCTCGGGCTCGTCGCGCATCACGGCTATGCGGGCGTGACCGAATTCGAGCAGGGTTTCGACGCGAACGAGATCGTTGTGTTTCGCGACAAGGTCACGATGACGCTCGATGCTGAAGTCGACGCCGCCTATCCCGCGCGCTGGATAGGCAAGGTCACGGTGACCACGACCGACGGTCGCGTGTTCGACGGGCGTGTCGATGAGCCGAAGGGCGATCCGGGGAACACGTTGTCGCGCGGCGAGATTGCGACGAAGCTGCATCGGCTGGCGGCATTCTCGGGTGCAGCTAGTGACGAGGAGGCGGCGCAACTGCTTCGCCGCGCGTGGCGTGTCGCAGAGGAGACGCAGATTGGCCCGCTATTCGATGCAACTTCGCGCACGACGGTGGCGGCATGAGCGCGCTGCCCCGGTCATATCTGTTCGTGCCTGGCAATCGGCCTGAGCGGTTCGACAAGGCCTATGCGGCCGGCGCAGATGCGGTGATTCTCGATCTGGAAGACGCGGTGCAGCCGGATCAGAAGGTGCCGGCGCGCGCGGCGGTGGTGGCCGCGGTATCGGCCAACGCGTCGCGGGCCGCGTGGGTGCGTATCAATGGCTCGGATACGCAATGGTTTCCAGATGACGTTGCGGCGCTCGTTGGGCAGAGTGGCGTCGCGGGAATCGTGCTGCCGAAGGCCGAGACGCGCGAACAGATCTGTGCGGTGCTGGCGAACGCGCATCCGGCGTTGAGCGTACTGCCGATTATCGAGACTGCGCGCGGGTTCGCGAATCTTGCCGAGTTGTGTAGCGCGCCGCGCGTGATGCGTATCGTGTTCGGTACGCTGGATTTTCAGGTCGATCTCGGCATAGATGGGGATGGCGAGGAGTTGCATTTGTTTCGCTCGCAGATCGTGCTTGCGTCGAGGCTGGCTGGCATCGGTGCGCCAGTGGATGGCGTGTCGACGACCATTACCGATGCTGATGCGGTGCAAGCCGATGCACGGCGCGGGCGGCGGTTTGGTTTCGGCGGCAAGCTCTGCATTCATCCGAAGCAGATCGAGGCGGTGCACCGTGCATATACATGGAGCGACACCGAGGTGGAGTGGGCGCGACGGGTGCTTTCTGCTGTCGAGGCGAACCACGGCGCCGCGGTTGCGGTGGATGGGCGGATGGTCGATATGCCGGTGATCCTGCGGGCGCGGAGAGTTTTGGGCAATTCCGAAGGCTTCTGACAATGTGGTTTTCGTCGTGCCTTCATAGCAGGGATTCCTATACATCGCCTGTCGGTCATTCGGACGATGTACCAGTAAGCATCTCACCCAAGGGAATACCCTTCCATCATCGCACTTGAATAGTTAGCAGATCGCATGCTAGATTGAATTGTTATCGGTAACAAAATCCGCCGGAAAAGAAGAGAAGTCCCGTTCCTTTCAGCACGTCAGGTAAATACCCTCCCGATGAGTACTATTCAAAATCCAGTTCTGCGCGGCTTTAATCCGGACCCTTGCGTATGCCGTGGCAAGGATGCGTGGTATATCGCGGTTTCAACGTTTGAATGGTATCCGGGCGTTCTCATTTACGAATCGAAAGACTTCGTCAACTGGGAACTCAAGGCCACGCCTCTGGACAGGTTATCGCAATTGAACCTGATCGGAGAGCAGCCGTCCGGAGGCATATGGGCACCAGCCTTGTCCTATCACGACGGTCTTTACTGGCTCGTCTATACCGACACCAAGGCATGGAAAGGCGAGCAGAAAATCTCCCCGCTGCGCGACATGCACAACTACCTCGTGACCGCGCCGGACATCACTGGACCCTGGTCGGAGCCGGTGCATCTCGTGTCCGGTGGATACGATCCGTCCCTGTTCCACGACGAATCCGGCAAAAAGTGGCTCGCTTATATCCGGCGCGACTTCAGAGGAATCTACGAAGATCTTTTCGTCGGAATCGTTCTGCGGGAATACTCGGTACAGGAGGAAAAGCTGATCGGTGAAGAGCGCGTCATCTACAAAGGCGCCAACCTGAAGACCGATTACTTCATGAAATGTCAGATATACGAGGCTCCCCATTTGCTGAAGAAGGGGGACTGGTACTACCTGATCACGGCGGAGGGCGGCACAGGCTATACGCATGCAACGTGTGTATCAAGGTCCCGCGATATCTTCGGTCCATACGAGCTTCATCCTGACACGCCGATGCTCACGTCGCGCGACGCGAATGGACGCATCCAGCGGACCGGCCACGGTAATCTGGTCGAGGGTCCGAACGGCCAGTGGTACATGACGTACCTCGGATCGAGACCAATCGACGCGCAAACGAAGCGCTCGCCGCTAGGACGTGAGACCTGCATCGCGCCGATCGAATGGCATGCCGACTGGCCTCGTCTCGCCACTGGCGGGGTGGTTCCCGCCGAAACTTTCGCGATCGACTCGGATATCGAACAAAGGCTCGACAGCAGTTGGGCGATCGATTTTGGACAATGTGCCGCTCTGCCGCTGGAACTGCAGAGTCTGCGCACTCCCATTAGCGACGACTGGTGCAATCTTCACGATCGTCCGGGCTATCTGCGGATAAGGGGGCAAGAGTCACCGACTTCGCGCTTCCATCAAAGCATGCTGGCCTGTCGCATCCGCGACTGGCAGTTCGAAGTCGAAACGGCGCTGGAATTTTCGCCGAAGTCATATCTGCACATGGCTGGGCTCATGGCGCGTTACGACGAAAACACCTTCTACTACCTGTTCGTCACGCGCGACGACGACGGCACGAAAATCCTGTCCTACATGGAAATGGATGCCGGCAGCTTCGCCTACAGCAATCGACTGGCGACGCTGCCCGAGTCCACCGGCATCGACCTGCGAATTCGCGTCGTGGACGCGAAACTGCGCTTCTTCTATCGCTTGACGCAGGGTGACTGGAAGGACCTCGGACTGGAAATGGATTTCACGAAACTGAGCGACGAATATGCGACCCCAATCGGCTTCACAGGAGCTTTCGCGGGTATCACCGTCAACGACATGCTCGGCTTTCGCGAGCCCGCCGACTTCAAGTCGTTCTCATATCGCCAACTGACCGGCTAGAACTCGAATTTCGCTTCACCGCTGTCGCTTGATAATAAGGAAGACCTCATGCGCTTTCATTGGAGACATCGCTATCTCGTGCTGCTGATTCTGTTCGCGATTTATCTGCTCTGTTACATGGACAGAATGATCATGGCAGCGGCTATTCCATTTATTGCGTCCGAGTTTCATCTGTCGGCGATGGAGATGGGAGGAATCCTCAGTGCGTTCTTCTTCAGCTACGCGCTATGTCAGATTCCAGCCGGTCTGCTTGCAGACAGATTCGGCCCGCGACTGATGACGACGATCGGCATCACGTGGTGGACGATTTTCACCGCGCTTACCGGGCTGTGCAATTCGCTTGGCTTGATGCTGGTGGTGCGGATCGCATTCGGCGTCGGCGAAGCGCTCTTTCCTCCGGCCGCGTTCAAGGCACTGTCGGCATGGTTCCCGAAGCGTGAATTGGGCCGGGCGACCGGGCTGATGATGACCACGAATGCGTTGGGACCCGCACTGGCGCCGCTGTTCGTGGCGGCCGTGATGGCCGCGTGGGGATGGCGCGCGATTTTCACGAGTCTGTTTATCCCCGGTATCGCAATGGCGATTTTCGGCTGGATCTACATCAGAAACAGTCCGAGGGATAGCAAGCACGTTTCGAATATCGAATTAGAGGAAATAGGCACCAGCGAAAAGGCTCAGTCTGGCTCCGCCGGCAAGGCGGATTTTGCTGGACTGGTGAAAACGCCGCTGGTCTGGTGGTGCTTTGTCACCTTGTTCGTATTCAGCATCGCCTCGTGGGGCATCATGAGCTGGTTCCCGACGTATCTGCTGAAAGCGCGCGGCCTTTCGACGGCCAGAATGGGCATTATGGCGTCGGTGCCATTTCTGGTCGGCACGATTGCCTATTGCATCACGGGCTTTCTCTCCGACAAGTTCTTCCGCAATCGTCGCGAACTGCTGGTCGTCCTCGGGTGTGTCGTGGCCGCCATCTTTGCCTATCTGACGGCCCATGCGGAGACCGCGGAAACGGCGGTGTTCTATCAGACGATCGGCTATTTCTTCTCGACCATGGCCGGCTGTTCTTTGTACACGATCCCGAACGTCGCGCTGCCGAACAAGGTCGTCGGGTCGGCAATCGGCTTTGTCAATGCAGCGGGTCAACTGGCAGGATTTCTTTCTCCGCTGATCGTCGGTTACATCCTGACCAGGACGAATAACGACTTCAATGTCGTGTTCCACCTTTTCGTCGGCTGCTTCTTGCTGGCTTCGGTTTCCGCATGGTTCATCAATACGAGGACGGATCGCAGTGACACTGTCACTCAGGCTGATGGTAGAGAAGTGGCCGCGCAGAACCAGGCAGCCGGATAAATGGCGCGACGGGGCTTGGGCCGGCGATAATGCCGGCTCAGTTCACCTGCTTTGATTCGCGCGACCATGAAATCGAGGATCGAAAATTTTTCGAGCGGGATTAGCGTGTTTGCGGCGGTAGTCGACGCCGGTACGTTCGCGGCTGCGTCGGAAGTAATCGGAATGTCGCCGCCCGGCGTGAGCCGGGCGATTGCAAGGCTGGAAAAGAGATTGAAGATCCGGCTGTTCAATCGAACTACACGGTCCGTATCCCTGACGGACGAGGGCCGCCGTTTTTACGAGCAGGTCATGCCGCACCTCGCAGGCTTGGAGGAGGCCGCCGTGGCCGCGGCTGGCGGCGCATCGGCGGTGCGGGGAAGGTTGCGGGTCAACCTCGATCCGGTGTGTTACCGGGCGATACTCGGCCAACGACTCGATCAGTTCATGGATGCGCATCCCGAGCTCGAAATCGAGTTCATCGCGCGCGACCATCTCGGCGATCTCGTTCTCGAGGGCTTTGATCTCGCGCTGCGGTTCGGCGAGCCGAGGACGTCGACTCTCGTCGCACGCAAGCTGCTCGACACGGCCGTGGTCACAGTTGCCGCACCGTCGTACATTGCACGACGTGGGCGCCCGGCAAAGCCGGAAGACCTCGAAGGCCCGAGCCACCGATGCCTGGAATTCCGCAACTCGGAGACAGGCAAGCCGTTTCCCTGGGAATTCCATCGCAAACGCAAGCACGTTGTGATTGCGCCGCGGGGACGATTGACGGTGAACGACCCTGGCGCGCTACTGAACGCGTGCCTCGCTGGCTCCGGGATCGCACAGATGCTTCTGTTCGGTGCCGAGCACCTGATTGCCGAAGGGCGGCTGATCAACCTCTTTCCCGACTGGCCTGACGAGCGCTATCCCCTGTACGCCTGCTACCCGTCACGCCATCACATTCCGGCGAAGACGCGCGCCTTTCTGGACTTCGTCGCCGAGTTGGCAAACGCCCACTAGTGAGTGACCGTTACACAAACGGCCTGCATTAACCAACCTCTACACGGTTCCGGCCGCCGTCCTTGGCGCGATACAACGCCAGGTCCGCGCGCTTGACGATGGCGCCGACGTCATTCTCACCAGGTTGGCGCTCGGTCACGCCGATGCTGACCGTAAACGGAATCGGTTTGCCGAGCCGCCACGGATGCTCGAAGTTCTGCTGCTCGATCGTCTGGCGCAAGTTTTCGGCCACGCTCGTCGCCTGTTCGATATCGAGGCCCGGCAGCGCGGCGACGAACTCCTCGCCGCCCCAGCGCGCAAACACGCCGATGCGCCAATCGGCGCTCATGACGACTTTGGCCATCACGCGCAGCACTTCGTCGCCGATGTCGTGTCCGAAACTGTCGTTGATCTTCTTGAAGTAATCGATATCGAGGAGAAAGATCGAAAGCTTGCTGTCCGACGCCAGCAGGTTCGCGACCGTGTCCGCGAATTCCCTTCGGTTGGGCAGGCCGGTCAGCTCGTCGGTCACGGCCTGCTTCTGGAGCAGATCCATCAATTGAACACGATCGGCGATGTCGCGAATCACGGCGGTGAATTCGATCAGGCCGCCCACATTGATCTTCGAGATCGCAATTTCGACGGGCAGCAGCGAGCCGTCGCGATGCAGCCCATAGACGCGGTTGCGCTCGTCCATTTGCCGTGAGCGCACCGGCGAGCGGGCGAATTGATGTACGTATTGGGAGTGATTGGCGCGATAACGCTCGGGCAGCAGTTCCGTGATGGGGTGCCCCACCATCTCCTCGGCCGAATAGCCGAAAAGATTTTCTGCAGCGCGATTGAACAGAGTGATGCAGTGCTGCTGATCGATCGTAATGATCGCGTCATAGGCGGCATCCACCACCGAGCGGAAACGCGACGTGCTGACTTCCAGCTCGTGCATCAACTCCATCTTTGCGGTGATCTCGAGACCCGTCACCATGATTTCGATCACCGAGTTCGCGCCTCTGTTGTGCCGCAGCGGCTTCAATGACAGACGCCACCAGTGGGTTCCGTCTCTCAGGTCATAAGCTTGCTCGAGTTCGCGGGCGACGCCCGATTCAAAGCATTCGCTGAGCTTCTGACGGAATTCGGTTCGTGCGTAGTTGGGTATCAGCGTGTCGAATGACGCCGGGAACGATTTGATGCTGTTGCGCTTGCCGCCCGTCATTTGCATGAATTGGTCGTTGCAGGCGGAAACCAATAGCTGCCCCCTCTCATCGCGCCCGATGATCGCGACGCTTGCGGCGATTTCGTCGACGATCGTCCGCATCGTGCAGGACCAGTCATCAACCATTCTGCCTCCGAGGATTTACCTGAATGCCCGGTATGTTCTCCTGAGCAGCTTGCGCGTCTATATCCAATTCATCCGGTGCGACCGGCTCCGAATCTCGATATCGGGCCGCTTTGGAAATGGGCATGGCCGGCCAACATCCGGAGGCAGTACATCGACAGAGTAGGCCGTAGTCCGATTTTTGGGAAGAATTTATTCCTGGAAATTGGAGAACCAGACTCGGACGCTCGGCAGCCTTTCAGGTATGCAAATCGCTTCTTTTCCGTTCCCTTAATCAAACCGGAACACTCACCTCCAAAAAACCCAATTCCCACCCCACGTCGCCTGTCGCACTCTTGAAGCAAGCGGCCCGCAAGATCCAACTACGGCCGTTCAGCGCTCTGCCCCGAGCCGGCCGCATCCAACGAAGGCAGCCTCGCAGAACTGTTCCGCGCACGCGAGCCTCTCGCCCGTGCCCCGCCCAAAAAGACAGGAGACACAATTTGCCAGCCCCTATCAACTCCGGCGCACGCCTCGACCGTCTGCCGATCAGCCGCTTCCACTGGAACATCCTGGGCCTGATCGGCGCGGGCGCTTTCCTCGACGCCTTCGACATCTATCTCGCCAACGGCGCGCTCGCGGCGATGGTCAAAACCGGCTTCACCGATCTGCGCCTCGGCTCGTTCTTCATCTCGGCGACCTTCATGGGCATGATGATCGGCGCGGGCCTTTCGGGCTATCTCGGCGACCGCTTCGGCCGGCGCTATTCGTATCAAGCCAATCTCGCGATCTTCGGCCTCGCATCGCTCGCCGCCTGCTTCGCGCCGGACATCTACTGGCTGATCCTGCTGCGCTTCATCATGGGTATCGGCCTCGGCGCCGAACTCGTGGTCGCCGCCGGCACGCTATGCGAATTCGTGCCACCAGCCACGCGTGGCCGCTGGACCGCGTTGCTCGCGCTGATCATCAACTCCGGTCTGCTCGGCGCGACCGCGGTCGGCTATTGGGTGATTCCACATCTCGGCTGGCGCTACATGTTCGCGATCGCGGGCGTCGGCGCGATGATCGTGTGGTTCCTGCGGCATCGGATGCCGGAGTCGCCGCGCTGGCTCGAAACGGTTGGCCGGCTCGAAGAGGCGGAGGCTACCGTCGCGGCGATCGAGCGACAGGTCGAGGCGCGCGTCGGCAAGCTGCCGCCGGTCGCGCGCGTGGTCAGTCACGAGGTGCCGGCCGCGCCGTTCTCGGCGTTGTTCGCGCGCGGCATGATCGGCCGCACGCTGGTCGCCGCGCTGACCTGCATGGCGATCAACATGTCGCTGTACGGTTTCGTCGCGTGGCTGCCGACATTCTTCGTCAAGGAAGGCCTGACCATCGTGCAGTCGCTCGGCTTCGTGCTGCTGATGTCGTTCGGCGCGCCGGCCGGCGCCGTGGTCGGTTATCTCGTGACGGACCGCCTCGGGCGACGCAACGGCATCGTGCTGTTCTCGCTCGCAACGATCGTGCTCGGCTTCGTCTACGTACAGATGCGCGCGCCGGTGCCGATTGCGGTCGTCGGCTTCGCGCTCGTCACGACGATCTACACCGTCTGCACGCTCGGCCTGTTCGGCTATATCCCCGAGCTGTTTCCGACCGCGCATCGCTTGCGCGGTACCGGCGTGGCCGGCACGTGCGGCCGCGCAGCGTCGATGTCGACACCGTATGTCGCGCTGCTGCTCTACACGCAGTTCGGCGTGACAGGCGTGCTGACGATGGTCGGTGGCGTGCTGTTGTTGCTGAGCGTCGCGATTCTCGCGCTGCGCATCGAAACGAGTCAGCAGACGCTCGAAGAGATTTCGCCCGATGCCGAGCTGATACCGCAAGCGGAGATCATGCAAGAGTCGGCTTAGGCCGTACGCGCATGAAGGGGGGGCCGTCGATTCGGATCTTTCCCCGGCTAAATTTTCACCGCACCTGGTTAAGATGAAAGTCTGTCCTGCCCTTGCTTTGCTAGCAGCTTTCATCATGCACTTCGATTTCGTCGATTTACGCCTACTCCTGCACATCGCCGACACGCGCAACCTCGCGCGTGCGGCGGAGCGTTCGCACCTGTCGGCGCCGGCTGCCAGCAACCGGGTCAAGAATCTCGAGGAGCAGCTCGGCGTCAAGCTGCTCTATCGAACCAGCCAGGGCGTGACGCCGACACCCGCGGGCGAGGCCTTCGTGCATCACGCGCGGCTCGTGCTCGAACGCGTCGAGCATCTGGCCGGCGATATGCAGGAGTACGGCGACGGCATCAAGGGCCACGTGCGCATCTGGGCCAACACGACCGCGATCAGCGAGTTCCTGCCGGCCGTGCTGAGCCGTTTTCTGCGCGATCACCCGGACGTGAACATCGATCTGCGCGAAGTGCTGAGCGGCGAGATCGTCAAGGGCGTCGCCGACAGCGCGACGGATATCGGCATCGTCGCGGGCAATGTGCATGCCGAGCATCTGCAGATGCTGCCGTATCGCGACGATCGGCTCGTGCTCGTGACGTCGTGCGAGCATCCGTTCGCGAGGCAGGCGTCGGTCGATTTCTCGCAGGTGCTGAACGCGAACTTCGTGAGCCTGCCGACGTCGAGCGCGATCCACGCATTCATCATGAGCGCTGCGGATGCGCTCGGCGCGCGTCTCAAACTTCGCATCCAGGTCGGCAACTTCGAGGCCGCGTGCCGGATGATCGAGGCGGGTGTGGGAATCGGCATCGTGCCGGAGTCGGTCGCGCTGCGGCACCGAAAAACGATGCAGATCGCGATCGTCGGGCTGAACGATCCGTGGGCCGAGCGTAAGCTGAAGATCTGCGTGCGCAGTCTGAAAGACTTGCCGCCGTTCGCACGTGTGCTGGTAGACCGATTGATGGCGGCGGCGGAGGGGGACGGCGCGACTGACGCTTGACGCGCGGGCTTGCGCACCCGCCCGAAGTCTGACTAAGTTTCCTTCTGGAAACAGCGCCGCCTTTTGTCAACCGGTAGTTCACTCCCCAGGCTTCTGCTTGCCGCCACAAAAACCCGCGTGTATAGTTTCCGAACTTACTCTTGTTTCGCATCGGAAATTAAAGGGGTTCACATGGACGCGTCCACCATCCTCGCCGATCTCGGCATTGCCCAAGCCGCGCAAGCCGGCGATATCGCGGTTCATTCGCCGATCACCGGCGAGCTCATCGGCCGTGTGGCCAGCCAGACGGAGGCTGAGGTCGACGCGGCTCTCGCCCGTGCCAAAGACGCGTTCGCCGTGTGGCGCAACGTGCCGGCGCCGCGCCGCGGCGAGCTGGTGCGGCTGCTTGGAATTCGACTGCGCGAACAGAAGCACGCGCTCGGCAGCCTCGTCTCGCTGGAGACCGGCAAGATCCTGCAGGAAGGCATGGGCGAAGTGCAGGAAATGATCGACATCTGCGATTTCGCGGTCGGTCTGTCGCGCCAGTTGTACGGCTTGACGATCGCGTCCGAGCGCCCGGGGCATCGGATGGCGGAGTCGTGGCATCCGCTCGGCACCTGCGTCGTGATCTCCGCGTTCAATTTCCCGGTGGCGGTGTGGTCGTGGAATGCGGCGCTCGCGCTGGTGTGCGGCAACGCGGTGATCTGGAAGCCGTCGGAAAAGACGCCGCTGTCGGCGCTCGCGGTGAACAAGATTTTCGAAGACGCGCTGAAGGAATTCGGCGACGCGCCGGCTGGCCTCGCCGCGTTGATCATCGGCGGCCGCGACGTCGGCGAAAAGCTCGTAGCCGATCCGCGCGCGTCGATTGTCAGCGCGACGGGCAGCACGGAAATGGGCCGCAAGGTCGGCGTCGAAGTGGCGAAGCGCTTCGGCCGCTCGCTGCTCGAACTCGGCGGCAACAACGCGGGCATCGTCGCGCAGACGGCCGACCATGAACTCGCGATGCGCGGCATCCTGTTCTCGGCGGTCGGCACGGCCGGTCAGCGCTGCACGACGCTGCGGCGTCTGTTCGTGCACGACAGCGTGTACGAAAAGACCGTCGAGCGTCTGAAGCAGCTGTATAGCCGCGTGCCGATCGGCAATCCGCTCGAAAAGGGCACGCTGATGGGGCCGCTGATCGACCGTCAATCGTTCGACCGCATGCAGGAAGCGCTGCAGCAGGCGAAGGCCGAGGGCGGCAAGGTGTTCGGCGGCGAGCGCGTCGAAGTGAAGGGTTATGAGGGCGGCTACTACGTGCGTCCGGCCATCGTCGAGATGCCGTCGCAAACGCCGGTCGTGCTGAAGGAAACCTTCGCGCCGATTCTGTACGTGCTGCGCTATGCCGAGTTCGCCGATGCGGTCGAGGCGAACAATGCCGCGCATCATGGTCTGTCGTCGTGCGTGTTCACGAGCGACCTGCGCGAAGCGGAGCGCTTCCTGTCCGCGTCGGGCAGCGACTGCGGCATCGCGAACGTCAACATCGGACCGAGCGGCGCGGAGATCGGCGGCGCGTTTGGCGGCGAGAAGGAAACGGGCGGCGGGCGTGAGTCGGGTTCGGATGCGTGGAAGGCGTACATGCGTCGCGCAACCAACACCGTGAACTACTCGACGGCGCTGCCGCTTGCGCAGGGTATCGACTTCAATCTCGACTGAGGCGCGCAGTGTGGCGTCGCCGTCAGGCGCGCCACAGCCGCGCGTTGCAGACAGCAATTCGTTTGCCGCCCGGCGTTCCCGGAGCGGCCCGTTACCCGTGGAGTAAGACGTGAGTTCGAAAGTCGTGATCGTCGGCGGTGGGGTGATCGGCAGTTCGATTGCGTATTTTTTGCGGCTGTCCGATCCGACAGTCGGCGTCACGGTGATCGAACGCGATCCGACCTATGCGCGTTCGTCGTCGGCCTTGTCGGCGGCGTCGATCCGGCAGCAGTTTTCTACGCCGCTTTCCATTCAGATGTCGCTGTTCGGCATCGAGTTTCTGCGCTCGATCGGCGAGCGGCTCGAAGTCGACGGCACGCGACCGTCGATCGATCTGCACGAAGGCGGCTACCTGTTTCTCGCGACATCGGCCGGTGAAGCGACGCTGCGCGAGAATCACGCGCTGCAAAGAAGCCTCGGCGCGGATATCAGCCTGCTCGACACGCATGGCTTGCAAACGCGCTTCCCCTGGCTCAATACCGACGACCTCGTGGCCGGCGCTTACGGCGAAAGCGGTGAGGGCTGGTTCGACGGCTATGGTCTCGTGCAGGCGCTGCGCAAGAAAGCACAGGCGCTCGGCGCGCGCTATGTCGCGGCCGACGTCACCGCGCTGCATCGCGACGGCAAGCGCGTCACGCAGGTACGAACCGCGGACGGCGAGACCTATGCTTGCGACGTCGTCGTCAACGCGGCCGGCGCATGGTCGCGCAAGGTCGCGCAGATGATCGGCATCGACCTGCCGGTCTATGCACGGCGGCGCAGTATCTTCAACGTCACGTCGCCGGCAAGGCTCGAACGCTGTCCGCTGTTGATCGATCCGAGTGGCGTGTACTTCCGGCCCGAAGGCAATTCGTATATCTGCGGCACGTCGCCATCGGCCGATAACGACCCCGACGATCTACCGCTCGACGAAGTCGATCACGCGCTATTCGACGACGTGATCTGGCCGACGCTCGCGAATCGCGTGCCGCAATTCGAGGCGCTGCGCGTGCAGAACTGCTGGTCCGGTTATTACGAATACAACGTGCTCGATCAGAACGCGATTATTGGCCATCATCCGGACGTCGATAACTGCATCTTCGCGAACGGCTTCAGCGGCCACGGTCTACAGCAAGGCCCGGCAACCGGACGCGGCATCAGCGAATTGATTCTGCATGGCCGCTATGCAACGCTCGATCTCGGTTCACTGAGCTTCGCACGTGTGCTTGAAAACCGGCCGATCATCGAGAAGAACGTGGTGTAGCTAGCTCCCTGTATGGCCCGCTGCGGGGTCATGCGGAAAACGCAATAGGTAGTGCATAGATATCGTTTGCCGCAGATCCCGCCGATGACCACAATCGACGCCGATCGTCCTCGACATCCCAATCGATTTCACGCGAAAGGCAGGCGGCCGTCATCATGTTCTCATTCAATCGCGCATTCGAAGCACCGAGCGGCTCGCCGATCCGCGAGCTGGTCAAATACCTCGCCCAGCCCGGCATGATCTCGTTTGCCGGCGGCTATCCGGCGAGCGATCTGTTCGACCGTGAAGGTCTCGATGCCGCCGCCGCGCGCGCCTCGCATCAGCCGACGCTGTGTCTGCAATACGGCCCGACCGATGGCATCGCGATCCTCAAGGAACAGCTCTCGCAACTGATGGCGCGGCGCGGCGCGCCATGCGCGCCAACAGACCTGCTGGTGACGACCGGTTCGCAACAAGGCTTCGATTTGCTGCTGCGGGTGATGGTGGCGCCCGGCGACGTCGTGCTCGTCGAGCAGCCCGCGTATCCGGCCACGTTGCAGGCGCTGAACCTGCAACAGGCCGACGTCGTCACGGTGCCCGTCGATCCGCACGGCATCGACGTGGCGAAGCTCGCCGCGCTGCTCGAAACGGGCGCGCTGCGTCGCGCTCCCAAGCTGCTGTACACGGTGCCGACGTTCGCGAATCCGACTGGCGCGACGTTATCTCTCGAACGTCGAATCGCATTGTTGAAACTGGCGGCGCGTTATCGGTTCGTGATCGTCGAAGACGATCCGTATGGTGATCTTCGTTTCGATGGCACGGCCGTGCCTTCGCTTTTCGCGTTGAGCGAGCAGGTGCCCGATTCGCGCGACTGGGTCGTGCATTTTTCGAGTCTGTCGAAAATCGTCGCGCCGGGTTTGCGGGTCGGCTGGATGGTCGCGCACGCGGAGATCGTGCGGCGTTGCGTGATCGCCAAGCAGACCGTCGATCTGTGCAGCGCGCCATGGACCCAGGCGATCGCCGCCGAGTACCTCGCGAGCGGAGCGCTGGAGCGGCATCTGCCGCGCATCATCGATGCGTATGCCGTGAAATGCCGCACGCTGTGCGATGCGCTCGACACGCATCTCGCGCAGCACATCGCGATTCATCGCCCGGCGGGCGGCATGTTCGTATGGGCGCGTCTGAACGCGGCGGGCGATGCGTCCGACTATCTGCGCATGTGCATCGAACAGAACGTGATGTTCGTGCCGGGCGTCGCTTTTTACAACGACGCGGTCGATAGGGCTGCGCTGCGTCTGTCGTTTGCCGCGCCGGGGGTGGAGGAGATCGAAACCGGCGTGCATCGAATGAAGCGCGCGCTCGAGCTGTACTTCCAGGGGCAATAAAACCCGGATTGCATCAACGCAATCAGTGCAATGCGGGAAATTACCCGGCAAGCATCTAATGTGCAGCCGGGTTTTTTATTCAAATGCCAAAAATTGTGACGATTTAGCAGAATTCACCGCATTCCTTATTGATTGAAAATTGTGTGAAGTGCGAATACGCAATCGTTTTCGTCCGCGTATGCCGCTGCATGACGCCGGTCGTGCAACGCAACGGCCGAAGGCTCGTACTCGCGAGCGGGCCATCAAATCATCGCCCCAATGAAATCGTTATTGCACCCGTTAATTTCAAGATTATGCGAATTGAATAAATTCGCGCCTTGCCAAATTTCGTAATGAAAATGGCCGATTTATATGCGGAAATACCATTTATAAAGATAAGAAACCGTGTAATTATGTGTTTGCCGGCCGGCTTCCGTTTTGCGTGATTCCCTGAGTGTCTGAAAGACAGGTTTTGCATGGGCTCGCGCCACACGGGCCGGCCTTCGCACGGGAAAGCACCGTCGCCCGTCGCGTTCGCCCACGCATGCCGCATATAAGTGCCGCACGAGTATGCGTGAGCGGGCCACAAAAACGTTAAATGAAGAAAAGAGGGCAACGCAATGAATTCACTCGACGAGAAGCGGCCGCTGCTGATCTACGACGGCACGCTCGGCGACCTCTACGGCATCTTTTTCAGAAATCTTCTGCTGCAAATCGTGACGCTCGGCATTTACCGCTTCTGGGCGACCACGAGCAACCGCCGCTATGTCTGGTCGCACATGCGGTTTCAGGACGAGCGCTTCGAGTACACGGGCACCGGGGGCGAGCTATTCAAGGGCTTTCTGTTAGCCGTCGTGGTCGTGTTCGGCGCGGCGTTCGCGGCGGGCGCGGCGAGCGTGGTCTTGCGCATGCTGACGAAAAACGCGGCACTCGATTCGCTGCCGGTCATCGCGTTCTATCTGCTGATTGTCGTGTTCGCGGCGGGTGCGTTTTTCAGCGCGCAGCGCTATCGGCTGAGCCGCACGCAGTGGTGCGGTATTCGCGGCGGCATGACCGGCTCGGCGCTCGGCTACGGCGTGCGCGCGCTGCTGTATGCGCTGTTGTGCGTTGTCACGGTTGGTCAGATGATGCCATGGACATCGATGCGTCTGACGGAGCGCCGTATCAACGCGAGCAGCCTGGGTAGCCTGTCGTTTCGCTTCAAAGGGCGCGCGGGGCTCGTCTACGGTCTGTTTCTCGTTACGTTCGTCGGCGTGGTCGTTCTTTTTGCGGTGCTGTTCATGGTGTTTCTGCAGGGCGCTCTCGCATCGATTCATGTCGGCAACGTGTCGGGGGCCGGTGGGGCGCCGTGGCGGGCCGCGCTCGGATCGCTGTTTTTGTTTTATGCGCTGTTCTCCATCGGCACGATGCTGATCCGCGGCTTCTATGTCGCCGCGCTGACGCGCCATGTGATGGGCAATACGTCGCTCGGCTCGCAATTGCATTTCGGCAGCAACGTCAGCGTCGCGCGTCTGCTCGGTTTGCAGTGCGGCAACCTTGCGATCATCGTGTTCACGCTCGGCTGCGGCGCGCCGATCGTGCTGCATCGGCTGATGCGCTTTGCCGCCGACACGCTGCAGGTTTCCGGCTACCTCGATCCGCACATGCTGGGGCAAAGCACCGTGGCTGCCCCGCTGACCGGCGAGGGCATGCTGAACCTGCTGGATCATGGCGGCGCGTTTTGAGCTTGGACTTGCGTTGAGCGCGCAACGATGGGGGGCGCGGTTCGCACTGTGGGCGGCAAAGGATGGGACGCGCGACTCATCGAAGGCGCGAGCGCGAAAAAACGCCGTACGCTCAATGAGTTAGCGCAGTCATGCGCAGCTTGTCCACAAGCTTGTTCCCAAAATCTGTGGACAACAGGGGAGACGCGAAGCCGAGAACTCGCGCGAGCAAGACTATCGGGAACGTACAGCACAAAAGCAAACAGCGGGACTCACCGTTGACCGGTTCATCCCGCTGCTTATGTATGACGATGTGCGCAGCTTGCCGTGCATCGCGCACGGCAAGCGTGGCAAACGCTTATCGGTCGAGGAACGACTTCAGACGGTCCGCGCGGCTCGGGTGCATGAGCTTGCGCATCGCCTTGCTCTCGATCTGACGGATCCGCTCGCGCGTCACGTCGAACTGCTTGCCCACTTCTTCAAGCGTGTGATCCGACTTCGTGTTGATGCCGTAGCGCATGCGCAGCACCTTCGCTTCGCGCGGCGACAGCGAGTCGAGCGCGTCGTCGATTGCGGCACGCAGGTCGGCCTGCATCGCGGCATCCGCCGGCGACGACACGGCTGCGTCTTCGATCATGTCGCCCAGCGTCGCATCGCCGTCGTCGCCTACCGGCGTTTCGAGCGATACCGGCTGCTTCGCGATCTTCAGAATGCCGCGCACCTTCTCTTCCGACAGCTCCATGCGTTCCGCGAGCACCGCCGGATGCGCTTCCTGGCCGGTCTGCTGCAGGATCTCGCGCGAAATGCGGTTCAGCTTGTTGATCGTTTCGATCATGTGCACCGGCACGCGAATCGTGCGCGCCTGATCCGCGAGCGAACGCGTGACGGCCTGACGGACCCACCATGTCGCGTACGTCGAAAACTTCCAGCCACGACGGTATTCGAACTTGTCCACGGCCTTCATCAGACCGATGTTGCCTTCCTGGATCAGGTCGAGGAACAGCATGCCGCGGTTCACGTACTTCTTCGCGATCGAGATCACGAGACGCAGATTCGCCTCGATCATCTCGCTCTTGGCCTTGCGCATCTTCGATTCGGCCGCGACCATCTTGCGGTTGATCTCTTTCAGATGCTTGAGCGGCAGCGACACTGTCGCTTCGATGTCGATCAGCTTCTGCTGTTCGGACTGGATGGCCGGCAAATGACGCTCGAGCGCCGCGCCGTACGTCGAAGCGCCGGTGCGCGCGGCACGCTCGGTCCAGCCGAGGTCGGCCTCGTTACCCGCGAACGTCTCGATGAACTTCTCGCGCGGCATGCCGGCCTTCGAGACGACGATCTGCAGAATGTTGCGCTCGATCGCCCGCACTTGCGCGACCTGGTGCTGCACGTCGCCGCACAGACGGTCGATCGTGCGTGCGGTGAAGCGGATCTTCGCGAGGTGCTGCTGAATCTCTTCGCGTGCGCGCTGATAGCCCTTCGAAGTGACGTCGCCGCGCGTGTGCGCCGCGTTCATCTCGTCGTACAGAATGCCGACCTGGGCGAAGATTTCGAGGCAGTCGCTCGTGAGCTGCTTCAGGCGAGCTTCGTCCGCTGCCGACGAATCGGCCGGGCCGTCGTCGTCTTCTTCTTCGTCGTCGCTGTCTTCGTCGGCAACGCTGTCTTCTTCGGCATCCGCATCGGCGCTCTCGACTTCTTCCGCGGCGCCCGTCTCTTCATTCAGACCGTCGACGAGTTCGTCGATGCGCAGCTCGCCGTCGGCAACCTGCTGCGCGCTCGCGAGGATCGCGGAGATTGCGAGCGGGCATGCGGCGATCGCCTGCACCATTTCGTGCAGGCCGTCTTCGATGCGCTTCGCGATCGCGATTTCGCCTGCGCGGGTGAGCAGTTCGGTCGCGCCCATTTCGCGCATGTACATACGCACGGGGTCGGTGGTGCGACCGAATTCGGAGTCGACGGTCGACAGCGCAACTTCGGTTTCTTCGTCCGCCTGGTCGTCCGACACGACAGCGGGTGAGTTCGAGTTGAGCAGCAGCGTTTCTGCGTCCGGCGCCTGCTCGTACACTTGCACGCCCATGTCGCTGAACGCGCTGACAATGCTGTCGATCGCGGCGGTGGCGGTGAAGTTGTCGGGCAGGTGGTCGTTGATCTGCGCGTGGGTCAGGTAGCCTTGCTCTTTACCCAGCTGGATCAGTGCGCGCATCAGGCGCTGGCGTTCTTCGGCTTGGTGCGGCGGCAGCTCGGCTGCCACAGGGATCGCTTTGCCGGCGCCCTTGCCTTTGGCCGAACGGCCGGACGGAACTTTGGCAGTGAAGGCGGCGGCTTCGTGTTGCGAATCTTCGCGATCAAAAGGGTTCACGTAATTTCCTCTAGAGGCTTCGCTATGAGACGCAAGACGCTACCGTCAGGCGTTTCGAGCAGGGCTCAGCATCACCTGATGTGACTCAACGCGGTTGTTGGGCTGTGCTCTGGGGAGCAAAAAAGATGAGCCCGCTCGAAGCGGGCCGATGGACATGCGAAATTTTGCGCGGCTCGCATTATATACGAGCTTGGAGGTTCGCGCTCATGGGTGCACATCAAATCATCGTCGCTGTTGTCGCGTGCATGCGTGATACTGCGCGGGTGCGTAGGCATGCGTGCATGCGCGGGACACGACGTAGATAGGGGCGCGTTGATCCTTACACAAGGGAGGCTTGTCGTTTTCTTATATATGGAGTCGCACCCTCGTGTGCTGTCCCCAAAAGAAATTCGCATAAGGGGCTTGACGCGTTGTCGATCGCTCTCCATAATCTCGTTTCTCTGCTGCAGACGCAGCGACGCAAACGAAGCAGTGCCGGGTGGTGGTGGTTCAGGTGCTGCGGGTTTCGCGGATCGATCTTTAAAAACTAACAGCCGATAAGTGTGGGCGCTTGATGCGGAGTGCGGCGGCGGATTCTCCGGAGTCTGCCGCAAGGCAAAAGTATCAGAAGCCTCACACAGTATTAGAGGAAGGTTTATCTGTCGAAAGACGGATTGATCATCGTCAGTACGTTGAGTGAGCGACCGGTTTCTAACGAAACCGAAAACAGTAACAGGTTTGAACTGAAGAGTTTGATCCTGGCTCAGATTGAACGCTGGCGGCATGCCTTACACATGCAAGTCGAACGGCAGCACGGACTTCGGTCTGGTGGCGAGTGGCGAACGGGTGAGTAATACATCGGAACGTGTCCTGGAGTGGGGGATAGCCCGGCGAAAGCCGGA
>NZ_WHNQ01000052.1 GCF_009362785.1 Paraburkholderia atlantica
TGTGCTTGCGGAAGCGCCTTTCGAAGAGCGGCAGCAGCTTGATGACCCAGCGGTGCACCGTCGAATGATCCACCGCGATACCACGCTCGTCCATCATTTCCGCAAGGTTGCGCAAACTCAGCGAATAGGCCACGTACCATCGCACGCACAGCAAAATCACTTCAAGCGGGTAGTGAAGGCGCTTCAGGACCTTGGCTAAGCCCGGCGCGAGTGTGGTTCGCGGTGTCTTCGTCTTCTTCATCGCACAGCTCAAAAATTCGCTACCCAATTTTAACGTGGGCCTTACTGCAACAGAACCCAATCGGTCAAACCGGCTCTTCAAGGCGTAAGTCTGGCGGATGAGGATGACCTTCTTCATGGTGAAGGACTCTCCACGCCAATTCCGATGGTCAAGTTCGTTCAGTCGTGCTGCGATCTGCCGGTCCGTCGAAGTCTCCAACAACTCGTCGATAAGGGAAACAACTTCGGGCCGTGTCTTGCGGACCCTGGACATCGGCTGTGGCCGTTCCACGGCCAGGCTTTGTGTACGTCCGCCGCGCCAACGCACATGGACATCGACCTGCTGACCGACGATGAGCGTCACGTCTTCGATGAGTAGTCCGAGCATGCGCTTGCGCTCGACGGCGCTCGTGTGTTCGTCGTTCCATACGCGAGGGAAGTCGGAAGCCAGCGCCATGATGCGTCGGCGTGCGGGCTCGTCCAGGAGCGTACGGTCGGCCTCACGCTGGCGCTCATGATCACGTTGCAGCGTGTCAAGCTGACGCAGCCGGGCGTTCCAGTCGGCCTCCAACGCGTCAGCCACTAGTCGGTTCTCGGGATCGACCTTCAGGTAGCGCCGGCGGGCAAGTTCGGCTTCGTAACGGGCTCGCTGCAATTGCGACTCGCGCAGTGCTGCGGCTTGTTCTACTCGCTGAGCGATCTCCTGCTGGACAGCGAGCGCGACCTCGATCGCTGCCGGCGCTACCGTCTGTAGTAACAACGCGCTGATCGCCTCATCCACCGGAGCCCCGCGCACCCATTGGCAATGCTTGCCGGCTTCTCGCACTACAGCTTCGTTGCACACGTAATAGGGTTGCAGCCTCCCATGCAGTGGCTCGTAATGGACTCGCATGCGCGCACCACAGCGGCCACACAGCATGCGCCCTTGCAACAGCGCGCTGCCGTGACGCGGCATACGACCGCGCAAGCCCGGCGAGAAGCCACTTGCATTGTGCGCGAGCGCAGTTTGGTTGCGCTCGTACTCGGCCCAGGAGATGTAGCCTTCATGTGCATCTGGAATGAGTACCTGCCAGTCGGACTGCTGCACACGCAATTGCACCGTCTTGAGCCTGGCATTGTAGGCGGTACGGGTGCGCCCATAGGCAAACGCACCTGCGTATCGCGGGTTGTGCAGAATCTGTAGTACGCGCGAGTGATCGATTGCGCTCCATAGTACGTCACCCTTGCCGATGCCGCGACGGACGCGCCTGGGGAAGAGGATCTTCTGCCCCCGCAGGCGGCGTACTACCGCGCACGCGGAACCTGTCTCGCGAAACGTATCAAACAGCAGCCGCACGGTGCCCTGGATCTGCCGGTCTGGATCGAGCACCACCCGACCGTTGACCGTGTAGGTCAGCCCGATGGGGAGAGGCATCTCGAGTTCGCCGCGCCGTGCCTTGTTGAGAATGCCACCTTGCAGGCGTGACTTGAGGATGTGCAACTCGGCCTCGCTCATCGTGCCTTTCAGGCCGAGCAGCAGGCGGTCGTTGAAGTGTGCCGGGTCGTAGATGCCATCCTCGTCGAGAATGAGCGTGTGAGAGAGTGCCGCCAGTTCGATGAGACGGTGCCAATCAGCATTGTTGCGCGCCAGCCGCGATACTTCGAGCCCGAGCACGATTCCGGCATGACCCATCGCCACCTCAGTCACGAGGTGCTGGAAGCCATCGCGGTCTTGCGACTGTGCGCCTGAGATCCCGAGGTCACTGTCGATAACGTGGACTCGCTCCATTGGCCAACCTAAAGCCACCGCGCGATCACGCAACGCGTACTGTCGCTTGGTGCTCTCGGTGTTCTCGAACACCTGTCGCAGCGACGACTGTCTTACGTAGAGAAAGGCGTCGCGCCGCAAATGGTCGGCGCAGACCTTCATAGCGACGTCAGTAGGCATGGCGCACCTGTGATTCAGCTGCCAGCACCATATTGGCGAGCAGGCGCACGAGCTGGCGATCGTGCGCCGCCGAAGGCAGCGCGGTTGGCGCCGGCTGCCCCTTCACCGTGGGCGCGGTGCGGGTCGTGGCCAACACGACAAGCCCGCGCCACATGCCGTGGAAGACGATCGCGCCCGTGCCATCCATGCCCCGGCGCTCACAAGGCGCTGCGACGCGCAAGCCTTCGTAGAGCTCAAGCGCATCGCCAGGCAACATTGCCTCACCGGCATCGACGCGAACACATGACTCATCGTTTTTTTTTACGCGCCATCGCGCGTTCGATACTCCGTGGGTGGACGCTGACGCCGAGATTGGTCTGCACCAGCGCAGCCAGTACATGCGCTTGCAGCGGACTGCCAGCGTGTCGGTGCTGCTCGATGAATCGCATAACTTCGTCGGTGACCTTGTGTGCTGACTTCGGACCGCGTGCGCGGGGTAACAGACCGGCGAGGCCTTCACGCTCGAAGGCAGCTTCAGCCTGGTAGTACGTCGGCCGCGACAAGCCAAACAAGGCCGCTGCCTCGGCCTTGTTGACGCCGTCCTGACGGGCGTGGCGAAGCATCTCGTACTTCACCTGCACGAGATCGTTGGGATCGAAGAACGGCGAGTTCTGGAACCACGGCGCGCGCACGGCTTCGGGCCTTGGGTTCAGCACGCCGAGCTGGCGCAGGCGATCAAGCTTGGTGTTCTTGGACATCGTGGTTCATCGACTTGAATGTGTAAACAAAAATATGCCGCAAATGATAACGTGTCAAGGCAAAATCGCCATTTGATCGACGCTAGAATTCGACAATCTTCCGTATATACGCGAGACGTGGTGCGCACACAACCGGAACATTGCGGCGAAATTCTCCTAACACATGCGGCATAGTTTACTTTACGCGCGCGCGGCGATGGCGGCCCCTGATCTCGTCAATTAAGACCACAAGATCCGCGAGATCATCGGGGCGCAGGAATGACTTGCCGGCAGCGACCTGAGCGAACACGTCCCGCTCGTCGACATTCGTCCACGACGCAAGCAAAGAGCGCAGCCGCCCATGTGGGTCATAAAACATCACACGGTCCTCGCCCCAGTTCTGCTTGCGGGTCGCTAGCACAAAGCGCCTGCCTCGCCATGGATGGAACGGGTGGGTGACCTCGATCTCTACACGCGCTTGAGCGCCTGTACGATCTGCATTCGTGGACTTACGGGAACGGCATGGCCGAGAGCTTCGTGAAGACGATGAAGCGCGACTACGTGGCCTTCATGCCCAAGCCAGATGCAGCGACCGCTGTTCGCAATCTGGCCGTCGCGTTCGAGCATTACAACGAGAAGCACCCGCATAGCGCGCTGAAATATCGCTCGCCACGCGAGTTCCGACGTAGGACCGATTCATCAACCTTAGTGTGAGGCGGTGTCCGGAAGTACGGGGGCAAATCCAGTGCGACAGATCCCTATTTGGTGCACTCGTCAGTATAAAAATCGAGACTCTCAAATCTGACTTCCTATGACGATTTGAGGACTATTGAGTTTTCGTTACCGGATTTGTCACGGCCGGCGGCCGCGCGCCCGACGCCGCGTCAGGTTTGCCAGCGCCTGCCTTCTGCGAAAGCGCCTGCATTCTGACCGAGAAGTCCCGCAGGGTGAGCTGGCCCTTGACCTGATCCACGAAGAGGCCAACGAAGAGCGCCAGCATCAGCACGGTCATCGCTCCCTTGACGGACTGGCTCAAGGTCATCAGGTCAAGCTTAGCCGCCGATTTGGCTGCGAAGGCGAAGGCGAAATCGATCAGCAGCAGGATCAGCATCATTGGCGCGGCGAGCTTGGCGATCAATTGCATGAGCGTGTCGGTTTCGCGCATGGTGAACGCTTCAATGATGTTCGAGACGTTGGGCGACGCTGCCGAAACCGGCCACCAGTTATACGACTCATACACCGTTCCGAGGAGAAAGGTCATGCCGCCGAACGCCCAGAACGCGGTGATCGCAACCTGGCCGAGCAGCGTGGCCGTTGGAGTGCATGTTTCGGGCCGCGTGGGGTTGCTGATCTGCACGTTGTTGTAACCGGTCAGGTCATCAATATAAGTGCCTGCGCCTTCTGCGACCCAGAACACTACGGACGCAGCGAAGCCGATCACCATGCCGATAAGCGTTTCGCGCATTCCCACTTCGACCAGCAGCGCGCCATGCAGCGTACCAATGAATTCGCGCGGCTGGCCATACGCAACGTAAGTGCTGAACAGTACGACAAGTGCGGTCCGGACGAGGCCTTGCAGCACGATGTCGCCAGTTGGCGGAAAGATATAGAAGGTGACAAACAGGCGCAGCGCACACAGCCCTGTCAAGATCAGATAGCCGTGGATCAGTTCGACGAATGGCGGCAGCGCTGCAATTGAATTCACGCGGCCACGCTTCGCGCGCGCAGCATGCGGCCAACGGCATTCTCCTGCGCCTCGTCGTCGTCGGCATCGCTTGCCGTGTTGTCGATCTCGCGCTGTATGCGACTCGCACGGTCCTTGACCAGATCGATACGTATGCGGTTGCCCGCGATCTGCTGGCGAGTCCGGGCAATTGCGGCGTCGCATTGCGCCAGTTCTGCCTGCTGCCGTTCGAGAGCGGACAGGTTCATATGATGGAGCTCGGCCACGCGCTCCAGGTAACGCCGCGCTTCATTGAGCGCTTCGATAGAAAACACCCGGGTTCCGCCCATGAGCGCATCCAGGCGTTCGTTGCGTTCGAGCAGCGCCGCGGCGCTGCTGTCGGCCTGACGCTGGCATGCGGCACACAGCGCGACTTGCTGCGCCTGTCCCTCGCGCTGCTGCTGGAGCGTGCCCCGCAACACGTCGTCCAGGCGCTGGCGGCGACGCGCGGAAAGTTCGAGCGCCACGATGCGGCGATCGCTCATAGCGCTGGTGCGCCGAGTTCGGCGAGGCTGGCGCGGGTGCGCTCAAGCGGTGTGAATTCATCGGTGCCTTGCGTGAGAAAAGCTTCCAGCGCGGCGCGCTTGGCAATCGCTTCATCGGCGACAGGATTGTTGCCCGCCTGGTATTCGCCGATCTGCAGCAGCATCTCGACCTCGCGATACTTCGCCAGCATTTCGCGCACGCGGCCGGCCGCTTGCAGCGTGTGTGCGGGCACCACGCGCGGCATCACCCGCGAGAGACTGCCCAGCACGTCGATGGCGGGATAACGGTTCTTCATCGCGATCTCACGCGAGAGGATCATGTGGCCATCGAGAATGCCGCGGACTTCCTCGGCCACCGGATCGGTCCCGCTCTCGTCCTCGGCAAGTACGGTGTAAAGCGCCGTGATCGAGCCTGACTGCTCTCCCGCGCCCATCCCGGCGCGTTCCAGCAGGCGCGGCAATTCAGCGAAGATCGAAGGGGGAAAACCGCGCCGTGCGGGCGGCTCGCCGGCGGCCAGGCCGATCTCGCGGCCCGCGCGAGCAAATCGGGTAAGCGAGTCCATCATCAGCAGGACCCGCTGGCCCCGGTCGCGAAAATATTCGGCAACTGCAGTTGCAACATACGCAGCCTTCATGCGCTCCATGGAAGACCGGTCCGAGGTCGAGCACACGACCACGGAGCGGGTCATGCCGTCCGTCCCCAGAATCTCCTCGACGAATTCGCGGACTTCACGTCCGCGTTCGCCAATCAGCGCGATCACGTTGATATCGCACTCGGCGCCGCGCGCGAACATGCCAAGCAAGGTGCTCTTGCCCACGCCCGCGGGTGCGAAGATGCCTACGCGCTGGCCCTCCGCCAGCGTCATCAGGCCATCCACCAGGCGCACGCCGGTGGCAAGAGGCTGCGTAATCGGGCGGCGGCCCATGGCAGGCGGCGGCGTACCGAACACGGGGCGCGTGGCGCTGGTTTCGATCGGCGGACCGCCATCGAGCGGCTCGCCCAGGATGTCGATCACGCGGCCGAGCAGCGCGTCGCCTACGCCGACTTCCATCGGCTGGCCGAGGCCGAACACCTGGGTCGAGCGCGAAATACCGGAAAGCCGCGAGAATGGAGAGAGTAGCGCGAGATCGCGCGTGAAGCCGACAACTTCCGCGTGCTGCACCTGCCCGTCAGCCTGGTTGCGCAGCTCGCATAACTCGCCGAGCGATACGTCAAGCCCCGATACCTTGATCAGCGTGCCGACCACCTCGACCACCTTGCCTGTTCGCACGATGCCCGACACCTCGAGCAGCTCACGCTCGATTTCGTCGGTGAAAAGGCTGAAGTCCGCTTCGGGAGGAAGCCAGGGCTGGTTCATGTGCTGTGCACCTCGCTGGTCTGGTCGCTCGGCGCATCCCCCTCTTCCTGCGCGCCGGAGCTGTGTTGCTCCACGTCCAGGACGGCGCGCTTGAGCGCCCGCGACACGGCATTGCGCATTGCACGCAGCTGCGTTTCGAGACTGGCGTCGACCGTGCCGAAATCCGATTCTGCGATGCAACTGCCCGGCGCAAGCCGCCGGTCCGCCGCGACAGACAGCGGAAACGCCTGCCCTATTTCCCGCCAACGCACGGCCAACCGGTCAAAAGCGATGCGGGCGTGATCTTGGTCGTCTGGATGCACGGCGATGTTCAGATAAGTCGCGCCGCCTGCGATACGGTCGACTTCCGAAAGCGCGCGTTCAAACAACAGGCCGCGCTGCTCGACCCTCACCACCCTTTCGACAGCAACCGACACCACGGCTGCCAGGCGCTCGCGCATGCGTCCGAGCAACCGCGCATGTGCGTCGCCTTCTTGCGCGGCGCGCTCGAACCAGTCCGCGAGCGCGCGCTGCTCGCCTTCGCGATAGCCTTCCGCCGCTGCGGTCTCGCGCTCGAGGCGGGCATGTTCGACCAACCCGGCCGCCTCCGCACGGCCCGCATCGACAAACCTTGCTGCTTCCTCTCGCGCCGCAGCCAGCACTGCCTCGCGTTCGTTGCGCAGCGCCCGGAAGCCTTCGTCGAGCGCGACCAGCGCGCCGAATTCCGCTGCGCCCATGATCTCCGCTGCAGCGCCCACGCGCGTGCTGCCCGGATCATCAGCGGCGCCGTTCTGCAATTGACGGATGTTTCTCAACCAAATAGCCATGCCCACTCCGGTAGCAGTTCCGGCAGCCGCGCGAATAGCCGCGCGGTACCCGGTGAATCGATCTCATGCGGCATGCCCGCAATCCATGCGGGCGGATGCAGCATGCGCGGCAACGCCAAGCCCAGCAGCGGACAGGGGGACGCCTGCATTTCGAGGTCGCGCTGCATCAGGATCAGGCCTTCGAGCGAAAGTGCATCTGCGTCCAGATCGCCCAGCGGCATGATCCCCGCCCGCATGCCAAGACGTGCAATATCCGGCGCCTCGGCAAGATGCGCGTCGTGGCATAGCGAATCGACTGAGCACCCGGCCCACGCGGAGAGTCGTTCACGCGAGCGCCGGTCGATCAGACGGCGCACTTCCGAGCGCCGGAACGACAGCGCGCGCATGCGCAGCACCTGCAGTCCGGTGACGGCAGGAACCACGTCGATCAGCGAGGGATTGGGGCTCGCGCCTTGCGGCCGTGGACGCAAGGCCGGCTGCGAGAGCGTTTCGATAGACGGCGCGGCCACGCCCGCGCTTGCGCACAAAGCAAGCGACACACGCTCCACGGCAGCAGGCGACGACTGTGCAAGCGCGCGGTTCCAGTCGGCGAGCTGCGCCGCGTCAAGCGCGAGCAGGAACAGTGTCCAGGACGGATGCATCCAGCGCGCGGCTTCGCCAGCGTTGGCGCGATAAGTGCGCAGCGCTGCCGCCGCGCGTATGAAAGGTTGGTCGAGCCGCGCGCTCATAGTCGCGTCACTCCTAGTTTGCAGTCGGGTTTGCAAATGCGGCGCACACGCGCTGGCGAGGTATCGTGCCGGTTGTCATTGCAGACGGCATCCGGCCGCGCTCACCCCGCCGGCCGCGCAGGTACGCGCCCCAGAATCCGACGCACGCGCGCGGCCAGACTGCTGCCCGCGCCCTTCTCTGCGTCCATCCCAGGCTCGCTGCCTGACTGCACGCTGCACCGCGCCACCACCAGCAACGCGAGCGCAACCACGAGACAACCGCCCACGATAGCCGCAATCACCCATGCCGGCGTGCCGGAAGCGCTTTTGATGCGGGCCACGTCGACCGGCTCGGCTGCGACCGCGGTCACGCTGACTTTGTCGTAATCCAGGCCTTCCACGCTATGCATAACCAGTGTCTTGATCTGCGGTACCAGCGCGCCGACATCCGCGTCCGACCGGTATTTGATGAACACCGCCGCCGACGACGGCTTGATGATTTGCGCGAGCGGATCGTTGTTCGGAAGCACGATCTGTACGCGTGCGACCAGCACACCGTCCATTTTCGATAACGTCGACGATAGCTCCTGCGACATGCCATAGATGAACCGCACGCGCTCCTCGGTCGGCGTGGACACCAAGCCGTCCTTCCTGAACAACTCGCCGAGGTTGTCGTAACGGCTGCGCGGCAAGCCAGCCGCGCGCAGCACCTGCAGGGCCTGCATCAGCTGGCTGTCATCCACTTGCAGCGACCAGGTCTTGCCGCTATCTGGCGTCTCCTTGCCCGCATCCACTCCATGCTCCAGCAGCGCTACGACCATCTCGTTGGCATCCTGCTCGGCCAGCTTGCCGTACAACTCCATCTTGCAGCCGCCGAGAAGCATGCAGAGCGCAACTGCGCACAACAGCCATCTGCTTACGGGGCGCAGCGAGCTTTGCTCCACCATGTGCATTCCCTGCCTTTTTCTGAGTGACGATCCAATCAGCCGTTGCAAGCTGGGTGCAGAATTACTGGTTCTTCATCAGTGTCTCGATTGCCGACTTGGTCGACTGGACCACGCCCATCTTCGCCTGCAAATCAAGCTGCTCGGCCGACATATTCAGCATCAGCGTAGTGGCGCTCGCCGATAGTTGCTGCATCGACATTATTGGCACCGCCTGGACGAGCGCCTGGGCGTCGAGAGGAATGCGCTGCAGTTCGGCATCCTGGGTGGCCAAGACCTTCGCGGCGGTCTGCATGCCGCTGGGCGTGCTCGCGACCGGCGCTTCAAGGTGCGCACCCTGCATCATCGACTCGAAGCGGCTGGCCAGCTCCGTCGGCGTCGTGCCGCCTGTGCTTCCGCCCTGCGCGAGCGAATCGAGTGCGGCCCGCATTTGCAGGGCTTCAATACTGATACTCATGGGTATCTCCTGACACATTGCCATCGCGTTGGCGCGGCGTTCACATGAAACGATCTTCAAACCTGCACCAGACGATGCTCGGCGTCTCGCTTTCACGCGCGGATAGCCCTAGTAGGCGCGCCTTCGGCCGTCGCGCCTGTTTGCGGGCCGCCGCCTGCGCTATCCGGCGTGACCCGTGCATCCGATGGCGCTCGCGCCATCTCGATCATTGCCGCAACCGAATCGGGCATGACAAACTTGCCGCTCAATCGAGCGGCCCGGTGCGCGGACATCAGGTCGTGCCGGGCAATCAGCGCGCGCACCAGCTTGTCGGCGTACCCGCCCGCCGCGCCACCCTCGATCACTTCGCCCGCGCACTGGCGCCAATGCGGGTCACCCTTTGCGGCAAGGCTGAAAGCAAGCAACGACTTCCCATACAGGAAGCCCGGCGCGCGCGTCACGACCTGGTGAAGGATATGGATCGCATCGTCCCAATTGCCATTTACGATGTGCAGGATGCCGTCCAGCGCATCGACTTCGGCGACATCGGGGCGCAACACATGCAGCGCATCGAGCACGAGCCCAACGTCTTCACGATCCACCGAAGGCCTCGGAAACGTTTCGAACAGCGCCACACAGATCGTTTCGATCAATCCGCCGACAATCTCGGCACTGCAGTTCAGGTATTCCGGTTTGGTGGCGTTCACGGTGACTCCCTGATGAGTTTAGACGGCTACCAAAGACAATAGCAACCGGATACACCGCCTTGCAGCACCGACGCGAAGCAAAGGCGGCGCACCCGAAGAGCCCGGCGTGCTTCGCCTCGCACGCGCTCGTTTCGCCTGCATACCGGCCGGCGCAGGCCGGGCGCGGTAAAGTCTGTCACGCTTTCGGCCCATCGCGGCTACGCGCCGACCATATCTGTCCCGGCATCCTCCCGCCGTTCATCGAGCCGTTTCATGAGCCAGACCGACGAAAAGACTGAAAAGCCCACTCGTAAGAAGCTCACGGACGCGCGCAACGAAGGGCAGGCCTCACATAGCGCGGAGCTGGTTTCGGCCGTTAGCATGGCAGCGGTGGTCCTGCTGCTCGCAGCGGGCGCAAGCCATCTCAACGACGCGTTTCGCGGCTTGATCGCGCTCGCGACCGGCTTCGTCGATGCCGATCATTCGGAGACCAATCTTTACGCACAGTTGTTCAAGCTCGGCCGCGCGGCGCTGGTCGTGATCATTCCCTGCGTGTGCGCGGCAGCGCTCGCGGCGATCCTCGCCTGCGGCGCGCAGGTCGGCTTCAAGATAGCGATGAAACCCGTGACGCCCAACCTGACTGCCGTCCATCCAATGACCGGCCTCAAGCGTATCTTCTCCGTCAAGACCGTGATCGACATGGCGAAGATGATCATCAAGGCTGCGCTCATGGGGGCAGTCATGTATGTCACCATCAAGTGGCTGTTCCCGCTGATCGTGGGATCGCTATACCGGCCATTGCCGGGCCTCGTGCTGATGATGTGGGACATCATGGTGCGCCTGCTGGTCATCGCGACGGCGATCCTGCTTCTCACCGGCGGCGCAGACGTCAAGCTGCAGTCGATGATGTTCATCAACCGGCTGATGATGAGCAAGGACGAAGTCAAGCGCGAGAACAAGCAGAGCGTGGGCGATCCGCGCATCAAGGGCGAACGCCAGCGGATTGCGCGATCGCTGGTGGAGACGGCGGTGCAGGCGCCCGTGTCGCTGGCGAATGTGATGCTCGTGAATCCGACACACTATGCAGTCGCACTGCGCTATGCGCCCGACGAACATCCTTTGCCGCGCGTGATCGCAAAAGGCATGGACGAACAGGCTGCACGGCTGCGCGGCGAGGCGCGTGATGCGGGCGTGCCGATCATCGCCAATCCTCCCGTCGCGCGCGCGCTCTACAAGGTGGGCGTCGACCAGCCTATTCCCGAGGAACTGTTTGAAACCGTGGCGGCGATACTTCGCTGGGTCAATGCCATCGGCGCGCGGCGCGGCGACACCGGAACCGCCCCTTCCCGTTCCGGCGACTCCACGGACCTGCCATGCTGAAAGCGATCAAACTGCCCGCCGGGGGAGAACTCGGTATCGCAGCCATGATCGTCGCGATCATCTCGCTGATGATCCTGCCGTTGCCACCCGCACTGATCGACATCCTGCTCGCAATCAATATTGCGATCAGCGTGACACTGCTCATGATCACGCTTTACGTGCCGAACGTGCTCTCGCTCTCCGCGTTTCCGGCGCTGTTGCTGTTCACCACGCTCTACCGGCTGTCGCTGAACATTGCCTCAACCAAATCGATCCTTCTGCACGCCGAGGCTGGCCAGATCATCGACAGTTTCGGCGAGCTGGTGGTAGGCGGCAACCTGGTGGTCGGGCTGGTGGTGTTTGGCATCATCACGACCGTGCAGTTCATTGTGATAGCGAAGGGTTCCGAACGCGCGGCGGAAGTCGGTGCGCGTTTTTCGCTCGACGCCATGCCGGGCAAGCAAATGAGTATTGATGCCGACTTGCGCGCCAACCTGCTGACCGGCGAACAGGCACGCATGAAGCGCGCGACGCTTGCAATCGAAAGCCAGCTGCACGGCGGCATGGACGGCGCGATGAAGTTCGTCAAGGGCGACGCGATCGCAGGCCTCATCATCACGACCATCAACATTGTCGCGGGGATCGCCGTGGGTGTCGCGTACCACGGCATGAGCGCGGGCGAAGCGGCGAACCGCTTCTCGGTGCTATCGGTGGGCGACGCCATGGTCTCGCAGATTCCTTCACTGCTGCTTTCGGTAGCGGCAGGTGTGATGATCACGAGGGTCTCGGACGAGCGGCGCTCGAAGCCGATTTCGCTGGGCGACGAAATCGGCCGCCAGTTGAGTGCCAGTGTGCGCGCGCTGTACTTCGCGTCGGCGCTGCTGCTTGCGTTCGCCGCTGTCCCGGGTTTTCCCGCCGCGCTGTTCCTGCTGCTCTCGGGAACGCTGGCGTTTTCTGCGTTCCGCCTGAACCGCAAGACGCCGCAGCCTCCGGCCCAGGAGCACGAAGGCCTCAATGCCATGCAACGGTCGGGCTCCAGGACGCAGACGCCTGCAATCCTCACGCGCGCGCCGCAATTCACTTGCGCGCTAGGCGTGCGCATTGCGCCGGACCTGCTCGCGCGGCTGGCCATGCCGTCACTTGACAAGTCGTTCGATCTCGAACGCTGCGCGCTGCAGGAAGAACTCGGCCTGCCCTTTCCCGGCATCACCATGTGGACGCATGGCGCATTGCCCCCGTCCACCTGCGAGATCCTGGTCCACGACGTCCCGCAACTGCGCATTGAACTGCCGCCCGGCAAGGTGATGCTGCCCGAGGCTGCGCACACGCTGCATTTGTCGATGCCCGCAAGCGCACCCGTGGACGCCGGTGCGCTCGCCGCGCTGATGGCGAAAGCGCAAACGCGCGACCCGATCGAACCCAGCGGCGCTCCCACGCACTGGATCGAAGACCGCCAAGTGCCCCCGAAGACCACGGTATGGCGCGCGGAGCAGGTGATCGCACATGCGTCGGTGGCGCTGCTGCGCCGGCATGCTCCGCTCTTCCTCGGCATCCAGGAAGTGCAGTGGATTCTCGATCAGCTCGGCGCCGATTATCCTGGCCTTGTCGCCGAAGTGCAGAAGGGCTTGCCGCTGCAGCGCATCGCCGACGTGCTGCGCCGCCTGCTGGAGGAAAGCGTATCGATCCGCAACGGGCGCACCATCATGGAAAGCCTGATGGTATGGGGCCCGAAGGAAAAAGACACGCTGATGCTCACTGAGTACGTGCGCAGCGACCTGTCGCGCTTCCTTGCGCATCGTGCGACCGCGGGCGGCAAGACACTTTCAGTGGTGTTGTTCGACCTGCAGGTCGAACAACATATCCGGCAGTCGATCAAGCAGACGCCCACCGGAAATTTCCTTGCGCTGCCGCCCGAGGACATGGCTACCCTCACTGAACGCATCAAGGCATTTGTGGGCGAGACGCCGCAAAGCGGCGTGGCGCTCGTCACGTCGATGGATATCCGCCGTTACGTGCGGCGCATGATCGAGCCACGCATCGGCTGGCTCGCGGTGTACTCGTACCAGGAATTGGGCGAGCAGGTCGAGTTCAAGCCGCTCGGCCGCGTCGGCCTCTGAAGTTGCGGTGACCTCGATCCATTCGCGCCGCCTGCGCGTCTTCCCCGTCGACGACCACGCAGACGATGGGGGCGCATGGAGCCAGACCGAGCGCTCTTCGAAGTTCGATTACGCGAGCCTGTTGCGCGGCGGTCCCAGTTTGCATCGGCCGGTCGGACGGGAGCCGCATGCCGTACAACCTGCAGGCGCGCATGGCGGCGGAGCAGGCGACGGCGGCTCGCCGGCTTCGCGCGACGGCATCTGCCTGCTGAGCGCAGGCCTGATGAACACGCGCCTTGACAGCATGGCACGGGCCGCCGATGCCGCCGGCAACGACGGCATCGGACCGCGTGTAGAGCATGCCTCCGAGGCACTGGTTGCCTCTGTGTTCGCGAGCCAGCAACGGGTACTCGACATAGTCGGGACACTGGCACATGAGATCGCAGGATTCGCCAATGACCGCGCCATCGCGACAGCGGGCAACTGGGACGTACGCATGCCGCTCGATGAGACGCTGTTTCCGCACACCACGCTCTACCTCACGCTTTCGCCTTTCGTCATGCAGCTTCGGTTCGACGCGCCGGATCCCGCGACCAGGCAATTACTCTTGGACCACAGTGCAATGCTTGAACGGGAGCTCGATGCAACACTCAGCGCGTGTGGCAACATCAGCGACATCCAGATCACCGTTTGGTAAGCGAGGCTGAAGCCAATGGTCGCTTCGGTGCCGGAACTTGACGATGATTCGCCCCCAAGGCCGCTCGTGCACGCAGCGTTTGTGCATCGGCGCGGGGCCGGGGCAACCGATCTGGCGGCCCGCGCCGCTGGCCCAGCATTGCCCGTTGCCGCGCTCAGGCTCACGCCTGTCAGTCATGAACTGCTGCCCTTCTTACAGTCGCTGTGCGATCTTCGGCTTGCGGATTGCGCCGCGCAAGGCGGCGCGCAGCTAATCGCCATTGATGTACTCGCGGCAGGCGAACAGGCGAGCGTCGGGTCGCGAGCACGCGATCCGGCGGTACTGCGCCTCGCGTTCAGCACGGCGGATAATCCCGCCGCGCGGGCGGAAGCGCTGCTCGAAGTCGACCTTGAACAATATCCCGCGCTGCGTATAGCGCTGGGCGGCAGCATGAGCGCTCCGGCCGCCGCCGCACCGGACGCAGCCGCCTCGCGCACGCGCGACGCGCTCACGCTGGCGGTGGCGGGCTTGCTCGTCGAGCCGCTGCTGACGCGCATGATGGTTCTTGGTTTTGTCGATGCACGTCTTGCCGGTATCTCGCGTGGGAGCCTTGCAAGCCGAGCTTCGGGACCAGTCGTGCAACTCGCTTATGCGCTGGCGGACCCCGCGCGAGGCGCCACCGGCCGCGCGCCGGAACGCTACGAACATCTGCTGTCGCTGCCGCGCGCCGCGCTCACGGTCTTTGACGCCTGTGTCGCGCGCATCTCGCCAGTTCCGTTTTTTTATGACCTGCTACTACCGGGCAGCATTGTGCTCGGCGTCAAGGCGCTGCCAGTCGCCACCCTTCAGGAACTGTCTCCGGGCGACGTCCTGCTGCGCGCCCTCTTTCCTGGATTCGACGCTCAGATCCTCGCCTCGCACGAAACCGCGCCGGATCCCGCTGGCCACGGCGCGCCAGCGCCGCGCGCCGTGGCCGTATGGGGCACGCCGGGGCTCAAGCGCCTGTGCGCCGCCGTGCAATTCGACGGGCCAACGCCCATCCTCGCCAAGGAGCCGTACATGTCAGACAAGCTGGACTCGGCTTTTGTCGATGCAGCCGCCACCGTCAATCAAGCCGATGACCTTATCCGGGTTGGCGAGCTGGAACTGCCCGTGCAATTCGAAATCGATACGGTCGCCATGCCGCTTGCACAACTCTCCACCGTTGGGCCCGGCTACGTGGTCGAGTTTCCCGTGCCGTTTGCCGACGCGCGGCTGCGTCTAGTCGTGCATGGGCGCACGATCGGGTACGGCGAACTGGTCACGGTCGGCGAGCACCTTGGAGTGCGAATCATCCGCATGGCGCACTGCGCCGCGGGGCGTCCGAGGTCCGCCGATGGTCCAGTTTAGCGACATCACCGGGCTGCTGCTGGCAATCGTCGTCATCAGCGTGATCCCGTTCGTGGCGATGGTCGTGACGTCGTACGCCAAGATCGTGGTGGTGCTCGGGCTGCTGCGAAACGCGCTGGGCGTGCAGCAGGTGCCACCCAACATGGTGCTCAACGGTATCGCGATCCTGGTGTCGATCTATGTCATGGCGCCCATTGGCATTGCCGCCAGCAAGCAGCTGCAAAGCCAGTCGATCGCGCCGCAATCCTCGCAGGCGATGATCCAGATCTTCGACGCAACCGAGGAGCCGTTCCGCGCGTTTCTCAAGGCGCACGCGCAGGAACGCGAGAAGCGCTTTTTCGTGCATTCGGCCAACATGGTGTGGCCCAAGCAGGAAGCGCAGGCGCTCAAAGAGGACGACCTGATCGTGCTCGCGCCCGCCTTCACGCTGACTGAACTCACCGAGGCGTTCAAGATCGGCTTCATGCTCTATATCGCGTTTATCGTGGTCGACCTGATTATCGCCAATGTGCTGGTTGCAATGGGGCTGAACCAGATCACGCCGACCAACGTCGCGATCCCCTTCAAGCTGCTGTTGTTCGTGGTGATGGACGGCTGGTCGACGCTCATCCACGGACTCGTAATGAGCTATCGATAGGAAACCCGCCATGCAAATGGACACGCTGATCCAGTACACCATCCAGGGCGTGCTGCTTTGCCTGACCGTGTCGTTGCCGACAGTGGTGGTGGCCGCGCTGGTCGGGCTGGGCGTATCGTTCCTGCAGGCGATCACATCAATACAGGACCAGTCGATCTCGCATGCGGTAAAACTCATCGCGGTCACGGTCACGATTGTCATCGTCGCGCCACTGTCGTGCGCCGCCGTCCTGCATTTCGCCAACCAGATGATGAGCGCGGTGCTGCCGCAATAGCGCGCCGCTTAGAGGAGCACACCGATGATATCGATCGGATCGAAGGATGCCGCAGTGGCCGCCGAAGCGCAACGTCATTCGGAGGCGCAGCGCCTTGATCACTCGCAGGACACGCATAAAGGCATGCGCTTTGCCACACTCCATCACGGCACCAGTTATGCCTATGGCGGCAATTCGCAGCATGCGAGGCAAGTTTGCTCGATCAACACCCGGAATCTAATGCGGCTCCCGTGGCTGCGCTCGGTCAAGCAGCGCCGCCGCCATGGCGAGCATGCAGGCGACGCACAGGAAAGCGCCGGCTCCGAAGGCGGCGTTTTTCATCCGCTTGATGCGGCTGTGGCACGGGGTAAGGACGGCCGTGGCGGCCAGGGCGGCCATTCTCAGCACGAAGGCGGCTCGCAGGAGCTCTGCAAAAAGCTGCATGTCAAGGCCACGGGCGGGTCGATCCGCAAGAGCCGGCGACCGCACGACGGCGGCAAGCATGGCGGCAGTGGTGGTGGAACTGGCGGCGGTGGTGTTGGCAATCAGCAAAAGCGCGACAGTCAGCAAAAGCGCGAGCGCCAGCCGGACCGCGGGCACGATGCGCATCAGTCAGGCGCGGCAAGGGAAACGATAAAGCAGACCGGCTCCGCCTCGCCACTCACTGCCATCGCCGCCTGCTTTGATGCCGCCAGCGACGATCCCCGGCATTCAAGCGCCATGCGAGGCATCTGGGGCCACGGCCTGCTTGATATCGTCGACTGGCTCGCGGCCGATCCGTCCGCGGCCTTTCATGTCGGCATGATCCAGCAAGTCCGGCGCTGGCTTGCGTTCAGGCGCCGCGATGGCGCACAGCCGGTCGCGGGACTCGGACCCTTCGTCGAACTTACGAAACAACGTGCCGCCACGCGCATGGGCGCAGCTTCGGCAGGCAATGCCGTGCACGCCGGCAGTACGCCTGCCGCAGCCACGGCCGGTCCCTGGCCGCGTCGGGTACAGGATGGAGACGCGCCCCGCGCCTGGGGCGAACGGGTTCGCGACGCTCGTTTGCTGGCCCCGCTCATATGGCTCAATGGCGACCGGCCGTCGGCGAACGAATCGCTCGACAAATCGATTGCCCGTGTTGGCATGCAGGAAGCGCTCATCGGCTTGCACGCAATGCGCACGACACACGAGGAACTACAGGCGGATGCGCCGCGATCGGCATCGGCGGCGAGCGGCGCCGGCCCGGGCGTACGAGGCACGCGCCGCTGATAGGCGCAAAGCTTCGCCTGCGCTGTGCGCGCTTCGTATAACCTGGAGTGAGCGCGATCGGGAATCGCCACACTGGCCACTCTCGACAGGCTCCCCCCCCCCGCCCCGCACATGGCCAGTTGGCCCGCGCAAGCCATCCGACGGACCTCGCCGCCACCGAACCGCAACGCAGGACACGCGATGAAACTTCTCCGAATACTGACGGGTATCCATGCAGGCGGGTCGTTGCCGCTCACGCCAGGGCAGCACCGCATTGGCCGGGACGACGACGCGGACATACGCCTCGCCGACTGGCAAGGTCCCGACGCGCATCTTGATGTCGATGAAACGGGCGTCGTTAGCATTTCACTCGATCTGCCCGGCGATGCCGAAGCCGGCGCGGTCCTGCTGATTGACTTCGTGCCGGTCCAGTTCGACGATACCGTGCTGTGTCTCGGCCCTGAAGACACGGCCTGGCCTTCTGACCTGGACCTGCTTTCCACGTTGCTTGCCAGCCCGGTGAAATCGCAACTGGCCTCACTGAGGCACCAGCAGCGGCGCCGCCGTCAGCTAACGGCGGTTGCGGCCTGCGTGCTGCTTGGCGGCGTGATCACCGCAGGCGCGCTCGTGATCACCATGCAGATCAGCGACGCAGCGTTTCCCCCAAGCGCCAACGACCGCATGTTGCGGATATCGCAGGCACTGGCCGAGTCGCACCTTGCCGGATTGCATGCAGCCCCGCTTGGCAATAGCGTGGTGGTGACCGGCATGGTCGCAAGCACCAGCGAGGACACCGCTGTGCGCGCGCTGCTTGCACGCGTTGCGCCGGATGGCGTGGTGCGCAAATACGACGTCGCCCAGGAAGACGTGCGCAGCATCCAGGATTCGCTCGGCGTGGCCGGCGCGCGAGTTTCCTACGCCGACAATGGCCGCTTCCTGATCTCGGGCCACGTGGCCGACAAGGCCCAGCTCGATGCCGCCGTGGCGCGCGTGCGCTCGGATCTCGATTCGAATGTCAAGGCGCTGCTGGTCCAGGCGGACCAGGTTTCGCGGCCGGGTCCGGAATTGGCGGTAGCAAGCTACTCGGAAATGGTTTCATCGGAGGACGTGCGATATGCGGAAACGCCCGATGGCATCAAGCACATATTCGCGGTGGACTTGCCTGGAGCGCTTGCATCCAGCGGTTCTCCCTTCGCGTCCGGCACCGGCGACGCCAATGCCGAAGCCGAAGTCAATGCCGAGCCCGCCGGCGCTTACGCGAATCCGGGCGGCGTGCCGGAGCGAGCACCCGGGCCTACCGGCAATGCTGTGCTGGGCGGCGCGCCGCTCGAACCGGCTGCGCCCGGGCACATAGCCGGCATGGCGGCCGGGAAGGCCGCGCAAGTGGCCCGGGCCGCACGCGCCGACGCCAGCAGCAGTGCGCACATCGTGACACCGGGCACCGCTCAGGGCGTCATGTACACGCCGCTGCCCGCCCCCGCCAGTCTTCCTGCGCGCCATGCGCCGCAACGATGAACGAGCAGCACCCCAGGTACATCGATTTATTGTGGAGACTTACATGTACGAACAGATCGAAGCACACGCTGCCCAGTTCGACAGCCTGCGTGCGTCGCTCGCCACCCCCGGCCTTGCAGACATCGACGGACTGCGCGGCGCGCTGGAGGCGACTGCCCGCGAGATTGGCGAGGCGCAGGGACGCACGGAACTGGACCGCGACAATCTCGCGCGGCTGTACCGGGGATTCATGGCCGCGGCACGCGTGATTGGTCATCTCCAGGAACAACAGGTCGGCGCCGCGCGCTGACCTGCCCGCATGCGGGCAGCCGGTCGCTTCATTTGATGAAATCATGCCGTGAGCAGCGAACGCTACATGCAGATTGTCACCGAACTGTGCGGTGTCGTGGGCTTGCCCGACGTCGACTTCGTGCTGGAAACGCGTTCGATAGAAGTCGAGGGCTTCGATGTGCGGCTCGATTACTTCGACAGCGATCTAGATGCTATGTACGCGAATTTCCACTATGGCACGATGACCGCGGGCCGCACGCTGGTCGTATACCGGCTGATGCTCGAAGCAAACCTGCTGGTCTATGCCCAGGATCAGGCGCAGCTTGGCCTCGATACCGATACGGGTGGCATGGTGCTGGTGCTGCGCCTGCCGTTCCAAGAGAACTTGTCCGGTTCGATGCTAGCCGACCTGCTATCCCACTACGCCGAGCATGGCCGCTACTGGCGGAAAAACATTCTGGAGTCCAGCGATGAAATGTTCGAAGGCATTGCGTCGGGCGAATACTACTGGCTGCGCGCATGATGCCGGATGTTGAAATTAGTCCGGGCACTCTGCTCGGCACAGGCTGCAGCTCCGACGTCTTCGATCAGGGCGATGGCTGGGTTCTCAAGCTGTTTCATCCGCAGTGCCCGCAAGAGTACGTGCAAACCGAGGCGATTCTTGCGCGGGCGGTGTATGCGGCGGCCGAAGCGAGCGGGGCATTTCGTGTCCCCGCCGTCGGCGCGTTGCTGCCGGCGGCGCTGCACGGACGCAACGGTATTCTTTATGCGAAAGCGGCAGGCACGGCGTTGCCGGTAGCATTGCGCGGCGCGACGCCAAGGCATGTCGGCGAACGGCTGGCGGATCTGCATCGTGCTATACATGTCCTTGGCGCGACCACGCACCCCGCGCTCGCCGCGCTGCCGCTGCAGCAGATGCGGCTCGGTCTAGCCATCCAGCAGGCTCCGGGACTGAGCGACATGCAGCGGGATGCGCTGCGCGCCCTGCTTGAAATGCTCACGGCGCGATGCCGCGACAACCGCCTGTGCCACGGCGACTTCCATCCGTTCAACGTGTTGCAGGACACGGGCGGCGGCGCGACTCTCATCGACTGGATGACGGCAGAGATGGGCGACCCGCTCTGCGATGTCGCGCGCTCGATCGTCCGCCTGCGCTTCGCCCCGGCGCCGGGCGCCATTAGCGTGGCACCCGCCGAGAACGTCATGAGGCGCCTCTTGGCAGATGCCTATCTGCAGCGCTATTCAGAAGCACTCGACACGCCGGACGCCCGCGAGCGAGTCGGGCGCTGGCTGCCGCTTGCGATCGCGGCGCGGCTTGCCGACGGCATCGGAGCAAACGAAAGCGCGACGCTTGGCGAATGGCTCGCCGGCCGGCTCGGGTGCTCGCCTGAAGAAGATCGCGAGCCTGCGCACGTCGCTCACCTTGATTAACGATATCCGGCACGTTGCTGCCGATGGAGCGCTCATGTCGAATGCAAAGGAACATGCCCGGTACTATGCCGCACGCGCCCCGGGATACGACGCCTCCGTGGGGTATGGCACCGTGCTGGTCGAAGCCGGTCTGGCGCCGCTCAAGCAGCATCTGGTCAACGCGCTAAGTGGCCTGGATGTGCTCGAAATTGCGTGCGGCACTGGCTACTGGACCCACGCAATCTCGGGCGCGGCGCGCTCGCTATATGCTGTGGATTACGACGCAGCGTCGCTTGAGCTTGCCCGGCGGCGGCTTGCCCGCGAAGATCACGTCCGTTTTCAGCGCGCGGACGCATATCGGCTCGACGAAGTACCCGCCCGGTTCGAAGGCGCGTTCGGCATGTTCTGGTGGTCGCACATGCCGCGGGCGCGTATCGGCAGTTTCCTCGATGTGCTGCACGCGCGAATGCTGCCCGGTTCACCCGTAGTGTTCGCCGACCAGATGCCCTACCGACACACTGGCTCAAGGCGTTTTGATGAACACGGTGACCTGATCGAAGAGCGCTTGCTCGAGGATGGCACGCGCTTCGAGGTTGTCAAGAATTTTCCGGACGAGCAGGAGGTGGGTCAGCTATTGAGCGGGCGGGCGCGTGAAATCAGCTATATAGCCGATCCGGACCGCAGGTGGTGGCTGGTACGCTACAGGACGGCATGATTGCGGGCGGCGCGAAGCGCCGTCGATGCACCCGCCTGGTTTCACTGACCGGCCTCGGCTGCCACGGGCCGCGTCAGGGCATACAAATAGCTGTCGCCCGCAACAAGTCCGCGGTTGGGACGTGCTTCGTAATTCACCATCGTCCCCTCACGGCAAAAACCGAGCCGCTCCATGCTGCTGTGCGCGCGGCCATCCACCGCGCAGCATGCGGACACCCGATACACCCCGGGCTGCGCAATCAGCCAGTCGAGAATGATCCGCAGGGCAAGGATGCCGGTGCGACGCTTGCGGCTGCCGCCTTGCCGGCTGATCATCACGCCCAGTTCGACTTGCGGCAACCGGGGCGTGAGTTCCACGATGGCTGTCAGCGCGCCGTCGTCCTCGTCGAAGAGGCCGTAGCGGTATCGCAAGCCGTATTGCCAGCCCGTCATGGATTCCGTGATGTATTCGTGCGTGGCCCAAGCGTCGGTATGCCTCGGGGTCACGAGATCGAGCATGGTTTCGTGGTCGCTGAACATCTGTTCGAAAAGCGTCGGACAATCGTCTGGCGTGAGCGGCCTGGCAATCAGGCCGTGCGCGCTCATGGTTTCGAACGGCTTGAACACCATGGAAACCTCCTGTTGGTATCGGCGCGGCATGAGGTCTGCAACATCGATTCCGTTGCACATGTGGTACTGCATCCGCGAGCACGAGACTTGCCGGCGAAGCCGATACCGCATGCAACCCGACCAGCACCGCTGGATGCCGGAGCGCCGGCCAGCGGCGCGAGAAAGAGGGCGCCGACAGGGGGCGCTGGCATGCTGCCTCGCAACAGGCGGCAGGCGCGTGGCGTAGCAAACAGTCGGTTACTTTGCCGCTGACTTGAGCGAGTCAGACAGGCCGTTGCTGAACTGCGCTGCAGAGTTCGTGATGCTGTTCTGCAGGTTCAACTGCTGCTCGACCTGCTGGAACTTCATCGCTTCGATTTGCTGTATTTGCATCTGCATTTCCATTGCCGCCATTTGTGCACCGATTGCCATAGGATCCTCCGATGAGAAAAGTTGGTTGGCTGTTTGACGAGTTGACCGGGCACGGTGAAGAAGCGCCGACAACAGTAATGATCATAGGCATCCGTCAAAATGCGCCCATGCCGGACGCGAAGGTGGCGCGCCGCGTGCGAAGCACGGTATCGGCACGCGAGGACGGCTCCTTAAACCCTTAAACGCCAACGCGCATCGCTCGATGGAACTGCGAAGCGTGCGTTCTTCTTCGCTCGTGACGAAACATCTTCGCCTTTGCGGGCGTTGCGCCCGTGGCGCATGGTAGCGTCGTCAGACCGGGCTTCACTGCTTTCAAACTCCAGGTGCGCGCTGCTTGCACGCTGGACCGTCCACGCTTTAAGGAGCACACATGCCACTTCCTGGTGACTATCATATTGGCCCCGCTGCACCTGTTGACGCCGACGCCGCCGTGCACGAGCCAGAATCCCCGGTCCGGCGACCCTTCGGCGCCCCCACGGCAAGTCAAAACGCTGGAGTGCTCGACGGCCTGAAGGCGGGTGGACCGTCGCGGCGTGCGCGGTCCGCCAGCCGTCAGCCGCCTCCCGCACACTCGCCTTCCGGCATGCCGGAAGGTCCGCCGCAAATGTCGCCTCAGGATGTCCAGTCGTACAACAATCAGATGTCGCAGCTATTCCAGATGGCGCTGAATGTGTCGCAAAACAGCCGTCAGCTTCTACAAAAGGCTATGGACGGCGAAAGTCAGCTTGCCGCATCGGAAGCCGCGGGAATGGAGCGCGCCGCCCGCTGATTGTGCGGGGCTCGCGAACCGGTAGTGGTGCAATTTGGATGCGCTGGTCTGCGCCGCTTGGCCCGCTCGGCCAGTTCGTGTTCGAGCAGTGCGCCGATCAGCCGCGTGGCCTGCCAGCCCTCCTTGTCGGAGCGCTCCGCAAACTCGGGCCACAGGCGGGCGATGGTCGGCAGGCGCAGCTCGTTGAGCATCAAGGCAAGACGGCCAGCATCGTAAGCAGGCGTGTTCATGCGACCTCCTTACCCAGCAGATCGTCATAGCTGCTTACGGGGGGGCTCTCGACATTGACGATGGGGCAATCGGCGAGACGAGGCGCGAACTCCTCGCGTAGAGCCTGCAGATCAGGCAGCTTGCCGTCAACCAGCAACGCGTTCAGGCGCGCGGCCAGCACGGCCTCGACGCCATCGAGCGCGGCGAGTTCAAGCAATCCAACGATGATTTTGCATGCCTCGCGCTGCGTCAGCCTCGCCTCCAGCTGTTCCCACGTCCGGCGATACGCCTCACGCGGGAAACAGCTCGTCTCGAAACGCAAGCCCCTTGAAGGCCTGTGGCTTGCGTTTGAGGCTCTCGATAAAGTGTCGGTAATCCAGCGCGCGGCGGTTGTCGCCGGCACGCGAGCCGCGCGAGGTGCTATGCACCAGCGCGCCCGACAGATAACAGTCGAGCCTGTCACCATACACGCGCACCTTCAGGCGATGCCCGATCAGGCGCGACGGCGCACTGTACAGAATGCCGCGTACGGTGAAGGTGCTGCAGCGTGTAACGCGCGCTTCTTCCTCGACGAAGTCGGTCGTGCGCCTTAACGGGAGATCCATGAGCAGTTCGCGCTCAAGGCGGAACGCTGCTGCGTTACGCCGGTTGCGACGCATGACGACCTCGCGCAGAAACTCATCGTAGGCCGCACGATCGACGAAGTCCCGGTGACCGCGCAACATCAACGCCTGGTCGACAGCTTCCTTCAGATAGCGATGTGATGACTCAACGCTACCGTTCTCGTGACCTAGGCCGCGATTGTTGCGTGTCCCGGTCATGCCATAGTGCTCGAGCAGCGCCGCATAGCGCACCGTGAAGTCGTCTTCATCCGCGAGGTTTCTGAACGCCGCCGACAGACTGTCGGTGCGATGCTCGCGCGGACATCCCCCGGCCTGCCATAGCGCATTTTGCAATCCCATGGACAGTGCTTCGAAGGGTTCTGTCGCAGTAAGAGCGAGAGGTCAGCCAAGTCCGATGTGGTATGGACTCCCTATCCAGCCAGTGAATAGAATTGCTGCGCGGGAGTTTGTCCAACGCCGCCGTCGTTCAATTGCCCCTTGACGATCATGTGCATGATTTCGATGCCCCCAAGAGAATGCGGGCGCAACGAAATTTCTTGAACCCGAGCATCTGGCGGGTCCGGCGCTTGATCGCGCGGTGGTCCTGCTCGACGATGTTATTCAGATACGGCAGATTCCGCCTGGCGTTGATCGCCTGCAAGGCAGCCAGATTCGATCCGCTCTTATCGAGCGTCACGGTCTCGGGCGCGCCATTCTGGTCGATTGCCTTTTCGAAATAGGCCCGGGCCGCAGCCTTGTCCCGTCGGGCTCGCAGCAGAAAATCAACGGTGTTGCCTGCCTTGTCGACAGCCCGGTAGAGATACCGCCACTCACCCCTGATTCGAATGTAGGTCTCGTCCATCCTCCAGCTCCTGCCGACTGTCCGTTTGCACCGTCGAAACGCCTTCTCCAGGACCGGCAACAGTTTGAGTGCCCAACGATGAACCGTCGAATGATCGACCGCGATCCCGCGCTCGGCCATCATCTGTTCGAGATGACGCGGGCTCAGCGGATAGGCCACGTAACCACCGAACGCACAGCAACATCGCGTCCAGCGGGTAATGCAACCGTTTGAGTACTTTTGCCACACCGGGACAAAGCTTCTCGGTCATCGATCAAGTCACCCATTACTGTAAGGCCCGTCAGCATAGCAGACTGCCTTATTGCGACAGATCCCATACCGGCGCACGCACATCAGCATGACATCGAGCGGATAGTGCAGTCGCTTCAGAACCTTCGCAATTCCTAGGGTAAGGGTCGTTCGTGGTGTCGGTGCCTTCTTCATCATCGGGTCAGTACCGGTTCGCCAGACACGCATTCTAGCGTCCCCGCACTAATGCGACAGAACCAAGGTTTTTTGAACTGGCCTCTTACTCTGTTTTCGATCGGCAGCATGGTCCATTGACACCCCATATAGAGCCCCTTCATGACGTAGTTGAACATCTTCTGTAACCGCAACGTCGGCGGCGGCCCGCGCCGGCCCACGCTCAGATGTAGCGAGATAAATTGCTCGAACTGCTCGACGGTCAATTTCGTGGGAAACGCCTACCGGCCTTGGTTTGCAGCCATTCTTGGATCCGCAAAGCCTTGACTTGAACTGCTCCGGCCTCGCCAACCGCGCAAGCCACTCCCGGTGAGTTCGCAGATGAAAACACGCAATCAGTGACCTTCATCGATTCATTTTACTGCCACATCTCCAGCAACCTGCCAGTGCGCGGATTAGACGTGCTGCCCACCATTAATGTGAATCTCGGCACCGTTAATGTAGGATGAAGCCGGTTCCGAAAGGAAGTAGATTGTTTCAGCGACTTCTCGCGGGTCGCCAAGGCGGTGGAGCGGAATAGACTTACGAACGATCTCTTCCGTGCCCGGCGACAGGAGCGACGTATCGATTTCACCGGGTGCGATCGCGTTCACACGTACGCCATGCGCTCCCAATTCATGCGCCATCTCTCGCGTCAACGCTGCAAGCGCAGCTTTCGACGCGGCGTAAGCCGTGCCGGCGAATGGATGGACATTCACACCGGCGATGGATGTTACATTCATGATGACACCCTTCGCCTCGACCAGCTCAGGAAAAAGCGACCGTGCAAGCAGCGCGCTCGAGACGAGATTGACGTTGAGCACCGTCTTCCACGTGTGGATATCAGTTGTGAGCACGCCGAGTCGCGAGTGGTTCTCCCCCTTCGGAGAAATACCTGCATTGTTGACCAGCGCATGCAGTTTCCCATCGGGAAGTCGGTTTCTCGCTTCTTCTGCGACCTTTTCGATGGAATCGAGATCAGCTAGGTCGGCCTTGATGTGGGATCCCCTCGCAGCTGGCCATTTGCATTCCTCAGAAAATGGCTGGCGCGATACCGTAAGCACCCTCCAATTCCGCTCCTGAAATAGTTTCACCGTGGCGTGACCAATGCCCCGGCTCGCGCCGGTAAGCAGCATGCAACGGGTCGAATTATGCATGTTTTTTACCCAAGTGGTTGCGGGTTTCGGGGGCTTTCTCCAGTTGTCCATTGAAGGGGCAAATGAAGCATGAAGGCCCCGCATGGCAAGACGCGCCCCGCGAAGTAATGGCTCGAGGGGTTCTGTCGCGCTAAGGCCCGGGGATAGAACTTGCTTACAATCTTGATATGCGATTCAGCAGCGCCGATGTCACATCTGCGGGAAGATGTCGTCAAGTGTCCCCCATAGCCAACCGCGAGCACCATGCCCAGGCGATCATGAGCGCGCGCGGACGCACGATCGATCAGTCCGATGTCCGGATCCGTATTTCTTCCAGAGAGTCGAATAGCAATTGTTGCGCTTCTTCCTTCGATTCGACGCCAAGCATCACTGCACCGAACGAGCCGTCATTGTGAAACATCAGTACGTGCGCCTTGGCCGTTTTGCCCTTGTTAAAGCGATCCACAAGCTTTCTGTAACCCCTCAGTGCTGATCCCGACGAAAACAACGTCTCATCCGGGCGCCAGTTGTCGATATGTCCACCCCACCAGTATGTGTCGGCGTGGCCAATAAGCGCGACTACCACACGACGATTCGCCGGCACCAGCCCAGCATGTAGAATCGCCTCTTCCAATGGGAGCGTTACCCGCATTGCTTTCATCCGGCTAGAAAAGTTTAGAGGGCCGAGGGCTCCGATCGCAGCGACCGATGCGGGCAACCGACCACCAATGACACCGTTGATGATGTCGTCATATCTTGCCGCCGATGCAAGGCAACCCGAAGCATTGCACAACAATGCGAATTGTCGTCATTGAGGTAAGTTGAAAAGGTTGTGGTGCAAATAGCGCTCAAGGATCGGTTAGAGTGTCGCCCTGACCGATTTGAGAAGCCGCGATGAACAAGCTGAAGAATCTGGACGGACTATTCGCCGGCCGTCATTTTGACCGTGAGGTGATCATTCTTTGTGTGCGCTGGTATCTGCGCTACAAACTCAGCCTGCGCGATCTCGTCGAGATGATGGCTGAGCGAGGGTTGTCGCTGGCTCCCACGACGATTCTGCGTTGGGTGCGCCGCTATACGCCCGAGTTCGTCAAGGGCTGGAACCATTTTGCCACGTCTGCGGGACGGTCGTGGAGGGTTGACGAGACGTACCTGAAGATCCGGGGCAAATGGGTTTATCTATATCGGGCGGTGGATCGGGACGGCCAGACGGTAGACTTCATGCTCAGGGCAAAGCGCGATGTGGCCGCGGCAAAAGCCTTTTTCGGCAAGGCGGTCAAACATCA
>NZ_WHNQ01000053.1 GCF_009362785.1 Paraburkholderia atlantica
CGCCGCCTGCTGCTGCGCTTCGAACGCATCAGTGCCGTGCACTACGCGCTCAAGACGCTCGCCTACACGATGATCAACCTGAGGCACTACTGCCGCAGCTGATCGCGGCCCTCAGGGCGGCTTGTCGCTACTTCGCCGGCGCATTGCGCCATGGCCGCGCGCGTCGTTACCATGTCGAGCACTTCGCAAATCAGACTTCCGCTTCGCGTTGCCAGTCTTGCCAACTCATGTATTTCATGAAACATATGCATTACTGATCAAATGCAACTTCAGTCTGCTTGAAACCCGCAATCAGTTGTTATTCATGTCCCCGGCCGCCAGCAGACGTTCGATACGCACCGTGTATCCGCTTTCCTCGCGGGCTTCCTTCGCTGCATTCTCGGGCGGCGACAAACCTACGTCGGCCCAACCACCCGGAATTGACCGCAGTCCGTCTGCAGCCTCGCGGACAAGCAGAATTCGACCGACTTCATCAAAGACTGCGCATCTGACGTCAAGCTTCGGATTCGCGTAACCGGATTCTAATGCGAATAGCTCAGCGACTTTGCCAGTATCCATCGACACGAGCTCGGCAATCTGGTGGTGAGCGATACTCGCAATCTCTTGGTAGCGTTCCTTGTCGAAGGAGCCGGTAGCGTAGTGCAGCCCGGTCTGCGCGGTTGCCAGCAGGCGGCGAGCTTGGTCAAGGCGGCTTCGTGCCTGTTGGTCTGTGGGTAACGTAGGCATGCGATGACGACGACGGAAAGGTGATTGGAATAAGCGACGTTGTGTGATTTGTGTGTCGAGCCGCCGCCTTGCCAGCATGCTGTCCGACGGACGCCTTCCTGTACGCACCAACAGTTACCGAGCACTTCCTTAATGCTGCCCTGCGTTCAGCAACAACCAACCTTGCTGCGCCGATGGTCCGGGAAGAATGCGAGCAAACGCTGCCCCACACTGCGCGCAAGTGTAGTGCTCCTCTCGCCGAGCATCGCCGACAGACCCCGCGCCTTTAAGCGCAAGGTCATGATGGGGCGGCTCGGTGGCCGACTTGCCGTGGAGGTCAGCGCACTGGGCACAAGGTTGAATCCAAAGGTCCATTCGTCGTTGGTCGGAAATTGGCACGCGTTCATGCGGCCAGCCGATGCTCATAGTACGGCCGGTCCCTGTCGTCAAGTATCGCGTACATTGCCGCCAAGTCCGACGCATCCGGGTTAAGCCAGGCGTCGATATGCTCTGACTTGATTGGAATGATGCAGCGGTCGTGGCCAGCCGCTGCGATTTCCGGTGGCGGTTCGTCAGCCTACCGTCTCGCCGGCCTGTAAGGCCAGGATTCCAATAATCTCGCTGCTCAACGTCATCGACGCGCGCAGAGGAACGTCGGCAATGTCGCTTGCGCGTCCCGACGGTTTCAGATGAGGTAGTTCTAAAAACTATTTTTTGCATAGTTTTTGGTCGAAGCAACCAAACAGTAGCGGCGAGCGACCACCGAAATCTCGGAAAGCCTTGCGCTTGGTGCCACAGCAGGGATTGAAGCGGTCGCTGCGTTTTCGGCTAGGGATAAGTGCCTAGTTGACAGCTTAAACCTCAAATCCTAGTCTGCGTACATTGCTGCACACATCGTGATGCGCAGAACTGTGTGGTGAACCTGGGCTTTTCCAACGGGCTTATCGATGCTTTGGGAGTTGATTATGGTTCTGCTGTCTGGCTTAACTCGGCGTGTTTTGATGTGCCTGGCGGTAACCAGTCTTGTCGCCGCAGGCACCCCGGCTCACGCCGATGACACGAGTACGTGGCAAAGCGTAAAGAAGGCTGGTGTGCTCCGCTGCGGCGCGGCCGTGGCACCTCCGTACGTCATGCGCGACCCGAAAACTGGCGAATACAGTGGGTTTTTCTCGGACCTCTGCCGCAGCTTCGGACAGAACGTGCTCAAGGTGAAAGTCGAGTTCGTCGACACCACTTGGGACAACATCGTTGCCGGACTGCAGTCCGATAAGTGGGACCTGTCGTTGGCCTTGAATGACACGCCGGAACGGGAAAAAGCCATTGCGTTCTCTGTGCCGGCCACCGATTACAACGTCTCGTTCGTCTACAACAAAAACAATCCCAAGATTCCGAAGGGCGCTCACACCATCGCCGAAGTCGATAAGCCTGGAGTGACAGTCGCGGTTATGTCAGGGACCGCGCAAGACAAGGCAATCTCTGGCGCATTCAAGCAAGCGACCATCATGCGCCTGCCTGGCAACGATGAGACGCGCCTTGCTCTCATGTCCAAGCGCGCGGACCTGCTCGCGGACGCCAACATCACGAACATGCTGCTCACCGAGGCGCACCCGGAATGGGCAGCCACCATCCAACCGACTCCGCCGTTGGCGCAGCAGGAAGTTGCGTTCGGTCTCAGAAAGGAAACGTCTGCCGCCGACATCGCTGTTCTCAATAAGTACGTGGACGAACAAGTCAAGTCGGGCGCTCTCAACCGTCTTATCAAGACCTCAGTTCAGGCGATGCTTGTCACCAACAAGTGATGCTTCTATCGACGCGGCACGCCCAGGCGCGTCCGCTGGAGAGATTCCATGCTTTCTTCCCAACCCATGATTGCTCAACCTGATGTTCGGCGGGCCGTACTTGACTCCGCCGACTCAACCTTCGGCGACTTTGTGCAGTTCCGGGACGTCTACAAGTCATACGGCCCAAACCTCGTCGTCATGGACCATATGAACCTCGATATGCGTGCCGACGACCGGCTCGTCATCATCGGACCAAGCGGAAGCGGCAAGAGCTCGCTGCTTCGCGTGATGATGGGATTGGAAGGCATTCAGGGCGGCCAGATTGGGTTCGAAGGCAAACCCTATATCTCGGGCGCCGACTCGGGCAAATCGAAGCGCATCGACACCAAACTACAGAAGCAGATTGGCATGGTGTTCCAGCACTACACCCTGTTCCCGCACCTGTCCGTGCTGAGTAACCTCATTCTCGCCCCGACGAAGGTCAGCGGTATCTCGAAAGCAGAGGCGACGGAGCGTGCGCGGATGTATCTGGCCCGGCTTGGTCTCGAAAGCAAGCTCAACGCATACCCGAGTCAGCTCTCTGGTGGCCAGAAACAACGCGTAGCCATTGCGCGCGCCCTGATGCTCGAGCCGAAACTGATGCTATTCGATGAGGTGACATCCGCACTCGACCCGGAGATGGTCATCGAAGTTCAGAACGTCATGCTTAACCTTGCTGAACAGAAAATGGCGATGATTATCGTGACCCACGATATGCACTTCGCGCGCGACATTGCAACGCGCGTCGTCTTCTGCGCGAGCGGAAAAATCGTCGAACAAGGGGCTCCCGCCGAAATGTTCAAGTGCCCCAAGGAAGCTCGCACGCGCGAGTTCCTCGAGAAAGTGCTGCATCTCGACTGAGGTCCGCCATGTACTATCACTTCGACTTCCGATTCCTTGAGGGCAGTTTCGGCGCCTTGCTGGAAGGCCTCAAGGTCACAATCGAGCTTGCCGTAGCCTCGAACGTCATGGGTCTCGTGCTCGGCTTCTTCCTCTGCCTGTTAGCCATGAGCAAATGGGTCGTGGTGCGTTGGCCAGCTCAGCTTTTTATCGAGTTCTTCCGGTGCACGCCGGCGCTTCTGCAAATCGTGTGGTTCTTTTACTGCATCCCGATGATGGTCGACGTGTTCATCGACCCGATTTTGATGGGCGTGCTCGCACTCGGCCTCAATCTGACAGCGTTCAACGCTGAGGCTTACCGCGCTGGCGTTCAGGCCGTCCCGAAAGAGCACCTGGATGCATGCGTAGCGCTGGGCCTCAAGCCGTGGCAGCGCACCATGTATGTGGTGTTGCCTCAGGCACTCCGCAGCGCGATGCCAGTTCTCATGACCAATGGTATTGGCAGTCTGCAGCAAAGTGCCCTCGTTGCCATCGTCGCGGTTGCCGACCTGATGTATGTCGGCAAAAGCCTCGCGACAGAAGCGTACCGGCCGCTCGAAACCTACACAGTCGTTGCTCTCATTTACTTCGCCCTGTCGCTGCCCATCGCCAAATTCGTGCATGTGATTGAGCGCCGTCAGGACCTCGCGGTCAAGCGTTAAGGAGAACACCATGCATCTCGATTTCTCGGCGGTTCTTCCTTACTGGTTTGTCCTGCTGAAAGGACTGGGGTTGACCCTCGCGTTTACGAGCAGTTGCGCCGTCATCGGAAGTCTCGCCGGCTTCGTGCTGAGCTTGATTCGTATGTCACCAAATCGTTGGCTTAAAGGTGCAACGACGCTGTATGTGGAGTTTTTCCGAGGCACACCGCTGCTTATCCAACTGTTCTGGGTCTTCTTTTGCTTTCCGGTCATTTTCCGGCTTCCGATACCACCTTACGTCTCGGTTGTGATTTCCCTGACGCTCTATATGGCAGCTATCACCAGTGAGACCTTCCGTGGCGCGTTGAAGTCCATCTCTGCTGAACAGCACGATGCCTGTACCGCGTTGAGCCTGTCGCCGCAGGCGAAGATTCTCTACGTGATTTTCCCCCAGTCGCTGCTTCGTGCGATTCCGCCACTGCTCTCGAACGTCGTCAGTCTGTTCAAGGAAAGCGCGCTCATCTCGTCGGTTGGCGTCGCGGACCTCATGTTCGTCGGCCAGAACATTTCCACTAGCACGGCAAAGCCGGTCGAGTTTCTGACGACGGTCGCGATTATTTACTTCCTCGTCGCTTTCCCGCTCACGCGCCTGGTCGGCGTGGTCGAGTCCCGATTCCTCAGGCGATTTGCCTACTAACCCATTCCGTCCTTTATCAAGGGAGAAGCACATGCAGATGAAAGGCATCCTGCCCGCACTCGTTACACCGTTCAACGCTTCCGGGGCTGTCGACCACGACGTCCTGGCGAACATCCTCGAATACCAGCTCAAGGCGGGTGTTACCGGCTTCGTTCCTCTCGGCTCGACCGGCGAATACTATGCGTTGACGCACGATGAGCGCCGCGCCATCCTCAAGACTGTTCTCGAGGTCGTGGGCAATCGCGGCACGCTTATCGCGGGCGCCAACGGTTCGTGCACGCGTGAAGTCATCGAGCAGGTTCAACTGGTCCGCGACGCGGGCTACAAGAACGTACTCATTGCTCCGCCGTACTATGCGCTGCCCTCGCAGGAAGAGCTGATTGGCCACTATGAGGCCATCCTCAAGGCGGTTCCGGACGTCGATGTCGTCTTGTACAACTACCCTGTCCGCACAAACGTCGAAGTGGGCTTCGGCGTACTCGACGCGTTCAAGGACAACCCGCGCGTCGTCGGCATCAAGGAAAGCAGCGGCAATCTGCTTCGCGCCATCGAAATCGGAGAGAAGTATAAGGACAGCTATCAACTGTCGTGTGGTTCCGACGACCAGGCGCTTGACTTCTTCCTGTGGGGCGCGAGCAGCTGGATTTGCGGCCCGGCGAACTGCTTCGTGAAGCCGGTTGTGGACTTCTATAACAAGTTTACGGCTGGTGACATTCGGGGCGCCCAAGACGTCATGCGCTCGCTCTTCCCGGTCATGGCGACGATGGAAGCGGGCAAGTTCGTGCAGAAGGTGAAGTACGGCTGCGAACTCGCGGGCTTCAAGGTTGGTGCTGCTCGCATGCCGCTTCAGCCGCTGACCGACGCAGAAAAGGCAGATTTCCGTGCCGTATTTGAGGCAGCTCGGGCGTAAAGGAAGCCGGCGGAGAATTCCGCCGGTCACGCACTCTTGCAAGGTATTCGGATGAGCACGCACAGCTTCAAGAGTATCGAAGGGCATACCGAAGGTATGCCCGTGCGCATGGTGATTGCCGGCGTGCCGGCAATCAGCGGCACGACAATGGATGAGCGCCGCCGTCTCTTTGTGCGCGACCACGACTGGATTCGACGCGCGTTGATGCTGGAGCCGCGCGGTCACTCTCATATGTCGGGGACCATTCTCTATCCGCCTTTGTCAGAAGATGCGGATATGAGTCTTATCTTCATTGAAACATCGGGATGCCTGCCGATGTGCGGACATGCGTCAATTGGTTCTGTTTCATTCGCACTCGAAGCTGGCCTGATTCAGCCGAAGTCGCCCGGTACGGTCGTCGTGGACGTTCCCGCCGGGAAGCTACGGGCCCGGTATGCAATGGAAGGGGACCGTGTTACGGCGGTGCGATTTACCAATGTGCCCAGTTTTCTGCTTCATCGCGATATCGAAATCCAGCATCCGTATTTCGGACGTCTTGCTGTCGACATCGCATATGGTGGCAACTTCTATCCTATCGTCGAGGTGCAGCCGAACTTCCCGGGATGCGAGCACTTCTCGCCAGGCCAACTGCTGGAATGGGGCCGCGAGATGCAAGCCGCGGTGAACTCAACAATCGATGTCGTTCATCCCGACAACCCGGGCATCTGCGGCGTGAAACACGCCATGTGGACAGGCGCTCCCATTTCCGATGACGCTCATGCCCGAGCAGTCGTTATCGCAGGCGACAGCCTGATTGACCGCTCACCGTGCGGCACGGGCACCTCAGCCCGAGTCGCGCAGCGGTATGCGCGCGGGCTACTCACCAAAGGGCACGCGTTCCGGCACCAGAGCCTGATTGGCAGTTGCTTTACCGGACGAGTCGAATCAACAACAAAACTTGAGAACGGGTTGGACGCGGTTTTGCCGAGCGTCGAAGGACGCGCCTGGATTACGGGGCAGGCGGAACATTATGTGGACGACTCCCAGCCATACGCTCATGGCTTCAGCCTGCAGGAGTGCGTGAATTGAACGCCGTTCCTCGTGAAAGTGCTTCGCGTGACCCACTTCGTTTTCCCCAGGAGACCGCTGTCGTTATAGGCGGCGGTATTGTGGGCGTGTGCTGTGCACTCTATCTCCAGCGCAGTGGCCACGCGGTTACGCTGATTGACCCGGAGAAGCCTGGCAATAGTACGGCGAAGTGGAGTTGCGGGCAGATGGCGGTGAGCCAAGTTATTCCACTTTCGAAACCCGGCATCCTCATGAAAATTCCAGGCTGGCTTATGGACCAGAAGGGGCCGCTCGCACTGCGCCCGAGCGCACTGCCTGGAATCATTCCGTGGTTCTTCCGCTTCCTCATGTGCGCGCGACAGTCGAAGATTGTGGACATCGCCCAGTCAATGGCGACTCTGACGCACGAGGTCTATGCCGACTACGCGCCGTTGCTGGAGGCATGCGACGACAAGGCCCTCATGGGCGAACTTCCAATTCTTGAAGTCTTCGACAGCCCAAATGGACTGACGCATGAGCTGCCACATCTCGAGCTGCGCGAGTCACTTGGATTCAAGTCGCAGCGACTGAATGCGAAGGAAATTGGCGACCTCGAGCCAGCCTTCGCCGGCAAGTTCGCTCATGGCCTGATGTTCCCCGATTGGCGCGCGGTCAGCGATACCGAGGGGTTCATCGCCGCGCTCACCGACAGCTTCATCGCGCAGGGCGGTCGCAGAATCCAGTCCGAGGCCCGCCGCATCGTTGAATCGAGCGGTCGCGCTAGTGGCGTCGACCTCGCAAACGGCGAGAGCGTTTCTGCCCAGCACGTTGTCGTTGCCGCAGGGACCGGCGCACGGCGATTCTTCGGTGCCCTAGGGGTGAGCGTGCCTCTCGAGGGCATCGCCGGGTACCAGGCTGTGGTCAGAAATCCGGGCGTGGAGATTCGACACTCGACCATCTACGCGGATGGGGGGTTCTGCTTCACCCCAATGACCCGGGGCCTGCAAATTGGCGGCACCATCGAATTCGCTGGCGATGGCGCCAAACCTAACTTCGGTCGCGCGGACATCATCCTCGAGAAAGCTAGACGGGTTCTGCCGGAGCTCAACACCGCCGACGTGGAATACGGCGTTGGCTATCGGCCCTTTCTGCCGGACACGAAGCCCATCATCGACCGCTCCCGCCGCCTCGGAAACGTCTTTATGGCTTTTGGTCACGGGCAACTCGGTCTGACGCTCGGGGCGACTACGGGGCGGCTGATTGCCGACATGGTGGCCGGCCGCTCGTCAAATCAGAATCTGGCGCCATTCAGCGCGTACCGATTCTGAAAAGTTATAGAGGAGCAGACATGCGTTGGAACAAGACGTTCACGATGGTGGGCTGTGATGTCGAGGGGGAAGTGGGCAACGTCGTCACTGGCGGGCTGGTAGATGTGCCGGGACCCGACAGACATGTTCCAGACGGGCGTCACAGTCGCAGCTACCTGGCTGGAAGCCGTCGACGACAAACTCATCAAATCGCGTAACTAACTTAGGCAAGTCATGAAATCTTACGAGCAACTTTTCATCGACGGTCGCTGGGTGGCGCCCGTCAACAAGGGAACCTTTGAAACTGTCGACCCTGCCACCGAGCAGGTGATTGCAAAGGTCGCCTCCGCCACTACTGAAGACGTCGACCTTGCGGTAAAGGCTGCCAGAAAAGCATTTGACGAGGGCCCGTGGCCGAGGATGAGCGGGGCAGAACGAGCGGCCGTGCTTCGGCGCATCGGCAAGGGTATCCGCGACCGAATCCAGGAACTCGCCGAAATTGAAGTCCGTGATAACGGGAAGCCGCTTCCCGAAGCGCTGTGGGACCTCGGCGATGCGGCAGGCTGCTTCGAGTTCTATGCGGGTCTTGCTGAAAAGCTCGATGAAACTGGGGAAACGGCGGTGACGCTCTCGGATGACCGCTTCAGCTCAGTGGCGCGCAAAGAGCCTATCGGTGTCGCAGGCGCCGTCATCCCGTGGAATTTCCCGATGCTGATGGCGGCATGGAAAGTCGCCCCGGCGCTGGCCGCGGGATGCACGATGGTTCTGAAGCCTTCAGAACTCACGTCCCTCACGGCCTTGGAACTGGGCGCCATTGCTGCCGAAGCGGACCTGCCGCCAGGGGTCCTTAATATCTTGACCGGCCCGGGCAGAAATGTGGGCGCGCCGATGAGCGAGCATCCTGGCATCGACAAGCTCGCGTTCACCGGTAGCGTGCCGACCGGTAGCAGAATCATGCAGGCCGCGGCGCGCGACATCAAGAACATCAGTCTCGAGCTCGGAGGCAAGTCGCCGTTTATCGTATTCGACGATAGCGACATCGACGCCGCCGTCGAGTGGATTATGTTCGGTATCTTCTGGAATCAAGGTGAGGTCTGCTCAGCTACGTCGCGGGTACTCGTTCAGCGGGGCATTTACGACCGCCTCCTACAGCGGCTGGAGGCGCAAACGCGCAAGATAAGAATCGGTAACGGCCTTGAAGACGGCGTTCTGCTCGGTCCCCTGGTCAGCCAGGAACAGTACGAGCAGGTGCTTGCTGCGGTTGCGCGCGGCGCAGAAGAAGGGGCGCGACTGGTGACAGGCGGTGCGCGGCCCGCACACCTCGACAAGGGATTCTTCATGGAGCCCGTCGTCTTCGCGGACGTGCCTGAAGAGAGCTGGGTGTGGAATGAAGAGATTTTTGGACCGGTCGTGTGTATCCGGCCGTTCGACGAAGAAGACGAAGCGGTACGCTCAGCCAACAACTCCCGTTTTGGCCTGGCTGCCGCGGTTATGTCGCGCGACAGCGAGCGTTGTGAGCGAGTCGCGCGTGCGCTGCGCGCCGGCATCGTGTGGATTAACTGTTCGCAACCCACTTTCACCGAAGCACCTTGGGGCGGTTATAAGCAGAGCGGCATCGGTCGGGAACTCGGCGAGTGGGGCCTGAACAACTATCTGGAAACGAAGCAAATCACGCGGTACAACAGCGACAAACCTTGGGGCTGGTACATCAAGTAAGGTGGGTCCATCATGCGCTGGAAAAAAACGCTTCAACTCGTGGATGTGCACTGTGAGGGCGAGATTGGCAAAGTCATCACCGGGGGAGTGATAGGAATCCCCGGTGCGACGATGCTCGACAAGATGAACTACATCAACGAGGTCGACGACAGCCTACGCCGACTGGTTGTGCTCGAGCCTCGCGGATGCCTTCAGATGTCGGTAAATCTGCTGCTACCGCCGACGCGTCCCGAGGCACATGCCGGCTTTATCGTCCTGCAGGCGGACAAGGCCCATCCGATGTCTGGCAGCAACGCAATCTGTGTGGTCACCGCGTTGCTGGAACTGGGGCTGGTCGAGATGCAGGAGCCGGAGACGACTGTTGTTCTCGATACGCCTGCCGGCCTTGTGACCGCGCGCGCGACGTGCAGCGATGGACGCTGTACCGGCGTCTCGCTGGACATGGTGCCGTCCTTTGTCGAGTTACTGGATTTCGAGTTCGAGGTTCCGCAACTTGGAAGAATCAAGGCCGATATCGCTTTTGGCGGGGTGTATTACGCCCTTGTCGACGTTGACCAGGTGGGACTGGCCATCGCGCCCGAGAATGCTCGGACGCTTGCTGAACTGGGTACGCGTCTCAAGGGCATCATCAACGACCTGATTCGGATTCAACACCCGATTTTTCCTGAGATAAACGAGGTCGCGTACGTGATGTTCCGGAATCGCGTCAGCGCCGAACTCTACCAAACCTGCACAACGCTGCCGCCGGGACGGGTTGACCGGTCGCCGTGCGGTACCGGCAGTTCCGCCAACCTCGCGACGCTGGCGGCAAGGGGTTTGGCCGACATCGGCAGTCGACTGAAGTCTCGTTCGACAATTGGTGGCGAGTTCAATGTGGAACTGCTAGGCAAAACGGAAGTCGGGGGGCGGCCGGCGATTCTTCCGCGTATTCAGGGCAGGGCGTGGCTCTATGGTATCCAGCAGATTGGGGTCGACCCTGATGACCCGTTGTCCGCTGGATTCATGCTGAGCGACACATGGGGTTCCGGCTTCCCGGCGGTCTGAGACGGAGCGCGTACGATGATAAACTTGAATGCGCGCCCGTCTTTCCGGGCACACGATGACCGCGATGGAACCATGAGCAAAGCGACGACGGACACAGAGGCCAGCGGCCGACGCCACGGCGGACGGTATATCTACGAGGAACTGCGCAAGCAGATTCTGACGCTGCAGCTCAAGCCGGGAGCTCCGCTCGACGAGGTGTCACTTGCCGCGCAGTTTGGCCTGTCGCGCTCGCCTGTCCGCGATGCACTGGCCCGCCTCATCAGCGAGGGTCTCGTTACGATTTTGCCGAACCGCACGACGCTGGTCACGCCATTCGAAATCGAAGAATTTCCCAAGTACATCTCCGCACTGGACCTTATTCAGCGCGCGGTTACCCGGCTGGCGGCCTTGCACCGTACGGAAACAGACCTTGTGCGCATCCGGAAAGCCGATGACCAGTATATGCAAGCGGTCGAAAGCGGCGACTTTCAGGCACTGACCGAGACGAACAAGGCACTGCACATCGCAATCGCACATGCTGCGAATAATCCGTACTTCATCGGTTATTACGAGCGGTTGCTTGGAGAGGGGCAACGGCTGTCACATCTTCACTTCGATTTCACTGTCACGTCTCCGACGGCGACGAAGCTAGGACGAGACCATGCGGACCTCATTGAGGCGATTGAGCGTAAGGATGCCGACATGGCGGAAAAGTTGGCCCATGAGCATACGATGTTGTTCCAGAAGCGTTTCCTGGATTACATGCGTCAGAACATGACGGAGTCGATGGCGGTTTCCTGAGGATTCGCAGGCGGTACACCTATCACGGCGCCGCCGTTCCGTTCTTCAGGTCCGTCGGCCTGCCAGTTCTCGAAGAAACGCCCACAGTTCGGGTGCATCGGACGTCGCGGCATTAAACCTGAACCACTCCGAAGCGTGTTCGCTGGGCCGGAAGTAGGAGCCTGGCGCCAGCCAAATTCCCTTGCTCAAGGCTTCGTTTGTCACCGCGATGCTCTCTTCGGGCAGAATGGGGAGCTTTGCCCACAGGAACAGTCCCGCATTCGGCCTGTGAAAAATCTCCAAGCCTGCATCGCACATGGACTGAGTCACTTTGGTGTGAGCGTTGAACAGTCGTTCACGTATATGCGCAATATGTCGGTCGTAGTGTCCGTCGATAAGGACGCTCGCCACCGCGCGCTCCGTGACTTCGGATGATGTCAAGCCGACCGCCATCTTCGTGAGAGCAAACTGGGCCAACAGCTCGCGTTTCGCAGCGATGTAGCCAACGCGCATTGCCGGCGTAATGGTCTTCGAGAATCCGGACAGATAGATGACGCGCTGAAGTCCCTCCATTGCTGCCAGACACGGCCCCCCTGGAGGGGCGAGTTCTCTCGAAATATCGTCCTCAACGACATAAATCGCGTATCGGTCGGCAATTTGTAACAGCCGGAATGCAGAAGAGGCACTGAGTGATGTACCTGACGGATTCTGCAGCACCGTGTTTACAAACATGACCTTCGGTTGATGCGCCTTTACGACGTCTTCCAACTGCGCAGTGTCGATGCCATCAGGTGTGCGTGCAACGCTCACGACATTCACGAAGGCCACCTTGAGAATCTCGAGCAGATTGCAGTAGCACGGGTCTTCGACAACGACCGTATCGCCAGGACGAAGCAGCGTCCGGACAACTAGGTCCAAGGCCTGTGTGACACCCTGTGTCAGCAGCACATCGTCAGGACCGACGGGGAGCGAGTACTTGCGCAGCGAGGTCGCCACGTGTTCGCGTAAATTCGACAGGCCGTACGGATGGCCATATCCCCCGAGGCGCGGGCCCGGTATCCGGCTGACGACACGCAGCGCGTGTTGCACGCCGCTTTCGTTTATCCAGTCGTTTGGTATCCAGCCGCATCCGGCCTTGATGGGTACTGTTCTGTCCGCGAAGACATCGGAAAGAAGCCAGGCCTTGTTGAGGCTCGGTGCGCTGAATGAGGGTGCCGCAGGCGCCTTGGCCGCTGGAGTTGCGACGCGATAACCCGCTCCTGCGCGCGCCACCACCAGGCCCAGCGAGACGAGCCGTTGATAGGCTTCTGATACGGTGTATGTGCTGAGCTTATAAGTCTTCGCGAGGTCACGAACCGAGGGCAATTTTGTGCCTGCGGGATACGTTCCCTGCCGCAGGTCCTGCTCGATTGACGACACTATCTGGTCGACCAACGTCCCTTCATTCTTGCGCGAGCGGGACAGGTTCAGAGTGAACATTTCCAATACAGTTTGGCGAAGAAAATCAGTACGGTCTGACTGCTCGTTGCAGGCTGTCCAGTGATTGTAGCCGGGGAACTCATTACAGTTGACCACACATTCACGGAGGCAACACATGAGCTCGCAACAAACCACGCTGGACCTGTCGAACTTCTGGATGCCTTTCACGGCGAACCGGCAGTTCAAGGCAGCCCCGCGGCTGTTCAAAGCTGCAAAGGGCATGTATTACACGACAGTGGACGACCGTGCAGTGCTCGATGCGACGGCAGGTCTCTGGTGCGTGAATGCGGGCCATGGTCGCGCCGAGATTACCCAGGCGGTGAGCCAGCAACTCGAGACGATGGACTACGCGCCGACGTTTCAGATGGGCCATCCGCTGGCGTTTGAAGCTGCCACCAAGGTCGCCGAATTCATGCCGGCAGGTCGCGACAGAATCTTTTTTACCAACTCCGGCTCTGAGTCTGTCGACACCGCGCTCAAGATGGCGCTCGCCTATCACCGTGCTCGGGGCGAAGGGCAACGCACCCGCTTCATCGGTCGCGAGCGCGGCTATCACGGCGTCGGCTTCGGCGGCATTTCCGTCGGCGGCATCGTTCCGAATCGCAAGATGTTTTCCGGCAACCTGATGCCACATGTGGACCATCTCCCCCACACCCATAACCTGGCAGAGTCGGCGTTCACGCGCGGCCAGCCGACGTCGGGCGCCCACCTTGCCGATGAACTGGAGCGGCTCGTCGCATTGCATGACGCATCGACCATCGCTGCAGTCAGCGTCGAACCGCTTGCTGGCTCTACCGGGGTGCTCGTACCCCCGAAGGGCTATCTCGAGCGTCTGCGCGAACTATGCACCAAACACGGCATCCTGCTGATTTTTGATGAAGTGATTACTGCGTTTGGCCGCCTCGGCGCGCCAACCGCGAGCGAGTATTTCAAAGTCGTGCCGGACATCATCACGATGGCCAAGGCCATTAACAACGCTGCAATCCCGATGGGCGCGGTGGCTGCTAGTCGGGCAGTGCACGACACGGTCGTGAACGCGGGTGCCGAGAACGCCATCGAGTTTTTTCACGGCTACACCTACACCGCTCACCCGGCGGCTGCTGCCGCCGCCGTCGCAACGCTCGATATTTACAAACGCGACAGACTGTTCGAACGTGCGAATGAATTGTCCGCGAGCTTTGAGGACGCGGCGCATGAACTCCGGACCTCGCCGCACGTGAAAGACATTCGAAACCTGGGTCTGGTCGCCGGTATCGAACTCGAATCGCGCCCCGGCGCTATCGGTGCGCGGGCCTATGAAGTATTCCTCAAGTGTTTCGAGGCCGGCGTTCTCGTCCGTTACACGGGCGACATTCTGGCCTTCTCACCCCCGCTCATCGTAGATGAGCAGCAGATTGACCAGATTTTCTCGACGGTACGCGACGCTTTGCGCGACGTGGCCTGACCTCAACCGCTTGGCAAAAAGGCCAGGCACGTATCCGGAGTTCCGAAATGAACGTAGCAAGCGAGAAGGCGGCCTTGTCAGTGAAGCAGGTCAGCCATTTCATCAATGGGCAGACGATTGCACCGTCGAGCGACCGGTTCAAGGATGTTTTCAACCCGGCAACTGGAGAAGTGACCGCAGCGGTTGCGCTTGCCTCAGCCGAGGAAGTGAATCTTGCGGTGGACGCAGCCAACGCGGCTTTCCCAAGCTGGAGCGCGATGGCGCCGCTCAAACGTGCGCGAATCCTCTTCAAGTTCAAGGAGCTACTCAACAAGCACCATGACGAACTGGCGATGCTCATCACCAGTGAGCACGGTAAGGTCTTCACTGACGCGCAGGGCGAAGTCGTGCGCGGCATCGAGGTCGTCGAATTTGCGTGCGGCATTCCGAACTTGCTAAAGACAGACTTTACCGACCAGATTGGCGGTGGAATCGACAACTGGAATCTGCGTCAACCGCTGGGCGTAGTAGCAGGCATCACGCCTTTCAACTTCCCCGTGATGGTCCCGATGTGGATGTTCCCTGTGGCCCTCGCATGCGGGAACACCTTCATTCTGAAGCCTTCGGAACGCGACCCTTCAGCGTCGCTGCGTCTTGCCGAGTTGCTAAAGGAAGCTGGGCTCCCCGACGGTGTCTTCAATGTCGTGAATGGTGACAAGGTCGCGGTCGATGCGCTCATCGAGCATCCGGGCGTCGCAGCGATTTCGTTCGTCGGCTCGACGCCAATTGCAGAGTACATCCATACCGAAGCATCGAAGCGCGGCAAGCGGGTGCAGGCGCTTGGCGGTGCAAAGAATCACCTGGTTGTGATGCCCGACGCAGACCTCGACCACGCGGTCGACGCGCTGATTGGCGCTGCCTACGGTTCGGCCGGCGAGCGCTGCATGGCCATCTCAGTGGCCGTAGCTGTCGGCAACACTGGCGACAAGCTCGTCGAGAAGCTCATTCCCCGCGTAGAGTCTCTTGTCATCAAGAATGGCGAGAACCTCGATGCGGAGATGGGCCCACTCGTCACGGCTGAACACAAGGCGAAGGTCTCGGGATATATTGAGGCGGGCCGAGCCGAAGGTGCGAAGCTTATCGTGGACGAACGGGACCATCCGGTCGCCTCCGAGAAGGGATTTTTCATTGGCGGGACGCTTTTTGACGACGTGCAAACGGACATGAAAATCTACAAGGAAGAGATTTTTGGCCCCGTCCTCGCTGTTGTGCGCGTACCTGACTTCGCCAGCGCAGTGAAATTGATTAACGCGCACGAGTTCGGCAATGGCGTCTCTCTTTACACGTCGGACGGCGGAGTGGCCCGCGCTTTCGCACGCCAGATTCAGGTTGGCATGGTCGGCGTGAACGTACCCATCCCTGTTCCGATGGCTTGGCACTCCTTCGGTGGTTGGAAGCGTTCGCTCTTCGGCGACCATCATGCCTACGGTGAGGAAGGGATTCGCTTCTACACCCGCTATAAAAGCGTTATGCAACGGTGGCCGGACAGCATCAGCAAAGGTGCCGAGTTTGCGATGCCGGTCGCGAAGTAGGAGAGTCGCTTAGGTGCTTCAACATCTGCGCAGTCTGACCAACGGTGAATGACGCTGGCCGGCTGACGCAGACGAACGACTTTCGAGCGGCTGCTTGTCGCTCGTCAGAGCCGCTTATGAGAAACTTAGTTTTCCTGGAGGATTGATGCTCCGTCGAGTTGTGATGGCCCTGGCGGTTCTGTCTGTATGCTTTGCACTCGCAAATCGAGTTCGAGCCGACGAGGTCAAGCTCGTCAAGATTGGAGTTGCTGCACCTCTCACTGGCTTTTCGGCGTCATATGGCAAGGACGAGGCGAATTCACAAGGGTTGGTCATTGGAGGTCAGAAAGTTCGGTTCGAGGTCGATAGCCAGGATGACGCCGGCGACCCGAAAACTGCTGTTCTCGTCGCGCAGCGTTTCGTCGACGAGGGTGTCAGCGGGGTGATTGGTCACCATAACTCTGGTTGCACCATTGCAGCGTCGGCGGTGTATCACAGGGCAGGAATCCCGCAAATTTCTCCGGCCTCCAGCTCCCCCTCGTACACCGCGCAGGGCTTCGAAACCACGTTCCGAACCATCAGCAATGACGACCAGATGGCCGTTCTCGCGGCTAATTACACGGTGAAGCAGCTTGGCGCCAAGCGCATCGCGGTCATTGACGACAGCACCGACTATGGCACCAACCTCGCCACCGAGTATGTCAAGGCTGTGCAAAAGGCGGGGGCGGAGCTGGTTTCATGGCAATACACGACGACGAAGTCGATAGACTTCCGAGCCGTCTTGACGACAATCAAAGGGCAGAACCCCGACCTGATTTTCTACGTCGGACAGGATATCCAGGCCGCCGGTGTGGCCAAGCAGATGCACCAGCTCGGAATCAAGGCTGGGTACATGGGAGAAGGCGGCTTCACGAACGAGACTTTCGCACGGCTCGTTGGACCGAGCGGACAAGGCATGTATAGCTGGGAATACGGTGCGCCGCTTGGCAGAATGCCTCACGCCGCAGAGCTCAACGCAAAAATGACGGAGCGGTTTGGCACTGGAATTGTGCAGTTTGCGCCGCTCGCTTACGACGCAGCGTGGGCCATGGTCAATGCCATGAAGAAAGCAGACTCGACAGACCCGCGCGGATATTTGAGCTCCCTCCATGCAGTTTCATTCGATGGCGTGACTGGGACCATTGCATTCAATGAACGAGGCGACCCGAGAACAGCGTCGGCCACACTGTATCAACAGCAGGCAGGCAAGTGGGTCGTCTTGGGCGTCGAACAGACTTCTCCCAGATAGAAGCTGCGGACTCCCCACTTATTATCGGTCGACCGACGCATAGGAAAACTTCGAGGAAATCCAATGGACAAAGTTGCAGTGGTGACAGCAGCGGGCAAAGGGATGGGTGCAGCCATCGCTACCGAACTCGCGAAGACTCATCGAGTAGTATTGATGTCACCGTCTGGAAGCGCTGAGAAACTGGCAGCAGAGCTTGGCGGCATTGGCATCAAGGGCTCGGTATCTGAAGACGCTGATTTGGAAAGGCTTGTCAGCGTCGCGATGGAAAGGTTTGGGCGCATCGATGCGGTCGTTAATAACACCGGGCATCCACCGAAGGGGGACCTGCTCATGTTGGACGACGCGAGTAGAGGTGGCGCCGGAATTTCGGACAAGGTCGGTAAGTGGAACGGTCGGGGCCTGAGCTGGTCATAGGGACCAGCAAAAGGAACCCAAAGATGGCAAAAAGAAGCCGCCGGTCGCATAGCCCGGCATTCAAGGCAAAGATAGCGCTGGCAGCCCTAAAGGGCGACAAGACGCTGGCAGAGCTGGCGCAGCAGTACGATGTTCATCCGCACCAGATTACGGACTGGAAGAAGCAACTGCAGGAGCGCGTGTCGGAAGTGTTCGAGACGGGCAAGTCGACGACAGGTGAGCCACCAGTGGACGTCACGGTGCTCCACGCGAAGATTGGCCAGTTGACGCTGGAGAACGATTTTTTAAGCGGAGCGCTCGGCAAGGCGGGGTTGCTGAGCGGAAAGCGATGATCGACCGTGCACACGCGCTACCGATTGCGCAACAGGCGCGACTTGTGGGGATCGCCCGATCAAGCGTCTACTACCAGCCTCAACCGGTCAACGAGACGGAACTGAAACTGATGCGCCGGATCGACGAGCTGCATCTTGAGTTCCCGTTCGCGGGAGCGCGCATGCTGGTACGTCTGCTGCGCCGCGAAGGCATCAAGGTGGGCCGACGGCATGTGGGCACGCTGATGAAACGCATGGGTGTCGAAGCGCTGTACTGCTGGCCGAACACGAGCCGCCGCCACAAGCAGCACAAGATCTGGCCGTATCTGCTGCAGGGAATGAAGATCAACCGCGCCAATCAGGTGTGGGCACTCGACACCAGCTACATTCCGATGGCGCGGGGCTTCGTGTATCTGACGGCTGTGGTGGACTGGGCCAGCCGAAAGGTATTGGCACATCGCGTGGCGATCACGCTGGAAGCGATCCATGCGGTCGAGGCGCTTGAAGAGGCATTCGCGAAATACGGCCAGCCTGAAATCGTCAACACCGACCAGGGCAGTCAGTTCACGGCGACCGCTTTCACCGACGCGGTTCTGGATCGCGGCATCAAACTATCCATGGACGGCAAGGGAGCCTGGCGCGACAACGTGTTCGTCGAACGAGTGTGGCGAAGCGTCAAGTATGAGGAGGTGTATCTGAAGGCATATGAGTCGGTCAGCCACGCCCGGCGCTCAATCGGCGATTACATCAATCTGTACAACCAGAGACGACCTCATTCGAGTCTGGAAGACCGCACGCCGGATGAGGCATACTTCGCGACACTGCCTGCGATCAAATCGGCAGCATGAACGCCCCGGTGGTTCCACTTAAAAATCTCGGGACCCTGCCCGAACAAGCGGCGCCACCTCTATAGCTGTCCTCTATTGGCATGTGGCATAGTGCATCCACTGCAACCAAAACGGAGGGAAGCAATGGCTACAATAGAAAGCCTGCAGGCAAAAATCTCAAAGCTACGAGCTCAAGCCGAAGCGATTGCAAAAAAGGACACGTCTGCCGTCATCGCAAAAATCCGCGACCTGATGGAAAAGCATGGTCTCACGACTGCTGACATCGATGCACACGTCGGCGGTGCGAGGAAAGGCGGTCGCAAGCTAGGCGTCAAGGCAGCGACGACATCGCCAGCTTCCACGACAAAATATAGAGACCCGAAATCTGGCGCTACGTGGACCGGTCACGGCCGCGCACCTGCATGGATTGCCAACGCCAAGGACCGCTCGAAGTTTTTGGTTGAAGGCAAGGCCGTCGCTGCACCACCGGCCGCCAAGAAGGCGGCGAAGGCCGGAAACGACGTTCGGGGCCCCCAGCAGGCTAAATATGCTGACCCCAAGACGGGCGCGACATGGAGCGGTCGTGGTCGGGCTCCGGCGTGGATTGCTGGTGCCAAGGACCGGTCGAAGTTCCTGATTGTATAGTTTGCCGAGCAAGCGAGAGCGCCAAAAGTGAATGCGCCCAAAGTGGTGAATCGCAAAAAGCCTTGCCTCTGCATGAAGGCAATTGGTGCTCTCTTTCGATGGATAGCAAAACACCGTTACACCACTGCCAGACACAAGGCGCAACCGACGAAGGGCTCCCAATTGCTGAAGCCGACCTTTCAACACTTCGAACGAGCCGCGTTGGATATCGCTGCGCACGGTGACAACGACACGTTACCGTTTGACATGGACGTTCGGTTCTGTGGCGACCAAGCTCATGACCTGGCCACCATCGCGATTGGCTTCTACGAAGAACTGCGTGACGGCCCGTTGAAAGAAAACAATGAGCGAGTCGCAGGTTTGGAAATACCCAGCGAACGACTGATTGCTCCTTCGGGGCCTGCGGGTTTTCGGGTGGTAACAAAAATCCATCCGTTTTGGAACATCTACCTTAACGGGTTGGCCATATCACTGGCGGAGGTGCTGGAGCCTCGACGTCACGCCAATGTGCACTCGTACCGGTTTGTGGATGGTGGTGGCGAGCAACTGTTTGATTCAAATCGAACCTGGCGCGCGTTCAAGGAGGCAACAGTTCAGAACCTTGAGGCTGCGGGTCCGGACGCGGTCGTCGTTCAGACTGACATCTCGAGTTTCTACGAGCACGTCTCACATCATTACATCGAGAATTTCATCAACGACCTCGGTGGTGATGGTAAGCAAATCTCGAAGCAAATAAACGCACTTCTAGGCAAGTTTTCCGCAGGTAGGTCCTTCGGATTGCCTGTCGGCGGCCAAGGCGCTCGCGTTCTCGCGGAATTGTTCCTCAACCAGGTTGACATGGCCATCACAGCGGCGGGTGTCGTGTGGCATCGGTACGTCGACGACTATGTGCTAATGGCTTTGTTCGGATGGGGGGTATTGCAAAGAGGGCGGGACTTGCGTAGAAGTGCGTGATGATGAATAAAGCGAGTTCAGATAATGCCATACAAGGTCAGACAGAAACAAGGCGAACCGCGCAAATGGGAGAAGGCCGGGTACCGGGTCACGAACGCTCACGCGTATAACCAGAGCCTGAAAAAGCGCGGGATGATCAGCCTGTATGTTCCGCACGGCGACCTGAAGGCGCAGTTCATCAACACGATTACGCGTACCCGTGGCGTCTCCGGTCGCGAGCCGACCTACACGGCTGGTTACATCGAGCTGATCTACACGTTTTACCGGCTGTTCGGCTGGGGCATGCGGCAGACGACGGGTTACATGCAGGACTACTGGGCCACCCGGGGGCAGGACATCGCGGTGCCCAGCTTCGGGCAGCTGTGTGACCGGTTTGCCGCGCTGGAGGCGAGCGTGACACAGCGCTGCGAGCAGCTGGCCCGACGGCTTGCGCGTGGCGAAGCGGTGAGCCTGATCGTTGACAGCACGGGTCTGAGCTTCGCCCGGGCCGGTCAGTGGTACGAAGAGAAATACGGCAAAAAGGCCGATCGCACGCCGTGGCGCAAGATGCATCTATCCATCGATGCGGACATGAACATCCACGCGATCCGGATCACTACCACCGAAGTGTCGGACAGCGAAGGCATGGACGCCATGCTGCCTGCGGACCTACCGGTGGACCGGGTGATAGCCGACGGTGCGTACTACAGCATCGAGCGCGGCGAAGCGCTGTCCGGGGCAGGCATCACGCCGGTCATACCACCGCCGGCTCACGCGATCGTACACGGTGACGGACAGACGCGCTGGCATGACGAGCTCGTCAGATACATCAAGGACAAGGGGATTTATGCGTTCCACAAGAAATACGGCTACGGCCTGCGCTCGCGCGTCGAAGCGCAGATCTCGCGCATCAAGCGATGCATTGGCGCCACCCTGCTGACGCAGAAGATCGCCTCGCAGGAGTGCGAGGGCGTCATCATCGCCAACCTCATCAACCTGTGGAACTCCTTCGGCAGGTCGGTTTGCGTCAAAAATGGATAGGTGCGTCCACAACAAGGGGACTCGTACGTACGCGAGCTGCGCCCCGTCGTAACGATGCCGCGCCCGCGTCAGCACACCGGCTGCGGTGCCCGCGTCCCGGTCAAGCCACCGCTGCGCTTAGGTGCCCGTTCAATGGCCGTTCAAGCGGCGAGAAGAGGGGAGTTCTTAATGTCGGTGATCATCGGAAGCACAGCGGGTCGCGAGCCGATACTAGAGATCGTCCACGGATCAGAAAGCACGCCGCTCGCCCGCAGACACACTTTTGCCCGGACTCGTCAAAGAGCGGCCATAGGGCAGGGCGGCGGGATATATACTCGCGTCCAGCGAGGGCGCCTGAGAACGTGCCCGGGAAGAAACGCATCTAACAAGGGATTGCGCAATGTACATTGAACGCGTGCAGGTGGAAGAGGGATTCTTGGGTGGACTGGACGTGCAGTTTTCCCCTGGGCTGAACGTCGTAATTGGCGCGCGCGGGACCGGCAAGACATCACTGATTGAACTCATCCGGTTTTGCCTAGACGTTCCGGGAAACACTAACGAGGTGACCCGGAGGAGCAAGGAGCATGCCCTATCGATTCTCGGCCCGGGTCAGGTGACAGTGACGCTCGTATCGGGCGGTCAACGCACAGTCGTCAGTCGAACCGCTTCTGATGCGCTTCCTCGATCAACTGGCTCTTTCGCGAAGCCTATCGTTTTCTCTCAGACAGAGATCGAAACGATAGGACTCGAGCCGCAAGGCAGGCTTCGGCTCGTAGACAGTTTCATGACTACGACCTCGTCCGACAACGCAGAAGAGAAGCGAGCGATTGCGGACATCGCTTCACTGACGGCGGAATGCTTGAGGGTCCGTAAAGACATCGAGGAACTTGAGCGCGCGTTGCAGGAAGCCCCCTCTGTCAATAGCGAGCTTGCACAAAATGCTGAACTCGAAGCGAATGTTGCAAAGGCATCCACCGTCTTGCAATCGAAGGCAGACCAGCTTAAGGCCATCTCCGAAATTCTTTCAGCAGGCGTCGTAAAAGGAGCCAACCTCGAACGAGCGAAGAAGGAAATTACAGACTGGTATGGCGCTATTAAGGGGGCGTACGAATTTGCGTTGTCGGACCAAGAGACGCTCGGAACGGAGATTCCGTCGTTGGCCAGCGAAAACGCGACTACACGCGAGATCCTCAGACAGGCTCTGCAGTCCTCGTACAATACGCATGCCAAGATCGATGAACGCCTGAAGGCCGTCAACGCTGAGCGCCTACTCAACGAACAGACGGCACGCGGCCTGCGCCAGGAAGTGGATTCGCATCAAGCCGGAGCCGGCCAGATCATGCGGAAGGGTCAAGAACTGCGGGCAAAAAAGGCGACGCTCGATTCCATAGTTGGTCTTTGTGCTGAGCGCCGAAATCTTTTGGCGGCACTGGTACAGAAACGTAGTGAAGCGCTCGGGCGTCTTGAACAAGTGCGCACCGGGCGACACATGTCGCGGGAAATCATTTCCGACTCGCTCAACGATGCGTTGAGACCAAACATCCGTACCAGCGTACTGAGGAACGGCCAACAATCTAATTTCACGTCTTTGATATCTGACCTGTTGCGCGGGAGCGGGGTCAGATACGGCGACGTTGCACAGGCGCTATCCGCACGACTGAGTCCGCGATCTTTGCTGGAGGCTGTCGACGATTTCGATGTCGACCTAGTGGTGGACGCCGTAGGAATTTCGGTCGAACGGGCCTCGCGTGTTCTTTCTCATCTTCGCACGTTGGACCTGTCCAGCCTCGCTACAATCGACATTGAAGATGAAGTAACGCTGCAACTGCTGGACGGCACTGACTACAAAGATATCGCAACGCTGTCGACTGGACAGCGCTGCACAGTTGTGCTCCCCTTAATTCTCGCTCATCGAGACAAAGTACTCATCGTTGACCAGCCTGAAGACCACATTGACAACGCTTTCATCGCTGGAACGCTTATCAAGTCTCTGCTGATGCGTGACGTGGGAAGTCAGATTCTGTTTTCAACGCACAACCCGAATATTCCCGTCTTAGGGAACGCCGATCGCGTTATTCATCTCGGCTCCGACGGCCGTCAAGGCTTTGTCCTCGCGGCCGGCGCCCTTAACGATGCAAGGATCGTTGAGGCGATCTCGAACGTCATGGAAGGTGGCGCTGCTGCGTTTGAGAAGCGCGCCTCGTTTTACGATTCTTTCTCCGTTGTATGACACGCGAACAGGCGCTTTCCAAGTTGCTGTCGGATTCCTCTCACGACAGATTCCATGCCGCGCGTGCCCTAATGAAGCTTGCACGGCCTGAAGATCTGCAGCCACTCTTGAAAGCCCGGCATGCCGAGCGGGACTCGTACGTATTGAAGCAAATCGAGGTCGCTATTGCATCCTGTTCCAAGCGAGTGACCGTCCTTGAAATGGATGATGACGATCAGGATGAGGATGAGTCCCTGTCTCGCGTCAAGGCCGACGCGATAGAGTGGATCTCAGGGATTCTGCTGCATGAAATTGGATCCAAGCTAGGCTTGATCGCCCTTTCTGCGTCTCGCGAGGTACCAAACTTCGTCGACTCCAAAACCGCGAGACACGTCAGGAACCTTCAATCAATTTTTGATGCGATTGAGCAACTACGCAGCGCTTCCATCAAGCCGAGCATTGAACGTTTCGACTTGGCGGAACTTATCGATGAAGTCGCGTCCGTTGAGAACGAAGGAAACGTCGCAGACATCTCGCTCGTCGGCATGCGACCGCTTCTTGTTACGAGCAGTAGACATCTGCTCCAGCTCGCGTTGTGCAACGGGTTGAGAAACGGTATCGAAGCTGGCGTTATCAAGAGGCAAGGGGGCCGGGAAAGCGCGGCGCACTTGGTTGTTACGTGGGGTAAGACTGATCGCGAGTTTTGGGTCTCGGTCGTCGACGACGGGCCGGGACTGGCCAGATCAGCAGCCACCTCTTTCGGGATTGGAAAATCGACCAAGGCTGGTCATGCGGGGTTCGGGCTTGCGATCGCTATGCGAGCTTTAGAAACCCTTGGCGGGGAGGTCTCGCTCTCGCCGTCGCCCGGAGGTGGTGCCAAATACGAAATCCGCTGGGGGATCACCGAATGAAAGTTTTAATAGTAGAAGACGACCAGGACTTTACCGACGAGCTTCGTGAGACCCTGGAGGGCGAGGGCGCTCAATGTACGTTCGCTGCAAATAAAGAAGCAGCATTGACGAAGATCCGTAATGAGTTTTTCGATCTGATATTGCTCGATCTCAACATACCGACGTCAGACGGACCGCTAGACGGCGATCCGGTACACGGTCATTCCGTGTTTGGAGCAGCTCGTGTCGACGCGCCGGGAACGCCCGTCATAGTGCTTACGGGCTCATCCGCGGAGAAATTTATACCGTCATTGCTGGAGCATTCAGCGAAAGTCGACGTCTGGGGGGGCGCGCAACTTCAGATGGTCGCTTTCCATCCGAAGCACAAACTCGATCAGTTCCCAGCGTTGTTGGCTCAATACCGAGACGAGGTGGGGGCGCTTCGAACGGTCGAGTTGAAACGCAATGGCCTGACGCTGTCAGAATCCGAAGAGCGCCTCATCAGGATTTTCGCAAGAACCGCTGGCGGCACCAAGGTGGCGATATCCGAGATAAGTGGTGGTTTGTCCGGAACTCGAGTATTGCGCCTGAAGGTCACCAATGCCGCTGGTATGGTCGTTCACAATACGGTTTGCAAGATCGGCGAGCCACGCGCGATCCGCGACGAAGATGAAAAATACACGAAGTACGTTTCCCGACTTCCCCCCGAGGCTACGCCGAGAAAGCTCAAGGTTCTCGAACACGGCGGGAAAGCTACTTCCGGGATCTTCTACGGTCTGGCCGAGGGGTTCGAGCAAAATGCCTTCGATATTGTGCAAGCGAGGTCGGTACCGGTCGATATTGTAGATCGTATAGCAAAGTTGGTCTCACGCTGGGCGGGGAATGTAGAAAGCCGACGGTCAATCCGCGACGTTCGGCGCCGGTTTCTTACGGACGAAAAAGCGGAACTGGTGAAACCGCAGGTGGCGTGGTCCGAGGCATTCGAGGATGCCGATATACAGGTGAAATGGAACTGCGCCCACGGTGATCTTCACGGATTAAATGTTTTAGTATCCGAAGAAGGGACGCCCATCCTGATCGACTATGGCGACGCCGGTGATGGTCCATCGAGCATGGACGCAATCACATTGGAGCTCTCTCTGTTCTCCCATCCTAAGGGTCCGCTACGGGCGGCACAGTGGCCCAGTAACGATCAAGCGTTACTCTGGGGAGACTTGGACCGCTATCTCATCGATTGTCCCTACCCAGACTTCGTGCGTGCTTGTAGGAAATGGGCGCTTGATGCTGCAGCGGGGGAACGGGAAGTCGCAGCCGTGGCCTACTCTTACCTCTTGAGGCAACTGAGGTACCAGGATGTAGACACCGATAGAGCGAAAGCATTGCTGGAAGGCATCAAGGCCTACTACGATCAGACATGATTTCAATGGCATCGTGAAAACAGATTTGGGGAACATGGGGCCGAAGATCGCGGTGAACCCCAGAATGCGGATAAATGCAAGCCGATGTAGAGGGTGAGGAATGCCACAACGAACGAATGACTTCCAAAAGTTGGTGAAAGTCATTAATCGTAGACTCGCGCCGACAGACGCGAAAATTACAGAATCCGCGATGCTGTATGACAATGAGGCGGAGACGGATCGTGAAATCGATATTCTTATCGAAAGCAAGTTGCTTAACTGTGACATAAAAATCGGCGTCGAGTGCAATGCTGCACAGAAGCCACTTGACGTTCGAGTGATTGAAGCTTTTCGCGAGAAGCATAGAAAGGTCAATATCAATCAGACTATAGTCGTTTCAAAGAATGGGTTTACCGATAGTGCAAAAAAATATGCTCTCAAAAACAACATTAAACTTTTGACTTTCAATTCCGCAAAAAGCGAAAATTGGTCAAAAAGTTTCGAGAAATTGAGAAACCTATCCGTTTATGGTCGGCAATATTTTGTTCGCCAGATTCAAGCCACCATGGGAACTGAAGCGGCGGAGGCGGGGTTTACTTTCAACAACGAGGTCACAGTTCGCGAGAAAGACACGTGGGTGCCGATCCAGGAGTATGTTGCGAACCTGTTTGTTGCCTCTGAATTGAGTAAGCATAAATCCAAGGAGTTGATGGAGAACGAGGCCTCCGGGCCGGACCCGTGGATCGTCGTTGGATATGACTTGGGGGGAAAATGCGAATTCAAGGACCAAAATGACATAATTGCGCTGCCCCTAACGCTGGAGGTCGTTTTCGGATACAAATCGAAATACCGGAATCTGAACGCGAACCAAGTAACGTATGACGGCACCGACATGATCGTGGGCGGGTTCTTTGATGGCAAGGACGGAGATTTCGCGCATCTCGCTATCAAGGAAACGGGGGGCAGGCTTGAGGGCACCTTGGAGGTCGGAGCCAAATTCGCAAATGTGCTAAATAGCCACCGCACGGGTTCGAGTTAGGAATGTACTTGTATCCGTTTTCCCGAGGTGTGGCCGTCCGGATAGGGGGAGCGACGGCTTGTTTTCAATATCAACGGGGCGCCCGCCGACGACGATCGTGTTTCGCTGGTGGCGCAGAACAAGGAAAGAGGCGGCGAAAAGGCTCGCGAATCGCTTAACGTCTACGAAGTGGTCAAACCGGCGAAGATCGTAGCCCTTAGTCAAAGCTTCCGTGCTTTGGCGATTCGGACGACAGTCGGCGAACAAGAGGCGCCGTTACACTGCGGTGAAGGTTGAGCGGGCATTCTATACCAGCGGCATGAGACCTCAGAGAGGTGTTCAACGCGACCAACTTGCCTGGTCCCGCGGAAGTTGGCCATCCGGGTCGTTGACCTCGATCGAATTGCCATCGCCGAGGCGGTCGGTAAACACCACGACGTTTGTACCGCTCTCGTGCGTCTGGCTGGGAAACACAATGCCGGTAAAGCCCTGCTCCCGAACCATGTCGCTCAGAACCCAAGTCGGGGGCTCGATGTGCAGCTCGAATTTCAGGTGCCGCCAATCCTCGCTCCAGTCGTGCCAAAGGTCGTCCCAAAGAGGGCCGCGGTGGAGTTGCCGCAGGTCGACCAGATTACGCAGCGCGACGGTGTAGGAGCAGACCG
>NZ_WHNQ01000054.1 GCF_009362785.1 Paraburkholderia atlantica
GGATGTCGCGCTTGTACTGGTCGAACTTGCCGGATGCAAACAGTCCACGTGGCGGCACGAGGATCTTGTGCAGTTCATTGACCACCGATGACTTGCCGATGCCCGAATAACCGGACACCAGCACGAGCTCGGGCACGCCCGTCTCGACAATACGGGTGAAGGTGCTGACCAGGGTCTCGACTTCGCGCTCACGTCCGTAAAGCTTCTCGGGGATCATCAGCCGGTCGGGGGTGCCGTGCTCGTCCAGCGTAAAGTCGTCGATATGGCGCTGACGTTGCCAGTCCGCGAGGCACCGCCGCAGATCATGCTCGACACCGGCGGCAGTCTGGTAACGCTCCTCGGCTGTTTTGGCGAGCAGCTTCATCACGATACGGGAGATCACCGCAGGGACAGCTTCCACCCGCGCGCTGGGTGGCAACGGTGTTCTGGCGATATGGCAGTGCACCCATTCCATCGCGTCGGTAGCGCTAAACGGCAGCACACCCGTGAGCATCTGGTAGAACGTGACGCCGAGCGCATACAGATCGCTGCGCGAATCGATCGAGCGATTCATCCGGCCGGTCTGCTCGGGCGCCATATAGGCGAGCGTTCCGGCGATGGTTTCGGGAGCTTCAGGCGCCTGCCGCTCACGTGGCAGACGCGAGGCCAGGCCGAAGCCGGTGAGGCGCGGCTGTCCATCGGCGCAATGCACGAGGATATGCGCGGGCTTCAGATCCTTATGGACCAGGCCGCGCTGATGAAGCTTGCCGAGCGCGGCCGCAATGCCGATCGCGAGTTCCAGGAAATAACCGATCTCCAGTGGTGTGCCGAGCAGACGCGCGAGTGGTTCACCACCGGGGTCTTCGAATGCCAACGAGACCTGTCCGTTCTCACGCACAAGCCTCAGCGGGCGCACCGCCCACGCACTGTCAAGCTCGTCCTTTAGCGCCAACTCGTGGGCGAGCCGATCGAGACTGGCGGGCATGGGTTGCTCAGCGGCAAGCCGCGCGAACAGCACATTGTGGCCGGCTGCTGCCGAAGACTGTTCTCGCCACAGGACGCGCTCACCACCGTCCCACAAAACATTTTCTTTGTTATCCATCGCTGCTGCGAAGAAATCGACGACTCCCGCGGATGCAGGTTATCTGTAAGTATACAGGTGCGCTTCGTCGCGACGTCATTATTTGTGTACATAGTCGCAGGTACCAACTTGACGTGGCAGGACAGGTAGCAAGCCGACCACTAGCGGTCGGTCAAGCGTTCGATCGGCGAGGACGAACGCCGCTTCATGTGCGGCTGAAACGGCCGTTGTTGCTTGGAAGCCGTCGTTAAGGGTCCGAGGGATCGAAGGACGATTGCGGGTCGGGTGCCGACTTTGGCCAACTGCATCGTCGAGTAGCCTGCGCCGGATCTGACGGTGTCTGTCCGATGACGTCCCAACTTATACCGCTTACTCACGCCACGAAGCCATCGCCTGAAACACGCCATCGCGGCGGATCAGCGCGTGAACCAGCGCCGCCGCCAAATGAACGACGATCAAAGCAAAAAAGCATAGCGCGAGAAACCGATGCGCGTTCCACAGCAGTGAATGCAGGCTATTACTGTGCGGCAGCAACGACGGCAGATGCACCCCGAACACGTTCACCGGAAAATCCGCCGCGGACAACATGCCGTACCCGATGAGCGGCAACGCGATCATCAACGCATAGAACGCGTAGTGAGACAGATGCGCGGCGAGCTTCATCGGCTCGGGCATGTCGGCGGGCAGGGGCGGCGCGCCACGCACGATCCGCACGGCGAGACGAATCAGGCCGAGTATCAGAATGACGATGCCCAGCGGCTTATGGATTGAAACGAGCGTCAGATAGTCTGGCCTCACAGTCGACACCATGCCCACCCCGATGAACAGCATCGCCAGGACGCAGACGGCCATGATCCAGTGCAGCGCGCGTTGCAGCGGGGAAAAGCGCGCGTGAATCGGACGCGCGGCGGTTCGGATCGTCGTACTCATTGCTGCGCCCCTTCGCCGGTGTGCGGATAGTCCTTGTCCTCGGCCGTCCTGCGATTGAACGACACCGAATACGCCGCCGAGCGCGCCGCCGGAAATGGATCGTCGGAGACGTGCATGCCTGCGGGCAGCACGGTCGGATCGAAGTTGAGGTCGCGGCACGGACCGTCCGGTTCGGCTTCGATCTGTTCCACCACCAGCGTGCCCGCGTTTACGGTGCGGCGGTCTTCGGGCCACGCCTTACTCGGGTCCGCAGTCGGGTCGCCCAGATTCGCAACGGTGACGAGCATCGTCCAGCGTTGCGGAGCGGTTCGTACTCTCTGCGCGATGTCCGCTGCGAGAAAGTTGTCGCCACGCGCCTTCAACTGATCGCCGGTCAGGTTCTCGGGCTGCGCGAGCGGGACGAAGGACCATCGCACGACCTGATCCTTGCCCGATGCATTGGTGAAGACAAAGCTGTTCAGTCCGTTGTAACGGTCTTCTGCATACGATGCCGTGAACGGCGCGCTGCTCGCCCACTTGCCGAACGCGCCGATTTCCGGGTGTGCGGCCGCGAATTTCTTCATCGCGTCAGGATCGCGCTTGTCGGCGAGGGCGCGCTGCAGATCGTAGAAGGCTTGAGGCGTCGAGACGGGAAAGAAGGGCGCGTCGATCATCGCGGCACGCCATTCGCTGCCGTCGGGCGTTTGCACGCGCAGGCTGAGGCCGCGGACACGAGCCATGGCGTCGCTCGCTTTCGGATCGGGCGTGCCGAGATTGAAGCGTCCCGTGACCGGATAAGAGCCCACCGCAAACAGTTGCGCTCTGGAGAGATCGGCAGCGGCGCCGGTGGAATCGAAGCTGCCGGTAAAGCAGATACCCTTTGCATGATTGCGCCGAAAGCCCGGGGCGGGGCCGCTCGCCGGCGCAAGCACGTTCACCATCTTCGCGGGTGTGAGTCGTTCCGGCGACAGCCAGCCGGCGGTGTACGCGAACGCGCCGACCAGCACGATCAGCACCGCAGCAATCGCCGCCAGCGACGCAAAATGGGATGCAGGTTTGCTCGTCTTGTCGACCATCGGACTCTCTCTCGATAGGCGTTGGACCCACAGGTAATCTAGCAGCACGCAAAAGATCGTGCAAAAAAAGTGGCCTCGTCGTCGAAAAGCATGCCTGCTTCCGCCGCTCAGCGCGCCTCCACCGCCTTTACGCCGTCTCGCATTTGGTCGGGCTCGCGGGCGGGCGGCGCGCCGGAATCGCCGAGCTCTTTCGCGCTCGTGTCACCTTTGGTGGTGGAGCAAGGCGTCCAAAATCGCTGATTCGCGCATGCCGGAAGGGGCGCGTCGTTTAACGCCGGCTGTGTCCGGCGCCGCGTCGGCAGGGACCGAGGGCGACTGGCAATTGCACGTGGTTGAGAGACGCTCGGAGTACCGGGAGTCGAACGTCCGGATTGGGGTCGACTGCGGTCGACTACGTGGGGCAGCAGTCGGCCACGAACCGCCGTTCACCTGCGTTTTCGATCGGACATTCGTGCGTCGGCTCCGCCCCGTAACCGGCCCTCCGATCGATCAATACAACCGCTGGTTCGTCGCACGAAGTGACTGCTCCGTTTGTGCCTTCTTCGAATGATGATGGGTGACAACAGGAGGGCAGACACACCGAGCACCCGCAACACGCCTTCAACACCGCGAATAAGCCCTTTCGCTCAACCGACAAGGAGCGCCAGAGCGATTGCCAGTTCGACGGCAATGATCGCAAGATTGGTTGGCAGGCGCGTTCGGGAAAGGAGCATGGCAACCGGCGCCTCCGTTGCGCGCCCTCCTTGCACCGGATACAGCAGCGCGGCGCGCTGGACGCTCACTGACGACGAGGATGCTCGAGAAAAAATCGCACCATCTCCGCACTGGCGTCGGGGCCAGATGGATCGGTATAGCTCCCGCTTGAAGAGCCTCCGGCCCACGCATGAGGCGCGCCGTGGATGATCCATAGTTCGGCATGTACCCCGGCTCGTGACGTCATGTGCCGGACCGTATGCTTGCGCGCCTGCCCATTAGCGCCCGACGGGCGAGCGGCTATCGGATCACTTGAGGAGAATCCGTGTACCAATCCGTTGGCGTTGGCAGGATGCACGGTCGCATCCGCGTCGCCGTGAAAAACGATGAGCGGGCATTGAGACGCCTGCGTGTCGTGAATGTCCGCTCCGCCAGGTTTCCGCGCTTTGGACCGGGGTTTGCCGCCGCGCATCGCCGCGAGCGCGGACGGCAAGTCGTGCGCGCATCCGACGGGTAGGCCCGAATGAACGCCCGCAGCTGCGTACAGATCGGGATAGGCTTGCGCGACGATCGCCGCCATCGCGCCGCCGGCCGAAAGACCAGCAACGAAGACGCGTTTCGGATCGACGTCGTAATTCGCCATGACTTCGCGCGTGATGCCCGCGATCAGCGACGGCTCGCCGTGGTCGCGCAGCTGATCGGCAGGCCTAAACCAGTTCCAGCATTTCGAGGTATTTGCGCGTTGCGGCTGGGTCGGATAAGCGACGATAAAACCGTGCGTTTCGGCAAGGGCGTTCATCCGCGTGCCGGCTGCGAAATCGTCAGCGTCCTGCGTGCAACCGTGCAGCATGACGATGAGGGGCAGGGGATCACTGCGGTATTGACTGGGGACGTAGATCTTGTAATTACGCTGGCCCGCGGCGTTGACGTAGAGCCGCATGCTGAAGTGCCCGCAATCCTGCACGTCCGGTTCGGTTTGCGTCGTATGGGCGCGATGCCGGGGTTGCAGGCGGTCGGCGAAGCGCGTTGTCGTCGGTTTGTCATGCGGGTCAGCATGCACGGTTGCCACGTCCGTCGGCTCGCCGCGCATGGCGCGCTTGACAATCTCCGCGGCCGCAGCAGGGTCGTTGCTGCGAAAGAGTGCGAACGCCTCTTTCATCGAGTCCAGAAAGCCTTCGTTAAGTTTCATGTTTGTTCCGATAGCGGGGAGGAGTCAGGGATGTCAGCGGATCCGATCCGCCAGCGCGGCCTTGACCGCCGGTGAGGCATGGAGCGCGCCTCGAACCAGAATCGATTCGATCGCTGCCAGCGCAAGGTCGGGTGAGACGTCCGTGGCAATGCTCGCCAGTCCCAGCACCTGAATTCTGAGTCGCTGACTGGCCGCGCACGCTGCCTCAAGGTCTTGTTTCGAGAAATGCTGGAGACCCAGTACAAGCTCACGGCGCGTTACGGTTTCTTTGACGGCAGGAGCATGAATCGACAGCTGATTGCGGATGGCCGTACGGATCAGATCCGTGCGGTTCGAGTAAAAGCCCTCTTCGACGAGCAAATCGATTTGCCCCAGATCGACTGGACCAAGATTGATCGTAATTTTTTCGGTCTCGCTACCTCGCGAGCGATCCGGCACTTCTTTTGCCATATGCAGAAATCCTCCAGTCATCATCCATATGGATGGTTATAGGATGATTTCAAGAGGGCGTCAACGCTGATCGCTGCGATTGGCCCGTGTGCGGTCTATCGGCAGAAAGACGCGGGCAGGGAGGTAACAGGCGATGTCGGTGTGCGTCGCGGCGACGCGAGGACGAGATGGATGGCGAGTCGTGTACTTCGTGTTCCAGTGCCACGGTCCCAAGGCCTTACGCCGATAATCAGCCAGCGCGGTGCCAGCAACCGGATTCCGGGCACACGGCGGCTGGTGCGCCGTTCATCCAGACTTGCTCCTCCTCTAATCGCTGCGATGACGGGCGGTCGATGTCGAAGATCACCTTGAGTGCTTGCCCGACATTGGCGTCTTCGATCGGAAGCTCCCACGTCAAGAAAATCTGGGTGAAGTCCTGGTCCGGCGCGAAGTCGGCCGCAGAGAAACTCTCGGCGCCACGCTGAATCACGCCATGGGGCTGGCCCGTATCGAAAATGACGGCTGTTCCGCGCTTGAGGGGAATGCATTGACCCGTAGAGGGAAACCGCAAGTCCAGGCCCTTGTCTTCACTCAGGAACAGATTGCAAAACGCGGCACTGCCATATTGCTCACCATCATGGTGATATCTCGCGCCACGACAGGCCATCAGCGCCATGTCACTATCGGCGAGCACCGCGGGCAGTCCCAGGGCGCACGTCCAATCGGACATGGCTTGCACGCAGCGCTTGTAGGCCGGCCAGCGCACTTGCGTGCGCGCCAAAGGCATTGCCTCGACATCCCCAGGTTCCAGAGCGAGTCGCGTCGATATCTCTCTTTGCCAATCTGCCACCACGGGCGCAGGGGGTGAAGGTACATCGAGCGTGGTCCATAAAACGATGTCACTTACGCGTCGACTGCGGATGGCGTCGCCGCTCCAGAAAAAGGAAGTCAGCATATTTCTCATTTCATGCTGTCGAAGGGATTCGTCGAGGCATTGTAATGATTCAGCCTGGTCATCCCGGTAAAAATCGGCGATGAAGCGTTCATCACCTGGTCACGTAGCCAAGTCATTCCAGCGTCGGCTGCCCATTTGGAAGCAGCCAGACGTCAATCCACTAATCTGATACAAAGGCGCGCGGTGTATAACCTGCATGGCATGCCATGCCATGCAGGCAAGGGGCACAGCCAAGCGGTGTCGCATCGCTTCGTCAGCAGCGCGGCCCGCCTGCTGAAATGGTTACAAGATAAGTGTTGACTCTGACCCGCCTGGCGGGTACTGTGCCGTTCGAAGTTCAAGAAGTTCGATTGCTGTTCATCAATTGCTCGCTCCTCAGCGGTATTCGTTGTCCTCTCCCTCCTTGAAGCTTCAAGCGCTCTTTGACAGAGCAAGTCTTCATTTTTTCTCAAGGATTCTTCATGGAAACCGGTACCGTTAAATGGTTTAACGACAGCAAAGGCTTTGGCTTCATTAGCCCGGACAAGGGCGGCGACGACCTGTTCGCTCACTTCTCCGAGATCCGGGCCGACGGCTTCAAGACGCTGGCTGAAAATCAGAAGGTGAGCTTCGAAACGAAGCAAGGCCCCAAGGGTCCGCAAGCGGCTAACATCAAGCCGCTGTAAAGTTTGAAGGACCCGGCATTCGACGAACGCCGGGTTGCAGCGACACCCTCGCGGAGTTTTTGTCTCCCAAAGTTGGCGCGATCGCCGTTAGCTGCATCTGCTGATTCGGCAGCTTAGCGAGCGCCATACGTCTTGTTGCGCCTCATTCTCTCCCCAGGCCTCAACGCCATCTTTCGCCTTTCGACTGCTTGATGAATCGGCTCGAGTGGCTTTGGGTCAACGCACCCGTGCCCTTTTGTACGGTACGTGCGCACTCCAATATCATTAAAATTAAAATGCAAAACAAACAAGTTCAACAATACAACGGCTATGCCGTCCAATCCTCGGCGCATCGTTTGCCCGACGGTAACTTCTCATCCAACCTGTTGCTCGAACGCCTCGATAACGCGCGAGCCGAAGGCCGCTACTGGTTCTATTCACTCGACTACTTCACGAGTGAGGAGCAGGCGTTGCAGTACTCCTGCCAATGGGCACGCAATTGGGTCGACACCCGCGGTTAAGGGCGACTCCACAGTTCGAAACATCCAGCGCATTCGAAGCGCCAGGGCGGTTGCAACCAAAGGCGCTCAAACATCGCGCAGGTTTTAGAGCGGCACGTCGTCGGCACGCGCGGCTATCGGCCCACCGTCCTTCTGGCCCGCCGATAGTGGCCTGGAAGATGGCGGGGCTCGGCCCGTGAAAAAACCTACCACCGAACGCAAGCGCCAAAAGGCTGCGGCAGTGGCACGACTGCGCAAGTAGAGCAAACGGTCGTTGCCGCCAAAAAAGCGGTATTGCCTGGAATTTTCCGGGCAGGCATGCTAAGGCGCCGGGCATGGCACGATTCGATTTTTCGCTTCAGGCCGTCGTCGCTCGACTTGACTCTCGGACGAAAAGTTTCCTCATATCGCTTCTCCGCGGAGGCGCCGATTTGGCCTAACGGTACTTGAGCCAGTCGACATTTTTTTGGCGGAAGCGTTTGTTGGCTTCTTGGCGACCTTCAATGCGCTCTTGTGGGCGGCTGAAACGCTCACGCGCGTCTTGATAACCGTCGGTTTTTTCTTTTTGGACCGCCGGGCTTTCTTTAGCTTCTGTTCGACTTCGGCGAGTAGGTCTGCGGGCGAGCATTTCAAAGCGGTTGCAAGTGCAAACAGCATCGTAAGCGTGGGTTGGTGCTGGCCGAGTTCCAGCATGCTGACGTAGTTGCGCCGTATGTCCGCCTCAAAGGCGAGCTGTTCCTGTGTTAGCGCCGCCTGAACGCGGCGCTGGCGCAAAACGGCGCCAAAGACTTCAGCCAACTCCAAATTTCTCTCCCAGTGAAATGGGAGCACTGTCCAGTTGGCGCTATAATTTGTCTTCCCAGTTCACTGGGAATTGGATACCCGATTGGTGAGCGAAGTCCTTGTGCATTAAGGGTGTGTGAAATCTTTGATGTCGGCGGCACGTATGCGAAGCGATGTGTACGGCCAAAGAATACCCACGTCGGCATCAGCTAGTTGATTGACCGCGAAAGCGTCTGAGGTAGTGGTTGTATGTTTGTGACAAGCGAAAAGAACCGGCTGGCGCCGTGGGAAATGCTCCTGCCCAAAGCCGAGGGGGCCTCCGTGTGGGCGGCCATCGAGCAGCTGAGTCCGCGGGACGTGCTGATGCTGCGGGTGTCGCCGGCCCGCTCGCGGGTCGTCCCGAGCATCATCATGCTCGACCTGTTTGCCACCGCGCCGTACCTCGAGCAGTTCGTCGGCGGGGAGGTCGTGCTGCGTGGCGCCGCGGTGCTGAGCACACGGCGGGGGCGGGAGGTCGAGCAGTGGACCCTTGATCCGCTGAGCGAGATCCGGATTGGGGTCACGCAGCCCGAAGAGTACAGCGGGGTGCCGCCGCGCCAGCGCGGCTGACTGTCTGTCTCATCAATGGCGATGCCCGGCCTGACTCCCCAGCGCGCGTCCACGGCCGGCGTCGCTCAGCAGCTGGCTTCAGTCCGTGGCGCTTTCGCCCGCCACAGGCGCCGGCCGCGCGCAGGACGCGTCGCCAGCGAGCTCAAGGTTGCGTTGGCACTCACGCTCCAGGCGACGGCTAGATCGAACCCGGTTCAGGTAGCCGTAGATATGAATCTTCAACAACACGGCTGGATGATAGGACGGGCGCCCCGTAATCGAAGGCATGGCTCCTTCGAAGCCTAGCGATCCAAGGTCAAGCTCTTCAACAAACGCCTCGATGATCCTGACCGGATTGTCCTCAGCGACAAAGTCATCAAGGCATTCTGGAAGCAGCGTCACCTGCTTGCGATCTTCACCTTTTATGAATCGCTTCATCCGGTCACCCATGCTGAATGAGTTAATCCAGTCTAGGAGATCCGTGTGTTTTCACACAAGCTCGACCCTGAACCGCCGCTTGAGCAACCACAGCTTCGACGGCAGCTATCGAAGTGATTCGGTCATCCGCGTCGGCGCCTCATGGGTAGCGCACGGTCTATTGCAGAAACCCTGCGTTACGCAGTGCTTCCTCAGCGGCCTCATGATCTTGAACGGATGCGCCGCCAGAAATACCGATGCCCCCAACCAGACGCCCTTCGTGGAAGATCGGTACGCCACCGCCGACCGGCGTCAGCCGCGGATGGTGTGCCAGCGGGGCAACGGCGGGCTCGGCCATGTACTGATTCCATTGGTGCGTGGCCATGCCGAACGACGCGGCGGTCCATGCCTTGTCAATGGCGACGCCAACGGTGAGGAACGGGGCAGTATCCGCGCGCTCGAAAGCGCGCAGGTGACCTCCCGCATCTGTAATGGCGATTGTCGCGGCGAATCCGCGCGCGGCGCAGGCGCGGCGCGCTTCTGCCAGTAATGCCTGCGCGGCTTCCAGGCTGATCGTTGTCGTGCTGATGATTGGCGATGTCATGTTGATGCTCGTTGTCAGAAGGGTTCAGTGGTTGGCGACGACGACCTTGCCGATCATGTTGCCCGCCTCGACCAGCGCATGCGCCTCGATCAGACCTGCGGCGTTGATGCCGTCAATGCGTCGGATCAGCGTGTGCTTGAGGCGCCCCAGATCGACCAGTTCCGCCACGCGGCGCAGCAAGGCCTGTTGCCGTGCGAGGGTGTCGGTGGTGAACATCGCGCGGGTGAACATCAGCTCCCAGTGAATCGAGATGGATTTTCCCTTGAACGGCCCGATGTCCAGACCCACCGGGTCGTCAATGAGGGCGAATTGGCCCTCCGGGCGCAGCACGGCGGCGATCTGAGGCACGTAGGCGGCGCTGTTGTTCAACCCTGCGACGTGGGTGACGTGCTCGATACCGAGCGCGGCTAGCTGGGCTACCCAGGGCTGATGATGATCGAGGACGTAATGCGCGCCATGAGCCAGCGCCCACTCGCGGGTTTCCGGCCGCGAGGCCGTGCCGATGACGGTCATACCAGTCAGCTCACGTGCCAGTTGGGTCAGAATCGAGCCGACGCCGCCAGCAGCTCCGATTACGAGCAGCACGTTGTTGTCGGTCGGGTCCGCTGCCTGAACACGCAGACGGTCGAACAGCAGCTCCCACGCGGTGATCGCGGTCAGCGGCAACGAAGCGGCTTGTGCGAAATCCAGTGATGTCGGCATGGGTCCGACGATGCGTTCGTCCACGGCGTGCAGTTCGCTGTTGCAGCCGGGCCGCTTGATGTCACCCGCGTACCAGACACGGTCGCCTGCCTTGAAGCGCGTGGTCAGCGGACCGGTCGCGCGGACGATTCCCGCCGCGTCCCAGCCGGCGATGCGCGCACCGCCTTCAGGAATATCTCCACCCCGCCGGATTTTGGTATCGACCGGGTTGACCGATACTGCTTTCACTTCCACCAGCAGATCGTGGTCGCGCAGTTCCGGCGTCGGCAGCTCGATATCCTGCAGCGCCTGCGGGTGGCTGATGGGATGATTCTGATAGAAGCCGATGGCTTTCATACACGTGGTCTCCAAGGGGCAATGAGACCATGTTATCTTTCGTCGATATACGGATAAATATCCGCCAAGCCCAAACAGTTTCGGCATTTCAATGAAAATGATTCGACTCGATGACGTCCAGATCTTCGTGCACACGGTGGACTACGGCAGCTTCTCGGAGGCGGCGCGCCAGTTGAATATCGCGCCCGCACATGCGAGTGCGTCAGTGCAGCGACTCGAAAAGGCGCTGGACACGCGCCTGTTCACCCGATCGACGCGAAGCATGCAACTGTCGGACGCCGGGGAGCGATACCTGCCGCATGCGCGGGTCATGATTGGTGCGCTGGAGCAAGGCGAGCAGGCCCTGGCAAACAGCCGGGGGGCACTGACCGGGCCGCTGCGGCTGTCCGCTCCGTCTGACTTTGGTCGAAACCTGCTATTGCCGTGGCTCGATGATTTTCAGCGCCTGCATCCTGGATTGTCGCTGCACCTGAAAATGAGCGACCGGGCGGCCGACCTGATCCGCCAGCCGCTGGATGCCGTCGTGCGCTACGGAGCGCTAGCTGATTCGTCTCTTCTGGCCATGAGGCTGGTCGACAACAACCGACGTGCATTGTGTGCCGCGCCGTCATACCTCGAGCGGCATGGCGCACCGGCCAAAGTAGAGGACCTGCGGCGACACAACTGCCTTCGGTATGTCTGGAGCGAGCAGATACACGAACGTTGGTGCTTTACGCCGCCTGGTGGCGATCGCACCGTGGCAGTCACGGGTAATCGCATCAGCGACGATGCCGATGTCGTCCGTCGCTGGGCGATAGCCGGGGAAGGACTTGTCTATAAGTCGCGGCTGGACCTCATCGACGATCTGAAGGCAGGTCGACTGGTGGAGTTATTTCCCCCGGAGTATTGCGAGCCTGCGCCGCTGCACCTGATTTGTGCTCACCGTGCGCAACTGTCGCCGGCGATCAACGCGTTGCATGCTTACTTGCGGGAGCGATGTGCTGCATTGCTCGCCAGCTATCCATTGAGGGGGCACTCAGGCCGTACTCGCGATTTAAATGGCCGCCTCCAGGGCGCAACGAACGTCTGAATGTCCGAACCTCTTTGCCCGCGAAGGTCGTCTGTTACACGGGAAACGGACTATCGGCCCGAACTTGCTGCACATTGAGACTGTCAGTAACCGGCAGTACCTTTATCCACGGTTGCAAAACAAGCCGCACGATGGCCAACTGGTCGAACCGGCGCTGATCAAACCCGCGAATGACCGAGGCTTCGAGCCCGTACGAACGATTGGGAGTCAGCGCGCGAGGCGACGTGTTTGCAAACGAGGAGGGGTCCATATACGGTCCTTCGCCCATCCGTCTAGCGCTCTCGCGCCGTCCCGTTTCCGGACGCTCATCGCAACACGTCGCTTGGCACTTAGTGAACGAATTCGGGGCGGCGGAGTCACGGACCTGCTGTCGCAGGCAAGCCTATCCAGCATGGCGTGTGCTCCCAAGGGTGGAGAGCCGAAAAAGCATGACAGCTCAACGGCCCTCGACGAGTGAGCATCAGTCGGTGAAATCGGTCGCGTCGGAGGCGCTCCGCCACGCGTCCAGATCCTTGCGCACCGTTTCCATCTTCTGCTCGGCCAGCGCGTTGGCGATCTTGCCGGCAAACAAATGGATAGGCGGCTCAGCGACTCGGGATGCTTGCAAAATCAACGCGGCGACTTTCTCGGGGTCGCCTGCTTGCTGTCCATGCAGTCCGTTCAGATGCAAATCCAGCGACGCCTCGGCTTCGGTGTAATCGGCAATCGAACGCTGGGCCACGGCCAGTGTGCCTTGAGCCAGGAATTCCGTGCGCACCGGCCCCGGATAGACCACGGTCGCCTTGATGCCCAGCTCTGCCACTTCGGCCGCGAGCGATTCGGTCAGTCCGGCGACGGCGAACTTGGTGGCGGCATAGCTGCTCCAGCCCGCGTAGCCACCCTGAAAGCCAACGATGGAGGCCACATTGAAGATATGGCCACTGCGCTGCTTCCGCAGATGCGGCAGGGCATGCCGCAGCACGTGCAACGGCGCGAACACATTAACGTCGAAGTTGCGGCGCAGCTCGGCATCAGTGAGCGCCTCGACCGTGCCCTGCTGCCCGTAGCCGGCATTGTTCACCACGCGGTCGATACGGCCGAAAGTCGCGATCGATTTGTCGATGGCAGCCTGCACGCTCGCCTCGCTGCCCAGATCAACCTCCAACGCCAGCAGACGAGCGTTGTCTTGCCCGAAGGCTTGATGCAGGCTGCCCAACGTGCGCGAAGTTACCGCCACGGCATCGCCATTGACCAGGACCTGGCGTGCTAGCGAAAAGCCGATGCCGCGGGCAGCTCCGGTAATAAACCAGACCTTGGAATTTGTTCGTGCTTGCATACGTCGATATTCCTTGAAGATTGAATTACTGGATGGCGACGCTCATGCCGCCATCGGCCATGACCACTGCACCGACCATGTAGCTGGCACGGTCTGATGCCAGGAACGTCACGACTTCGGCGATTTCTTCAGGGCGTGCAGCACGCCCGATCGGCGCTTTTTTTCCGTGCGCTTCCAGGTAGGCCTGGCCGTCCGGTTGAATGGCGTTGGTGATGTTGGTGATGGCATCGCCCGAACCGACTGCATTGACGCGAATGCCATGGCCGATGGCTTCCAGAGCCAGCGTGCGAGTGAGCTGGGCCAGTGCGCCCTTCGACGCTGCATAGGCTCCAATGTTGGGAAACGCCTGATAGCAGGCGTAGGAGCCGATGTTGATGATGGCTCCAGAGCCGGCTTCCATCATCGGCCGCATGGCTTCCCGGGAGAACAGGAACGCACCGGTGACGTTGACGGCCAGAACCTGGCTCCACTCTTCCAGGCTCATCTCGACCACCGGCTTGTTGATGATGATTCCGGCGTTGTTGACAAGGATGTCCAGACGACCGAACTGCGCCAGCGCGGTTTGCACGGCCAGCGTGGCGCTGGCTTCCCGAGCAACGTCCGCGACCAGCGGCACGACGCCTTCGCGTGCCAAGGCATTGACGTTATTGTCGCGGTCGACAGCGACAACGCGCGCACCCTTGCGATGCAGCAGTTCGACCGTCGCCAGACCAATGCCGCTGGCCGCGCCTGTGACGATGGCGACACGCCCGGCAAGCGGCGCGTCGTGAGAAGAGGATGCTGCGTGGGACATGAGAATTCCTTGAAAACTGAAATGGCGGGATCAGTACGGGCTCGCGGTGGGCCGTACGATGATTTCGCTGACATCCACGTCATCCGGTTGTGAGATCGCATAGCCGATGGCCCTTGCCACGGCCTGCGGGGCCAGTGCGATGCGGCGGAACTCACGCATTTCTGCGCGCGCCGTCTCGTCGCTGATGGAGTCGGCCAATTCAGACTCCACGACGCCGGGACTGACCACCGTCACGCGCAACATATCCGTCTCCTGGCGCAGCCCATCGGAGATCGCGCGAACGGCGTATTTGCTGGCGCAGTAGACGGCGGCAGTCGGTGTGACCGCATGCGCACCAATCGACGCCACATTGATGATGTGCCCACGTCCCTGTGGCTGCATGATAGGCAGGACGGCAGCGATGCCATGCAATACACCCCGCACGTTGACATCAATCATGCGGTTCCATTCATCGACTTTGAGTGCCGCCAGTGGCGACAACGGCATGATGCCCGCGTTGTTGATCAGCACATCGATGCGGCCATAGCGCTGCTGTGCAAAGGCAGCGATGCGTTGCACGTCGTCGAGTCGGGTGACGTCGAGCGTGAGTGCATCCACCCCGGCACCCTGAGCGCGCAGTTCGTCCTGCAGTGCCGTGAGGCGATCGGTACGGCGAGCCCCAATGACCAGTTGGTGGCCCATTTGTGCCAAATGCCGGGTCGTCGCCTCGCCAATGCCGCTGCTGGCGCCGGTCAGCACGATGACTTTTGGGGTATTCGAGTCGGTGGATTCCATCGTTTCTCCTTGTTGCCCCAGGTCGAAGAAATACGACCGTTGGGGGCGGTATGAACAAGGTGAAATCGTAGGCAGCCAGCGGGGATCAGACGAGATCCAGAGCTATTGCATCATTGCCTATTTATATTTCTGTGGATTTAATTTTGGCAAATTGGTGCAAAAATATGGCCTGTTCCTAACCGACACCCCTCCATCCTAATGAAGAATCCACATCCAGATGTGTTCAGGCAAGCCGAAATGGCGGCACTGATTCAGCGGCTTGCCCCGCAGGAGGGACACACGCGATCCTTGTTGGATGGAGTGCGCCTGATGCGCGCAGATCGGCCACTTGGGCGCACACCGGTGCTGTACGAGCCCAGCATCGTGATCGTCTGCCAGGGCCACAAGCGTGGCTATCTGGCCGATCAAATTTATCACTACGACACCCTGCACTATCTGGTGCTTTCGGTGCCACTGCCGTTCGCCACCGAGACCGATGCCAGCCCCGACGAGCCACTTTTGGCCGTGTCCGTGCGGCTGGACATGACCGCCGTGGCTGATCTCGTCATCGAGGTGGAACAGCACGCTTGTGCGCCGACCCGCACGCCTGTGGGCATCGTGTCTACCCCGCTGGACGCGCCGCTGGCCGACACAGCTGTGCGCCTGCTCAGGGCGTTAACCTCTCCGCTTGAGGCCAAGGTGTTGGGGCCGGCCATCGTGCGGGAACTGAGTTTTCGCGTATTGATGGGGCCTCAGGGCGGAGCGATCCGGGCGGCACTTGCCCACCAGAGCAACTTCGGTCGAATCTCGCGCGTCTTGCGCCGCATCCATAGCGACTACGCCGAGTTGCTGGACGTGACTTCACTGGCACGCGAGGCGGGCCTGAGCATCCCGGCCTTCCATGCGCATTTCAAGACCGTGACCGCCACCTCTCCGATTCAGTACATCAAGTCGGTGCGGCTGCATCAGGCACGGCTGCTGATGATCCGGGACGATCTGACTGCGGCGGCGGCCAGCGCACGAGTCGGCTATGAAAGCGCATCGCAGTTCAACCGCGAGTTCAAACGGTTCTTTGGCCGCAGTCCGGGAGAGGAGGCACGTGAAATGCGTTCGGCCTTCGCGCTCATGGCACCCACGCAACTGGACGCGGTCGCCTTGGCGCATTAGCGCGCTGTCCGGGGTACAGCTCATGCCAGGAGCCGCGCCGCCAGGTCTGACTGGCTGTGAAGGTCTGGCGGGGGCATATCAATGTAGCGGGTTCGCTGGCCCGAATGCATTGCTAGTTGGCGTTGCCGGCAAGCGCCGCGTGAGGGCCGAGGGGAACCAGCAGGTAAACCTTGACGGCGCCTGCCAGCGCCAGGGGTAGTTTTTCCGGATACGACGAGACTTCTGTCTCGCTTGTCACCTCGAAAAGCAGTACCGCGCCTCGGCGATCTTCGCGGCGCCAGATCTGGCGGAGCACGCTGGCGCCATAGAGTTCACGCACCTGCTGATGCTCCGATTCGAGCCCGGCCAGGACAACGTCGGAGGGTGCCGCGGCGTCCAGGCTGGTCAGAACGAGATATTGCATAAGGGATCTTTTTTTCGAGACAAAAATTAGCGCCACGTGGCCGAGACACGGGCGAAGATCGTCAGGCCAGCACCTGCCATGAACACGGCGGCGATCACCACCAGAAGGACTTCAGGCCAGTCGGCAGTGCGTATTCCCGACCCACTGCGGACGGCCATATTTCTCCAAAGCGGTCGTTCAAACGCCGCCACTGGTCGCCAAGGGACGACCTCATGACAACGCTGAGGTGCGCTCACTGGACACCGCGCAGGAGCGCAAGACGCGACGCGGTCTCTTGAATAGCTAGGCATTTCTTATTGCGGCAGAGCCTACAAAGGCCGCTTCGTGTTGAAAATCAATCCTTCCCGGGCCGCCGGCCGGCCCCGAGACGCATCGGGTCGTCCATCAGCTTGATCACCGGCCCCGTGCCGCTTGCTCGGCGGCGTTGTATTCGAAACGCACGACGACGAGCACGTCTTTGTGGGTTGCCCTCTTCTCGTAGACAATGCGTCATTTGGGCGTCAGACGGGAGGACGCCACTAAGCCGGACCTGCTTAGCTCATAACAAACCTTGCATGGTGCACCGCCGGTTTCGTCGTCGCACAGCATGTTCGCATGTGATTCGTCCGTCGAGTTGTACTTCCCCCAAACCGCGATCTTCCCGTTTCCTGATTTGGGCGTAAAATCCAAGCCGCCGCCTGATGCCGACTCGGTGCCTGGAACCTGAAGTTCTACTGGCTAATGTAGCGCGTAGTTGTGCGTCTGATTTTCCCGGCACCTTGTACAGGTGGCTGGACAGATCGGCCCGCTTTTCGACGAATCCATCGAAAAGCAGTCACGTCGGCCCAACGCATTGGTGCAAGGCAGGCGATGGGTGTGCCAACGTGAAGCTCAAGAACCCTGGATGTGCGACCTCGACGACCAAGTCCAGCTTCACCAGGCCATCGTGGCCATCGTCCCGGAACTGCTCAAGCGTGGCCCACTTCCCGTTCGGCAGCGCCTCCGAAGTGTCGCCCACATCATCGGCGGCAGAAAAGAACGCCGCCGTGTCATCGAGCGCGACGTCGCATGGCGGTGCATCGAAGACAACGTGATCAATCTGCTTAACATCGAGGCGTTCTGTCAGTACCTCGTGCACGGCGTGATCCTGCTCGCGGTGGTGCTGCTCGATCGATTAAAAAAATCGCGGTGTACGCGATTCATCAATACGGAAAGTGAATGGCAACTTCTAGCGAAAAATCTTCTGGACAAGCACGTTACGCGAGCTATCCCAGCCTGGTCGACCGGGTCGTGCTCATCACGGGTGGCGCGAGCGGCATTGGCGGTTCGTTCGTCGAGCACTTCGTTGCGCAAGGCGCGCGTGTGGGCTTTCTCGACATCGACACGAACGCGGGAACAGCTCTTGCCGAATCGCTCGGTAACGCGCGCCATAAACCGCTCTTCGTCGCCTGCGACGTCACCGACATTCCCGCGTTGCACGCGGCCATCGCCGAGGTGCGGGCTGCATTCGGACCGATCGAGGTGCTCGTGAACAACGCGGCGAACGATCGCCGCCACGCGCTCGCCGACGTTACGCCCGAGTCGTTCGATGCAGGCGTTGCAGTCAATGTGCGGCATCAGTTGTTCGCAGCGCAGGCCGTGGTCGAGGATATGAAGGCCGCACGCGCGGGGTCGATCATTAATCTCGGCTCGCATTGCTGGATGCTCAAGAGCAGCCAGTTCCCGGTTTACGCGATGAGCAAGGCGGCCGTACAGGGCCTGACGCGCGGGTTCGCCAAGGACCTCGGCGCGTATGGGATCCGCGTGAACACGCTGGTGCCGGGCTGGGTGTTGACCGAGAAACAGCGCAACCTGTGGCTCACCGACGAAGGCCGCGAAGAGATACGGCGCGGCCAGTGTATCGACCAGGAACTGGAGCCCGGCGATCTCGCGCGCATGGCGCTCTTCCTCGCGGCCGACGACAGCCGGATGATCACGTCGGAGGATGTCATGGTGACGGGTGGCTGGTCTTAAAGCCGATTCTCGCCCGGCGGTTTCGCCCATTCTCATCTGACTTCGATCCCCTGAACCTCGGCTGCCGACAACTTGCTCGATGAGCCAGCGTCGCGTGCAGAGCGATGGCCGCTCCAGTGTTGGAAAATGCCCGCATCCTTCGACTCAGATCGAGCATGTGGCACCAGCTTGGCGATACGAAGGCCGACATCAACCGGAACGAAGCGGTCTGCCTTGCTCCATATGAGAAGGGTCGGAATCGTGCTTGTTTCGAGCGTCGACCACCGGTCAGGGCGGGTCATTGTGGCATCGGTTTGTCGCGCAAACATGTCAGATCCGGCATCGTGAGCCATTTGAGCGAACGCAGTTCTCGACCGGACATCTTCAGGTGGAATGGCGTTTCCGGCGAACTCCGCGATCACTTGCTCATGCTGCCCCGTCCCAATCCTGCGGCTGGTGGCGCGGACCACGTCGGGAGCCGGATTTCTCCCGGGCTGGCAGTTCACCAACCAGAGTGCACGTACCCGTTCGGGCGCGCGCCAGTACTTCCATCGCGAGACAGCCGCAACTTCCGACGAAAGGTTGGCTGTTCGGAAACCGTCGCGGAAGGCGTGGAGAATGAGGAGCAACTCACCTTTGTCAGTAAGGTCTTCATCGGCAGGCCAGTACCGGCTATCGATCCTTACTCAACGATGCAGTTGACTGCACGGGCCACGTCGTCGCCACATAAGGCGGTCGCTGCTCCTCAAAGTCGATAGCCGTCGAACCTTGCGCTGCCATTGTCCATCGGACTATGGCTGACGACGCGTCGCCGGGGACAGCGAGCGCTTGGCCGTTGCACTTCTTCAAGAGACGCTCGGTGTAACGGATGTCGAACGTCCCATTCGGGGTCGTGCACTGCCGTTCGACGGTGGTCAAAGCTGTCGTGCGTCAGGATCGGCCGACCATCGTCGGCTAAGGAACCCATACCAGCTGCCGACATCTTGCGCGACCAGCGACGGCTTTGGCCGAAATTTGCCCGTAGGTCATCGGGCAGCATTCGGTCGCAAACCAGCCGCCCGGGTGAAAGCTTCGCAAGATCCGTGAAAGGCAATACGTGGCCGGGCCGGGTATGAGCCCCGGGCAATTCAGGTCAGAGCGGGCGTCGAGGTCGGATACCACAATCAAACTCCCATCATCCCTGAGGGAGATTGAGATGAAAACCGAACAATCACGTGAGGCATGGAACAAGGGCAAGCTGGTCGGGCAAAAGCCGCCGCTGAGGCCGAAAGACGTCTGGGCCATCCGGATCTACCAGAACGCTCGTGCTGTCCGCGATCTTGCCCTGTTCAATCTTGCAATCGACAGCAAACTGCGTGGTTGTGATCTCGTCAGTCTGCGAGTCCGCGATGTCACGCACGGCAATCAGGTCCTGTCGCGGGCGCAAGTCATCCAGCGAAAGACACAGCGTCCTGTCCAGTTTGAACTCACCGAGTCGACCCGGAAGGCGGTCGGCGCGTGGCTCGAGAAGGCTGCCTGAGGTCGGAGGGACCCATTACCGCCACTCGACCCGGTCGGCTCCGAACGGCTCTATTAAGCCGCACTTCGGTCACTACCATCTACGGCTGTACAACGACGCCAGGTGGATCGGACCGCATTCGCTGAAGTCATTGGTTGTGAGCGGACTTCTTCAGTTTTGAACTGTTCAACGAATACATCCCCCACCCGGCAATCATTGACGGCAAGAAGTAGACCGCTTCGACGTTGGGTTGGGCGAGCAGAGCGATCGCGGGGCCAGGGCAATATCCGACTGCACCCCATCCAATGCCGAAAATCACCGCACCGACGATGAGCTTGCGATCGACAGAGGTTTCCTTGGGTAGATCGATGCGCTCACCCAGCAAGGGGGTATGGCGGTTCAGTATGAAGTGGAAGGCAACCATCGCGGTCACGACGGCACCACCGAGGACAAAGAGAAGACTGCCGTCCCACTGACCGGTCACGTCGAGAAAACCGAGAACCTTTTCCGGGCGAGTCATGCCGGACAGCGCGAGACCCACACCAAAGAGAAGTCCGCAACCGAAGGCCGTGAGCTGCTTCAAGGCGTTCATGACAACCCGATAACATGACGTACCACATAGGTGGACGCTATCGCTGTCGCCAGAAACGTGACGGTCGCGACGACCGAACGCCTGGACAAGCGTGCAACACCGCACACGCCGTGACCGCTTGTACAACCGTTGGCGAGAGCGGTGCCAAAGCCAGTGGCCAGGCCGGCTGCGACCAGCAAGACGGGAGGAAATCCGGGGCGCGCATGCGGCAGCCACGCGGTATTTCCGGTAGCGCGGGCAATCGCGTAATAGCACGTCGCTCCAGCGATCAGTCCGAGAACGAATGCTGATCGCCAGGCCGACCCGCTGCGCGGGCCCCAGACGAGCCGGCGCGCGATACCGCTTATGCCAGCGATTTTTCCTTTCAAGCCGAGTAGCAGCGAAGCGGACAGCCCGATAAGCACCCCGCCAGCGAGCGCGCTCCAGGGCGTAAAAGATGTAGTCATCGCTTCGGTTCCCTCCAGCAAAGTCGCCGTCAGGCGATATCGCGCAAGCGAGGCGGGCTCGCGGGGCATCGACGTCGCCTGAGCGCGAGACTCAGAATTGCTTGCCGATCGAGACGCCCACCACGTCTTCGGCAAGGTGCACATTCGCATTGCCACCCCCAAAGGCCGCGGGAATCGAGTTCTCGCCGCTTACCGTCTTCTTGAACGCGTGTCCGTAGAAGAAGCCAAACGATGTCTTCGCGTCGGTCTTCCAGGTCGCGCCGAGCGTCGCCTGATCCTGCACGACACCCGGTGCGAGAATGTTCAGGAAAGTCTCCGTATTGGCCACCGGCTGGCTCGAATGACTGTAGCCTGCACGGAGCGTCAGATGGCTGTTCACATCGTAGCTGGTGCCGATCTTGATTACGTTCGTATTGCGCCAGCCGAAGCCCGGGCCATTGGACGAGCCCAACGCATTGCCTGCAAACAGGTTAGCGAGCGGGTTGGCGATTGAATTCACGTTGCCGTACAGGATGCGCTGAATGTCGGCCGCCACCGTCCATGCCGGCGTGACCTTCCACGAAAACCCGATACCGTAGTTCTCCGGGATGTCGAATGAGCCGCCATCCGCGAAGAGACCTTTGTATTTGTCGAAACTGCCGTGAATCTTCGAGGCCCACGTCACGCCGACCGTTAGCGTCGGCGTAATTTCACCCGTATAGCCGAGGTGCACGCCGACCCCGACCGTCGAGTCGGCGCCTCGATCGGTTACGTTGTTGGGCGCGACCGATAGGGCCGTGAATGGCTGCAGCCCGCTTGCCGTAAAGCGTTGGTAGGCGATGTTCAGGCCGATGCCGAACGCGTGCCGGTCGAACAGCTTGTAGGCAATCGTCGGGGAGAGGAACATCTGCTCGAGATCCACGCCAGCCGACCCCGTGGCGCCGAACGCTTGGTAGGGATTATGAGCGTAGCCGGTGTCGAGCCCTCCATTCGCGTATAGTGCGAGACCCGCATACGCATTCGGCAGAAACTCGTACGTCACGCCGAATTCGGGCAGCGCAAAAATCGAGCGGTTATTGCCGGAATAATCACCATCGGCGCCGTAACTGTTGCCCGATATGGTCGCGCCGCGCTTGGGCAGAAAGAGGCTGATGCCGCCATCAACGCGGTTGCCGACGAAGGCAATGCCTGCGGGGTTAGCCGCTGCGGCGAGGGCGTCCTGTGGCAGGCCTATGCCTACGCCGGCCATGCCTTGTGACGCAACGCCATAGCCGTTGGAAAAATAGCCGTTGGTCGCCCACGCCATGCTCGGCGCTGCCGCAGCGATAGCAAGAAGTGCGCGAGTGGTCTCTTGTAGCCTCATGTCTTTCCCCGAATAATGTTTGGAATAGGTAGTGGGGACAGAGTCTATGCATCCTGGCTCGCGCCTCAAACCAAGTTTTTCACATAAGCTTCTGATAGATTATCAAACAATAAAGTGTTGCCTCCAGATGACTTCTTCCGATCCAACCATTGACCTTCGCACCATGCAGGCTTCGGCGGAGAAAGCGTGTGCCCTACTCAAGGTACTCGCCAATCCGGATCGTTTGCTGGTCATGTGTCGTTTATCCCAGGACGAGCTGTCCGTCGGCGAACTGGAGGAGCAGCTCGGCATCCGCCAGCCAACCCTGTCCCAGCAATTGGCCGTACTTCGCGAAAATGGTCTGGTCACCGCGCGCCGCGAGGGCAAGAACATCTTCTACTCAGTGGCAAGCGTCCAGGCGCTTGCCGTGATGGACGTGCTTTATCGGCAGTTCTGCGTCAGTGTCTGATCTGAGCAGCCTCGCAGCCGGGCTGCCCTCGCCGATTTCGTGCCTGCGCTGACTGGGGTTCCAATCCGGAGAAGACCAATGCCCCAATCCAATACCGGAACGGACGCCGGCTGCATGCTTCCACATAGAAAAACGGGGGACCGCTCTTGGCCGTGAGCACCAGTTCAATGAAGGTCCCGTACAGCGGCCGTTGAAATCGCAGACGGCCGCCTTGGGCCGCTTCTGTGGATGAGTACAATCGGCCAGTAGCGGTCTTCGAACCCCATTGGCGAAGGTATGCTCCCGCGTGTCGAATCGCCGCTTGATCGTGCAATGGGCGAACATGAGCCGACGTGTCGGGTCGTCCAAAAAATTCAACTTGACATCCGAAGACGCGCGACTATATTGACCTCAATACGCACGAGTGTATTGCCGACATGAGCAAACCATCATTTCGTGAAAGCATTCTTGATGCAGGCCTCAAGGTCATGCTCAAGACGGGATACGAGGGGGCGAGCGTGCGCGACATCTGCGCAGCGGCGGGCGCTCCACATGGCTCTTTCACCAATCACTTCCGCTCCAAGGAGGCGTTTGCAGAGGAGGTGCTCAGCCGCTACTTCGCGCACACAAAAGAACTCGTCAAACAAGCGTTGTGCGACCGATCCCTGACGCCCCGACAGCGGCTGCAACGGTATCTCGACATCATCAGCGCCGTATTGTCGGACGACAAGTGGAATCGCGGCTGTCTGATCGGCGACTTCAGCCTTGAGACCGTTTCGCAAAGCGAACTTTTGCGCGAAAGGCTGGAGGCGATATTCCAGGAATGGCGCGGTCCGTTTGCGTCGTGCATCGCGGAGGCTCAAGGCGCCGGCGAAATCGATTCAGCATTTGATTCGGTTGATCTCGCCGAATTTCTCCTTGCTTCATGGGAAGGCGCAATTCTCCGTATGAAGGTCGAACGTGGACCTGCCGCACTCGATCGCTTCAAGCACATCGTATTTCAGACCATATTCAAGGAGCAGAGATGACCCCGCTTTTTGACATTGAACTGCCCCGTGTGAATGTTCTCGATTCCACGATGGCCTATCGGGAAGCGGGAAATCCGGAGGCAGTGGTCGCGCTTTTTCTGCACGGAAACCCGACCTCGTCGTACATATGGCGAAAGATCATCCCGCTGGTTGCACCCGTCGCGCACTGTATCGCACCCGATCTCATTGGATTCGGCCAATCGGGAAAGCCAGACATCGAGTATCGATTTGCGGATCATGTCCGATACCTGGACGCGTTTCTCGCCAAGGCGGGAATTTCATCAGCATTCGTGGTAGCGCAGGACTGGGGGACAGCCTTGGCCCTTCATCTGGCGGCTCGGCGACCGGAGTTCATGCGCGGACTTGCCTTCATGGAATTCATCTGGCCAATGCCGACATGGGATGATTTTCACGCGAATGCACGGGAAACTTTCCAGAAATTCAGGACGCCGGGAGTGGGCGAGCAGATGATTCTGGAAGACAATGCTTTTGTGGAGCAGGTTCTTCCCGGAGGAACGGTACGCAAACTCACGGATCAAGAGATGTCTGTTTATCGCGCACCATTTCCCACTGCCGAGTCACGACGACCCACCTGGCGTTTCCCGAACGAGCTACCGATCGCGGGGCAACCAGCAGATGTGTATTCAACCTTGGAAAGCGCACACCGCGCGCTAGCGCTGTCTTCATACCCGAAGCTGCTTTTTACAGCAACGCCGGGTGCCTTGGTAGCACCTTCGGTCGCCAAACGTTTTTCAACTAATGTTAAGGATTGCAAAGTTGTTGATCTTGGGGCGGGAATTCACTACTTGCAGGAAGATCATCCAGATTTAATCGGTACCACGGTGAAAAAGTGGCTAATTGGACTGGGGGCAGATTCTTCCAGCCCAAAACAACGTCTAACGCTGTAAGGACATCATCCGATGTCGCGAACGGAAGCCGCCGTGCCGTAAGCGCAATCGCCTCCGGGCGTCCATATGTCGACGCTCAGCAGACAGTCCTCGCCAATAGGCGCATGACCGGTGCGGGTCGTGAGTACGCATTCGCATGGGTGAAACCTGGCGTTCGGGATCGCCGAGTTCCGAACGGCGGACAAGCGCCGTAAACCCGCCTCACAAGTGGAGACGCCTGAACGCCTGCTTTGGCCGATCTACCGCCACTGAAACGCCGGCCCGGATGTCCGCACTGCGCTGGTTGCTGCCCTGGAAGGCCGGTCGGGGCGAGGGACGGAAGAGGGGGTGCCCGCTCCCCCTCCGCAGCCGGGATCAGCCGGGAAACCGCAGCGCGGAGGCGGGCGGCCGGTTGCCGCGATAACCGGAATTATCGCGGGATGAGGGTCGCGTCTCTTCCCGTGCCGCGCGCTTCGACCACCCGGGCGACGGGGTTCGTGGCTATAAGGACAAGAAAGATTATCTTGATAGTGCGGTTATGCGAAGCGATTTCCAGAGGAAGGGCGTATAGGAAAGTTGGGGCTAGATTGCAAGGAAAGTTGTTGCTGGGCTCGTAACTTCCTACCGTGTGCCCGCTTTCCCTGCGTACACGCCAGAGCAGGTCACACCGTTCGGGCAACATGATCGATTTTGCTGTAAGGCTGCTCACACATTAGAAATTTTGTTGAAGAGTGTCAGTACATTTTGTGGTTCCCAACTTGAAAGCTGCCTTTTCGGATGAGGAGAAGATTAAGCCAGAAGCTGCGAAGCAGTGTGTGCCTCAGGCGCCTGCCTGTGGTTCGACTCGCCCGGGGAATCATCCCCCATGGCCGGGAACGGGTGACATTTCCGCATTTCCGCTGCCATTTTCGGACCGATCGAGCACCGGCCAATAGAGATAAATAGATAGGTAATATTCAAGAATTTCGCGGATCCGGGGCTCGTGTGTCCTTGACGCTGACGCTTGCCGCAAATTCTGGGATACAATACGATAATGAATACAATGACAGTCCCGGGCCGAGTAGCTTCCGGCAAACTTCTGGAACTGGTCGGCGGTGACTTCCCGGCTCAGGTGGCGGCAGAGACCCGCAAACTGATCAACCGTGGAGTGCTTGCGCCCGGGTTCCAACTGCGACAATCTGATCTTGCCGAGCGCTTCGGTATTAGCCGGGTGCCCGTGCGTGAGGCGCTGAAACTGCTGGCCGCTGAAGGCATTATTGAACACGATCCGAATCGAGGGTTCTTTGTTGCCCAACTGTCGACCGACGAGGCACGGCAGCTATACCGGATGCGGCAATTGCTTGAAGCTGAATTGCTGATGACCATCGAGTGGCCGACGCCCGCGCAGATCAAGCAACTGAAGGCGATGCTCACCGAGCTTGAGCATTCGCTCAAGATGGGTAATCGCGAGGACTGGATCGAGCAACACCGCGAATTCCACGACACGATTTTCGATCTGTCACCGAACAAGGTGCTTAAGCGCGAAGTGCTGCGATTGATGCGATTGACCGATCGCTATCGTGCATTGGCCGCAGATATCTCAGCGAACCCTGAACACCGCAGTGCGAATATCGAGGCGCGGTTGGTGAAGGCCTTGCAGAGTAAGGATAAAGACTTGCTGCTCGCGACTTACGAAAAGGGGCGACCAATAGTGTTGAACGGCTTGATGGCGGTGCTTGCGGCCAGAGAGGCCTGATCAACGGAAGGGGCACCCACGGTGCCCCAGACTGCTGACAAAGTGCCCCGAAAGCCTGGCCACGCTCCGGCTTGGTCGTTTAACGTAGACCGAAGCGCCCCTCGTCGACGCGCTAGAAGCTTCCCGCAGAGAACATGACTGTTAACTGTTTGCGAAGCTCCCGGCCCAGGTTACATCGTTTGCGAACTTCATAGGGTTGTGGTGCAAATTTCGCGCACGAGCGAAGAACCGTGGATTCAACATTGCATCATCGTGCTAAAAGGACTGCATTCCAAACAGCAGGCGCAGTGGTATCTTTGAGGCGCAACCGTGCGAGGTTGAACTGACCGTTGCGAATGCGATGCATCAACTCGACGCCCGATATCGTAACGGCCGCATTCCCGAAAAGTTTGAAGCCAAGCATTGCATTGACCCTGGACTTGATGTTGCGATGATCCTGCTCGATCAAATTGTTCAAATACTTCGACGATCGCAACGTCGTGTCCGCAGGGA
>NZ_WHNQ01000055.1 GCF_009362785.1 Paraburkholderia atlantica
TCAGTGCGATGCTCGAGCAGTGGTGTACCAACGTGATGCGCTCCAAGGTTGAACCGATGAAGGAGGTCGCCCGCATGATACGCAAGCATTTCGACGGCATCGTCGCATGGACCCAGACGCGCCAGACCAACGGCTTTCTGGAAGCACTCAACGGCCTGTTTCAAGCCGCCAAGCGACGCGCTCGTGGCTACGCAAACCTCGAAACTATGCGCACCGTGCTGTTCCTGATCGCCGGCAAGCTCAACTTCGCGTCGATCAATCCGCACGCTGCATAACCCATTCAAATTTCAAAAGAGCCGATTTTCGTTTAGTGTGTGGGTAGCAAAAGATCCTGCCAGACAGGGCTGGCCCATAGCAGGAGTTTTCGTACAGTCCTCAGCACCGTTCCTTTCGCTGCATGTTAAACTCGGCAGCCTGCCATTGGGCTTCCTAGCCGTGCCTCTGGCAAAAGCGCGCGGAGCGCACAGCAGCACCCGTTTTCGCAAATGCGCTGAGCCGGTCGATGAGTTCCACAAAACTTGCCAAGCTTGCCGTGCGAAGTTGATAGCACGCGATACGATTGCGCTCACAGATCCACTCGAACATCTTCACGGTATCGTCGTCTATACAGTCGGCAGGGAACATGAGCATGTCCACATCCGGCAACGCGGCGGCCAGCAAACCGGTACAGTCCACCGTGTCGCTGCCGCACGCCATCGTTCCACCTGAGGCTTCCACGAGCCACTGGATTGCAGAAAGAGATCCGGGCCGCCCCCCGACATACAGAACGCGCTTGCCCTGCAATGCCGCGAGCGGATGGGCCTTCCGACCCGATAAGTAGGATGAGGGATTATTCAAAACCCGCTCCATCGCACTTGCTTCCGCTTGCAACGCTCTATTCAGTACATCCATTTTGCTCAGTTGTACTCGCATTGCACGTGTGCTTTCACGTTCGGCCGCAGCGCGCTTCTCCGCGCTCTCTCGATAAATCTTATGAAGGGCGATCAGATCGTCACTTTCAGTAAGTGCTTCGCGCAGCATGAGGATTTCCCTACGCAATTCCACTTGCGTCGCCAGTTGTTCGTTCCGGCACGCAGCGAACCGTTGTTTCTCTATTACTGCATCGCGCTCTGAACTAGCAACCGGGTGTGCGGTGCCCGTAGGAATTCGTCCACAAACGGAATCCGGCGCTGCCTGTAAGCAGGCGAATGCGGACCGGTTCATATGCATCGCTGTTTCGTGATGTGCTTTCATTGCGACGCGGATCAGCGGATTATCGGCAGCGGTGTCGGCATTTTTTGACAAAGCGAGAGCCCCACTCGAAATTCTATTGGTGCATAACAGGCGGCTTGCATCAGCGCTATTGAATCTTGCCGTGTGTTGGCACCGACCCAGCGCTCCGCTATGAGATCGACACCTGTGCGATAGGCTCTAAAGCCCGTCGCACGCTGGTGATACGCTTGCGTGAATTCCTGCAATATGTCGCACTTTTCACGCGTGCTCCGGCAGCTTTCCGATATTCGGAGTGTGAAAATGCACAGGTTGGTTCGCCTTTACCATTCTGTCAGCTCTGTTTTCAATAACGCAATCGTCCACAGTGCACTGCATAGTGCTGCTCGCTCACATCACTTCTCGGATCGCCGCTGGGTCCGATACATCCATTTTTTCCGTCGATTCTGCGCACCCGCCATACGAGGGCGAATCCGGAACATTGAACCGACCGCTGGACGCGCGAACGCCTCCTCACGAATGCAATTGAATATAGCGAACTCGCTATCGTGCCGGTTTGATCAGTCTCAAAGCATCGGTAGTTTGTATCGCGTTGCTTCAGCCAAAACTTGCTCAATGCCTTTGTAGTTTCGCTGACTGACGACGCAGTAGGGTCAGCGAATTGGATGCCGTTAAGGGCAGAACCACCACGACCACGGTCGTTCGCGCCCGCGCGCGGCGCCACGCCTGGTGCGCGGCACTGGCCATGATGCCAGCCGCGCGGTAGTTGCAGTAACTAGCCACCGGACTGTCACAACATCTCACTCGGTTGTTTCGCCGGCAGCGTTTTGCGGTCATAGCAAGACCGTGTCGATTATCATTCATCGTTCACCTTGCTCGCTCCCGGAGCCTAATTTCTGCGGGGATTATTTTTGGAGTGGCTCCTGAAATTCAGCACACGTGGGCACCGTTAGGTTGATGACGCCGCAGCATGCCTGAACTCGCGACGCGAGCGCTCTTTCAGGGCTTTGTGCGGCGCCTCTTTGTAGCGTTCAAAGGCGATAGCCAGACGCGAGAGCGCCGGTTGTGCGTCAGGCTTGTCCAACGAAGCGACGTAGTCGTGCTTCACAACCTTCACGAACGATTCAGTCATGCCATTTGCTCTGCGGCGACCGCACAAGGGTGGACGACGGCTCAAGACCCAGTTGGCGAGCGAGGCTGCGCGTGCGGTGGTCGATATTGGCCAAGCCATTGGCCGACAGCCATTCGACGGCTGCGTAGCCTGTGTTGTGCCGAGGCGCTGTTCGACGGCGGCCAGCTCAGATGCGGGCACAAAGCCTCCCGCACACTCTCCGCCGCCAGACTTCCTTCCTGGCATTGCTTGCGGCAACCGCACAACTGATTGGCGTTGACGCCGTGCCGATGAACCACGGACGACACCGAAGCTCCCAGTTCCAGCGTTTCCCGCACATGGCGATTTTTTCCTGCGCCGCGCGCTGATTGCGGCACTCTGCGCTCAGTCAAAATTTCAATGCTTTCCACTTAATGACTAGGTTTTACTGATGGGCACAATACAATCCCTATTTAAAGAGTCCTTGCGTCCTCATCCACGTAGGCGCCGCTCCAATTTCCTAAGGAGTCGATCCCCAACAAATCCGGGCGAAAAGAAAAACAGATCTCACTCTAGTCGATTAACCGAACAAGGCTTGACACGTTGCGCCATGTGCGACACTCATTGAACAAAAACCGTCCACTGAGGAACACAGACCCCCGTTTGGCATTTATGCCACGTTACATCTGCGGCGGACGAGTTTCCCGCGAAATTGCGTGTGGAGAGAGGGGACCGATCTATCGACCCGCGCAATCCACGTCGGACGGCTCCCCAAATAGACGTCAATCACGCCCTGAATGTCCTCCCCCGCACATCCTAACAGCATTAAGAAGTGGGACTTTGTGCGACCAGGGAAGGCAATTCCCCTATTTTGGTGAAGTTCCGTTGGGTAACCTGCACTCGTTGGACAAGAGGAGAAATCCAGTGTGGCAAATCAATCATCACCCGATCAATGATGCAGACCCCGCCGCGATACCAGAGGAGGAAGGTTTCATTCACTCCATCGGAGGCGCGGGCCTGTTCGCAGAGAAATCTCGCGAACCGTGTATCCGATTTTGCGAGCGCAATCGCGACCGCGTGTTAAGTTGTCTGCCCAACTCGTTGGCTGACGTGGTGCGTCCAACCAGCTTTGGCATGATGCTTGATCTGGTGAAAGCCCATGGTGGGTGTCGACTTTACCTACCAACGCGCCACGAAAAGTTCTTTCACCGAACCGGCCTGTACGTGCCAGAACCAATATACATCCGGTGGCGCGATACTGCCGACGTGAACGGCCAGATCGATATCCCCAACGTTTGGGGGCTGCTCCAGGCACTTAGGCGTGCCGCTATCCGAACGGCGCTCGCGCGCGGCTGGTCTCCAGACGCGTTGCACTCAACATTTGGCATATCCCGTCGTCAAATCAAGGCTTATCTTCTCGACGAACACGAGACGGCACCGTCCTAGTTTCTCTCAGGCGGGCGATGTATTTCGCCGATGTGGCACCCGTAGGCCCACTGCGATGAGCAGTGGATTTTCTTTACCGTCGCACTAACGAACAGCCCGCTAATACCCGTAGACACAGGAGTATCCCATCATGCCTTCGGCGATTCCCTACGATCCCGCGCTTGCGCTCGGAAATCTCGTCAGTATAGAGCGCCTGCATTTGCTCGAGCAGGTTGTGGCTGCTTGTGCGCCTGCCGATGCCGCAGAAGACACTCTCAATTCCCTAATTTCCGCCAAGCGCTCGCTTGACATGACGTCTCAGGAACTGGCGGGGATGGGTATCGACACCTCTCATGTCGATGCCGAGTCCGTAGCGGTAGGCAAGGATCTCGCCGCCGCAGCGCAGGAGTTTGCAAAAGCGAAAGTTGCTGCGATCAAGTCAGTCCAGCCGCTCAAGAAAAAAATGTCCAGTATCAGCGACTCGGCGGAGAGTCCGGTCGACTTCGATCGCTCGCAGATCAAGCAGATACCACTGTCAGCTGACAGTCTCAAGATGAACGTTCAGTTCTTTTCCAATGATGCAAGCGACTTCCGATCAGGGACACATTCGTCCATAATTGGCTCATTCGTCAGCGGTCAGGTCGGTATTTTCGGAGATGAGTTCGCGACACAGACCTCCAGCGCTGCCACGAGCCAGGTTAACAGTCAACTCCAGAACCACGACATCGCCGGTACGCTCGTCATCAGCGTGACATGTTCGCATAAGAATGCCGCACTCCTAGCACCGTTCATTCTAGATGTGGACAAAGGCATCGGTGCGTTCAATTCCTCTTTCCCTGATGCGATGATTAAGACTGACTCGATCGCCTCAATGCAAAAGATTGCAGCCCAGTCCGACACGAAGGACGAAAAGGCGCTAACCATTCTATCCGGCGCGACGATGGGTTCTTGCTTTATTGGCATGATCCACGTGCTAAACACAACTGAAACGCGAAACCGCCAAGCCATGGAGAGCGTTGCTGCGTCGCTTCAAACGCAATTCAAAATCGCGAGCTGGTTTGAAAGCGCCTCGGGTGGCTTCGGCGTAAACAGTTCGTTCAGCAAGGACGCGAAATCGCTGCTCTCCGCGCAGAATGTTACTTCCCACTGCACGCTCGTCACTGTCGGTTCCATTCCTTCGATCAAGTCGAACGAAGTGCAGATGGGGGTCAAGCAATTCGCCGATGCGGATGGCGCCAAGTCGATGACAGCGCTGCTCAAGCTGCAAGGAGCTACGGCGACGGACCAGGAATCGGTCTCATCGGCAGCCGCTCGCGCCCGTACCGGCCAGGAATTGCTGGCCATGAAGTCGAGCCAGGTCGAAAGCGCACTGTCCGCGCTCTCGGACATCGATGATGGCAAGAACAAGATCATCGATACGAATTCAATGATGAATGCTCTTGACGACTACATCCAGAAATGTCTTGCGGGCAATATGGGCGCTCCGATCACTTACTACCTCAAAAGGATCACTGCCTCGCAACTTGCGCAAGCATGGATGGCGAAGTACTTCCCGGCAAAGTTCATCAGCTTGCCGGCTGATGATTCCGGCACAGGTCGCGACGGTGGTGCCAGGGAGGCGTCGGGGGGTAACAGTGGCGGCAAGGGAAGCGGCGATGGCGGCGACACCTAATCGCGCAAGGTATTGCATCAACTAGCCACTGTAAGGCCGTGAAGGGATCGAGGACCGCGCAATCGCTGGCTGCAACCTCGGGAACATTTTCGTATCGGGATAGGCCACGTCCTGCCTGCCCCGATATCGATCGTACTAGGGCTCTAGCTATGGATATGCATCGCATCGCCCGCGTCATCCAGTCGCTCACAGAAGTCGAGCGCGACTGGTTGAATGCCGTGCTGGACACAAGCGCGCGTGGCCCAGCGTCTCTCCATGATATCTGGGCTGAAGCATGGTTCAGCGCATCCTCCGCGCGGGGACTGATCATCCATCCCCCCTTCGCCGCTGCCTTCTTTTACGTGTCAGCGCGCGCGTGGCCCGAACACGCGCGTGAGATCGAGCGGACGTTGAAAGTCGCGATGTTGTTTGACCTGCTCCTCACAGCAGGTCTCATGCAGGTACACCATTCACGCGAGACGTCGCGGAGCGTCATCCGCTGCATTGGGGCCATCTTCAGCGAGCCGCGTATGGAAGTCGTGCGCGGTAAGCCACGCATCGTGATTAATCAAGCCGGAGACTACACAGAGGACCCAACTACGATAGTTAACTGCGCCGGAGAGGTTCTGTACCGCAGCGCGCGACTCGGGCAGGACGCTTTTGATCTTCTTGAAGAGGCGACTCACGGGATGTTGCAAATTCAACCCGTCGAGCGGGCTGCATTGCTCGCTGCTATCGGGGTACCGGACCGCCCGAACGCAATGGTGAGTTCTCCCGAAGGAGGCCATGCACTGAATCAAACTGACGTTGGGGAGGTCACCGACGACCGAGACGATGACGAACGTACGCAAGCGCGCCGCAGTATGCCGAGCGCGGATGCTCTACATACAGAAGAGCATCCGAGCCGGCGAGAACCACAGGCAGTTGCTGGCTCTCGAATTGAGAACAGCGGTCAGAAACAGTCGCAGACCGCGCGGATGCGCGCCCCGAGCACTCCGACAAGATGGCCCCGATGTTGGTTAGTCATATTGTCCATACTCGCTCTTCTTTGCGTCCTAGCGGCTGAATTCACGGTTGCAAATCGCAACTGCAATCAGGCGGCGCATAAGAGTGAGGGCGAAGCGCCGAAAACGAGCGAACCCACATTACAAGCGCCAGCGCCTGCTGTCGAGAGCTACGGCAAATTGAAATCGACGGTCGCGGTCAACAACAGCGCGGCAAGCCCGCTGACCGAGAGTGCTCTATCCAGAGACCTCTGGCGCGCAGGACCATTTAATGCCATGTTGCAAACCGGGCCCAGCGAGGCACCACGGATGGCGGAGACGATCGGTGCATTCATTCCTGAGGGCAATGAGAAGGAGGCTGCCATTGTCGATTTGCCCCAGCGTCCGCTGGGGCTCGATGTCTCAAAGTGGTCGGGCAGAGGCAAGTCAGGAGCGGAGGCGGTGTTCGCAGTCGCTCCTCGTATCGATTTCGCATTTGCACGTGTCGCCTACGGCAAGTGGCCCGATCCGGAGTTCCTCGAGAATTGGAAAATCATGAAGAAGCAGGGCGTCTACCGAGGCGCATATCTTTTTTTCCGTCCAGACCAAGACCCTATCGAACAAGTTGATGTCGCGGTCCGCACTATAGGGGCACCGGCGATGCGCGACCTCTGCCTTACGATAGATATCGAACGCGCGGGTTTTCCGCTGCACGCCTCCGTTCCGGACATTGCGACGGCCGATCGCATTTTTGCGGTGGCACTCCAGCGGGTACAAGAAACCATGAAATGCATTCCCATCATCTACACCGACTGGGAGACTGGCCACGAGTATCTTAGCGCCCCCGAATTCGGCCGGTTTCCCTTATGGATTGCCGACTGGACCAACGCAAGCTCGCCGAAGTTGCCCCCGGCATGGTCGGATTTCACATTCTGGCAGCGATCAGATCACTTCCACAACAGTCCCGTGCCGGCTGACTTCGATATTTTTAACGGCTCCATCGCGGAATTGCAGCGACTGGTCCGCTTGCCCATCCCGCAGCCGGCATCTAGCTTACTTCCATACGGTGTGAGGAAGCCCGGGCGCCCGAGATACTGAGTCAAACGCAAGCTGCCACTGACAGTTGCATGCCGTCGGGTCGAAGTGCCGAGCAAATCCGAGCAACATCTAGGAGGCTGTTGGAAATGCCTCCTCCCAGCCTCATCATAACGGCGGAGTCAACGTTGGAACAATAGTCTGACAAGCTTGGACATAAATACGTCAGGTAGACGGCTATATCGATCGATGTTCACAATGCTCCGGCTAGATGACCTCTTTCCAGCCAATCACGCATGTGACAAATCGGACTGCGACTGAACGAAGCGCTCGAATCGATCAGTGCGTCTTGCATTCGATTCGCAGCAAACGCACTCTGATCGAGACAATCTACCACAACGTTTTGCCACATCGGTCGCATTGCTAGCCGCATCTGCCGGCACCCGAAGGGTTGTCGCAGACAGGGACGGCCGTCAGGTTTGTGGAGGCTCATCGAGATTGCCGACGCCAATCAAATCGATCTTGTGGGTAGTCGCCTTCGAGACTTCCAACACCTCGCAATCTGCCTGACCAACCTCGTATTCCCACTCCTCTATGATCCCAGCCAGTTCGCGGCATGCAGATTTCAGGCTTGAAAAGTCATTCCGCCATTTGCGAGCCAGCGTTTAAGACTGGATGTACTGCGCCAATTCATGTCGGAATAGACCCAGATCGCCCGACCTACTGCCTCAGGGTCGGGCGATTTCCAAAGCCGATCGGCATCCTCAAGGATCCGAATGGTTCGGTGCACGTCACAGCGTTGAAATTATAGTTCTCGAAGGTCAAATTGACGTGGACGTCAAGATGAGGAGCCTTCGTCAGTTTGACATTTCGCAAATAAATGGTCCCTGAGATGGGACGAAAATTATTGCCTTTTAGCCACGTTTGATCCATTGAGAACTCGCCGACATAGACAAATATAATCTCGATTGGGGGGACCATAAAAACCGTTGTCGTTGTCGCTCAAACCGGAAGAATTTGGCCGAATCACCATCTGTCGCAAATCGTCTTCAGTCGATGTGCTTCGATGAGTGGCGGATCACGCGTTTAGGCAGAAACGCGCATTTGGCAGGCGCCGTCGGCACCGTGCGCGAGATGTCAACCTCAGCTGCACCCGAAACGAGGGATTTTGTGATGTTGCTGACGAGCACGTGTCTAACCGCGTCCGCCGACAGGCCACCACCAGATCGTCAGGCCCGGCCCGTTGCGCCGATCTGCGAAAATATGAACTCCTAGGCGACCGCACGAGAGAACGTCCAAGCCTACCCCGATTCCGGCGACATTGTCAAGGAAGGGAAAGAGGATGGCTCGCGATTATCGAGCGACTCTATTTCCGGTTAGAGGTAAGCACCGTACGAGTCCTGATTCATTCCGCGGTTCGCACTGGTATCAAAAGGGCCCGTCTCTCTCACACATGAATGTTGCTGCGAGCTAACGCTGCAGGGCGCGCGGACTTCACGAGGCAATACAATGACGCAGGGGCAAGTCCGACAATCACTCTTGATCGCCGGCGATTCATCCCAACATCCGTCTCGAACTGAATCTGTGGATTTTCCAAACATGCCCAACAACAAAAATCACCAGTCATTGCTGACACCATCGGCTGCAGCGCATTGCAAAGCACTCTTACTCCCTATGCCACGAAAACAGGCGTCTGATCTGGTGCTGCGAGCACGCATCGCACTTGAGCGTCTACGCAATGGCGAACGGGACCGTCCTCTGATCAACGTAGCCTTGCAGGTCACAATTATCACGAGCTTTATCACTCGGGCAGGACATGGGAAGCTTGACATCGAATTCCTTGAAAACGTTAAGCGTGGCCTCGAAGATATCATCGTCGAGGCTGACAACAGCGGAAGGTGGAGCGTTCCCCGAGAGTTAATCGATGACCTCACTGCGGTGATCAACGAGTACGATCGCCAGATCTGCGTCACCCGCATGGAGATCATAGTGCGCGCGAGTAACTACCTGGACAAGCTTTGTTCGGACAGTGATCTACGCCCACTCCGCGGGGGTGACCGTCAGGCCGTACGGTAATCAATCGCACGTCTACCGCAAATGATGAGTCACGGAATTAGTCGAATATCCACGCGGATGACACTGGCGATAGCCAGACTTCACCGCTGGCGATGAGCGGGAGCGCACAAATATCTAGAAATCGTCAACCGTTAATAAGCTTCTTACAGACATGGCGCGTTAGGCTGCTTTCGGCAAAATACACACCCAAGCTACCTTGAAGGCACTGTTTCAAGAACCTCGCTCGGTCGATAAATCATGGAAACGTGCGTCGGTTGCTAACACCTCCCTTGTTTGGTCCCGAGAGTAACTCATTGATGAGGTTGCCCTAAAAGCTCGTTTGCGATGCGCTCACAACGTTCGGCGCAGCTTTCTACTTGAGTAGACCGCCATGTTGATTATCATGCAATCCTCATCAGTAATAGGTAACATCCTCAAACTCAATATTCTTTACAATCCGTTATGACCTTTCCGTCAGGCTTGGTCCCCATGGCAAGGAGAAGAAACCCAGACCCCAACGGATGCAACAGATGAACACTGGTACCTCGCCGCTCCGTACGCTGACCTTGATGAGTAAGGGCCCACCACGGCGCTGCTACATGCTGCGCGAAGTGCTCAACGCGTTGCGCTGGATTATGAGAGCGGGTGAGCGTCGCGTTTGTTACCCAATAGCTGAGGGAGGTGGTCTACCAGCAGACGCAGCGCAGCGCTGAATCCAGGCAAGCTGCTTCGGGGCTATGTCAATGACCTGCGTTCGATCATCCGGGTTGCGCAGGAACACCGCCGTCAACACAGCGCGGTCATTCTCGACGCGCGCACCTCAGTCGAGCTGCCATACTGGCCCGCACGGCGGTTGATACCGTGGGCAGTCGCTTGCCGTGCACGTGGGGCTGGCCAACCAGCAGGAGCGCGCCCCGGTCGGGAAGCTGGCGCATCGGGTTCTGCAGGCCGCCGGTCGGACTGCCTTTCGACGACCGGAGGTGCACAGACGAAGAACCTGCGCACGCTACACTCGACGAAGGCATTGACCTCTAAGTCGTCAAGCCGCCGCAGGCGAAAAGGCGCTCCGTGTATTTTTGGCGCCGCTGGTCAAACGCTGCTTTGACTGGCTCAACCGCTTCCGCAGAGAGCGGCAGACGCTACAGAGCGATGGCGCGAGGCCCTCGCTGGTTGCGTTTCGTCGTATTCTCCGTGCTTGTGCTCATCCACATTGCAGCCTTTGATAAAGGGGCATAACACAACCTAGCTGCGCCCCCCTATTTACCAGCCGTGCGGGGCAGATGAACCCCCGAGAGAACCCGACGAATAGCGTGCGGGGAAGGTCGGAACACTACACTCCCGAGTGCGGCAACAGTATCTCTTCGATGATTGATCCATGTTAAGCCCGCTGTTGACCGATACGCCTATATTGAACACGCAATCATGGCGTGCGCGTTTGCAGCTGCTTCCGACCGGATAATTGCGGATCGCTTTATCGCGTCAGGAAATCCGTCACGCGAGGAAAATCCGTGACACCATTCAATCCGTAGGGCGCGAACTTACGTTTGCGCTGCGAACGCATGTGTTCTTCTGCGAAGTTCTGCAACGAGCCGGCCTTTCTGCAACGAGCCTGCCTTGCCGTACCGTCGCATAAAACCGGCGGTCGACATGGTTCCTCGAGGGGAGTGTCGGAGAGCCGAAAATCTCCGGACAATTCAGTAAATCGACTCAATCACCGGCCGCCGACGGCCTCGCTCACAAGGGGAACATCATGTCAGCCAAACGCGTTGCTTTCGTTACTGGCGGCATGGGCGGTCTCGGAGCCGCCATTAGCCGACGTCTCCACGATGCAGGCACGGTGGTCGCCCTCTCGCATTCCGAGCACAACGATCACGTTGCCACATGGCTCGTCCATGAACGGGATGTAGGTCGCCGTTTCGTTGCGTTCGAGGTCGACGTCTCCAGCTTCGATTCGTGTGCGCATTGCGCGGAGCGCGTGCTCACCGAGTTCGGTATGGTGGACATTCTTGTGAATAACGCGGGCATTACGCGCGATTCAAGCTTTGCAAGAATGACCAAGGAAGATTGGGATAAGGTCTTACGCACCAATCTCGATTCCATGTTCAACCTGACGAAGCCATTTCTCGGTGGAATGGTCAAGCAGGGATTCGGGCGGATCGTGAATATCGGCTCAGTGAACGGTGCGCGCGGTGCATTCGGGCAAACCAACTACGCCGCAGCAAAAGCGGGCATCCACGGTTTCACCATGTCGCTCGCACTGGAGACGGCGCGATACGGCGTTACCGTCAACACGGTGTCGCCCGGTTATCTCGCCACGACCATGACTGCGGCGATTCCCAAGGACGTAATGGAAACACGAATTCTTCCTCAGATTCCGGTCGGCAGACTCGGTCAACCGGACGAAGTCGCGGCCGTGGTGGCATTTCTCTGTTCCGATGAAGCCGGCTTTGTCACGGGCGCCGATTTCTCCGTCAACGGTGGTATGCACATGCGATGAAAAGCGACAGTCTAGCGTCAGACAACTTTCGGTTTTGTCTGGCGCAGTCTGCGCGGGACATTCACTTCAACGACAATTGTCCATAAGAAACGCATGGCGTAGCGGATGGGACACGATGCGCCAATTGCAAGACAGCGACAATCCAACACCGCCGCCGGGCCAAGGTTCGCGAAGGACTGAATGTTTCCGATAAGCTAAGCGATGTAAATTGTCGTAACTTTGAGGGTTCGTCGCTGACGAGCCAGCCTTCTACCCGAACCAGCGCAGAGGGACCGCTTCCGAGAATGGCAAACCCGCGTCACGCGGGCCGAGGTAATTGCAGGGCTGAGCCCCTATGGTCGTAAATTTTACGATTGTGCATCCCTAGCCTAGGCATTATCGTCAGCAGGCCGGTTTTCTCGCCAACGGGCACACCAACAAAAAACGAGTCGTACACGTTATTGTTTTTCCATTTTCGTGCGGTTCATCACGAGGAGCTACGCGCAGTTGGTTTTCGTCGCCTTCGCTCTTGTTCCGGCCTATCTGATTGGCTACCTGTATTTCTTTCAAAACCCGGGTCTCAAGTTCGAAAACTACCCATTTCATGAAACTGCGATCACAGGGGCGACGTTTGTGGGTCTTTTTGTCGCCTACTTGGCGTGGCAATGCTATCGATCCTCCGGCGAGCCGTTGCTGCGATGGATGACGCTAGGCTTCCTCGGATCTGTATTGATCTGTGCGCTCCATGGCGCATTCACCAGATCCGCTCATCAAAACATTTGGCTATTCCTGTTGTATGGTCCGGCGTCGCGTCTAACGATGTCGATTCTGTTGTTGATTGGGCTTCTGTCGTATCAAAGGCCGTCTGATCCCGCTGAGCGCCGCGCCGGAGCCAAGTACTTGCTAAGTTGGGCCGCAATATTCCTCGTAGTGGACGTTCTGGTTGCGCTTCTTGCCCATTCTACAGTTGCTGGCGTTATCATTCTGCGGGTCATGGACACTGCGGCGCTCGGGTTTTCGACGCTCAGCGTCGTTATCCTGATACTGCGTCGGCCTCGGTCCCCGCTGATGCTGGTCTGTGGCATCTCCGTCATGTCCTTCGCTCTGTCGTCGGTGGCTTTTCTTCTGAGCAGCCCATGGAACCACATGTGGTGGCTTGCTCACGTCATTTTCGCCAGCGGCCTCTTCCTTCTCAGCTATGGCGTGGCGCAGGCCTTTTTGACGACACGTTCATTTGCGACGATCCATAGTCGCGAGGAGTTGAACGCGCGACTCGCCCAAGAAATGGATCGCGCCAAAAACGCTCTGAAGGAAGTTCACCGCGAGAACCAGAAGCTGGCGCACCTCGCGGCGACCGATCCATTGACCGGAGCTGCGAATCGGCGTCATTTCATTGCGTGTGTAGAAACGGAGGTCGTTCGCGCACAGAGAGACGGCACTCCATTCTCACTTCTCGCGCTCGATCTCGACAGCTTTTAAATGGGTCAACGACGCTTACGGACATCAGGTCGGCGACACAGTGCTCCAGGGATTCGTGCGAGTATGCCGCGACGCGATTCGGCCCTACGACGGCGTAGCACGCGTGGGCGGCGAAGAGTTCATGGTGCTGCTGACCCGCACATCGCTGGATGTAGCACTCGCAATCGGCGAGCGCATTCGCGCGACAATTGCCAGCACGACTTTCGCCGGTGAACTTGGGTGCAAGGTATCGATAACTGTCAGTATCGGCATCTCGCAGTTCGGCAGGGATGGCCGCACGATTGACGCACTACTTCGGTCAGCAGACGAGCGGCTTTACCACGCGAAAAGTCAGGGTCGCAACCGAGTGGCGATTGTTTAGCGGACCGAACCCCGCAGATGTACGCAAGCGCAACGCGACTGACGCGGCACTTCAAGGGTAGTTCGTTGTCCCCTTATTTCGCTCAATGGCGTTGGATTGGTCCACATGATCGTCAGAGATAGAGAACCGGGCCCAAAACAGTCACCAGCCCACGCACAGCCACCAACGTCAGATGCAAGGTTTTCGCAACCCGGGGCGCACGCAGTCGCTTCTGTCGGAAGTCGAACCGAGTTAGTGTGGCCGCTCGACGAGCTCAAAACAGCTTGTCGTCGAGCGCCGCGTTGAACACCGTCGGGGCACTAATCGCCCCCGCTGAGCGCCAACGCCCGACCAAGCCCTTTTTCCATCTACTCCATCGGTTGGCAGCGTGTGGCACCTGACACAGGCATGACGGCGTTCCGCTTGCCTATCTGCCCGGACTGGCGATGCGCCGCATTGCCGACCTGCATGCCGGTGAGGCCAAGACAGACGCCCGCGACGCCGCAATCATCGCCGAGGCCGCCGGTTCGAACCCGCATACGCTGCGCTCGCTTCGGTTAGCTGATGAACCGCTCGCCGAGCTGCCCATGCTGTGCGGCTTCGACGACGATCTCGCCGCTCAAATTACCCAAACCAGTAACGGGATTCGCGGCCTGCTCACCCAGATCCATCCCGCGCTTGAGCGCGTTCTCGGACCGCGCCTCGAGCATCCCGCCGTGCTCGATCTACTCGAGCGCTACCCGTCTCCAGCCGCGCTTACAGCAACCAGCGAGAAGACGGTAAGCGGCTCGTGGCGGCCGTTATAGACGGTGGCCGAGGGCGACATCAAAGTGATGTCCATGATTTCCGATCTGATGGGCATCACTTTGTCACAGTCTGCAGAGAAGAAGCCGGGTACCCGAACGGGGCGCCCGAATTACCCCCGGGAGCTTCGTGAGCGACTGGCAGCGGCAGCTTGCGAGCCTGGCGTATCAGTCTCAAAGCTGGCCCGGGAGAATGGCATCAACGCGAACATGCTGTTCACCTGGCGGCGGCGATATCTGGACGATCAGCAAGCTCGATCTGCCGGGCTCATTCCGGTCGTATTGCTAAGCGACACGCCAACAGAGGTCATTGCATCAGCTCCGGTAGAACCGCAAGCGCTGGGCGCGAAGCCTGTACCACCCGTAGGAACGATTGAGATCCGGATCGGTCGTGCGGTGGTTAAAGTGGGCGGCCTGGTTGATGCCGATATGCTGCGGATCGTGCTAGGTAGTCTGCGCTCATGATCTCCCTACCGGCAGGCACGCGCATCTGGATCGCAGCTGGTGTCACCGATATGCGCTGCTGGTTTCAGGGGTTGGCAGCGAAGGTGCAAACAGCGCTTGAGGAGAATCCGCTAGGCGGCAACGTCTACATCTGCCGGGGCCGTCGGGGCGATCTGGTAAAGATTCTCCCTGCCACGGAGGACGGAATCTGGCTTCTCGCGAAGCGGCTTGAACGAGGCCGTTTTATATGGCCCAAGGCCGACGGTGGCAAGGTCCATCTGAGCTCTGCGCGACTGTCGATGCTGCTTGAGAGCATCGACTAGCGACAGCCCCGTCGCACTGCCGCATTATCGATGGTGTAAACCGCGCGGCAGACTCGTAAACTACGGCGCATGTCGAACCGCGCCGATCTTCCTGATGATGTCGAGCTCCTGAAGGCCTTGCTGGTTGATGCCCGTAGCCTGCTTGCCGAACGCGATGTCGAGATTGAGCAGCTCAAGGCGCAGATCGACAAGCTCAGGCGCATGCAGTTCGGTCGCAAGTCCGAGCAACTGCAGCGGCAAATCGAGACGCTCGAGACTCAACTTGAGGTCTGGCCGCCGGGAGCGGCGTTATGGATGTGCGGCGTGCGCAGGCCCGCGGTGCAAATGCGTCCATCTCAAATGCGACGACGGACGAAGCGGCTTCCAGGCAAGCGCTTCCCGCGCATCTGCCGCGCGAGGATCATGTGCTGAAGCCTGAATCAAGTTGCCCGGATTGCGGTCGACCAATGCAGGTGCTCGGCGAGGACGAATCCGAACAACTCGCCCGGGTCGCGGCGGCGTTCAAGGTCATTCGCACGATCCAGCGCAAACTGGTTTGCCCCTGCTGCAGCACCATAACCCAGCCGCCGATGCCCGGCCTGCCGATCCAGCGGAGCATCGCCCATCCGAGCTTGCTGGCAGACATCCTCGTCTCGAAGTATGCAGACCACCAGCCGTTGTACCGGCAGTCGGCGATCGCGGCGCGCGACGGCGTGACGCTTGACCGGGCCAGTATGGGCCGCGGGGTCGGCCAGTGCGAGGCACTGTGCGCTCCGCTAACAGAGCCGCTGCGCCGCTATACGATGGCCGCGACCAAGCTCCACGCGGATGACACGCCGATCCCGGTGCTCTCACCGGGCAACAGGAAGACCCGCACCGGCCGGCTATGGGTCTACGTGCGCGACGATCATCGCTCTGGCTCGACGCAACCTGCTCAGTCTGGTTCGCGTACTCGCCGAACCGGCAAGGCATCCATCCTCAAACCCATCTCGCCAGTTTGAAAGGGATTCTGCAAGCGGACGCTTACGCGGGCTTCGACGAATTGTTCCGCGATGGCTTGATACGCGAGGCGGCATGCCAACTCAAGCGCTCCTTGTTCCTATCCGCCTTCGCAGGCCTTGCGAGACCCCCGTTTCGCGACCGTATTACGCACGCAAAGTCCAGCAGGGCAAGCGACATAACCAGGCACTCATCGCGCTGGCACGACGACGCTGTGATGTCCTGTTCGCCATGCTGCGTTGGGGAGCGCCTTGTTCTACAGGCGCTTGCCATTCCGAGCTAGTGCCACGGCGTGATGCTGGCCTTTACCGACGTCGACACCGATGAAGACATCGACGACGTCATGTTGTTGGAATTCTTGCATCGAAACTGCGACTGGGGGCGAGAATCATGCCGGGCCTGGCTGGCCAAAGCCTCAATTATCGAGGCGGGAAGATAGTAACGGGGGTGTCTGGCGCTGCGCGACAGACAGTCCTTTGCCCATCGCACCTACTGTTCGCAGAAACAGCTACAGCTGGAGTCTTCGGGCTCCTGGGCGACGCCTCTCCTACCGAGCTAATGGTGCGGCCAGTTAGGCATCCGGCGGACTCAAAGACTGCGGCGGAAAAAAGCGCTCAAGCGCGGCCTCGTCCAACGCGATCGCCCTTCAGCAGGCCACAGGACCAGACTGACAAGATGGCGCCCCGACCAAGGAGACACCGGCGCAGGACCTGCACAGACTGCACTCGAAGGATCGAGCTACAGGTCATCAAGGTTCCGGAGGCGAAACGGGCTTTGTCTTGTTGCCACGCGCGGGGTAGTCGACCGCATCTTCCGCTGGCTCAACGGCTTCCACAGGCTGGCCAGACACTACGGGCGATCGGCCGAGACCCTCGCTGACTCGCGTTCCGTTATATTCTCCGTGCCTATGCTCATCCAATTTTCATCCCTTGGCAAAAGGGCATTACGCGCTCTAAGCAACTGCCATTACGTCCTTCCCTCCCCGGCATCACTAGACCTTTGGTCAGCGGGCCCGGCACATTTCCACCCCTACCCAACGGGTGGTCAGTTCTACGACAGCATTCCCCATTGCGAGTGTGGCAAATCGCTCATCCCGGAGCAGTTGCACAGGATAGGGTCGGAGACTGGCACGACGCCCGATTGGAGGAACTGCAGCCGAGTGCAAGAACAACGCTTGGCTGCGGAGGTATATCCCGCAGCCCCGTCGGTCTCCTAGATATATCTGAGCAGGTGCACTGACGATTGCTGCCGTTTGCGGCGCAACGTCCGCAGCAGCGGTCGTCGACTTCGCCGAGCGATTCGATGCACACCTCCCCGGAGGATAGCCGACAAATCGCCACCACCAGTCTCCGAGGCACTCTTTCCGCATCGGTGCTGAGGTATTCCTCGCCGCCGCCTTATTGCTCCGCCGCCTTATTGCTCCGCCGGCTTTTTGTTGCTGCCTTCCTGCTTGCGGCTTTCTTCGCAGCAGCTGTCTTGCTGGAATGGACTGCTTTTGCCACCTTTCGAGAATGTGCGGGTGTCTCGGCCGCGGAGATCAGGAACTTCGTGCGGTCTCTGGCACCTGCGATCCACGACGGCGTACGACCACGCCCGCTCCAAGTCGCTCCTGTCCTAGGGTCCTGATAGATGTGAGGCTGCGGCTCCTTGACTTTCTTCTCAGACCTAAGCGTTTTCTGAGCAGTCGCTGTTGAATTCGTCGTAGTGTTCGTCACCAAAAACCTGGTGCGGTCTTTCACCTTAGCGATCCAAGCCGGTGCTCGGCCACGACCGGACCAGTTCGCCCCCGTCTTTGGGTCGGCGTACTTCGTTGCCGAGGCCTCCCGCTCCGCCAGTGCGGTCGCGCCGGGTCTGCGGCCGCGTCGTCTGCCCAAAGACGCCTCAATATCAGCAATAGATAGAGAGTGCTGTTCCAGCATACTGAGGATTTTCCCGATCGCTGTTGCCGAATCTCTCTTCTCTAACGCTGCTGCCCGGGCTCGGAGCTTTGCGATTTTTGCCTGGACGGCTTCCAGCGTAGCCATGCTTGTTTTCCTTTGGATAGGATGAGTAAGCCGCACTATGCCATATCGCCCAGCGAACACAAACAGCATTGCACGGCTTGCCGACTTAATACACCTTGAAAAGAATACCTTTGGCTATTCAAAAACACGGACTTCTCGGTCTGCGCCCGTGGATAAGGCGACAATTCGCATATAGCGAAACGATCAATCGTTCGAAATCGGAAACAGTGTAACTCGCGATGCGCATGTCATCCGCGCCCCATCGTCGCTTTAACACGTAAGATGCCCGTCGACGCCGGGAGCGATAGCGAGAAAAACCTGTCAAAAGGCTGTAGCCAATTTCTGGTCCCCGCCTCGTTGGACTCGAAACGTACAACACACATGATGGCGAAAATGCAGGGACTGCGGACGAAGGCAGCGAAATCAGGCCATACCCGACGCATCGCGTGCGGCAGAACATTTCGCAGGCCCGCGGTCATTTGCGGCGATCGTGACTACCTCACCGACAAATCGCCAACACTTGCATGATCGTGCATAAAGCCAGTGATTGCCCAGCGAAGAACCGACGATGGTAACGGTCTCAGCAAATTCCGCTGGTTGGCAGCACGGACTCACGCGTGGCTCTGCAACGTCCGACGTCGTCGTATCGGCATCGACCGTCGCGGCTATATTATGAAGCAAGCATTCGTCAGTTTTTGCTTGCTCGCTCATCTACTGGAACATATTCAAAGGAGAGGAGTCACATCTTTGAACTGGCCTCTTACCATGAACTCTCGGAAATCACCCACCACGGAGCCTCGATGAACCTGCAACGATTCCCCCGCTACTCGCTCACCTTCGGGCCGACGCCGATCCAGCCGCTGAACCGTCTGAGCGTGCATCTCGGCGGCAAGGTCATGCTTTATGCCAAGCGCGAGGACTGCAATAGCGGCCTCGCGTTCGGCGGCAACAAGACCCGCAAGCTCGAATATCTGATCCCCGACGCGCTCGCGCAGGGCTGCGACACACTCGTGTCGATCGGCGGAATCCAGTCAAACCAGACGCGCCAGGTCGCGGCGGTTGCCGCGCATCTGGGCCTGAAGTGCGTGCTCGTGCAGGAGAACTGGGTCAACTACCCGGATGCGGTGTACGACCGTGTCGGCAACATCCTGATGTCGCGCATGATGGGCGCCGACGTGCGGCTCGTGCCGGACGGCTTCGACATCGGCTTTCGCAAGAGCTGGGAAGACGCGCTCGACAGCGTGCGCGCTGCCGGCGGCAAGCCGTATCCGATTCCTGCGGGCTGCTCGGATCATCCGCTGGGCGGGCTCGGCTTCGTCGGCTTCGCCGAAGAGGTGCGCCAGCAGGAAGCCGAATTGGGCTTCAAGTTCGACTACATTGTCGTGTGCTCTGTGACGGGCAGCACCCAGGCGGGCATGGTGGTCGGTTTCGCCGCCGACGACCGCGCCGATCGGGTGATCGGCATCGACGCCTCGGCGAAACCGGCGCAGACGCGCGAGCAGATCACCCGCATCGCGAAGCGGACCGCCGAGAGCGTCGAGCTGGGCCGCGACATCACCGCGAAGGACATCGTGCTCGACGAGCGCTACGGTGGCCCGGAATACGGTCTGCCCAACGACGGCACGCTCGAGGCGATCCGCTTGTGCGCGCGGCTCGAAGGCATGCTGACCGATCCGGTGTACGAGGGAAAGTCGATGCACGGCATGATCGACAAGGTGTGTAACGGCGAATTTCCGGCCGGCTCGCGCGTGCTGTATGCGCACCTGGGCGGCGTGCCGGCGTTGAGCGCGTACAGCTTCATCTTCCGCGACAGTTGACGGGATTAGGGGCCTTAGGCGACGGGCGTCGGCGGTCCGGAGTTCAGGCCCGACTTCAATCAGATATGATTGCCGCGTTCGTTGCGACGTCGAGTTACAGCCGCGTCAGCTGCGCGGAGTCGTCGTCGACATTTCGTATCGAAACGCTGCTGGCTTCTCACGTGCGGGCACTCAAGGCATTTCGCGGCATGCCCACAGAGGCCAAGTCCGAATGAAAGGGGCTTCGTCCGCAATCAGGTGCCTGTTGCGGGCGATGGCATCAAGGCGCCACGATGTGGTTCTCGCACTCTATTAACTCCCTCGAAGGGGCAGTCCACGGCGATCGTAAAGCTAGGATTTTGATCTGGCCACGAATGTCTGTGCGCTGCCGGCGACCGGCAAGCCCGAATTGGTACGCCCGGAAATTCGCCGCACTCGGTTGCTTGAAGGTGTGGCATCTTTACCTCCTTGTCTTATCGGGATGGGCAGCTGATCCGGCGCGCATCACTGGGCACGCGAGTTCGAGAGCTAAGGCTCACGACGCGCCGCTTGCACGGTGCACGAAACACGCACCGAATTTATCGCACCGGCGTGCAGACCGTTTCGTGGCTGACGATAAGCTCGGCTTCGAACAGCAGTTCCTCGATGTCGTGCAGCCTCAACTGAAACAGGTGGTACCAGCACACCGCGCAGCTGATGACCGCAGTGGAAGACGATAACCGTGATAAAGCGATTTTCCATCCTTCATCACGCGATCTTACTCGACCAATTCAGCAACGTGACAGTGGCAAGCTTACTGATCGAGAGGGTGTAGTCGCGATCGCCGCCTTGGTTCTCTTTCTTTCAGATGCCGACACCTCGACGTTATCCTCACGGGACGACTTGGCGCCGACGCGGTGAGCCTTTTCGTTGTCGGGCTGTCCGGCGTTTGATGGGGATGGCGCTCTGCAACATGGTCGCAAAACGAACGGTTTGTCCGAAAGCTAACGTCTAGACAAACGGCGCGATGTTCCGAATGTAGAGGCATCCCGTCTACCGCTTGCACGTGCCGACTCCGATGTGCTGAGTAGCCACCTCGCAGCGGCTTATGCTGGCACGGTCTATGCGGACCTCAAGCTCAGAAATTCGCTTGGCCCGCTCGGACTGGATCGCGCTGCCGACGGATCGGACCGAAACTCGACAAGAATGCCTGCATGCGTTCAGGCTCGCGAAACCGGCGACAATTCAAGGAACTAAGATTATGACGGCTCTTCCTTCTCTTGCGCTCACTCCGCAATGCCCTTCCTCACTTTTTCGGGGGAAAACGGCCGATATTGTTGCCTTGAGTTCAGGAAACCCGGGTTTATTGCGACCACAACTGCATCCCAATTATCAGTCTAAAACACTGAGTGACTCCGCGAGTGGGTCGCTCTGGTAATCGGCAGCAATGGTTTTGTCGGAGCACATTTGACCGCCAGACTATCTGCTGATCCACAGGTTGAGCATGTTTTGGCAATGGTGAGGAGGACTCCTGAAAAAACAGCCGAGCAGCGTTTTAATGAAGCCTTAATTAGATATCGAATTAAGGCTGCTTTTCTGGAAAATATAACGATATTGAATGCTTCTCCAACCGAACCATATTGGGGTCTCGATCGTAGAACTTATGTTGAATTGGCAGAACAAGTACGTTGGGTATTTAATTGTGCCAGTTCGACAGAGTATGATCTGTCATATTTGCAGATCAGACAAGATTGGGTCATGAGCTTCCTGCAAGTCTTGCAATTCTGCATGCAAGGTATCAGTAAGCACTTATCATATATTGGGAGTGCCGGTGCGCGCTTCTACGAACATCCTCGCGATTTCAACCGACCGGATTCTTGGTGGTACTCTGGTTATGCCCAAATGAAATGGGTAAATGGAGAGTCATTCGATGGATAGCCGACGATCAGGTTTTTCCAGTTACCTTATGCGAACCGAGCTACGTTTTGGGCAGCACCTCTCTAGGCGTTGATCCCGGATTACATTACAGTTGGTGGCGGTTGATTGAAATAAGCAAAAGTATTCAGCAGATCTGGGATGGCGAAGGGCTTAACTACAATCCAGTTGATATTTTAACCGACGCATTGGTAGTGAACGCCTTGACTAAAGTTCCAAAGAGTTATCTGCAGCCTTGCAATCCTGTTCCCTATAATAATTCTTTACTGGCAGAACTCCTGGGCTGCCAAATTGTCCCGCTGGAAATCTTCAAAAAAACAGCCCAAGCTGAAATCTCTTCCATGCGTCTAGCCAAACTATTGGAGGATGATTGCAGCGAAATGGTGCATCGGGCTAATTGTCCTGCTGTTTTCCCAGAAGGCTATCCGACTGCCTGGCGTGATAACCGCGCGCTGTTAGATTTTTATTTGCAGAATCAATCCTTTCGCGATATTAAAAAAAAGAGGCAACATGATGGGAAATTTTCTGACGCCGCTCGCGATCACACCTTTTGACATCCTTCCCGGCCTAAAGGTCGGGCTTTTTCCCACATCTCGTATCCTGAATTGAAGATGCAAAACATCTTGCTGATTTCGTGCAGAAAGAGCCTCTCCTGATGACCGCTGCACCCGCAGCAGGGACCATCGTGGCGAATCAGGCAGCCGCTCAGGGTTGCAATCCACAATCCCGCCTGCTCCACGGATGGCAATTTTGCTCGTTCTCAAGCGCTGCGACGGGCGGCCGTCTCTGAGATTCGATTATGCGAACTCCTCGGTCGTCCAGTCTGCCGTGTCGTCTCGGATCGCCAATCAGCAGCCGTTACGTCCAATCCGGGGGAGCTAGTGCGCATCATGAGGAAGATCCTTTGCTCGTTCACACAGCATCGGCGTCAGCCTCATGAAGAGCTTGAAAGACAACGGTGCCCCACGAAATCATTCGGTCGCGGAACAGTCCCAGCGATCAGTGCGCACAAACGGGCGCTTGCCTTAATCCTCGACTCGAGCACCGCGTTAAGCGTCGCACTGACGCCGGCCTCGCCTGAACCGCACAAAGCTTTCACAAACCCTCGCGTCGTCGGTCTGCCGCTTGCCCAGGCGAAGACCGCCGAAGCAGCTGACGCTGGCCACTCTCAAGCTGCCCTCCATGCGACCTCAGGTGCGTGTCTACGACAGCTGCACCACACGGAAATCAGCACTTTTTCAGGTCGGGGCAAATTTTTTTGCCCCCTGTCCGGGCGATTACTGCCCCGCATTCGCTTTTTCCGCGTTCTCTTACCCGCTCCCCACAGCTTGCCTCACGACTTACCTGCCACGGTCCGGGCTTCAGACCGATGGCGGAGAACGGGTTTACCGCGTCCCCGTTCCTGCCGGCCCGCAAGTGGGCTGAACTTCACCTCGCAGCGAGCCTGCCCGTTTAGCGCCCGTCCTTTCCCCGCAGCATTATGACGACGTACTCCTACAAACCAAAGGAGCATCCAGTTGCGTGCCCTTTTGGGTTCGGGCCTGTAAGCCGCGTCGGCTCGTTCTTGTTCACGACGTTTAGCAACGGTTCACATCTGTTATGCATGCGGAACTTGCCCAGCGTCCAGGCCGCACTGCGGCTTGCAGCGTCGTCACTCACCGTCGCCAATGCCTGTACGCGGACATGTTTCGACGAATACCTGGCGCGACGCGATTCACGGTTGATGGTTATCGGCTTCGACTCTAGTTACGCGCACGGGGGCAGTCACCCAAGCGATTGAGCAGAGCGGCCTACGACTCTTTGCAATCTCCCCAACGCACTGACTCGATGGGTCCGATTAATCCGACGACCGGAACGGGGCCAGATTCCAGCTGCTACGCTAACACGAAGAAAATTTTGAACAATGCGGGATTTCAGCCTCACGGCGATATCTCTCTGATATCTTTGAGCGCGATTCAATCGAATGGCGAAACTCGTAGAGTTTTTTATAGCTACCACTATGTCGCCGTCGTGCGCAATCAAAAGAACGATCTCGCCAACGACGCAATCGGCTTAGTTTCTATCGCGCGCTCTTCGTTTCTAGTTCAAGTGAAAAGTAGGTGACGTTGAGCGTCTTAATTTCTTCGCAGCGGGCTGGACCGTCCGCCAGTAACGCACGAACGTCCCGCACCGACACCGGCTCTCCGCCTAACCCCGCGTTGACGTTGCAATCAGCATAGAGGGCGTCCAGATGTCGTTTAGAACCTCGTCTGCAAGCCGACGCGACCGATGAGCTGCGACGGACCGCTCGACGCGACCATCACGTCGTTGATCTGTGCGTTCGCCCCTTGGTTTGTCCGCTGGTAGACGGCAGCCACGCAGACGCTGGTTCACTTCGACAGGAAGTACTTCAGCGTGGCGGTGAGCTGATGTGCATGGTTGTTGTCGACTACCTGATTGCCCTTCATGTACATATACGCCCCACTCAACACCCACTCTGGCGCCATCACCCACATGCCACCCAGCTCCGCCTGCCAGACCTACGCGCCGTTCATTTCGTTACGCACCGCCGTATAGAGCGCGTTCGCACTTTCCTTGTCGTGACAGAACTCCTATTTGCACCTCAGCCCGCGTAGCTTCGTGTCGCCTGCCGACTTCATAAAACACGGGCTTGAGGCCCAGAGGACAAGGGATACGGCTGCATATCCCGGAACTGCCGCGAATTTAGATGGCAGCTTCGCAGGCGTTGTCACGTCAAGGCATTCCAGACGCAAGAGCGCAGAGGAGGTACATTTCCTCAGAAATTGGACGGATCTTGGGTGGGCCCAGTGAAGCGATGCCACCCGGTAAAGCGTGCGGCGAGTTGTTCGCGATACACTGATGCACGCAGTAAATGCCGCTTGAGCGCGAAGTGCTGACGAATCGGTGCTAAGCTCGATAAGAACGCTTGTGTGCGATCAGGATCGCGGAAACCACGCATCCGGCGCTCGCGCTCACCCGTAGGTTGATGGCTGTCTTCGGCGCAGTAGTTCACCCGAGCACTGGCTTTGACGAAGACGCGTTTGATCTTTGCCAGTTCGGGAATTTCGGCCTTCGCGGCCGGATAGCTGCGCAACTGCTCGATGACCATCCTTCGTGGCGCGTCGGGACAGGCTACCAGCACGCGGTTGAACAAGCGCTCTGCTACGCGGCCTTATCGCGACGTTTCTGCAGCAGGATGTCGAGTTCGACGCCGTGCTGGCCGACTGCCCGCCAGGGAGGAGATAGCGCTCGCCGAGCAACGTAACGAAGACTTCGTCAAGATGCTATGTGCGGCCGGGTTTGCGGCGAGCCGCTTTGACGCAATCTGCGAACCCTGCGCCGAATTTGATAACCAGTAGACCGGCTACACGCCATCAAATTTTTTTGATGGGTTATATAGGAATTTTTTAATCCTCACAGAGGAACGCTGCACTTAGTGGCGCCTCTCAACTTGCACCGGCATTGTCAGGTTGACGGTAGGCCAGCGACAGAATGAAGTGGTGAAGAAAACGAAATCGCTTCATCACGGGCACAGCTTCCCTGCCATCGTCATCAGCTGGGCGGGTCGGTGAGGTTTTCGGGGCAGCCTGAGCCTTCTGGACGTCGACGAGGTGTGGCTCGAACGGGGTGTCGCGGTCACTATGAGACGATCCGCTGATGGCGCGAGAAGTTTGGCGCTC
>NZ_WHNQ01000056.1 GCF_009362785.1 Paraburkholderia atlantica
TGACATCCGCGAAGCATGGAACTCATACAGCAGGCGGAGAGTTTCCTGAGAGCGGCGCAGCCCGGTATTCGAGCAACCCGCGTCCTCTTTTAGCAACGACATCAGGTCGGCTTGCGAAGCAAGTCAGCGGCAGGCTCATGAGACGGACCACCGTAATGCGGTACCCAACCCGCGAATATCAGCGTGATCCACCGTCGAGAGTTACTGCTACGCCGCCCTCAGGGAATTTGGAAACATCGGAAATGACAGTGAATGCAAAGTTCAAAACCGATCCCGATTGACACCGGGAGTCATATCAGAGGGGGGACGCGAATATTCGTAGACTCCTCGTTCAATGCGCACGGACCTACATGCACAGGGTTTCCAACAAGGCTGGTCCACTGGCCGAGTGGGTCCGTTCGATGCTTGCTAGGCGGCATTCCAACGTGGTCGCTTGTGCACTGGCCAACAAATTCGCGCGTATCGCGTGGGCATTGTCGGCGCACCATGCCTCGTTCACTCTAAACACCACCATGTTGAGGCCTGAGACCTCAATTTGAACCGTCCCACCTGGTTTTGCGACTGTTGAAGCTGATGACATGAACGGCACACCGGCCTGACGGACACCCTGTGGAAAATATCGGCTTACCGCAAAGCCGACGTGCTTTTTAGGACTGTCAGGCGCGAATTCATCGTGGCGCGGGGAGCGATCCCCACAACGACGCCGAATAGATTTACGCAAGCCATCCATGCATCCATTCAGCGTTGCAAAAACGGGGGCGATCATAGATTATTTTCCGTTTTCTGAAGCGCCCCCTGACGGCATACCGCTTTCGTATGTCGGTGAGAAACTCGGGCTGGCCATTGCGGATCTGCATCGCCGTGCCCGTCGCTGTCAGGGTGAGCGAATGATTTGCGTGCTCCATGTACCACCTTCTTGTGGCATACCATGTACTACATAACTTGCTGGGCAAGTCGAACGACCGGGCCTTGGGTGACCGGTTGCTTGACGGCAGCAGCGAGAAGCTGGACACGTGTCTGCGCCTGGTCGAGCGCGAGGGCGATGTTCATGGACTCGCCGAACTGGGCAACTGACTCATACGGATTGCACGAATCCCATGAAGCCAACCTTTCGCGGCGAGCAAGTGCCGGACGCCATGCAAGACCGTGTGACGAGATCACAGCGCTTACCGACAGGGCATCATTCCATTCGTCCGCGACGAAGGCCGCTAGTTCGCGGGAAATCCCGGACCTAGTTTGTACGTTCCCTGCAACGCAGCACCCTGGTACTTGATCGGGTTCGCCGCCCCTGGCTCAGACTAAAGTGCTTTTTTCCGTTTCGTGAAGCGACCCCTTCACGCTGTTCCAATTCGGAAAACCCTGACGGCTGAAATCAGCGCTTCCTGAGGCAACATTCCGCCGCCGCCGATTGGGCGCGCGCATCGATCGACCGTAGCATCAATTCATCATGCATTGTCGGGAAAATCATGGCGGGCAACACATCGCTACGCTCTCAGGTCGAAAGACTTGCCTGCTCGACGCGTGACCGGACAGCGAGCGTGCTGCTGGAACGCTCCCGCTCGGGCGAAACGTGCCGTGTGCGCATTCGGATCGAGCGGCCAACCGGGGCGCTTTCCCTCTTCTTTTTGTGGCATGTGTTTCCGCCGGACAGGCGCTGACCGGAGATGGGGATAGGCCGCAAGGCAGCCTGATCGTTCCGCAGCCAAGGGAGACTTGCATGCACGACGACGCTTTGAATACATTACCTCAATATGTGATCGAATTGCGCGCGTGGCTTAGCGACTGGTACGACCATGCGTTCAATGTGGGCTACATCCATCCGCCCTTCACGCTCGACGAAGCGATCGCGGACCGGCTTGAGGGGTACTTCAGGGCGGGCCTGACGCCAGCCGAAGGCGCGATGGCGTTCTTCGGCTCCGTGCATTGAGACGCGAGCGATGAGGTTCGAAGAGTTCGATGCCCGCCTGTCGCACCTGCTAGTCTTGTTACCCGCCGGGACGATGGCCTGGTCGCCTGGTGGAATGGCGCACGGACAATCTATGCGTGCATTGGCAAGGGCGACGACGGTAGTCACAGCGGATTACACGCACTTGAACTCGACCTTGCCGACGATTGGGGACAACTCCATGACTGGCTCGCCGCATGGATCGACGAGCCGCGCTTCAGTGCACGTCCGGATGTCGATGGTCACGGACGCTGACGCACACGAAGACACCTGCGGTCGCCGCAGTTGCTCCGTTGCCCACTGAGGCGATCGGCAAGAAAACGCCGGGTACCTGGCACCGGTCGATCGCGGCAATCGTCGCAGCGGTCTCGGCGAGCCCGGCAATTCCGTGCTAAAGATGCTTGCTCGCGAAATCGTGTGGGGTCAACCAGTGAAACATATCGTCGGCCGTTATCGCGGATTCGCTATTGAGGCGCGCATGGAGCCTCGGACGGTCCAGTTGTCTGACGGAATCGCGCCGAGATTCCGCCTCGCTTGGTCGTTGCACACACGGACGTTAAGGCTACGCTGGGACAAGCAGCGTAAATGCGGCTGAATTTGGCAAAGCGAACGTAAACTTTGCAAACCTTCATAAACGACATGTTCCGGTTCGCGTCGCGTAGGTGAGCGCTGCGCTCCGAATCCTGCGGATTGATCGACCGCCATCGCCCCGGTCAGTTGCTTCATCGTTTCTGCATTTTACCGTTGTATGTCCACGCTATAACGCATGGCAATCGTTAGCGGTGGAATTGATCAGCATTGTCTTAATTTTGAATGCAGCAACTTTGCGGCCTTCGGAAGAGTGTTATCAAGTGCTCCGACCTAGGTCACACATAAGACGGATTTTTGAATATGCGTTTCAAGGGCTTGGATCTCAATCTTCTGGTTGCGCTGGATGCGCTCATGACAGAGCGCAATCTGACGGCCGCGGCCCAATACGTCAATCTGAGCCAGCCTGCCATGAGCGCTGCCGTTGCACGGCTACGTGACTATTTCGGAGATGACCTGTTCGTCATGAGGGGCCGCGAGTTCGTCCCAACAGCGCGCGCGGCGGAACTCGTCGCACCGGTTCGGGAGGCCTTATCGCACATACAGCTTTCCATCATTTCGCGCGACGCGTTCCAGCCCAGCAAATCTCATCGCCGCTTCAAGGTCTGCCTGTCCGATTTTATGACGCTCGTCTATTTCCGGAAGGTCGTCGAACGCGTTGCGCGGGAGGCGCCCTCTGTTAGCTTCGAGTTCGTTTTCCCAGATGATGAACCCGGTGTGCTACTTCGGCGCGGCGAAGTCGATTTTCTGCTCCTGCCGGAGTTGCTGCTGGCAGATACCCATCCCAAGACAGCTCTTTTTGAGGAGAGGCTCGTTTGCGTAGGCTGTCCGACAAATAAACAGCTATCGCACCGCATTGCGCTGGAGAAGTACATGTCGATGGGACACGTAACGGTGAGGTTCGGGCGGGCGCGCAGGCCCTCGATCGAAGAGTTTTTCCTGCTCGATCTCGGTCTGAAAAGGCGCGAGGAGGTTGTCGTGCCCACGTTCAGTGTCGTCCCTTCCATCCTGTCGCGTACCGACCGTATCGCTACGCTCCCCTTGAGATTGGCCGAGCACTTTTCAGAACTAACCCCTCTGCGGATCGCAGAAGTGCCTCTGCCACTTTCTTCATTTACCGAAGCAATTCAATGGCCTTCGCTACACAATGGTGATCCTGCAAGCATCTGGATGCGCGAGATCTTACTCGAGGAGGCGCAAAACTTCGCCTAGACATCAGGTATGGACCTGCCGCACTCAAGGTACGCGGATTAAGCTTGAGGTGGGTTACACGGCGGCTCAAAGCCGCATTGAGGGTATAGGTCATGAACAAGTTTAGCAAGTACGTGGGCTTGGATGTACATCAGGAAACGATTGCCGTGGCGGGTTGCCGACACGGCTGGCGAGGTGCGGTATGTAGGCGAAATCGTGAAAACCCCTGGAGCCATTGCGAAACTAGTTACGCAGCTCAGGCGGAGGCATTGTCAGGTTAGCGAGGTGACCGGTTAGATCGTGCGATGAAGAGATCGAAATCGGTTTATCACGGCCACCGTTTTCCCACCGCAGTGATCAGTTGCGCGGTACGCTGTTATTTCCGCTTTCAGTTGAGCACTTGCGCGATATCGAGGAGTTGCTCTTTGAGCGCGGGGTGACCGTGAGCTAAGAGACGATCCGATGCTGGTGCGAGAAATTCGGCAAGAGCTTGGCGCACCGGGTGAAAGCCGCGCGGCGCAAGCCCGGTTCAACCTAGCACCTTGACGAGAGGTGCGTCACACTGCGCGCTGAACCGTATCTGCTACGGCGAGCGCCGCATCGCGCAGATGTCGGGCGGACAGCAGCAGCGCGTCGCGCTCGCACGGGCGATCGTGACGAATCCATCGGTGCTGCTGCTCGACGAGCCGCTCGGCGCGCTCGACAGGAATCTGCGCGAGAACATGCAGTTCGAACTCAAGTCGCTGCAGAGCAAGCTCGGCATCACGAGCGAGATGGTCACGCACGACCAGGAAGAAGCGCTGACGATGAGCGTCCGTGTGGTCGTGATGAATCACGGGCGCATCCTGCAATCGGGCACGCCGAACGAAGTGTATGACCGGCCGCGCACTGGCTTCGTCGCGGAGTTTCTCGGCGCGGCCAATATCCTGCCGTTTTCGGTCGTGCGCGCCGAACGCAACTGGCTCGATATTGCGATCCGCGACGCACGCGGCGACGTGCGCTCCGCTGCGACGCCTACGTGTCGCGTCGCGCATGCGCTGAACCGCCCGCTCGCGGCGGGCGCGAGCGGCGAAGTCGCGGTGCGGCCGGAAAAGCTGCGCGTCGGCGACCCGCGTCCCGACGATATCCGCTTCGATGGGGTCGTCGCCGCGCGGGTGTTCCGCGGCTCGCAGCACGCGTACCGCATCGATGCGCCCTCGCTCGGGCAGACCGTCAGCGTCTATCAGCAGGCTGCGTGCACAGCGGCCCTCGACGCGGGTCATCCGATGAGTGTGTCGATTGGCCCCGACGATCTTGTCGTTCTCGAGCGCGAACCCGGCGAAGGGGACGCCCGATGAGCACGCTCGCCACGCTGCCGCACGCGAGCCACCGCACGCGTCGATGGATGTCGCCGTACGCGATGCTGTGCGCGCCGGCGCTCCTCGTGCTGGCGACCTTCTTCGGCATGCCGCTCTACGAAAACGCGATGCGCAGCGTCGGCATCTCGGCGATTCAGGGCACCCATTCCGCCTTCATGTTCGCGTACTACCACAAGCTGTTCACCGATCCGTACTACGTGGGCATCATGATCGAAACGCTGAGGGTCAGCGTGCTGACGACGCTGTGGTGTCTGGTGATCGGCTACCCCGTCGCGTGGTTCATGGTGCGGCGTGCGGGGCGCTTCGCGAGCCCGCTGATGTTCGTGCTCATCATGCCGCTTCTCACGTCGCATCATGCGCACGTTCGGCTGGAACGTGCTGCGCGCGCGCCACGGTCTCATCAACGACACGCTGCTCGCGCTGGGGATCATCGAGCGGCCGCTGCGCATGACGCGAAGCCCCGTGATCGTCTATGTCGGCAACGTGCACGTGATGGTGTCGTTCATGGTGCTGTCGATCATCCCGTGCTGCGCTCGGTCGATCAGCGTCTGGAAGAGTCGGCGCGCGTGCTCGGCGCCGGCGCGTTACGCGCGTTCGTGGTGGTGACGCTGCCGCTGTCGGTCGAGGGGATCATCACCGGGTGTCTGATCGTTTTCATGATCGTCAACGGCAGTTTCATCTGTGCGCTACTGCTGGGCGGCGGCAGTATCGTGACGCTGCCGCTTCTGATCTTCCAGCAGTTCAGCCAGTCGCAGGACATGGGACTCGCGAGCGCGACGGGCAATCTGCTGCTGATCATCGTGCTGATCTGCCTGTATGCGCAGGGACGATTGATCGGCCGGGGCAAGGCGGCAGGTCGATGAGCACGCTCACCCAGCTCCCGACTGTTCGAAAAGCTCGGCAACGGCGCGCTGGCGTTGTATATCGCGCTATTCGTCGTGTTCCTGCTGGCGCCGATCGTGATCCTCGTGCTGGCGTCGTTCACACTGACGAATCGGTCGCGGTGCCGGTCGGCGGACTGTCGCTACGCTGGTATCGGCGTTTCATCGAATACAAGCCGTTCACCGATTCGCTGATCACGAGCCTGCTGCTGGCCGGCGCATCGACCGCGCTCGCGATCATGCTCGCGGTGCCGGCCGCCCTCGGGCTTGCGAACACGCGCTCACGCATCGGTCATGCGGCGACGCCGGTCCTGCTGTCGCCGATCGCGGTGCCGCCGCTGGTGGTCGAGCTGTCGTCGCTGTACTACCTGTCGGAGCTCGGCATCGGCAATTCGTTCGCCGCGTTGCTGATCACGCACACGTGAGTGTCAGTGCCGTATGTACTGCGCACGACGATCGCCGCATGCAAGAACCTGAACCCCGGTTTCGGCGAAGCGGGGTCGGTGCTGGGCGCAAGCATCTGGCGACGCTTCTGGCACGTGACCTTGCCGCTGATCTCGCCGGGTGTCTTCGCCGGCGCGCTGTTCTCGGTGCTGATTTCGCTCGACAACCTCGGCGTGTCCTACTTTTTCGGCAGCGCCAACACAACGACGCTGCCTGTCGTCATGCTGTCGTATTTGCAAAACCAGTTCGATCCTTCCATCGCCGCGATCAGTACGTGCAGATGCTGATACCAATCGTGTTTCTCCTGGCGGTCGAGAAGATCTACGGCTTACGGTCGATGAACCGCTAGGCGTGCGCGCAGTGGCGTGCGACCTTCTCGTTGCTTCGGCCGCCCGACCTGAGCAGTCAGGTCTCGCTAACTGGTGCTAACCACGTGCATCCCGGCGCGACTGCAACCCGGCTTGGTGATCTTTTTGTCAGTTGGGCCTTGCGGCGAAGCCCGAACATGGTGGTATGGGGGTCTTGACCGTTAGTTGCACTATTGACAGAAAAGACAAACAATGAAAATGGGCAAAGCGATGTGGTTCCGCGCGCCACCAATCGCCCTGACTGACCGACGCACCCGACGGAGGCGACACCATGCGATTGCGCCGCATCCCCGCGCGACGTTCTCCCATGCATGGCAGAGGACTGTTCGCGCTGCAACCGCTCGCCACGAGCTACAGCGTCATCGAGTACAAGGGGGAATTGACCAGTTGGCCGCGCACCGCCCTTCGTCAACGCTCGGAGACTGGGCACATGTTCGCGTTCGGTCTGTAGGCGTGTGATCGACGGCAACCGGGGTGGCAACAGCGCCCGCTTTCTGAATCACACCTGCTCCGCCAACTTCAACGTCGACAGTGATGCCACGTTGCCGTTGGTTGTACTCAGGCCGGCGGACAGCGAATTGGCCGCGCTCTGTGCGGTACAGTGATGAAATGGGTTATAGTCAGACAAATCAACGGTCGGAAGCCACCCGTGAACCGTACTCATGTCTGGTCGTGCCCCGCTGCGGGCCGGCTTTCGGTGGAGCGCTCCTGTGTCGGCGCACTGAACGTTCACTGTCACTCGCGGAGTGTGCGGCGGACGCGGCCTTTCTCGTCTCCGAAAAGGGTGCAATTGAGTACGCCAGCGCAGGAGCATTTGCAATGATGGCGCCCGGCGCCCTCGCACGGCGGCGCGACGTCGTGTCGCTCGTCGAGGGTCAGCAGCGCGCCCCGCTTCCGGGACGCGATTCGCCGCGCCCGCACGGGCCAACTGGCGGAAATAATGGTGGCGTTCCGCGCGAAAAATGGCGGCAGGGTGCCGTTTCAGGCGAAGGTGTTTCGGGCCGTCGACTCGCACAAACTTTGGATAGTCGGGCTTGACCTGTCGAAAACGGACAAGCTGGCTAAGTACGAGCCGCAGGGCGCGGTGGCCGAGCAGGAAGCCTTGGCGGCGGCGTACCGGAACGGCGAGTTCATGGTGTACTACCAACCCTTGGTGAGCCCCGACGGCGAGCTTAAGGGTTGCGAGGCGCTAATGCGGTGGCGGCAGCCCAGCGGCACCTTTGTTTGCCGGTAGACTTCGTTCCAGTGGCTGAGCGCAGTGGCTTTATCATTGAGCTGGGTGCGTTCACGTTACGCGAAGCACTCGCGCAGTTGCAGCAATTCGAAAAGGCAGGGCTGGACAAACTCTTCATGAGCGTGAACGTCAGTCCACGCCAGCTCGAGCACGATGATGTCGAAGACATCCTCGCGCGCGCTCGCCGAAACGGGTGTGCATCCCGGGCGGCTCTCACTGGAATTGACTGAAGGCGCGATGGTGCTAGATGTCGAGGAGACCCAGCGTATTCTGCACCGGATTGTGGCCACGGGGGTCGCATCGCGTTGGATGACTACGGCACCGGCTTTGCGAACATGACGTACCTGACGTCCTTCCCAATATCGACGGTCAAGCTGGACCGTTCGTTCGTCCAGGCAATTGAGGTCGACCAGACTTCGCGAGTCGTGGTCAAAACGTTGGTCGGAGCGGCCAAGACACTCAACCTTCGTCTGGTTGCTGAAGGCGTTGAGACCGCCTCGGTGGCGCACGCTTTGAAGGACATGGGCATCGACTACTTGCAGGGCTACCTCTATGGCAAAGCCATGCCCGCAGCGGCCCTAATTGCTCGCTTCAGAGCACTGGCGTCTCGCATTCAGTTGTGAATCGGGCACAGCGGCAGTTAATTTAGTCCTTGAGGTAGCTGGCTAAATTCCTCCTCACCCTGCCGATGTCTGCGCGAACATGTAGTTGACTTTGATATCACTAACACCTCAGGAACTCTTCGTGGGTCAGGCCAAAGTCAATAACGTAACGACCTAATATAATAGCAACAGTTCAAAGATTATTCCAACGCGATCATAATCGGTCTTCCTCACTGCAACGACGCATTGGATGCATCCATTGTTTCATTAAGTCAAAGTTTAGACCCGTTCCGTCCGGGAAAACGCAAGGTGATGGATAACGAATTTTTACCTGCGGTTTTTAGGTTAATCCGAGGATCTCGTCGGTGGATAATACAGATTCGTTTGCTGACAGATTTGGCGAGTACGCTCGACCTCGCGTACTGGAAGCGGCGCAAGCGCCGAAAATTGAATTGGACAAGACTCGTCGCGTGCTTGAGCCAGTTGTGTCACCACTTCATCTCCCGTTGACATCCGCTTACACCGCGTCCCAATCGGGGGGATGGTCATACAGGGCTATCTTTGGGCAATTGAGACGCCTTTGGATTGGCCTCGCCACCTCCCTGTGATCGTCACCTTCTATGAGCCGCTGCATCCGGGCCTCCATGCTAAAGGGATCAATTGGGTTCAGATGGCCGGCGCATTTTCCCGCGTGCTTGCCCGTTTGAGAGCGTACGGGAAGATTGATCTGAAGCAACACGTACGCGAAAAGCGTTGGCAAATTTACCTTTTAGCATCGTTCTCCGCCGTGCCAGGTTACAGTGCTTTCATCAAGGTTCAGGTGCCCAATAAACGCTTCTAAAAGTACGTTTTCGCCAATAGAAAAAGAAGGCGGCTCAATAGCTTTAATTTGACTATAAACGGGCATCTTAAATCCGTCTCTTTCTGCATTTGCATGGAGGAAATATGGATCGCCTGCAATTGCCCTGTGCGTCGCCTAACCCCGGTGCAATCCCGGAACGCGCCCCCATTTTCACCAATACCCCCGAGTGCGCCGCCACTTCTCAAATGACCGCGTTCACCGCAGCCTTGCAGGCGCACACGGGCCAGATCTTCGACAGCTACGAAACGCTGCACGATTTCTCGGTACGGGCATATCGAACGTTCTGGCAAGTCTTCGTGCAATGGTCTGAAGGTCTTGACTGGTCCGGCAGTCTCGAACCCGTGTGCGTCGGCGACGAATGCGAGCACGCACAGTTCTTCCCGGAACTCGAACTGAATTACGCCGACAACCTCTTGAGCTTGTCGGTAGCAAGGGCCGAGGCACCTGCGCTGACAGCCTGTCACGCCGATGGCCGGCGAGTGCATCTGACTCGCGGTGAGCTGCGCGATCGCGTATCGCGTCTCGCGCATGCACTCACGGAATTGGGACTGCGCCAGGGGGATCGCGTAGTGTGTGTGATGCGCAACGACGCTGAAGCGGTCGTCACTGCGCTGGCGGTCACCGCGCTCGGTGCAACGCTGTCGACGGCCGCACCGGAGATGGGTGTCGAGACGCTCCTCGATCGTTTCACACCGCTCTCGCCGCGCCTGCTGTTCGCGCACGCAGCGGCGCAGACTTTCGACACGGGCGTACCGGTCGCGACCAAGATCGGCGAGCTGGCGGCTGCTTTGCCGTCGCTGGAATGTATTGTCCGTCTCGACGATGGCGCCCTACCAGATGCGGTCAAGCAACGAATCTATTCGCTCGATGAACTGGTCGAGCACAGCGACGCCGCATCGTTCGAATGGCGGCGCTTCCCGTTTAACCACCCGCTTTTTGTCATGTTCTCGTCGGGCACCACCGGGAAGCCCAAGTGCATCGTGCACGGTGCGGGCGGCACTTTGCTGGAACATCTGAAGGAGCATCGGCTGCATAGCGATCTGCGGCCCGGCGACCGGATGTACTTCCATACCACCTGCGCATGGATGATGTGGAACTGGCAGTTGTCGGCGCTTGCGTCCGGCGTCGAAATCGTCACCTATGATGGCCCGATCTCGACGGTCGATACGCTATGGCGCCTTGTTGCCGACGAGCGCGCCACGGTGTTCGGCACAAGTCCCGCTTATCTGAAGATGAGCGAAGACGCTGGGCTGATGCCAGGGCGGCAGCTCAATCTAAGCGCCCTGCGCGCGATGATGTCGACGGCCGCAGTGCTGTTCGACCCACAGTTCACCTGGGTGCGTGATCACGTGAAGCCGCTGCCTTTGCAGTCGATTTCGGGCGGCACGGACATCATCGGCTGCTTTGTGCTAGGCAATCCCAACCTGCCGGTCTACGCAGGCGAAGCCCAATGCAAGAGTCTTGCGCTTGACGTTCAGGCCCGCTCGCAGGGCGAGTCCGTCGACGGGATCGGCGAACTGGTGTGCGCGAACCCGTTTCCGTCACGTCCACTCGGCTTCTTCGGCGACACGGACGGCACAGTCTTTCACGCCGCGTATTTCGCGAGCAATCCGGGCGTCTGGACTCACGGCGATCTGATCGAGTTTTCGCCGCAAGGCACTGCGAGATTGCATGGCCGCACCGATGGCGTCCTGAACGTGCGCGGCGTCAACGTCGGGCCGGTCGAGATCTATCGCGTACTGGATGACATCGAGGAAATCCGCGACGCGATGGTCGTTCAGCAGTCGTTGCGCAATATGACGGTTGGCTCTTCGAACGCAGCCCCAACGGATCAGCGTACGGTGTTGATGCTCGTGCTGCGCGAAGGCTTCCAGCTGAACGCAGCGCTGGCCGCCCGTGTGCGCCGCGACCTTGCACGTCGCGCATCTCCGGCGCACGTGCCCGACCGCATCATCGCCGTCGATGCGTTGCCGGTTACGCACAATGGCAAGCCGTCGGAAGCGGCCGCACGCAACGCGATCAGCGGCCTGCCGGTGCGCAACACGGCGGCGCTGCGCAATCCCGAGTGTCTGGACGCGATTCGGCGTCACCCGGCGCTGAACTCGGCAACGCGCGAACTGGCGCCGGTGGGCCAGTCCCGGGAGGATCTCGAACGGCACTTGCAGTCGCATTGGGAAAGACTGTTCGACATAGCTCCGATCGGTCGCGACGACAACTTCTTCCAACTAGGTGGCAATTCGTTGCTGGCGGCGAGATTACTTGCCAGTGTGAATGAGTCGACGGGGCGCACGCTGCCGCTCGCGACACTATTCATCGCACCGACCATTGCGCGCCTCGCCGCGGCAATCGATGAGCCCGGAGTGCCGCAGTCTTCGCCGACGGTCGTACCGATACGAGCAGGCACGGGTACACCGCTCTTCCTGGTACACGGGGTGAGCGGCACCGTCATGGAATGCTCGGCGCTCATCGCGGCGATGCAGACGCCGCGCCCGATGTTCGGGCTGCAGGCACGAGGCCTCGACGGCGAGCAGCCGGCACAACGGCGCGTTCACGAAATCGCGGCCAGCTACATCGGACAGATGCGCAGCGTGCAGCCGACGGGACCCTACGCGGTGGCGGGCTACTCGTTCGGCGGATTGATTGCGGTCGAGATTGCGCAACAGCTAAGCCGCGCCGGCGAGCAAATGGAATTGCTGTGCCTGATCGATACCTATGCGCACGAGCGTTGCCTCCCGTGGCGGGCCTGGCTGCGGCACAACCGTGACTTCCTCGGCTGGCACTGGCGCAGGCTGCGCGCCGTCCCCAAGGCGCAACTTACGCACTACGTGAAGGACAGACTCGCGAATGTCGTAGATTATTTGCGCATGCGCAATGGACGCATGGCACACCGCCCAAATAGCCACAACGCGATGATGCCGCCGGCACTACGGACGGTGCGCGAGACGTTGCGGGTAGCGATGACGACGTATCGGCCAAGGCCCTATCACGCTGGACCGATCGTCTATGTGCACGCGACGTCCACGCTGTCGTACCGTAACAATCAGTTGACGCTGTGGCAGCACGTCGCTCGCGGCGGGCTGGATGTCGTCGATGTGTCTTGCGACCACTTCGAGATGATCGCCGAGCCGAATGTGCAGGTCGTGGCCGCGGCGTTGGATCGGCGCTTGGCCAGCAGCGACAAATCGCGATCCGGGTTTCCTCCGTTCGGAGGCGTCGCGTGCGCCTAGGCGATCGCTGGTCGCGATCCGCCGCGTGGCAGAGCGCGACCAGCACCAACCGTTTTCATCCGCGTTAACCAGATACCGGAAAGAGCGCTGCCTACGCTGTTTGATCCGATGACACGAGCGATCCTTCACAATCTAGCGGGGACTGCGACAGGCATGGGCCTTGGCCTCTACACTGCCGCTGCATTGCCAAGGCCCATCCCAGAACAATAGATGTTAAATCAACCGGGCACGGGACGAGTTTCAGCGTCTGTATCCCGAGTTCGCTTTCGATTTCAGGTTAGCCTGTTTATCGCTAGGCGCTTGAGGACAGCTCGGCGGACTGATGACCGCCCCTCACGCGAAAGTAGCCATCGTGGTGACACGAGTTCGGACGGCGGTTGGGGGTAAGTAGCCGCCAGATCTGTCCGACGCCCAAGCACTTGGCCTTTCCTCTCACGCCATACATCGAGGCAGAAATCATAGACGCCGCCGGGTGATGCCGGCGCCCTTGTTTTGCGCTAGCTGTCGGACTTTTTTCACTATCTCGCGCTTCCGGGGCGACTGTTGGATCGGGTGTTGGATGGAAACCCCGGAATATTTCCGAAATCCCTGAAAATACCCACTCACCAAGGTTCGAGACCGGAGCCCGTCTTTGCAGCAGCGACGCCATCGAAACGGGCGACCGGGTGTTCATTCACGCTCGCGTCCCTATCGAACCGGCGGCGAGCTTCTTGTCGACTACGCTCTATCAGTCGACGAGGCAGCCGCCGACGACACCCAGATGCTGTACGCAATGTCATTGCCGCGCGTCGGGATGCCGTCGAACTATGCTGGGCAGCAATGCTGCGTCGGCATGTCCTGCTGCAACGCAGACAGTCCGATGCGCGAATTCTCCGGCGTCTGATACAGACACAGCGCGCGCTGATATCTGAACATCGCGCCTTGGCGGCATAGATGGGTGCCCGATTGCGATCGTTTTCGCATTGCAGATCGATGCGCGGCCAAGGCCAAGGTAGATTCGTTGAACCCACCCATGCTCATCGTTGCGGTCCCGAAGCTCGCTTCCGGCTCGTATACCGTCCCTATATGGGCAGGCTGGCATCCGATGCGAACATTGCCTCTCGTCTATAATTCACCAGCCAAAACATCAACGATCGCACGGAGCCACATTTTATGGGTCAACCCCGCGGACGATTTGCGGGACCTCGGGACAGCGGACAACGCCAACCTCGCCACGCGAAAAAGTCTCCGTCCAACCGGCCGGGACAACCATACTTGAAGGCGCCTCCTCGAGACTCCACTCAGACTGCGTCAATCTTCAAAACACGGTCGTTCCAGTTTCTCGTCGATGCGGTGGGTGCAGAGAATATCGCGCTCGGACTCGACTCGAACATGACGCGAGTTGCTGAATTGATGAAGGGTGAAAGATTCACGCCCGAGACCGCTTTTCATATGGAAACCACGCTTGGACTGCCGCATGGTTTCTTTGACCAGCCCCATCCTGCCCTCGCGCCCGAAACCATCGCCCGTCTGAAGTCACCGCTCGACTTTATCAAAACAGACAGCGAACCCGAGGTTGCGTCTCAAACGCGCATACCGGCTTCCGCCCCGAACGGCGGCCAACAATCCATTCTTGCAGACAACCTGTCCGAGGAAACGGAAATGCCAAAAAAAGCAACGGGCGGGTCGCCAGTGACCGTCAAAAAGAGTCGAGGCCAGTTGACCAGACCGACAGGCGCCCATGCGGCAGGAAAACGCTCATCATCGAAACCCAGAGCCTCTTCTCAAGCGACCCGGCAGCAACCGCTGGCGTTAAACGACAGCGCCACGCTTGAAAACATTCGACGGCAGAACCTCCAGGTTCTCACGGGTCGCAACGGCTCCAAGGCGCGCCTCGGTGTCGTCATGTCGATGACTAAGTCCAATACCGCCCATCGGCTATATGGCAAGAAGCGCATGGACGATGCCGAGGCGAACCGTTTCACGGAGCGTCTTGGTTTGCCGACTGGCTGGCTGGACACACCGCGCTCGGAAATGGAAATTCCCGAGTCGGTGTTACGTTTGCTGACCCCTGCTTCGCGCAGTCGGGGATCCGTTGCACAACAGGTGTCGGTCGAGCCTGCGACGAAGAAAGGTGCGCCAGGCAAACCCGCATATCCGAAGGCGCACACGCGACGCGCGCGGACGGGCGTCCCGGTCGAGCCGGAAAATGTCTCGCCAGCTTCAGCGGACGTCGCAGATGAGAACACGGCAATCGTCGTCGGTCCGCATGATCATATAAGCGATGCGCATGCCGAGGCCGCCGGTCCCTCTTCTGAAGGAAATGACGGCGAGCTGCCTACAGTCATATCGGCAACCCCTGAGGCACTTGAGCCCGCCGCAATCTCCCAGCAAAACCTCGTCCCACTCCCCGCTTCGGTCACCAGCCTGGAAAATCTCCACGGCATCGCGCCAATCGCGGAAGCATTGATCAAGACGTTGGCAGGAAAGGCGCGCACAGGACGGCTGGACGAATTGGAGGCTCTGGAACTTTTGCAGCAGGCAGTCCTGTTGTGAGTCGGCGCTAGCGGACGATGACCCACTGTCCCGCGGAGCCCGACGCGCATCGGGCCCGCCCTGACCCAGAGGTATCGGACCGCAACTATCCGGTCGACAATTGACTGCTCAAGCCCCCCTTCGAAACGGCACAAGCCTCCAATGCACGCGTCAGCGCCTTAATCGTCGAGAAATGGTCGTAGCTTGGCGGTGCGGTTCGGATGCGTCAGTTTTCGCATCGCCTTGCTTTCGATCTGCCGGATCCGTTCGCGCGTCAAGTCAAACTGTTTGCCCAGTTCCTCAAGCGTACAGTCAGATGCGGTATCGATCCCGAAACGCATCCGCAACACCTTCGCTTCACGCGGCGACAATGCGTCGAGCGCCGTATTGATCGCGGCGCGCAGATTCGCCTGCACGGCCGCATCGGCGGGCGACGTCGCCGTCGGATCTTCGATCATATCGCCAAGTGTCGCATCAGCATCGTCACCCACTGGCGTCTCAAGCGATAAGGGCTGCCTCCCAATCTTCAACATGGCGCGAACCTTCTCTTCCGATAATTCCATGTGCTGCGCCAACACCGCAGGATGAGCCTCGCGTCCGGTTTGTTGCAGGATCTCACGGGAAATCCGGTTCAGCTTGTTGATCGACTCCATCATGTGAACAGGAATCCGGATCGTGCGAGCCTGATCCGCAAGCGAACGCGTGACTGCCTGCCGCACCCACCAGGTCGCATAAGTTGAAAATTTCCAGCCGCGTCGGTATTCGAATTTGTCGACGGCTTTCATCAGGCCGATATTTCCTTCCTGGATGAGATCCAGGAGGTGCATGCCGCGGTTCACATATTTTTTCGCAATGGAGATCACGAGGCGCAGGTTGGCCTCGATCATCTCGCGCTTTGCCTGCCGCATCTTCGACTCCGCCGCCATCATCTGCCGGTTGATCTTCTTCAACTGCTGCAACGGCAGCCCCACCTTCGTTTCGATATCGAGAAGCTTCCGCTGTTCAGCCTGAATCGCCGGCAGACTACGTTCGAGGGCGGCGCCGTACTCGCGCGACGCTGCCGCCGTGCTTTCAGTCCACGCGAGATCAGTTTCGCGTCCCGGAAACGACTCGACGAACTTCTCGCGCGGCATGCCGCATCGATCAACAGCAATTTGCAGAATATGGCGCTCGACTGCGCGCACCTGTGCGACCTGCTGTTGCACATCGTTACATAGCCGATCGATCGTTCGCGCCGTGAAGCGAATGGGCGCCAACTCGCGCTGGATCGCTTCACGCAGGTCCGCGCCAGCTCCCCGCCCCATACCCTGCACAGCATGGGAACCAGAAATCTGCTCGAACAGCTCGCGCACCCGGGCAAAAATAACGAGGCTGTCGCTCGTGAGCTGTTTCAGGCGCGCTTCGTTCGCCCTCGCCGTGTCCCGGTCTTCAATCTCGCTTTGCTTATCGCCGTCGTCGTCATCGTCAGCTGTGGCCTGCTCGGTGTGCGGCGCTTCAGCGAAATCCGTCGACGACTGTTCGACCGATTCGGTTTCCTCATTGATTCCGTCAATCAGTTCGTCGATGCGCAGTTCACCGGCTTCAATCTGCTTCGCGCTCAGAAGGAGCGCGGAGACGGTAACCGGGCACGCAGCAATCGTCCGGATCATTTCCTGGAGGCCGCCTTCGATTCGCTTCGCAATCTCGATCTCACCCGCGCGAGTCAACAATCCGGTCGCGCCCATTTCACGCATATACATGCGGAAGGGATCGGTCGTACGCCCGAATTCCGAATCGACGGTGGAAAGCGCCACTTCCGCCTCCTCGTCGGCCTGGTCATCCAACATGGTTGCCGGCGCCGCATCGTTCATAAGCAGCACCTCCGCTGAAGGCGCCTGTTCGTAGACCGCGACGCCCATGTCATTGAAGGTGCTGACAATGGTTTCAATGGCAGCGGTCTGCGCGAAGTTGTCCGGCAGGTGATCGTTGATTTCGGCATGAGTCAGGTAGCCGCGCTTCTTTCCGAGCTGAATGAGTGCGCGCATCTGACGCTGCTGCTCTTCGTCCGGCGACACTGTATCCACCGGCAGCAGGCCTGCGGTTGCCTTGCTCTTCGATGCGCGCCGGGCCGACGCTTTCGGCGCTGATGCAGCTGTATCTGGACCTGAATTGCACGGATCAACCTTTGCCATACATTCTCCTGAAGGGGTTTGCCCGGCGATCGCGAAACCAGCGGTTGCCGGCTGCGGGGCAGGCACGAGATGAAGGATCGCAACGGGCAATGAACACGGCCCGCAGAACCAGCGTGCGATAGGGAAGCGCAAAACGCGGCGCACGAGGAGGAAAGGCTAGCAATGTAACACCATCTGCTGCACCGCACCAATCCCGCGAATTGTTCGGCTGGCACGGACCGCGATCAAATGAGGACCCGGCGGACCTGCCTGAGGTAGGCTAATGCCGGAAAGCGCGCGATCGAGCACCACGGGCATCTCCCGGTTGCCCCGCGTATGACTTACCCGGCGCTTCGATTATGATATCCATCCGACGATCTTGAGCATCTGCGGAACTGGCGATGAAGCCGATCAAATTGCGAGTATCGCGCGACGAAGCGGGCAACCTGCTGGACGATTTGACTGCATGGGCGAGCACCAGCGGCATTGACCTAGGGCTTTCCACCTTCAGTACGCCCCATACCTTGTCGAGCACGAATTCGCCCGTTGTCTATCATGTCTATGTGGGCGAGAGCTTTTTCGAGCAGTTCCCGGAGTGGCGCATGTTCATCGAGCAGTAACCGGCCACCCCGGCTATGCAAAACCGGCGACAACGCCCAAAGATTTAGAGACAACTTCGTGTAAGTCGCAATCTTTTCAATTCATTTGACGACAGCGGCCAGCAAAGTGGGAACACCGCAGCGGCGTTTGCGCCGCGCTTCGATATCGGCAGCGGCCGGCCGTTCAACACGGAAGTCGATGCCTTGACGGGCGAATTCAGCGCGGCGCGCCGAGTCGTTGACCGCATATGCAGCGTCCGTTCTATCCGGCAAGCGGCCGGTTCAGCTCAAAACGAACAACTGGTTGCGGAGTAGCGTCGTGTGCTGCGCGCTTCGCGGCGTCGTAAGCCGACATCATCCAGCCCTAGAAGCGGTGCCGGATGCCCGTGCCGACGAGCAACTGGTTTTGACTGCTTGACGGATCGTTGGTGTTGATCACGGTAGGCGCGCCCAATGACGCGTGCTGATAGATCGTTTCCGCGTACACGTCCGTACGCTTCGACAGTTGATAGACGGCCTGCAGCGCGCCCTGGTGCCAATGCGCCGAAGAAGCGTCGGAGAACACGTACATACCCGCTAGCGAGAGGGCGGGCGAAGCTTGCCAGACCGCGCTGATCTCGTAGTTACTGAACCCGATCGACGGCAAAACGCTGCCGCTGTCCGCATCGGCAACGCCTGTGTAGATCGAACGCGACCACGCCCCTGCCAGAGTCACATCGCCGAGCGCATAACTCGCGCCGGCGGCGACCGCATCCTGCTTTTGAACACTGGCGTCGATCACTGTCTGACCGCTGCCGGGCAATGCCGATGGCGAGTAGGCACCGACCTCGTTGAGGCCGCGTCCGTTGTTGTGCATCCATGCGACACCGGCATTGAATGGGCCATTGCCGTAGTTCGCAGCAATGCCGTATGCACGGTTCTGCGCGAACCGGCCTGCAGTGCTGGAGAATGCATACATGCCGCCGAAGCTGAACCCGTTCAGAGAGGCGCTTGCATATTTGACGGAGTTCGCGGCGAGGTAGGAGTTGTTGGCATTGTCGTTGTCAAACGGATGCGCGAGCGCGGTACCGCCGGTTCCCCCTGTCAGCGTGAACGGCGCGAAATAGTCGTGAATCAGGTCGTATTGGTGGCCGAGGGTCAGCGTCCCGAGGGTCTCGGATTGAAGTCCCACGTACATCGGATGATCGTTGAATCCTTCGCCCGAGGTCACCGAGTAGCCTCGCTCCATGCGAAAAAGTGCTCGGGCTCCGCCGCCCAGATCTTCGGCACCTTGCAACCCCCAGAAACTGCCATCTATCAATCCCGACGTCGCGCGATATTGCGCATGTCCATCCACGTTGCTGACGTAGGCGAGGCCCGCATCGAGTGCACCGTATAACGTGACGCTTTGGGCTGAGCAGGTAGAACTGAGGGGCGCTAGCAATGCGCCGGCCAACGAGCAGTAGTGAAGTTGATTCATGATCAAATCGAAGGAGTAGTGGGGCGGAAAATACCGAACGCACCAATGCGCTCAAAGCACACGGGTGCCACGCGAGATTGCCGGTAAAGTGCCGACGGATCGAAGCCAGTCAGATCGGCAGATCGATTGACGGAGGGATCCGGATGATGTTGCCAGCCGCAAAGGCTGGCGCAAGGAGGTGACTGTGACGTTCATGTGCGGCTCCGTGGGGTTTCGCACCCCGGTTTGTCCGATACAGGAACGAAAAGAGATCTGACTCCTGCCACAGGCAGGAGAATGCCAGGACAGACACAGTGACGCGACCGCGCTGCCCCCTTTTCGCTCGATGGAAAAATGTAGTTATCATTTGGTCACTAACGGCGATGCACACTGTCGACGGAACAACAGAAGAATCGCGGGATCCCAAGTTTCGGTGATCGTAGTGCCTGCCGTTGGATATGACAATCAGGCACTGACCAGCGAGGATTCCCGCGCTCCAACGGAATGGCCGATGAGCCGCTGTGATGTGCCGCGGCAGCAGTTGAGAACGACTATTCCACTCGAATATCCCCACCTTTGCAACGCAGGCTACTCGATCGGCAGTTGAGGGGCGAGATCGTGTGGAAACTCCCTTTTTCACGGTTAATGCTGGACAGCAACTGGCCGGCTCTTCGTCATTGCCTGCATTCCTCTATGTTGCAAACTGCCATGTAGATATGCATCACAAAAACGCGCAATAAGACATTCAATGCTACGTTTTTCTGCGGAAAGTGACCACTGCTTAGGTGATAACAATGGCCTATTTTTTCGAATAGACTGCATTTTCTGATCCCCAATAAATCGCTGTCGTAATTTATACCTCAATAGCAGGGGCGATATCAAATAAAGACAATTTATGCCTTTAGGAAAATCTTTGATGGGGATCTCAAGCCCCCCCCGACTTCACAAGCGTTATGAATGGTATGCGAGAGTCGTGTAGTAGGAGCCGTTTTCCGCCGCCCCGGAAGCATCGCGAAGAGGTGCCTGAGCAATTCAGACAGCCGGATACTGAGAGCGGCAGGAGCCTAAGCCAGCAATTAGTGCAGGCAATGGAACCTCGAAGATCATGGAAAAGGACCGCCAAGACTGCAAAGACGTGGATGCGGGACGTACGGATACCTTTGGTTTTCCTCATGCCTCGAAAGACAAGCTCGCGCCACGATCTCTCAGCACCGACCTCCATGATGAGCAGCATCGGCATCAATATATTTGATGCCCCTTCCTTCTAGTGATTGCGCAGAGAATTTCGTAAGATACGTAACGTGCGGCGGCCAGTGCGGCGAGGGCAAATAAATTACGGTGTATTAACGTGTTCCAATATGGAGTGCCTATGAAAAATATGAAGCGAGTGCTATGTGGTGGCCTGCTGTCCATTGCTCTAATGGGGGTGGCGGCGCAGGCGACTGAGGTTCCGATCCAAATGTACTCAATTCCAAGTCCTGCGGACCCTTTCGATACTTCTACCTACTACTGCGGGCCCAGCGGGGAAAATGGGCATGGGAGTCACGCCGCGGAGCAAAGCGACTGGTCATTGAGCTTCGCATAATGCCTACGAGAAACTAGGTAATGACAAAATGAAGTCCCACATTCCTCAGCGGCGCGAGGTGAAATGTGACATTGGCCGATGTCCGAAGCGAAGGTGCGCTGGCCAAACTGACTCACCAAGTCGATGTTTATCTTAGCGAGATTGATGAGGCTGGAGCCAGCAGTCCTCGGCGGACGTGTTCTGCATGACCCGCGCATTTACGCAGTGCTTCTATCGAGTTGGCTCATAACAATCCGCGGAATGTTGAACATTCAGGCTTCCGGTGGAAATCGAGGTGTAGGAATTGCAGGGACTTACTGGCAAGTTTCTGGTTCCTCGAGGACTACCGGGGAACGCAGTGCGGATTTTGAGGAAGAAATATTTCTCGTCGCGCTACCCGTAAGCGCGACGTTTAATGACCTTGATGGTGTTGTTGATGTCCTCGACAACGCTGGTATTGAACGGACGCCGGCAACGGGCCGCCAAGCCCTGCCAATAGCCTTGCAGACGCTGGGCGAACAATGTCAGAGCGGCAATCCCGCTTTGCCGGGCTTGCTTGAACCACCGCTCGTAGGCCTTTTGTGCCGAGGCGGGTTTGCGGCAGAAGCACAGCTGTTTCAGTTCGTCGCGCAGTGCGTAGACGCATAACAGCACCGGGCCTCAGGACCTTTGATTTTTTGAATCTTTTCGGACCCAACCGCCATTTTTTGCACCAAAGGTATGTTTCCCCCGAACGGGGGTGCTGGAGCGCTGTGCCTACCTTCGTCGTCAAGGTAAGCCGCTGCGTGGGGACTAAATGCAACAACGCCGATAAAAGTGGCAAAAATCCATGTCCCTGAGGAGCGAGACATGCAGACGAACCCGAACGAACTGGTCTGCTGAACCCAGGCCCCCGAGATGGGCCCCGACGGCGCCCCGGCCGGCATGGTGCCGACGAAGGCGAGCCGGAGGCCTGAAATGGGCCTCGCGAACCACCACTTTCCCCGATCCCGACATCCCTGAGAGGACTCGATCCCTGATGAAAACCTTACCACTGCAAAAGCGTGTGGCATCCCTCGCAATGGGCATCGCCACGACCTTCGCATCCTCGGTCGCCACGGCGCAAACCCCGGACGTCGTGCAGCCTCGCAATCCCGACCGCGCCGTCCTGCCGGTCATCTCTGGCTCGAAGGTCAGCGTTCCCTCTGGATCATGCAGCGTAGGGGCGGTGTTGGTGCCCAAGAGCATCCTCCACAGACTGACGCCTTACCAACGTGCCACACGATGGCTCGTGCTTGCCAAGCACTGCGCGCCGATGTACGCGACCATCCAGGTGGGTACCGTTGCCATCGGCAACGTCGTGTGGCAGTCGGCTACCTCGGACATCGAGCTTGTGCGGGTATCGCCCAAGCCGAATCCGAGGTCCTTGCAATGCGCCTCCACCTCTCACAGCGCAGCCTTCTGCAGCCCGGTCCAGACTTATACGCCCCTTGCGAATAACCAGGTCTTCATGCCGCGCGCCGGGCAGGAAGCGCGCCTTGCTGTTACCGGGTGGTCGGACGCGCCGTATGAACGGTTCTGCACAAGCGGTTGGCGCACCGGAGTCCGCTGCGTGTGGCAAGGCATGTCTCTCGAGGAGGGAGTTTGGAGACCGAATTATGAGCACATCAATGCCGCGCACTCGTCCGAGCTCAGCAGCATTGACAACGGCGACTCCGGCGGACCGGTCGTCACCTACGAACGGCAACTGATCGGGATCATCTCCTCCGGCGAGCCTGTCGGCCGTTCCATCGTCTACTACACGCCAATGCAACAGGTGCTGTACGAGCTTTACAGCTACAACTTCGCCCCGGCCGACCTACCCACCGATGTCGGCGAGGTCAATCCGCTATCCCGCAACGGTGAAAACGCCGGTTGGGAACTGGCGCCGACCGACGACGAGTGAGGTGCCCGGTCGCGGCCCACTGCCCGATGAAGCCGAGCGGGCGCCGTTCATGACGTCGGCCGTGTCGTCCGCATTCCGTGTGGGTAGTGGGAGTAGCTTTTCAGTCAGCAAAGCGCCGCCTCCGTGCGGCGCTTTGCTATGTGGTTGAGTCGCCCCTACAAAAACCCAGCAGTCCCTTACAGAACAAGGTAAGCCGCTGCGCGGCAACTAGAACCGTCGGTATGCGAAGGCCGACGCCGCTGGCAAGCGCGCCGTTGCCCGCGAGCGGGGGATGGTAGAGTCGGAGGTGTCGCGGGGAGGTACTGATCATCAGAACCGTCAGTCCGATCAAACAGCTGCTGCAGACCGGCGAGGCCTGGTGGCGGTATTTCAAAATGCATGAGCATGAGATCCGCTCGGCGGTGGTGGACAACGTGGTGCGCCTGCTGGCTTGCGGACTGGAAGTAATGGGCTACGCGAGCCACTGCTGCTCGAACGGAGCCTGCCCGCATCGCAAGAAGGTGTGCTTCAGCTGCAAGAGCCGGTTCTGCCCCACGTGCGGCAAGAAGGCGACGGACCAATGGATCGCCACGCAAACGGCGAGGCCGCCGCAAACGCGCTGGCAGCACATCAGGCTGACGATGCCCTCGGCGCTGGGGGAGGTATTCAGGCTGAACCGCGCGCTGCTGAAGGCGCCCAGCCCGCAAACTGAACTGCACCCCAAAAGTTGGACACGGATCCAACCTTTGGGGTGTTTTTCACGGCGCTGCACACGTTCGGGCGCGACCTGCAATGGAACGTGCATGTCCATCTGAGCGTGACCTGCGGGGGCTTAACGCCCGACGGCGAGCAGTGGAAGTCGATGTATTTCGTGAAGGCACAGGTCATGCCGATGTGGCGCTACGGAATCGTCGATCTGTTGCGGCATCTACGACGCGCTGGTTCCGCCGCAGGAGCTGAAAACGTAGTGCCCGACAAAAGTGGCGTGGAGCCGCTGGCTGGATCGTCACTACGGCGAGCCATGGATCGTCCATTTTGCGCCATCGTCGGACAGCCATATCCGCAACGTGAACTACCCTGGCCGGTATATCAAACGCCCGCCGCTGTCGCAGTAGAGGCTGAAGCATTACGACGGCTTTCCACCGTGGGAGTTGGTCAATCAGCAGACGCAGCGTTGGATTCAGGCAAGCTGTTTCGGGGCCATGCTGAGCGACCTGCGTTCCATCATCCGGGTTGCTCAGGATCGTCGAGGTCAACCAAGCGCGTGCATACGGCGGTGGACAGGTTGAAGCAATTACTCGCGGTACGTGTGCGCTGGGCAAGGAACAGGCGCGCGCGCAGGTCAGAGAGATGGCGCGGCAGGTTCAGCAGGCAACGGGCCAGACGCTCAAGGTGGCGTTTGCCGACCACGGATACACTGGCGAAGAGCCCGCGCAAGCGGCACTGGACGAAGGCATTGAGCTTAAGTCATCAAGCTGCCGGAGGGCAAAACCGGCTTTGTGCTGGTGCGCGCTGCTGGGTGGTCGAGCGCAGCTTCGGCTGGCTCAACCGTTTCCGTCGTCTGGCAAGCGACTAGCAGCGGTTGCCTGCAACCCTGGCTGGTTAGCACTTCTCCGTATTCTCCCGCGCTTATTCTCGTGCACTTTCCAGCCCTTAACAAAACGGTGATGGTCGGACGCCCACGCTAATACAGCAATTGCCAATACGATAAGCACTGTCTGCATAAGATGACCTCTTAACCGGTTATCGCGGAGATCGATGTGTATCCTCTTTGAACAAACGTTGTCCGGTATCGAACTGAAGTAAGAGCTTTCACATTGCACCGGAAGTCGACGTTCCCAAGTGGTGTACGTTCTCAACTTCCATCCTCAATTCTCGGGAATAGAGAGATTGGTCTTTCTTTCCCGAGCCCCCAAAAACGTGAACCGCCAAAAACAAAACTCCTATCGTACGTTGGGTCGCTACGAACATCGCATTCACCATACGGTCCAAAGTGGCGTTGCGACGGAGGATAATGCAGCCCGCCGATGTCACGTGATAGCAATTCTCCTTTTGTGATCGCTCAGTGACCTTCGATTTTCGGCCTCTGTTGAATTTCCAGTGGGTGGTATCGTCCCGGTTTCTGCATAATCAAGACGAAGGCAGGTCATGCACAGCAAGCTGTTCGAAGCCGCATTGGGTGTAAGTGATCCGTGGTTCGTGAGCGGCGTCGATTTCGACGCGGCCACCAAGCTGCTGACGATCCAGATCGACTTCACTGCCGGAAGCCGCTTCGCGCATCCTGAGGTGGCCGGCGCGCATCCCGTGCATGACACTATCGTCAAGCGTTACCGGCACCTGAACTTTTTCCAGCATGACTGCTACCTCGAAGTGCGCACG
>NZ_WHNQ01000057.1 GCF_009362785.1 Paraburkholderia atlantica
TCGTCACCGGCACGACGATGATCGCCTTCACGCCCATGCGTGCGGCCGACAGCGCCACGCCCTGCGCATGATTGCCCGCCGACGCGGTGATCACGCCGCGACCGAGCGCTTCGGCCGGGATATGCGCCATCTTGTTGTACGCGCCGCGCAGCTTGAACGAGAACACCGGCTGGTTGTCCTCGCGCTTCAGATAGACCGGATTGCGCAGCCGTGCCGACAGGTTCGGCGCGCGTTCGAGTTCGGTCTCGCGCGCCACGTCGTAGACGCGCGCGGTCAGGGTCTTTTTCAGGTAGTCGTGGGAAGCCATGCGGGTCGCGCGGTGCGCTGTGTGAGACGGGAAAACGCCAATGATAGCGCCAACGGTGCCCGCTCTGGCCGTTCCGCGCGCGGCGGGGAAGGGTGCACGCCCCTGGCCGGCCCGTTTCGGCACCGCGGATCGACGTTTGCCGAACCGTCCGGCCGGTCAATGGGGCAGCATGCGAAACGCCGCGGGATTCGCCGCCAAATCCCCCGAACCGCCGTCACCGCCCCGATTCCCGCCGCCAACGCGTGGCGGGATGATGCGGTAGAATTCCATTTTGGAATAAGGATCGGAAGATGCACTGGCAGCCTCGGATCGCCCATTTAATGCCCGTTCCGCGCGAATCGTGCCCCGCGGCGGAGCGGCATGTCCGCCACGCGCGATCGTGTAGCTGTCTCTGAGTGCCGCGAAGCGACCGCCGTGAGTTGGCCGCCGGTCGTGTTCGCTCCCCTGGAAGCCCTAGAAGATTTCAAGCATTGCGCCCCACGCGCATTGTCGGCCGACGCCTCGTGACGAGCGCGCCAGGCCGACCTACCGAGTCGTCCAAACATGAACGCACCTCAAGTTTTCGATCCGCACGGCGCCGCCGCTGCGGTGGCCGCCGATCCCGAAGCGCGTTTGCGCGAAATTCCCTACAACTACACGTCGTTCTCCGACCGCGAAATCGTCATCCGTCTGCTCGGCAACGACGCCTGGGACGCGCTCGCCGAACTGCGCGCCGAACGCCGCACCGGCCGCTCGGCGCGCATGCTGTACGAAGTGCTCGGCGATATCTGGGTCGTGCGCCGCAATCCGTATCTGCAGGATGACCTGCTCGACAACCCGAAGCGCCGCGCGCTGCTGATCGAGGCGCTCAACCACCGTCTCGCCGAAATCGAGAAGCGCCGCCGCGCCGATCTGAGCGAACACGGCGACGAAGCCGGCGTCGATCGCGCCGCGCGCGTCGAAAAGCTGGTGCAGGCCGCGCGCCGCGCGATCGACCAATTCGCCAGCGAATTCCAGCAGACCTACGACCTGCGCCGCCGCACCACCCGCGTGCTCGGCAAGGTCACGCAGAAGGACAACATCAAGTTCGACGGTCTGTCGCGCGTCTCGCACGTGACCGACGCGACCGACTGGCGCGTCGAATACCCGTTCGTCGTGCTGACGCCGGACTCCGAGGCCGAAATCGCCGGCATGATCAAGGCCTGCTTCGAACTCGGCCTGACCGTGATTCCGCGCGGCGGCGGCACCGGCTACACGGGCGGCGCGGTGCCGCTCACGCCGTTCTCGGCCGTCATCAACACCGAAAAGCTCGAACAGCTCGGCCCGGTCGAAATGACCCAGCTGCCGGGCGTCGATCGCAAGGTCGCGACGATTTTCTCGGGCGCGGGCGTCGTCACGCGCCGCGTTACCGAGGCGGCCGAGCAGGCCGGCTTCGTGTTCGCGGTCGACCCGACCTCGCTCGACGCGTCCTGCGTCGGCGGCAACGTCGCGATGAACGCGGGCGGCAAGAAGGCGGTGCTATGGGGCACGGCGCTCGATAACCTCGCGTGGTGGCGCATGGTCGACCCGGAAGGGAACTGGCTCGAAGTCACGCGTCTCGGCCACAACATGGGCAAGATCCACGACATCGAAGTCGCGCGTTTCGAGCTCAAGTGGTTCGACGGCAACTACGCGCCGGGCGAGAAGCTGCTGCGCACCGAAGCGCTCGACATCAAGGGCCGCGTGTTCCGCAAGGAAGGCCTCGGCAAGGACGTCACCGACAAATTCCTCGCCGGTCTGCCGGGCGTGCAGAAGGAAGGCTGCGACGGGCTCATCACGTCGGCGCGCTGGGTGCTGCACAAGATGCCCGCGCATACGCGCACCGTCTGTCTCGAGTTCTTCGGCCAGGCGCGCGAGGCGATTCCGAGCATCGTCGAAATCAAGGACTACCTCTTCGAGACGTCGCGCCAGGGCGGCGCGATTCTCGCGGGTCTGGAGCATCTGGACGAGCGCTATCTGCGCGCGGTCGGCTATGCGACCAAGAGCAAGCGCAACGCGTTTCCGAAGATGGTGCTGATCGGCGACATCGTCGGTGACGAGGCGGACGCGGTCGCGCAGGCCACGTCGGAAGTCGTACGCATGGCCAACGGCAAGAGCGGCGAAGGTTTCGTCGCCGTGAGCGCCGAGGCCCGCAAGCGCTTCTGGCTCGACCGCAGCCGCACCGCCGCGATCGCGAAGCACACCAACGCGTTCAAGATCAACGAAGACGTCGTGATTCCGCTCGACCGGATGGGCGAGTACACGGACGGCATCGAGCGCATCAACATCGAGCTGTCGCTGAAGAACAAGCTGCAGCTGGTCGACGCGCTCGAAGCGTTCTTCAAGGGCGGCAAGCTGCCGCTCGGCAAGAGCGACGACGCGAACGAAATCCCGAGCGCCGAGCTGCTCGAAGACCGCGTGCAGCAGGCGCTCGATCTGCTCGCGCGCGTGCGCACGCGCTGGGAATTCGTGCGCGACAAGCTCGACTTGTCGCTGCGTGAGGCGCAGCACTATCTGGTCGGCCTCGGCTACGAATCGCTCGCCGAGAAGTTCGCCGATCGCGTCGACGCGCAACCGGACGCAACCGTATTCCACCTCGCCCAAGACCGCACGATCCGCGTGTCGTGGAAGCAGGAAATCCGCGCCGAATTGCGGCAGATTTTCAACGGCGGCGAGTTCAAGCCGATCCTCGACGAAGCCCAGGCGATCCACAAGCAGGTGCTGCGCGGCCGCGTGTTCGTTGCGCTGCACATGCACGCGGGCGACGGCAACGTGCACACGAACCTGCCGGTCAACTCCGACAACTACGAGATGCTGCAGGACGCGCACGTCGCGGTCGCGCGCATCATGAAGCTCGCGCGTTCGCTCGACGGCGTGATCTCGGGTGAGCACGGCATCGGCATCACGAAGCTCGAATTCCTGACCGACGATGAGATCGGCGAATTCCGCAAGTACAAGCAGCGCGTCGATCCGCATGGCCGCTTCAACGCGGGCAAGCTGCTCGAAGGCGCGGACCTGCGCAACGCTTACACGCCGAGCTTCGGCCTGATGGGCTACGAATCGCTGATCATGCAGCAGTCCGATATCGGCGCGATTTCCGAGTCGATCAAGGATTGTCTGCGCTGCGGCAAGTGCAAGCCGGTCTGCGCGACGCACGTGCCGCGCGCGAACCTGCTGTACAGCCCGCGCAACAAGATTCTCGCCACGTCCCTGCTGGTGGAGGCTTTCCTGTACGAAGAGCAGACGCGGCGGGGCGTGTCGATCAAGCACTGGGACGAGTTCAACGACGTCGCCGATCACTGCACCGTGTGCCACAAGTGCGTGACGCCGTGCCCGGTGAAGATCGACTTCGGCGACGTGTCGATGAACATGCGCAATCTGTTGCGCAAGATGGGCAAGAAGAAATTCAACCCGGGCAACGCCGCGGGCATGTTCTTCCTGAACGCGACGAATCCGCAGACCATCAACCTCGCGCGCACCGCGATGATGGGCGTCGGCTACAAGGCGCAACGCCTCGGCAACGAGGTGCTGAAGAAGTTCACGAAGAAGCAGACTGCGCATCCGCCCGCCACGGTCGGCAAGCCGGTGATCACGCAGCAGGTGATCCACTTCATGAACAAGAAGATGCCGGGCAACCTGCCGAAGAAGACCGCGCGTGCTTTGCTCGATATCGAGGACAACAAGATCGTCCCGATCATCCGCAACCCGAAGACGACCACCGCCGACACCGAAGCGGTGTTCTACTTCCCGGGCTGCGGCTCCGAGCGGCTGTTCTCGCAGGTAGGTCTCGCGACCCAGGCAATGCTGTGGGAGGCGGGCGTGCAGACCGTGCTGCCGCCGGGCTACCTGTGCTGCGGCTATCCGCAGCGCGGCTCGGGCCAGTACGACAAGGCCGAGCAGATCGTCACCGACAACCGCGTGCTGTTCCACCGCGTCGCCAATACGCTGAACTACCTCGATATCAAGACGGTGGTGGTGTCGTGCGGCACGTGCTACGACCAGCTCGCCGGGTATGAATTCGAAAAGATCTTCCCGGGCTGCCGGATCATCGACATCCACGAGTACCTGCTGGAAAAAGGCATCAAGCTCGATGGCGTGAACGGCGTGCGCTACATGTACCACGACCCGTGCCACTCGCCGATCAAGACGATGGACCCGGTCAAGCTCGTCAATCAGCTGATGGGTTCGGAGCAGGACGGCTACAAGATCGAGAAGAACGACCGCTGCTGCGGCGAATCGGGCACGCTCGCGGTCACGCGTCCCGACATCTCGACCCAGGTGCGTTTCCGCAAGGAAGAAGAAATCCGCAAGGGCGCGGCGAAGCTGCGCGGCATTCCGCTCGTCGCCGAAGCAGGCGCGAACGCGATCAATCCGGCCAATGCATCGGCCGGATCCGCCGGTGCGCCGAACGGTTCGGTGCTGAAGGCCGGCGACGGTCCGCAGCCGGGTAACGGCAACGCGGGTTCGACCGACGTCAAGATCCTCACGAGCTGCCCGTCGTGCCTGCAAGGGCTGTCGCGCTACAACGAAGACGCGGGTACCGAGGCGGATTACATCGTGGTCGAGATGGCACGTCACGTGCTCGGCGAAAACTGGATGGCGGACTACGTACAACGGGCGAACAATGGCGGAATCGAGCGCGTGCTGGTTTAATGGCACGACCGACGATATTTGCCGAGGACGACGATGGACTGCGTTTTTTGCCGTGAAGACGGCGGCGATGTGCTATGGCAGGACGATGCGTTGCGAGTCGTCCTCGCCGACGAACACGACTACCCGGGCTTTTGCCGGGTCATCTGGAACGCTCACGTAGCCGAGTTTTCGGATCTTTCCGCCGACGAGCGCGATCACGTGATGAAGGCCGTGTACGCGGTCGAGCGTGCGCAGCGGCGCGTGATGCAGCCGGCGAAGGTCAATCTCGCGAGCCTCGGCAACCAGGTGCCGCACGTGCACTGGCACGTGATTCCGCGTTTCTCGAACGACGCGCATTTCCCTCTGCCGATCTGGGCGCCGCGCCAGCGCACGGTGTCCGAAGCGATGCTGTCGTCGCGTCGCGCGCACGCCACGCTGCTGCGCGAAGCGGTGCGGCAGGAAATCGAACAGGCGCTGGGCTGAGCGTCGCCGAATCCGCCGCCGTGCACCGCCGGGCTCCCGTCGGTGCGCTGGGTGGCCGATCCGTCGTTATCACCCGCCGTTATCTGATGAGGCCAACATGAGCGGATTGACTCCCGAGACGCCGGTGCCGACCGGCGTGGTCGTGCATTCGAAGTCGCGTGTGCTCGAACTGCAGTACGCGAACGGCGAAGCGTACCGGCTGCCGTTCGAACTGCTGCGCGTGTATTCGCCGTCGGCGGAAGTGCAGGGCCACGGGCCCGGCCAGGAAACGCTGCAGACGGGCAAGCGCGACGTGACGATCACGATGATCGAAGGCGTCGGCAATTACGCGCTGCAGCCGACTTTCTCCGATGGACACTCCACCGGTATCTATTCGTGGGACCTGCTGTACGACATGGCCGTGCGTCAGGATGAACTCTGGCGCGCGTATCTCGCCAAACTGGCAGCGGCCGGCATCGACCGCGACACCCCGATGGTGCCCGCCGCTGCTGCGCACGGGCACTGTCACTGATACGATTCGCCCCCGAACGCCGCTCGAGCGGCGCAACATTCAAGAACACGCGAAAGGACGAGCGCGATGAGCAAAACCCACTTCGGCTTTCAATCGGTCGACGAACAGGACAAGGCGCAGAAAGTGGCGGGGGTGTTCCACTCGGTGGCCGCCAACTACGACCTGATGAACGACCTGATGTCGGGCGGATTGCACCGGGCGTGGAAGGTGTTCACGATCGCCCAGGCCAACGTGCGGCCGGGCTACAAGGTGCTCGACATCGCGGGCGGCACGGGCGATCTGTCGAAAGCGTTCGCCAAACAGGCGGGCGAGACGGGCGAGGTCTGGCATACCGACATCAATGAATCGATGCTGCGCGTCGGCCGCGACCGGCTGCTCGACAAGGGCATCATCACGCCGACGCTGCTTTGCGATGCTGAGAAGATCCCGTTCCCGGATAACTATTTCGACGTCGTGACGGTCGCTTTCGGCTTGCGCAACATGACGCATAAAGACATCGCGCTCGCCGAGATGCGTCGTGTGCTGAAACCGGCCGGGCGGCTGCTCGTGCTCGAGTTCTCGAAGGTATGGGACCCGCTGAAGAAGGTCTACGATCTGTATTCGTTCAAGGTATTGCCGTGGCTCGGCGAACGCTTCGCCAAGGACGCGGAAAGCTACCAGTACCTGGCGGAATCGATCCGCATGCATCCTGACCAGGAAACTTTGAAAACTATGATGGAACAAGCTGGTCTCGACGGCGTCAAATATTACAATTTGTCAGCTGGCGTGGTAGCGTTGCATGTGGGGATCAAATACTAGGGTCCTCTAATCCATCGATTTTTAAAGGAAAGTGCGAAATGTCCGATTCGAATTTGTTATCTACTCGTAAGGTTAAGGGGTTGCTGGCGAGAAGAATCGGACTGATCGCGATGGTCGGTCTGCTCACCGTCGGCACCCTTGCGTCTCTCGACGCCGAAGCACGCCGCATGGGCGGAGGCCGCAGCTTCGGCCGTCAATCGAACAGTCTGCAGCAGCAGCGCCAGACACCGCCGCCGTCCCAGCCGGCGCAGAACAATCAGGCCACGCAGCAGAGCGCGCAACCGGCGGCTCCCGCAACCAAGCCCACGCCGCCCGCCGCGCCGAACCGCAATCGCTGGCTTGGGCCGATCGCCGGTCTGGCGGCCGGCCTCGGCATCGCCGCGTTGTTGTCGCATTTCGGGCTCGGCGAGGCGTTCGCCGGCATGTTCGCCAACGTGATCGTCATTGCGTTGATCGCGATGGTCGTGATCTGGCTGATCCGCCGCTTCGCCGGCCGTAAGCGCGATGCGGCGCAACCGGCTTACGCGGGCACGGCGCCGTCGCTGAACACCAAAGGCACCGACTATATTCAGGAACCGCGTTACACGGCGCCGCCGACCGGCTCGTATCTCGAACCGCAAGGCAACCCGTTGACCACGCCATCGCTCGGCGCGACGCCGTCGGTGCCGGCCGGCTTCGATTCGGAAGCGTTTCTGCGTAACGCGAAGGTGTACTTCGTGCGTCTGCAGGCCGCGTGGGACGTCGGCAACATCGATGACATCCGCGAATTCACGACGCCCGAAATGTTCGCCGAAGTGCGCGTCGATCTCGCTGCGCGCGGCACGCAGCAGAACCAGACCGACGTCGTGCAGTTGAACGCCGAGCTGCTCGGCGTCGAGGAGCGCGCGACCGAATATTTCGCGAGCGTGCGCTTCTCCGGTTTGATCCGCGAGGCGCCGGGCGCGGCGGCCGAGCCGTTCGTCGAAGTCTGGAATCTGACGAAGGCGAACCGTGCCGGCGAAGGCTGGCTGCTTGCCGGCATCCAGCAGGTCGAGCAACACTGACATGCCGAGGCATCGAGTCGCGTTTGCCTCGAAAGAAGCCGGCCACGGCACAGCGATTCCTGGCTTCGCGCATCGCTTAGGCCGTTCGGCATAGCAGGCCGCGAAGCGAACGGACGTTACAATGGGAGCCCGCGCAAGCACCTCGCTCGCGCGGGTTTTTTCTTGCCACCTTCGATGACCCTCGCCGCCAAGCCCTTCGCTGCTGCTGTCAATCATCTGCTCGCCCGCGAATCGTGGGCCCGCGAGCGCCTCGCCCCGTACGCGGGCAAGACCGCACGCCTGTCATGTCCACCGGTTGTGCTCGCACTGCTCGTGCAGCCGGACGGCTATCTCGGCACGCTCGACGAAGCCGATGCGCATCAGTTCGACGTGACGATTTCGGTGCCGTCCGACGCACTGCCGGCCTTCCTGCAAGGAGGCCAGGCCGCGGTGATGAAGCACGTGAAGATCGAGGGCGACGCGGAGTTCGCGACCGTGATCGCGAAGCTCGCCGAGCATCTGCGCTGGGAACCGGAGGAAGATCTCGCGAAGCTGATCGGTGATGGGCCCGCGTGGCGCATCACGGCGCTCGTGCGGTCGGTCGGCGAGCATGTGCAACGCACCGGCCGCAACCTGCTCGACACCGCCGCCGAGTATCTGCTCGACGAGAATCCGCAGCTGGTGCGCCGCACCGCGCTCGCGGACTTCAACGTCGAGCTGGCGCGCGCGCGTGATTCGCTCGCGCGAGTCGAAAAGCGCATCGAGCGTCTCGAACAGAAGGTCGAAGCCCGTGGCGCGCAAGCGTCGGGCGGCGCCGCCACGTCGCGCGGCACGCGCTAGTCACCGGGCCCAGCCATGCGTTTTCTGCGTTTTCTCAAGATATTTTTCACGGTCATCCGCTTCGGCCTCGACGAAATGATGTTGAGCCGCATCAACGATCGGCGCGTGCGTCTGCTGCTGCGTATCACGACGCTCGGCCGCAAGTTCGATGCGCCGCCCGGCGTGCGTCTGCGGCTCGCGCTCGAAAGCCTCGGGCCGATCTTCGTCAAGTTCGGCCAGGTGCTGTCGACCCGTCGCGATCTGCTCCCGGTCGACATCGCCAACGAACTGGCGAAGCTGCAGGACCAGGTGCCGCCGTTCGATTCGGCGGTCGCGATCGCGCTAGTCGAGAAGTCGCTCGGCGCGCCGGTCGACGTGTTGTTCGACGATTTCGAGCGGGTGCCGGTCGCGAGCGCGTCGATCGCGCAAGTCCACTTCGCGACGGTGAAGGCCGGCCAGCACGCGGGCAAGGCGGTCGCGGTGAAGGTGCTGCGCCCCAACATGTTGCCGGTGATCGATTCCGACCTCGCGCTGTTGCGCGATATCGCCGTGTGGGCCGAGCGTCTGTGGGCCGACGGCAAACGCCTGAAGCCGCGCGAGGTGGTCGCCGAATTCGACAAGTACCTGCACGACGAACTCGACCTGATGCGCGAGGCCGCCAACGGTAGTCAGTTACGGCGCAACTTCCAGGGGCTCGACCTGCTGCTCGTGCCCGAGATGTACTGGGAATTCTGCACGCCCACGGTGCTCGTGATGGAGCGCATGGTCGGCGTGCCGATCAGCCAGGTCGATACCTTGCGCGCGGCGGGCGTCGACATCCCCAAGCTCGCGCGCGAGGGCGTCGAAATTTTCTTCACGCAGGTGTTTCGCGACGGCTTTTTCCACGCGGACATGCACCCCGGCAACATCCAGGTGAGCCTCGATCCCGCGCACTTCGGCCGCTATATCGCGCTCGACTTCGGCATCATCGGCGCGCTGTCGGACTTCGATAAAAACTACCTCGCGCAGAACTTCCTCGCGTTCTTCAAGCGCGACTACCATCGCGTCGCGACGCTGCATCTGGAGTCGGGCTGGGTGCCGCCGACCACGCGTGTCGAGGAGCTCGAAAGCGCGATCCGCGCGGTCTGCGAACCGTACTTCGATCGCGCGCTGAAGGACATTTCGCTCGGCCAGGTGCTGATGCGCCTGTTCTCGACGTCGCGGCGCTTTAACGTCGAGATTCAGCCGCAACTCGTGTTGCTGCAAAAGACGATGCTGAACGTGGAAGGCCTCGGCCGGTCGCTCGACCCCGAACTGGATCTCTGGAAGACCGCGAAGCCTTACCTCGAGCGCTGGATGAACGAGCAGATCGGCGTGCGCGGCTGGTACGAGCGTCTGAAGATCGAGGCGCCGCAGTGGAGCAAGACGCTGCCGCAGTTGCCGCGCCTCGTCCATAACATGCTGGCCGAACGCCATCATCCGGTTGGCGGCGCGAACGACGACGTGATCCGCCAGATCCTGCTCGAGCAGAAGCGTACCAACCGTCTGCTGCAAGGCTTGCTGCTGTTCGGCGTGGCGGTCGGTGTAGGCGCGATGCTGGCGCGGGCGTTCCTGGCTCTCGCTTACGGCGGCTGAGTGCAGGTGATCGCCCATTGGCCGGGCTGTTTCAGCGCCAGTGTCAGCCGCTGCTTGCGGTGACGACCGGGCCCAATCCTGAACGAGGCATCCGATGAGCGATCCGACCCAACCCCCCATGCCCGATTTCGAGAACCGCGATCCCAACTCGCCCGAGTTCTGGGACGAACGGTTCGAGCGCCGTTTCACGCCTTGGGACCAGGCGGGCGTGCCGTCCGCGTTTCGCGCGTTCGCCGACCGGCACCGCGACGTCGCCGTGCTGATTCCAGGCTGCGGCAGCGCGTGGGAAGCGGAATGGCTCGCGCGTCAGGGCAACCCGGTGCGCGCGATCGACTTCTCGGCCGCCGCCGTCGCGGCGGCGCGCGAGCAACTCGGCGCGCAGCACGCGTCGCTGGTCGAGCAGGCGGACTTTTTCAGCTATGCGCCGCCGTTTACGCCGGCATGGATTTATGAGCGGGCGTTTTTCTGCGCGCTGCCGCCGACGCGCCGCGCCGACTACGCGCAACGTATGGCCGAACTGCTGCCGTCCGGCGGGTTGCTCGCGGGCTTCTTTTTTATCGGCGCGACGCCGAAGGGACCGCCGTTCGGCATCGAACGCGACGAGCTCGACGCGCTGTTCACGCCACGCTTCGAGCTGATCGAAGACGAAGCGGTCGACGACTCGATCGCGGTATTCGCAGGACACGAGCGCTGGCTAACCTGGCGGCGTCGCGGCTAACGCCATCGCGCGCCGCTCTTGAGAGGTCAGGGGGACGCCCCCATCTGGCGCGGTGGCGGGCGCGTCACGCGTCCGCTTCCCGAAATCCGGGGAACGGACATCGTTTGCGGCTATAATTCAAGGCTTTGCAAGCGTTTACAAGATTTCAGTAGGGATTTGGAGTAGGAAAGGATCATGCCGATCTACGCTTATCGTTGCGGGTCATGCGGCTTTGGGAAGGACGTGCTCCAGAAGATGAGCGACCCCCAGTTGACGCAGTGCCCCGAGTGCGGAAAAGACACCTTTAGCAAGCAACTCACCGCCGCCGGCTTCCAGTTGAAGGGCTCCGGCTGGTACGTGACCGATTTCCGCGGTGGCAGCGGCGGCACGAGCGCGCCGACCACGTCGGAAGCGAAGTCCGAGCCGTCCGCGGCCGCTGCCCCGGCTGAACAGGCTGCCCCGGCCGCGCCCGCGGCCCCCGCCGCCGCGGCCGCCGCCGCGAGCCCGAGCGGTTCCGGCAGCGCCTAGTGGGACCGCCGCCCCGCGCGGGCGGCGTATCTACCGCGCATGGGCTTCGGCCCGCGCAGCTTTCTGGCGGTACACATGACGACGAAGAAATTCACGCTCAAATCGGTGTTTCTGACCGGCCTTCTGGTGCTGGTGCCTCTGGCCATCACACTGTGGGTGCTCGGTCTGATCATCGGCACGATGGACCAGACGCTGTTGCTGCTGCCTACCTCCTGGCAGCCGGAACGTGCGATCGGCTATCGCTTGCCGGGCCTCGGCGCGGTGCTGACGCTCGCGTTCATCTTCGTCGTCGGGCTGTTGACGCAGAACTTCATTGGGCAGAAGCTCGTGAAGTGGTGGGAACTGCTGGTCGCGCACATTCCGGTGGTCGGCCCGCTGTACACCAGCGTCAAGCAGGTGTCCGACACGCTGCTGTCGAGCAGCGGCAATGCGTTCCGCAAGGCGCTGCTGATCGAGTACCCGCGCCGCGGTTCCTATACGATCGCGTTTCTGACCGGCATTCCGGGCGGCGACGTGGCCAACCATCTGAAGGAAGATTACGTCAGCGTGTACGTGCCGACCACGCCGAACCCGACGTCCGGCTTCTTCCTGATGGTGCCGAAAAGCGAAGTGATCGAGCTCGACATGACGGTCGACGCTGCGCTCAAGTACATCGTCTCGATGGGCGTCGTGGCGCCGTCCGCGCCACCGCCGGCGCCGGTGCGCCGCACCACCGTCGAGCCTCCGCTGTAATGCCGGCGCGCAACGCTTCATGCAGGATCATCTGCGGCGCGCCGTTCAACCAATGCAAAACGAAAGACAAACATCATGTCGATGAGATCTGAATACTGCGGTCTGGTGACCGAAGAACTGCTGGGCCAATCCGTCTCGCTGTGCGGCTGGGTAAGCCGCCGCCGCGACCATGGCGGCGTCATCTTCATCGACCTGCGCGATCGCGAAGGGCTCGTTCAGGTCGTCTGCGATCCGGATCGCGCGGACATGTTCAAGATTGCCGAAGGCGTGCGCAACGAGTTCTGCGTGCAGGTCAAGGGCGTCGTGCGCGGCCGTCCGGAAGGCACGACCAACGCGTCGCTGAAGAGCGGCAAGATCGAAGTGCTGTGCCACGAGCTGATCGTGTTGAACGCGTCGGTCACGCCGCCGTTCCAGCTCGACGACGACAACCTGTCGGAAACCACGCGTCTCACGCACCGCGTGCTCGACCTGCGCCGTCCGCAGATGCAGCACAACCTGCGTCTGCGCTATCGCGTCGCAATCGAAGTGCGCAAGTACCTCGACGAGCAGGGCTTCATCGACATCGAAACGCCGATGCTGACGAAGAGCACGCCGGAAGGCGCGCGCGACTACCTCGTGCCGTCGCGCACGAACCCGGGCCAGTTCTTCGCGCTGCCGCAGTCGCCGCAACTGTTCAAGCAGCTGCTGATGGTCGCGAACTTCGACCGTTACTACCAGATCACCAAGTGCTTCCGCGACGAAGACCTGCGCGCCGACCGTCAGCCGGAATTCACGCAGATCGACTGCGAAACCTCGTTCCTGTCGGAACAGGAAATCCGCGATCTGTTCGAGGCGATGATCCGTCACGTGTTCAAGACGACGATCGGTGTCCAGCTCGACGAGAAATTCCCGGTGATGGAATACGCGGAAGCGATGCGCCGCTTCGGTTCGGACAAGCCGGACCTGCGCGTGAAGCTCGAATTCACCGAGCTGACCGACGCGATGCGCGACGTCGACTTCAAGGTGTTCAGCACCCCGGCCAACACGAAGGACGGCCGCGTCGCGGCGCTGCGCGTGCCGAAGGGCGGCGAGCTGTCGCGTGGCGACATCGACAGCTACACGGAATTCGTGCGCATCTACGGCGCGAAGGGCCTCGCGTGGATCAAGGTCAACGAAGCGGCGAAGGGCCGTGACGGTCTGCAAAGCCCGATCGTCAAGAACCTGCACGATGACGCGCTGAAGGCGATCATCGAGCGCACCGGCGCACAAGACGGCGACATCATCTTCTTCGCGGCGGATCGCGCGAAGGTCGTCAACGACAGCCTCGGCGCATTGCGCCTGAAGATCGGTCATTCGGAATTCGGCAAGGCCAACGGCCTCGTGGAATCCGGCTGGAAGCCGCTGTGGGTCGTCGACTTCCCGATGTTCGAATACGACGAGGAAGACAACCGCTACGTCGCTGCGCATCACCCGTTCACGAGCCCGAAGGACGAGCACCTCGAGTACCTCGAAACGGACCCGGCGCGCTGCCTCGCGAAGGCCTACGACATGGTGCTGAACGGCTGGGAAATCGGCGGCGGCTCGGTGCGTATCTACCGTGAGGAAGTGCAGAGCAAGGTGTTCCGCGCGCTGAAGATCAACGCGGAAGAAGCGCAGGCCAAGTTCGGCTTCCTGCTCGACGCGCTGCAATACGGCGCGCCGCCGCACGGCGGTATCGCGTTCGGTCTGGACCGCATCGTCACGATGATGGCCGGCGCCGACTCGATCCGCGACGTGATCGCGTTCCCGAAGACGCAACGCGCACAGGACCTGCTCACGCAGGCGCCGAGCGAAGTCGACGAGCGTCAGCTGCGCGAGCTGCACATCCGTCTGCGTTCGCCGGAACCGAAGGCGTAAAACCGTGGCCGCTTGTCGCGGCCGCAAAAAAGCCACACGAGCGAAACGAAAAGGCGCTGAGGTGTTCTCCACCTCAGCGCCTTTTTCATTTTTTGCGTTACAGTGAGGCCACCGCTTTCCCGACACTTTCGACCGTCATCCGACATGTACCGCGCGTCTGGTCGCGCCCAGTTTTGAGCCATGCCGAAACCGCCGAAAATTCCGCAGTCCGTCCTCGTCATCATTCATACGCCCGCGCTCGACGTGCTGCTGCTCGAACGCGCCGACCATGCCGCGTTCTGGCAATCGGTCACCGGTTCGAAAGACCGGCTCGACGAACCGCTCGCCGACACGGCGGTGCGTGAAGTTGGCGAGGAAACCGGCATCATGATCGGCGGCGCGCTGGTGCCGCGCAGCGCGTTGTTCGACTGGCAGTACTCGATCGACTACGAGATCTACCCGGAATTTCGTTACCGCTACGAAGCGGGCGTGCTGTACAACACCGAGCACTGGTTCAGCCTGCAGGTGCCCGAGCGTATCGACGTGTCGCTCGCGCCGCGCGAACACACCGCGTATATGTGGCTGCCGTATGAAGAGGCCGCATCGCGCTGCTTTTCGTCGTCGAATGCCGATGCGATCCTGCAGTTGCCGCGCCGCCTCGCCACGCGCACGATCGACCCCCAATCCGGCCCGCTGGCCGGGGAGCGTGGCCAGTGAGCGCAGGCGGCTCGGGCCGTCTCGCGCGTCTGCGGCACACGTTGCTCGGCCGTCGTTACTGGCAGCGCTACCGCTTCACCAGTAACAATGAGGTCGAGCTTCTGCGCTCCGGCGACGATTTCTTCGACGCGCTGATCGAGCGCATCGACGCCGCCGAGCACAGCGTCGCGCTCGAAACCTACATCTTCTGCGACGACGAAGCTGGCCAGGCGGTCAGCGAGGCATTGCTGCGCGCTGCCGCACGCGGCGTCAGAGTGCGCGTGATCACCGACGGCATCGGCACCGCACGCCTGAAAATGTTCGAGCAATGGCCGGCTGGCGGCATCGAGCATCGGATCTACAACCCGCATCTGTTCGGCCGCTTCGGCTTTTCGCGCACGCACCGCAAGCTCGCGGTGATCGACGATCGGATCGCGTATTGCGGCGGCATCAACATCGTCGACGATTACGAGAACAACGGCGAGAAGCTGCCGTACCACCGCTGGGACTTCGCGGTCGAACTGCGCGGGCCGGTGGTCGGCGACGTGCGCGACGCGATCGAGGTGCAGTGGCGGCGGATTCGCCTCGGCCATCGGCCGCTCGATTCGATCAGGCCAGATGCGTCGTCGCAGGACGCCAACTCGCTCGGCAGTCTGCGCCGGCGCCGCCGGCGCCGCAACGAAGAACTGTGGGCCGGCGGCGAGCCGTGCGTCGCGTTCGTCGCGCGCGATAACCTGATCAACCGCCGCGCGATCGAAAAGGCCTATCTGGCCGCGATCGGCCAGGCACGCCATGAAATTCTGCTGGCGAATCCGTACTTCATGCCGGGGCGCAAGCTGCGTCGCGCGCTGGTGTTCGCGGCGCGGCGCGGTGTGGTCGTGAAGCTGATCATCGGGCGCAAGGAGTTCAAGGCGCTCGATTACGCGGTGCCGTTCCTGTACCACGCGCTGCTGCGCGCGGGCGTGCAGATCGCCGAATACGAGAAGACGCTGCTGCACGGCAAGGTCGCGGTGGTCGATTCGAACTGGGGCACTGTCGGTTCGTCGAATCTCGATGCGCTCAGCCTGATGCTCAACAACGAAGCGAACGTCGTGCTCGTCAACGATCCGTCGATCGCGAAACTTCGCGACGCGATTCTCGACGCGTTCGCGGACGCGCGCCGGATCGATGAAGCGCATTACGAATCGCGGCCAGCGCGCGTGCGCGCGCTGAGCTGGATCGCGTACACGAGCTATCGCGTCGCGATGAAACTGCTGACGGTGGGCGGCTACGATTGACATCAATAGAACACGCGCGCGCTCGTCGGCAACCATCGATTCAAGGCAAACGCCTCTAAAAATCTGATTGATCTGATGGTCGAAAGCCGCAAAATTAGAGGCCGGTTAGAAACCGGTTTCTAATAAAGTCCTTGTTTCGCGGACGGCAAACACTCAATAATAGTACGGCCGTTCGATTTTCAATTCGGTCACATTAGAACGGTAGAACAGCTATGCGAAAAGGCGAACAAACCCGAGCCGCGATTCTCGACGCAGCACTCGATCTGGCAGGCCGCGACGGACTGGAAGGTCTGACGATTGGCCTGCTGGCCGAGCGCATGCAGATGAGCAAGAGCGGCGTGTTCGCGCATTTCGGGTCGCGTGAGGATCTGCAGGTGGAGGTCGTGCGCGAATATCACCGCCGTTTCGAAGACGAGGTGTTTTTCCCGAGCCTGCGCGAGCCGCGTGGTCTGCCGCGCTTGCGCGCGATGATTTCCCGATGGTTCGAGAAGCGCATTCAGGAAGTCACGACCGGATGCATCTACATCAGCGGCGCCGTCGAATACGACGATCGCGCGGACAGCCAGGTGCGCGAGCAATTGGTGTCGAGCGTGACGACATGGCGTGCGGCGCTCACACGCGCGATTTCGCAAGCGATGGAAGAAGGGCATCTGCGCGCCGATACCGACCCGGAGCTGATGCTGTTCGAACTGTATAGCGTTACGCTCGGCCTGCATCACGACGCGCGTTTCCTGCATTTGCCGGATGCGGTGCGTCTCACGTGGGCCGCGCTCGAAAAACTGATTAATTCGTATCAGAGCGAAAGCCGTTAGCGGCGTCGCCGGAACTTACCGGAAACGCGCGGCGCACAAGGTCCGTACACGGACCCGGCCAACGGCCTGGCTTTTTGTCAATCTAGGGAGAGGAAGTCATGGGACAGTACGCCGCGCCGCTGCGCGACATGCAATTCGTGTTACACGAACTGCTCAACGTCGAAGCCGAACTTCGGCACATGCCGAAGCACGCCGACCTCGACGCCGACACGATCAACGCGGTGCTCGAGGAAGCCGGCAAGTTCTGCTCCGAAGTGCTGTTCCCGCTCAACCACAGCGGCGATCAGGAAGGCTGCACGTATGCCGGCGACGGCGTCGTGACCACGCCGAAGGGCTTCAAGGAAGCCTATCAACAATACGTCGAAGCCGGCTGGCCGGCGCTTGGCTGCGACCCGGAATACGGCGGCCAGGGGTTGCCCGCGTTCGTCAACAACGCGCTCTACGAAATGCTGAACTCGGCGAATCAGGCGTGGACGATGTATCCGGGCCTGTCGCACGGCGCCTACGAATGCCTGCACGCGCACGGCACGCCGGAGCTGCAGCAGCGCTATCTGCCGAAGCTCGTCGCGGGCGTCTGGACCGGCACGATGTGTCTGACCGAGCCGCATTGCGGCACCGACCTCGGCATTCTGCGCACCAAGGCCGAGCCGAACGGCGACGGCTCGTACTCGATCAGCGGCACCAAGATCTTCATCTCGAGCGGTGAACACGATCTGGCGGAGAACATCGTTCACCTCGTGCTCGCGCGTCTGCCGGATGCGCCGAAGGGCACCAAGGGCATTTCGCTGTTCATCGTGCCGAAGTTCGTGCCGAACGAAGCGGGCGAGCCCGGCGAGCGCAATGGCGTGAAGTGCGGCTCGATCGAGCACAAGATGGGCATTCACGGCAACGCGACCTGCGTGATCAATCTCGACAACGCGAAGGGCTGGATGGTCGGCGAGCCGAACAAAGGCCTGAACGCGATGTTCGTGATGATGAACGCCGCGCGTCTCGGCGTCGGCATGCAGAGCCTTGGCCTGACCGAAGTCGCGTATCAGAATTCGCTCACGTATGCGAAAGAGCGTCTGCAGATGCGTTCGCTGACCGGACCGAAGGCGCCGGAGAAGGCCGCCGATCCGATCATCGTGCATCCGGACGTGCGTCGCATGCTGCTGACGCAGAAGGCCTACGCCGAAGCCGGCCGCGCGTTCTCGTACTGGTCGGCGCTGCAGATCGACAAGGAGCTGTCGCACGCCGACGAAGCCGAGCGCAAGGAAGCCGCCGACCTCGTCGCGCTGCTCACGCCGATCCTGAAGGCGTTCCTGTCGGACAACGCGTTCGAAGGCACCAATCACGCGATGCAGATCTACGGCGGCCACGGCTTCATCGCCGAATGGGGCATGGAGCAGTACGTGCGCGACGCGCGCATCAACATGATCTACGAAGGCACTAACGGCATCCAGTCGCTCGACCTGCTCGGCCGCAAGGTGCTGGGTGACATGGGCGCGAAGCTGAAGAAGTTCGGCAAGCTCGTCGCCGAGTTCGTCGAAGCCGAAGGCATCAAGCCGGAAATGCAGGAGTTCGTGAACCCGCTCGCCGACATCGGTGAAAAGGTGCAGAAGCTGACGATGGAAATCGGCATGAAGGCGATGCAGAACCCGGACGAAGTCGGCGCCGCGGCCGTGCCGTATCTGCGCACGGTCGGCCATCTGGTGTTCTCGTACTTCTGGGCGCGCATGGCGCGTATCGCGCTGGACAAAGAGGCATCGGGCGATCCGTTCTACAAGGCGAAGCTCGCGACCGCGCGGTTCTACTTCGCGAAGCTGCTGCCCGAAACGGCGATGACGATCCGCCAGGCGCGGGCCGGTTCGAAGCCGATGATGGACGTCGAAGAAGCGTTGTTCTAACGCTCACAGATAGAGCGGGGCGCCCGCGCGGAGCGAACCCGCGCTGCCTCGCTCCAGACCACACACCTCGCGCGAAGCATGCCTGATGCTTCGCGCCACCGCACAACTCTCCGGAGAAACGACGTGAGCAATCTGATCATTCGCAAGGTAGCCGTGCTCGGCGCCGGCGTGATGGGCGCGCAGATCGCCGCGCACCTGATCAACGCCAAGGTGCCGGTGCTGCTGTTCGATCTGCCCGCCAAGGAAGGCCCCAAAAACGGCATCGCGTTGAAGGCGATCGAGAATCTGAAGAAGCTGTCGCCGGCGCCGTTCGGCGTGAAGGACGACGCACAATACATCCAACCCGCGAACTACGACGACGACATCGAGAAGCTCGCCGAGTGCGACGTCGTGATCGAAGCGATCGCCGAACGGATGGACTGGAAACACGACCTGTACAAGAAGGTCGCGCCGCACATCGGTGCGAACGCGATTTTCGCGACCAATACGTCGGGGCTGTCGATCACCGCGTTGTCCGAAGGTTTCTCGGACGAACTGAAGGCACGCTTCTGCGGCGTGCACTTCTTCAATCCGCCGCGTTACATGCATCTGGTCGAACTGATCCCGACCGCGACGACGCGTCCGGAAATTCTCGATCAGCTCGAAACCTTCCTGACCAGCGTGGTCGGCAAAGGCGTCGTGCGCGCGAAGGACACGCCGAACTTCATCGCGAACCGCGTCGGCGTTTTCTCGATCCTCGCGGTTATCGCCGAAGCCGGGAAGTTCGGCCTGCGTTTCGACGAAGTGGACGACCTGACCGGCGCGCGCCTCGGGCGCGCGAAGTCGGCGACGTTCCGCACCGCCGACGTGGTCGGTCTCGACACGATGGCGCACGTGATCAAGACGATGCAGGACACGCTGCCGGACGATCCGTTCTTGCCGGTCTACGAAACGCCGGCTGTGCTCGCTGAACTGGTGAAGAAGGGCGCGCTCGGTCAGAAGTCCGGCGCCGGCTTCTACCGCAAGGAAGGCAAGGCGATCAAGGTGCTCGACCCGAAGACCGGCGAGTACGTCGACGGCGGCGGCAAGGCGGACGAAATCGTCGGCCGCATCCTGAAGCGTCCGGCTGCCGAGCGTCTGAAGCTGTTGCGTGAAACGCAGCATCCGCAGGCGCAGTTCCTGTGGTCGATCTTCCGCGACGTCTTTCACTACATCGCCGTGCATCTGGAGTCGATCGCCGACAACGCGCGTGACGTCGACCTCGCGATCCGCTGGGGCTTCGGCTGGAACGAAGGCCCGTTCGAAGGCTGGCAGACGGCCGGCTGGAAGCAGGTCGCCGAGTGGGTGCAGCAAGACATCGCCGAGGGCAAGGCGCTCGCCAACACGCCGCTGCCTTCGTGGGTGCTCGAAGGTGCGGTCGCCGACAAGGGCGGCGTGCACACGGCCGAAGGTTCGTGGTCGCCGGCCACGAAGACGTTCGTGCCGCGCTCGTCGCTCGACGTGTACAAGAAGCAGGTGTTCCGCGCGCCGCTCGTCGGCGAAACCGGCGCCGATCCGAAGACCTACGGCAAGACGCTGTTCGAGACCGATGCGGTGCGCGCATGGGTCGACGATCGCGCGGGCGAGGACGACGTGCTGATCGTGTCGTTCAAGAGCAAGATGAACACGATCGGACCGGCGGTGATCGAGGGTCTGACGAAGGCGATCGAACTGGCCGAGAAGGAGTACCAGGGCCTCGTCGTGTGGCAGCCCACGTCGCTGAAACTCGGCACGCCGGGCGGTCCGTTCTCGGCCGGCGCGAACCTCGAGGAAGCGATGCCCGCATTCATGATGGGCGGCGCGAAGGGCATCGGGCCGTTCGTGAAGAGTTTCCAGCAGGGCATGCTGCGCGTGAAATACGCGAACGTGCCGGTGGTTGCGGCGATTTCCGGCATCGCGCTCGGCGGTGGCTGCGAGCTCGCGTTGCATAGCGCGAAGCGCGTCGCGCACATCGAGAGCTATCTGGGTCTCGTCGAAGTCGGCGTGGGTCTGGTGCCGGCGGGCGGCGGCCTGAAGGAAGCGGCGCTGCGCGCGGCCGAAGCGGCAAGCCAGGTCGGCGCGACCAACGATCTGCTGAAGTTCGTGCAGAAGTCGTTCGAGAACGCGGCGATGGCGAAGGTGTCGTCCTCCGCACTCGATGCACGCGCAATGGGCTACCTGAAGCCGTCCGACACGATCGTCTTCAACGTGTTCGAACTGCTCGACGTCGCGAAGAAGGAAGCGCGCGCGCTCGCCGCGGCGGGCTATCGTGCGCCGCTGCGCGCGACCCAGGTGCCGGTCGCGGGCCGCTCGGCGATCTCGACGATCAAGGCGTCGCTCGTCAACATGCGCGACGGCCGCTTCATCAGCGATCACGACTTCCTGATCGCGAGCCGCATCGCGGAAGCGGTGTGCGGCGGCGACGTCGAAGCGGGCAGCCTCGTCGACGAAGAATGGCTGCTGCAACTCGAGCGTCGTGCGTTCGTCGAGCTGCTCGGCACGCAAAAGACGCAGGAACGGATCATGGGCATGCTGCAGACCGGCAAGCCGGTGCGCAACTAAGCGGGCGACTGAAGAGGAACTCGAAATGACCAAGCAATTGCAAGACGCATATATCGTCGCCGCGAGCCGCACGCCGATCGGCAAGGCGCCGCGCGGCATGTTCAGGAACACGCGCCCGGATGAGCTGCTGGTTCACGCGATCAAGTCGGCCGTCGCCCAGGTGCCCGGCCTCGACACCGGCGTCATCGAAGACGCGATCGTCGGTTGCGCGATTCCGGAAGCGGAGCAGGGCCTGAACGTCGCGCGGATCGGCGCGCTTCTCGCGGGTTTGCCGAACACGGTCGGCGGTGTCACGGTGAACCGCTTCTGCGCGTCGGGTTTGACCGCGCTCGCGATGGCCGCGGATCGCATCCGCGTCGGCGAAGCGGACGCGATGATCGCGGGTGGCTGCGAATCGATGAGCATGGTGCCGATGATGGGCAACAAGCCGTCGCTGTCGCCGCATATCTTCGATCGCAACGAAGACGTCGGCATCGCATATGGCATGGGCCTGACCGCGGAAAAAGTCGCCGAGCGCTGGAAGATCAGCCGCGAAGCGCAGGACGCGTTCTCGGTCGAATCGCACCGCCGCGCGATCGCCGCGCAGCAAGCCGGTGAATTCAACGACGAAATCGCCGCGTACACGATCACCGACCGCGTGCCTGATCTCGCGACCGGCGAAATCAGCGTGAAAACGCGCGAGGTGAAGCTCGACGAAGGTCCGCGCGCGGACACGTCGATGGAAGGCCTGGCGAAGCTGCGCGCGGTGTTCGCGAACAAGGGCTCGGTCACGGCAGGCAACAGTTCGCAGACGTCGGACGGCGCGGGCGCGTTGATCGTCGTGTCGGAGAAGATCCTCAAGCAGTTCAACCTGACGCCGCTCGCGCGCTTCGTCAGCTTCGCGGTGCGCGGCGTGCCGCCGGAAATCATGGGCATCGGCCCGAAGGAAGCGATTCCGGCCGCGCTGAAGGCTGCGGGGCTGAAGCAGGACGACCTCGACTGGATCGAGCTGAACGAGGCGTTCGCCGCGCAGTCGCTCGCGGTGATTCAGGACCTCGGCCTCGATCCATCGAAGCTCAACCCGCTCGGCGGCGCGATCGCACTGGGCCATCCGCTCGGCGCGACGGGCGCGATTCGTGCGGCGACCGTGGTGCATGGCCTGCGCCGCCGCAACTACAAGTACGGCATGGTGACGATGTGCGTCGGTACTGGCATGGGCGCGGCGGGCATCATCGAGCGTCTGTGAGCCGCTGATCGAACGGGGGCTCCTTCGGTGATCCACTAAGGACCGCGCAACGGTTCGCAGGCCGCCCGGCTTGCGAACCGTTTTTACATTCAGCAGGAGACAGGGAGATGAGCGGGATGACGACGGATGTTCTGGTCGAGCGCGCCGATGCGGTGCTGACCATCAGCTTCAACCGGCCCGGCAGGAAAAACGCGATCACGGCGGCGATGTATCAGACGATGGCCGACACGCTCGTGGAAGCGCAGGGCGACGCGTCGGTGCGCGCGATCCTGATTCGCGGCAGCGCGGGCATTTTCAGCGCGGGCAACGATCTCGAAGACTTCATGAAGACGCCGCAGGTCGGCGGCAACCCGCCGGTGATCCAGTTCCTGCGCGCGATCAGCGCGGCGGAGAAGCCGCTCGTGGCGGCGGTCGCGGGGCCGGCGGTTGGCGTCGGCACGACGCTGCTGCTGCATTGCGATCTGGTCTACGCGGCCGACACCGCGAGCTTTTCGCTGCCGTTCACGCAGCTCGGACTATGCCCGGAGGCGGCGTCGAGCCTGCTGCTGCAGCGCGTGGCCGGCTATCAGGCGGCGGCGGAAAAGCTGCTGCTCGGCGAGGCATTCGACGCGGCGGAAGCGCTCCGCATGGGCTTGGTGAATCGCGTGCTGCCGGCGGGCGAAGTCGACGCGTTCGCGGCGTCGCAGGCTGCGAAGCTGGCGGCGCTGCCGGCGTCATCGTTGCGTGTGACGAAGAGCCTGATGAAACGCGCGAGCCAACAGGAAGTGCAAACGCAGATGACCGAAGAATTCGTGCACTTCGGCAAGATGCTGCTCGCGCCCGAGGCGCGCGAGGCGTTCAAGGCGTTCTTCGAGAAGCGCAAGCCGGATTTCCGGCAGTTCGACTGAGCGACTTACGGCGCAGCCGTGCTTAGCGGCGAGTTAGCCGTGAGTCGCCGCTGCGCCGCTTCAATCGCTCAAACCTGCGGCTGCCACGTGTCGTAATCGACGTAACTGCCTTCGCGGCAGAAGCTCACGAGCCGCACGCCCGCCTCGCGTGCGATCGCAATCGCGAGCGACGACGGCGCCGAGATCGTCGCGACCATCGGCACGTCGACGCGCGCAGCCTTGCGCACCAGTTCGTAGCTCGCGCGGCTCGACAGAAACACGAAACCGTCGCGCGTATCGGCGCGATCGAGCACGAGCTGGCCGATCAGCTTGTCGAGCGCGTTGTGGCGGCCGACGTCCTCGAACGCATGGCGGATCACGCCTTGCGCATCACACCACGCGGCCGCGTGCAGGCCGCCCGTCAAACGCGTGAGCGCCTGGTGCTCGGGCAACGCGCGCGCGGCGCGCGCGATCGCATCGGGCGCGAGCCGCTGCAGAAAACCGGTGTCGGGTACGCGCTGCGGTTTCAGATCGAGCAGATCGATGCTTTCGATGCCGCACACGCCGCAGCCGGTGCGCCCGGCCAGCGCGCGGCGCTTTTCCTTCAAACCGGCGAAAGCCTGCTGCACGACCTGCAACTGCACCTCCGCATGCGGCAGTTCGCCATGCCCGTGCAGTTCGACCTCGATGTCCTGAATGTCGCTGCCACGCTCGACGATCCCCTCCGAAATCGCGAAGCCGACCGCGAACGCTTCGAGATCGCGCGGCGTGCACATCATCACCGCGTGCGAGATGCCGTTGAACACCAGCGCGACCGGCCACTCCTGGCCGACGTGATCGGTGGCGGTTTCGATCGCCGGGCCCCGATGGCGGCGCACTTCGAGTTGCACCGCGCCGGGTTGTTCGTCGCTGTCGAGGTCGTGGGGCTGGCCGTTTGGCGCCTCGGTTGCGCGTCCGTTTTCCTGTCCGTTCAAGCTGCTTCGCTCCTGTGCCATGCGCGCATTCAAGTGTCCGTCGGGCTCGCCGGATGCTTCGCGGCCGCCGCCGCACGGGCCGCCGTCGCGCGAATAAGGTTCTAAAATACCTCAAGCGACGCCCGCGCGCTGTCCGCCACCGACAAGGAGCACTGACATGGGACTCAACGAAGCACCGCTTCTGTTCGACTTCGAAGTCGCGTCTTCGGAGAATTTCACTTATATCCCGATGTCGGTGCGCTTCAATCTCGACCGTTTCGGGCTGCGCATCACGCTCGCGCAATGGCAGCAACTGCCGCTCGAAGACCGCAAGCTGCTCGCGCGTTTCCCGGTCGAAGAAGACACGCAGATCGAACCGAATTTCGATCACGCGCTGTTCGAGATGCTGCGCACGCACGCGAACATCGAACCGGAGTGGTTCACGCCGGAGGAGTCGCCAGCCTGGCGTCAAACCGACAGTGTGCCCGACGGCGTCGCACACCAGGCGGGGCTGGCCGGGCTCGCCGCGCCGAGCGTCGCGCGCTGGGCCGAGCTCGATCCATTCAAGCGCTACGTACTCGCGAAGCTGTCCCGCAAGCCCGAGGCGAACCACGATTTCGTCCCGGCGATGAAGGAATTTGGAGCGGCCGGCTAGGTGCGGCCGGCTAGGAGCGGCCGGCTAGGAGCGGCCAGCCACTGACCGGCCCGCCCGATACCCCCACCATGGCGCCC
>NZ_WHNQ01000058.1 GCF_009362785.1 Paraburkholderia atlantica
TCGGGAACGTGGCACCGAACCTGAGCAGCAGTTCCAGACTGTCGCGTTGCCGATTGATCACCCACAGCACAACCAACTGCCGTGCCAGCTCATCTAGCGTACCAGCAAGCGTCCCACCATAATGCGCGACGCCAGTCTGGCTCCTCGCTGCGGTGTTCACCACGACAGTCGCATCACGATGCCGGTCGCAGAAATTGATGAAGTCGATCCAGCCACTCACGTCATCGAGATCGCACGACCCACATTCGATCTCGCCGTGAACAGCCTTCATGACATCCGGATTGGACGTGTCCGTCTCTACCAGCACGACGTTGATATCGGTCCGTCGCAGGTGATCAACCAGCGCCAGCGTCACAAAGCTCTTTCCGACGCCGCCCTTGCTGCCGCCGACCATGTAGATGGGGGGATTTTGCGTTGCCATGTCACACCTCTACAGATTTTCGGTATCCGGGCTGATCGGAAATCCGAGGAAGCCCTGCACCGGTTGCCCAGGCCTGATCACACCGCCATCCCCTTTCTGCTGCGTTCTGTCCCGCGAAGGCGTATCGAGTGTCGCATCCGCTTGCGACGGCTTCCTGCCTCGCACAGGTCTTGCCGCATGGTCTCGTACCGTATCCTTTCCGGTCCGTCGAACTCGCCCCTTTCCTTCCGCACGGCGCATCGCATATCTCAAGGAATTCGGCGTCACGTCGATACCTTCCTGTACAGCCTGTTCGATCAATTCGCCGAGCGTGTAGCCCTTTTCTCGCGCCGCGCCGATCTGTTTCTGGATGGATTTGACGCCATCGCTTACCTTGAGCGGCTCATCACTCGTCGCCTTTTCCGGCAGCGCACCCAGTCTGCGTCCAAGCGCCTCCCATTGCCCCCGCGCGAAACTCCTGACAACCGGCATGACCTGCTCCGACGCACAACCTTGATCTTATCTTGAACACGCTCAAACTCGCCGTCAACACCCGCTGCTAGCGATTCCCGGCACAGGCGGAACACATCGGAGTACAGAGGAACTTGACGGAATCAGAAATATTTTTTCTGCCTTATCCGGTATCTCGTCGATGCACGTGAAATTACACGCGTGCGTCGCTCATGGACACGAGCATCAATGGCTGCGAATGCCGTGTGTCCATCGATTCACGCCGAACGGAAACCGCAACGCAATTGAAGTCACCGAGGGACGAACGCGACGCGCCGCCGTCTTTCTTCGCCATCGCCTTGCCGTCTCCGCGTACGGTCACCCAACCTGTACGGATGTTCACCGCTATGCGACCGCAGATCGAACGTGCACACCACGCGCTTCGCACCTGGTGGCACCGCCGAACACTTCGGAGGTCAGCTGCTTACCGACGAGTTTTCTCCGTGCAACACACCTGAAGCGCACAGTAGTCGCAGGCCGTGCACAAGTCGCCCGCCTCGTTGCACCACGACCTTTGAATGCCAAACCAACGGCATTTACACGGAAGCGCATTTCTGCTGTGCATGGCTGCACAGCGCGCACACCGAAGTCACACCCGGGGCCAAAAACAATATGAAAATCGAGGGATGGCAGGATAGGCTATCGCCGGCTTTAGGCGCCCACGGGAGCCTCGCTTGATCACAGAAGTTAGTCCGCGCTGCGTCCACTTCGTCATCACGCTCGCCACAGTCACTTTGTCGCTTGTTGCATATAGTTGAACTCAACAGTGAGCATAGACATAACCCGACATCTGAACTCAGCCAATACACAAACAGTGTCAAAGCCATTCTGAAATGTCCGCTTGGGTCAGTTTCACATCGGCGCTAACAGATACCTGAGCCTGTGCCATCCAGGCTCCCGATCACGGGCGTGGCAGGCTCCCAGCGAACGCGACTGATGGGTAGCCCGCGCTCCTGCAGGTAGCGATCCAGCGCGACGCGCGCCAGCGGTGTCAGGGTGACCTTGGCGGGCTTGCCGCCTTTACCGACCAGGTGCAGCCAGTGATCGCCAGTGCCATCAACTTCGATATTGCCCAGCGTGGCATTGGCCAGTTCGCTGATCCGCAGGCCGGTCGCGTAGCCAAAATCCAGCAGGAAGCGCAGCCGCTGCGCAGCCAAAGCCTGCCAACCGTATGACCATTCGAGTCCGTTGGCGATAGCGCGTACCAGCAGCCATTCCCCCTCGGTGAAGGCATGCGTGGCCTCCACGGCCATGGCGCGCTGGCTGCCGCGCACCTTGATGCCAGCAAAGGGGTTGGCCAGGACATAGCGCTGCTCGATCAGCCAGCGGAACATGGCGTTGAGGACGGCGAGCGCTTGGGCGATCGAGCGTGGCGACAGGTTGCCGACGAACGGCCGCCAGTCCAGAGATGTGCGCGGACGTGGCGGACCGACCCACCGCTCGCGCGGCATCGGCTTGCGCAGGAACGCCCGGTAATCGGTCGCATCCTTGGTCGTCAGCGAGGACAGGGCCTTGTCCCGCGCGACGATGGCCCACAGGATCAGGCGCTCGGCCTCCTTGCGGTAGGAGCGCTGGGTGGCCGGGGATTCATGCAGCGCGAGCCAGGCCTGGATGGCCTCGTAGTCATTGTCTACCCCGAGAATGCAGGTCGACGCGGGCGCGCGGAACGCTCCGGCCGAGCCGTCGACGTCGTGAGGCAGCCGCAACTGTTCCCATGGCGTCACGATCGATGCCCGCTCGTTGGTGATCAGAGCGCGGGCCCGCTCGGTCAGCGAAGGGTGTCTGGCGAAGAAGGCTTCGATCCTGCGGGCGCTGGCGGGCCCGAGCCCCGGGACGGCAGCCCACCACTGCCGCCGGCGCGGAATTCGTACGGTGAGGTCGCTCAGGGTCCGGATGCCGACGGCATGCAGCACGCGCACGGCGCGCTCCGGCAGCCACAGCGCGATATCGTCCCCAATCTGCGGCGTGGGGATCGGCATGGCGCGCAGCACCTCGAGCGCTTGCGTGACGGCCCTGGCGTGGCGGATGCGCTGGTTGGCGGGGCACTGGAACAGCGCGGCCAGATCGGGGCGCTGCCGGTGGAGCGCAAACGTGGCCAGTTGCTGGCGAACCTGGCCGATGAGGCCGCGGGCGGACTGGCCCCGGCCGAGATGCTCGCGAAGATAACGTTCCGCCGCCTGCCGCGATGACGCGCCTTCGTACTAGGCGCGCATCGCGGCAAGGACAGCGGGGTCCGGGAAGCCTTCGGGGGCAGCCAAGCGTCTGGGCATTTTTCGTGGTGGTGAGTTACGTACCAGAACAAAAGTACAGAGATTAGAAGGATTATCTTAATGGCATTGTTGCCGAGTGATTTTTTGGCAGAAAGTCGCAATTCATACATGCCTTTTCATGCAACGGGTAGGAGCGACCGTGCCTGTTTGAGAAGCACATGCGACGCGGCAAACTCGTTACGTCCAGCCATAGTTAGAGCGGCGTCACTGGTGCGCGCGAAGAGCTCGTCGTCGGACGTCTCGACCGCATTCAAACCGAGGCCAGGCTGGTCGAATTGGCGAAAGAACGCGAGCATTTCGAACGCATCAAGCGGCCCGTCTTGAGGACCATCCCTGGCTAGAATTTCGGCGGCGGCTGCCAGTTGTCGGGTGAGAGTCTAGGCTCAGGTATTCAACCGCGCTAGCGAATCAGGGCGGTTGCGCTACTGGGCCTACGTTGGTGAGTCCACAACGCTCAGGATAGGGCTGTCCTCGAGCGTGCGGGCGTTGTATCAGGAGAACCGCTGGTCGTTGCCATGGATGGAAGTCGCCAGCCCAACCGATTTCACCCACGACCGCGCAATCGGCGCGCACCGGGCTACGTCGCTACGCTCCCACCTGTCGGCAAGTCGCTAAAGACCGCAAGGCGGCCTCCGCTTCCGAGGTTTCGGACGGCTATCAGCCGGTTAATACAGCACCCGAAACCCACGAATGGTATTTCCCGGCAGCGGTCACGCGCCCGCAGCTGCATGCGCAGCCTGAGCAGGATGGCTACAAGCGTCTGGTGCTGAATACGCAGGCGCACATCCCCACCATGGAGATGAGCTATCTCGCACTGGCAGCTGGTACACCGGTGAATTTCCCGCGCAATACCGCGAGCCGCATCATCGCGATCACTCAGGGCAGCGGTAAGGCCCGCGTGGGCGAACGCGACATCGAATGGAAGCGCGGCGACGTGATCGCAGTGCCGAGCTGGGTCGACTACGCATTTACCGCTGACGAACCCGCAGAAATGCTGGATGTAGAGCGTCAAGCATGAAGTCCGGCCGGACGACAAATGGAATGAACGCCCGGTCCTCGACAAACTCGGTTTCTATCGCGAAACCAAAGCGTACTAATCATCAAGCTATGAGCAAAACAAAAATCCTCATCGCCGGCGGTGGCATCGGCGGCATGTCCGCGGCCATTGCCCTGCTGCAGCGCGGCTTCGACGTCGAAGTTTTCGAGCAGGCCCCGGAAGTGCGCGAATTCGGCGCCGGCATCCAGACCAGTCCTAACGGCAATCGCGCCCTTAACTCGCTGGGCGTGTTCGAGAACCTCCATCGCTTGGCCAACCCCTCGGATGCCAAAGAAATCCGTTTGTGGAATACGGGCAAGACCTGGCCGCTGTTCAACCTCGGCGATGCTGCAGTGCGTAAGTACGGCTTCCCGTACATGACGGTGTTCCGCCCCGACCTGTTGCGCGTGCTGGCTGATGAAGTCAAACGCCTTAAGCCGGACGCTGTTTATACGGGTGCACGCTGCGAAGATGTTGAGCAGACAGACGACGGCAAGGTGCATCTGAAGCTTGCCGACGGCCGCGTGTTTACCGGTGACATTCTGGTGGGCGCAGACGGCGTGCACTCGAAGGTCCGTCAGGCGCTGTTCGGCCCGGCGGAAACGCTGTTCACCGGCATGATCGCCTGGCGCACTCTGATTCCGATGGAGAAATTGCCGGAGAAATTCCGCCGTAGCGTGGCAGTCAATTGGGTTGGTCCGGGCGGCCACGTCGTCCACTATCCTATCCAGGGCGGTAGCCTCCTGAACTGGGTCGGCACGCTGGAAGGCTGCCAGTGGGATAACCCGTCTTCCTGGACTGCCCCGGCCGATATCGAGGAATGCCGAGCTGCGTTTGCCGGTTGGAATGAAGAGATCGAGGAGGCGCTATCGTATGCGCCCTCGGTGACGAAATGGGCACTGTGCGGCAAGCCCCAGCTCGAGGGCTGGGTCAAGGGCCGTGCCACGTTGCTCGGCGATGCCTGCCACGTCACGCTGCCGTTTTTGGCGCAAGGCGCGGTGCACAGCATCGAAGACGGCGTTGTGCTGGCACGTTGCCTGGAAAAGTACTCGGATCCGGAAACCGCGCTGCAACGTTTCGACGCAGTGCGCCGGCCGCGAACCTACGCCATGGTGCAAGGCTCGTCCGACAATACGTCGCGCTTCCATAATCCTGCTTTGGCCACGGTCGAAACCGCTGAGGAATTCATCTCGCGAGAATGGCAGTCGAACGCGATCGGTGAGCGCTACGACTGGCTGTTCACCTATGACGTGGACACGATCCCGGTATAAGAAGCGGTTTCAAAAAGCCCGTGAAGGGGCTGTTAACTTTTCCATCAAGCTGTTAACCTCGGTCGTTGTGACAAGTGGATCGAGGAGATGGGAAAACCAATCGTTGACGACGAATTGTGGGCACTGATCGAGCCACTGCTACCACCACCGAAGCCACGCCGCTTCAAGTATCCGGGCCGCAAGCCGGTACCGGATCGGGCAGCGTTGACCGGCATTCTGTTCGTGCTGAAAACCGGCATCCGCTGGCGCGACCTGCCCGCCGAAATGGGTTGCGGTTCGGGTGTGAGCTGCTGGCGTCGGCTACGCGACTGGCAGGAGGCAGGCGTCTGGGACCAGTTGCATGCGGTCCTGCTGGCGAAGCTGCGTGCAGCCGAGAAGATCGATTTCTCGCGCATGGTCGTCGATTCTTCGTCGATTCGCGCGGTTGGGGCGGGCGAAAAACTGGACCGAACCCCACCGACCGCGCGCGACCCGGCTCCAAACACCACCTCCTGACCGATGCGAACGGCACACCGCTCGTCGCCATCCTGACCGGTGCCAACCGTAACGATGTGACGCAACTGGTTCCGCTGGTCGATGCCATTGTGCCCGTCGGTGGCTTGCGTGGACGACCACTGAGCCGACCCGGTCGTGTCTATGCAGACCGGGGCTACGACCACGACAAGTACCGCCGCATCCTGCACGAGCGCGGCATCCCAACCAGCATTGCCCGACGTGGCCAACCCCACGGCAGTGGCCTCGGGAGAGTGCGTTGGGTTGTCGAACGTACGCATGCCTGGTTGCATCATTTCCGCCGACTTCGCATCCGTTTTGAACGTCGAGCCGACATTCATGAGGCGTTTCTCAAACTCGGTTGTTCCTTGATCTGCTGGAACACGCTCAAGCGTGCCCAGCAGTCTTTATGAAACCGTTTCTAAGTGAGTTCCGTATAACGCAATCGTTATACCAACAGGCGGGGCAACCACTTCGGTTGCCCCGCCTGTTTCATTTTAGTCGCGCCGCTTCTTCAATCCCAGGATTTAGAAGTTGTGCAGGACGCCGACCGACAGGCCCAGCTGGTTCGCCCCTGCGACGGCCGGGATCGCCGCGCCGAGTGCGCTCAGTTTGGACTTGCTGCTGTTCACGACATACGTGCCGTTTACGTACAGCGACGTGCGCTTGGACAACAAGTAATCGGCCTGGAGACCTGAGGACAGCGCATGACCTGAGAACGCACGGTACGAGGTGTAGTACGATGCCGCCGCCACGTCGATAAACGGCGTGATGTAGTAGCGGGCACCCGCGTAGAACATGGATCGCGAGGGCTGCGAAGCGACCGTCGTCGCAACATCGTTCAGGAGGAGTTCGTAGCCGGCGTATAGCGTCGTCTTGCTGGTCGGAGCATATGTGCCCCCGATCAGGAAGCGGCGTTCATCCTGATTCCCGGTAGCTGCGGTTGTGCCTTGACGCTGCGTATAAAAGGCCGAAACGTTGATCAGACCGTCGACATAGCGAGCGCCGACATCGACTTCCTTATCGACACGATAGTTACCGGGAATAGCCGCAGCAGTGACAGCTTCGTAACCGAAGCTGTACAGCGAATTGAACTCGAACGGGCCCTTCTTCAGGTTGTATGCAAGCATGTTATCGGCGTGGCCGGCAAATTCCGAGTCTTGCGCTACCAAACCATACAACGAATAGTTGAGCGGATCGAGCGGAATACCGTAGCGAAACGGGATCGTCCAGGTACGGCCCAGGAGCAATTGCCCGTAGTCTTTCGAATCCAGGCCGACGTACGCGTGGCGGCCGAAAATGCGGCCGGCTTGTGGGGCGACGATAGCGCCCGTGTTCACGTCGAAACCGGTTTCTAGTTGGAAGATCGTAGCCAGGCCGCCACCGAGGTCTTCACGACCCTTCAGGCCCCAACGCGTGGCAGCACGATTACCGTTGTTCAGTTTCCAGGCACTTGTATTACCCGTGGTGTGATTTCCAAAGGCGATACCCGTGTCGATAACACCGTACATCGTAGCGCTCGATTGCGCGTGAACTGCACCTGCTGCGAGACCCGCGGCCAAAAACAGGGAAAATTGCTTCTTTTGCACTACCAAACCCCCAGGCTTTTTCTAAGTTAAAAACGCTCATATTTTTTATGGGAATCATCAAATAATATTATTTGATGGCCGCTATTCTGCTCGAAATCAACGCCCTCTAAACTACTTAGTCCTCCGTAGCATATGCCATAAATTGATTTGTGTACGCTGGCCACGAATTACTTTAGGGGCGTGAAATCGACATGCCCCATCAAAAACGTCACGCGCCGCCTATGGACATGAATTTCTTCAAAGCGTCGGTGTCTTCTAGAAGATCTGAGGATTTTCCTTCCGCCACGATGCGGCCGCGGCTCATGACATACGTGCGATCCGTCTGAGTCAGGCCGAATCGGATATGTTGCTCGATCAATAAAATCGAGGTGCCGCTGGTTCGAATTTGGTTAAGCGCCGTTCCAATTTTCTCAGCCATTAAAGGCGATAGGCCTTCTATCGGCTCGTCAAGAATCAATACATTCGGCCCCGTCCGCATGGCTCGCGCGAGCGCAAGCATCTGCTGCTCCCCGCCACTCAACATCCCGGCCGCCGTACCTGATCGAAGTGCGAGCGACGGAAAGATCTCGAAGCAATCATCGATCGACCATGCCTGGTCCGCACGATCCACACCACACATGCTGACTTCAAGGTTCTGCCTTACTGTCAGTGACTTGAAGAGTCGCCGGGTCTGCGGTACCAACGAAATTCCCGATAGAGCACGGCTATAAATGGACTCGTGGGAAACGGGGTGGCCGTCAAGTTTGATGCTGCCAACAGAAGGTATTAAGAAACCGGCAATCACACTGGCCAGGGTACTCTTACCTACACCATTACGGCCCAGCAAACATACGGATTCGCCGCGATCGATATGCAGCGTTACATCGTGCAATACCCGATTTCGCCTGTATCCTGCCGAAAGCCCGTCGATCAACAAAGCCTTGGTATTCAATGGAAGCCCCCAGTGCCCATATAAATCTGCGCGACCTCTGCGCTCTCGCGAACATCGGCCGCACTACCGTCGTATATAACGCGCCCATCGCTTAGGACCGTAACCGATTCGGCAAGACCCAACAAAAAATCTATATCGTGCTCGATAACCAGAATCGCAATGTCCTGGCTCATCGACTGCAAGATCGCCAACACTTCGGCCGACTCCTCCTCTGATAAACCGGCTGCCGGCTCGTCGAGCAGCAACACCGAGGCCTGGGCCGCAAGTAGCATGGCGAGCTCGACCTGTTTCTGCACGCCGTAGGAAAGATGTTCAACCACCGAATCCGCGTAATGCGTCAGATGCAAGCGCGCCAAGATGGCGAATGCTTCATCTCGCACTGCCGTGTGCTTCGTCAGTGGGCGCCACATAGAGTAGCCAATGCGATAACGTCGGAATAGCGCGATTGATACATTCGCCAGTACGGTTTGACTGACACTCAACTGGACATACTGAAATGTCCTCGTCATCCCCAGGGTCGCAATTTCCGCGGGAGAAAATCCGGTAATGTTCTGACCATAAAGCTGAATGCTTCCCGAGCGCGGCCGCATCCATCCGCTCAACGAGTTCAGCAATGTCGATTTTCCTGAGCCGTTAGGGCCGATGATGCCGCGCCGCTCTCCACGCTTCAGTGACAAATGAACGTCATTCAACACCACTGAATCTCCGAATGCGCAAGTCAGGCCCGCCACTCGCACGACTTCATCATTCATTTTTTAGATCCCCAGCGTTGTGCCGATAAGCGGGACTTCGCATCTAGTAATAACCCAACGATTCCGCGCGGAACCCAGAGGACAAACACGATATACATCAGACCCAAAACTAAGGTCCAATGCGTAGATATCCGCGAAAGACCGTCCCTGACGGCATAGAGTGCCAGCGCGCCGATCAAGCTACCAGACAGCGTCCCCATCCCGCCCACGACAATCATCACCAGTGCATTGATAGAACCATATATGCTCAAAATTGAAGCGCCAACGTATTGATACAAGCACGCATACAACGCGCCCGCCGCACCGGCCCAAGCGGCACAGTAACCCACCCAAATGCGTAGGGGCTGAGCGTCAGAGAGCCCTACGGCGGATATCCGGATCGGGTTATCACGAATCGCCTGAATCAGCACACCGAATGGCGAAGCAATCATGTTTTTCATCGAGATCCACGCAACTACCACCACGAATAACGTGACATAGAACATGGGACCAGGTGCGCCGAGATTCCACGAGAATGGGCCCAAGGCTAGAGTGGCGGCAGGTACAGAGATGCCATCGTTGCCGCCCAGCGCAGAGTTGCCCTGCTCTGCGATCGCGTGAAGCAGACCGGCGAATGCAACGGACACGAGCATCAGCTGCAGCCCTTTTGCACGTAGCGCAAGCCAAGCAAACAAGTATCCAAGCGCGCCCATCGCAACGGCAGAAACGGGGATTGTCACCAGCACATTGGTCGATATCCTTTGCATGACAAGCGCGCAGAGGTACGCCCGGCCACCAAAAAATACGCCATGACCGAGCATCGGCAAACCAGCCTGTCCAAATAGCATGGACAGAGACATTGCGAACAGTCCGAGAATCAGGACGGCCGTCATGCCATTGACGATGTCGACCTCGACCGCGAGAGGTAACAGCAAGATAACCGCGGCGAGGCCCAGGATAGCAATCTGGCGCCGCCGGCGGGGCTCGTCTCGCCGTTCGCCGGATCCAGGCATTACGTGCTTCAATTCACTGATATCAGACACGTACCAACTCCTTCTTTCCAAGCAATCCCTGCGGGCGGGATATAAGCACGATGAGCAACATCGCGTACGGACCGATTTGAGAAAGATCCGGCCAGAGTGCCTTGATAAGCGTATCGGTAAAGCCCAGCACTAGCGCCCCAGCGAGGGTGCCCGGCAAACTTCCGATGCCGCCCACAATTACGACGATGAGCGAAAGAAACAGATCTTCGCCATCCATGCCGACGTAGACCTGTGTGATCGGGGCCACCACAGCGGCTGACAGCCCGGACAAGACGGTTGCTGAAACAAAAACGATAGCAAACAGTTTTCGCGTATTGATGCCGATTGCAGCGGCCATGTCCGGATCAGCAATAGCGGCTTGCAACACGTCTCCCCATCGGGTTTTGCTAAACAGAAACGCTAGTGCGGCACCCCAGACGAGGGCATAGGCGATAACCACTAGCCGATATACGGGGAACGGGTAGCCGCCGATTTCCAGTACTCCGGCTAATGAATCCGGCAGTGTCATCGCGCGTATGTCCCCGCCCCAGAGCCACAGCACAACATCTTCGATCACGTAGGAAAGGCCGATAGTCAGCAAAATCTGCGCGACGTGATCACGCATATAGATCCGTCGAATCAGAAGCCGTTCGACCACGAAACCGGCAATCCCAGCTGCTGCGGCCGCACCCACGATAGCTACCCAGAAGGGCTGGCCAGATATCGCCAGATGCTGAGCGACGAACGCGGACGCCATCGCAAGCCCGGCGTGCCCGAAATGCATCACGCGCATGATGCCGAATATCAGCGAAAAGCCCAACGCCATGGTGAACAGCACCGCAGCATAGGACAGCCCATTCAATGTCTGGATTAACAGCATGATCGATCCGCGAGAGTTTTTCGGGCAAATACAACGTCATTCAAGGCCGTACGTCATCGCCCGGATCCGAGGAAGGCGGCATTGTCGCCAATAGACGAAAATCGTACGTTCCCGGTGTCGGCTCGATTACCGTATAGATGCCGGGCGGAATCTCTCGGGTATTGTTGGTCTGATTGAATCGGAACGGATACCCGTCCCCCGCAGGAAATGTCACGTGCTTGAGTGTTTCGGCAAACTTCTTGCGATCCCGCACATCGCCACCAGCATCTTTGATCGCAGCAATCAGAGCTTTCGTGCCGAGATAACCAAGGAATGCATTGTTATCAGGCTTTTCGCCGTATTTGGCCGCATAACGGGTGGCAAACGCCTGACCTTCTGGATCGGGATGCGTTGCCTCCCAACCTGAGACGGTGACTGCACCAACCGTTGCCTGGCCCAGCGCTTTAAGATTCGCGCGATCGAGATAGGCAATGCCGAGGAGTTTTACGCCTTTGCGTTTGAGACCATATTGATCGAACTGTTGAACGAAACGGGCCGCGTCCGGACCGTTCAAGAAGACGAATGCACACGACGGAGGGTTTGCCACCATCTTTACGAGATACGGCGAATAGTCCGAAGTGCCTAGCGCCGGCCAGAATTGGTCGTTAACCTTGCCGCCAGCCGCCTGATAAGGATTCAGAAAATATTGCGTGAATTCGCGGCCAACCGAATAGTTCGATGCGATGGAACTGACTGACGTGCAATATTTACTTTTGTTTACCCAGTCAGCGAGACTCGTCGAAGTGGTATAGCTGGTACTTGACACGCGAAAAATAAACGGACTTTTCCGGCTACCTGTCAGGCTGCGAGAATTGGTATTGCTAAGGACAGTAATCGTTTGTGTGCTATCCAACGTGTTGCGCAAAGCCTGCCCGATCTGCGCGTTAAAAATCCCGACCAGCGCGTCGAGCCGATTGCTACCAGCGGTCAATTCGCTAATCTTCTGCACGGCCAATTGTGAATCCGCGGGTTCGTCGATTTCAACGATATCCAGAGGATGCCCACCAGCCTTGCGCCCGGCTTCGTCAAGCGCAAGATGCATGCCATTGAATTGCTTTGCGCCCTGACCTGCGAATGTGCCGCTCCGGGGCATGATGAGGCCGATGCGAATAGGAGTGTCATCGGCCGATGCGAGTTGTGCGTACCCCAAGGTACCGAGCAGCGTCAGTGCCGCGATCCGGATGGATGCACGATTTAGGATTGTTTTCATAGTCTGTTTTTCAACGATTGAAAAATCTGGTTATTGGCCTACGCTTTGCCTGGCGTTCATTTACGATCGCGCAAAAACGCTTTAGCCTTTTCGCGCACTTCGTCCGAATCAAGCAATATTTGATTTTTCGCCAGTTCGTATTCGATGGATGCTTCTGCTCCGCGGCGATGCGTCAACCAGGCGATGCGTTTGGCCGCGCCCATAGCGGCCGGGGTGTTACCGGCCAGTTTGCGGGCAAAATCAAGTGCAGAATCGAAGGCTTGTCCATTCGGAACGATCTTGGTTACGAAACCATCGCGGTCGGCTTCGCCTACCGTGTAGGCCTGTCCGGTCACGATCAGATAGCGCAACATCCGGTCATTCATCGTATGCGCGATGTGGGCAGCGCCGATGCCAGGGAGCATTCCCATCTTCACTTCCGGAAACACAAATCGCGCATCCTCGGAGCAGAAACGGAAGTCGCAAGATCCCGCCAACACCAGCGACGATCCCACGCAATACCCATGTACGGCGGCCACAAATATTTGCGAAGCCTGCTGAATACGCGTGAAAATCGATTGCATCTCGTTGTGCGGAATACTGGGGTCTTCCTTAGATCGAGTCCGAGAAAAGAGGCTCATATCGCCGCCCGCGCCAAACGCTTTGCCACTGCCATGCACGACCACGACCCGAACGTCAGAACTGTCATCAGTCAACGCCGCAACTGCGTCATGCAATTCGACCATCAGTTGCGGCGTCCACGAATTCAATTTATCGGGCCGGTTCAACGTCAGGATCGCCAGCTCCCCCTGGCGATGAACCAATACGGTAGGCTCGCTCATGCGGATTCCCCAACCCGTTTGCGGCGTTCATGTTCCCAGGAGGTGTCCCCGTATTCACGCTGCAGATCGAATTTCGTGACCTTGCCCATCGAATTACGGGGCAACGGCGATGAGCGAATGAATACACGGCGCGGTGCCTTGTAATGCGCCATAACCGCCCGGCAACGCTCGATCACCTGGGCTTCGCTCAGGGATGCGCCGGGTTCCAGCACGACGGCCGTGACCACGGCCTCGCCCCAATGCGGATGAGGAATGCCGAACACCGCGGCCTCCTTAATCTCGCTCTGCGAAAATAAGACGTTTTCGACTTCCGTGCTGTACACGTTCTCGCCGCCAGAGATAATCATGTCCTTTGACCGGCCCATGACTTCGATATCGCCCGCGTCGCTGAATCGCCCTAGGTCGCCCGTATTGAACCAGTCATCGCGCGTGGCTTCGGCTGAAGCCCGTTCGTTGCACCAGTACGAGTTGATCGACTGAGGACTGCGTATCACGATCTGCCCGATTTCGCCTTGCGGGACATCGCGGCCTTCCTGATCGATGATCCTTGTGGCGACCGTGCCCAGCGAACGTCCGATCGAGTTGCTCGGCTTCGTGCTACCGAGCTGGAACTGATCCCTGAACAGCACGCCCGCTTCCGTCATGCCGAGGCTATTGCAGAAGATTACGCCCGGCACGTAACTCAGTGCCTCATCGCGCAGGACGGCCGGAAGTGGCGCGGAGGCGGAGATCCAGTGCGTGAGCCGGTCAAGCTTGCGTGAACCCGCCCTTAGGCGCCGCAACACATCGAGGCCAACGGTCGGAGGAAAGAGCGCCATCCGCACGCCTTCGCGGTCGATGAGATCCAGCAACTGATCTACGTTCAACTCACGCATCACGATCAAGGGGGCCGCATTCATAAGCCCGCCGACCATAGATGCTTCATGTCCGGCAACATGAAACAGGGGCGTCGACAGGATCTGTGACACGTTCGGCCGATACCGGGACGCAGTAGCTGATCCAGTCATTGCAAACCAGAACACATTCCGGTTCGTGCGCACGGCCCCCTTCGGAAATCCCGTTGTCCCCGCGGTGTACAGGATCGTCGCCGCTGTATCATCGTCGGCATCGACATCGTTCCAATTTCGATGACCACCATCGGTTAAAGAGGTGGCAATCAGGCCGTCGTAGTCATCGGACGTCGTCGCAGCTTCGAACGGCGTTTGCGCCAGAGGAATCAGTCGAACATCAGGATGTTCAGCACGAATTGACGAAAGTAATTCCTCGTATTCAGGCTCATAGAACAATACAGTGGTGCCGGAATCGCGCAGCACGTAGCTGACTTCCGGGCCCTTCAAGCGGAAATTTACCGGGACGAAAATCGCTCTGATCGAATTCAACGCCCAATAGAGTTCGATGAATTCCGGTCGATTACGCGATAGCAGCCCCACCCGCTCGCCAGGTTTCACATTCAGCTTCGCTTCAAGGCTGATCGCTAACGCGTCTACCCGCTTCCGGAACAGCCGATAGTCGATGGACTTATCGCCGGCCTTAATGGCGATCCCATCTTGACGATACTTGCTTGCGCGCTCAAAAAGGTCGGCCAAGCTAAATTTGGTGGCCCGGCGCTCGTCCTCGGCGGCCGTGCGATCGGATGTTTCGATCGTCCCTGCATTCAACGTACCATTGACTACAAAGCCACTCTCGCCAAGCTGGCCGATCACGCCGGTATCGAACCATCCGCCGGCATAGAGATTCAGGAAGGACTGAATCGGGCCCGGGAACTGGCTGGCCTGTGGCGTGCGAACCAGCAAGCGGCCAGCGCCCGCATCACTCGCGTATTGTTCTGCGGGCCCCGCAACTGCGAATGCGACAGTCGACGCCGGCAGCCATGTTGACTCGCTCAGTTCACGCAATGCGACGTAGCCGAGCACCGGATCTACCCAGACATAGCGAATCCAGAGATTTTCGATTGCGTACTGCGCCAACCGTTCCGCGTGCGCATCGATGGATGCCAGCTGCGAACGCTCAACCACAATGTTCAAGCGCAGCTCGGTCGCAAGCTTGGGCAATTTCGCCAACACCGATTCGGCCGAATCCAGATCCGCAATGATGACTGTCGGCAAATTGCCATCAAGATACGTGCTCAGGGACGCGAGGTTGGAAGCCAAGCGCACGGTAACGCCAACGGTCCACGCCCCCGCAATAATCGATTCGACAAGCACGGGTTGGAGAGGTGTCGCGATGAGCCAACTCGCATCGTGTCCGCCATGAGTCTGATTGCCGACCGCAGCGGTGAATGCGATAGCTCGATGCGGCCGCGTAGCACGCAATGCACGCGGTATAGCGTAGTGCAGAAACGGCACGTAGCTCGCGGCATCATGATCGAAGAATTTGAAGCCGGACTGCGCATGCGAGTCATCGTCTTGTCGGGAGAGCAGCTCTTCAACCGAAAACCGCAACTCCGAGAGGCCCAGATGCTCCCCTTCGGGGCCGCTTAGTTCGGTCCGACTGATGACACTAACGGCTTCCGCCGATTTTTCCGCGATCGTGACGGTGTGCCCAGATTGAATGATGGCCCACCATCCAATCAATAGTGCATCACCTTCTGCTGCAATAGCCAACGGGCCGCCCGGGCTGGTGAAAGTGTTCCGAATATCATCGACGAGCCTGGCAACAACGCGTGATAGTTCGCCACCAGTCAACGCACGAGAATGGTCCGACAATAAAGTCTTTTCGGCGTGCGCCGCGGTTCCACGCCGCGCGAACGCAGCAACATCAACGCGATTCAGGAGGCTGATGGCCATTGCATTTCCGTTTTTAAAGTCGATTAACTGAAGGTCGGCGTAACAGCCGCGGTGTTTGCGGCGGGCTTTACGACCCCTGCCTCCACCAATTGCGCAATCTGCTCGTCGGAAAATCCAGTTCCCCGCAAGATCGATTCGTAATCTTCGCTGAGCGCGGCCGCCCGTTTAGGCGTTGAGCTGGGTTCGTTCGTGAAGCGGATCGGCGTATTCAACCAAGCTTTGCCATGGTCATCCCGCACAACGGTACCTCGTGCCGTCACGTGAGGATGCGCCAATGCTTCTGCGTAATTCAATACGGGGGCCACACTGATTCGGTCACCAAACAATGCCAGCCATTCGTCACGCGTGCGCGTCCGAAACGTCTGGTTCAGAAAATCACGAACCGGATCCTGAGCGGCGCCAGCTGGACCCGTTGCAATCGCAAAAAGATCCGGTCGATCCAACAGATCGAAGAGGTTTTTTGCAAACCGGTTTTCTCTACCGCCGAGACATAGCCACTTACCGTCCGCCGTCTGATAGGTTTCCAGTAGGGCCATTCCCATTTCATGCCGAAAACCCTCCGGCGACTCGACCGCCAAGCTTGCGGGGCCGAAAGCCTGAGCCCGCAAGCCCAAGGATGATTCGTGCATCGAAATATCGAGGTAATCACCACGCCCCGTGGCTCGCGCCGCGAGGAGCGCAATTAGCACACCGATCGTCGCTTGATGCGCGGCGGCGTAACCCGAAACAGATACCGCGGGTAGCACCGGTTCGCCATCCCGTCCGATGGCGAATATTCCAGCCGTCGCCTGCACCACCGGATCGTGTGCGGGATGATCTCGCAATGGGCCATCCTGTCCGAATGCAGTCACCGAGCAGTAGACGAGTGCTGGATTGATCGCACTCAATGATGCGTAATCGATGCCCAAGCGCGCGGTCACACCCGGCTGATAGGACTCAATGACAATATCCGCAGCGGCCACAAGCCGGCGCACGATCTCCGCCGATTCGCTCTTTTTCAGATCGACGGCGATGCTATGTTTGCCCCGGTTGCACGCCGAATAAAAGCTGTCGCTTGTGGGTCCGCTTCCTACGTTTCGAGTGGGATCCCCAGACGGCGATTCGACCTTGATAACACTTGCGCCGTGGTCCGCAAGAATCGCCGATACGGTCGGCCCCGCGAGGAATTGCGAAAAATCCAGAACTTTTACACCGGTCAACTTCATAATTCTTTCCACTGAAATGCAAGAGGTGCCGCGGACTTCGCGGCACCTCTTCGAAATCGTTTAGTGTGCCGCCGGCATCAGGTCTGCAAGTGCCTTGCGAACTTGGGCCGAATCTCGATCGCCGTCGATAACCGGGTCGAAATATCGCTCGAGCCCCTCGCGGCACTCGTCATAGCGCCCGCGTTTGCCCTGATACGGATCGTCCGGAAACTTGAGGCCAGCGCGCGCTGTCCGCTCGCGAATTTGTCTCAACCAGATCACCCGGCACTCAGTATTGGTGAGCGTCTTGATACCGAAACGCAGATATTCGCGTTCATTGGCCGAATTCGCGCCGCCGAACAGATCCAGCGCGTAGGGATAGATCTGATCGTAAAGACGCTGAGCTTCCTCACGCTCGCCCTTCTCGACGGCCTCCTTGATGTTGTACATCGACACGATCGAATGCGTGAGGCCTTCATCAATGAAGTTTTTCGCATTCCAAAGTGCCCAAGGCACGTATGTCGAGCCAAGTGCGGCGATGCTGGCAATGCCGCCGGCGGCTTCCGTCAAGAAGCAGAACACTTCAAACACCAAGTGCGACTTCGTGTAGTCGATTTCCTTGAATGCGTCGAGTGCACGGCTCTTTTCGGGAAATGCGCGCACGTCGCCAAGCAGTTGGTGCGGATCCTCGCCAATCGACTTGGCGAGCCGAAACAGGCCAAACGCGTGATTGCGCTCGTCGGCCAGCTTGTGAGCGATGAATCGGCGATGGCGAGCTTCAGGCATGGTGTACAAGCAGCTGCTTTCCTGACCAATACCGCTCTCGTTTGCCATCCCGCCTTCAATGCAGATCTGGATGCTGAGAAATTTCCAAAGCTGCTTCTTGTAATCTTCCGGAAGTTCCTCCGGATGATGATAGAGAAAATCGTAGGTTCTCATTTGCAGTGCCTTTCTATTCAGGATTCACGGGGCGCGGTCAGACCGACCAGCGCGAACTCGCGTCGAGCCGAAGCCTCGAAAATGGAGCGCGTAAAGGAATTCGATCGGGTTTTCAATCCCAGACGGACATACGCCTCGTCGTTCTTCGAACCGGGGACGCCGAAGCTGTCGAGTGCGCGAGGCCACCACTTGTTCACCAGCTCCTGGATGGTTTCGAGCCCATCCTCTTCGATCGCTCGTGCGACACGCTCGCGGTGCGGCGAGCCGATCTCGGCGGGCCACTCGATCAGGCCGAAGCGGAAATAGACCTTTTGCGCGACGACCGCATACGGAATGTAATTCGATCCGATTGTCGCCTCAGCTTGCGCCTGGAAGACCAAACCAGACAGATAGCGGAGCACGATCGCGTCATTCCAGGAAGTCAGCGCATGCCTGACCAGCCGCAACTTACGCCCCGAATCCAGTTCGTTTTCGGCCTCGAGGCGGTATGGTTCCGGATCGATTCCGAGGTCCGGAAACACGTCTTCCGCCAATTCCGTAGCACGGTCAGTCAGCCACGAGATTTCATTGGCATGACGCAAGTTTTCGCGATCGGCCCACGGACGGTATGCGGGCGCCTGAGCGGCATGCAGTTGCAACGAACTGAACGTCTGGTAGGTCGAAATCACCAGCTTGCGCGCATAGACCAGGTACTCGTCGCTCGGACCGTCCCGCGTTGAAAGAAAAAATGAATTAAGGCCCTGATTGATATTCGCCGCAGCGACGTCCGTACTCATATATCCGATTCCTCTGAATCATCTGATGCATTGACTATGGAGATTGTCTCAAATACGTGCGCACACACATATTTAAGCCAGCATGCTATCGTTTTGGCGGGATAGCACGAACCAACCATTCGTGATATCAATAGGTGAATTCGCGAAAAAAGCGCGCCCGGCGCCGAATCTTCGCTCTAGATATTGAAATGGAGGATGGCAACGATGACACTTGAAAGCGAGATTCCAGAGCGCTGTCTCTGCTTTGACGCGCGCCGTACTTCTCGACTGATCACCAGGGTATACGAGCAGTTCCTGGAGCCGTCCGGCCTGACGGCCACTCAACGGGGAGCTATGAAGTTTGTCGAAGATCGAGGCGCTTTGTCGATAGCGGAACTCGCCACGTTGCTAGATCTGGACAGGACGAGCCTGAGGCGATTGCTGGATCCGCTTGAACGCGATGGCCATATCACGGTCGTTGCCGGCACCGATCGACGTACCCGCCTAGTATCGCTAACCGAGCACGGGAAAACCATTCTAGGCGTTTCGGATCAGTACTGGCAGCAAGCGCAGCGGAAAATGCTTGAAATGCTCGGGGAAAACCACTGGAGAAGCCTGACCACGCTGATGCACTCGACGCGCAAGATCATTCACTCCAGAGACAGCGTTTAGTCGAGCCGTTGCCGACCGAGTACTACAGGCATCTTTGTCACACGTATGACAATGCGCGCTGTTATGCTTGCGCGATCTTTTATACAAGCGCGCAGTGTTCATTCAGACTGGGGGTGCGGCTAAATTCTTGGACTGATTTATGCGGCGATTCCAAGACTCTGCCGGTATTCGATGGGGCTGAGAGAGCCGAGCGAGACCTTGATCCGTTTTGCGTTGTACCAGCGGATGTACGAGTCAACGGTCTCGATGAATTGATCGATGGTCGTGGTTCGCCAATCACGAGGATAGAACAATTCCGTCTTGAGTCGCCCGAAGAAACCTTCGCAGGCTGCATTGTCCGGCGAACATCCTTTGCGCGACATCGAGCGAGTCAGTCTGGCAGCCTGCATACGCGAGAGCCATCCTGGCCAGCGATAGTGCGCACCACGATCCGAGTGAACCACGGGTCGCTCCCTGCAGCCAGCCACTGATTCGATTGCCGAATCCAGCATCGTGTTGACGAGTTCGGCGTCGGGCCGCGTACCGATTGACCAGCTCACAACGAGACCATCGAAGCAGTCGATAACCGGCGACAGATACACTTTGCCGGCCGGAATCTGGAATTCGGTAAGGTCCGTGAGCCATTTCTGATTAGGAGCGGCGGCGTAGAAGTCACGATTGATGATGTTCTCCGGCGCGGGACTAATTTCTCCCCGATAGGAGCCATAGCGACGTCGCCTCGTCGTGGCGGCGGCCAGACCTTCCTGTCGCATCAAACGACGCACCACCTTCTCCGAGATGAAGACCTGTTGCCTGATCAATGCCGCGCGGATCCGACGATAACCGTAGCAACGGTGATTGAGTTCGAAGATGTCCGCGATGACGCGACGCGCGTCAGCATGCCTGTCAGCAACCAACAGTCGTGCACGGTGATAGAAGTAAGAGCTACGCGCAAGACCCAAAGCGGCTAGCAATTCTGGCAACGCATAGGTTTGTTTCAGGGCATCAACCAGTGCCGTCTTCTCCCGGTTGCTCAGGAGTTGCGGGTTGATGCCCATCCCTTTTTTTATCAGTTCGTTCGCCTTCTTCAGAATATCGTGCTCAAGCTGCAGCTGTCGGATGTCGCGTCGAAGCGATTCGACCTGTTGTTCCAGCTCCGCACGCTCATGGTCCGATGCTGGTTTCTTTTTGCGTTTCATAGATGCTGGAACCTCTCGACCGAGTAGCTGATTCTTCCAGTTATACAGCGTTGGCCGGCTCACACCGGCTTTCTCGGCAACCACGCGTGCGCTTTGCTCTCTGGTGCACAGTTCAATGACTGCTGCCTGCTTCACCTTTTGTGATTTTGGAACGCTTCCAACGGCTCGGCCAACAATACGCTTTCTGATATCTGGACACAATTCTTCGATCCAGGCTGCAAGAGTCTCGCGACTCGGATAGCCCAAAGCCCGCAAAGTTGCGGCAGCACAGCGGCCATGGCTCAAATAATGTTCGACAGCCACCTTCTTCTGCTCATCAGAATACCTCGGCCTCGAACGGACATAGCCCGCCCGTAGATCGTGGTACTGCTCGTATTCGCGATGCCAGGCTTTGAGAGAGTTCTTGGTCGGGTAGCCCAGCTGCCGAATGGTAGCTCCGATGCGCTTGCCCAGCTTCAAGTAAAGTCGAACCGCTCGAATGCGATCTTCGTATGAGAACATGAACTACCTCCAGGTAGTCCAAGTTTTTGTCCGCCCCCCCCCCGAAGAACATTTCATCTACTTCATCCTCCGAATAGGTAGTCACTAATTGCGCATACCTCTCATAAAGATCGGCAAACCCTATCGAGAGCCGGGCAATTGGCATGTGGCTGCCAAACATGCATCGCGATACGCCAAAAGTATCGATTGCAGCCGAAACCCAGGGGGCGGCTTCTGCAACGGACCATTGCATACCAAAGATGCACTCTAATGCGGAGATGTCCACACAGATGTTGTCACAGGAGTTCAGTGTGGCAAGATCTCGCCGCCAACAATCAAAGCCCTCCTTGCTCAAATCGAGCGGCCATCCCATCAACGCGATCGTGAAGCCGATGTCCGGATGATTCTGGACGACATGAGTCAAATCTGGCAACTGATGGGCGAATACCTCGAGCCCACACTTGAAATCGTGCTTGCGCAATAAGGGAAGTTGTTTTCTCCAGGCAGGATCTACCAGCAAATCGGGGCGTTTCGCGAATCGCTTCAAAGGATTGTGCGGATTTCGGCGAACGTGACCGCCGATTTCGGGAACGTGACCGATTCGGCGGGGTTGGGGCGTTGCGCGGTGTCGATTGTAGTTTTCCTTGTCAGTTCTGGTCGAGTTCGGGCTCCAGGACGTTGGGTTTTGGGGATGCTTTTCTGAGCGACTCGCCGGTCAGCGTGATGCGGTGATGACGTTGCATGAGACGATCCAGCATCGCATCGGCGATGGTCTCGTCGCCAATCCAGCCGTGCCAGTGCTCGATCGGCAACTGGCTGGTGATGATGGTCGCCTTGCCTGCCGCGCGGTCATCAATGATCTCGAGTAGATCGTTTCGGACCATCGCGTCGAGGGGCGCCATGCCCCAATCGTCCAGTAGAAGCACGTCAATGCGGGCAACCTGCAGCAACCATTTCGTGAAGCCGCCGTTACCGTGCAGGACGCGCAGTTCCTCGCCCAGTCGCGGCACGCGCAGGTACAACGCTGAGTGCCCGCGCCGACAGGCGTATTGGGCCAGGGCGCAAGCGAGCCACGATTTCCCCGCGCCGGTTGCGCCGCTGATGAGCAGGCTGTAGCCGGCTTCGACCCAATCGCCAAGTGCCAGGCTCGTGAGCGAACGCGGGTCTACGCCTCGGCCAGCGCGAGTGTCGAGATCTTCAATGGCGGCCTGCGGATACTTAAGGCGCGCCTGCTTGAGCAGTCGGGTGCGACGGCGATCATCACGCCAGTTCGTTTCCCGGTCGACCAGCAGCGACAGGCGTTCCTCGAAGCTCAGGCTGGCCACGCCGGGCTGCGTCAACTGTTCCTCCAGTCCGTCAGCGAAGCCATCCAGCTTCAGGGTGCGCAGCTGCGTCAGGGTCTGTTGCATCATCATGGCGTGTTCTCTTTATTGGTAGTAGCTGGGGCCGCGTACGTGCGCATGGCTGGGGCTGATCCAGTCGGCAGGCGCTGTCGTTGCCGCCCGGTCGCGGTTGTTGACCAGGATGTCGCGCACATGGCGGTAACGGTGCACGCCTAGCTCCAATGCCAGCGCACAGGCCGCTTCGAGACGCTCACGACCATAGCGACGTGAGAGCGACAGCAAGCCGAGGCAGGCCCGATAGCCGTGTTCGGGGTGGCGTTGCTCCTGCAGCAGCCGGGTGACGAGCGCGCCGGTTGCCGCGCCAATCTGCTGGCCCCAGTGAATGAGCCGCTGTGGCGTCCATTCGAGATGGGCGCGGTGCGCCGCCGGCATGTGCTCGACGATGGTGGTGTAGGCGCCCGCGCTGTCGTCACGGGCGTGGCTGGCTACACGGCGCCCACGATGCAACAGTTCGACAGCGCCCGCCGTGATTCGCGCATCGAGCTTGAGTCCGACCAGCGCGTGCGGCACGCTGTAGCGGTGTTTGTTGAGCTCGACGTGATAGTCGATGTGTTCTGTGGTCGACCACAGAACACATCTTGTGTGGCGAAGCGATTTCTGTGGCCTTGGCGCCGATGAGCTGCTTCCGGCGGAGATCCTCGCAGTCTGAAGGCCACAGAAATCCAGTTACAGTGAGCGCAGGAATCGCAGCAGGTCGGATTCCATTCGGCGCCGCGGCGCCTCGCCGGATGGCTGCAGTTGCGCCAAGGCACGCGACTTCATCTCCAGGTTGATCTGTGCGTAAATGTTGGTGGTGTTGAGCGACACATGGCCGAGCCACGCGCGGATGGTGTTGATGTCGACACCCGAGCGCAGGAGGTAGGTGGCCGT
>NZ_WHNQ01000059.1 GCF_009362785.1 Paraburkholderia atlantica
CGTGTGGAGCATGTCTTCGCGGTGGTCAAACGACTGTGGGGCTTCACGAAGGTGCGTTACCGCGGGTTGGCGAAGAATGCGAACCGGGCCTTCGTAGCTCTGGCGCTCGCCAACGTGTACCTGTCGCGCACGCGATTGATGGCACAGGTGTGCCCGTAATGGGCGAAACGCGGGCAAAACGCCCGCGTGCAATGCCCGCAAGGGCCAAAAGCCAAAGGGTGACGGTCGGCTTCACGACCTGAACACCTCAACATCGCCGACACGTCGCAAATTCAGCGGCTTGTTCAGCGTAGCCCTAAGCTATTTGGTCTTGGCCCAAATAACAAGTAAGTCTCGTGGCGCGAAAGGCAAGTTCGGACGAAATATCGACGAACCGCGTGCGCGTGCCGTGCTTTTCGAATGCCCGCCCTTTGACCTACCTCCGCGGCTGAACGTTACTCAATCGGATCGTACGGTAGACCAACGTAATTCTCTGCGATGGTTTTAAGACCCGCGTTAGAACTCGTGTAATAGTCGTAATCCGTGCGTTGCATGCGCTTATCGAATGCATCGCGTTCCGGAAACTCGTGCAGAAGATTGGTCATGAACCAGGAGAATCGCTCCGCTTTCCAAACCCGTCGCAATGCCACCTCGGAATACTTGTCTAGCAGATCGATCCGACCGTTTTGATAGACACTCCGCAAAATGCGATAAAGCGTACTCACATCACTGGCGGCCAGATTCAGCCCCTTCGCGCCAGTTGGTGGCACGATATGCGCTGCATCTCCCACCAGAAACAGTTTGCCGTACTGCATCGGCTCAACCACGTAGCTACGCAGGGGGGCGATGCTCTTTTCCAGTGAAGGGCCCGTCACGATCTTGTCGGCGACATCGTTCGGCAAACGGGTTTTCAGTTCGCCCCAGAAGCGCTCATCGGACCAGTCCTCGACCTTCTCCTTCAACGGCACCTGAAGATAATAACGGCTGCGGGTCGTCGAACGTTGGCTACACAGAACGAAGCCACGTTCGTGGTGAGCGTAAATCAGCTCATGGTTGACCGGCGGAGTATCAGAGAGTAGGCCAAGCCAACCGAATGGGTACACTCGCTCGTAGTGAGTCAGCACTTCTTCCGGGATAGTCTTGCGCGATACGCCATGGAAGCCGTCGCAGCCTGCAATGTAATCGCACTCCAGCCTGAACGTCTCACCGTTCTTTTCGAATGTGACGCAGGGGCTTTCCCCCTTGACGTCATGCAACTGGACGTTGCTGGCTTCGTAAATTGTGGTTGCGCCACTTGCCGAGCGTGCTTCCATCAAGTCGCGCGTCACCTCGGTTTGACCATAAACCAGCACCGATGAGCCGCCAGTCAGCTTCTTCAAGTCAATGCGATCGCGTCGCCCACCGAAGACCAGTTCGATTCCGTCATGGACGAGACCTTCCCCATCCATGCGTTGATTGACACCGGCTTCCCGCATCAGATCGACCGTGCCCTGCTCGAGCACGCCAGCACGAATGCGGCCCAACACGTACTCGCCAGTTTGCCGCTCCAGAATTACATTATCCACGCCGGCCTTTTGCAACAACTGGCCAAGCAGAAGCCCGGACGGGCCAGCACCGATGATCGCGACCTTGGTTCGCATCTCCACCTTCTCCTCTGTTTCACCTGATCGCCGCGTCGTGTCCTGGCGACACTGCTGCAGCGGCTTAAATATCTAGCGCGGTTTTATGGCGCTCGTATAAGGCAGCGTTTTCTGTCAATAACGGTCAGTGGAACCTGCACTTCACCTAAGTCATACCGGGGCCCAGCCTAGACTCGTCCATTAATAAGTCGCATACCTTATTGCTTCACCAGGCCCCAGTTGCAATGCTGTTATTTTGCGACGCCGGGCATCGATGTAGCGCGAATAAGCTGGGTCGTTTGCGCGGTAATCAGATGGCCCGACGCCGCCAGATACCTGGGAAAGTCCGGGTGTGTGTCACGGGCTCGACAACGGCGCTCGTAGTCGGCCAGATCCTCATAGCCCCACAAATGGGTGAACTGATTCTGTGGCCCAACCATCGAGGTCCAGAAACCCAAAGGATGGCCCAGCGTTTCGAGCAGAATCGGCATGGCCAATCGATTGAACACTTCCAGAAACTCCGGCATCTTGCGAAGTGCGATCGTGTACGTCCGGTGATCGACCAGTGGCTTTGCGAGATTTACCATGCGCCCTTCCCATTCACCTTGTCTGCAATCGTGTTGCCCGTGACGTAGCCAAACGTCATGTTCGGACCGTGGGTAATACCAGCGCCCGGATAAGCACCGCCCATCATTGACTTGCGGTCGTTACCCACTGCGTACAGACCTTCGATCTGCGAACCATCCTTACGCAGCACTTCGCCCGTGACCGCAGTTTCGATACCGTCGAACGTACCGAGGTCGCCCATCAGCACCTTGACCGCGTAGAACGGACCGTTTTGGACCGGTGCGACACACGGATTCGGCTTGTTTTCCGGGTCAGCCAGATAGCGGTTGAACGCCGTCGTGCCGCGACCGTATTGCATATCCTGGCCGACGACCGCGCCCTTGTTGTATTCAGCGACCGTCTTTTCCAGCGTGTCCGCGGTGATACCACACTGTTTCGCCAGATCACGCAGGGTTTTGCCCTTGATCAGGTAGCCCTTCTTGATCAGACCACCGGTCGGCATCGGTGCAGGCTTGACGTAGCCCAGACCGTATTTCGCCAGCGCATCCTTGTCGCAGATGAGCCACATCGCGGTTTCACGCTTGCCTTCGCATACACGCATCAGTGCTGCACCAACGTCGTGGTACGAATTTGATTCGTTGGTGAAGCGCTTGCCATTGGACAGCACACCGATAATGCCAGGCTTGTAGCGGTCCAGCAGGTGCGGGAACACGCCGGTACGACCACCACTGAGCGGCACCTTCGACACCGGCATCCATGCGCTGGCGTCGGCATAGCCCATACCCAGTGCTGCACCAGCCTTCTCGGCCATGTTGACGCCGTCACCAGTATTGCTTTCCGGCGTCGGGCTCAAGTGGGTGCCCCCATTCTTGACGTGCGGGTAGACTTGGGCCAGTCGCTTGGGGTCGTGAGGGAAGCCGCCTGCTGCGAGCACGACACCGTGCTTTGCCACGATCTGGACTTCACCGTCCGAGCCCACAGCGTGCACGCCCGTGACCTTGCCATTTTCGGTCAGCAAACCACGAACCGGCGTCGAGGTCATGATCGGAATACCGAGCTTCAGCGCCGAGGCCGCGAGCCGTGCGGCCAGCGCATTACCACTCGTGACGTTGATGCCGCGACGATAGAGCGTCAGTTCCTTGACGTGTGTGGCCAGACGCTTTGCCACGTAGCAGAATGACTTGAAGCTCTTCGTTGCCTGAAAGAAATGCTTGAGGTCGGCATTGCTCGAATTGAACATCATGCCGATGAACGTGATCGTTTCGAGCGGCGGCTTCAGACGATTCATGTCCTTGCCGAGGCCACGAATGTCGTACGGTGCCGCCAAAATCGAGCGGCCGATATCCTGTCCACCTGGCTTATGCGGGTTGTAATCGGGATACATCGTGGGCACGAACTTCGTATCGGTTTCCTTCTCGAAGAAGTCCACCATCTTCGCGCCGTTCTCGATAAAGCACGAGACAGCAGCGTCGTCGTAATTCTTGCCCGCTTCTTCCTGCAGGTACTGCTTGACCTTCTCTACCGAGTCTGCCTGATTCTGCTTACGGCCATAGTGGGAGAGCGGAATCCACAGAACGCCGCCTGACAGTGCGGTTGTGCCACCGAACACTGCTTCCTTTTCCACGACCACAACATTGAGGCCGCGCTTCTTTGCCGTGATTGCCGTAGCAAGTCCGGCTGCACCGGAACCAACGACCACCAAATCGCAAGTTGTCTTCGTCATGTCTGACTTCCTTGTTGTTGTCATTGATTACTTTGCAGGCACTGCGTTGAAACCAGGACGTGGAACCTGGTCCATGAGCATGCAGTTCAGACCGCCATCGGTGAGAATCTCTGCGCCGTTGACGTAGGCCGCGAGGTCCGAGGCCAGGAACAGTGCGGGTCCTGCCAGATCTTCCGGTTCACCGATACGACGCGAGGCCACAACTTGCGCACGACGCTCTTCGAAACCCGGCTCTTCATAGAACTTGGCCGACAGTGCAGTACGGATCATGCCCGGGAGCACGCAGTTCGAGCGCACACCACGGGGGCCCCACTCTGCTGCCAGTTGACGCGAGAGCAGGAGCACACCTGCCTTACCCGGCGAATACGAGCCGCTATTCGTTTGCGGGTTGAGTGCTGCGATCGAAGCCACGTGAACGATGCTGCCCTTGCCTGCGGCCAGCATATCCTTGCCGAACGAACGAGCGCACAGCAGGTAGCCCGTCAGGTTCACGGACAGTGAGAGATTCCAGTCCTCGATCGAAACCGTTTCCAGCGAACCTGCGCGGAGCAAGCCCGCATTGTTGATCAGGGCGTTGACCGGACCCATCGTGGCACGCACATCGTCAGCGGCAGCGGCTACCGACTTCTCATCCGATACGTCGCAAGCGAAGGGCAATGCAACCAGACCCTCATCACGCAGCGTCGAGGCTACGGCCTTCGCACCTTCGAAGTTTTTATCCACGAGAGCAACGTGGGCCCCCACGCGCGCGAACGCCTGTGCGATGCCGGCACCGATACCTGAGCCTGCGCCTGTCACGACAACAATCTTGCCATTCAGGTGCAGCCCAGGCTGCGCCGGATTCTGGATTTCTTGACTCATATGGATACCCAACGTTTTGGAAAGGTTACTTCTATAGAGAATCGCTCCGCCATTTGACACGCAGGCCAACTATGTGACAATGGAAAAACCACTCAAATAACAGGACAAACTGTGCAACAGGAGCAAAATGCGATTTCGAACTTCGTGCTCTACGGAGCGGAGAGCAATGCCCCTCATGACGATATGGTTCATTACGAGCCGATCTCACTACGTGCCAGTCTTTTCGACTTCGAAATCAAGCCTCACGTCCACCGTGCCCTCATCCAGGTTCTATACATCACTCACGGTGGTGGAGAGACCTCGATTGACGGCAGGACCTGGACATTTCAGGCCCCCTGCCTCATCGCGGTCCCTGCACAATCGGTGCATAACTTCCACTTCGCGAACGACATTGAGGGACACGTTGTTACGGCGGCTCAGCCAGCACTCGAATCCGTGATCATGGCCTTGGCCCCGGATCTACTGGAATTCGTTCGAACTCCGGCAGTTCTGTCGGGAATACTCAACCTTGACAAGGGCACCCCGCTAGAGACCGTTTTTCAATCGATCCGACAAGAGACGCTGGTAGACGCGCGTTGGCAGCTCGCTGCGGGTGCTGCACGGATGATCGCTTTATTCGTTAAGGTTGGACGTCTTAGCGAAAGTGCGAAACTGGCTGCGAATCCCGAGCAACGAACACTGGCCGACAGAATTGAAAAATTCCGCGCCCTACTCGACAAGCACTGTCGTGAACGTCGGGCAGTCGGTGAGTACGCCAAAGACATGGGCGTAACCACCGGCCAACTTTCCCGAATCTGCCATGCTGCATTTGGTACTTCAGCGATCGAGGCTATCGACGCACGTTCCATCCATGAAGCAAAACGACTACTCGGCTATTCAACGATGAGCGTGAAGCAAATCGCCAACGAACTAGGATTCCAGGATGAAGCCTACTTCGGCCGTTTCTTTCGCAAACAAGTGGGAGAACGGCCAACCGAGTATCGTTCTACTGCCCAAGAGCGATTCCTTCTGGGTTAGAGCCCCGTGAGCTTGACAAACAGGTGCTCCGGTCCCGAGTTCGTCAAGTTGTTGCCACGCACGTACTTGATTTCCTTCGTGGCATCGAGCGAAATCGAACCCACTTTCTGTGCCAGCGCACGCACCGACAGCAGCGTCTCCAGCTTCGCCAGCGGCATACCCAAGCATTTGTGCATCCCGTTTCCGAAGCCCATGTGTGCATCGTTATCGCGGTCGATGTTGAACGTCTCACCGTCCGGGAACTTGCGCGAGTCACGGTTGGCCGAGGACAGCAGCAGTCGGATGATCGAACCCTTCGGGATGTGAACGCCGGCGACCGTCGTATCAGCGGTCGTCACGCGGGACACGCGTTGAACGGTGCCACGATAGCGTGCCGTCTCTTCCACGAACTTCTCGCAGTCGTCCATGTTGGCGCGCAGTCGTTCGAGGTGGTGCGGCTGCTCGGCCATCATACGGAACGCGTTGGCCACCAGGATAGTCGTCGTGTCGTGACCGGCGATGAACACGAACGAGCACAGCTCCTTTGCCTCTTTCTCGCTGAGCAGCCCGTCCTTCCACATGCGTGCGATGTGCGCGCCAATCGACTGGCTGTCCGTGTCCATGAGCTTCAGCATTTGGACGCGGAGGTATTCCCAGAAATCATTCGCACTCTGCTCATCGGTACCGGTGCCCAGCGCGTTACGTGCAATACGTCCGAAGTACGAGAAGGTTTCGTCCGACCAGAACTTCATCTTCTCTTCGTCTTCTGCCGGAACATCCAGCATGGCCGAAATCGTGCGAATCGACAGCGGAATCGAGAAGTCCTGAACCACGTCGCCACCGCCCTTGGCGATCATCGCATCCAGCAGTTCGTTGGCACGTGCGGTCACCGCTTCAACAAACGGATCGATTGCCAGCGGCGTAAACGACGGTTGCAGAATCGTGCGCAGACGCGAGTGTGCTTCACCGTCAAACAGCGTGAGGAACGTGAGCGGCACCGGCTTCACCACTTCCGACGAGAACAGCTTCGTGTTACGGACGGCCTTGAACACGTCTTCGTAACGCGAGAGGAACCAGACGTCGGACGTCGTGGACTGGCAGCGCAGAACCGGTGCGTTTTCACGCATCCACTCGTAGTGAGCGTAGGGGTCGCCCTGCGAACCGTCGTCAACGACCTTGAACGGCTCCATACCCTCGGGCCACTCCAGTTCATGCGAGTATGTGGGGAGCTCGGTCGCCGGCGCCTGGTCGATCATCGCGTGGAACGGGCAACCACCGGCCTTGGCTTCTTCAGCCAGAGCCGACATAGCCCCGGAATCATGCTTCACGTGCTTGGCCAGCGCCTTCATCACGAAATCGTCTTGGGCGAATTCTGTGTACAGCTTGACCAGTTGATCATCGCCCGTTGCTTGAACCAGCGCCTTCCGTGCCGCAGCGAAGGCCCCGAACTTCTGGATCTGATCTGCGTTCAAGCGACCGAGCAGCAAGCCCAGTTCGAGAGCGCTGGCCGCGTCCGAGGACGAAACGGGCGCATCCACCGCTTGCGATACGACTACAGAAGCCGCAGCCGGAGCAGCAGCTTGTGCAGGCGCTGCCGTAGCGAATTTTTCATAATGGAAACTCGTCGGATTCACGTTCTGGTCCTTGAGATACTTGCTTACTGCATCGACCATCGCGGGCGGCCCGCACAGGTAGATGTCAACTTCGCCGTCATTGAGGTGAGCGGCCTCGATGTGATCGGTGACCCAACCCTTACGCGGGTGAGCACTCGTCTTGTCCGCAATAACCGTTGCGTACGTGAAACCGGGGATCAGCTTCGCGTATCCTTCGAGTTGATCGACGCACACCAGATCGTTGTCCGTATTCACGCCCAGAATCAGGTGAATCGGATACTTGCTGCCGCCGCTCTTCAGGATCTCGTCAAGCATCGACAGGAACGGTGCGAGTCCCGTGCCACCGGCCAGCATCAGAACCGGACGCCCGATTTCACGCAGATAGAAACCGCCGTATGGACCCTTGAACTCGATCGCAGCACCGACCTTCGCCTTCTCGGCCAGCCACGTGGACATCAGGCCTTGCGACACATTGCGCACCAGGAACGAGACGTCACGGTCTTGGGGCCCCGAGGAGAATGAGTAGCTGCGGGTCTGATCCGTGCCCGGAACCGTCACGTTCACGTATTGACCGGCCTTGAATTCGAGAGCAACACGGTCGTCGAGTTTGGCGGCGAATGCAATGGTGCTTTCAGAAACGCGCTCGATCGACGTCAGACGGCCTTGGTGCATGCGAGCGCTCTTGCCCGTCGAGCTCGACGCGATCTGGAGCACGCAGTCCGACTTCGGGCTCATCTGGCAGGTCAGGACTTTGCGCTGGGCCAGCTCTTCCGCGCTGATGGCTTCATCCGTGCAGTCACCCGTCGTGTATTCGCCGGATTCGCATACGGCCTTGCAGGTACCGCACACGCCGTCACGGCAATCGAGCGGGATATTGAGTTTTGCGCGAATCGCGGCGTCGGTAATGCGCTCGCCCTCTTCGCAGTCGATAAGCCGAGTTACGCCGTCTTCAAAATTGAGGGTGATCTGATAGACCATAGTGCGCTCCGTATGCTGAACCGAACGGTCAGACTGTTTTTAGTAGACGCACTCTAGGGCCAAATTGTCACAGACTCAACGGACAGACCCTCCATTTAACAGGACAAAACCTGCATCCAGGAAAGGGCATATGTAAGACGAAAAAGCCACCCGAAGGTGTGGTTGTGAGCTGGTCGATCGGCACGCGGTCGGATGCCGAACTCGTCAATACCATGCTGGATTCGGCAATTGAGCCAGTGGCTGGCTGCCAGCATCCTCAACGGCCTGTTCCAGGCCGCCAAGCGACGTGCGCGCGGTTACGCCAACCTCACTACCATGCGTACCGTGCTGTTCCTGATCGCCGGCAAGCTCGACTTCAGTTCGATCAACCCGCCTGCGGCATAACCTACTCAAATCTCAACAGAGCCACAAAAAGCTCATGTGTTACATCCGCCAATACAACAAGCAGGCTACCCCGTTGAAATGGAAGTACTCCGATCCAATTCGACGTATCCGGTGCAATTCATCCGGTTCAATGGACTTGTGCCTCATGATTTGACATAGCAGTTTCCCGATGACACATTGAATAGTCGTATTCGAGCGGCCTACAAAAACGTGGAGAAAGGCGTGTCCGGAGAAGAGAAACGACCTTTGATGAACTACGGTGATTTGGCTTCTCACTATGTCCATCTCAGTGAGCAGGCGTGGAAACCGACTCCCTCTCCAGGTATCGACATGAAGATACTTCTGAGCGTCCCTGAAGCCGGTCTGCTTACCGCTCTTTTCCGGTGGGCACCTGGAACTGAGCTGCCGCTCACGAGCATGTGGAAATCGAACAGGCCCATGTTCTCGAAGGAAACATTGTCGATGACGAGGGAGAGGTTCGCGAAGGCGACTACGTTTGGCACCCGAAAGGGAATCAGCACATCGCCCGCTCGCGGTGCACTCATACTTTCACTCTTCCTGAAGCTGAATCTCTTTCTAGAAGGTGAGCTTGCTGGACAGGAGTTGAAATAGGCGCGCAAAGAGAAGCCTTCTCTCAGAGGGCTTTTCTCCTTTTCGTGCATTTTCTGGCCGTAGCGGCGTGAGAAGCCGCCTGCAGCAAGGCTTGGCAACCTCACATGCCTTTTGCAACTTGAGGGATTTTCAACTCTTTGATCTGAAAGCGCCTTTTCGTGCAATCCGCCAGAAAATGCACGAAAAGGACGAAGACCCCACAATGCATACCTCGTCGATGCGCTGCAGGTACTCGGCGACATGGCGCGAGGGACTGCGGCGATCGTTCCGTCGGCGCCCGATGAAATGCTCCAGGCGCTGGCGGCCAACAGGGTCAAAGGCGCGCGCGTCAATCTGGCGTCGATCGGTCAGCAGGACCTCTGCGGCCCGCGGGGTGCTGACTTTGCTCGCACGCCGCATCGGGCCGCTTGGATGGCACGTAGAGATTTACGCAGCGTCACAGGTGATCGCGGCATTGGCGAACGAGATCGGTGCGCTCGATGTCCCAGTCGTCCTCGATCACTTCGCGATGATCCAGACGTCAAAGGGCATGGCGCAGCGGGATTTACCACCGATCGTCGATCTTCTGCGCAGCGGCCATGCCTATATCAAGCTGTCGGCGCCCTATCGCATCTCGCAAGGCGCGCCGAACTATGACGACGTGCGCCCGCTCGTGCGCCACCTTGCCGAGGCCAATCCCGCACGCATTGTCTGTGCGAGTGACGAGCCGGGCGAAAATCGACCGCCATAAGCCCATTCCGTCACGTCGACGACGCGCGCGTGTTGAATCAACTCGCGCACTGGGTACCCGAACCGGATTTGCGGCAGCGCATCCTGGTCACCAACCCAACTACGCTTTATGGCTTCCGGAGGTTTTTTCAGAACCGGTACTTGAACCGGATCTGGCCGCCATTCTCGACCTCGTGCGCGGCAACGACGCCGTCATACTCCAGACGCACATCGAGACGTTTGGTCGTATAGACCTCTACCCCAGCGGAAAACTTGCCTGCAACGTGCGCATTGGTGAGCGTATTGGTGAAGCTGCCGAAACCCGGGGCAGTGGCGAACGAGGCGTTGGTCGTGTAGCTATTGCCTGCAATGAAGCTGACCCCGGCGCCGACATAAGCGTCGACTGTCGCTGATCCGATCTGCGCGCGCGTCCCGATCCGCAGGTTCGGCGTGCCGGTCGCAATGACGCTGTTCGCACTATTCACCTTCAGGTTGAGCGCGCCCGCACCGCTCTCCGTGTAACCCGGTAGATTGATGTAGTTCAGGTCGCCATCGAGCGCCGGCTCCAGGTAGAAACGGCCGAACGGAATCTGATAGGCCGCGCGCATGTGCATTCCGAGATTGAACGAATTGGGCGACGCGGTCGCCACCGCATTGGCGCTCGGGATCACGCGCGAGCTGTTCAACCAGCCGTAGCTGGCGTCCACCGCACCGCTGAAAGTCCACGGCCCGATCTCGTGCTTGAGCGCGACGACGCCAAGAAGCGCATTGCCGTTGGCGCTCGTCAGGTTGTCGTTGCCGGTAAAGCGGTCGGTCTCGTAGCCGATGGCGCCACCGAGAAACCAGCCGGGCTGCAGCTGGACCTGCCCGCCGACCTTCATCGTCGTACCTTGCCAGCCGAAACCTGGGAACGAAGCGTCGGCGCTGCGGTTTTCCCACATGCCCGTGGCGCGGAACCACACGCAGGAGCCCTGCTTTCTCACGGTGGTGTCGTCGTCGCCGAACTCTGGACAACTGAAGACGGAGCGCGAGAATGCCTGGCTGGACTGGTAGCGCGCAGCGGCAACGCCGAGCAACTCCTGGCCGGAAACGGCGGTCAGCGTCTGGGCATAGCCCGCCGTGCTACCGGCGCTACCGAAGGCTCCGAAGATGGGTGCAAAGGTAGGATCGGCACTGTTCCACAACCGGTCCAGGTTGGCTGCGACACTCTGCTGCGTGGCCGAAGCCCCCTTGCTCGCACCGACGAAATCCGCATCGGTCTTGATCGCGACGGTGTTGCCCTGCACCAGCGGCGTGAAGCGGTAGACCGGCGTAGAAGAACCCGCGAGCGCCGTATCCGGCCGAATTCCGCCGGCGGCCGACAGCACGGTGCTCGTGCTCTTCAGATAGCTCACCGGATCGGCCTGCACCTTGCCGGCAAGCGCGGCGGTACCCGTGATGTCGAGCAGATCGGACCGCTTGTTGGCCGGATCGATCTGGACGTTCAGTGTGCCAGTCGAACTCTGCACGAGATTGCCAGTGAGAACCGTATTGCCGATCGACTTCGCGCCGCCGACTTTCAGCGTACCGGCGTTGTTCACCGTGCCGCCTCCGACGTTCAGCGTGGCCGGTGTGTCGATAACGCCACCGGGCAGATTGTTGACAACGCTGTTGCCGGGGCCACCAAGGACGTGGATGTCACCGGTGATAGTGCCGGAGTTGTTGACCGTGGTGGTGGCGGACGCCTCGCCATACAACGTGGGGTCCACCAGGATCGCGTATTTGCCTAAGGTCTGGATGGTGCCCTGGTTGGTGATGATGTTGTTATTGCCGCCAATCAGACGGACGGCGGCAGCGTCGCGAAACTCCGGGTCCTCCCCCCCCATTGGGGCCGTCCGGAAATTGGGATCGGTCGTGCCGCCTATGACTTTCGACCCGGGCGCCAGGTGGATCGAGATTTGCCCGCCTTTCTGGCCGTCGCTTTGCGCCAGGATGCCGGCGGACCCGACGCCTGTGGCCATGACCGTGTCGTTATCCCTGACGTTGACGGCGACCATGCCGCCCACGCCGGCGCCACCCGCGCTGCCACGTGCCACATCATGCAGCGGGCCGAGCGTGCTTGAGTTGTTGTTGGAGGCCACCAGACCACCACCACCGCCGATCGATTGCGCGAAAATCGCGGGCGCGTACCGGCCGGTCGTCACGACCTTCCCGCCGTTTGCCACGATGACGTTGACGGTGCCGCCATTGCCGCTGTTGGCGAATACCGTGCCGCTCGTATTGTCATCGTAGTAGTTCGGGGCGGACGGGTCGCCGGCAAAGCCCCCGCCACCGCCGATCGATTGTGCGACGATCCCATACGCACCGTCGCCGGTGGTAGAGACAGTGTTGTTGGTGTCCACGACAAGAACGTTGCCACCATTGCCGCTCGCGCCCCCGGCGCCAACGAGCGTGCTCGTGTTGATCTGTCCGCCCACTACGAACCCGCCCCCGCCGCCGATCGACTGCGCGACGATACCGTGCGCGTCAAGCCCGCTCGTCGTCACGTTGCCTTGCGTGTTGACAGTGACGCCGCCGCCATTTCCCGAACTGCCGTTCTGACCGCCGAAGCTCAGTGTCACCCCGTAGATGTCGGCGATCCGTCCCTGCGGATTCTGGACGGCTTTGGAAGGATCGAATGTCTCATCGCTGCTTGCGGTCGTCACGACACCGCCGCCGCCTCCGATACTTTGCGCGAGGATGCCGACGCTTTGCTTGCCAAGTGTCGTGACCGTGCCGCCGTTGCTGACGCTCACGTCGCCGCCATTCCCGGCGCCTCCGCCATTGCCGCCCACGGCGATCGACAGGCTTTTAAGCGAACCGCTGACCGCCCCCGACATCGCGCCGTTGCCGCCACCGCCGCCTACGCTCTGCGCGTACACGCCGAACGCTTCCACCCCCTGCGTCTCGACTGCGCCATTTGCCTTCTGCACGACACTCACCGCCCCGCCCGAGCCCGCCGCGCCACCGCTGCCGCCCACGGCGACCGCGGCCTGCACCTTCGAATCATTGTTCGACTTGCCGACCGAACTCGCCGCGCCGCCGCTGCCGCCGCCGCCGCCAACGCTCTGCGCGAAGATGCCGTGGGATTGCGCGCCATAGGTGCCGATCGCGCCGGTGTTGCTGGCGTTCACCGCGCCGCCCAGGCCACCCGCGCCGCCGCTGCCGCCGACCGACACGCCGACGCTGATCTGGTTCACGGTGCCCAGAACTTTCGATACCCCATCCGGCTGCGTGAGGAGCTTTTCCAGATCACCATAAGTCGCTTTGATTTTTTCGCCGAGCACTCCGACCTGCAGGATGTTGTTGCCCAGGTTCTGCACATTCTGGTTGAGGCCGAGGCCCTGACCCAGAATGCCAAACAGCGTCTGGGCGTTGGAGATCGTGTCGAGGCCGCCGCTGCCGCCCGCGGCCGCCGCGCCCTTGCCGCCTTTGCCGCCGCCGCCGCCGACGCTTTGCGCGAAGATGCCGGTCGAGGCCGCGCCGCGGGTGACGATGTTGCCGTTGTTGATCGTCGTCACCGTGTTGCCGTCGCCGCCGACGCCACCCTTGCCGCCAACACCCACGGCGATAGCATCCTTGCCGCCGCTGGCCGCAGCGGTACCTCCGCCGCCTGCGCCGCCGCCGCCGCCCACGCTCTGGGCGAACACGGCATCGGCGCCGTCGCCACGCGTCGCGATCGAACCGTCGTTGGTCAGGCCGACCGTGCCGCCCGTTCCCCCCGTTCCCCCCGTTCCGCCCACCGCGATTGACGCGCTGAAGCTGGCTTTGGCGTTAGCCGCCGTTGCCGAGGCATCCCCCGTTCCGCCATTGCCGCCGCCACCGCCAATTGACTGTGCGAACACGCCGTGGGCGTCCTGGCCCAAGGTGGCGATCAGCCCGGAGTTTTCCAGGTTGACGGCGCCGCCCGTGCCGCCGCTGCCGCCGCTGCCTCCGAGAGCCACGGAGACCGACAGGGACGCCCCCTTGGCAGGCGACGCGGAGTAGGACGCGGCGGTTGCGTCGCCGCCCGTACCACCGCCGCCACCGACGGACTGCGCGAAAACGCCGGTCGCGCTGTCGCCCGCAGTGGTGATCAGACCGGAATTATCGAGCGTGACATTGCCGCCGGTGTTGCCGGTCCCGCCGGCGCCGCCGATAGCGGCGCTGACACTGATCGAAGGAATATTTGGGCTGGCCGATGCGGCAACGGCACGCGCCGTGGCGCTGCCGCCGGAGCCGCCGCCGCCGCCGATGCTTTGCAGCACGACACCTTCGGCGTCCGAACCATACGTAGCAACCTGGCCCGAGTTGGACAGCGAAACCGCGCCAGCCGCGCCGCCGCTGCCGCCTAGTCCGCCAATGGCAACCGAGCTCGACAGGGGGCCGCCGACGGTGAACGCTGTAGCGTTACCGCCATTGCCGCCACCGCCGCCGATCGACTGAGCCTTGATACCGGCTGCGTGGTCGCCGTAGGTCGTGACGAGTGCGGCGTTGTCAACGGTGACCTGGCCGCCCGCGCCGCCACCGTGGGCATCACCGCCGATCACCATGGTGATCAGCCCCCCGCCGCTCGACGTCGCGCTGCCGGCATTGCCGCCGGAGCCGCCAATGCTTTGCGCAAGGATGCCGGCTCCACCGCTCTGGTCGAGGCTGCCAAACACGCTGTTCTGGCCCAGCGCGAGCTTCACCGCGCCGCCATTGCCGCCCTGGCCGCCGTTGCCGCCGATCTCGAAGCCCGCGCCAGCGGTGACGCCGCTGGCGTCGCCGCCGCTTCCGCCGCCACCGCCGATGCTTTGCGCGATCAGCGGGATGCTGCCGACGCCTGATTGACTGCCGACCGTGACAAAGGCGTGGTTCGAGGTCACCGTGACCGCGCCGCCATCGCCGCCCGCGGCACCTGCACCGCCCGTGCCGGCCAGCGCGAAGCTGACACTACCGCCATTGCCCCCGCCGCCGCCGACACTTTGCACCAACGCGCCATGTGTATATGGGCCGTTCGTTTTAATTGTCGCCGTGTTCGTCGCGTCTCCAAGGGTCAGCGAAGCGCTCCCGCCAGCGCCTGCCTTACCACCATCACCGCCTTCACCCACGACAGTGCTCTGGGCGCCGTCACCGATGCCGCCGGCGCCTCCATTGGCCTGCACCAGCACCCCCTCACCCCCGATCAACCCGGCAGCAGACTGCCCGGCCGGAACATTCGCGGTGTAATCGATGGAACCAAGGACGGTGGCGCTGGCGCTGCCGGCAATTCCGCCGTTGCCGCCCATACCACCCTCATTGCGGAATGAGCCGTCGATGGCAGTGCCACCGCCCCCGCCCGCTCCGCCATTCGCCTTGGCAGTTACGCCGCTGCCCGGCTGATACCGACTGTTCGCCGGTTGCATCTGATCGGAGAACGCGATCTGGCCACCGCTGCCGAGTTCCGCGCTCGCTGTGCCGCCGTTACCTCCGTTGCCGCCGGTCCCGCCAAAACTGCCACTTCCACCGTACGCGCCACCAGCGCTGCCGCCCGTACCGCCATCGGCGTCGGCCTGCATCGGAAAGATCTGGCCTGCCGGGGTGCTGGCGGTCAGACTGCCGTTCTGAAAGGCAAGCGTCGCGGTACCGCCGGCGCCGCCATTGCCGCCCTTGCCTCCATGGCCTTCTACGACCAAATCGCCCGGAGTGGGCGAGTTGCCACCGACCCCGCCGGTCCCGCCCAGGGCGGACGCTCGCAGGCCGACGCCATAGAATTGAATGCTGCCGGAGGCGTCAAGCGCTGCCTGACCACCCCGCCCCCCTGCTCCGCCGTTGCCGCCGTAGAGCGGCTCAGTACCTTGGGCATTGGACACGGCACCCACTCCGCCGGTGCCGCCATTGGCTTCCACGTCGAGCGCAACTTCCGGAAGGACACCTTTCAGGTCGGGACCAACCGTGCCGCTAAACTGCACGGAGACCGCGCCGCCATTGCCTGCCGCCCCGCCGTTTCCCGTGTGGGCGGAGCCATTGGCGTCATAACCGCCCTGTCCGCCGGCACCACCGTCACCACCGTCGACGGACCATCCCGCTCCCATCGTGGGGCTGATGAAGGTCGGCGCGAAGCCCCCCTTCACCGTAATTCCGCTGTTGACACTGTTAAAGGAACCACCCGACTGACCAGCGAAGCCATCCTGTCCCACTCCGTTCCAAGAGCCGTCGTCGGCGCCTTTGCATCCCGCCTGCCCCGCGGCGTTCAGGTAGTACTGGGGAAGCGGCGCTGCGCCAAACGACTGATTGGAAAAGTTGGTCTGTGCCGGCGCCGCAGGCAGCGTCGGGTTAGCGCTGCTGTTGCACTGGGCTCGCACAGCGACCGGAACAAACAGCGCGGCAAGCGACGTTACGGCAGAGGCCAACGCAACCACGGTCCGACGCTTGCGGCCGCAGCAATCCTCAAAACAAAGCGCCGACGTCAATGCCCGCGCAGACTCACAATGCGATGAATGCTTGAATATGTACACGATCTTCCTCATTCGGTTCTGTCGCAATAACAGGTGCAACTGGTTGCAGTCTTTTGAAAAAGACATCGAATCTGTCTGCGAGTCGCACAGAGACTGGTTTTACTGGCGACCCGGCTCGATCGGACAAAATCCGATTTCTGGACACGACGAATGACCGCAAGCCCGCACTGGCAAGTGATGCCTACGAAATTGAGCGCTGCCCAGGAAGGTGATTAATTTCTAACTTTCGCCGGAATATTTCGGCGGAGGTTTTCCAACTTGATTAAGGCCGTCAGAATCGGCTGATCCGTTCATCCTCAAGCGCCTTTTTTGAAGCCCACCCGGATTCATCGTCGGCAGCTGCGAATGCAACACCACCTGGTCCCACGCGGATCTGATCAGACATGGGGCAATTAGCAGAAGCCATTCCGCCGCGAGCCGTGAATGGACACATAATCATGAAACTTAAAATTGACTTAATATGATCAAACGTTTTCACAATAAATCTCACGATCCAGCGTGCCGAGGCACCCAATGCGCGTTTGAAAAGACATCAATCCGTTGCGCTTAGGTTGCATAGTGCGCGTGATAACTTAGATAACCATTAGTAGGAGGGAACATCAGGTGCCGCTAGCCGGGCTTTGTTCAATGGAACAAAAATGCGAATCGGGGAGCTGAAGAGCGCGGCGCGAATTTCGAGCCTGGGACTCCGCTTCCACGGCGGGCGTCGCGCTATGGCAAGGCGGTTGGTGTTCTACGGTGACCGGGCGAACGTGTTCTGCTGAACATCGGCCGGCAAGACCGGCAACGGTGTAATGCTTACGAAAGTATGGATTAGCGCGATTCGATATGTGAATGGCTGCTTCCTGAGCGACGCAGAACTATGCTTTTCTTCGGGGGTTTCCGATCATCACAAGTGCGCCGAAGAAGAATATTTGGAGATTCACTTTATTTCCGCCAACAAGAGCCCGGAAAATTGACATCGCCGTCGTACGGCAACGTAGCCGAAACGCGCGGTCACACCTCGGGCGATTCGCCGAGCGTCACAGTCCAGCCGAGGCCACGCACGTTGCGAATCACAGACTGTCCGAACTTCTTGCGTACACCGTGGATCAGCACGTCGACCGCGTTGCTCTCGACTTCCTTACCCCAACCATAAAGCTTCCCCTCGAGCTGATCTCGCGAAAGGATAGTGCCGGGGCGCTCAAGGAACGCGAACATCAATGCGAATTCGCGCGCCGACAGAACGGATGACACCCCGTTGCAGCATAGAGTTCGTTTGTCGAGATCGAGGTTCAACGTGTCATTGCCTAGACGCGACGACGCAAAGCCTGCCCTGCGACGCAACACGGCACGAATCCGCGCGAGCAGTTCGGGCAGGTGGAAGGGCTTGAGAACGTAGTCGTCAGCGCCGAAATCGAGCCCTTGGACCCGGGCGTCAAGGTCGTCACGTGCGGTCAGGATCAGTATGGGTACCTTGCTCCCCTTCTCACGTGCCGCCTTCAGCAATTCGATGCCGCCCATGCCGGGCAAACCAAGATCGAGCAAGACCAGCGTATATTCAACGGCAGCGATGGCCGCGCTGCCGGCATTGCCGTCGCGGACCCAGTCGACGCTGTACTCCGCATCCTGAAGCGCGCGCAGCAAACTTTGACCGATCTGCAGGTCGTCTTCGACTATGAGCACTCGCATAGTGCAATGTCCACGGCAATGGAGCGTTGTCGTTGGGCGCAAGGCAAGGAACGTTCTTCCGCAGGCGCGTTTCTCGCCTGAGCGATTTGCGATTCATGCGTAATGCGCCGGTTTTTTTCTCAACAGTTCGGAAGCTTCGCATCAGGCGAATTGGCTCTCCGCGGGAAAAACTTTCTCAACCACTCGAGAATGCCGGAACTGATGAAGCTGTATCGCCCCGGATTTCCACAGGTGGCTGAACACTCACAATCCTCGAAATCGACGGGCAGTGAATACACATTAAGCATGTTGTCCCTCTCGCGTAAGCGACGATCTTGCGCCAGGGATTCCCTCGCAATAACTCCCGGAATCCACTCTGCACTGGCGCTTTTCAGCCTGCCAATCCGCAATCTTCGTCTCAGGAAATATTTTAGATCCCAAGAATGAGATTGGAATGAGAATCGACGGAACGGCCCCTTCCTCGGGACTAGTAAATGGGGTCGGTCGCGATGTACGGCTGTGGATGAAGTCAGGCGATGATTGGCGTCTACCGACGTTCGATCACGCTACTCCCCGACACGTGACATCAAAGCAACGTCAGAAACACATTCCAATCTTCTTATGTCTTCAAGTATTCGATCCATTTCCATTGGATCGGCAGATGTACAGAACACCTCTAAAGCGCTCGCCGCAAGTCGCTACTGCAATCGCACTGATCGCAGGCATCACCAAAAGAGCTGCGAGCAACTCGCTGCTCAGAGAAGGCTACCTGACAGGAACGTAGTCACAATGCCAGTATGTACGGTGGCTATCTGATGAGAATTAGCGTTACGCAGCTTCCCGACCGAAACCCGTGACCGGGTGCCATTCAGGGCTCACTCTTCTACATAGTGCCGCGCGCCGGCAGAACGATTGTAGCAATCAGACCACTGTGTCCATCGCTGCGGTTTGCAAGCGAAATAGAACCCCGGTACTTCGCCACGACCGATTTGACGATCGAAAGCCCGAGACCACTACCTTCCGAATCCTCCGCACGCAGACGGAAGAAGCGATCAAACACCCGGTCCAGTGACGCTTCCGGAATGCCCGGTCCGTTGTCGGTCACGCGCACCACCAAGTCGTCGGCGCTTCGGAACAGATCGATGTCGACGGTTCCGCCGGCCGGCGTATAGCGCAGTGCGTTCTCAAGCAGATTGCGCACGGCCATACGCAATTCTCCTTCACGCGCTTCAACTTGCGCGCTCTCGAACTTCCCTACACCAAGATCGATCGAGCGTGCATCTGCAACCGGCAGAAAATCCGCGACGAGCTTCTGAACCAACTGGGACAGATCCACTGTCTCGATTGCTGTCAGATCGAGCTGTGCATCAGCTCGCGCTAGCGAGAGAAGCTGTCGGATCATCGTCGACGCTCGAGCGATGGCCTCGCGCAATTCGCGCAGACGCTCGGAGCGTGCCGCCTCGTCGGGAGCGTTGACGAGGTTGTCGACGCGGAGCTGCATCGCAGCGATAGGCGTGCGCAACTCGTGCGCGGCATCGGCGACGAATCGTTTCTCAGCGTCGATACCAACCTGAAGCCGGGCAATCATCCGATTGACCGACGCCGCGAACGGTCGTACCTCGTCCGGCACGCCCGATATATCGAGAGGCTCGAGATGCCGAATGCCGACTAACTCCGACTGCGCCGCTGCACGCGACAGCGACGCGAACGCCGCGTTGACGACAAAGGGAATAGCGAGCCAAACGAGTGGAATCAGGATGAGCGTGGGTATCAGGCTTTCGAGCGCGGCATGCCTTGCTGTTTCTTCGCGGAACGCCACCGGCTGTCCGACCTGGTACGTGTACTGGCCGTCGGCCTTTCTCAACGTGTAAATGCGATACGCATGCCCGCCGATACTCTCGATCGAATATCCGTCCGGCGCATTGCGATCGAATAGCAGCTCCGGATCGGTATTATCCGTTGGCGCCGCGTCGCCGCTCCTCCAGATTTGCCCGACAAAGCCGTCGACGGAGTGCTGCGGCGGACCGTGCGAGCCTATCGCGCCGACGTTGCCGGCGGACAGCCAGGTAGCGGCGCCCTGTAAGTGCACGTCGAGCAGTTCGCCGATGTGCTTGCGCGACAGCCAATACGACGTATATGCATCGATGAGACCGACTGCCGTGACCAGTACGATCAACGTTACAGTAATCTGGTTTTTCAACGAGCTCATGCGATCGAGTTCAGCGTATATCAGCGGTTACCCGTGCGGCCACACAATCTTCCAGACATTGTCCGTATCGACGACGGGGTAGTCGCCGCCCTCAAATCGGCCCGCGACCACTCCATCGACGAAACGCCGGAAAATGATGCTCGTGTCGATGATCACGCTCGCCGCGACGTTTCCGTACCGACGGGACGCATCGGCCATCCAGCCGATCACACGGACGCGCGGATGGCGGGCGGCCGCGACGATCACCGAGTCATTTGCATCGGCCACGAGTACGTCGGCGCCGGCGTCGATCTGCTGCACGGTCAACTGCTGCGTGCGTCGGCGGTCATCCCAGTTGCCGACCCAATCTACCAGAACCGTTGCATCGGGCGCCTTGGCAAGTACGGCCTGCCTGAAGCTTTGCGCCTCCGTCCCGTCGACAGACTCTACGCCGCCGACGAAACCGACGGTCTTCGTCTTCGACACGCTCGCGGCAACAGCACCGGCAAGCGCGCCACCGAGGCTCTTGCAATCGAGACAATAGTTGACCACGTTGGGGCCACTCGCCGTACCCGACAAGGTCGCGAAATAGGCTTGCGGGTATTGTGCTGCGGCCGTTGCGGTGACTGCGCTCAGCTCAGCGCCTGCCAGAATGAAACCGCGTACACCTGCCGTGTAGTGTCGGCCGATAACCGTAAGAATTCGCGCGGCACCCAGACTGTCGGCATCGCGCACGACAGTCATCCGGTAGCCGTTGTGGCGGACCTGGAGGTAGCCGCGATATGCGGCTTCGCTGAATCCGAGATCGCTTCCGGCGTAGGGAATGAACAGCAACACGGGCCATGTGCTAACCGTGCCTGCAACGGATGCATGCGTCGCGCCTCGGAGTGAGGTCGGGGCGAACGCAGACAGTGCGAGCAGCGAACAGGCAACGCGACGTCGCTCGTTGACGGGGGCCGGTTTCATTCGGGCAGGATTTCTATGCGCTTCCTCAGATAGTCGAATGTTCTGAAGAACTGACCTGAATACGTCCAAAGTCTATGCAGGCGTGGAAGATAACGTCAAGAGCGATTTGTCGCACCAACAGCTGGTTGTGGGTTTTTGCCAGCGTTGTCAGGTTAAGCGAAATGGGTACTGCTTTCCACTCAGATAAGGTCACCGACCATCGACAATTAAGTAGTCGAGATTTATAGACCCGGGCTTCGGCTAATCCACACCAAGGGCAAAGCTGATCAAGTCCACCGCAGAGCTACTCCGAGCGTTATAGCTCGGAGTGGATAAGGAAGGCAGAACAGGATGAAGCAGCAGACGCTGGCAATGGCAGCTGATGAAGGTGCGGGTTTCGAGACGCACCGCAAACGGACGCGGCGCGATGAGTTTCTCGATACGATGAATGCAATTACGCCGTGGGCTGAGTTGTGCGCGGTGGTCGAGCCGCATTACCCGAAGCGCGGCAATGGTCGCCCGCCGATTGGTCTGGAGCGCATGCTGCGCATCCATTTCATCCAGCACTGGTT
>NZ_WHNQ01000060.1 GCF_009362785.1 Paraburkholderia atlantica
GAACAGCCTGGCGGCCTTCGCGAGGATCTGCACGTTGTGCAGCACGGTGGTGCGCTCGTGCGAGTGCGTGCCGAAGAACATCTGCGGCTGGTGGTCGATCAGCGCGAGCGCGCAGTTCTCGGGGGTCAGCAGTTCAAAAGCCATGATTGCTCCAGTGAGGTACGGGTATGGACACGCGATGCCGCGCGCAGCGGTCATCGAACGCGTGCAGATTACGGATCGCGCGCCTTAAAGTCCTTGGGAAAACCTGAAGCGTTATGAACGCTTCAGGTCCGCCGAGGCGAGCGCGCGAGAGTGGACGTCAGTCCGGGAGGAAGGGGAGCAGGTCGGCGTTGATCTTGCCGACGTGCGTGCTGCACGATTTCGCTGAGTAGCAAACTACCGGGTCAGCCCGCGACTGAGCCTGAGTCACGAGCGATGCGCCGATCAGGCCGCGTACCCCTGAAGACGTTCGGCCAGACTCACGAGACGCTGAAAATCAGGCGCCTTCGATGCAACGTCGATCTGCTTGATCCGTTCATTAAGCAGATCTCTGGCGGCAGCAACTTCTCCCCGATCGAGCAGGTGTTCCGCAAGCTGATATTCGGCGCGCATTGCCCAAAGCGGTGCGCCGTCGGAATTCGCCTGCTCGATCGCAGCTCTGAGCAGGCGTTCACCTTTCTGTTGGCGTTGGGCGATTTCGGCTGCGGGAGCTTCGCCGAGTGCTGCACACTGCAATTCGAGCCAGCCCCGAACACGCGACAATTCAGGCACGTTAAAGCGATTGCCATTCGCCTTGGCAAACGCGAGCGCCTCATCCAGCCGTACCCTGGCCTCTTCTATGCGCCCAACCCGGCCCAGCGCTTCCGCATATAGCACATAGATTGGCATGACCACCCGCTGGAATCCGCGAGAAACGAGCCGCTGCAGTACGGGCTCCAACCGTTCGAGCACGTTGTCTTCTCGCCCTGCCATCACGTCTGCCTTGACGGCGAGATACTCCGCATAATCCCGCCAGTTATCGAGTCGATGACTTGCCGCTTGCGAGCGCAACAACGCCAGATAGTTCGACGCCGCCTGTTGCTCTCCAGATTCGAGCGCGACGGGTACGGCAATGAGTGCGAGTACGTGATTGAGCGACGGCTCGAGCATATCGCCGCGAATCCGGTCCAGCGAGCGTTCAACGAGTCGCATTGCGCGCTCGGGCTTGCACTGCAGCAAGGCGATCCGTGCCGCGGTGCCGGTCGCCCAGATCAGCGGGTCGATGGTCAGCCATGTTCCCGCCGAGATCGGCAGGCTCAGTCCGGCGATAGCTTCGATTGCCTGCTCCAATCGCTGACCGGCCTGTTCCTGCTCGCCCAGGTAGTGCAACGAAATTGCAATCATCTGCTCCGCGAGGGACTGCCGCCAGCGTGAGTCACCGCCCGAGACCGCATGCTGATAGCGCAATGCGTAGCGCATCGAGGTATGGATGTCGCCGGTCGTGAGCATGGTATTCCACAGGCCCCAAAGCGCATCGATGGCAAATTCGTCATTGCCGGTCGAGCGTGCGAGCCGCAATACACGCTCCCACAACAATGGCGCCCGAGCGACGTCCTCGCCGGTGTGAATCAACGACGCCGCGTAGACAGCGCACAATTTCATCTCGCACTCGGCATCGACGGCGCCGGGAGGCAGGCCATCCAGCACCGTCAACGCGCGTCGCGCCCGCTCGCAGCACTCTCTGACGTGGGAAGCCCCGAGCAACCGGCCGACAAGTGCGCCGGCGAGCGCCACGCCGAGCGCCGGGTCGCCTTCCGCGGAAAAGGCCCAGTCGTATGCGCTGCGTGCGTCATCCAGTGAAAATCGTGGGCTCGCGCCAGGCTCCTCGTCGTCGCCCGCAACGAACGGCCCGCTCCCTTCGATATAGCTGCGCATATAGCGCACGTGACGCGCTGCAATGATCTGGGACTCTCCTTCGTCACGCAGCTTCTCGAGCGCATAGGCGCGGGTACTTTCGGTGAGCCGATAAAACGCGATGGCCCCTCGAAACTCGACGTTCAGCAAAGACTTGGTAGCCAGCTCCGACAGACTCGAGATGATCACCGCAACCGACATATCAGGTTCAGCCGCGACTGCACATACCGCCTCGAAACTGAACGTGCTGAAAAAGCAACCGGTTCTGCGAAACAGCGCCTGCGACGCGCTGTCGAGCATCATGTAGCTCCAATCGAAGGTTGCCCGCAAGGTCTGATGGCGCGGCAAACCGGATCGCAACCCGCCGGTGAGCAGGTTCAATCGGTCATCGAGCCGAGAGGCGACACCTTCGAGGCCGAGCGTCGCCACCCGGGCCGCAGCGAGTTCGATTGCGAGTGGCAGCCCGCCAAGCCGGCGGCAAATCTCGGCGACAAGCGCAATGCTCGCCTCGTCGTGCGCGCACTCGGGTGCGAGGGTGAACGCGCGACGCAGAAACAGTACGACGGCCGAGCAACTGAGTATCGCATCGGTCATTTCTCCGCTCGCTGGGACGGCCAGCGGCTCGAGGCGCAGCACGGTTTCACCCCAGATATGCAGAGGCTCGCGACTGGTCACCACGAAACGCGCCATTGGGTTGCGCGCTACCAGCGCATCGACGAGGCTCGCGACCACATCGATCACGTGCTCCGCGTTGTCCAGGATGACAAGGCAATTGGACGCCGCGATGGCGGTCGCGATGGCAGCGTCGTAGGTATCGTCCGGGCCCATGATTACGCCAAGCGCTTCGGCCAGCGTCGCGAGCACCGTATCGCGCGATGATGCCTTCCACAGCTCGACGAAACACACATGACGTCCGTATCGGCTTTCCATCTCACTCGCCACGCAGCGGGCGAGGCAGGTCTTGCCAATACCGCCCGCGCCCACCACGGTGATGACGGCCGTCGAGCCGACCTGTTCGATTATTCGTGCAACCTCGCCTTCACGCCCGATGGGAAATTCACCGCGCGCTGGCGCTGCCTTCCCAGCGACCGCAAGACTGTCCGTGCCGCGCGCCGGAATACCCTCAGTCGGCCGAACAAGCACATAGCCGCGGCCGGGTACCGTTTTGATCAGATCGCGATCGGCACCCAGTAGCTTGCGCAGCGCAGCCATATGAACCTGAAGGCGATTCTCCTCGACGATGACGCCCGGCCAGACGGCGTCCATGATTTCATCCTTGGAGAGTACCGCGCCGCGGGCCCGGTACAACTCTTCGAGAATCGCAAACGCGCGTGCGCCCAGCCGTACAGGCTGCCCGTTCTGTCTGATTTCGCGCTGGTCGAAATCGACACTCAAAGTGCCGATCTCAATCATGGTCATCTCCACGCAGTATTGTCGTGGCTAAGCACTGGATGACTCGCATCAGGTTGAATTTCCATTCCGGGGAACAACAAACACATAGGCTTCGAAACCAGTCCGTACCCGTGCTCTCTGCATTTTCACCAATAAATTGTAATCAATCGTCATGCATACGTATTGAACAATAATCCACTCTGATCCCTGTCTTTTGAGCGCTTAGATCGCGACGAATCGTCTGCGTGCCAATCGGAGCGGGTACTCCGGCCGCCTTCAAAACACCTGTCGACGCAGCGAATCCCCCCAAAGCCGCCGATCCGATCTGCATTGCCGGCGCGTTTTGTCATGGTATAAATGTCACCCTTTTGATGGATTCGACGGAACCCGATTGGCGTTTTCCCGGATCATCTTGCCCAGGTTCTATTGCTATCTACTCGCCTCCTATGATTTCGCGCGAATCGCCCGCCAGCGTTCCGAAACTGCCAAAGGACAATCTGGGTTGCGTCGCGGGTAAGCTCAGCAAAGACTTCGAAGCAGTCGGCAACGATATCTCCTTCTACCGCAAGTGCATGGCCGAGCCTGACTTGAGCCGCATCGCCATGCCGGCAAGCGAGCGAGGCTTTCTGGTAGGGGTGTCGCTCGGCAACGGTCATCAGAGAAGGATTCTTCGAGGCGCACGCTCATTCGTCAGACGGTTTGAAATCGACTCCATATATATCCGGGATTTTTCTGAAGACTATCAAGCGGATATGTATGGGAATTTCGATTTCGTGCTCGTCGAATTGTCACGCTCGTTTTTTACTCGACTCGAAGATGAGCATCACGCGCCGGGTATCTCGGGCTTAATCTGCGCCAATGGGCAGAAAGATCCCGTATTAGGGCATCTTTCGCGCGCACTCACGGCAAGTCTCGAAGCGACAGACCCGCTCAGCCGACTTTTCGTCGAGCAGATGGGGCTTGGCCTCGGCACGCATATCGCGAGGCGGTACGGCAACTTTGCGTCAGCTGACGTGCGCGTCAGCCGCGGGCTATCCAGCGCCATCGAGGCTCGTGCCAAGGAGCTTTTGCTCGACAGCAACCGCGGCGAAATCTCCATCGCCGACATTGCGCGTGAATGCAACCTGTCGCGCGGCTATTTCATCCGGGCGTTTGCCAAGTCCACGGGCCGCACGCCACACCAGTGGTTGCTGGAACAACGCACGGAGCAGGCGCGCCAACTCCTGGAAGAGACCGATATGACGCTATCGGAAATCGCCGCGATTTGCGGGTTTGCAGATCAAAGCCATCTGGGCCGTGTGTTCGTCAAGCTAGTCGGCACAACGCCCGGAGCGTGGCGTAATCGCGCGGTCTAGGAAGACATCAGCGCCACTAACCTGATAGCCCGGGCGCGCTATCACGAAGAATTCAACCAGGCTTCAGAACAACGGCGAGCGGCCGAGGCGGCTTGTTGCCGATGGTTTATACCTATAGATAATGGCGTCTTTCCTGGTGCCGCCCTACGATTCGGTGCGACGTTCGAGAGCAGCGTGATTTCCACGATCACGCGCAAATCTGTAGTTCACCGCCGTTTGGCCAGATGCGCCATCCGGGCTTGCTGGAGGGGAGACGCATCATGTACGTTTTTGATCGAGTTGCGGTCTCCCTCGATGGACGCCAGGTGTTTCGGGACGGCCAGGCTCAGCCGATCGGCGCGCGAGCGTTCGATATCCTCGAACTGCTGATCCGGTCCGCCGGGAAGCTGGTCACGAAAGACGAGATCATGCGTCTCGTCTGGCCGACCACGTTCGTCGTCGAGAACAACATACAGGTTCATATTTCGGCGCTACGCAAGCTCTTTGGCGACGGTTGGATTCGCACTGTACCGGGACGGGGCTACCAGCTCCGCACGCCGTCCCAGATGACTGCGCCCCATGCAACGAGCCAGGAGCTTGCAGCAAAAGCGGTCGCCAGTGTCGTCACGCAGCGGTCGTGGCCGCTCGTTGGCCGCGATGACGACGCCAACACGCTGTACGAGATGCTGCAGCGCGGATCGCTCGTGACGGTAAGCGGCCCGGGCGGCGTTGGAAAAACGCGGCTCGCGTTGAGTGTCGCGAGAGCATGGGCCGACAGCAACCATTTCCAGGTATGCCACGTCGACTTCGCCGGCCACAGCACCCAGCACTCGTGTCTTCTCGCGGTACTCGAGATACTTGGCGGCGCTGCGGGCAGTAATGCGCCGACGATCGCCGATGTCGTGCAGACGGTGGGCGACCGGCAAATCGTACTCGTATTCGACAACTGCGAAAGAGTCCTTCAGGCTGTAGCCTCGCTATGCGAATGCATCGCGGCATCGAACGGCCATGCCGTCATTCTGACGACGAGCCGCGAACCGTTGCGCGCAATGGGCGAACGTGTCCACTCGATCTCGCCATTGACACTGCCCGAGGAAAACGCCGGCGAAGCGGAGACGCTCGCGAGCGGCGCTATCAGCATGTTCTTCGAACATGCGCGGGCCTCCGGAATCCGCTTTCCCGCCGACCCGGGAACGCTCAATGTGATTGCCGACATTTGCCGGCGTCTCGGCGGCTTGCCGCTCGCGATCGAACTGGCCGTCGCGCGGGCCGCGCTGCTGGGCGTGCAAGGACTCCTTCGCGAACTCGAGAAATCGATTCTGTGGCTCTCGGGCGGACTCAGAACCGCGCATCCGCGTCAAAAGACGCTACGCGCAACGGTCGAGTGGAGCTACTCGCTGCTCAGCGAGCCCGAGTGCGCGGTGTTGCGTCGGCTCGCCGTATTCCCTCGCACGTTCAATCTCGCGGGTGCCTGCGACGTCATTTCCTGTGCGGACATTGGACGGGACGCCGCACTGACCAGCGTCCTTAGCCTCGCGAAAAAATCATTGCTGACGTTGCATACCGAGGGTCCGGTCAAGAGTTACTCGCTGTTGCCGGTCGAGAGGGCCTACGCGATCGAGCGGCTGATGGAATCCGGCGAATGGCCCTGCTTCCGTTCCCGCTACGTGTCCTCGAAAGACAACGCACCCGCCAATTTCGCTTCCTGAGCCGCCGGAACACAAGAACACCACCAAACCATAGGATAATGGCGCCGAAGTGAAATCCGCTGTTTTTTCCGCCTATCAAATGGGCTCGAACCTCTATAATTCATGGCCATTGTGTACCTCGTCGACGACGATGCGTTGATACGTAGAAGTCTGGCGGGCTTGCTGAAATCCGCCGGTCATACGGCAACGTGTTTCGAGTCGGGAGAAGCCTTCCTCGCGTCGGAGACCGTGGCGCAGGCCTGCTGCATTCTTCTCGATCTCAAGCTCGGCGGCATGAACGGCCTCGACGTGCAACGGGCGCTGATCGAGCGTGGAACGGCGATCCCTGTCATTTTTATATCGTCGCACGGCGAAGAGGAAGTGGTCGACAAAGCGCTCCGGCAAGGGGCAATCGCCTTCTTCCACAAGCCGTTTTCGGTCGACAGGATATTGGCGTTGATTGATGAAATCGGAACGCGCCAACGCTCCGCTGCGAGCCCATCGTGAGCGAATGTCTGGCGCACTGTGATAACCGGTCCGTCCTCTCGGGCAACACGACTATGGGCGTTTCCGAATCTGCCGCGCGAACTGATCACGTGAAGCAAAGCGCCGAATCCATCGTTTATGTTATCGACGACGACGCAATCCTGCGGCGCTCGCTGAGTTCGCTATTGCGCTCGTACGACCTTCGCGTCGAAACTTTCGCGACGTCCCGCGAGTTCCTCGAATTTCCCCGCCCCGCTGTGCAGAGCTGCCTGATCCTCGACATGCAACTCGAAGACGAGGACGGACTGACGGTGCAGCAGAAAATCGGCAACGCGGGGCTCGGCATTCCCGTGGTCTTCATTACCGGCTACGGCGACGTCGCAAGCTCGGTGACCGCGATGAAAGGCGGAGCGTTGGACTTCCTGACAAAGCCGTTCGAGGACCACGAACTGCTCGATGCGATCCAGCGCGCGTTCGCGATCGACAAACAACGCCTCGAACGCGAGCGCTCGCTCGCGGAGGTATCGCGTGCTCATGAGTCGCTGACGCCAAGAGAGCGCGAAGTGATGACCCTCGTCATTTCCGGCCTGATGAACAAACAGATCGCCGCAACCCTGAACCTTCAGGAAATTACGGTGAAGGTTCATCGCAGCCAGGTCATGAAGAAGATGAAGGCGAGAACATTGCCGGATCTCGTTCGCATGGCCGAAGCGCTTGGCATCGAGCCCGCGGAAAAGACTTTCTGACGGCCGGGTGCGCGTTCAGCGCCGCACCGGTCGGATCATGCTCCGGCCGTGACGGGATGGCATATCTCCGCGGGCAGAGAGAACTGGAACAACGCACCGCCTCGCTGATCGGTACTCGCCCACAACCGTCCGCGATGTGCGCCGATGATCAACCGGCAAATCGCGAGCCCCATGCCGAGACCTTCGGCCTTGCTGGTGTAAAAAGGCTCGAATACCCGCTCGCTAATTTCAGGTGACAGACCCGGTCCCGAATCCCGCACCGCGATCAGCACCGAACCGGCACTGTCGGTTCGGGATCGAATCCACAGTTGGCGCGGCGTATACATCATGTCCTTCATCGCCTCGATTCCGTTCATCAGCAGATTGATCAGCACCTGCTGCAGTTGCACCCGGTCTCCTGTCACCAACGGCATCGACGGTTCCAGCTCGATACGAAGCTGAACGTGGTGTCGGACTATTTCGCCTTGAAGCAGTACCAGCGATTGCTCGATCAGATCATTCAGATCCACCAGCGTGGCGTCCGGCGAGCTCTTCTTCAGCAGCGCGCGCACGCCCGCGATCACCGCACTGGCGCGGTGACCACCCTCGACGATCCGCTCCACCGTCTCCTTCAATTCGCCGAGATCGGGCGGCGTGCGGGCCAGCCAGCGCAGCGCCGCCTTCGCGTCCGTGATGATCGACGCAAGCGGCTGATTGACGTCGTGCGCGATGGAGGCGGTCAGCGCATTCAGCGTGGTCACGCGCGTGACGTGCGCCAGATCCGCCTGCACCTGCTGCAGGTCTTCCTGAGCGCGCTTGCGCTCCGTCAGATCCAGCACGAAGGACACGCCTTGCTCGCCGCTCTCATCGAAATTGGCCGAGCCTAGAAGAACCGGTACATGGCTGCCATCGCGGTGAAGGAATTCGGTCTCGAACGGAGGCACGGTACCGTTCAGCTTGAACGCCTCCGCGATGCGCGTGTCGCCGTTCAGCCACCCCGGCGCGGTCAGGTCGGTCCAGCGCAGACGCTGCGACAGCAGATCGTCGCGCTCGTAGCCCACCATGCGCAGAAACAGGTCGTTGGCTTCGAGAATCCGGCCATCCAGATGCCAGATCCAGATGCCGATGATGTTCGCCTCGACAAGGCGATGAATCCGCGCTTCGCGTTGCCCCAGATCCCGGTATAGCCGGGTATTTTCGACTGCGATCGCGGCCTGTGAAGCAAGCAGCTTCAGCACGGCCGTCCTCGCTGGTACGAAAAGCCGCGCCGCGAGATTGTTCTCGAGGTAGAGCACGCCGATCAGCTTGGCTTGCGTCAGAAGCGGCAGGCACAGCACGGATCGGGCACGATGCCGGCGGATGTACGGATCGCCGACGAACAGACCTTCGACCGACGCGTCGTCGAGGATGATGTTCTCGTTGGTCCGCACCACGTAGTTGAGTATCGCCACGGGTATCGTATCGGGTTCGATCGGGCCGTCGCGCAAGGACACGATCACGGCGTCGCCGGCCGTGGTCGCCTCGGCCGCGACGCGCGGCTCGCCGTCGCGGATCAGAAGCAGCAGCCCGCGCTGTGCGCCGGCCTGCTCGATCGCGGTACGCATCAGCGTATTGAGCAGGTTTTCGAGGATCACCTCTTTGGATACCGCCTGCGAGACGGCAATGACCGTCGCCAGATCGAGATGTTCGACCGGCGCGCCGATCGTGCCGCCCGCGGTGCCGATCCGCTCGGTCTCCCGCAGATAGGGGTAGCGGGCTTCTAGCTGTTGGACTTTCCCGAGCGCCCCCCAGCACAGATAGCCCTGCCGGGCATCCTGCATATAGACGCGGGCGATCTTTTCGAAGCCGCGCTCAGCATAGAACAGCGCCGCGAGTTCATTGGCAAGCGCCTGATGATGGATCAGGTCATGGTCGCGCGCGAGACCGATTGCCTCTTCGTAGAGCTGCATCGCGTCGGCGGAACGCTGCTCGAGGCGAGCGATCTCCGCGCCGACCAGCGCGGCCTGGCTGCCGAAGTTCGGCTTGCAATGTTCCGCCCACAAAGACAATTGCTGATGATGGGCCGCCAGAATCCGCAGGTTGTCGGACCCGGGCTGCTGAAGTTCGGCGTGGCAAAAGGCTGCACGCGCGAGTGCCGCATAGAACTGATACTCGGCCTGCTCGTAAAACGACGGCGACGTCCAAAGCAGAGCCTCGGCGCGTTCGGCCGCGTCGCGAGCCGAAATCGCATCGCCCGCGAAGTAGCGCGCCTGCAACTTGCGAATCCAGTACCAGCAGAACGCAAAAGACAGGCTCGGATTGCTGCCGACCCGGCTCTCGAACTCCGCCTCGTTGAAACTCGCGTCGTCGAACACACCGAATGTCGGCGTCAGGCCCGCCAGCGTCCGCACCAGTTGCAGTTGCGGAATCATTCGATCGACGCCGAGACCGAAAGCCGTCTGACGCGCGAATTCGACGCTCGCCTCCGCTTCGCGTTGCACCTCTCTGAGCGGCTCGCCGCTTGCCAGCGAATGAGTCAGCAGGTTGTTGCGTATGAAGCACGCAAAGGTTCGGTCCGCGAGCTTCTCGGTCACATCGATCGCGCGCTGCAGGATGTCCCGGGCGTTCCGGATCGGTTCGGTCCATTGCATCACGTGCCCGCCGAACACCTGATAGACACGCGCGCGGATACGATCCTCGCCGTCCCGCTCAGCGAGCTGGAAACCGAGCCGGCCGAACCGGAAACCCGCCTCGCTGTGCTCGCGTTGCGGGACCAGAATCATGCTCAGCCAGGCGTACCCGAGGCATGACGCCTCGCCATTGCCGTATTCCAGACTGAGGTTGACCATCCGACCGATGACCAGCGCGCGCAGTGATGCGTCCGTGTACCAGGCGGGCGGCATCAGCGCGGTCAAGACCGCCATGGTGCCGGCGGCAACGGGATCGGTCATCTTCGGCAAATCGAGCAGAGACTCGATCGGCCGGTCGCCGAGCCGGCTCCAGATACCGTCGTACTCTCGTTGCACTTCGCCCGCGGACGGCTGCGAATCCCATGCAACGCCGGCACGCCGCAAATATTCCAAGCCCACCTCGACCGCGCGCTCGCGCCGCCCCAACGCCATCAACAGTTCGAGTCGCAACTGCGTGACCGCGGCGAGATCGGGTAGCCCGATTGCCCTCTGGGAAAGCGCGTGAAGCCGCCCTTCCGCCGCGTCGGAAGCACCCGTCAGGAACTCGCTCTCCGCGCGCCGCAACTCGAGCATGAAGACGAGTTCAGGGCGGGTTTCCCACGCGTTTTCCCCCAACAGCGCGCTGCCGGTGGTGAAATGCGTCAACGCCGCGAGATAAGCCGCGGATGCCATTGCGCGGCTGCCTGCCAGAAGATTCAGTTCGGCGAGCCGCTCCCGCTCACCGACCTCGGTGATCAATGCCGCGCCCCGGTTCAACTGGCCCACGATATCGAACACCAGCTCCCGCGCATGGTCGGGCGACAACTCCGCCACGAGGCGCCGGCCGATCGCCAGATGCGCCTCGGCGCGCGCCCATGGCGCAATCAATGCGTAGGCCGCCTCGTGCACGCGGTCGTGCAGGAATCGATAGGACGCGTCTTTGCGCAACACGAGCCCCGCGGTAACCGCTGGTCGCAGCGCCTCATCGAGATCCGCCAGCGTCCCGTGACGCGCGATGACGAGAACGTCGACCGGCACTTCGTTGCCAACGCACGCCATCAGCTTCAACACGTCCTGGGTTTGCTCGGGAAGACGTCCCAACCGGGTCAGCATCAGGTCGACGACGTTGTCGGTGAATCCCTTCGCGCGAATCTGGTCGAGATCCCATGACCAGCGGGCCGTCCGGTGGTCGAACACGAGCATGTCCTCGTCCAGCAGCGTGTTCAGAAAATGAATCGCAAAGAACGGATTACCGGCCGTCTTCTGCTGCATCAATTCCGTCAGCGCCGCGCTGCTTTGCAGGTCGCAACGAAGAACGTCCGCGACGATCTGGCTCATCTGATCGCTGCGAAGCCCTTCGAGCGCGATCGCGCTGACTCGGGTTCCTGCCCGGCGAATCGACGCCAGGCATCGTGGCAATGGATGGCCCGCTGCAATTTCGTTGTCACGGTATGCGCAGACGAACAGCACGTGCCTCAGTTCCGGATGCGTCGCCAGGTGCTCGATAAGATCGAGGGTCGCCGCGTCGAGCCACTGCACATCGTCGAGAAAGAGAACCAGCGGAGACTCGGCATGCGCGAACGCGCCGATCAGGCTGCGGAACGCAAGCTGAAAACGATGGCGGGCATCCTGCAAAGGCAGATCGTTGACGACCGGCTGTTGCCCGAGGATCAGTCCGATTTCGGGGATCAGCGTGGCCAGCAGACTCGCGTTGGGTCCCAGCGCGTCGTCGAGCACGGCGCGCCACGGAGCCAGTTCGGTTTCGCTGCGCGCGAGCAGCGGGCGGATCAGCGTCTGCAGCGCTAACGCGAGCGTCGAATAGGGTATTTCACTGCGGTACTGGTCCACTTTCCCGCTGGCAAACCGCACGCGTTGCATGCCGATCTGCCGTTGAAATTCGGTCACCACCGCCGTCTTGCCGACTCCCGCATAGCCCGAAATCAGAACGAGTTCCGGCTTGCCTTGCTGCTCGACGCGTTCGAAAGCCGCGAGCAGCGCTGCGATTTCCGACTCGCGTCCATAAAGGCGCGTGGGAGCCATCAGGCGATGCGCGAAATCCTGTTGTCCGAGCGCAAAGGTTTCGATGCCTCCATCGGCGCTCTGGCTCGCGCGGCAGCGGCGCAGATCGGCTTCAAGACCCGCCGCGCTTTGATAGCGTTCATCGGGCGTCTTGGCGAGAAGCTTCAACACGACGTCCGACAGAGCGACGGGAATCGTCGGCAGACGTTCGACTGGCGAGACCGGCTGTCGGGCGAGATGGCTGTGCACCCAGTCCGCCGTATCGCCGGCGCTGAAGGGCAATACGCCCGTCAGCATCTCGTAGAACATCACGCCGAGCGCGTACAGATCACTGCGAGCGTCCACCGGCCGGTTCATGCGCCCCGTTTGCTCCGGCGCCATGTAAGCGAGGTTGCCCGTGACCGCACTGACCTGTGAATGCGCTTCGACACCGCGGGAAATCCGCGACGCGACGCCAAAGCCGGTGATGGCTGTCGTCCCCGCCGACGCGTCCGTGAAGATATGTGCGGGCTTCAGATCCCTGTGGATGAGCCCGCGCTGATGAATCTGGCTCAGCGCCGAAGCGATGCCGATCGCACGGTCCAGAAACCGGTCTGTTTCCATGGCGGCGCCCAGCAGCGCCGTGAGCGGCTGACCGCCCGGGTCCCTCAGCAGCAGCACGGTGTGGCCCTGTTCTCGCAGCAGCTTCAGTGGCGTGGCGGCCCAGACGCCGACCAGTTCGTCCCTGAGTTTGTACTCGTGCGTCAGGCGCGCGGCGCTGGCAGGATCGGCGCGCGATGCGGAAATCCACGCGGCCAGCACCGCTTCGCGGCGACCGTCGGGCGCGAGATGCCAGCCGCGGCCAAGCGCGCGATCGCCCTCTTCGAGCACGAACTGCAAATACACCTTGTCGCCGGAATTGAAAAAAAAGGACGGGCTCATCAACGGACTCTCGCACCTTACCGAGGGAAGCTCACGCACTCGATCGGGTGCGATCGGGAAAGTGTCGTGCCGAATGGTCTTCGGGAATGTCGACGGCATTATGCCAGTCGGCTTCAACTCCGAAGCGCAGTCCGGTCCAAAACCTGAAGAGTTCTGAACGGCAGCTTAAACGTCCTGCCCGCGACGAAACTTTAAGAACGCTTCATTAGGCATCGAGCCGGTTCGAATTCGAGAATGAGTGAGGCGCACGTTGCGCAACCTTCCAACCACCCGAAGCAACCACTATGCATACCCAATCTTCAGTCTTCCCTGCTGTTCCACACCGCGAGCATTCGCGCGCGGCGCTGACATTCTTCGCATGGCTCGCCGCACTGCTGGTTTCCCTTCACGCCGCGCTCGCGCATGCGGCCGCACCGCAGGTCGGCACGCAAGGCCCCGGCTTCTATCGCATGATGCTGGGCTCCTACGAAATCACGGCGCTGCTCGACGGCACACATCCGTTTCCGGTCGACACCGTGATGACGGACGTGCCGCGCCGCGTGATCGACCATGATCTCGCGGAAGATGATCTCGCGTTGCCGCTACAAGGTTCTATCAACGCGTTTCTGATCAACACCGGCAGCCAGCTGATCCTGATCGATACCGGCGCGGGCGTGCTTTACGGCGATTGCTGCGGCCATCTGCTCGCGAACCTGCGCGCCGCCGGCTACCAGCCTGAACAGGTGGACCAGGTGCTGCTCACGCATATGCATAAAGACCACGTTGGCGGCGTGATTCGCGCCGGCCTGATGGCATTTCCCAACGCAGTGCTGCGCGTGTCGCAACGGGAGGCCGATTACTGGCTCGACGCCGGCAACAAGAAAACCGCGCCGTCGTTTCTGAGTTCGTTCTTCGATTCGGCGGCGCAATCGGTGGCCCCCTATATCGCAGCGGGACGTTTCCGGCCGTTCGACGGCGACGCCGCGATCGCGCCCGGTGTCAGCGCACTCGCCACGCCGGGTCACACGCCGGCACATACGGGCTATGTCGTGAAAAGCGGGCAGCAGACGCTGATCGTCTGGGGCGACATCATCCACGTCGCGGCCATCCAGTTGCGCGACCCAAGGGCTTCCGTCGAGTACGACTCGGACGCCGCCGCGGCCAGGCAGTCCCGCCTCGCGTTGCTCGACCGTGCGGCGCGCGAACATGACGTGATCGCGGCCGCGCATATTTCGTTTCCGGGTCTCGGGCACGTGCGCAAGGAGGGCGGCAGCTACGTGTGGATTCCGCTGAATTACGATGCGGACCCGGCAAGCCACCCCGCGACCGCCGTCAAGGCGGCGCCCTGAAGTAGACGCGCGAGCGCGCGTCAGAGAAAGCGCCCGGGACGCTGGCAACAGCGCCCGGCGCGCGGCGCTCAGCTATTGCGCGCCGGGTAAGCACGCATCGCGGAGGTGCGGATCATCGCGTCCGCATTGACCGCGTCGGTGCGACCGCACGGTTTGAAGATCTCGTCGCCACGGCTGATCGGCTCGCCGCTCAGCGCGCAAACGCCCGACTTGCGGGCGCGCACCAGACGCCACAGCTGCGCGCCGTAATAGCAATTCGTCGAATCGCGCCACTCGATCGTGGCGCTCGTCATTGTGGGCCGTTCGACCACGATGATGGTCGCGTGACCCCCCCCGGCTCGCGTGGCCGAGCGATCGGCATGGCGAAGCTTCGTTGAGAGAGACATCGGCTGTTCATCGCCGGTCCGCTCGACTCTCGCCAGCGAACCTACGATTCGAGCCCACGTGTCCTGTACTTCCATTTCTACGAACATCGTCGTCACTCCGTCTCTGAACGTCTATCGGGGGATCAAATGCGCGGCTGAACCAGGCCGCCAGCTCAGGCGGTCGCCGCAAATGCGAGCAGATCGCGGTTCAGGCGTTCCGCGTGGGTCAGCATCAACGCATGGGGCGCGCCGTCATAGACGTCGAGCGTGGCGCCTTTGACGAGCCGCGCCGCCGCGCGCGAAGTCAGATCGAGCGGCGCGGTCTGATCGTCGCCGCCATGAACGAACCACGTGGGAATATCGATTCGCGCGAGATCGGCGTGGAAATCCGTGGCCGAAAATGCCGTCACGCAGTCGATCGTCGCCTTCAGAGAAGCCTGCATCGCCATGTTCGAGAGCCAGTCGTGCACCGGCTTCGTTACCGCCGAATCGGGCCGGTTGGCGCCCGTGACGAGCGGGTTGAAGGCATCGACGAAGCTCACGCGGTCGCGGCGCAGCGCGTCGCGCATGCCTTCGAATACCGTAGGGTCGACGCCCTCCGGGTTGTTCTCGCTACGCTGCAGGCCCGGCGTCACCGATCCGATGAACACCGCTCGTGAGACGCGGCGGGTCCCATGTCTTGCGATGTAACGCGCCACTTCGCCACCGCCCATCGAAAATCCGACCAGCACCGCATCCTCGAGCGCGAGCGTCTCCAGCACCGCGTGAAGATCGTCGGCAAGCGTGTCGTAGTCATACCCTGTCCACGGCTGAGCCGAGCGGCCGAAGCCGCGGCGGTCGTAAGCCACGGCACGAAACCCGTGCGCGGCGAGATGCAGCATCTGCGGGTCCCACATGTCGGCATTGAGCGGCCAGCCGTGAATGAACACCACGGGACGTCCCGCGCCCCAATCCTTGTAGTAGAGCGACGTGCCGTCGGGCGTGTCGATAAATTTCATATGCGTTTCCTCATTCGTTTGAACGTGCTCGCGGCAAGCTGCGCGCGAGCCGCGTGATTACCAGCCAAACTTTGCTTCGACGCCGACGTAGTCCGCGTTGCGCGCGCCGAGCGCGCGGATCGAATCGCCGACTTCGAAGTGCACGGCTTCGAGCGCGAGCGCGACGTTGTCGTTGACGCTCCAGTCCGCTCGCACCTGTGCGTACATGCCGGTCCAGAGATTGCCCTTGCCTGCCGTGCCTGGCACCGTCGCCATGCCCTGGCCGTAAATCGCGTCGGCCGTGGTATCGCGCCACTGGAAGCCGAGCGCGGTGAGCAGCGTCACCTTCGGCGCCAGCCTGAAAGTGACCGACGGCTTCACGTGAATCAGGTTGCTGTATCCGGTGTAGCCCGCCAGCGTGAAGTAGTAGCCGTTGGGAAAGAGCGGATTGAAGGTCTCGACGCGGCCGTCGCCGGGATGCCGGTCGCCCGACGCGCCGTCGACCTGCAGGCCGATGCGCGGCTTGCCCGGCAACGCGGCGAACGTGTAGCCGCCCAGCGCGCCGAATGCCCACGCGCCGATCGTGTCGGTGCCCACGTGGCCGGTTTGCAGCATCGCTTCCACGTCCCAGTCGAGCGATGCGTTTTTGCCCGTGTAGCGCGCGTCGAACACATCGCGCCGCTCGGTGCCGGCCGCGTCGAGAAACCGTGCGTTGTCGCGTGTGTAACGCGACCAGTAAGCGGACAGATCGCCCGGCCCCACGCTCGCGCGCTCAACCCGCACGCCACTGAACGTCAGGTGACCGTTCGACACGTCGTCGAAAACCCGCTCGTCGCGATACTGGACCGGTTGCGTCAGATAACCGATGAAGCGCCACTTGCCAAGCTCGTAGTCGGCCCACAGCGCATCGAACGCCTGGCGCACGTTCGGACCGTCGCGCACCGAAACGAAACGCTGCAAGTCGAACGCCATTTCCTGACGACCGACGCGCGCCTTGAAGGTACCGGGCCCCACTCCACCGACGAACGCGATGAACGCCTGCTCGGTGTCGAGCGGATTGCGGTCGACGGGCGTGACCGAATCCTTGCCGAACGGCCGCGCATCGACGAGCTGGAAGAAGGCCTGCACGTGCGAGCCGAAGCGCGCGTCCGCATGCACCTCGGCACGCTGGATCACCCAGCTGTCCGGCGTCTGGCTCCCCAGGCCGAACAACGGCGTGTTGTTCAACTCGAAGCGCTCGCGCAGATTGGCGCCGAGCGACAGATACCAGCTGGGGTCGCCCGACAGCGGAATGTACTTCAACGCATCGAGCGGCTTGCGCGGCACGCACGGATTCGCGAGCGCACCCCAGTCCTCCTGCCAGCGATTGAACGAGGGAACCGGGCGTTGCGCATCGCAGGCAACGGGCGATGCGGCCACCGCCTGCGCGGTCTGCGCATGCGCCGCGCCGGCCTGCAAGCCTGCGCACGTGGCGAACGCGGCGAACGTGACGTTCGCGCGGACCGCACGCGCGAGCGCCGTGCTGCGTTTGGCGCGTGATAACTCGCGAGTCCTCATGCCACTCACTTCGCGCGCTGATGCAGTTCCGCGACATAGCCGCCCGGAAACTCGACCATCGCCGTGCGGCCTTCGACGTTTTGTGCCGACGCCTGTAGCACCTTCACGTTGGCTGCCTGCGCCTTTGCGAGCGTGGCGTCGAGATCGCCCACCTCGTAGCCGGTGGTTTCTCGGCCATACGGGTACGGCAACTTGCCGTCGGTGACGAACACCAGCATGTTGCCGAAGCCTGACCGGATTCGCGCCCGGCGGATCGTCTCGCCCGGCTTGCCGATCTCCGCGCCATCCGCATGGCGGTTATCGGAAACGATCTTGCCGTGCGAGAAGCGCACGAAGCGCTTGATGAAGTCCTGCGCCTGGTACTTCGACACATAGACGCGATTGTCCGGCACGTGTTCGAGCGGCGCATACGATGGCGCCTTGGTGTGCCAGTACAGCTGCATCGTCAGACCGCCCGGCCACTGAATGATCGCGTCCTTGCCGATCGGATCGTCGAACGGTTCGACGACCACGTCCGCGCCCGCTGCGTGCGCGGCACGCACGGCCTTGTCGATATCGGTCACGAGGTAGCCCGTGCGTTCTTTGCCGAACGGGTAAGGAACCGCCGTCTGGAACGCGAATACCGACAGCATGCCCACCGGCGTCTGCACGTATTGCGAAGCGGTTTTGCTCGGCGTGGGCGTGACCGTGAATACCGCGCGCGGCGAGGCCTTGCCGCCGAAGGTCGCGACGAAGCTGCTGACGAATGCGTCGATGTCTTCGTTCGACACATAAACGTGCGTGGTGTCGTATTGCGGACCGACCGACACCACCGGCGCAACCGCCGTCGCCGGCGAAGCGAGCGGGTACTGGCCGTCGTCGGCGAAAGCCGGCGCGCCGGGCAGCGCTGCGCCGAGCATCGCGAGCGCAATGGTTAGGGATCTCAAGGGACGATCGAGACGAATGAGTTTCACGTGAGGTTCCTGTTGAAAAAGAATGCGATCAGCCCGCGGGCTCAGAGCGTGTCTTTCGAATCGGCCTTGCGGCATGCCAGCGTCGCTACCAGCGCGAGCAGCGCGAGCGGCAGCAACAGCGCCCAGAACGACGCGGCGAGCCAGCCCGCCGCCCCTGCGCCCGCGCCGGCCGCGAACGCGAGCACCGGCGGCAGCGTGGTCGCGAGGCGGCCCCGCGCGAGCGCGCGTTCGGCCTCACTGGTACCCAGCGCGAACAGATCGAACACGTCAATCACGGCCTGCGTGACATTGCCGGTCATCACGGTATTGGCGACCACGCTGCGCGCGGTCAGCCGGCCGTGCGCGTTCTGCACGCCCATCGAGGCTGCACCGAGCAGGCCGCAGGCGATCGTCAGCGGCGCGTCTGCGTTGACGATGGGTACTGCAAAGAGACCCGCGCCCATGAACGCCGCGAGCAAGACGATTTGCAGAAAATAGAGCGCGCCAACGCGCACGCCATGCGCGCGCTGACGCAGCCTGTCATCGAGCAGGCGCGCGCCGACGATGCCCGCCACGAAGGCGGGAAACGCGAGCCACTTGATCAGCAGTCCGCTGCCCGCGCCCGCGAGCCCCGAACCAATCAGAATGAAATTGCCGGTGACGTGCGCCGTGAACAGCCCGAACAGCGCGACGAATCCGAGCGTGTCGACGTAACCGGCTACGAACGCGAGCACGGCGTTTTCGCCGCGCAGCGGCTCGAGCGCCGCCTTCGCGGACGCCGAGCCCACCTCTATGGCTGCTTGCTGCATGACGAGTCGACCTTGTTGGCGCAAGTGGCGGCAGCCTCTTGCGGCGCGCTCGAGGTTTGCGCCTGCGGTGCGCGCCATTGCGCCTGTACGAATGGAATCGCGTGTTCACCGATCACGATGCCGAGCAGGCCGGCCAGCGCGATCAGCGGCGGTGCGGGCGACTGCACGCGCGCGAAGTAATAGAGCAGACCGACCACGAGGCCCGCTCCCAGCGAGATCAGATATGTCATGTTGCGTTCCTCGTGCTTCGCGTCCGCGCGAGGCGGACGCATGCTATACAGCCGTCGGCTCAATGACCCGCGGTCGCGATGGTCAGACGGTTCGTCACGCCGGTGACGCCCGCGACCTGCTGCGCCTGCTGCTGCGCGAGGTCGATCTGCGCCGCCTCAGGCACCGAACCTTCCAGCGTGATGGCGCCGGACTTGGCGACAACCGTCATGTGCGAAGCGTCCACGCCGCCTGCCTTGACGATCGCCTTGCGCACGTTGGTGGCGAGATGGCGGTCGGCGGCACGCTCGGCCTTCTTTTCGGCCTTGCGCTGTGCCTTGGCCGGATCTTTCGGCGCGGCGGGATGCGCCTGAACGGGCGGTACGTAGGCGACTGCCGCGTCGTCGGCGAACACGCTGCCCGCGTAGCCCGCGAACAGAACGATGGCGGCGAGTGCCGTGGCCGGCTTGAGTTTCGAATGCAGTTTCATCGAGTCGATCTCCTTGTTGTTTGGCGAACCCGTGGTCCGCCGTTAAAAGTTTGACGTGCGCGCGTCCGCGGGAACGTCCCGGTTCAACGTGATCCGGTAGCGCCCGGCTCCGCCGATCGCGACCGTGCCGAACAGGATCAGCAGCATCCACGCGAACTGAGCCTGCTCGAGACTCCAATCCGGATGTACGAGGGTGAGCGCCACCACGGTGACGACCAGAATCGGCAGTGCGGCGAGCCGCGTGAAAACGCCGACGATCATCAGCACCGGACACACGACCTCCGCGAAGATCGCGAAGGCCAGCGTGAAGGCGCTGCCCAGGTGCAGCGGGTCCTCGATCGCGCCGAGCTGCGCCCTGATGTGCAACATCTTTGGCAAGCCGTGCACGATCAGCAGAAGCACGCTCGCGCTCACGCGCAAAAACAGCAGCGCGACATCGGCGGAGTTGGAAGTATCAGGACGTTTCATCGTAGTTTTCATCGCAGGTCTGCGCGGCCCGGAACGCGAAGCAGCTCAAGCCGCTTCGCTCGCGTGTTCGCCGAGGATCTGCTTCGCGTAACGCACGCCGATGCCGTACGCGCTGTGCGCCTTGAAGATGTCCATGCAGCCTTCGTAGGTCTCGCCGCGGGCCCAGTCGCGTTGCAGTTCGCACATGAACTGCAGCGAGGTCATCGGCACCGCGCCGGCCTGGATCACGCGTTGAATCGCGCGCTCGTGCGCTTCTTCGGTGATGTCGCCGCACGCGTCGGTCGGCACGTAGATCTCAAAGCCTTCCGCGAGCATCTGAACGGTCGGGAACGCCACGCACACTTCCGTCCACAGACCCGCGATCACGATCTTCTTGCGGCCCGTGGCCTTGATCGCCGCACGGAAACCCGCGTCTTCCCACGAGTTCATCGAGGTGCGATCGACCGGCTTGACCTGCGGGAACACCTGCTGCACTTCGGGCAGCAGGTGGCCGCTGAACGAGTCCGCGGCGATCGTCGTGAGGACCGTCGGCACCTTGAACAGCCTGGCGGCCTTCGCGAGGATCTGCACGTTGTGCAGCACGGTGGTGCGCTCGTGCGAGTGCGTGCCGAAGAACATCTGCGGCTGGTGGTCGATCAGCGCGAGCGCGCAGTTCTCGGGGGTCAGCAGTTCAAAAGCCATGATTGCTCCAGTGAGGTACGGGTATGGACACGCGATGCCGCGCGCAGCGGTCATCGAACGCGTGCAGATTACGGATCGCGCGCCTTAAAGTCCTTGGGAAAACCTGAAGCGTTATGAACGCTTCAGGTCCGCCGAGGCGAGCGCGC
>NZ_WHNQ01000007.1 GCF_009362785.1 Paraburkholderia atlantica
GCATCATGTACGTTGCATTGCGAATCAGGGTCTTGCGGGAAGCCCGATGGCGTTGCATGTACTCGAGGTATCGAACCCGCTCGCGGTAGAGCGGCGCGGTGGTGTGACGGGCAACTGCAGCCGGGTCCTTGAAAAGTTGATCGAACATGAGGAGCCCTCCTTCCGCAAGAAAAGCGGAAAGGTAATATTGCTCCTCAAATTGAGACCTGCTTCTGTGGCCTTCAGACTGCGAGGATCTCCGCCGGAAGCAGCTCATCGGCGCCAAGGCCACAGAAATCGCTTCGCCACACAAGATGTGGACTGTCACCGTCTTGAATCGAGCGAGCTCATAGGGCTGTGCCGGCAGCGGTTGTAGAGCCGGCGCGTCCAGTTCAGCAAATGCGCTGGCACGACATCCCGGCAGCTTCTGGAACGGGCGCTCGTTAAGGTTCTTCAGTAGCGGACGGATCGCGTCATCGACCGACTGGACCGACGCAAACCGGTGATGACGCAGACGCGCCATGATCCAGCGTTCGACCACCTGGACCGCAACCTCTACTTTCGGCTTGTCCCTCGGGCGATAGACGCGAGCAGGCAGGAATGAGGTGCCGTAATGACGCGCGAAGTCCAGCACGGTGTCGCCCGCGCGAGGTTCATAGCGATCGGGATCGGCAATCATCGCGCGCGGGTTGTCCGGCACAATCAGCTGCGGCACGCCGCCATAGAAGCTCAGCGCGCGTGCGATGCCGCCCAGCCAGTCCTCCATCGTTTCGGCCGGCGTCGCGCACGCGAACGTGTAGCTCGAGGCGCCCATGGCCGCCACGAAGATGTGCGCGCGGCGCCCCGTGGTCAGGGGTAACGTGGGGCCAGCGAAGTCGACGAACAGCTTCTCGCCGGCGCGGTGGATCTGCCGCATCGAGCGCTTCAGGCGTTTCGTGAACGCCTTGTAGTGCTCGCAGAACTGCGTGTAGCGGTAGGTCTGCCGGTCCGCAAACTCGGCCTGGTACTCCTCCCACAGCAACGTCAGCGTCACGCCCTTGCGGCGTAATTCCTGATGGATGCGCCCGTAGTCGGGCTGGGCGTAGGCTGCGGGCCCCGTTGGCTTGCCGAGAAGCCGCCGCTCGAGCTCGCCTTCGTCCATGTCACAGGCACTTGCCCAGTCCAGCCCGGCGGCGCCAGCCAGTCCGACGTACTTCGTGACCACGCCCTTGGAAATGCCCAGCGACGCGGCGATCCGATCGTGGGAGAAACCGCCGTCGAATTTAAGTCGTAAAACGTCCTTGATCATGCGCATGTTCATCCGGTGCGCGGGCATGCTTTCTCCGGCCAAAGCCGGCGAGCATAGCCCGCGTGGTTGATGTCATGCGCAACGCCAATCCAGCCATCCGGTCCGCTCGGTCACGTTCCCGAAATAACCGGTCACGTTGCCGAAATCGCCGGTCACGATCCCGAAACGGCCGGTCACGTTCATCCGAAATACGCAGGATTGCGTTCGTCCCATACAAGATGCTCTCGCACCGATGTCAGCTTGGGAAGCGTGCTGTATTGATCGAGCTTTCGTTCGAGTTCGGGGTCGAGGAAGTCGACCAACGCGACCAACGCATGCCGTATCCCTCTCTCATTCGCCGCCTTTTGCGCCCAGGCCGCTTCTTTGAAAGGTTCCGACGACAGGAATTCGTGCCACACCACGGCCTCGACGTTATAGCCGTTGGTGTCGGAAAGGTAATCGTCGAGCAAGTAACGTCGTGGAAGAGCGTCGTAATTGCCCACAAATGCTTCGTAGCCGCGATCGACCTCGTCCAGGAATGTGTGCCGGTTCTGTTTGTGGTCGTAAAAATGGAGGTGTGAATCAACGATTCTGGTGGCAAGTTTCATTTCTAGAGGTGATTTTCTGACCAGCGACGGCTGTATTCGCGCCACGCCGCTGTCCACGCACCCGGTGCCCCCCGGTTCCCAAGGGGCCGGCACCCGCGCAGCGGCTAAGTAGAACTGCACACGTTGCAAGTCAATGCCATAGTCTCTACCGCCCCGAAGTCCGGCGTGCGACATCCTCTGGCGCATCAATCGTCTCATTTCTGCGCCGGTGCAGTGCTTCACGGGTCCTTTACCCTTATCCTGCACGCCCAACTTCGTTCTAACACCAGCCTCGTCGACCACACGTTTTGCATCTAGTCCGTCCAGCATGAAATGCACAGTTCTATGCTGAACCGAAGTGTGGTCGGTTCGCCAGCCGCCAAGCGTCAACGCCCCTTCCTGAGTTCCGGCCGTGGCGTTACCGTCGAAATACGACGCGTGTCTAAACGGATTTCCCCCGATGGAATAGACCAAGGCATGACCAAGGCATCGATGGGGAGCCGCTCTCCGTTTAAGACCGAGTGATACTGGCCCTTCGAGTTATGTCTGTATCGCAGAGTGGCGGGCTCGGTGATCCGATACAGGCCACGAGCTAGCTCTGCCATCGCAGTTCCTCCCAGGAGTGTTCCCAGCCCCGGCTTGAGCCCGAACACAGTAAAGTCGAGCATAGTTCACAAATTCAGGGGTCGGCAACTTTTTTCCATCAGTGTGGGCGCCGTCATCATCAGCGCGCCGCACCCGTTAATCGACAGAAATCAGGTGGGATTTAGAGCACCGAGGCGAAGAATCGGCCGTTTGCTGGTGAAATCCGTCGATGAGGCAGGCCATGTCCCGAAACGAAGGCCCGGATAGCCCCAATTATCCGCCCCTTCATTTTTTGCACCAATGGATACATTTTGCCTCCGTCAGGCTGGCGCCTTGCTTTCAGTTGTCGAACGCTGTGCAATTGCGCAAGCGATCGAACGAATCACCTCTTAGCACTTCCGCGAAACCCGCGCTGCGCAGCGTTAAGAACTTTTCCTGCGCTACGCCCGGAGCCGTCTTGTTTTTGACGATATCGCGAATCGCTACGATTTGATTCGGGTCGGCCCCAGATCGCCATTGCCGCTCACAGTCGACGTGATCGCCCAGATCGGCGCGGTGCCGTCGTCATCGACACGGCCCGTCAAATTGCGCAGTCCGGCGGTCGCGGGCGCCCCCCCCCGCAGCGCTCTAACCGGCGTTGACCAGCCTAACCGCTTCCAGCTCCAATTCAGCGTGTAGCGCGCCCGCGTTGTCTGCTCATCTTCTTGACTCTCCTTGCTTGAGTCTAACGCTCAGCACCGGCAAGAAAAAATATCAAGCAACGATGAAAATAATCATAAATAGGAATTGTTGCGTTCGTGGCATGGTCATCTATTCTTGGAAAGAGCGATCACTACATCTTGCCGTTGCCGCCAGCCACTTCTACTGAACGGCGCAAGCAATACAATCGAATTAAATATCCGGGAGAACATTCGATGGAGTTTCTAAAACTTGCGATTATCCTTGGCGCTATGGCCGGTGTTGCCAAGGGCATCCAGCTCTTCGGCCGTCACTGCCGGCGCCGGTTCGGCTACCGCTTTTTCACCGCACGCGGATTCTGGCTTGCGGCCATCGGCATCAATCTGCTCTGGTGGGGCTATGTCGCGTGGGGCATAGCCTTCTTGCATCATGAGCCGACGTCGGGCGGCGTGGTCCTCATGACAATGGGCCTTGCGGCGGTCATCTGGCTGATCTACGAAAACATTCGAGACACGAACCTGCCGTATGGCGCGGGCGGATCGATCCTCCAACTCGCGCTGTTTTTCCCGGTGGTGCTCTACGGCATCCCCCTTCTCGCGATCGCCCTGCTGTTTCTCCTCTTCGCGACATTCAAAGGAACACCAGCGTGGCTCATCGATTGATGAACGATCAAGGTCGAGCAAGACCGCGCGCCCGCCCATCCTTGCGGCCAGCAGGCTTTACACCAGTTTATTAAGGCCCCTGTCAAGACAGTCCCGCCGGTTCATCCACCCTATTCCAACTGTAGAAGATCAGTTCCCCACGCGGTCCAAGGGCCTCTGCGCCGCCGAGCGTGTACTGGATTTCGATCCGCTCGAAATCCAGCCCCGCAAATACTTCCCGCATGTCTGGATGGTCGTTCACGGTCACAATCGCACGCCCTTCGATCGCCCTTATCACGCTCGCCATTCGCTCGCATTGCTCAAAACCGAACGGTACACTGTATCCCGGAGTCTGCCAGTATGGTGGGTCGAGATAGCAGAATCCACTTGAACTGACGGATGAACACTTCGGGATGGTGCTGCACGACGCGATAGAGATTGATGAGATCATCGTTGACGTCGTTCAATACTCGACCTCCGCCGGCGCCCGCAAAGACCTCGACATAGCAGGTATGTGGGGGAAACCGGGAAATCAGGATATCGGCCAGACGGCGTTTGCCGCCGATCCACGACAGCCATTACGCCCTCCCGGCATCAACGCTCCAGGTCCGGCCCGGCAACACCCGGGCGATCTGGGGTGTCCGACACGTGACGATCCGGTTGCTCGTGCCGGGCATCCTGCACACGCCCCAACACCGGCCGATCTCGCTGCACCGGCATGGCGCCGACGAAGTACGCCATTTCAACGGCCATCGCACGATCCTCAGGCGCACGCGACCTTGCCATCACGTGGGCCATTTCTCGCCAGGCGGCGAATGCGCCACCATGGGCAATCCAGCCCGCGTCGCGTTGCTCGTCAGTCGGCAACGATTTCCAGTATCTCGGCGTTTCGCCGCGCGCGATCATATGGGCAACCGCCGGCTTCGGATACCGCTGCGTCACGCCACGCGCGCGCCGTGGCGTGGCATTCGCCTCGACACCGTGTTCACGCAACGTCTCCGCAAAATGCTCGCGCCAGTGCTGCAGATCCCCGTGGCGCGGATTCAGGCGGCGACCGTCCGGGCCGCGCACCTGCACGCTCACATGGACATGCGGATGCGCCTCGTCGTCGTGCGCCGCGAAAACGTACGCTCGGCCATCTCCGAACTCGAGCGCCGCGAAGTCCCGCGCCGCATTGCGCACCGCCTGCCGGTCCGTTCCGGGCGGCATCGACAGCAGAATGTTGAAAACCTCGCGCCGCGTGCTGGTCTCCGGAATACCCCACCCGCCAAGCTCCCAGGTCTTCGTGAGATCGCGCAGGGCATCCTTTCCGGCAATACGCTCGCCGTTCTGGTCTTCCAGCTCGATCCTGCCGTTACGGGAGATGTACCGTAGGTGCCGACGCACGGCACCCATGCCCTGCGCGCTTGCCGCCTTGTTCGTGATCTTGACCATGACCTCCGGAGTGCGCCTGAGCGTGCGGGCAATCTGCGCGCGCATGCGCGCACCCTCGTCCCGAATGTCTACACGCGAGAGCTGCGACGCACGTGCATGCCGCAACGGCTCCTGAAACAACCGATCGCCCCAGTTCACGAGCATCGCATCGATGTAGATTTTCGGATAAGGCATGTCAGCGACTCCATCGATCGAGGTTCGCGCGCATGACAGCCACCGTGGCACGCAGGTGGTCGTCGATACGCTTTCGCGTCTCCGCCCAGTCGACCGTCAGATCCTGATGCGGGAGTTCTATCCCGCCAGCGCGCGCGAGCTGGCTCAATAAGCGGCTGATCCCGGCGAGCTGCTGGCTGGACACCGATAGCGCGCGCATTTCGTGCTCGCCCAGTTGAGGCTGCCGCGTCAATTGCGCACGAACCAGCGACACGATCCATCGATTCCCACCGAGACCCAACGCAGCGGCACGCTGTTCGACCGCGCCCAGTTCCGACGCGGTTAGCCGGATTTCGACGCGACTGCGCGGCTCCCCGACGACCGGCCGGGGCAGGCCCGGCAGGAGCGCGCCGGATTCTCCATCCAGATCGTCGTGGACCGCAATTGCGATCAACTGGCGCACCCCCTCGGCCGCCGTCAAACCCCGGCGCGCGCACCAGTCGTCCCAGCGCACCCTGACGGCACCGAGTTCGACACACAAACGCTCGCGCATTACCACAATTCACCTCAGCGGGACGGTGACGGGGATGACAGCTCAACGGGTGTCCAGTCGATCTCGCGGGCAGGCGTGCGTTCCGGAGTAGAACGCTTACGTCGATCCCGTCCCGATGGCGCGGCCGGATCGAATACCCTCGGTGTCGGGACCGGAATGCCCTCGTGCTGGAACGCAGCCAGCATGCGTTCCGCACGCTGCTGCACGCGAGCAACGGAACGCTCGCTGAAGCCCTGCTCACGCATGGCAGCCGCCAGCACCGCGACGTGCAAGGCTCGTTCGCTCTCCGAATATTCCGCGTCACGACGGCGATGCGATTCCTCCGCGGCAATAGGCTCGGCACGCAAATCGGCAGATCGGCTCTCGCCGCCGGCCGACTCGTCGGATCGTGACGGCAAGCGAGCGGCTGTCCGATCCCGCTGCGCGACCTCCACCTGCCACGTATTGCGATAGACGTCCTTCTCCTCTTCGCCGATCACCCTGCCTTCCTGATTTAGGATGGGCAGCCGCACGGTGACGAAGCGCTTGCCGAGGTTTTCGAGAGTGACCTGCTGCCCGATCTGACCATTCGCTTCGCGTATCGCACGCTCCAGATCGACGCCCCACACGACCTGATCGATGCCGGCCTCATCGCGAAATATTACGTAGTACGAGTCACTGCGTGCGGGGTTGTGCTGGTACGGGGCGCCCCCATGCTCACGCAGTTCGCCGACGTACCGTCGAGGGACGTCGGCCTCGTCGCTGGCAGCGTTCCGGTTTGCTTTAGGGATGGGCGGTTTCGATGCGGGCGCACGGACTGACGCGGAAGACGAGGTTCCGTTGACGGTCGCGCCGATGTTGATTCGAGGTACGGCCGAAGCGACGGCCGGAACGCGATCCTGCTCGGTTGCAGCAGCCGTTGCGCCGACCTTCGGCGCCACCTCGACGCGATTGTCCAGCCGCGCCTGCCGGGCATCCGCCAGACGCGCCAGGTCTGCGGCTTTCGGCTCGTAGCCGCTCACCTCGATACCGAGTAGCGTGCCCTGCAACCACGCCTCGCTACGAAATGCCTCATGGCCCGACACACGAATGCGTCGCCACGATTTCGCGTGCGCCATGTCGATCATCGACTCGACCACGTCCGGCCGGTTGTGGTCGGTGACGAGGTACGGCCCCAGATCCTCGAACGCAAGCTGATACGGCTCGTCCTTTAGAAAATACTGATTGCCCGCGCGCAGATAACGCTTGCGCACGCGTTGGGGCGGCTGGTCGAGCGGCGCACGGACCCGATCCGCCTCGACCGTCGCCCCGGTTGGCGATCGGGTATCGGCCTGCTGTGGCGTGACGGCATCGTCACGGATCGCCTGATCGCGCAACCGCGCGCGGGCAGCATCGAACTCGCGCCGGCGTCGGGCAGATACCGCATCCCTCGCGGCCGAGTCCAGCCTGTCCCGACGTTCGTCCGCAGCCGCCGGGCCGCCGCCGCTGTTGCCCGGCACGTCCGGTTCGATCACGTTGATGACCGGATCGGCCTCGTGAGCGGAAGTTGTCTGAGCCATGTCACCACCTCGCATCCTTAAGATCGGCGTCGCACGTGAGCACAACTGCCGTCTTTTATCGGTCGGGCGTCGAGTCTGCTTCGCGCGACGCGTTCTGTTCCCGGGATTTCTCCAGCGCGGCCGCCCGCGCCTCCCGGATACGTGCCCAAGATCTCGCCTGCAACTGGTCGAGCATCCCCTCCAGATTCGGGCTGTAATTCAACTCACGGGCGGACTTCTTCAGCGAGCCGACGGCGCGTTCCAGCAGTTCGCGCGCACGGTTCCACGGATAGACCCGGGCCTCGCCGCCGTCATAACCGACCTGCAACTCGGAACCGTTCAGCCGCGCGTTTTCGTCCATCCACTTCAGACGCTCGGACACGAAGGTCATCTGATCCTTGCGATGGAACACGACGCTGCGCGTCGCGACCTCCTGGATCAGATAGTGTTCCGTGTCGAACACCTCGCCGCGATAAGGGCCACCGTTTTCGCGCGGCGTCCCCATCCTGAGCGGCGAGCCGAACCGGTGCTCGGCCAATGCCCTGACCTCGTTTGACACGTCACCCACGCCAAACAGCGGCTCGCCGACCGGCGGGCGCGTCGACGCAAACCGCGGCGGATCCTCAACCGGCGCAGCAGCAGCCGACGACGACGCCGCAGGCGCATCCACCGAGGAGGGCGCCGAGCCGGACGCCCCGTCCGTGGCCGGCACCTCCGGCGTCGCCTGTTTCGGCGCACTAAGCTTCGAGGACCGGCGACGGGGCTTGCCTTCCTCGTCGGCCAGCAGCCTTTCCTTGACATTGCTCATCATCCTGCCCTCCTCGCGCTCATCCACCTCAACCACTGTCATACCGGATGCGGTGGAGACACCCGGTTGACCTTCCGCCTTCACGACAGAGCGGACCACGGCGCGCAGATGTGCGCCGACGGCATCAAAGCCCGACAAGACCGCCATGTCGCTGAAATCGGTCGGCACCTTGTCGTCGATGCGCGCATCAGCGGCAAACGCCGGCCAGGTCACACGGGCGTGAGCCGCTTCCGCAGCCTGCCGCGCCTGCGCCTCGCCACTGCCCAGTTCGCCGAGTACGATCAGGTCTGCATCGGGATATCGCTCGCGAAGGTTCGTTGCCACCATCGACAGATTCCCGCCCGAGAGCGCAGCCACCGCGGACCAGCCTGTCGCGCGCGAAGCGGACAAGGCCGTCGCCATGCCTTCAGCGATCAGGATCCGCGATGATTCATTCATCGGAACCAGTGTCGGCTCCGTCATCCAGTAGCCGCCCCTCTTCACGCCGCCGGCCAATGACGATTTCCGCCCGTGTTCGTCGATCAGCTCCAGTGTCGAGATCGGCCCGTTCCAGACCGGCACGATCAGCACGCGCCCCGTCAGCGGTTCTTCCTCGCTGGCCGGCGCATAGCCGAGCAGTGCGTGCAGTTCCAGTGCATCCAGCTCGTGCAGCGTGTCCATCGGCTCGAGGCGCTTGCGCACGAGATACGGATGCTCCGGCCCGACTGGCCTTGCCCACTGCCAGATCGCCACGGCCTCTCGCGCCACTGCCGCATGGCGCACCTGCCGTTGCGCCTCCTCGCGTGCGCGTTGCGCCAGCACCTCTGGCGACGGTGCAAGCACGGCGGACATGCGGTCCGGATAAGCCGTTCGCTTCAGGTCGAAACCATGCTGGCGCGCCTGCCAGAACAGCGTGGCGAGCGTCTTGCCGCCCGATGCGCTGACCGAGCGCCACGTAGTTCGGGCCGCGTGCTCGTTATAGTTAGCGGCCGTTCGACTCCACGCATCCCAGATTTCAAAACCCTCGTCGCCGAAGCCCTGCTTGAGCGCGAACGCCATGTCGACCCAGGTCTCATAGTCGTCAGCGGGTATCACGGCGAGCGCGGCACGAGCACGGTCCGCCTCATCCACGTAGGGGGTCGTCATTGCAGCGCTCCCATGGCTCGTGAGCCGTCCGCGGTTGCGCGCCGCTCCGGCTCAACAAAATCGAGTTCCGCCACATCGAGATCGTCGACGCTCAGGTGACGTCTCGCCTGCACCACCTGTCGGGCCGGGACACCCAGCAGCATGAAATGCCGTTCGACGTAAGCCACGGCCTCCTCCTCGCTGATGTCGGACAGGTTCGGCGGCAGGTCACGCGGATCCCACGCCTGCAGGACTTCCAGGTACTCGGTCGGCAGGCGCATCAGCCCGGCGCCCTCCGGATCGATCTCGTCGTGATGCAAATCGCGCAACCGGCGCTCGACCACCGCGGTGAAATGGATCAGATTCATGGCGGGCACGGACGGCGCGGCCACGATGCGCGACGCAAACCCGGGATCGCGCCAGTAGCAGATCCTGTCGGCCAGGATCGGTTTGGTGTTTTCGAGCACGATGATTTCCTTCTCGCGCCCCAACTCCTTCAGCTCTTGCGGTAGCAACAACGGCCGGCGCTGTTCGGACACACTTTCGCTCGGCCCGCCCCGGCTCCCGAAGAATCCGCTCGGGCGGCTCACGCTGCGCGACTGGTCCGTGAGCGTACCGAGCATTTCCGAGTAGTCGTTCGCGTCCTTCTGCTCGCGCGGAGCATAGAGGATCTGCATCGCGTGGTTCGTGATGAAGGTGCGCGCATCGGCTCGTCCGTAGACCGACTCGAGTTGCGCGATCGACTGGACGATCGACAGCAGACGCAGGTTGTAGCCCGCCATATAGGCCACCGCGCGCGCGATGATGTGGATCTTCCCGATCGAGGTCATCTCGTCGAGCAGCACGAGGCACTGGAATTTCAGCGTGGGATCGGCTTCGGGCAACTGCTTCGTGTTCAGGTTGACGAGTTGCGAGAACACGAGATTGACGAGCAGCGCCGCCTCCGACAGATGATCGGGCGTGATGCCGATATAGACCGACATCCGGCGACGGCGCACATCACGCAGGTCAAAGTCGTTTGCACTGGTCGCCGCGTCGACCATCGGATTGGCCCAGATCGTGAGCGGCGCGTTGAACGTCGCCAGCACACTCGCCAGCACCTTGTCGTCGTTCGACAGGAAGCGGTTCAGCGCGTCAACGCACTGGCCCGACAGTAGATCGCGATGCTGGACCAGCGCGCGCTGGAGATATGTCTTGACAGGCATGCCATTGCCCGACGACTGCCGCAGCACCTCGCCCATCGTGACGGGGTAGTCGGGAATCGGCGTCCCCCTGCCGGCCCGGCGCGCGTCACGCCATTCGCACAGTAGAAGCACGATACCGAGGAACAGGTTTCGCGCCTGGTCCTTCCAGAAATCATCATGGCCCCCCGGCGGATAGAGGGCGTAGCCGATCGCGAGAATGTCGCCAACCCGAAACAGACCGTCCGAGATCGCCGACAGCGGATTGTAGCGATGCGTGCGCCCGTCTTCCGCGAACGGATTGAACAGGTATACATCCTGTCCGTGCGCGGCGCGGAAACCGGCCGAGGCCGCATAGTTTTCCTGCTTGATGTCGAGCACCACCACCGAATCGGGGAAACTGAGCAGATTCGGGATCACGATGCCCACACCCTTGCCCGAGCGGGCGGGCGCTGCCAGCAGCACGAACTGCTGACCAGCGAAGCGCAGATAACGCCCGCGCCATATGCCGACGACGATCGCGCGCGGCGTATCGAGGTGCGTGCACATCGTCATAGCAACCCCGCCAGACGGATGTCCGACTCGCTCGCAAAACGCGCGCAGCCGTAGAGACGACGCCGGTTCGCGCTCGCCCATAGCGCATGCCCGCCGAGAACCGGGCCGCCGAAGGACAGGAGCACGCCAAACAGCGCCGTCCCCGCGAGCTTGCGACCGACGTTCGGCATCATTTCATGCCGCCAGGCCAGCATAGCATCGAGCCAGCCCCACAGTCCCGCGTGCAGCGGATTGATCCGCAGGCTCGCGTACAGGAAAAACGACGCGAGCCAGAGCGATGCGGCTACTCCACCCATCAGGCAAGCCAGCACGGCCAATGTCATGGCGGCTGTCCTGGTGTGCTGAAGCAAAGAGGAAGACGGGTAGCTCATCGCCGCCCCCTAGACGAATGCAGTGCGCGCCTTGCGCACCGGATCGAACCACACTTCCGTCATGCCCCACCGCCTGCCGGTCTGCTCGCCCGCTGCATTGAAGACCGGACGTGCATCCATGTGCGCGACGACATCGATGGTCAGAAACAGCAGGCGCTTGAGCGCGGCATCGTCCCGGGCAGCGGCTTCCGGGTGTTCCTTTGCCATCAGCGCAAAGCGTTCGATCGCGACCGTCGCATTGGGCGCGTGGTAACTCGTGATCGAGCCCGCGTGTCCGGTCGTCAGAAGCTTCAGGAAGTCATAGGCTTCGGCGCCGCGCAACTCGGCGAGCAGCACGCGATCCGGGCGCATGCGCATCGTGCTCGCGATCAGATCGGCGGGCGTCACGCGCGCCTGGCCGTGGCCGCCCTTGCTGTACAGCAGGTGGACGCAGTTCTCGATGTGCCGGATGAACAGTTCGCGGACATCCTCGATCGTCACGATCCGCTCGGTCGCCGGAATCGAGCGGCACAGGGTCTTCATGAAACTGGTTTTCCCGGAACCCGTATTGCCGACGACCGCGATGTTGAGTCGGCCCGTGACCGCCCCATCGAAGAAGGCGCCCCAGTCGTGCGCTTCCAGGCACCGGACCAGCTTGCGGTCTTCGGCGCGCAATGCGGGTAAGGCTGAATCAAGCCCATCCGGACGATGCCAGACCGTCTCGTCGAACAGTCCGTCGTCACGGTACGCATCGAGCGTCTTCTCGCGTGCGGACGGGCGGCGGATCGTCACCGACACCGTTCGCGGCGGCACGACCGGCGGTACCACAATCTGGACGCGCGCGTCCCCCGGCAGCAGCGCCGACAATATCGGATGCTGGACCGAGATTTCCTGACTGGTCAGCGTCGCCACGGCCACGGCGAACGACATCAACCGGTCGAAATCGAGTTCCTGGCAATCGTGAACATGCCAGCCGAGCGCATTCTCGGCCAACACACGTTGCGGCCGGTTAATCACCAGTTCCGTCACTTCGGCATCGTCGAGCAGCGGCGCGAATGGACGCATCAGCTCGCGCACCGATGCGTCGTCGGGCAGCCGGGTCAGTACCGGGTCGCGAGGTGCATCCGGCAGGTGGATATGCGGCATCATCGCGTGCCCTCCGGCTCCAAGGCATACACCGATCCGAAGTCCAGATCGCGCGCGACGACGATCGTGAACTCCGCGCCCTGGTTCTGCGTCAGCGTCGGCGGAATATTGATCGTGCTGTCGAGCACGCGCGTGGCCATGTCGTTGCCCTGCTGCTGCGTGTTCTCATACACCACCGACCCGCTGGAGTTGCCGCCGCGGGTCGACAGATAGCCAATCGCGTCCTGGGTGAGGCCGAGCAGCATCGCTGCGCCGATGCGCTGGCGCCAGTGGTTGTCCACGTAGCCGTCGATGCCCATACGACCGAGCGCGTCGGCCGCGGGCGAGTCGATCTCGACCGTGACGCCGTGGGGCGTCTCGATACGGGCCGACAGCACGAACACCCGCTTCTGGCCTGGCGACAGGTTCGAACGATATTGGCTGTTGATCTGCGAACCCCGCTCGATCAGCACGACACGGCCATCGTCGGAATACACGTTCTTCGTCACGGTGCACGTCGAGATGCCGGCCTCGGTCGAATCGAACGCCGTATCGCCCGCGCAGTCGATCTTGGCGCCCTGCGCGAGCATAAGACTCCGGTTGCCCAGCGTCCCGGCCCGAACGCGCTGCGTGACGGTTGGCGTCAATGTCTGGGCGAGCGCGCCGCCGGCCGGCCCCTGGGCCAACGCTCCGGCAGCGCCGCTCGCCGCGACCACAACTGAGGAAGCCGCGGCCGCCGTCCCGTCTGGGAGCCCACCCGCGGACTCCTGTCCACCGCCCGTTGCGAGCAGCGGCGCATCGAAGTAGCTGCGGGTTGCCACCGCGTGTGTGGCGCGAGCAGGCGCGGCAGCCACGGCCGCACCCGACGCCGGCGTGGAAGGAGCCGCAACCGCGCTCGGCGGTACCGGGGCCGAGGCCGCATGATCGACCGACGATGCAGGCAGATCCTTGAACACGCGTCCCTGGGAAGACGTATCGGTTAGCGTGTCACGCCTGGCCTTCGCTTCGGCATCGTGGCGCGCGAGAAATCCATGCACCGTCCAGACGGCGCCGGCGCCGACCATCACCACGATCACGACCGGCGTCAGCCACCAGGCGCGTGGGCGGGCACCACGGTATTGACCCAATGCGGGCATACCGCGATCCGGAGTAGCACCCGATGTCCCCTCGTTCTGACCACTTCGAGGCAGCGAACCGGGCGCATCGTCGGGTTCGATCACATTGCGCGGGGGTTCGTCATTCATCATCGTGACTCCGCGGAACGCGTTTTACCCCGTTGACCGTCGTGCCGTCATGAGGTGGCACTCCGTCCATGTCGTAGGCGTCATTCCAGATGCCCACGACCTCATTGCCGAGCCGCAGCACAAATCGTTTCGCGACCTCGTGCACGACCATCGTGTCGCCTTCGACGTGCCTGTCGACCACGCTTTCCGTGCCGTCGTCGGCCACCCGGAAAATCGCCGGCATGCGTCGGTTGTTCGGGATACGCAGATAGGTAAAGCGCCCGTCGTCCCATGCCGCGGTCGGTGCGATGTCGTCGGAGTCCGGCATGACCTGCATCGAGTACCGCGCGTTACGCACGGTGGGCAGTTGCGCCAGGCGCTTCGCGACCCGCGCCGCATCCGAATCCCCTTGCGCCTGCTTCGCCAGCTCATCCGGATAGACGAAGGTCACGCGGTACATCTCACGGTCGTTGCCGAACCTAGCCTTGAGCGGGAGCACCACCAGATCGAAGCTGTAGCTGTGCCGGTCGGTACGGATCTCGAGATTCGAGTCGTGCGCGGCGAGCTGCGGCTTCAGGTACACGTCGTGATCGCCCCTGTTCGCGACCACTTGCCAGCCGTCCCGGTCTCCGGGCGCGACGACCAGGATGTGCTCGTGCGGATCGAGAGCGATGTGGGTGGAAAAACCGCGCTGCGCCTCGATGCGCACAACGTCGTCCGCGCGATAGATCACCTGGCGAACGCGCGAGTCGTCGTTCCATCCAGGCAGGTCGAACGCGTAGGCCGTACTTGAGAGCAACACAGCAGCGAGCACCACGACTAAAGCAGGCGTTCTCATGGCGTGCCTCCGACATTCGAGGCGGGGGCCGCAGCCGGCGGCGTATATTCGGGGTCGCGACTGTAGGCCGTGACCTTGAAACCGAACGGATTGGCAATCGCCACGCTTTCGTGCGTGAATACAGGCGGCCGGTAGCTGTAGGCCAGCGTGATCACGAAACGCTGCGTGGGTTCGGCATGGGCCTCGCCGTTTTTGAACGATGTGCGCTCGACATGCACGACTGCATGACCGGGTTCGTCGGGCGGCAGCGTGATGGAGAGGAGCCGGATGCGCCGCTCGATGCCCGGCCCCAACTGCCGGTCCAGCGCATCGGGGCCGCTATAGATGCCGCGGTAATCGCGAGCGATCACGTCGTCGCTCATCGCAAGGACGCTGTCGTAGTCCATCTGCAGCAGCCCCCAGTCGTAGCGCTCGCGTGCGCGCACATAGGTTTCGACCCAGTGCTTGTCCTGGATCTCATTCGTATGCACGTGGCGAGCATCGAGCACGTCGATCACCTGGGATTCGCCCGTCAGGCGATCGACCTCGATGGGCAGCGGCACCACGCGATAGAACGGCACCATCACCGCCAGCGCAGTGGCGCTGAGCACGGCGACGCCGATCGCCGCATAGGCGACATGCCATGCGCGCCGTTCGGAACGCTCCTGCAGGTGGGTCAGCGACGCCTCGATGTCGAGCACGCGCCCGTAATCGTGCGACGCACTCATGACCGGTCTCCGGCATCCGAGGACGCGTGCTGATCCGGAGCCGCCGGTACCGTGGCTGGTGCGTCAGGCACCGGCGGCACGCGGTTGACCGGCACACGATGCAGCCCGTCCGGCAACACGGGTTCCGTCGGCCCGCTGCTGCAGGCAGCCAGGCTCCAGGCGACGCAGCAAGCCAGTGCCAAAGAGGTCAGCAGGGACATGGTGATCTCCTCACTTTCCGAACGACGCCGGCACCATCTGGTCCTGCAGCCGGTTGGTCTTGGCTGCCCGGCTCAGCACCAGTTCACTCTGCTGCTCGGCCGTGAGCTTGTCCTCGGTTTCGGCCAGCATCCGGAAGAGTTGCAGCTTCGTCATCTCGTTGCCGACCGCCGTGGACTCGGTCTGGATACGCGCCTGCAACTCCGCGATGCCCTTCGGGTCCTGCGTCAGGTCGATCCGCTGCGCAAGGCCCTGGATCTGGTCCAGCTCCTGCAGTTCGGTCTGGTAGGCTTGCAGGCCGAACGCCTTGTCCTGATAGGGCTTGTTGAGCGCGCGCTGGCATACCTGCTGGTCGATCCCGGTCTGGTCTTCGCAGTTGTAGATCTGGCTGGCCGAGCGCAACGCTTGCGCGCTGCCCGTCAGGCCCGCATAGCCCCCGTTCTGGATCGCTGTATAGACGCTCTGCCAGTTCGACGGCAATGAGTTCGCCACGACCGGATCGCTCAGGAGCGCACCGAAGCCGCGCGTGCCGACCGTCGACTGGTAGATCTGGATTTCCTGCTGCACTTCCTGCTTCAGTTGCCCCACCGAGGCAATGGCCTGGATGAGGTTCTGCGCGTCATAGACCGGGATGCCCTGTGCGTGCGCACCGAGGCACCCTGCCGCCCACACGCATGCGGCGCTCATCCGTCTGCATCGTCCGTTCATGATCGTCTCCTCCGCTTCAACGTCCCTGCTGACCGAGGTTCGCGCGCGCGACTCTCTGATAGGCCGGGGTCGCACCGCCGCCTCCTGGCCCACCACCTGAGCCCGTCCGATCGCGAATTTCGCCGCCTGGGCGCGGCCCTCGCCCGTTACCGCTGATCGCACGGCCGATCGCAACCGCCAAACTCCGCGAGGCCAAGCCCGCCACGAATGCGCCAAAGCCCGATAGCGTTGCGCCGCCCGACAAGCCCGCCGCCACGGACGGCAACTGCCAGCCGACCATCGCGAGGAACACGCCGGTCGCGAAGAGGCCAATCGCGGCGGCGGCCGCCGCGCTGTCGTCCAGGGAGGCGGAAATGGCTTGCACGAGGACCGATGCATTGGCGCCGGGTGCGCTACCCGTCGCATGAAGCGACGTGAGATCAGCCGAGAACGCGGTGAGCGCCATTCCGAGGAAGGCGGCCACGAGGACCTGCAGCAACGCGTAATTGGCGACCTTCGCGGTCCACGCCTCGAAAAACCGCGCGGTCGGCGCGAACGCCGCGCAGGCGATGAAAATGGGCCCAAGCCCGAGCACGAGATCGAGCAGCATCCTCGCCATCACGACCTCGAAGGCCAGAACGATCAGGAAGATCGAGCCCCCGAGCGCGGCCACCAGGCCACACAGAAAATCGCCTATCGCGGCGGCGAGGCCACTCGGGCTGATTCCTTCGTGCGTCGCCTTGTCGAAGTAGGCGTCCATCACGAGATCGATCTGCTGGTCGTAGCAGTCGAGCGTCTGGAAGATGCCGGTCGCTACACCCTGCCCCGTCACGCTGCTGCCGTTGGCCGAGCCGCAGCCGGGATTGCCACCGCCCGTCGTGTTCGCCGCGTTCTGGATCGTCTGGGCGAGTCCGGACGTCGCACCGTCGACAGCGGTGACGACCTCCTGCTGGTAGATGCCGGCACTCAGTGCGAACGCGAGCGTGATCGCCACCTTTAGCCCGCGCCACGCGAACGCCGGCACGGCTTCGTGCGCTTCGCCACGCACCACCGCGAGACCGTAGGCCAACACCCAGATCGAGACAGCCGTCGTGACAACTGGCACGAGCGCGCCGGACAGCGCCGTCGACACGTTCGTCACGTAGATCGACATGCCGTTCTCGAGTGTGCCGCCCACAGCGGTAAAGAGGCCGCTCATCTCACACCCCCCAGTCCCGGCGAGTGCGACGACTGGCGTGTGCCGGCCTGTTCTGACTGTGCTGCGCGGCGCTTCGCAAGTTGTTCATGGAAGACGGGCAACCAGTCCTGTGGCGCGTCGCCGACCTGGGCGCGGATCGTGTCGAGCAGTTCAACGTTGTCGGTCGTGCCCGACAGCACATCGAGCACATCCCCAAGGCCCGCGAGATCGAGCCGGCCGATGGCCGAGCGATGGCCCTGCTTGACGAGAAACAGGCGGCTGTTCTCGCCGAGGTTGCGCACGATGTTGAATTCGGCTTCGGTCAGCTTGAAACCACGCACGTAATCGTCGTAATCGGCGCGCGGGTTCGGCAGGAAGAAAAACGTCGCGCTCTGCTCGATCAACGAACTCGCGATGTCACTGCGCAGCACATCGGCCGGCGACTGGGTATCGAAAATCCCAAGGCCATTCTGCTTGCGGATCGTCTTCTGCTTGTTCTTCGCGAAGTCCGTGAAAACCGGATCGTCCAGGCGCTTCCAGAATTCAGTCATGACATACACGAAACGCCGCCCGTCGATCAGATTCTCCGTCCGGTGCAGCAGATACATTGTGACGGGTGTCGACACCTCCGCGTCGTCGAGCAGTTCGGTGTCGTCGAAGCCGAACAGCGTCGCTTGCGCGAGATCGATGCGGTCGGTCGGGTTGTCGAGCACCCAGCCGAGCCGGCCGCCCGCGCACCATTTCGCAAGCCGTGCATGCAGGCTGTTCTCGCCCACGTTCGGCAGGAGTTGCCGGACCATCGACAGACGTCGCAGGGGCTTGTCCATGCGTGCGACTTCGCGCACGGCGCGTGAGATGTCGAGTCCGTCCCGCGCGGACAGCAACTCGCCGATGTCTACGAGTTTGCGCACGAGGCGCTCCCAGAAGTCGATCACCGGTTCGGCCGGCGCCATCTGGAACGGGTTCAGCCCGGTCGGCTCACCACGACGGAACACCGTATAGGCACCCTCCATAGCCCGAATCGCGATCTCGGTACCGCGGTCCTTGTCGAACAGTACGGCCGTGACGCCGTACTTCGTCGCCATCGCGAGCAGGAACAGTTCGAGTACAGTCTTACCCGCGCCGGCCCGGCCGATAATCTGGGTGTTGGCGAGCGCCTTCTCGTCGAGTGAGTCCTGCTTGTCGGATGTCGCGTGGAGGTTCAGGTAGAGCGGCTGGCCGCTCGGCGTCTTGACGATCGTGATCGCCTCGCCCCACGGATTGCCGTCGCGCTTTCCCGTCGCGAAGTTGTGCAGGCTCGACAGGCCGCAGAAGTTGCGCGACGTGAGCTTCACTTCGCGCGGCCGGTAACGCCAGTTTGCCGGTAGCTGCGCAAACCAGGCCGCGTCAGCCACGAGGTCGATGAGTGCCGTCTGGAAGCCGGCGTCGGCCAGTTGCGTGCGAGCCTTCGCCACGCTGCGGGATACCTCTTCCAGCGTGTCGCCAAGCACTGCCAGCGAATAGTGGTATTCGCCGAGAACGAAATCGCCGTTGATCAGGTCATCGAGCGCGCGGTCCATTGCCTCGATCTGCGATACGGCGACGTCCTCGCCTGCGATAAGCTGGTTGCGCTGCCGCTCTAGCGCTTCCTTCGCGCTGGGTCGGTCGAGAATCGTGAAAGACTGCGTCTCGATATATTCGAAGTCGCCGTACAACAGACCGTTCAGCATGCCCGGCTCGGTGTCTTCCGGGTAATCCTTCAGGTCGAGCATCGCGGCGAAGCGGGTCTTAGCCGGCATGCGAATTTCGATCTTCTCGGCCCCGACGAACAGGCGCGACATCGGGAGTGCCTCGCGGATCGGGCCGGACGGTACGGGCTCGCGCTCCCAGACGCCGTTCACCAGATAGCCGAGCAGTTCCAGCGCCGACGAGTAGCGGCGCGGGCGCGACGTGAAGGGAATTTGTCGCGTATAGACACCGAGCGCGGCCGGATCGTAGGGCTTGAGGCTCGCCTCGACCTGAGCGGCCAGTTCGGCCATCACCTTCAGTGCGTCGAGCTGGTCGCGCCGGATATCGTCGCGTGTGCGGCGCGCCGCACGGCTGAAGACGCGTCCGAGCTGTGTGCGGTTCGGACGGTAGATCAACGTCAGATACAGTTCGTTGGCCATCATCCGGTAGCCCGCGAAGCTCGCGTAGTAGCGTGTGGCCAGTTCCTCGCAAAAGCGGTTCCGGTACGCCGTCGGGAAGCGATCCGACACACGCCGGCGCAGGCGATGCGACCATAGCGCCACATGGCCGCCTGCGAGCCCGCGCATGAACTGGTTGAGGCCGTCATGCCGAGCAAGGATATCGGCAGGATCGGCCGCCTCGAACGCGATGCCCGCGATCTTCCAGACCTGCAGGTAGTCGCCTTCACGCGTCTTGACTACGTGATCGCTCACATGCGTCGAGTACGGGATGTAGCCGGCGAGCGGCACTTCCCGGTTCGCGACGGACACGAGTTGCGGTTCGGCCGGCATGTCACGCCCTCCTCTTCAGGCGGACCGGCACATAGGCGTGCACGCCCCAAAAGCGGCGGTTGCCGTGGCGCAGTGCCATGCGAACGCGGAGCGCGTACTGCGCAAGGCGTTGGTCGTCGTGCCGCGCGATCACCCGCATCACGACGAACACGGGGATCATCAGGAAGAGGATTGCGACACCAAGTGGTGGGCTCGCGAGCAGTGCCCAGATGGCCGGGATCAGCATACCGCCGCCGACCATCAGGAACGGCACGAGCGGCACACTCCAGAGCATCGCTGGACGCGTGCAGCCCTTGAAGACGGGATCCTTGAGCGAGTTCATTGTTCAGGCACCCCGGATCAGCTCGTCGGAATCAGCATGCCAGCGATGACCGTCGCACAGCCGACGAAGAGTCCACCGATGAACACATTCGCGATGTCGCCGAACCGGGCGTGCTGGAACATCATCCGGAAGCCCGCCCAGATGATGGAGATCGAGCAGATCACGCCCCCCACGCCCAGCAACGTCGTCTGGATCGTGCTCAGCAGCGTATTGACCTGCGAGAGCTGCGCCCACGCAGGCGACGCGAACATCAGGGAGGAAGCGGCGATCGCGATTCCTCGCGCCGCCGTTCGGCCGGACAGCCATCGCATCGTCCACATATCGACTTTTCGCACTTTATAAAGTATTCCTAAATACATGATCAGCTCCTGTTCGATCGATCACTATCTGATTCTTCAAAACGACGAGTTAGAACACCACTGCACTGCCATCCGGCTCGTGCCGCTTATCCGTAACCGGTGATGTGGCAGTCTCTCCATCGCGGTCCTGCCGCGATGGCTGTCGAATGACGGAAGGGGGGCGAGCTGGGCGAACCGGCGTCGCAGAATCAACCGGCGCGAACGGGATGGGGATGATCGCCGGCACGCTCGGCGGCGATAGCGACTGCTCCGCCGCGTCGTCCACGACGCGCTGTACATACCCCGTCCGGTAGCCGGTCGAAAAATTGCCGCTCGCATAGCAGGACAGGCTCGCGCGCAGCGCGGTCTGTCCGTCAACCTGAGAACCGGCATCTCCATGGACCTGCCGAATCCGCGCCGCCGCGAAGCAGCCTTGCAGGATTTCAGCGGCCGCCGCCAAGTTGCGGCACGGCTCGAAAGCGTTATCCGCAGTCAGGCCATAGGCTGGCCAGTTCGCGCGATTCACCTGCGCGAGCCCGACGCTGAAATTCCGGCCCCTCGCCTCTAGCGCGCGCACCGTTGCCACCGCTTCGGCGGCACTCGTTGGTTGCCGCAGCAACCGGCCATGCACCACGCCGATCGCATATGGATTGAATCCCGACTCGATACGCACGATCGCTGCCATCGTGACCGGCGCGATCTGCGGCGCGCACTGCTGCGCGAGTGCCATGAGGTCGAGGGACATGATCAGTTCCCCCCGCCGAAGCGATCACGCTGCTGGTCGAGGCGTTGCAGGAAGCGCACCGCGGACTGCCTCGGGTCATAAGGCGCTTGCGTACTGCCTGCCCCATAGAATTCGGTGATCGTTGGCCCCTGTCCACTGACGTCCCACCAGACGCGCGCAAAGAGATGGCTGTCGATCATGACGTTGATGGCACCGGTTGCCCGACACAGCAGTTCGCTTTGTTCCGGCCTAGCCCAAACCAGCAAGTCCTCGCGACAATAACCGCCGCTAGCGAACGTGTTGGTGGCGGACGTACTCTGCGCCCCACCTGCACCGAACTCGCACGTAGGAAATGGCTCGCCGTGACGCAGCGCGCGCCACAGCTTCTCGATTGGCGGCACGCATTCGCCATACTGCTCGGGACCGCCGGGGTTCGACAGACAAAGCATGGCCTGGCAACCCCAGTCGTCTGCATGCGCCTCGCTCGGCGTAAAAACCGAGGTGCCGACGAGGAGTGCCAGCGCAAACGACCAGCGCCGCGCAATACTGCGCATTGCGCGCAGTTCACGACACCAGAGAACGAAACGATCCATGATCATGATCCACCTTCCATCGATTCAATCCGTCGTGCGCCGACGTTCCGAAACGGAAGTGCGGGGAAAAAGAACCCCGCGGGCCCAAGGAGGCACGCCGCTGGTTCAAGGGGGATCAGCAGAAAACAAAAAAGCCTGCGACCGTAGGGTTCACAGGCTTGACTCGATATTGCGGCCATACGCCCACACACATACGTCGGGACATCGGAGCCGCTACCGCGTACTCGGTCGTGCGTTTGCGCCTCGACCGGAACAGATTGTTGACTGCACTCTAGGTGCGATTTTGCAGGGAGGCAAGCCTCGAAATCGCCGGTATTTCCGCACTGTCGTCCGTCAGTTTCCGGAGGTACCCGGCGAATTCCAGAAAAAATGTTACGGCTGTTTCTTCTCCAGCAGACGGGCAAGCGCGTGCTCGGCTGCGGCGAGTTCCAGTTCGTAACGACTGCGCGGATGACGAGGAATTTTGAGGCGGCGACAAACCACTTCGCGGCCGGCGTGCCACAAGAACACCATACGAAGCAATTCCTTGTGACGAGGCTCGAGACATCGCCAGGCCGCCTCGATCCTTGCTGCGTCGATCGGATTGTAGGCGCCACGTGACGCATTGGCCCAGTTGTCGAGACGGGATTGCAGCGACGCACGCGATGGATCAATCATCATCATGCGCCCTGTCGAAAGGACTGGCCGCCACGCGGTATCCGGCGGGATTGACCAAAAACGTCTCGATGTCCGACGCTCGCCAGCCGACCATTCGCCCGCCCAGCGATACTGGCCTCGGGAACGTTCCATCCTTGATGCGCTGATAGATGGTGGAACGAGACAGGCCGACGACCTGCTCAACCTGTTTGCGACGCAGGACCGCGCCTGCCACACGTATCGAATCCGACATGACTTCCGTCCTCCAGGCTTTGTGCGGATCTGTCCGGCACAGATCCGATTCAAGCAACAGGAAGCACAGACGGGGAAGTCCGTCTTACCGTCAGGAGACCCCGTCAGGACCGCGACCGCGAGTATCGGCTGCCAGCAGTCTCCTTCAGCCAATCAGGTCGGATTGCAGACGCATACGTCTGCGCGCTTCGAGACGCCTCGCCGTCGGGTTGAGCTTTCAGATTCAACCGTTCGTCGATCGCCCGCGCTACAACGGACGACTTGGGCGGATTGTTCTCGTCATAGTGGGACCAGAAAATATGCATGACATCAAACATTCCGGAAAGAATCTCGGTGATAAACGGCAGCCGAACGGTGATCCCGTAAGAATGCTCCGATTGCTCCTCGCAGGCGCATTGCAACGTCCTCCATGATGGGGCCATCGCACGCAACGACTCGAGCTCCTGCTCTTGCCGCTCTTCTATCGCATGATGCACGGCCACCGTACGAAGCAACGCCTTTCCCATATCGCTCAGTTGTCGCTCCTTCCCTCTCAATTGCTCCGTTAGGCGTCGAACGTCAGCCTCGGCCTGGTCTAGGCGCCTCTGCAGTGAATTTGGAGCAAGCGCTACGGTGCTATCGTCACGTGCTCCTGCTGGCTGACACGGGTTCTCTGAGTGATCCATGATCGTCCTCATCGCCTGCAGCGTTCTGCCGCATCACTTCCCCGTTACTTGCCACAAATCAAACCGGACGGCGACTCGATCGTCCAGCAGATCCAAATGTGCAGCACGGTCCCTTAGCGTTGACCTGCAACTCCCGCAATTCCCTCATTCGATTATTACAGCGCCCCCTTAGAGCAGCGTATCCTGAAGTCAGACATGACACTCTGACGACCGGTCAGTAGTAGAACGGTCGTACGAGCCGGCCTGGCAGCACCTGTTGTCGGACGCAGCGCTGCAAGAAAAAGTCTAGTTCGCTGGCTGCGGGATCGGCACCATACCAAACTACATTGACTTTTAAACGTCACTGTGATAATTGAGGCAAAACATGTACGACGTGGATGCTTTGAAGAGGTTTGACTTGGTGATCGATGCGCGGAGCCCGCGTGAGTTCGCCGAAGACCATTTGCCAGGCGCGATAAACCTGCCCGTTGTATTCGATGATGAGTACGCCGAAGTCGGTACTACGCATCGAACTGATCCCATGCGCGCGTATCAGATCGGCGTCGCCTATTCTTTAAAAAACATTGCGCGGCACCTCGAGCTTCCGTATTTTCGGCCAAGTCGAAAAATGTCAATTCTCGTTTATTGCTTCCGGGGTGGAAAACGAAGCAAGCTCTGGGCAGACACGTTAGAAACAATTGGCTACAAGGTCGAACGGCTCCCGAAGGGTTGGAAAGGATATCGGACCTGGGTTCGTGAAACTCTTGAAGAGATCCCTGCCCGCTTGCAGTTCAATGTGCTGTCCGGTCCCACAGGATGCGGGAAGACGCGTTTGCTGATTGCTTTGAGAGAGTCTGGTGCACAGATCGTCGATCTCGAAGATCTCGCCTCGCACCGAGGATCGATCATTGGGGCAATTCCCGGACGACAACAACCCACTCAGAAGCTATTCGACAGCATGTTGCTTGCCGAGCTTTATCGGCTGGACTCTTCGAGACGCGTCTGGATTGAAGGTGAGAGCAAACGTATTGGGCAAGTCCAATTGCCTACTGCGCTGTTCGATCGAATGCATGAGGGACGATTGTTTTCGGTCAAAACGCCGATGGCCGAGCGAATCGAAATGTGGCGTCGCGAGTATCCCCACTTCGAAAAAGACCCCGAGGGTCTAGTCACGCGCCTAAGCTATCTAAAAGCCCTCATAAGCGGCGTAACCCTACAAAAATGGATGTCGCTGGCTGAGCGTCATGAAATCGTCGCCTTGTTCGAGAGCATCATGCTCGATTACTATGATCCTGCATATTCGCGCTCCACGAAAAAAAACTACTCGCGTACCGGCTGCCCAATAGAGGTCGAACTTGAGACATTAGATTCATCATATCTTGTTACCGTCGCAAAGCGTTTGATTTCTGAGAGCGAGACGCCGACGTCGTTGACGCGTGAGTAAAACCTTTGCGCGTCGATCCATTAGGTAGTACCAAGCCGGCGGAAACAACGCTAACCAAAGCATCTGAAAGTAGCCTGCGGGCATAGCGACGCCTTGCGAACTGAGATTCAAATATCTCGCCTCACTTTCGCGATGGTGAGCGTTGTGAAATCCGTTGTTGACAAGCAGACAGTTTGACAGCCAGAAGTCGACGTCCCAAGCTGTTATCGTGGGTCGGGAGGAATCCACGACGATACCGTAATGCTGCATATATCCCACTGTTTCGACAACAAAGATACTAACAATGGAATAGCCAAAATAGAACATTGCAACTCGACCTTGCAGAGCCGCTGCTATGGCCAGTAGAGACAAGGAGAAGACCAGGTTTCTAAACAAACTCAACGGTACCTTCCCATCACGATACGACTGCGGGGAGAGTGAAGAGGTAAAGGCAGCCGAGTAGGATCTACCGGCATGGCGCCACGCCGACATTCCCAAAGGCGCCGCCGAACCGAACTTCGGATTTCCCACGTGTTGATGATGTAGTTGATGTGCGAATCGATAATGCGGATAGCCGGCGACGGCGAATGCGATGTCACTTGTCTCCCTCCAGAATCTATTCGATCGATGCGCAAGTTCATGAAGGTGCGCCATCGCGGTCGCGCTGAGTAATCCGCAAGCTGTCGCAAGTCCGATCAACTCTATCCAAGACGACATGCTTGCGCGCCATGCGCCGACTCCTATCGCGACCATCCATGCGACCGCGAACCAACACGGCACTTGATCCTCAGTTGTTTTCTCGAAGAATTTCCCCGCCCCCGGAGTTCCACGACCTATCGCCGCGTCCAGCATAGGAACAAGAAAAAGGACGATCATCGCGAACGCCCACGGTTGTCCGACAAGGAACAGTCCAGCGGCGGCTATCGGCAAAGTTAGTGCTAGCCAAAATGCACCAATCGAGTTACGCCAGAAGGTCATTTACCTGAGCGAACTTAACCGCTTCCGAAATATGAGAAACCCCAATCTTTTCCTTTATCTTTTTATAGTTTCCGTAAACCGTCTGAATAGAAACATCTAATTCGCGAGCAATATCTTCGGCCGTAAATCCCATCTTCAAGTAGCCCAATATACGAAGATCCGTTTCGGTAATTCCATGTGCCTCAACTAGTTCGCGCTTTGAGACTCGATTGAACCAATCCAGTAGCTCCGAGGCGAGCGCCCTGAAGTACAACCGATGTGCAGCGAGCTTTTTTTCCCCAATCTCCTGGCTATCGTCGGAACCGATGTACAGAACGCCCAGACGGTCTGAAACGCTCGTGTGGACGGGAACGACGATTCCACTTCTGAAGCCATGTTCACTCGCGGCTGCAAGCATTTCACACTGGCCTTGCGTCTCAAGCGCAATCTCCGAACCGGTGATTGGTGCAGTGTTGCTTCGCGCATACTCCAAAAATGGATCGGTCATATACCACTTATTGGTGTTGTACATCTGGCACCATTCTGGGCTGCAGCCGATCAAAAAACGATGCGTAGGACGCGCCGCCGTCGACACTCCGGGGTAAATGGCAACGAAGACGTACGACTCTCCGCCAAGTGCGCTGACTATGGCCTTCACGCAATCGGCAAGTTCGCAATCGCCGCTGGCGGTGATGAGCGTTTCAAAAAGGACGCTTAGGTCTGGGGGCGTCAATTGGGTGGCCATCTCTTCCGCCTCTATCCCCTTCCCGAACTCTCCAGCTATCCGAACGTGCGACTTTCTAGAAGTTGACACCGAACCTCGTAATACAACGGGGCGAGTTCTTTCGAATAGTTGTCTGCAACGGCGAATCGTTGGACATCGTACGGAACCGTTATGGGAAGCACCTGGACGAATGTCGTTTGATCTCTTTCAATCAGTCGTCGCTCCAGAACGAACCCCGGGGGGGCCCTAAAAAGACTGAGCACAACTCGCTCTCCGCCGATAAGGAGCCCGCGCTCAAAAATAAGGCTCTTCATCATCGGCTCCGTCACGGAGATTGCGATGACCACAAGAGGAGCAGGCGATCCCTTCAGCGTCGATTTCTGACGTACTGGAGATAAAGTCGTCGGACCCACACGCATCACACTCCACGATCAAACCGTTGAACACGGTACCGCAGCACTGACAAGTGAGGCGGTGAACCTCACCTGCCGCGAGGATTTCCCAGCAGTCTTCCATTGGAACACTGCATTTGGGACAGAGAAAACCCAGTTCGCATGTAGCGCTTGCCATGACTGAAAGCTATACGAAAGAAAATCCGCATGAGGTAATAGTTCAGCTTAGTTTGCTCGGTTTCATCTGCCAAATAGCGGGAGCCAATAGTTTATCGACTCCTCATAATGCGAATTTCTTGAATGATGGCGTGATCTGGCTTGAGGGTTGCTTGAGCGGGTGCGGACGACTTAGCAAAACCTCATTGCCATCAACTGGGACAGGCTTGCAGTTCGTAGGGGAGCCGCAATGCCCATGACCGAGGTGCCAAAAGGCCCGTCGTTAGCTCACAGGTTCGTTCTTCCGAGAATCTAGCGTAGCGTCCTCCCGACCGCATAATCGTCCCACGGGAGCCACAGCGCGCCGCGAACATCCAAGTTTTTTGCGTATACCGGTGCGTATACCATCGTCATCGGAATCAATTTTCTTTTTATTTTTCCGTTGCTTACTGCCTAGGTTCGAGTGCTCTCCTGGCACCACAAGTTGGTCCGGCGTAAGCCGAAGTAGTTCGAGAAACCCCGTAAGATCAAAGTCTTACGGGGTTTTTTGTTATTCATAACTCCGGAACGTCCCGCTGACGCCGGCTCCTTCGCGTGTACCAACCACGCTCTCAGCCCTACCTGCATTGCGGCGCATGCGCCGAATCTCGCCACGAAAGCCCGTCGACATCAATCCTTCCGCATGCGAACGACCAACGCAAGCAAGCGGGCCCGCATTTCCTCGGCCGGCAGGTGCGTGGGCCAGCCGTGGCCAGGAAGCAACCACTCGAAGCGATACGCGGCTAGCTCGCCAAGCGATTCGGTGAGCTCAGACCATGAATACCAGCACGCGTCCCTGAACGCGACGAGGTCCCGCGCGCGCGGGCTCCAGGCAAGCGAATCACCCGAGAACAACACGCTGTCGTCGAGCAGGTACACGACGCTACCGCGCGTGTGCCCGGGCACAGGGATCGCGCGCACGCCGGCCGCAATGTCCGTGGCCGATCCATCGTCGAGCACGTCCGTTGCATAGGGCGCAGCCGACATGTCTTCGCGGTGAATCCAGACGCGCGCGCCGAAATGACGGGCGTATTTATCTGCGTCCGCGACATCGTCGCGATGCGACAGAAGGATATGCGCGATACCACCGTTCTCATCAAACCATTTCACGAGTTCCGCCGCATAGCGCGGTGAGTCGATCAGCAGATTGCCGTCCGGACGCCTCGCAAAGTAAGAGTGCGCGCCAAACGACGACCGCGCGTTGAATCCGCAGCGCCACACAGCCGATGTGATCGGCTGTGGAAAGATCACGGCGCCACTCGGACGAGGCTGCTTCGTTTCACTGCGTACGGACGCCGTAGGACATACGAGCACCGCACGCCAGGCAGCGACGTGCTCTTCGGGCGTAACGGGCTGCCGCAAGAAGACACTTTTGTCGTTTCGCTCGACAATCAGCCCGGGCGCGACGTGACGCGATGCACCGCAATTGATGCACGCTGTGTCGATGTACCACTCGCCTGGGACAGAGTCGGCGTTGCGTGTCGGCTTCATTCGATGCTCCTGCCGTCCGGTCGTCAAATCAGGATCCGCATACATTTTCGCCCTCGCGCCCGCGTACGAGAGAAAGGGCCGCTGCATCACCGGTTGTGAGCAAGTTTGCTCCTACGAGCTTTTTCTTGCACACCGCCATCGCCAGACCCCGCCCTCGATTCTGCATGAGCCATCGGATAGGCCACACCCGGGCGGTCCGATCCGCGGACGCGGTCACCACCCGCTGGCCGTCCGGGCTGAAGGCGGCCGAGCTCACGGGTCCCCGGTGCCCGGCGAGTAGCGCGATGACCCGGCCAGTCGCCGCGTCCCACACCCGCGCGGTCTGATCCGCGGACGCGGTCACTACCCGCTGGCCGTCCGGGCTGAAGGCGGCGGAACTAACCGCTCCCTGGTGCCCGCCGAACCTGGCGATCTGTTTGCCCGTGGCCGCGTCCCACACCCGCGCGGTGCCGTCCGCGGCCGCGGTCACCACGCGCCGTCCGTCCGGGCTGAAGGCCACGGAAAAAACGGTCCCATGATGCCCGCTGAGCACCAGGATCTGTTTGCCCGTGGCCGCGTCCCACACCCGCGCGGTCCCATCCCAGGACGCAGTCACCACCCGCTGCCCGTCCGGACTATAGACGACGGAATCAACCGGCTCCTGATGCCCGCTGAGGATCAGGATCAGTTTGCCCGTGGTGGCGTCCCACAGCCGCGCGGTCCCATCCGCGCACGCGGTTACCACCCGTTGGCTGTCCGGGCTGAAGGCGGCGGAAAAAACGGTCCCCTGATGCCCGCTGAGCTGGGCGAGCTGTTTGCCCGTAGCCGCGCCCCAGACCCGCGCGGTCCCATCCCACGACGCGGTCACCACCCGCTTACCGTCGGGGCTGAAGACGGCGGAATCAACCGCATCCCGATGCCCGCTGAGCAACGCAATCTGCTTGCCCGTGGCGACGTCCCACACGCGCGCGGTCCTGTCACGGGATGCAGTCACCACCCGCTGACCGTCCGGGCCGAAGGCGGCGGAAACGACCGGCTCCTGATGCCCGCTGAGCAGCAAGATCCCCTGCCCCGCGTCCCACGCGCGTGCGGTCCCGTCACGGGATGCAGTCAACACCCGCTGACCATCCAGGCTGAAGACGGCGACGTTCACCGGCCCCTCGTGTCCGATGAGCTGCGCGATGATCTGGCCGGTCGCCGCATCCCACACCCGCGCGGTCTTGTCATCGGAGGCGGTCACCACACGCAGGCCGTCCGGCGTGAAGGCGGCGGAGCTTACCGGTCCCTGATGTCCGGTGAGCTGCGTGATCACGTGGCCGGTCGCCGCATCCCACACCCGCGCGGTTTTGTCATCGGACGCGCTCACCACGCGCCGGCCGTCCGGGCTGAAGGCCGCGGAGAAAACCGGTCCCTGATGCCCGTTGAGCTGCGTGATGACCTGCCCGTTCGCCGCATCCCACACCCGCGCGGTCTTGTCATCTGACGCGCTCACCACGCGCCGGCCATCCGGGCTGAAGGCGGCCGAGCTCACCAGTTCCCGATGCCCGATGAGCTGCGCGATCGCCTGGCCGGTCGCCGCATCCCACACCCGCGCGGTCCTGTCCGCGGACGCGCTCACCACGCGCCGGCCGTCCGGGCTGAAGGCCGCGGAGAAAACCGGTCCCTGATGCCCGTTGAGCTGCGCAATCTGTTTGCCCGTCGCTGCGTCCCACACCCGCGCGGTCCTGTCCGCGGACGCGGTCGCCACGCGCCGGCCGTCCGGGCTGAAGGCGGCGAAATAAACCAGATCCTGATGTCCGCCGAGCTGCACGATCTGTTTGCCCGTAGACGCGTCCCACACCCGCGCGGTCCTGTCCGCGGACGCGGTCACCACCCGGCGGCCGTCCGGGTCGAAGGCGGCGGAATAAACCAGGCCCTGATGCCCGCTGAGCTGCACGATCTGTTTGCCCGTAGCCGCGTCCCAGACCCGCGCGGTCCCATCCCACGACGCGGTCACCATCCGCTTACCGTCGGGGCTGAAGACGGCGGAATCAACCGCATCCCGATGCCCGCTGAGCAACGCAATTTGCATTGACGCTTGCGCGCCGCGCATGAGCTCCAGCTCCGCGTCAACCGATCCCGGCGAGAGCCAACTCTTCCCCATCGCCAGTATCGCGAAGCGCATTGCGCGGTCGTAATTTCCCGCGTCGTTCGCCGTCGTCGCGGCCGACGCGAACACAGCGGAAGTCTGGCGTGCGACCGTCCGAGTCTGATAAATGATCCACCCCCCTGTCGCAATCAGAATGACCGCGATTACGCCCATCAATATCTGGATGCGTCGCTGCGTGGACGCCGTCCGTGCCTGAGCGATTTGCTGTAACTGCGACTCGCGCTCCGCGCGCGCGTCCTCGTCGCGCCCGCGGCAAGCCCGCAAATACGAAAGTCCATCGGCGCCCAGCAATCTTTCGAAGTCCGGACGCTGAAGGACTGCTTCCGCACTCGTCAGCCGCTCGCCGGCGTGGGCCAGCCAGGCCGTCCCCTGCCCGTTCTTTTGCCACTCGTGCGCCGCTCGCTGCACGGTTTCGACTGTCTTGAGCGCATCTGCGTCCGCGTCGAGCCAGGCGGTAAGGGCGGGCCACTGCCGTAACAACGCCTCGTGCGCGATTTCAACGAGGGTGATTTCCTCATCGCCAGCTTCGGCCTTGCGCCGGTCCTGCAATAGCAGTCGATACCTGATGAGACGCTTCAGGACCGCATGGGCGGATTCGGGAAGCTCATCCCAGCGTGCCACACGGCGCTTGCGCTGTTGCGTCGGCCGTTCGACGTGCGCGAGCCATGGAATCAAGCCCTCGCGCAGTAGACGCTCGCGCTCAGCCTTATCTGCTGGAACAGCGGGCTCTCTTCCGGGATCGGCAAATGCCGATTCGACTGCGGCCTCAATGGAACCGCGCACACCGCCGATCGCCTCATAGTCGGCTACGCTGAAGTTTCCGGCGGCGCCATAGTCGGTAAGTAGCCGCTCGAGCGTAAAAGCCAGCAAGGGCAATGCGTCTGCCCCTTCAGTGTCCTGAAGAAGCCGCTCGGTCAGCGCTGGCTGGATCGTCAGCTTACGTCCGGCGGCGGTCGCCCGCGCGGCAGGACCCTCAATCACGGCCTTGAATTCGGCACGCTCGAAAGGAGGGAGACTGAAGACACGCGGTGATATGCCGCGCAGCATTGGCGCGCTCCGCAATTGCTCGTAAGCGTCTGTGCGGATCGCCACGACTGCAAGCGCATGCTGCCGTTTGCCGATCGCCTGAATCCCCCCGCTTTCTGCCGCGGCTAGCGTCCGGGCAAGCACGGACAGGAAGTGCAAAGACTCCTCTTCGCCTTCTGCGCCGAACAATTCGTCGCCCTGATCGATGCAGACCAGAACGGTCGGCGCAATGGCATCTGACCCGAGCCGCGAGCAGTGCAGCGTTTGAAGCTGGCCAAGCAATTGCTCAAATCCATCCGGAGTCTGAACTGCCTGGTGGATCTCGGCGCGCGTCCTGGGTACAGCGAGTTCCTGAAAGGCCAGCTCGATACTGACGACGAGTCCCGTGGCGCCGGTAAGAACAGCCCGCTCTGGCCGAATCACACGAAGCGGCAAAAAGTTTCGGTCATCGCGCTTCAGGCGCGGCCACAGGCCGGCCCGCAGAAAGGACGACTTGCCCGCGCCAGATGCGCCGAGGATCACCAACATCCGCTCGATCCCCTGCTCGCGGACGCTGCGTAGCGTATCGAGGCCACGCACGACCGCCGTATCCCGGCCAAAGAACACGGCCGCATCCTCGGCCTCCAACGCTCTCAGTCCCGGATAGGGGGGCCGCTCGACATCGTTAGCCGGCGGCCATGAAAAGCTCGACGCAGCGAGCCCTGCTCGTCGCAGCCCAAGCTCGAGTTTGGCAAGCCCCGCTTTAGCGAAAGAGACTTCAGTCTGCGGGACGAGCGGGTCATGCCAGACCCGGAAGCTCTGGCGTTGAGTCCCGGTGGCGAGATCACAGAGCTGCCATTGCGCCATCGTCTCTTTCGGCAAGGCGTCGGGCGGCGTCGGCTCGACCAGTACACCGAAGATTGTCTTGCCCAGAAATCTGGCAAGGCTTAACTGGGCCAGACACGAGCGAGAGTCGCACCACGCAGGCGAAATCAGAAACAGCACGGCCTCGCAGCGGTCGGCCGCAGTCTTGAGCGCTTGTTGCCAGCGTTCCCCTGGCGCAAACCCCTTGACTGGCTCGAGGTCCAGGAAGTAGTCATCCCAGCCGTTATCGGCAAGCCAGTGTCCGATCGCGAGCGCGAGAGCGTTATTCGCACTCGCGTGGCTGATGAAGATCCTGGGCATCGCGCTGCGAACTGCCGGCTCGCAGTTGACTGCACTCGGAAAGGACACCATCCACCTCACGTGTTTGAGTCTGGCATCCCGCGCGCTGGATTGATTGCCTCAATGTTTTACGGCTCGCGCCTGACGGACGCGATCAGAGCGTCCAGCTTGTCCGCGGTCCTGCACTCGTCAAGCGGCGTGTAGACGGTGAGCTTGCGATCAGAGCCGTCCAGCAGCGCGAAACTGGTGTATTCGAAGACCATCAGGCCTTTTCGCGGATGCCTGATGCGCTTGATATTCGATAACGGATTGAGCACTTCGTGTCTGCGCCACCACGCATTGAATTCGTTACTCCTGTGTCGCAGCGTCGATATCAACCGCTCAAAATCAGGATCGCCCACGTAGCGTGCGCTGTCGTTGCGGAACATCGCAAGGGACGCCCGCGCCACTTCCTCCCAGTCAACGAGCAAACGACGGTGCCGCACATTGGCGAAAACCATAAACATCAGATTGCGCTCATCCGCCGAAAGCTGCCCATAGTCACCGAACACCAGGGTGGCTGCTCGATTCCAGCCCAGGATATCCCAGCGACGGCCAGTGACGTAAGCGGGTTGGCCCGACAGGCTGGCAAGCATCCTTTGCACCGGTTCTTCGAGCTTCTCTGGATTCGTCGACCGGACTTCCGGCGACGGACGATCGCTCAGTACGAACAGATGCCGCCGCTCAACGGCATCCAGTCGCAACGCGTCCGCGATTGCCATCAGCACATCTTCAGACGCGCGGACATCGCGCCCCTGTTCGAGCCACGTGTACCACGTGGTGCCGACGTCCGCGAGCATCGCGACTTCCTCGCGTCGCAGCCCTGGCGTGCGTCGTCGAAAACCGTCAGGCAAACCGACCGCGGCCGGACTCAAGTGCTCGCGCCGCGACCTCAGGAAGGCGCCTAGCTCGCAACGGCGTCTGTCGGCGGCCGAGGTTCTGACGTTCATCGTCATCGTGGTAGTTCCCTATACCAGTATCGATCCAGCACTGTTTGTCGCGCGGCAGAGCGCACAGCATGAAGATGAAATCAACTTCCAGTCTATTCAATCATGAACATGACGAACAAGCTTGCGCTGGTTACCGGTTCCACCGACGGACTCGGACGCTCCGTCGCGAAGCGACTGGCAGCCCAGGGCGCACATGTGCTTATTCACGGGCGAAACATGGAACGGGGCGAATACATGGTTCGCGAGATAGCCGGTGCGGGAGGCAAGGCCACTTTTTATCCGGCTGATTTGTCTACGTTCGCGGAAGTTCGATCGCTGGCGAGCGCGATCGGACGCGCACACGATCAACTCGACTTGCTGATCAACAACGCCGGCATCGGCACTGGTTCGCCCGGCTCGATCAGGCAAGTCACGGCGGATGGAATCGAATTGCGGTTCGCTGTGAACTACCTCGCGGGTTTTGCCCTGACCAGGCTTCTGCTGCCTCTTTTGCTGAAGGGCTCCAGATCGCGGATTGTCAATGTTGCGTCCGTGGGACAACGCCCGATCGATTTCGACGACGTGATGTTGAGCCACGGCTATAGCGGTACCCTGGCCTATTGCCAGAGCAAACTCGCGCAAATCATGTTCACGTTCGATCTGGCCGACGAACTGGCCCGGACCAGTGTGACGGCGAATTGTCTGCATCCCGCCACATACATGGATACAACCATGGTGAGGAATGGCGGAATCACGCCTCTGAGCACGGTCGCGGAAGGTGTGGACGCGGTTCTTCATCTTGCGGCCACCACCGGAATGGAAGGCCGCACGGGCCTGTATTTCGACGGCACAAGGCTCGCCAGAGCTCATCCCGATGCCTACAACCCCGCGATTCGCAAGCGGCTGCGTCAGCTCAGCTTTCAGTTGACGGACCCCTCGCTGGCACATTGACACATCGAACTTCGATGTCGGTCCGCCTGGGTTCCGGATACCCGGCATTTCTCAAAGAGCGGAAACTTCAACCATGTCACAACATGTCTTCATTGTCGGCGGCTCTTCCGGAATCGGCTTCGCTACCGCGAGCCGGCTACTGGATCGGAGATACGCGGTCACGATCGCCGGGCGAGACTCCGCAAAACTGGCCAAAGCGAAGGTCGCGCTGCGCGACGCTGCAAATACGGTGAGATTCGATGCATCCGATACATCGACCATCGCCGGTACGTTTGCCGAGGTCGGCGCGATCGATCACCTGGTTCTCGCGCTCGGCAGTGGCAAGGGCGGAGGCCCGTTTTCAGGCGTCAGTCTCGATGCGGTGCGGATGGGATTCGACGAGAAAGTGTTTCCTCATTTCGCGTGTGCCCAGGCGGCGCTTGCGTCGATTGCGAAAACCGGAAGTATCACTTTTCTCTCTGCCGTGTCGGCACACTCGGCCATGCCCGGAACAGCGGGCCTCGGCGCAGCGAACGCGGCGATTGCTGCGATCGTGCCGATCCTCGCGGCAGAGCTGCGCCCGTTGCGGATCAATGCAGTTTCGCCTGGTGTCATTGATACGCCGTGGTGGGACTTTCTGTCGGCGAAAGATAAGGAATCCGCTTTTGCCGGTTATGCGGCGATTACGCCGGTAGGACGAATTGGCCAGCCTGACGACGTTGCCATGGCGATTGAGTTTCTGATTTCGAACTCGTTCATGTCGGGGCAAACCATCATATGCGACGGTGGAATCGGTCTGGAGTCGACTGGTCGGGCCGTACCTTCGACCGATCCTCGCTGACGATGACCGCGGAATCGACCGTGTAGCGTCGAAGAGTTGAACCCGCTACGCATCACTTGTCACCGGTGGGAACGATGCCCGCCGCCTCGACCATCAGGACCACCGTTTTCTCAGGTGCTCGAGGGCGATGCAGCAGGCCTTTATGCACGACGAACGCTTGTCCCGGGCCTAAATCAACGACCCGCTCCTCGAGGTCGATCAGGAAGCGTCCGCTAACGACGTAAAAAAATTCGTCCTCCGCGTCATGTTTGTGCCAATGATATTCGCCCTCGACGACACCCAGCCGGACTACCGATTCGTTCACCTGACATAGCGTCTGGTTGTACCAGGGATGGCGGTTTGCCGCCACGAGGGCGGGCACGTCGATGACTTCGCCGCAGGAGTAAAGGACGTTAAGGCGAGTCAGATAGGGAAAGGCATCGGTGCTCACATCAGTCTCCATGAACGTTAGTTCGTGTCGAAGATGCGAGCCACTTTAGGCCGCGGCAGTTCTGTTGGTCTTGTACCGGACCGTCAATCTTTGGTACAGGAGCGATCTTCGAGCAACTGCGCGCGATACGCGCCTGGTGTGAGCCCCATCCTGCGCCGAAACACGCGCGTAAAGTGGCTTTGGTCGGCGAAACCGGCGTCCTGAGCAATCGCTTTGAGCGAATGGCGTCCACTGGTCAATTGAGCGCATGCGAAATCGAGTCGAAGCTGGCGCACGTATTCTCCGACAGTACAGCCATAGTGCTTGCGGAATTCTCGCGCGAGGTGGTCGGCGCAAACATGGCTGTCCGAAGCGATTTCGTCCAATGTCAACGCGTCACGAAAACGATCGTGCAGCAATGCTTCCACGCGGGCGAGCCATCGACGTGAACCGCCGACCGTCGCCGTACGCGGAGCGGCCCGCTCGCAGGCCGCAAGAAGTTCGAGTACCAGCCCTTCAACTGCTAGCGACGTCGCTGAATCCTGCTCACGGCACTCGCGGACCAGACGGCGCATGAACGACAGCGGAGCTCCGCTGGCAAAGTCACCCGGCCGATCGAGGACTTGGGTCCGGCCACCAAGCCGCTCTAGCCACGAGGACGAAAATTCGACATGGAGCGCCTTGCCGCCGGCGCCGTACCAGCAATTTGCGTGCGGCACGCCTGCGGGAAAAAGCGTTAAGGACATCGGCCCGTCTTCGCCACGGCGTGACGGCCAGGATCGTGTACCGCAGCCGTCCAGTACGAAACAGAAAAACGGATTCACATGTTCGTGCTGCGGAATGATGAGATCCGTTGCGAATTGGGTCTCCACGACCGAGATTCCATCATCCCGGTATTGCAGGGTGGTAGTGCCGAAATAGTCGCCCGGCTCGAGTACCCGTAGCATGGGACTGCTCCCAATGAAAGGATGCAGTCGATATTACACACTTCCATGGAACCGTTCGGAAGGCAGTGCCCCGCAAGTCGTCTACGACCACTTTATTGCAAGATTATTTTTACGTTTAAATTACGATTACATATCAATCGATAGACAATTTTTGTAAATATTCATTCGCAATGCGCATGGTTCAAACATGTCATTCCACTGACATTCGCAGCTGACTAAATATTGCGGTGCTGAAGCTCCAGAGTGGCGCCGTTTCAATGCATTCCGCCTGGACGTCTCGCTGGCACATTTCCGCGATCAGGAGCAACACACCTGACAAATGATTCCGCTTTAATCCAATTTTGGCTATTTTGTTTTGATTATCTGGGAGAAACAAAATGCATCGAAATCTCATTCACTCTGGATTTGCATTAGGATTATTGACGAGCTGCATTGCATTTGCGGCACCGCAGGGCGACATGGAGCTTCTGCCGACTGGCCAGTTCATCTCCCCGAAAGCCATACCAGGTGCCGTGCAGCAGTTGCTCAACCCGCAGCTTTCGGCAAAGCCGACCCAGATCGTCAGCGGCGCCATCAAGTCACAACTCAGCCCGGATGGCAACACGCTCGCCGTGATTACGGCCGGCTATAACACCGTCTACACGGGCGCCAGCAACAGCACGCTGGACAAGACCGACTCGACCCAGTACATCTTCATCTACGACGTGTCGGGCGCTAACAAGGCCACCCCGAAGCTCGTGCAGGCCATCCACCAGAACAATGCGTTCGATGGCCTCGCATGGAATGGCAACCAAACCCTGTACGGCACCGGCGGCGCTGACGACGCCGTTTATGTCTATAGCCGCCCGTCGGCTCTTCCGTCGGCCCAATGGTCGCAAACCGCAGCCATCGCCCTGAACCACGGCAAGGGTATCGGCTCGGGGGTGAAGCCGAACGCCGGTGGCCTCGCTCTCTCTGGCAATGGCAGGATCCTCGTCGTTGCCAACAACTACAACGACTCGATTACCATCATCGACACGACGTCGAACACCGTCATGTCGGAATATGATCTGCGTCCGTTCAATACGTCGGGCACGCAGGGCGTTGCCGGTGGCGAATATCCGTGGGCCGTTTCGCTGAAATCCGACGACACGGCGTTCGTCTCGTCAGTGCGCGACCGTGAAGTCGTGGTGCTCAATCTGTCGAACCCGGCCGCACCGCAATTCATCACTCGCATTCCGGTGAAAGGAAATGCCTACGGAATGACTCTCTCGCCAGATCAGTCCAAGCTCTACGTCGCCGTGTCGAATACCGACCAGGTTGCGGTCATCGATACGGCCAGCCACCGGGTCGAGAAGACGATCGACATCGCCCGCCAGTCCGGCGACGGCGATGACCACGGCAGCGGCAACAACAGGAAGTACAGCGGCCGCGACACGGTCAACGTAACCGTATCGCGCGACGGGCGAACCCTGTATGCGGTCAACAACGGCGACAATTCGATCGCCGTGATCTCGCTCGATGGCAACGAGGGCTACCACGTCACCGGCCTGATCCCGACCGCGTATGCGCCCAAGGACGTCACGCTGAGCGCCGACGGCTCGCAGATGTACATCATCAACGGCAAGTCGAACACCGGCCCGAACCCGCTGTACACGTCGGGCACGACGGCCCAGTACCAGTTCGGTCTCGAGCAGAGCAGCCTCGTGAGCGCACCGGTCCCGAGGGGCGACGTGCTTGCCCGGCTGACGAGCCAGGTCGACGAGAACAACCACTATTCGGTCAGAGAGTCGCAGAGCGACCGCCAGACGATGAATTTCCTGCACGATCACATCAAGCACGTGATCTATGTCGTCAAGGAAAACCGGACGTTCGACCAGATTCTCGGCGACCTCGGCAACGGCTCGAACGGAGATCCGTCGCTGACGATGTATGGCAAGGCCACCACCCCGAACTTCCACAATATCGCTGGCAACTTCGTCACGATCGACAACTTCGCCGATCCGGGCGACGGCTCGATGGATGGCTGGTCGTGGGTGCAGCACGCGCACGTCACGCCGACCGAGGAAGTTTCGCAGCAGGAAAACTACGCCGGCGTGAGCCGCGGCATGTCGTATGAATCCGAAGGCGCCAATCGCGGTCTGCCGGTTGGCCTCGCCACCACCGCCATGCGCGATGGCGCCTCGGGCGGGGCCTACAGTACGGTCACATCGTCGCTGCCGGGCGGCACGGCCAATGCGCTGCCGGGTATCGCCGACATTTCGGTACCGGATGCGCCGTTCGGCTATCAGAAGGCGAGCATCTACGACGCGGTGCTGCAAGCCGGCGGTACGGTCCGCAACTACGGCGGCATGGTCAACAACACCGGTTCGATCGGCACGATTGCGAGCCCCCTCCTCAACCCGTTTGCCGCCGGCAACATTCAGGCGTACCCGCTCAAGCCGTCGCTCGTCACGCTGACGGACCCGTACTACCGCGGCTTCGATCAGGCCTATCCGGACACCTTCCGCGAACTCGAATGGAACCGCGAGTTCCAGCAGTACGTCGCGAACGGCCGTCTGCCGTCGTTTGAATTCGTCCGCATGGGTTCCGATCACACCGGCAGCTATGCGCAGAACGTCGGTCAGATGGGGACGGCTGAACAGGAGCAAGCGGATAACGACTTCGCGGTGGGCAAGCTGATCGAGACGGTCGCACACAGCCCGTACGCGAAAAGCACGCTGATCGTGGTGGTCGAGGACGACTCGCAGGCCGGTTCTGATCACGTCGACTCGCATCGCGCCCCGGCCTACGTCGTTGGCGCATACGTGAAGAAGAACGCCGTTGTCAGCACCGCGTACAGCCAGGTGAACGCGATCCGTACCATGGAAGACGTGCTCGGCACCCAGCACATCAATCTGAACACCGCGTATGCGCAACCGATGGCCGACGTCTTCGACACTGGCTCGGATGGTTCGTGGACCTACACTGCGGTTGCATCGACGATTCTGAGAGGTACGAACGTGGGCAATGTGGCCACCGGCCCGACGTCCGGCGGCAACGACGGCAACCAGTATGCACAGGGGCCGGACATTCATCCGCTGCATGACGCGACTTACTGGGCAAGCGTGACGAAGGGCTTCGATTTCTCCAGGGAGGATCGCGTTCCGCCGGAGCTCTTCAACCGCGTGCTGTGGACCGGCGTGATGGGAGACAAGCCGTATCCGGTGCCGCATTCGATCTACACGAAGATGTCTGCCGAGGGTACGAAGACGGTCGCCGCTGCCGACGACGATGACGATTGATCGAGGGTTCGCATCGCCCGTCGCGCTGCACGCGCAGTAGCAGCCATCGGCGGGCGGCTATCCATATGGACAGCCGCCCGCTGCCGTGCACGATCAAAAGTCCGCGTGCAGGCGAACGTACGCGGCTAGCGGCGAGCCGAGGTAGGCACCGACCACGTTGGTGGCGATGAAGTAGCGCTGGTTGGTGACGTTGTCGATGTTCAGATCGGCCCCCCAGTGACGCTCCGCGTAACCGAACTGCAGGTTCGCGATCACGGAAGCCGGTGCCCAGTCGTAGCCGTTGGCAAAGCCGTTCGTCATCCGGCTCATGTAATCAATGCCGGCACCCGCATGAAAACCCGCCCTGCCGAAGAGGCTGAAGCGGTATGTCGTCCACAGGTTCGCCATAAAGGCGGGCACGCCCTGCGGGGCCGTTCCGACCGCGCCCGGGGTGTCCGGGCTATAAGTGATATGCGCCTGCTGTCCGGTAAAGTTCGCGTACACGTGCCAGTTCGACGTGAGATCCGCGTCGAACGAAGCTTCGCCGCCGCGCGTGCGCTGCGAATCGAACGCGAGTTGGTCTTCACCGAACGGAGTCGCCACGTGTTCCCGCTTTACGTCGAACAGCGCGGTGTTGAGCACGTAGCGCCCGTCGTCGAACGACCACTTGACGCCCAGTTCGTATTGCAGCGCTGATTCCGGCGGGCCGACGGAAAATGCCGTGTTTTCGGAGTTGAAATTCGCGAGATAGCTGCGCGATACGCCGAAATATGGCGTCATCCACGGGCTCAGCTTGTACAACATCCCGGCGCTCCAACTGGTCGGGGCATCGTTGCGCGTGTACGTGTTGCCAGGAACCAGCGTGATGCCGTCGTTGGCCGTGCGATTCGGCTCGCCGGGGACCGGGTTCAGCGTCAGCGACGTACCGAACCAGTCCTTGCGCACGCCGGCGCGGAGCTTGAATCTATCCGTCACGTCCACCTGATCGGTCGCGTAAAGGCTGTAAAAGTTCGCGCTCACATGATCGTTCTGGCACGAGTGAGACGGCGCGCACTGGAAGTGCAGGCTTGCGACGGATGTTTCCAGCGGCACCGGTGCGAAGATGTCGCTTATGTCCGGAAGGTCTGCTGTCGTCTTCGCGCTGTTGAGATCCTGGTTCAGGTATTCGAAGCCCGTCAGCAGCGTATGGTGGATGCTGCCTGTCGAGAATTTCCACACGGGTTCCATCTGGTAGTCGAACGTGTTGAGCGAATCGTCCTGATCGCGCAACTGGCGGCCGACGAATGCGTTGCCCTTGACCTTCGCGTGCGTGCTGTCGCCGTTGCTGTAGAAGTCCAGCGTGTGATGCATGTATGACAGGCGATTATTGATCGTCAGGTAGTCGCTGATGCGCCACTCGTCCGTCAGCGTGGCGCGGATGTAGTTGCCGTGCGCGTTCGCGAATGGCGTCGAATATTTGGCGTTGAACGGGACATTGCGAATCGGCGCCCCCTTGTAGTAGATGATCCCGTATGAGTCGGGCGTTGCCATGTACTGTTGCGCGTCGATCGAGAATTCGACCTTGTGGTCGCCGATTTTCCATTGCAGATCGGGACGGATTTCCCGGTTCCAGGACGCCAGGGCGCGGTAGCCGTCCGAGCGGCCGGCGCTGGCGTCAAAACGATAGTTCAGTCCGTCGATGCCGGTTGGACCGGTGACATAGCCACTCGCGTTGACCGTACCGAAAGAGCCGGCCTGGATATCGCCGCCCCAGTGGAACTGCGCGGACGGCGTGTAGTGGACCAGGTTGATCGAGCCGCCCGGAGGGCCGCTGCCTAGCAGCGCCGACCCCGGACCTTTGAGCACCTCGATGCGCTCGACGCCCAGCAGCGAATGCATTGGGCCGTTGACCTGATCGCCGTCCGAGAAGCCGTCGTCATAGGTCTGCGCCTGCAGGCCACGGATCATGAAGTGGTCGGTGAAGCCCTTCGAATCGGTACCACCGTAGTTCACGCCGGACACGTTGCCTTTGCGGATCGCATCCTGCAACGACATCGCGCCTTGTTCGTCGAGAATGCCGCGCGGGACGATCTCCACGCTCATCGGCAGGTCGCCGAGCGGAGTGCCGGTCTTGCTAACGCCCACGATCTGTTCGGGATCGTCCACGTTATCGGGAGCGGCCGCTGGTCTGGTCGCATTGACAACGATGGGTCTTAGAGTGACCGGCGCTTCAGTCGGTTGAGCGGCCGCGGGTTGAGTCTGCTGTGCATTCGCACCGTTGGCGAGCGACAACATTGCAGCGGAGACGGCGATGGCGATTCTGGATGGCGATGGTCTCATTGACTCCATTCCATTGCGGCACATTGCATCGGCTTCATGCTGTGGCAAACAAATCCTGAGTGTTCCTGCCCTTCGACCCGCGAAATTTATCGTTTGCGCGTGTCACAGACATGAACAGTCACACGGCCAACGAATGCGAAATCGTTGTCGTGTAATCGCGACGCCATCGCTTTCTATCGAGGGGCGGCCTACGCGACCTCGCATCGGAAATGCCCATGCAGCTATGCGGATCGCTTATGCGAACAGATCGAGTCCGTTCACCAGTCGTTTGGCCAGACGCGGTTGACGCAATTGCTCCAACCACCATTGAAGCGCGCGCCCTTCGTGGTCGCCACGCCAGGCAACGTAGAGCACATTGGGTTCACGGGGATCGGCCGTGTCTTTCTCGACGAGTTCGCCTCGCTTGAGCAGCGCCGCAATCCTGCGTCTCGGCAGCCAGCCGACCCCGAGGCCGTCACGCTGAGCCAGAATCTTCGCGCGCATGCTGGGAACGGCCAGCGAAGCCTGGCCGCCAACAACGCCATAGGCGCGGCCCGGCGTCATTCTCGACGAATCGGCCACGACGACGGCACGATGGGCCGAGATATCTTCGCGCCTGAGCGGACCTTTGGCTGCCGCCAGCGGATGATGCGGCGCGACCGCGAACACCCACTCCATCACACCCAGCTCGAACCACCGCAGCCCCGGTATCGCCGGGGGTTCGTTCGTCGCCCCGACAACCAGCTCGCCCCGACCTTCGCGCAGCGCCTCCCACGTGCCGCCCAGCACTTCATTCGTGACCCGAAGCTTGACCCCCGACTGCAACGCGTCAAACGCACGGATAACCGGCATCACGAGTTCGAACTCGATGATCTCGTCGCTCACGATCCATAACCGGTCCTCCCAGCCGCTCGCGATCTGCCGAACCCGCTGAGTCATGCGAGCCACGTCCTGCATGAGCCGGCCCGCCTCCTCTGCCAGCGCATGCCCAGCCGGGGTAAGCTGCAACCGGTAGCGCCGGCGATCGAACAGCAACGCGTCGAAGCGGCTCTCGAGCTGGCGCGCGGCATGCGACACAGTTGACGGCGCCTTGCCCAGTTGCGCGGCCGCGCGCGACAGGCTCCCGGTCTCCCGAATCGCTTCCAGCAATGCAAGCTCTTCCGCCGACAACATGTTCCACTCCATCGAACGTATTCATTGGGACGATCGTACGGCAATACCATGCTGATGGTCCATCATGCTGTAACGAACCTGAACGTCTCGCGAACAAGGAGCATCGATATGGGCCTGCTGGTTAATGGTGAATGGCAAGACCGCTGGTATGACACGGCGTCCACGGGTGGTCGTTTTGTCCGCAAGGACGCCGCGTTTCGCAACTGGGTGAGCGCCGATGGCAGTCCCGGGCCCAGCGGGCGTGGCGGCTTTCGCGCCGACGCTGACAGATACCACCTGTACGTGAGCCTCGCTTGCCCGTGGGCACATCGTGCGTTGATCGTGCGGGCGCTCAAGGGCTTGAACGAGATGGTCAGTGTGTCGGTAGTCCACTGGCTGATGCTCGAGCACGGATGGACCTTTGCCGAGGGGCCCGGCACCGTGCCCGATACCGTCAACGGCGCCAGCTTGTTGCATCAGGTCTACACCGCCGCCGACCCGCACTACACCGGACGAGTCACCGTGCCGGTGCTGTGGGACAAACAGCAGAAGACGATCGTCAATAACGAATCGTCGGAAATCATTCGTATGTTGAACTCGGCCTTCGACGGTCTCGGCGCTACGCCTGGCGATTACTATCCGGCGCCATTGCGCCGCGAGATCGACGAAATCAATAGCCGTGTGTACGACACGCTGAATAACGGCGTCTACAAATCCGGCTTTGCAACAACGCAAAGCGCGTACGAGGAAGCCGTCAAGCCGCTGTTCGAGACGCTGGCGTGGCTCGAGGAGCGGCTCTCGACACAACGCTTTCTGACTGGCGAAACCTTCACCGAAGCGGACATCCGTCTGTTCACGACGTTGATACGCTTCGACGCCGTTTATGTCGGTCACTTCAAGTGCAACCTGCAGCGGATCGCCGACTACCCCAACCTTTCCGCCTATACGCGCGATATCTATCAGATGCCGGGCGTCGCGCAAACGGTCAATTTCGATCACATCAAACGGCACTATTACGAAAGCCATCGTGGAATCAACCCTACGGGCATCGTACCGCTTGGACCGGTGCTCGACTTCTCCACCCCTCACGATCGCGCGCGATTCACGCCTGCCAGCTAGGGAACCTCAGTCATGTGCAAGGCTCATCCGATGCTCCCTCCGGTTCGCGGCCTGCGACTCAATAACGTTGCGCTCGCCGTGGGCAACCTGGGCTCGGTTTCGTCATGACCGTAGACATGGTGTGGGCTGACCAGCCGTTGAGCGCCGAGCGGCGCTCAACCTTGTTGCGCGATCCGGAAGGAAACCTGATTCATATCGTCGGCCCGATATTGGGCCGCACCTGAGACCGCATCGGTTTCGATCGCGTCGCTTAAAGCTGACTCATGCCGCCATCAGCAATGATCTCCGTGCCGACAATGAACGCCGATTCGGGTGCCGACAGATGCAACACGGTGGACGCAATTTCCTCTGGCGTGCCGAAGCGTCCCAGCGGAATCTGATTGAGAATTTGAGCGGCGGTGGCTTCGAGAGTCGCGGCATCCATGCCGAGCTTGCCATACAGCGGCGTTTGCACGGGCCCGGGGCTGACCACATTCACGCGCACGCCGCGCGGCAATAGTTCCGAGGACAAAGTCCTGGCGAGCGAAATCACGGCAGCCTTGCTGGCCGCATAAACGGATGAACCCGGCATGCCGATGTGCGCGTTGATCGAGCCGTTGATCACCACCGAAGCACCATTATTCAAATACGGCAGCAGCGACTGGATCTGAAAATAGGCGCCCTTGACGTTGGTATTGAAGCTCGCGTCCCAGAGCGCTTCGTCCACGTCAGTGAACGGCGCGAACTTTGCGGCGCCCGCGTTGATGAAGACCGCATCGAGCTTGATGCCTGCATCGCCGATCGCACGCGCAAGCTCGCGCGCGGCCGCGACCGATCCTGTGTCGTTACGAACCACCGCCGCGCTAGCGCCAAGCCCCCGTTTAGCCTCTTCGAGGGCCGCGCTGTCACGGCCCGTGATGACTACCCGGGCGCCTTCCGCGGCGAACGCCTTTGCTGTGGCGAGGCCAATTCCGCTGCTACCGCCAGTGACCAATACAGATTTGCCATCAAATCGCGTCATGTCTTTCTCCAATGAGTCAGGTGAGTTACCGCGATTCAATGATGCGCCCTTTCAATTGAAATACCGTACGGTCCGGGCGATGCAATCGTTCGAAATATTCGAACATCTTTCGCGATCTAATGTGCGGGCAACGCGCGCAAGGTCCTGGGCCGGGTCAATCCAGCCAGCCGCGCAGCCGCGCGTGATCGAGAAAACGATAGACGTCGGGCGCAAGTTCGGACGTGCCGAAAAGCCGTTCGAGTTCGCCGATGATGTCGTCGAGCTCGTGTGCTCCGTCGCAACGCGCGAGGATCGCGCCGGCACTAGCGTTGAGCTTAACCATGCCTTCGGGGTAGAGCAGCACGTAGGTGTCCTGCGCCGCTTCCCACTGCAGGCGGAAGACGCTCCGCAGGCGGGGGCGCAGCGGCACGCCGCTATCGGCGTCACGCGTGTTCATCGCGATCCTGGTGTCTTCATCGTCGTTCGTTGCGTACGCCGCCCGCGGCGCGACTGATGCGGCGCGGGCGGCACGCCGCAGCCCGCTCAGCGATTGGCGATATACATCGTGATTTCAAAGCCGAAACGCACTTCGGCGTACGACGGGGTGATCCATTGCATGGCATGTCTCCTTGTTTGCGATTGGATGGAAGAACCGCACTCGATGCGCGGCCGTTCCCTTCAAAGCAAAGGACATGCCGGTGTCGTCACGCGAAGCGCGGTTGGAGATTCGGTGACGAAAGCAAGACGAACGCGTCGCTATATGACGCATTCGGGAGATAGGCAGTGTTGATTTTTGGAGCACCACCGCTGCGGGATGCAACAGTGGTGTGACAGCACGCTGGCGACACAGGAGTGCCGATGCAGGCGGCAGGTGGCTCAGAAGTCGTCCACCGCACGCCCGGGCTCGGCCGCGGGCATCTTGCGGTAGATCATGTTGCGCGACACGCCGAGTTCGCGCGCAGCCGCCGACACGTTGCCGCCATGTCGCGCGAGCGCCGCCGCAATCACCGACACGGTCACGTCCTGCAGGCGCGCGCACTCCGGCACGGACGCACTGCCCGCGCCGCGCGTATCCACCGCGCCGCTCGACGAAACGCCACAGCGCAGGTCATCGAAGAAATCATCGGGCAAATGCTCGCGCCGGATCTCGCCGTCCGCGTCGACCATGGCCGCCGCGGTGCGCAGCAGGTTGCCAAGCTGCCTGAAGTTGCCCGGCCATGGACAGCGCTCGAACATCGCCATCACGTCGGGCGCGACGTGAAGCGGCTGCCCGCTCGCGCTGGCGAGCGACTCGCGCAGCAACATCTTCTGGATCACGACCGCGAGATCGGTCCGGTCGCGCAGCCGCGGCAGACGCACCACGAGGCCGTTGAGCCGGTAGTAGAGATCTTCGCGGAAGCGGTTCTGCGCGATCATCACGCGCAGGTCACGGTGCGTCGCGCAGATGATCGCGACGTCCACCGCAATGCTCCGCGTCGAGCCGAGCGGGTTGACGACGCGTTCCTGCAGCACGCGCAGCAACCGCACTTGCAGCGAATACGGCATGTCGCCGATCTCATCGAGAAACAGCGTGCCGCCGTTCGCCTGCAGCAGCTTGCCGATGGCGCCTTTGCGCCGCGCTCCAGTGAATGCGCCCTCCTCGTAGCCGAATAGCTCGGATTCGATCAGCGTCTCGGGAATCGAAGCACAGTTGACGGCGACGAACGGCCCGGCGTGACGCGGCGAATCGTTGTGAATCGCCTGCGCGAGCAGCTCCTTGCCCGTGCCGGTCTCGCCATTGATCAGGATCGGAATGTCCTTGCCGATCACCCTTTTGACCTTCGCAATGACCGCGGCGACCTGCGGGTCGCCCGTGTCGAGATAGCTCAGACGCGAAAGCCCGGCAGCGGTCTGCGGCGGTTCCTCGCGCGCCGCCGCGCGCGCGCCCTCGTGCACGGCGACAGGACGGCTGCCCTCGGCCAGCGACGCCCGCCTGAACTGCACCCGCGCGCAGACCACCGCGCCGCTGCTCAGGTTGAGCATCAGGTGCGGGTCGAGGTTCGCGCGCGCGCGATCGATCAGTTGCGCGCTGGTGGTCTGGAACAGCGATGACAGCGTATGCGCGCGCAGCGCGGCGAGCGACATGCCGAGCTGGAACTGGGCACTCCGGTTGGCCGACAGAAAGCGTCCGTCGCTCGTGAACGCGACGATGCCTTCCATCAGCGTGCCGAGAAACTCCGGACGACTATGGAAGGACACTTGCAGCGTTTCGTGGAAGGTGGTCGTGAACAGATGATTCTCGATCATCTGCACCGACATTTTGGCGAGCGCCATCGTGTGCTGATGATAGCTGCGGTAGTCGCCCGTCACGTCGAGCACGCCGATCGCGTCGCCATACGGATCGAGAATCGGCACGCTCGAGCAGGTCAGGAAGCGGTTCGCCGCGAGGTAGTGCTGGTCGCCGTGCACGACCATCGCGCAACGCTCGGCCAGCGCCGTACCGATCGCATTGGTGCCCTGGCGGTCCTCGGCCCAGTTCGCGCCGGGCCGCAGCGCGACTTTCTCCGCGCGCGCGAGAAAGTCGTCGTCGCCGATCGAATGCAGGATCAGCCCTTCGGCATTGGTCAGCACGATCATGCTTTGCGTGTTGGCGATCTGCTCGCGCAGCGTCTCCATCACCGGCATCGCGTGGGCGCACAGCACCCGGTTCTGCTCGCGTTTGAGTACGAGATTCGCGTTCGAAAGAACCTCGTATTCGGGTCGCGCCGACGCGCACAGACCAAACGTTTCGGACCTTTCGTGCGCTTTCCGAATCGCCGGCGCGGGAAAGTCATTGGACCGGACGGCCGTCTGAGCCACGGTCGGGTGAACGTCATCGCGCATTGTCTCCCTCCAGGAGAGCCTGGTACCTTGCCAGGCTTTTCTTCGTGCTCTTAAGCAAGCTCCGGGCCATCCGTTTCATCAACGGTGGTGAAGCGAAGAGGCTGTATTACCGCAAATTGATGCGCGCCGCGATATGCGGAGTCACCCGAGTGGCGCTTAACCCCCGCCGCTCGCGTCGCCCTCGCCCGAGCGATGCGCGCGAGCGCCGCAACTGCGCTGTTTCTCAACACTCCATCGCCCGGTGTTGTACCAGGACGCAACAGATGGAGCGCCGCTCGGGCGGTATATCCCACAGCACGTTTCAGGCGCGCCGCCGCTTCGGACTCGCTCACAAAAATGGCATGCGACTTGCAGTAACGGCATCGCAACCGGATCGACACGGAACGAAGGGGCGACGCCTCTCCCGGCACTGCATCGACAAACACTCAGGAGACGACCATGAAGAACCGTTCGCCCGCCGCAGGCCGGCTGGCTGTCCTTGGAGCGAGCATCGCGATTGCGATGGCACTGAACGTGGCTCCGGTGGATGCCGCGCCGGACTATCCCGCCGTGACCTACGAGCGCCTCGCTCAAGCGCAAAGCGACCCGGGCTGGCTCACCTATTACCGCAGCTATAGCGGCCAGTCACATTCACCTCTGAAGCAGATCGATGCGTCGAACGTCGCCGGGCTCAAGCAGGCCTGGAGCTACCAGTTCCCCGCGGAACTCAAGCAGGGATTCGAAGCAACCCCGATCGTCAACGGCGGCTACCTTTTTGTCAGTACGCCCAAAGACAACGTCTATGCGTTCGATGTCAAAACCGGCACGCAGCTGTGGAAATACGAGCCGAAGCTCGGCGCGCTATCGTTCAAGACCGCCTGTTGCGACGTCGTGAATCGCGGCGTCGCGCTGTACGGCAAGAACGTCTACGTGGCGATGCTGAGCGGCGAGGTGGCCGCGATCGACGCGCAGAGCGGCAACGTCGTGTGGAAAAAGCAGATGTTCGAACCGGGTCTCGGCTACGCGTTCTCGCTTGCACCGCTCGCGCTCGACGGCGCGATCGTGGTCGGCACGTCGGGCGGCGAGTATGGGATTCGCGGCTATATCGCCGCGCTCAATCCCGACGACGGCTCGATCATCTGGAAGCGCTATACGATCCCGAGTGCCGGCGAGAAGGGTAGCGACACATGGCCCGACGGCATGCAGGAACATGGCGGCGGCGCGGCGTGGCTGACCGGCACCTACGACGCGGCCACACAGACGCTGTACTGGGGCGTCGGCAATCCGGGGCCGTGGCTCGCCGCGCTGCGTCCCGGCGACAACCTGTACTCCGATTCACTGCTCGCGCTCAACCCGAAGAACGGCGAGCTGAAGTGGCACTACCAGTACACGAATAACGACACGTGGGACTACGACGGCGTCAATACGCCGGTCCTTGCCAACATCAGCTACAAGGGCAAGCCGTACGACGCGATCATCCATGCCGACCGCAACGGTTTCTTCCACGCGATCGATCGCAAGACCGGCAAGCTGATCTACGCGGAGCCGTTCGTCAAAGCGCTGTCGGTGACCGGCTACACCGCCGACGGCAAGCCGATTCAGGATGCAAGCCGGTTTCCGAAGGCCGGCACGACGATCAACACGTGCCCGAGCTTTCTCGGCGGCAAGAACTGGTGGTCGACCTCGTACGATCCCGAGCGGCATATCGCGGTGGTCCCCTCGCTGCATGCGTGCATGAGCCTGTCCGGCAAGTCGGTCAGCTACATGGAGGGTCTGCCCTACCTCGGCGAAGGCTTCGAGATCCAGCCTGAACCGGGCAGCCAGGGTTATGGCGAGCTTCAGGCGATCGACGTCAATACCGGCAAGAAGCTGTGGGGTCACTGGACCAAAATGCCCTGGAACGGCGGCGTCGCCACGACGGCCAGCGGCCTCGCCTTCAGCGGTTCGCTCGACGGTCATCTGTACGCGTTCGACGTGACGACGGGCAAGGTGCTGTGGGAGAGCCCGCAACTCGCGAGCGGCATCGTCGCGCAACCTTCCGTGTTCGAAGTGGACGGCAAGGAATACGTGGCCGTGCTCGCGGGCTACGGCGGTGCGAATCCGATCTGGGGCGGCCCGATGGCCGACGTCGCGAAGGACGTCCCGCGCGGCGGCACGCTGTATGTGTTCGCGCTCGATCGCACCTGAACGCGGCAGCCACTGCACCCGCCTCGTTCTGTACCTCGGACTCTCGCAGCTGCATCTCTCCGCGCCCGCACGCAGCTAATGCGGGCGCGGTGTTCCCGCCATCACAGGAACGCACCATCATGAACATTCGACTCACTCAGGTTGCTCTCGCCAGCGCGCTCGTCGCCGGCGCCGCGCAGGTTGCCGTCCATGCGGCCACGCAGACGTCGTCCAGCGTGCGCGTGTGCACGATGCCGGGCAGCCCTTCGGCCGCGCTGGACAAGTCCGTTGCACGCGCGGTGTTGAGCACCGCGGGCATCGCCGCGACCTTCGCGACGCGCGGCATCGACGACAACGGCGACGACGACGGCATTTCCGCTCGCGAGCTATCGAAATCGCTGCAGCGCGACTGCGATGTGATCGCGGGCTTTCCGCGTTCGAGCGTCGCCGACGGCGCCGACTCGCAGTTGCTCTTTTCCCAGGGCTATCTGCACTCCGGCTATGTCAGCATTGCGCTGCGCGGCGACCATGCGGCCAGCACTAATGTCGCGGCACCGGACGGCAAGATCACGATTGCGGCGACCTGGTCGAGCCCGTCACAACTGATCGCGGTCCAGCAGAAGAACGCGCGCTTCGATCTGGAAACCACCTCCCAGCTGACTGTCGACGCCGTCGCGAAAGGACGCGCGCAACGTGCGATCGTCTGGTACCCGGCCGTGGTCGCGTATCGACATGCGCACCCGCAGCAGCACTTCGACGTCGCCGTTGCCGAATCGCCCTATGCCGACTGGCATCTCGTGTTCGCGTCGGGACCCGGCACGCAGCAACTGCAAAAGCGCATCGACGACGCACTCACGCGCTTGCGCAGCGATGGGCGGCTCGCGGCGCTAACGCGCAACTGGGCGTTACCCGCCACGATCGCGACCGGTTCGGCGACCACTCGCGCGAGCCTCGTGCGCAGTCCGGCACGCTATCTCGACGGCCCGACGCAAGCGTCGCCGCGCGCGGACGTATGGCGCGTGAGCGGCATGCCAGCCTCCGGCGGCTTCATCAAGGTCGCGGCGACGACCGAGGCTCCGTCGTTCGATCACGATCAGGTCGCCCACGGTGAACATCTATATGCCGATTCATGCGCGAAATGCCACGGCGAGAAGCTCGAAGGCAACACCGCGCCTTCGTTGATCGGACCGTCCTTCGCGCCAGCGGCCAACTCGCATCTGACGATCGGCGGCATCTATCAGTACATGTCGACCAACATGCCCGCGGATCATCCCGGCAAGATGAGCGACGAGGAGTACGCCGACCTGATGGCCTATCTGCTCTATACGAATGGCTACGACACGGGCAACGTGAAGCTGACCGCGCAGGCCGCGCAATCCTCGACCACACCGCTGAACGCGGGACCGCGCCACTAACACGTTGCTTCGCATTGCATTGCAGCGCCACGCCGCTTCGATCGAATGCGGCATGGCCGACCCATTTCTTTTCTCAGGACATCATCATGGTCTCTCACAATCGCAGACATTTCATTCTCCAGGCCGCGGGCCTGTGCGCCGCGCTCGCCAGCGCCGACCTCGCGCTCGCCGCGCCGCCGCCCGTCGATGAAAACGACGCCACGGCCGGCTCGCTCGGCTATCGTGCGAAAGCGAGCAGCGTCGACGCCGCGAAGTTCCCCAAGTACCATGCGGGCCAGACCTGCGCGAACTGTCGTTTCTATACCGGCGCAGCGGGTGAGGCCGCTGGACCGTGCCCGATGTTCCCGGGTAAATCCGTTGCGGCGGACGGCTGGTGTAATGTCTATGCGCCACGAGTTTGAGCGCTGGTCTGCGGGTGCGCCACGAAACGGCGCACCCGCGACGGATCAGCCGACGCTTCGCTCGCTGATTCGATGCGATTGCTGAACGACGTTGGAGCTCTGCTAAGCTACTGTCCGCCGCATGTGTTCTTAGTCTCCCGAACAAACAGCGAGAACATTTGAACCGGAGCAGATCGATGTCAACTCCCTGGACGGGGCGCTGCCTGTGCGGCGCGGTGCAATACAAAGCTGACGGTGATTCACTCGCGCAACTCATCTGCCATTGCCGCGATTGTCAGCGCGCTTCCGGTTCCGCGGGTTTGCCGGTCGTCGTGGTGAGAGCGGCCAGCTTTTCGTTCGAAGGTGAAATCAGGCCTTATACGAAGATCGGCGGCAGCGGAATGCCGACGACGCGCAACTTCTGCCCTCATTGCGGCAGCCTGCTATTCGGTACGCCGCATCACGCGCCGGATATCGTGACGCTCTACGCCGGCACGCTCGATGATCCTTCCAGATTCAACCCCGAGTTCGCTCAGTTCACGTCGGAACGCCATCGACTGGACGCCCACCTGCCGGACATGCCCCACCATCCGCGAAGAGCCCCCTGACCGGCGCAATCGCAGGGAAACCTGCCTCATCAAGGCCTGCCCTCACCGGTCGCAGCATTGGCATTGATAACGCCCATGCATCAATGCTTCCAAAAATCGCACTTCTACTCCTGGTCTTCTTGCGCAACTATGTGTCACAGAAGCCCGAGAAAACGGTTCAAAAGAACAGCGCATTAGAAGAAGAACCCACAAGCGCGTGACGCCGTTCCTATCAGCGCATCCAACTGCGAGCTCGAGTCACGTTCGCGGCGCTGCGCACCGACGCATCTTTTGCACGACGCACGTCGCCGTTGATTCCCGCTGCCACAAGCACGCGCGCTCGACGACGCGGGTTTCGCTCGCACCTGCTGCGAGCGAAGCGCAGCACTGGTCGCATGCAAAGCCGCTTTCCGTTCATGTCGCAAGAAAATTCAGGAGACTTCTACATGCAAATCACTGGAATGCTGCACGGCGCGCGCCTGCTGCAATTTGTCGGATTTCCGGCCAGCGAAGTGCTGGGGCCCGGGGCGAGCGAGGAAGAGATCAAGTCGCTGATCGACCGTCACAAGCAGATCTTCATCAAGCCGGTATTCAAGGGCGGCGTGGGCAAAAAAGGCAAGGCCGGATTGCTCGGCCGCGCGACCGATCTCAAGACCGCGCTTGCGGAGAAAGAGCGCCTCTACTTCGCCGAGCATATCGTGGGGCACGTAAGGGCCAAGGCGAACGGCGTGACGTTCGAAGCCGGAGTACCAGCCAAACACGAAGTCTACTTTTCGATTACCGATTCCACCCGCTTTCGCGCTCCGACCATGACGCTCTCGCATAGGGGCGGCATGGATATCGAGGAGGTCGATCCCAGGCACGTCGCAATGGTGCCCTTCGATGCGTTGACCGGCCTGAAAGCGTTCGTCGTCGCCAATGCGCTGAGCGAGATCGGTGCGCCGCGCGAGATCATTTCTCCGCTCGTGCAGCAGTTGCCCAAGCTCTGGGAGCTCTTTCACGACTTCGGCATGACGACGCTCGAACTGAATCCGATCCGCATGCGCGAGGACAAGAAGGGGCGCCTCATTCCGGTGGCCTGCGACTTCAAATGTGGATTCGATCGCGACGACCCGCGCTTCTCCCGTCTCGGCCTGCCCGCTCACCTGTTCGCCGCGGACTACTCGGACTTCGAGCAGGAGATCAATCAGCTTCGCACTCACCAGGGTCAAAGCGATGTCTACGTGATCAACGACAACGGAACGATCCTCGCGCCCACGTTCGGCGGCGGAGCCAATTCGCTCGTCACGGAGATGTTGGGCGACGCGGCCATCATCTCGTCGGATTTTGGCGGCAATCCGCCCTACGAAAAGATGAAGGAAGTGGCGCGCATCTGCTTCCGACATTGGCTGAAGCAGTCCAACGTACTGTTCATCATCGGCGGCAAGTCCAACAACACCGACATATACGAAACGCTGCGCGCGATGGCCGATGCACTGCGCGAGCACTTCAGCGAGCACGGTCCGACGCCGCTCTATGTCGTCCTCGGACGCGGCGGCCCGAACCTCGTGCGCGGCATGTCCGCACTGCGCGACACCTGTGATGCGCTCGGCCTGCCCTATCGCCTCTTCGGCTTCGATTCCGACATCAGCGAAGTGATCCAGTACGCACGGAAGGCCGATGCATGGATGCAATCCGGCGGACGCGCGCAGGTCGCGGCGCATATCGGCGCGCGCGAGGCGCACCCGCAAGCAGAAACGCACGTGGCCTAAGGAGATAGACGTGGTCAAGCAAGGAAACAATCATTTCAGGTATTTCGTAGGCATCCAGTCGCTCGCACACATCGCCACGCGCGAAGACCGGGTATGCGTGCTCAACATACTGGGCGGCGAGTCGTCGGAGGTGACGCCGGTGAGCCATGCGTTTTCGGGCGCGAACGTCGTGTTCGGCACGGCGCCTGGCAAAGGCGGACAGGTGCTCGCGACTCCCGCGGGCGACATCCCCGTCTACAACAACGTGCGCGAAGGCCTCGAAGCCGGGCACCGGTTCAATTGCGGCGTCGTGTACCTGCCGCCTTCGGCCGCGCGCGACGGCGTAGCCGAATTGATCCGCGTGAATCCCGATCTGCGCAAGATCTTCATCATCACGGAGAAGATCTCGGTGCACGACGCACGGGAAATTCGAGCGATGGGCCAGCAGGCCGGCATCGACATCTTTGGTGCAAACGGACTGGGCGTCGCGGATTCGTGGCAGCGCGTGCGCATCGGCGGCGCGCTCGGCGGCGACGATCCCGGCGCGACTTTGCGGCAGGGCTCCATCGCGATCTTTTCCAACTCGGGAGGATTCAGCACCACCATCGCGCAATATCTGCGCATGAGCGGCTGGGGTACGTCGACCGTGGTCTCCAGCGGCAAGGACGTCTACATCCACTATGCCGCGCCGGAATTCGCCTTCGCCCTCGCCAACGACGCGCGCAGCAAGGCCGCCGTGCTGTACTGCGAGCCGGGCGGCTACTACGAGGCCGACGCCGCATTCACGAAACCGGTCGTCGCGTGCGTGGTGGGACGCTGGAAGAGCCGTCTCACGCGTGCGGTGGGCCACGCGGGCGCGATGGCGGGCGGCGCCGACGATGCGCGCGCGAAAGAGCGCTGGTTCATGGAGAAGTTTGGCGTCGAGCGGCTCTTCACGCCGGACGATCCGTGCTGCTCGGCAAAGGGCGCGGTGGTGACGAACATCGCGCACATTCCGGCGGCACTCACGGCGGTGATGCGCGAGAACGCGACGATGCCCGACTTCGAGCCCGAAGGCAGCCTTGCGCTCAAACCGTGGTTTGGCTCGGATCAGGGTCTCGCACTGCCCGGTGAACTCGCCCTGCCTGTGGTGGAAGCCATCGCGCCGTACAACGAGCAGGTGGCGCGGGTGAACAGCCAGATAGGCGCGGTCCCGCCGCGCCAGCCGATGAAGGATGCGTCGGGCGCCTCTCAGATGGATGCGAGCTCGCAGGTGAGCAGCCTGCACGGCGTGTCGATGCTCGAAGCGGCGACCCACTCGCTCGAAGAGAATGTCTGTCTCGCGCTACTGCACGAATTGGGCGGAGCGAACGACGCGAAGCTCATCGACGTGGCGGTTGGCGCAGCGGTGAACTTGCACGGCACGCCGGAACTGGCGGCCGCGCAGGCTTCGCGCGAGGCGGGCAATGCGCCCAACGCCGTGCTCGCGGCTGCGGCGGCGATCGTCGGGCCGATTCGTCAGCGCGCCGCGCGTGAGGCGGCAGCACTCATGATCGACCGCTTCGCGGCAGCCAGGCTCACGGACGCGTTCGATGAGACTTTCGATACCGATGCCGTCGATACCACCGGCAGCGCGGCGCTCTTCTCCGCTGAACCCGACCCGAAAGCGCAAGCGATGCTCGCGGCGCTCGCCGCGCGCGGCGTGAGTTCCGCAATCATCCGGTGGCTGGCGTGCGGCCCGGGACATCCGCATTCGGAAGCCGTTCTCGCGGCCATCACGACGACGCTCGCCTGGGGTCCGCTCATGCGCAAGCGCATCTCGCGCCTGACGGCGGAAAGTCTGCCGTGGTGGACGAAACTCTTCGGCACGATGATCGGCGCTTCGGCGGATGCTTCGCGCCACAGCTCCGAGGGCTTTTGCGGCTTCGCCACCGAAGAGCTGCTTGGCGAGCGCACCGTGACCGAAATCGCTTTCGCGGCGCTCCTCAACCTGAAACCCAGCGCCGACGATTTGTTCGCCTTCAGGACGCTCGCCGGCTTGTTGCTGACAAACGGACCAGGCGCAATTTCGGCACAGGGCGCAAAGGGCGCGGTATCCGCAGATGGCCCCGAGAGCCCCGAGCGCGTGCAGCTGAACAAGGCGCTCGCGGGGTTCCTCACACACACCGGCTATACGCATGGCGGCAACGGCTATGAAGGCATTGCGTTCCTCAACGAGGCGTTCCGCGAAAGCGGCCTCGATGATCCTTCCGATGCGCACCATGCCGTCGACCTGGAAGCGCTCGCGCGCCGCTCCGTCGATCGTTACGCGCAGTACAAGGCACGCCAGAAGCATGCGGGCAGTCTCGACATCGCGAAACTTCCGGGTGTGAATCATCCGGTCTTCAAAGACAAGCCGGTGAATCACGACCCGCGCGAGGTCTTCATAGCGAACCTCTATGAAGCTCGCGGAGAGTACAACGTGTTCCATGCGTATTACCGCGCGCTCGTCCAGGCGCTTTTCGATGCCGGCGTGTCGCGTAACGTCTATTGCGTCAATGTCGACGCAGTGATCGCCGCGCTGCTGCTCAAGATGCTGTGGAAGCCGCTCAGGCGCGGAGCGTTCAGCGAGGCGGATCTCGAAACGGCCGCGTTCACGATCTTTCTCTATCCGCGCATGCTCGGCTGCGCTGCTGAAATTGACGATCACCTGAACCGCGGACGCAATATGGATACGCGCACGGCCGCTTCCCAATGCCACTTCGTGGCGTGACGAAAAAGGCCTCTGACGGCCGCCGCCGTGCTCGCATTGCGCGGCGCGGTGGCGACGGCGGCAGGGCCGCGATTGATAACGGCAGAACATCAATCGTTCCAAAAGTTGCACTTATCGTTTTGCCGCCTCCAGGCCAATATTTCCAAAACCACAATCGGCCGGACCACCGCGTCTTTTCAAGATCTCAGGAGACACCTCGATGCACCCCTCGTCTAACCTTTCCACCGGACGTTCGAAGGCCGCCACGGTTTTCCGTGTAACGGCCGGGAATTTCCTGGAGCAGTTCGACTTCTTCCTGTTCGGCTTCTACGCCACGCAGATCGCCAACGTTTTCTTCCCCGCCCACAGCGAGTTTGCCTCGTTGATGATGACGTTCGCCGTGTTCGGCGCCGGCTTCCTGATGCGCCCGCTGGGCGCGATCGTGCTCGGCGCCTACATCGACGACGTCGGCCGCCGCAAGGGCCTCATCGTCACGCTTTCGATCATGGCGAGCGGCACGATCCTGATCGCGTTCGTACCGGGCTACGCGACGATCGGACTTCTGGCGCCCGCGCTCGTGCTGCTCGGACGGCTGCTGCAGGGCTTCTCGGCGGGCGCGGAGCTGGGCGGCGTGTCGGTGTATCTTGCCGAGATGGCCACGCCCGGCCGCAAAGGGTTTTTCACGAGCTGGCAGTCCGCGAGCCAACAGGTGGCGATCGTCGTCGCCGCGGGCCTCGGCTTCGGGCTCAATCAGTGGCTGAGCGCATCGGCCATCGCAGCATGGGGTTGGCGCGTGCCGTTCTTCGTGGGCTGCATGATCGTGCCGTTCATCTTCATGCTGCGTCGCAATCTGGAGGAAACGCAGGAGTTCAAGGCGCGCCAGCATCGTCCGACCATGAAGGAAGTACTCGGCACGCTGGTCCAGAACTGGGCCGTCGTCGTCGCAGGCATGATGCTGGTGGCGATGACCACCACGAGCTTTTACCTCATCACGGTCTACGCGCCGACCTTCGGCAAGACGGTCCTGCACCTGAGCACCGCCGACAGCCTGCTCGTGACGCTGTGTGTCGGCGTATCGAACTTCGTGTGGCTGCCGATCGGCGGGGCGCTCTCCGACAAGCTCGGCCGCCGGCCGCTCCTCGTCGCCATGACGGTGCTCGCCATCGCGACCGCTTACCCGGCACTGTCGCTGCTCGCTCACGCGCCGAGCTTCGTCAACATGCTGCTCGTCCTCCTTTGGCTCTCGTTCATGTACGGCATCTATAACGGTGCGATGGTCGTCGCGCTCACGGAAGTGATGCCGGTGCAGGTGCGCGTTGCCGGGTTCTCGCTCGCCTACAGCCTCGCGACGGCCGTGTTCGGAGGCTTCACGCCCGCGATCTCGACGGCGCTCATTCATATGACTGGCGACAAGGCCGCGCCCGGATACTGGATGAGCCTCGCCGCAGCGTGCGCGCTGTTGGCGACGTTCGCGCTCTATCGCCGCCGCGCAGTAACGCTGACGCCGGCGCACTGATGCGCTTGCCCCGCATCCACCGCAACCGCACACGACCATGACCATGAAAAATCTGCTTCTGAAACTTTGCGCCGCGGCGCTCGTCGCAGGCTCGGCCGCTGCGGCGAACGTGCAGGCCGCCGACCTGCACGTGATGAGCTCCGGCGGCTTCACCGCCGCGTACAAGGTGCTCGGCCCGAGGTTCGCGTCCCAGACTGGCAACACGCTCGACACCTCGCTCGGGCCCTCGATGGGCAAATCGCCCGAAGCGATCCCCAACAGGCTCGAGCGCGGCGAGCCCGCGGACGCCGTCATCATGGTCGGCTACGCACTCGACGAGCTGATCAAGCAAGGCAAGGTCATCCCCGGATCGCGGGTAGAGCTGGCCGATTCGCGCATCGGCATGGTCGTGCGCGAAGGGGCGGTGAAGCCCGACATCGGCTCACCCGAGGGCCTCAGGCAGACCCTGTTGCAGGCGAAGTCGATCGCCTACTCGGACAGCGCGAGCGGCGTTTATATCGAGCGAGAGCTGTTCAGGAAGCTGGGCATCGAGGATCAGGTCAGGTCGAAGGCGAAAATGATCCCGCGGATTCCGGTGGCGTCGGTGGTGGCAAACGGGGACTACGAAATCGGCTTCCAGCAGGTGAGCGAATTGCTGCCCGTCCAGGGCGCCACGTTCGTCGGCAAGATTCCCGAGTCTCTGCAGTCCGTCACACGTTTCGCCGCCGGCATTCCCGTCGGGGCGCGGCATCCGAAGGAAGCGAAAGCGCTTCTCGACTATCTTGCTTCACCCGATGTACAAGCGGAAGTGAAATCGACCGGGCTCGATTCCGTCGTGGCGCATTGAGGCAGAACCACGGAAAGGCTTGTCTCAGCCAGTATTCCCGTCACCGCAAGGCGTCTGTCGCGGGATCATTCGCGACGTCCGGGCGGGCTGGCTCGGGCGCCGTGAGCATCTGTGCGAGACGTGCTCGATCGCACGCGCCTTCCCACATCGAAACGAAGATCACTGCGCACGCGTTGCTGATGACGCTCGTCAGCGCCCGCGCCTCGGACATGAAGCGGTCGATGCCCACCAGCAGCGCCGCCCCGGCAACCGGCAAGTCCGGAATCACCGTGAGCGTAGCGACGAGCGCGACCAGCCCGCTGCCGGACACGCCGGCCGCGCCCTTGGAAGTGAGCAGCATGACGGCGAGCATCGTCGCGGTCTGAGACGCGGATAGCGGCACATCGCACGCCTGAGCGATGAACATCGAGGCGAGCGTCAGATAGATCGCGGTGCCGTCCAGATTGAACGAATAGCCCGCGGGCAGCACGAGACCGACGACGCCCTTGTCGCAACCGAGCGCCTCCAGCTTCCCGATCAAACGCGGCAGCACCGGCTCCGTCGACGATGTCGCGAGAACGATGAGCAATTCCTCGCGCAGGTAGCGCAGGAGTCGCCAAAGCGCGAAACCGTGCAGCCGCGCGAGCGGCGCGAGCACCAGCGCAACGAACATCACGCATGCGACGTAGAACGACACCATCAGCATGCCGAGCGAGCCGACCGAGCGGATGCCGAAGCGGCCCACCGTGAACGCCATCGCGCCGAACGCTTCGAGCGGAGCGAGCCGCATGATCATCGCGAGGACGCGAAACAGGATCTGGGCGACGCCGTCGATGAGCGCCAGCACGGGCCGGCCGGCCTGCGGATATGAATTCAGAGAGAAGCCGAACAGCAGCGAGAGCAGCAGCACCGGCAGCACCTCGCCCTTCTCGAAGGCCCCGAGCATCGTCTCCGGGATCACGCTCAAGCCGAACGCCACGAGTCCGCGCGCCTGCGCGTGCTTCGTATATTGCGCGAGGATGCTCGAATCGAGATGATGTACGTCGATGTGCATGCCCGCGCCAGGTCGCAGCACGAACGCGATGCCGAGTCCGAACACGAGCGCGACGGCCGTCAGGCAATAGAAAAGTGCCAGCGCCCGGATGATCGTGCGTCCGATGGCCTTCCCGCTGGCGAGCGACGTAATGCCCGAGACGATCGTGCAGAAGACGATCGGCGCGACCATCATCCGCACGAGCCCGAGAAACGCGTCGCTGAGCGGCTTGAGCAGCGCGCCCGTTGCCGGCCAGAAATGGCCGAGGATCATGCCGAGCACCATGGCCAGCAGGACTTGCACATAGAGCGGACGAAGCGGTCTTGCCAACCTCACGATGCGGTCTTCCTTCCTGTCTTGACTGTCGCCGTAACGTTATTGCCCACGGCATCACCGCTTGCGGCTCCGGCGCGCTTCATCTCGATGATCGTCCGATGAAACTCCTGGGCGGCCGGTGTGAGCGGCCGTCCGCGCCGTCTTACGATTCCCACGCGTCGTCTCACCACCGGTTCGACGAGCGGCACGCTCGTGAGGATCGGGTGGTCATGTCCGGGCATGGCCATCGACGGCACGGCGGCGACGCCGAGCCCCGCTTCGATTAACCCGAGCATGGTCGTCACGTGTCGCGTCTCGCAGACGCTCGGCGCACGTGGCGCGACGCTCGAGAGCGCCTGGTCGAGCAACAGACGGTTGCCGGAAGTCTTGTCGACCGACACGTAATCGTGCTCGTAAAGCTCTCTCCAGGTCACGCGCTTCTTGCGTGCGAGGGGATGATCGCGGCGGCAAGCAGCAACGAACCGCTCTTGCAGCAGGACTTTGAACTCGATCTCGGACTCTTGACTGCCCATGAAGCTCACGCCGAAATCAGCCTCGCCGCTGATGACGGCGCCAAGCACCTCGTTGGCGCTCGCATCCAGAAGTTTGACCCGGATGCGTGGAAAGCGGCGATGGTAGCTCGCGATGACGCTCGGCAGAAAGTAGTACGCGACCGATGGCACGCACGCGATAGTCACATGACCCAGGCGGCTCGATGAAACATCGCGAATGCCGAGCAGTGCGATGTCAAGGTCATCCAGCAGTTGTTCCGCGCTCGGGGCGAACACGCGGCCGACCGTTGTGAGTGTGACGCTACGCGTGGTTCGCTCGAAGAGACGCACGCCGAGCGCTTCCTCGAGCTTGTCGATCCGACGACTCAAGGCCGGTTGCGAAATGCTCACCGCCTCGGCGGCCTTGCGGAAGCTGCCCAGCTCCACCACCGCGCGAAATGCCTGCAAGTCGTTCAAGTCGAAGTTGACGCCCACGACCGGTCTCCGCATCTTGGAATCCGATTATTTTGCATTATTCAGGAGACGCAGCGATCAAAGATGCCGCGTTTGCTCGGGCGGATTGCCCCAGTCATTGTGCAACCCATCGCGATAAGTCACGGGCGCACTCAACGCCGCATCGAGATCGAGTTCATCGAGACACATGATGTTGACGTTGATATACGGATACCCCGTGCCGTTCGGCATATCGATCCGATCGAATACATGGACCCCGCAGCGCCGGCAGAACGGATGATGCGCGACCGCATTTTTCCCCTGATATTCGCTGAGCGCGGCTTCGTCCGAAAGCAGACGAAAGTCCTCCCGGCGAACCTGCACGTGCCAGAATCGCAGCCTGCTGCAATAACTGCAATTGCATTTCGACGTGCCTTCGTCGAAATCGATGCGAGCCTCGAACTTCACGGATTGGCAATGGCAACTTCCGAGGTACGTGCGCAGCATGGGGTTCTCCGAGGTTGAGGACCGCTGCAATTATGGACGGCACGACTTCGCGCTGCCAACGCACGAGCCGTCGCAACCCTCGCAGTAATGACGGTCGCGCACCGCGCGATCCACGCGCCAGACATTCGCCGCAACCGGCTGCGCCGTCCCCACCGAGCGGCCGTTTTCCCGCGCATGAAAGCTCGGCTCGCCCGCCTTGCCGCGGCGGATCGCTTCATCGATGCCCGGCTCGCCGAACACCGCTTTCAGTTCGGCCACGAACGCCGCGATCTCGGGCATCGGATGCCCGGCCGGCTTGCGCACTCGCATGTCCATTCATCCGCTCCCGAAAAAAGTGCCTATTCGCCATATCTTAAAAACGATGTAGGATACTGTATATCCATACAGGTATTTTCGCAAATGACAACCGCCCTGCCAGCACCGGAAGCCATTCACCCGTCCTTGTGGCGGGCGTCCCAGCTTGGCGCTGGCCGCGGCCGCAGCGTCGATACCGGCTATCCGGCCCTGTCGGCGGAATTGCCCGGCGGCGGCTGGCCGCTCGGCGCGCTGGTCGATCTGCTGGTGCAGCAGGCCGGCGTCGGCGAACTGCGGCTGTTGCAGCCGGCGCTCAGCGCCGTCGGCGAGCGTCCGGTCGCCTTCGTGCAGCCGCCGCATACGCCGGACGGCCTCGGGCTGAACTACATCGGCCTGTCGCTGCAGCAGGTGCTACGCATCAATGCGCCGAAAACCGCCGACGCGCTGTGGTCCGCCGAGCAGATCCTGCGCGCCGGCAGTTGCGGCGCGCTGATCTTCTGGGCGCAGTACGCGCAGGCGTCGTCGCTGCGCCGGCTGCATCTGGCCGCGCAGTCGTCGGAGACGCTGTTCATCATGGTGCGGCCGCTCGCCACCGCGCAGGACGCGTCGCCCGCGCTGCTGCGGCTCGCGCTCAGGCCATCGGCCGAAGGTCTGACCATCGACATCGTGAAACGACGAGGGCCCGCTCGCGCAGAGCCCCTGTCGATTCCCCTTCAACCCACTCCCGTTCTGCTTTCCCGACATGCGCGTCTTTCTCGCCGTTCATCTGCCAAAGTTGCCGCTCGAGGTCTTCAGACCGAAGTGGTCGCCTGAGCCCGCGCATGGCTGCGCGGTGCTGGAGAAAGACAAGGTGGTCATGGCCGATCCCGCCGCGCGCTCGGCAGGCGTGCGTGCGGGCATGAAGCGCGGCGGCGTGCTGACGCTGTCGCCGGAAACCGAGATGTACGAGCGCGATAGCGGCCGCGAAGCGGCGGCCCATCGCGAGGTGGGGATCGCGCTGATGCGCTTCTCGCCCGAAGTCGCGCTGCTCGACGAGGCGACGGTGGTCGTCGAGATCGGCGCGAGTCTGCGGCTCTTTGGCGGCCTGCTCGCGCTGTGCCGAGGCGCGAAAGCCATCCTCGATGCGCTCGGCTTCACCGCGCGCATCAGTGCCGCGCCGACCGGCCAGGGCGCGTGGCTGCTCGCGAAGTTCGGCAACCGCCGCGTGCTGAAGCTGGCATCGCTCGAACAGCGCCTCGCTGCCCTGCCGATGCTCGCCGTGCCCGAAGTCCGCCCGTTCGCCGACTGGTTCACGGGCCTCGGTTGCGAGCGCATCGCCGATCTGCGCCGCCTGCCCCGCGCCGGCTTGCAGCGCCGCTGCGGCGAACATCTGCTCGACTCGCTCGACCGCGCATTCGGGACCGCGCCTGAACTGTTCGACTGGCTCGAACTGCCACCCACGTTCTCGGCGCGCATCGAGATGCCGGACCGGCTCGAACACGCGGATGGCGCGGTGTTCGGCGCGCAGCGGCTCGTCGTGCAACTGTGCGGATGGCTGTGTGCGAAACAGCTGGCGGTCAGCGGCATTCGCCTGTCGCTCGAACACGAGCGCGGCCGCAATGCGATCGAGCCGACCACGATCGACATCGCACTTGGCGAGCCGACCTGGCGCGAAGAACATCTGATGCGGTTGCTGAAGGAGCGGCTGCATCGCATCGAGCTCGCCGCGCCCGTGATTGCGTTGCGGCTCGATGCGTCGAACGTCGAGTCGGCCGCGCCCGCGTCCGATACGCTGTTTCCCGAACCGGGCGGCTCGCAGGAAGACCACGAGCGCCTGCTCGAACTGCTGGTCGCGCGGCTCGGCGAAGAGAACGTGCTGAAGCCCGCGCCGAGCGCCGATCATCGCCCGGAGATCGCGAACCGCTGGCTGCCGGTGTCGCAGCCGGTCAAACCCGAACCGCTGCCGCAGAATCTGCCGCGCCCGACGTGGATGCTCGACACGCCGGTGCGTCTGTTGATGCGCCAGCACCGCCCGTTCTATGGCTCGCCGTTGCGCATGGTGTCGCCGGGCGAGCGCATCGAGAGCGGCTGGTTCGACGGCGAACTCGTCACGCGCGATTACTTCGTCGCGCAGGCGGACGACCAGAGCTGCTACTGGATCTACCGCGAGCGCGTGAGCAGCCGCGACGCGGAAGAAGAGCAACGCTGGTTCCTTCATGGCCTGTTCGGCTGACAGGCGCGGCTGATATGCGCGGATGAACGGCCATGGACACCACCTTCACGATGCTGCCGGCGTATGCCGAGCTGTTCTGCTTTTCCAACTTCACGTTTCTGCGCGGCGCATCGCACGCTGAGGAACTGGCCGAGCGTGCCGCGCAGCTCGGCTACTCCGCGCTCGCGATCACCGACGAATGCTCGCTCGCGGGGGTGGTGCGCGCGCATGTCGCGGCGAAGGAAGCGAAGCTGCCGTTCATCGTCGGTTCGTATTTCCGGCTCGTCAATGCCGATGGTTCGCCGGCCTTCGGCCTGATCCTGCTCGCCCGCAACCGCAACGGCTACGGCAATCTGTCCGAGCTGATCACGCTCGCGCGCATGCGCGCGCCCAAGGGCGAATACCGGCTCACGCCGCAGGATCTGTCGCGGCCGGAGAAGGAATATCGCCACCTGCTCGGCATGCCCGACTGCCTCGCGATTCTGGTGCCGGATTTCCCGGCCAGCGAAGACGCGCTCGACGCGCAGGTCGAATGGCTCGACGAAACCTTCACCGGCCGCGCATGGGTCGGCCTCGTGCTGCATCAGCGCGCGATGGACGACATGCATCGCGGCGCGGTCGAATTCGTCGCGAAGAGCCGCGACGTGCCCGTCGTCGCACTCGGCGAAGTCGTGATGCACGTGCGCTCGCGCAAGCCGCTGCAAGACACGATGACCGCGATCCGGGTCGGCAAACCGGTCCATGAGTGCGGCTACGATCTCGCGCCGAACGCCGAGCAGCATCTGCGCTCGCGGTTGCGCCTGGCCAACCTGTACCCGGAAGATGCGCTGGCCGCGACGGTCGACATCATGAGCCGCTGCACGTTTTCGCTCGACGAGCTGCGCTACGAGTATCCCGACGAGCTGGTGCCGGCCGGCCATACGCCGGCCTCGTATCTTCGCCAGGAGACCTATATCGGCGCGCAGCGGCGTTTTCCGGCGGGGATTCCGCATCACGTGCAGCAGCAGATCGAGCACGAACTCGAACTGATCGCGGACCTGCAATACGAGCCGTATTTCCTGACCGTCTATGACATCGTCCGTTTCGCGCGCAGTCAGCACATTCTGTGTCAGGGGCGCGGCTCGGCCGCGAACTCGGCGGTCTGCTACTGCCTCGGCGTGACCGAGGTGGACCCCGCGCGCGGCAACATGCTGTTCGAGCGCTTCATCAGCAAGGAGCGCGGCGAGCCGCCGGATATCGACGTCGACTTCGAGCACCAGCGACGCGAAGAAGTGATCCAGTACATCTATCGCAAGTACGGCCGCGACCGGGCGGCGATCGCCGCGGCGGTGTCGACCTATCGTCCACGTGGTGCGCTGCGGGAAACGGGCAAGGCGCTCGGCGTCGATCCGCAGATCGTCGATGCGGTCGCGAAGTCGCATCACTGGTTCGATACCAGCCGGGATCTGCTCGCGCGTTTCGCGGAATCCGGCCTCGATCCGGACAAGCCGCTGATTCAGGCCTGGGCGAAGCTCGCCTCGCAACTGCTGAATTTTCCGCGCCACCTGTCGCAGCATTCGGGCGGCTTCGTGATCAGCCGCGGCAAGCTCACGCGGCTCGTGCCGGTGGAAAACGCGGCGATGGCCGACCGCTCGGTGATCGAGTGGGACAAGGACGACCTCGAATCATTGGGCTTGCTGAAGGTCGACGTGCTCGCGCTCGGCATGCTGTCCGCGATCCGGCGCACGCTCGACCTCGTTTCGGAACAGCGCGGAGAACGTTTCGAAATGCAGGACATTCCGTCTGAAGATCCGGCGACCTACGCGATGATTTCAGCCGCCGATACGGTCGGCGTGTTCCAGATCGAATCGCGCGCGCAGATGAGCATGCTGCCGCGCATGCAGCCGCGCACGTTCTACGACCTCGTCATCGAAGTCGCGATCGTGCGGCCGGGTCCGATTCAGGGCGGCGCCGTGCATCCGTACCTGCAGCGCCGCCAGGGCTTCGAGCCCGTCACCTATCCGAGCGACGCGTTGAAGACCGCGCTGGGCCGCACGCTCGGCGTGCCGATCTTCCAGGAGCAGGTGATGCAGGTGGCGATTCTCGCGGCCGGCTTCACCGCCGGCGAAGCCGACCAGCTGCGGCGCGCGATGGCCGCGTGGAAACGCAAGGGCGGACTCGAAAAATACTATGACCGCATCGTGCTCGGCATGCAGGAGCGCGGTTACGATGAGGCCTTCGCCGAGGCGATCTTCGAGCAGATCAAGGGCTTCGGTGAATATGGCTTCCCCGAAAGTCACGCGGCCAGTTTCGCGCTGCTCGTCTATGCGAGCAGCTGGCTCAAGTGTCACGAACCGGAGGCATTTCTCGCCGCGATGCTGAACAGCCAGCCGATGGGCTTCTATTCGCCGTCGCAACTGGTTCAGGATGCGCAGCGGCACGGCGTCACGGTGTTGCCGGTCGATGTGACGGTGAGCGGCTGGGACTCCTCGCTCGAACCGCGTGCGGGGGCGATGCGCCCCGCCGTGCGGCTCGGTCTTTCGCTGCTGCGCGGCATGAAGGACGGCGCCGCCGAACGGATCGAGAACGCGCGCGCGGTTCGTCCGTTCGCGAGCGTCAACGATCTCGCGCGCCGCGCGCAGCTCGACCGCAAAGACCTGCATGCGCTCGCGGATGCGAATGCGTTGGCAGCGCTCGCGGGAAACCGCCGCGAAGCGCTGTGGCAGTCGGTCGTCGCGGTGCCGGACAAGGATATGCTCGCGGCCGCGGCAACTCAGGACGAAACGCCCGAACTGGGCGCACCGAGCGAAGCGCACGACATCGTCGCCGACTACCGCTCGCTCGGCCTGACGCTGAACCGCCATCCGCTGGAACTGCTCAGGCCGCAGTTGCTCGCGAACCGGCTGATGCCGGCCTCGACGCTGCGGACTTATCGCCACGGCCGCCTCGCGCGCGGCTGCGGACTGGTGACGGTGCGTCAGCGTCCTGGCACGGCCAAGGGCGTCGTGTTCGTCACGCTCGAAGACGAGACGGGCAACGTCAATGTGATCATCTGGCCGAGCCTGCTCGAAAAACAGCGCAAGGAAGCGCTGGGCGCCACGCTGCTCGCCGTGTACGGCACGTGGCAGTGTCAGGGAGAAGTACGGCATCTGGTCGCGCAGCGGCTCGTCGATATGTCTCATCTGCTGGGCGAGTTGCAAACGACGAGCAGAAACTTCTGCTGACGCGGGCGCGCGAATGCGTATCATCGGAACAGCAAACGGAGGGCATCCATGTGCTATTCGGCTCAGATTCTGGCGGACTACCGGCGCTACGTCCGCATGTTCGGCGCGCAGATGAGCATCGAGGAATTCGCGCGACTTTTCTTCGAACGCGCTGAGGACAATCAGGCCAAGATTCCCAAAGCGATGGAAGACGCCTTCTCGGAACCGCAGTCCGACGCGGAACGGGAAGTCTGGGCGCTGATCGAGCGCTTCAGATCGCAGCAGACCGTGAAGCTCGAACAGGAACTGTTCAAACAGCGCACCCGCTTCGCCGATGCCGAGCGCTCTTTGCAGACCAAAGTCACGAAGGCGGCGACCGAGAGCCAACGGATCGCCAAAGACAAGATCGACCGCACGCTCGAACGGCTCGACGATCTGCGCCGGGTCGATCCCAAAGCAAGCGACTCGCGCATCTTTCCAGGCTACTACGCGCCGGTACTGGTGATGGAAAACGGCCAGCGCGTCGTCAAGCCGATGCGCTATCAGTGCCGCCTCGCCGGCAAGCCCGCCTCGCACGACACCCGCTATCCGGGCACGTACAACGCTCGTCGCGACAGTCTCGAAGGTTTCTGGAAGACACTATTCGGCTACTCGCATGGACTCGTGCTGGCCAGTTCGTTCTATGAGAACGTATCGCGCGCGCGGATGGAAGGCCGTGCACTGGCGCCCGGCGACAAAGATGAAAATGTCCGGCTGGAGTTCAGCCCCAATCCGCCCCACGACATGCTGGTCGCATGCTTATGGTCACGCTGGAGCGGCAAAGGCGAGCCCGATCTATTGTCCTTCGCGGCCATCACCGATGATCCGCCACCCGAGGTTGCCGCCGCCGGCCATGATCGCTGCATCATTCCGATCAAGCCCGAGCATATCGACGCATGGCTGAATCCCGATCCGCGCGATCTGGCAGCGTCGTACGCGATTCTCGATGACCGGGACCGGCCGTTCTACGAACATCGGATCGCAGCCTGAATACAGCACACGGTTTTCCGGGCCGCGCAATACGGTGTCGGATCATCCTTGCAATCTTCGCGCAGTAACATATTCTCGTTATGGATGTTCGTCGGCTGCCAAAGACTACCCGGTTGTAGCGGTCCGCAACAGGCGCGATCCGGACCCCATCAATCATCGAAACGCCTGCACAGCGCGCCCGACACGATCCACACCTTCGGGCTCCCACTGCAAACACAGGAGACGTCGGTATGGGCAAACATCCCGCGGCGGACGCTTCGCAGCAGACCGCGCTCGGCGGCGACCTGACCTATGCGCAGACGCACGTCACGGACCGCGCCGGGGTCACCGACTGGCTTTGGCCCTTCTGAACCTCACGCGCAGCACGCACCGGGGAAAGCTCCATGGACGACGCTCCCACCACGACTTCGCCGCAAAGCATGGATGCGGCGCGCACCGGCCTGAGCGCCGCCGCGCTGCGGCGCGGCGTGCTCGACAATCTGTTGTGCCTGCTCGGCCGCTATCCGGCCATCGCTTCGCCGCACGACTGGTACATGGCGCTCGCGTACAGCGTGCGCGACCGCATGCTGGCGCGCTGGGCCGCCTCCGTCCAGACCTACGCCGTCAACGATGCGCGCGTGGCCTGCTACCTTTCCGCCGAATTCCTGATCGGCCCGCAACTCGGCAACAACCTCGCCAACCTCGACATCGAGGCCAACGCGCGTGAAGCGCTTGCCTCGCTCGGCGTCGACCTCGATACGCTGCTCGAGATCGAGGAGGAGCCGGGGCTCGGCAATGGCGGGCTGGGCCGGCTCGCGGCCTGCTATCTGGATTCGCTCGCGACGCTGGAAATCCCGGCCATCGGCTATGGCATCCGCTACGAGTTCGGCATCTTCGACCAGCTGATTCGCGACGGCTGGCAGGTCGAAACCACCGACAAATGGCTGCAAAGAGGCAATCCGTGGGAGATCGTGCGCGCGGAGGTGGCTTACTACGTCAGGTTCGGCGGCAGCACGCACAACGAGACCGATGCACGCGGGCACCTGCGTGTGCGCTGGACCCCCACGCGGGAAGTCAAAGGCGTAGCGTGTGACATACCGATTCCCGGCTATCGCGTCAACACCTGCAACACCTTGCGGCTGTGGAAGAGCGAAGCGGTCGAGTCGTTCGACCTGCAAGACTTCAACGCCGGCGACTATTACGAGGCCGTCAACGAAAAGGTCATCTCAGAGACGCTGTCGAAAGTGCTGTATCCGAACGACGAGCCGGAGATCGGCAAGCGCCTGCGTCTCGCGCAGCAATACTTCTTCGTATCGTGCTCGCTGCAGGACATGCTGCGCCTGCTCGAAATCAAGGGCAAACCGCTCGGACACTTCGCGGATCTGTTCAACGTGCAGTTGAACGACACGCACCCGTCGATCGCCGTCGCCGAGCTGATGCGACTGCTGGTGGACGACAAGGAGCTGCCGTGGGACGAGGCCTGGGACATCACGCGGCGCGCGCTCGCGTACACCAATCACACGCTGCTGCCCGAAGCGCTCGAAACCTGGGGGCTGCCGCTGATGCGCAATCTGCTGCCGCGCCTGCTCGAAATCATCTACGAGATCAACCGGCGTTTCCTCGACGAGGTCCGGCAACGCTTTCCGGGCGATGAAGCGCGCATCGCACGCATGTCGCTGATCGACGAGCGCGGAGACAAGCTCGTGCGCATGGCGCATCTCGCGACGGTCGGCGCGCACGCGATCAACGGCGTGGCCGAACTGCATTCCGGGCTGCTCAAGCAGACCGTGCTGCGGGACTTCGCCGAATTGTGGCCCGAGCGCTTTCACAACGTCACGAACGGCGTCACCCCGCGCCGTTTCATGCTGCTTTGCAATCCGGGGCTCGCGCGCCTGCTCGACGAGACCGTCGGGGCTGGCTGGGTCACGGATCTCGCGCGACTGCGCAAGCTCGAAGCCTATGCCGACGACGCCGCGTTCCAGCAGCGTTGGCGCAGCGTGAAGCAGTCGAACAAGGAGGTGCTCGCCGAGCATATCCGCCGCGTCACGGGCATCGGCGTCGACACCGGCGCGCTGTTCGACGTGCAGGTCAAGCGCATCCACGAATACAAGCGGCAACATCTGAACGCATTGCTGATCGTTACGCTGTACCGGCGCCTGCTGCACGATCCGCAACTCGCGCTGACACCGCGCTGCTTCGTGTTCGGCGGCAAGGCGGCGCCGGGCTATGTGATGGCCAAGCTGATCATCCGTTTGATCAACGGCATCGCCGAAGTCGTGAATAACGACCCGGTGGTGAACGGCCGGCTGAAGGTCGTGTTCTATCCGGACTTCAATGTGAAGAATGCGCACTTCATGTACCCCGCCGCCGATCTGTCCGAGCAGATTTCGACGGCCGGCAAGGAAGCGTCGGGCACCGGCAACATGAAGTTCATGATGAACGGCGCGCTGACGATCGGCACACTCGACGGCGCCAACGTCGAGATCCGCGAAGAAGTCGGCGACGAAAACTTCTTCCTGTTCGGCCTGACCGCCGACGAAGTGGCAGAAGTGAGGCGCGCCGGTTATCACCCCGCGGACTACGTGAAGGACAACGCGGAACTGGGCGAAGTGCTGCAACTGATCGCCGACGGTCATTTCTCGCGCGGCGACCGTGAGATGTTCCGTCCGCTCATCGACAATCTGCTGCACGCGGACCCGTTTCTCGTGCTCGCCGATTACGCCGCCTACGTGGCGCGTCAGGACGACGTTAGCGCCGCCTGGCAGGACACGCGGCGCTGGGACCGCATGTCGATCCTGAACACCGCGCGCTCGGGCAAGTTCTCCTCCGACCGGGCCATCCGCGAATACTGCAAGAAGATCTGGCGGATCTGCCCGATAAGGATCACCCTTGACCAATGACCCTGAAACGGCATTGCTGCGTGCTCATGCGGTTCGCCCAGGCTCGCGGTTTCCGACGGGCGTCAGCGTGGTGCCCGGGGGCATCAATTTCTGCATCTTCTGCCGCCACGCGACGCGCGTCGAGCTATTGCTGTACGAGGCCGCCGACAGCCCGGAGCCGTTTCAGATCGTCCCTCTCTGTACCGATGACAATCGAACCTTCTTCTTCTGGCATGTGATGGTGGAAGGACTGCCGTTCGGCACGCACTACACGTGGCGAGTGGATGGTCCGCGCGATACGCAGTCTGGCGGCTCCGCGTTCGATCCCGAGCGCGAACTGCTCGATCCGTATGCCCGCGCGATCAGCGACGTTCTGTGGACACGGCGTCCGGCCGGCGACCCGAACCCCAACCCGCACGCCACGCACCGCGCGATCGTGACGGAACCGCTGCGCGCACCCCCCAACCGTATCTCGCGCGGACTCGACAACGCGATCATCTACGAGCTGCACGTGGGCGGCTTCACGCGTCATCCGTCGAGCGGCGTCCAGCATCCCGGCACCTTCGCTGGCCTGATCGAGAAGATTCCGTATCTCACGCAACTCGGCGTGACCCACGTCGAGCTGCTGCCGGTGATGGCCTTCGACGAGCAGGACGTTCCGCCCGGGACGGCGGCCCTCGGCTTGATCAACTACTGGGGCTACAGCACCCATAGCTTCTACAGCCCGCATCCTCGCTACTGCCTGGACCCTGCGCGCGCGCCGCAGGAATTTCGCGCGCTCACCGACGCGATGCACGCCGCGGGCATCGGGGTGCTGCTCGACGTCGTGTTCAACCATACGGCGGAAGCTGGCGAGACGGGACCTGTCATCAACTTCAAGGGCCTCGTCAACGACATCTTCTACCACCTCGACGAGGCCGACCGGCGACGCTATCGGGACTACACCGGCTGCGGCAACACGGTCAATTGCAACCATCCGCTGGTGACCGCGTTCATCGTTCACTGCCTCGAATACTGGGTCGAGGAACTGGGCGTCGACGGTTTCCGGTTCGATCTGGCGAGTGTCTTCGCGCGCGACCAGCACGGCGAGTTGATGGCCGATCCGCCGCTGCCCTGGGCGATGGAGTCTTCGCGTGTGCTGGCGCGCGTGCCGTTGATCGCGGAAGCGTGGGACGCCGCCGGCATGTACCAGGTCGGCGCCTTTCCCGGCATGGCGTGGGCCGAGTGGAACGGCCGCTATCGGGACGTGATTCGCCGTTTCGTGCGCGGCGACCCGGGCCTCATCGGGGAGGTCGCCACCTGCATCGCGGGCAGCTCGGACCTTTATGCGGACGACGGCAGGCTGCCCGACAACAGCATCAACTTCGTGACGTGCCACGACGGTTTCACGCTGATCGATCTGGTGAGCTACGAGTCGAAACTCAACGAGGCGAACGGCGACGAGAATCGCGACGGCAGTTCCAATAACCTGTCGTGGAACTGTGGAACCGAGGGCGAGACCTCCGACCCGATGATTCTCGCTCTGCGGCTGCGCCAGGCGCGCAACCTGATGGCCATCCTGTTCCTGAGCCAGGGCGTGCCGATGATGCTCGCCGGCGACGAGGTGCTGCGCAGCCAGCGCGGCAACAACAACGCCTATTGTCAGGACAACGCGCTCAGCTGGTTCGACTGGACACCCACCGAAGACGGCTCGGCCATGTCGCGCTTCGTGCATGAATTGATTGCGCTGCACATGCGCCACGCAAGTCTGCGCCGGCAAAATTTCCTGACCGGCCGGCCTTCGCCCGGGCAAACGCGGCCGGATGTGGCATGGCATGGCGAGCGCCTGAACGAGCCCGGCTGGCACGATGCCGGCGCGCGGCTGCTCGCCGTCACGCTGGGCGGCGAGAAGCCGGGTGAGCCGGCGCTGCACATGGTGTTCAACATGAACGATCGCGCGTGCCTGGTCGAGTTGCCCGCGCCGGAGGCGCGGCACTGGCGGCGTATCGTCGATACCGCGCGCGACAGTCCGCATGACATCGTGCAAGTTGCGCAGCAGGGCGTCATCGAAAGCGGGCAATGTCGCGTGGAGGCGCGCAGTGTCGTGGTACTGGAAGAAGCGAGCTGAACTGACGCAAGTTACACCATCTCCTGTCCTCTAATGTCGATGCTGTGGCGGATATGCCGCGCGCAGTTTCGATCTACTGGCGGAACAACCCATCGGCCACCAATCGCGAAGGGCATCATGAAAATCAGCGCATATGGGCCGTCCATCGTCATCGCGATGGTTGCGGTCGTAGTGCATGGCAGCGCATTCGCGAGGTCCGAAGCGTGCCATCCCGCCTCGGAGAAGCAGATTTCCGCGTTGTTCGATCGCTGGAACGACTCGCTGAAAACCGGCGACGCGCAGAAGGTCGTGGCGAACTACGCGCCGAACTCGATCCTGCTCCCGACCGTCTCGAACAAGCCGCGTTTGACCGCCGACGAAAAGCTCGACTATTTCAGGCACTTCCTCGAAAACAAGCCGGTCGGCACGATCGACTTCCGCGACATCATGATCGAATGCAATACGGCGATCGACTCGGGGCTCTATACGTTCAAGTTCGCGGACGGCTCGGTCGTCAAGGCCCGCTATACGTTCACCTACGCGTGGAATGGGCACAAGTGGCTGATCACCAGCCATCATTCGTCGAAGATGCCGGAGGGCAATTAGGCGATGTGATTGAGAAAAAATCAGGCTCGGACTCGAACCTCAATCACGAATGACCTGAATACGTCCCGCCTTGACTGCCGCTTTCAGAAGCGTCCAGTCCGCCTCATTCTGTTCGGCATAAGCGAGCGCGAATTGCACGACGGCTTCGTCGAATGCGTCCGACTTGCCGACATATCCGCTGAGCAACGCGGGGTCGCCTGCTTTCGCCATCGAATGCGCCAGCGCGTGAGCGCAGGACACCGCGTATTCGCCGAGATCTTCGACGTCGAACGTGGTGAAATCGAACGCCCCCTTCATGTCGCGCAATTGCCGCACATAGAAGTCGTTGCCGGTGTGATGCATCTTCGACCAGCCGAGAAAAATGTCGCTGGCCGACTGCAGCAGACGCTGTCCGTTCACTACGCGCTGGCCGTGATTGGCATAGCGGCTCGGCGCCAGATACTCCTCCAGCACGGAAGCCCGTGCCTCCTTCAGTTGCAGGAACAGCGGGCACTCTCCGTCGGCCATGAAGAGCGTCTCGTAGCAACGCGTTCCGACCGAGCCGATGCCCACCACGCGAATGGCGACATCCACCAGTTCGTAGCGATCGAACAGTGCGCGCCTGTCATCGGGAAGCGTCAGCCGATAGTCGGCAAAGAAGCGCCGTACCAGCGTTTGGTACTGTTTCTGGTCGTGCTTGCTCTCGAGCGGAACGTGGTACACGAGCGGGGGCGAGTCCTTGATGCGCAGCTTGCCGTTGACCATCTCGGTTGCGCGAGTCAGCACGGAACGTGATGACTGCTGCCTCGCCTTTTCGATGACCGCCAGTTCTTTCTGCCTCTCCTCCTCCGAATCGGCAATCGCCAGCATGCTCGCTGCCTTGAACTGGCAGTACCAGACGTCGAGCGTGTCCATGCTGCTCAATCCGGCGAGCCGTTGCCGGAAGGTCTCGCAGAGCCGGCGTACCACCGCGCGCTGGTCGCGCATTGCGAAGCCGCGCTCGCGCGCGGCAATCACGAACGAAGCGGCGAGCCTGCGCACGTCCCAGTCGAATGGGCCCGGCAGGGTTTCGTCGAAGTCGTTGGGGCCGAAAAGAATGCGCCGTTCCGGACTCGCGAACAGCCCGAAATTAGCCAGATGCGCGTCGCCGCCCAATTGCACGGTCACGTTGGAATGCGGCAGCTTCGACAGGTCGTGCGCCATCAGCGGTGCGGCGCCCCGATAGAACGCGAACGGACTCGCGACCATCCGACCGTAGCGGATCGGTATCAGCTCGGGCACCCGGCCCACGTTGGACGCATCGAGCAGAGCGATGGGATCGCGATCGACGATCTTGCAGATTCCCAGTTCCGCGCGCGGCGCCTTCTTGCGCGCCGCCTTGCCCTGCTCCATGCGTGCGGCCAGCGAGCCACGCCCGGCGAACAGCATGGACGGATCTTCCTGTGCCGCCAGCGTCTTCGGATCAGCTTGATCGATGGCGGGTTCGATGGACTTCTCAGCAGCGGCATCAGACACGCGTCACTCCTTGTTCGAATCGGGATCAAGCGGCTTTGTCATCTCACTTCCTTCACTTGCCTTCGCTTCGCTTTGCTTCATCGCGGCTGGTCGGCGTCCGGTGCAGCCGCCCACGCGGGCGGCGACAGATCGCGCAGTGCGTCGATCGCCGCATCGACCGTCTCGAAGATCTCGCGATGGGCGCCGCTCACGCGCAGTGCCCTATACCGCTCGAGTTCGTGCCGCACGCCAGCCGGAACCGCGACCACGGCGATACCCAGGCCGCGCTGGTCGAGTTCCGCACCTAGCTGGAGCAAGGTCTTGCCGGCCGTGTAGTCGATATTGCTGATCTCGGTTGCGTCGATCACGACCCAGCGCAACGGAACGCTCGCCTCGTTGACGAGTTTCAGCACTTCCTCGGTGAAGCGCCCCGTGTTCGCATAGAACAGATCCGCCTCGAACCGGTAGATGACGATGCCGGGTGCCGCGAGCAGATTCGGCTCGACGTGATGGGGAATCCAGTGGCCGGTGGGGCCGCGCGTCAACACGCGCGTGCGCAGCCGATAGCTATGCCGCGCATGCGCGATCAGCGACAGCACGACGGCGGCGAGAATGCCGTGCATCACGTCGACGAACACGACCACGCCCGCGGCGAGCAACGCAACGACGAATTCGTCCTTCTGCATGCGAAACAGTTCGGCCATCCCCTTCACGTCGATCAGCTTCACACCGATCAGGAAGACGATTGCCGACAGCACGGCGGCGGGCATCAGGCTGAGCGGCCTCGTGAGGAACAGCAGCACCAGCAGCACGATCACGGCTGTGGTCAGATGGGCGACCTGGGTGCGTCCTCCCGCGTCGTCGATGATCTCGGTCTTGGTCGGACTGCCGTTCACGACGAAGGTGCCGGTGAACGCCGCGACCGCGTTCGCCGCCGCGAGTCCGATGATGTCGGCATTGTCGTCGCCCCTCTCGTTGTTGCGGGTCGCGTAGGCACGCGCGGTCGCCGCGCTCTGCGCGATGATCACGATGAAGCACGAAGCGGCCGTCGCCAGCACCTGGTTGATCTCGCTCATGTGCAGCGGCGGCACGAACAGCGACGGCAGTCCGCCGGGCACTTCGCCCGTCACCGCAATGCCGTGTGCGGCGAAATTGAACACCCCGCTCGCCACGATGGAGCCGATCACGGCGATCAGCGCGCCAGGCGCGTGCGGCACGAGACGCTTGCAGCCGATGATCACCGCGAGTACGGCAAGCGAAAGAAGCGTGGTCGGATAGTTCGCCTCGGCCACCCGTTGAACCACGCTCACCAGTTGCATGACGAGGCCATGCCCCTGCTTCGCGAGCCCGAGCAGCCCGGCGAGTTCCCCCGCCGCGACCTGCACGCCTACCCCCGTCAGAAAGCCGATCAACGCGCTACGTGAAAGAAAGTCGGCCAGAAAGCCGAGCCGAAAGATACGCGCGATCACCAGCATCACGGCGACTGTCAGAGCCACCGTGCTCGTCAGCCCGATGTATTCCTTGCTGCCCAATGCTGCGACGGTCGTCAACGTACCGGCGAGGATCGCGGCCGTCGCGGAGTCCGCCGCGACTACCAGTTGACGCGAAGCACCCAGAACCGCGAACGCCACCAGCGGCAACAGGATCGTATAAAGACCCGTGACGGTGGGCGTGCCGGATATCTTCGTGTACCCCATCACCTCGGGTATGCCGAGGGCTGCGAGCGTGAGCCCGGCGATGATGTCGCGCGGCAGTTGAGAGGAATTGAAGGGCAAAAGCCCTTGCAGAAACGGCGAGTGATGCAGATGAGCGCGCGTGGAAGCCGCTGGTTTCATGGGTCCACCTCCACTCAGGTCGTGAGCTTGCCGACCAGCGCGTTCGCGATGATCTCGTTCGCGATCACTACGTTGGATGCCCCCGCGCTCTCGAACAACATCTTTCTCAAGGGGTTTTCGCCGGGCACTGCAATCGCGAGCGACGCATTCAGCGTATGCGCCGCCAGCGTGATCGCCAGATTGTTGTTGCTGTCGGGGGTCGTCACGACCAGCGCTTTGGCACGGTCCAGCCGCGCGTGCTTAAGCACGTCGTCGAATTCGCCGGGCGGACCCAGGATGACCTGAAAGTCGTGATCCGCCGCCCGTTCGGCCTGCCCCTGATCGCCCACGAGCACGAGCACCGTATGTCCGGCGTCGCGCAGCCGCCCGGCGACCAGTTCACCGAGCGAATGAAATCCCACTACCACGACATGATCGGCAAGTTGGTCGAGCTTGCGCTCCATGATCCTGTTCTCCCGATAAGCCATCACGTCGTCGCCGGATAGCATGCCAGTGAGCCTCGAAACCGCGAATCCGCCGATCAGCATGGTCGCGATCATGGCTACCAGCATGAAGATCTTTTGAGGCCGATTGAATTCGCCAAAGGCGCCGAGTGTCGTGACGAGGTTGAGCCCATCCCACACCGATGTAAGTACTTTGTTTCGGAACGAGGTATTGGACTGATCCAGGATGAACAGCCCGGTGGCGGCACTGCAGAGCAGCAGAACGAGAAGGCCGACCGTGTGGCGTGCGCGGCGGCGCCATTCGCGAATACGGATGGCTCCAAGACGAGGCTCATTTACACGGAAGATCCACATGGTCACCTCGGATGGTCGAAACGATCGAGACAACAGCGAACCCAACCCAAGCAGACAAGCTCCCCCTTTTTGCGCCGGTCGTCAATAGTCAAGAGCCCCATGAAAGAGGCTCTGTAAGCGCCTCGATCGCCTTCTACGGCAATGCTCCCCCTGCTTCGGAGACGGGCTCGAACGCCACCCGCTGCTCCTGCGAGTCGTAGCGGCAAACCACCCGCATCCCTTCACCGATCTCGCCATTGATCAGCGCCTTCGCAAGCGGGTTCTCGACGCGCTGCTGAATCTGCCGGCGCAGTTCGCGCGCGCCGAACTCGGGCCGGTAGCCCTCGCTCGCGAGATGGTCGACGAGTGAGTCGTCGAAGCTCAGCTCGATGTCCTGGCTGCTGGCAATGCGCCGCACCTGCTCCAGCAGAATCCGCACGATATGACGCGTCTCGTCGCGGCCCAGCGACTTGAACACGATGATGTCGTCGATCCGGTTCAGGAACTCCGGTCTGAAATGCTGCCGCAGCACGTTCATCACGCCGCTTTCTACGCTAACGGAGCCCGCCTGGCTGAAAAATCCCGGCCCCGTGCGGTTCTGTCCGGTGATCACGTCGGACGCGAGATTGCTCGTCGCGATAATCAGCGTATTGCTGAAGTCGACGACGCGCCCTTTGCCGTCCGTCAGGCGTCCGTCGTCGAAAACCTGCAGCAGCACGTTGTACACGTCCGGATGCGCCTTTTCGATTTCGTCGAGCAGGATCACGCTGTACGGTCTGCGCCGCACGCGTTCGGTCAGTTGCCCGCCCTCTTCGTAGCCGACGTATCCGGGCGGCGACCCGATCAGACGCGCGACGGTATGACGCTCCATGTATTCGCTCATGTCGAAGCGCAGCATCGCATCCTCGTCGCCGAACACGACTTCGGCGAGCGCTTTCGCCAGCTCGGTTTTGCCGACACCGGTCGGCCCCAGAAACAGAAACACGGCGGTGGGCCGGTGCCGCGCCTGCAAGCCGGCACGCGCGCGCCGCACGGCATCGCTGACGGCCACGACGGCTTCATCCTGGCCGATCACGCGCTGATGCAGGCGCTGCTCCATATTCAGAAGCCGCTCCTTTTCCTCGGCCGTCAACTGCGCGACGGGAATGCCCGTGAGGCGCGCGACGATTTCCGCGACCTGCTCGATGCCCACATGCGATGTTTGGGTGCCAATGCTCTTCTTCCACGCGTCGGTCGAGTCGCGCAGCTGCTCTTCCTTCGCGGTGATCTCGCCGCCGAGTGCATGCGCGCGATCGAATTGCTTGCGCGATGCCGCATAGTCCTGCTCGCGGCGCAATTGGCCGATTTCCGCTTCGAGTTCGAGCACGGCGGCGGGACGCGACGTCGACGATAGATTCACGCGCGCCGCGGCCTGATCGATCAGATCGATCGCCTTGTCGGGCAGAAAGCGCCCGGAGATATAGCGATCCGACAACTCCGCCGCGCCGACGATCGCATCGTCCTGAATCGTCACCTTGTGATGCGCCTCCAGCCTGTCGCGCAGTCCGCGCAGAATGTTGATCGTCTGCACGACGGACGGCTCGGCGATCAGTACCGGCTGAAAGCGCCGTTCGAGCGCCGCATCCTTTTCGATGTACTTCTGATATTCGGCGAGCGTCGTTGCGCCGATCAGATTGAGTTCGCCGCGCGCCATCGGCGGCTTGAACACGTTGGCGATGTCGAGACCGCCTTCGCCACCGCCCTGCCCCGCGCCGACTATCGTGTGCACTTCATCGACGAACAGCACCAGCGAGTCCTGGTTTTCCAGCACTTCGTCGATCACCTGCTTCACGCGCTCTTCGAATTCGCCCCGGTACTTCGCGCCCGCGACGATCGAATTCACGTTGAGCTCGACGAGCCGCTTATTGCGCAGCGACTCCGGCACGTCGCCGTTGACCATCCGCTGAGCCAGCCCTTCGACGACCGCCGTTTTGCCGACGCCGGGCTCGCCGATCAGCACCGGGTTGTTCTTGCGCCGGCGCGCCAGCACTTCGACCATCGTTTCGATCTCGCTCGAGCGTCCGATCACGGGATCGAGCCGGCCTTCGCGCGCGAGTACCGTGAGGTCCCGGCTGTGCTTGTCGAGCTGCGGCGTGCGCGACGGCTGGCGCGGCGCCGCTGGCTTCTGCACGCCGGCCGCGCGCAGCGTCTGCTGACGCAGCGCCGGCGCTTGAACGCCGAGCCGGCCCAGCAGTTGCCCCGCAAAGCTCTCCGGTACTTCGGCCAGACCGATCAGCAGATGTTCGGCGCCGACCGAGCTGTGACCCAGCTGGCGGGACGCAAGGAACGCGCGATCGAGCGCGCTCTTCAGCCGCGGCGAGACACCCATCGGCTCGCGCGGGCTCGGCGCGGCGGGCTCGCGCTTCTCCGCGTTGGCGTCGATATACGCGCGCAAATCGCCCCCCTTCACACCGAGCGAAGCGAGGATCGCTTCGACGGCCGCATGGTCGGCGAGCACGTACAGCAGGTGTTCGGTATCGACCTCGCGACGGCCGAACTGCGCCGCGGTTTCAGCGGCGCGCTGCAGCATCTCCATCGCGACATCGCTGAAATGCCGCTCGATGCTGAACGATTCGCCGCCTTCGACGGGCTGTTGCGCGGCATGCGGATCGGCAGCGGACGGTTCCCGGGCCGATGCCTGCGCGCGAAACAGCGCTTCGAGCGGCGAGATAGAGCGTTGATGGCGGGTCAGTTGCGCGTAGTGAAAATCACAGACGTCGAGCAGCTGACGCTGGTTGTTCTGAAGTACCGCAAGCCGCACCGTCGCCGGCCGGACACCGCAGATATCGCAAAGCAAGCGTGCCATTGTGTGTCGTCTCCATTGCGTCAAGACTTCGAGGGAAGCATACCGCGCGCCAGCCCGCCGTCCCGGCGACGGCCACGTGGATATCGCACGGCCGGACTGTGCCCGCACGCGATACCTTACCTCGCTATGCCGTCCTTTGCGCCCGATGCGCGGCCTCCTGCACACCCCGTACCGCCGCGGCCACGATCAAGCCGGTGAATACCACGCCGATCAACCCGAGGCATGCGGCGTCGATCCGGCCGAACGACGAAGTGGGCACGACGTCGCCGTAGCCGATAGTAAGCGCCGTGATCGCGCAGAAGTACACCGTTTCGCCCAGCTGCGACGGTGTGCGGTTCGCGGTCTCGACAGGCGCGCCCCAGTAGTACATGCCAATCGTCAGCAGCACGAATAGCAGAAGCAGGCCGATCAGAATCGCTCGCAGATACCACACGGTGATCGCCATTTCCTTCAGGATCTCGCCGGCCCGAGGTCGGCCCGCGCCTTCTCCTGTCGCATTTCCCATTGCATGCTCCTGTTGCGATCACCGGGTCGGCTTTGCGGCATCACGCACCACCTCACTCCACACGGCGGTGTTGCTCGAAAAGCAGCAGCATCAAACATGCGTAGATCGTGACGGCCAGAAAGAGCCCCATTCGCACGGCAAACGCGGTGTAGACATCCTTGCCCGCCACGCTGTCCTGCACCGATTGCCCGAGCAGAATGATCATCGTCACGAGACTGTTCAGCCAGAAGCCCGGCGAGCAACGCGTCGGTTGCAGGCCGTACAGCTTGCGCCCCACCAGCAGGCCGAACAGCAGCATCCATAGAAAGAACATCCACAGATGCGCGAACAGCCTCAGCGCAAACCAGAACGCGATGGCGAGCAGACCGCCGAGCAGCGTCGAGCCGATCAGATCGCGCGCGGCGCCGCGAGCCGAGGTCGTGCAGGTTTGTCTGCCGAGGCTGACGGACTTCATGATGATCGGCATGTAGTTCGCCGGATCGGTCATCGCGAGCAGATAGGCCGGCATCACGACGAGCGCGGCACGCAACGCGATATAGGCCGCCTTGTCTTGCGCCAGCGCTGCCGCCGCGGGCTGTTCTCGTGCGTCCATGCGCTCGGGAAACAGGCTGTGCGCAAGCGTCGACACCAGTACGGCAAGCAGTAGCCCCTTCGCCAGCGCGCCGACGACTGTCAGGGCCAACTCGAAGTCGGCCGTGCCCGCGGCGGAAATCATCGTCAGTCCCGCGACCAGAAAAGTGGCGACGAGATTATTGCCGCCGCGCAGACCATAACGAAACGCGCAGAACAACATCAGGCCAACGATTAGCACGCCGGCCAGCGCGTAGTGACGCAGCAACGGAACGAGCAGCAGGCCGCTGCCGGTGGTCGACGCCACGACCAGCGAAAGAATCACACCGGCCTTCAACGACAGCGGACGATTCTGCGTGGCCAGCAGAAAAACCGTGAATACCGGCGCGACGACGGGTATCGGAAAATCGAGTCCAAAGCTGACGGCAACTGCGATCGCCGTTCCGATGGCAACACGTATCGCGCGATAACCGAGGCGCTGGGTCACGGGCTGCATCGGCTTCTCAATAGACATAGGAAAGCCAGCTCATCAGCCGGATGAACGCGTGTCCCAGCGGATTGAGCGGATTGCCCTGAGTCGGAAACGCCATCACTTCGGCCTGGCCGCCCACCCGCAGATCGCGCAGACGCGCGCGCTCGCCGTCGTCGAATTCGACGATCACCGGAAAACGTTGCGCGGGACGCAGCCAGTCACGGCTATTCTGGACGGTGGGCAGGCTGCCGGCCGGCGTGGTCTGTCCGACGCTCACGCCATAGCCGACACTGCGAACCCGCCCGTCGAACACTTCACCGGGCAGCACGTCCAATGCGATCTCGACGCGCGTGCCGGGTTTCAGATGGCCCAGATTGTTCTCCGTCATGTCGGCGCTGATCCACACGTCGCGGATCGCGATCAGCGTCATCACCGGATTGCCAGCCGCCGCGAACTGACCGACTTCCGTGCGCAGATCGGTTACGACACCGCTCGAACGGGCCCTGATCCGCGCGTTGGCGAGATCGAGCTCGGCCTTCTCCAATGCGCTGGCGGCGCTGCGCAACTGCGCATTCTGCGCCTCGTGTCCGCCCTGTTGCTCCCGCGCGCGCTCGACTTCGGCACGCGCTCCGTCGACCTGGCTTCGCGCCTGTTCATGCGTCGCCCGCGCGACCTCGAGACGTCGCAGCGAAACGGTGCCCTCGTCTTCACGATAGAGCCGCTCGAGACGGTCGCTGTCCTGGCGGGCCTTGACCTCGTTCGCGACGGCGGCTCGCAACGCCGCGAGTGCCGACTCGATACCGGCCGTGCTGGCCCCGACCTGACGGCGCGTCGACTCCAGATCGGCGCGCGCGCGGTCAGCGGCAATCCGGTAGGGCTCGCTGTCGACTTCGAACAGCACGTCCCCCGCGTTGACCTCCTGGTTGTTATGGACGAACACATGGGTCACGCGTCCCGACACCTCGGCGGCGACCGGCACGACATAGGCCTGAATCCTTGCCTGCTGCGTATACGGCGTGAAACGATCGGCGAGCAGATACCAGATCAGGCTCAGTACGATCAGACAGACGACCACCTTGACCGCCCTGCCCGAAGGGTCGGCGGCGGGCGCCGGCTTCGGCGGGGCGGCGGCTTGAGGCTCGCCGGTATCCTGCGTATCGCTCATCGTGACATCCCTTCGGCCTGCACAGGCGAACCGGAAGACGGCGTCGCTTCGTCGAGAAGGTCGCCCCAATCCGTGCGTTGCCGCATCTGCGCACGTGTCGCCGCGTCGACGAGCGGCTGTTCGGTCTCCCAGCCGCCGCCGAGCGCCTTATAGAGCGCGATCACACTGCCGAGCGCATTGCTACGATTGACCACGTACGCGTCCTGCTGCGCGAACAGCGCGCGCTGCGCATCGAGCACCCGCTGGAAGTCCGAATAGCCTTCCCGATAGATCGTATTGGCGAGCGTCAGCGAGCGCCGCGCGGCGCCTTGCGCGTCATTCAGAATGGTGTCGCGCTGCAACGCGGCGATCAGCGCGGTGGCGGCATCGTCGGCCTCGCGCGCCGCCTCGCGCACCGTGTTCTGATAAGCGACCGTCAACTCTTGCAACCGCGCGTCCTGGACGCGCACGTTGTTCGTGATCCTGCCGTAATCGAACACGTTCCACGTGACGCTCGGGCCCGCGGCAAAGAGCAGTGTGCTCGGTGCGCCGGCGAGCGAACTGGCGGTCCACGTCAGCGTGCCGAGCAACGATACCGACGGGTACAGATCCGCTTTGGCCACGCCGATCAGCGCCGACTGCGAAGCCATCTGATACTCGGCCGCGCGAACGTCGGGGCGGCGCAACAGCAGATCGGCCGGCACGTCCTGCAGCACCGCATGATCCACCAGCGGCACCACGCCTTCCTTGCCCGCCTGCACGTCGAGTTCCGGCAGCGGACCCGGCGCTCGCCCGATCAGCACCGACAGCGCATGACGCGCCAGCACGATCTGGCTTTCGAGGTCGGGGATGCTGCTCAGTGTCCCCAGGTACTGCGTCTTCGCCTGCTGGAAGTCGAGTTCATCGGATTCGCCGGCCTTGAAGAGCTTTTGAGCGATGTCGTAGCTGCGCTTTTGCAACTGAGCGTTCTCGCGCGCGATACGTAGCCGCGCCTGCGCGACCCGCAGCGTGAAATAGGTATCCGCGACCTGGGCGTGCAACAGAACCAGCGCATCGTCGCGGTTCGCTTGCGCGGCGAAGAACGCGGCGTCGGCCGATTCGATCGCGCGGCTGAAACGCCCCCAGAAATCCAGCTCCCAGCCGATGGCGAAACCCGCGCCGTACTGCACGAACGCACCCGAGCGCGGATTGGCGCCCCCCGAGCGCTTGCGCGCCGAAGCGAGTACATCGGCACTAACCTGCTGCACCTGCGGATAGCGTCCCGCAAGCGCGATGCCGAGCTGCGCGCGTGCCTCGAGCACGCGCAGTCCGGCGATCTTGAGGTCGCCGTTGTTCGCGTCGGCTGCGGCGATCAGACCTTCGAGATTCAGGTCGCCGAAGATCAGCCACCATTGGCGCACATCGGGCTGTGCGCTTTGCTGCGTGACCTGCGTGATCGATCCGCTGCTCCAATGCTCGCTCCACGCTTCATGCTGCGGCTTGAAATCCGGTCCCACCCGCATGCATCCGCTCAGGCCGAGCGCCCAGAAAAGCGCTGCGATCCCGTACGGACGCGTGAACGGTGACACGGAGCCATCCTCGCGCTTCAGGTCTGCTTCTGTTCGTGGATCTGCGTGGTTTGCGTGGGTTGCGGCTGGTCTCGGACCCAGCGCCAGAACAGCTGATAACCGACGGCCAGCATCACCGGCCCGACGAATAGCCCAATCACACCGCCCGTCACCATGCCGCCGAGCGCTCCGATCAGCACGACCGGCATCGGCACGGCGACGCCGCGGCCCAGCATCAAGGGTTTGAGCACGTTATCGGCGAGGCCCGCGACGAACACATAAACCGCGAAGATGATGTTTGCGGTGCTCACGCCGTCCGTGACGATCACGAAGGCGATCACCGGAATGGTGATCAGCGTGGCCGGCAGTTGCATGATGCCGAGCAGCAGCACGGCCAGCGCGAGCAGCCCCGCGCCGGGTATCCCCTTCACGACGAAGCCGATGCCGATCAGCAGCATCTGGATAAACGCGATGCCCACCACGCCCTGAGCCACCGCGCGAATCGTCGCCGTGCACAGATCGGCGATCTGAACGCCGTTCTCGGGGCCCGAGATGCGCGAGGCGATCTGCACCGCGCTGTGATAGCCCTTCTCGCCGTGGGCCATCAGGATTCCCGCGATGATCAGCGCGACAAAAAATATCACCAGCCCGGCGCCGAGGCCCGTCACCGTCGCCAGCACGGCAAGGCCGGCCTCCTTCAGCTGCGGGGCGAACTTATGCGCAAGGCCGGTCAGGTCCGTCGATGCCTGTAGCCAGAAGTCGTACACGCGCTGGCCGACTATGGGCCAACTCGCCACCGACTCCGCGGGAGGCGGAATCTGGAAGCTACCGCTCTTCGCAATGGCTATCGATTTCTCGATCGAATCGGCGACCGCGAGACCCAGCGCATACGTGGGCACCAGAATCACGGCAAACGCGACAAGGATGATCAGCGTGGCGATCAGACCATCCTTGCCGCCGAGCGTATGGCGCAGACGGACCTGCAGCGGATACAGCGTGATCGCCAGAATCACCGACCAGGCCATCAGGTTAAGAAACGGCGCGAAGATCCGAAAGCAGAACACGGCCAGGATCGCAATGAGTCCGGCGCGGATCAGCACATCGAGCATCTCTCTCGCAGGCGTGCGTTGGGAAAGCGGTGTGAGCAGCATAGGTTCCTCTCCGGCCAGGTCGCGGCGCGGTTGCGCGGCGACACCGTGATATGCCAGCAATCGCGAAAACTCAAACCCACTGGAACGTTTTTGACGCCAATACCAAGGCCTGCCTGCAATTCCGGCATCTTCAGGAAGAGAATCGCGCCGGTTTCGTCGTCGGACAGAACGCGGCGTTCCACTACTATTGAACCCGCACCTCAAATATTCAATTGGACTTTGGTCTCATAGCCTCGAGCCGCCCCGCGTTCAACTCGCGGACGACAATCATGGAGAACACCGTGAGATGGATCGTGATCGTCGCCGTTCTGCTGGCCTTGATGCCGGGCGCGCCGGCCCGCGCCGCCGGGGTCGGCTTTCAGAAGGTCGACATACCGAACGGCGCCGAGCCGCCGCTCACTGCCGGAATCTGGTATCCGACCGATGCGCCGGCCACACCGCACGCGGTCTCGACCGATGGCATAGCCGGTGTCCCGGTCAAACTGGAAAACCGGCTGGTCGGCAGCACCGACGATCACGGCCTGCTGCTGGTCACACCACTGAACGCATGGCAGAACAATGATCTGTCCATAGATCCGCGAGCGCTTCCGGCCGATGTCAGCGTAGAGCGCGTGCGTATGCAGGCGGTACCCTCGACAGGAAGCGGCATGCTGGCGCGCTTCGAGATCCAGACCATGCTGATGCTGGACTTCTCCGTGCACAGCGTCGCCGGCGAGGCGATTCCGGCGGGCACGCAAGCCGTGCTCGACCCCGGCAACGTCCCTGTGACGATCGGCTATGACGGCCGCGTGTTCCTCGAGAATCCGCCCGCGGACGCACGGCTTTCCGTACCCTTGAGCACCGGTCGGTGCGTCGTGGCCCTGCCGGCCCAACTGCCCCAACACGGCCGGATCGACCTCGGAGATCAGCCATGCCGATAGCCCGCGCATTGCCGCGCAAGCCGACCGCACTGATGATCTGGCTCGTGGTCGTCGTGGCTCTCGCGCTTCATGCACCGCTGGCTCACTCGCAGTCCTGCTATGTCAGCGGCGCGTTCGGGATGAGCTTCGGCACCGTCAGCAGCAGCGGCCGCGCGGCCACGTCCGCGATAACCGTGAACTGCCAGCCAGACTATTCGGGCGGCCAGACCTACTACTACCAGGTCTGCCTCTATCTCAGTTCGTCGGGTGTCAACGCGACCTTCGAATACGGCTGCTGGGTCGCCGCCACCGATATCGACTTCGGGGCGGTGGCGCCGCCTCAAAGCCAGTTGCGCGAGAACGGCAACATCCGTGTCCAATGTGCGCCGGGCACGTCCTGGCGCGTGGGCCTCGACAATGGTCTGAATTTCGATGGCTCCATGCGCCGCATGTCCGGACCGGGCGGATTCGTCCGCTATCAGCTGTATCAGGACGCCAGCACCACGCAGGTGTGGGGTAACGATGATGCAAGCATGGTGGCGGGAACGACCGACGTTGCCGGCAACACGGCCTCGCTGACCGTTTATGGCCTCGTGCCAGCGCAACCCAATCTCGCGGTCGGCGATTACATCGATACGATCGTCGTCACGCTGTACTACTAGGAGAGAGAAAATCCTTCTGATAGCGCATGACGAGCAGGCGGTTGCGCCACTCGCAAGACCGCGCCGGTTTACCCGAATTCGTCGTGTTGCGGCAGTTGATCAGTGATCGAATACCACGGCGCCTTTGACCCCACGAAAATGTGGGCAGTGGGAGAGATGGTAGGCGAATCCGTGAGTGTTCCCAGTGTGACGTGAACGTATTCACCGTTACGAACCACCGAGAACATCAGGCTTCCGCATATTTTGCAGCGCACATCGTGCGACGCGCGCTGATCGCCGAAAATCAGCAGGCTGTGTTCACCCTCAGTGATACGCAGCTTGCCGCGCTCGATTCCCGCGAAGGGTTTGAACGCCGAGCCGGTTGCGCGCCGACAGTTTGAACAGTGGCAGTTCAACGCGTAGACGAATTCGTCCTTTACCGAGTAATGGACGGCACCGCAAAGGCATTGGCCGGCAAGCAATGGTTTCATGGCTGCTTTCAGAAAGAAGGTATGTCGCTAATGGGAAAGTCGCGCAGCCATGATTATTCGCGAGTCGAAGCGCGCTGTCGAACCGCCAGACCGCTAGCGCCTGAAAATCACCTGCGCCGTGCCGGCTTCGACCGGAGAAGAGGTGTGCTGGTGGACGATCTTCCATCCGTCGGCCTGCTGCCTCAGCGTCATGGTCAGGCGATTGTCCATCGCACGCAGTTCCTGGCCGTTCGCGTCGACGGCTTTGTATGTCGCGAAGGCGTGAATGACGGCAAGGTCCGCGGCGGCCATCGTTTGCGCCTCGCTAAAATCGACGATCACGCGATCCGCACCCAGCGAACCGAACCAGCCCTCCGCCATCGCGCGCCACGATGCGATGCCGTTGTACGACCATGTACCCCACATGTCGAAGATCACCGCATCGCGGTCGTAGAGCGCGACGAACGCGTCCACGTCTTTGGCCCATACCGCGGCTGTGTAGCCTTCCAGAACTTGCAGGATCGGATGGTCGAGTCTGTTCACAGTGTGTGCTCCTGAGTCGGATTACGAGGGGTTCCTGACCGATTGTCTTACCAGCTAACGACGCTCGACGCACCACCCGATCGACATCCAGGCGAAAAAATCTTCAACGCGTGATGGCGTTGCATTGATCAGACGCCGCGCTCGTCACTGGGCGGTCTGCTGACGTTGATACTCGTTGTGCTTCATCTGCATATAGTCGGCGCGGCTGACCTCGTGCAATTGCCGCGGAAACTGCTCGGTCGCATCGAACCAGTCAGCCAGACGTTTGTCGAGCCGGGCGTTGGGCGGGCTGGAAAGCGCGCCAAGATAGGCATCGATGGCGAGGAAATAGCGCATCGTATTGCGTTCGACCAGGCCGCGCACGCCGCCGATGTATTGCGGCTCGCTCGTCGACGAATCGGGCGTCAAGGAAAAGCCGACCTTGTCGCTGCCGATCGTCGCCAGATAGGTTTTCATCGCGATCCGTCCCGCGGTGCCGTATCCGTATGCGTAGGTCAGGTGAATAAAGGTGCGGTTATCGCCGACCGGGATCGCTTCAAGCACGATACGGTAGTCTTTCGTGCTCAGCGGACCCGTGGCCGCGGAGAGCTCGACGCGAAAATAATCAGCGGTGCTCGCCACCGGGCGAAAGTTGAATTGCACGCGGTACGACGACGAAAGAGTTTCCTCGGTCTTCTTGCCGATGTTCACGGTGAGGACCGTCCCGCTATCGCTAATCGACGCGTGGCAGTATTTGGTGTTCAGATGCAGGATCAGCACGTCGCACCAGTTGGCCGGGCCCTGAGCCGGGTCGCTGAGCGCGCCGCTGACCGCCGCGAAAGGATAGTTGAGCACACCGTAGATATCGCCCTTGAGCGCCGACGGCAGCTCCTGAGATTCGAGGTACAGCGGTCGATGAAACGGGTTGTGCGCGAGTTGCTGCGTCAGACTTTGATATTTCTCGCGCAGGCGGGCGGCGCTGTCGTCTGCTTGCGCGACGACGCTGTGACATAAGAAACACAACACCGTGGCGATCAAGACGATCCACCACGGTCGCGTCCGTCGATTCTCCGCCAGGGATGTGGCAAGCCTGCTCATGGTCCTTCTCCTACTTTGGCTCAGGTTGTGGCGCAGCGGATGCAGATCCGATCCGGCGAAGCCTCATCGCTGGCCCGGCTCCCATTCCGGACTGTAACCTCCGAGCGCCGGGTGATACATCTCGTCGCCCGAGTGCTGAGTGAATTCAACGTTGAGCCGGTCTTGCCGCAAGCCCAGAATCTCGATGCAGAGCGAGCAAAGGGCTTTGGCCAACTCCATGCGCAACTCAGGCGGCCGCCCTCTTCTGATATCGAGCATCATCAACGCAACCGGCACCGGCTCCCCGCTCTCCTCCGCAATGCGCCATACGCTACCCGGACCGAGTTCTCGTATGGCCACGCTGATTCGCCTGACATCGACCGACATCATTCGGGCATACGTCTCACTCATTTTCGCTGCGAGCAGTCTTTTACTCTCGACAGAGTAGTGATCGTTTACATCAAGTTGCAGATAAGGCATCGCGTCGATCTCCGAGGAAAGTGTTTCGCACGCGCCAACTATATGCCGCGCCATCCAATCCATCAAAACCATCGCCATCACCATGACGTTTCTGACGTGCCGCGTGGCTGACGTGGACTCTGTTTTGGCCATTCCCCTTTGCATGATGGTCTTCACTATTTACACGAACTCTCAGATCAGCGAGATACCTTCGCTGCCATGAGTTCGTGCCCGCATCCAACAGCAATGAGTCGCTTGTTTCATCTGCTGTCCTACTGTTTGTCCACCTTCCCGCCCACAGCGCGCCTGCTGTCAAATCGATCGTCAGGAGAATCGTCATGCGTAAGATGCTTACCGTCGCTGTCGCAGCGTTTTGCATTGCGTCCTTTTCGCAAGAAAGTCGCGCGACTGGCGACGATGATGTCCCACAAGCCCGATGCACGCTACCGCAAGGTACCGTCGCATTGGTGGAAAGGCAGTTGCATACGGTCGTGAACCTGCCCGATGGCAACGGCGGGATCTTCAAACCCAACCGGATGTGGGCGGCCATCGTCGATCGGCAGGGACATCTCTGTTCGGTGATCGTGACCGGGGACGCCTGGCCCGGTAGTCGGGCCATCGCCATCGCGAAGGCTTATACCGCGAACGGTTTCAGCAACGATGCACTCGCGCTATCCACGGCAAACCTCTACGCGGCCACGCAACCGGGCGGCTCCCTTTATGGACTGAATAATTCGAATCCTTTTGACGCGCGCTTCCTCGAACAGGGCAGCGGCATCGGACACACGCTTGGCGGCGTCATTACCTTCGGCGGCGGCGTCGCACTTTATGCGGGAGGGAAAGTCATCGGAGGATTAGGCGTGAGTGGCGATAGCGCCTGCGCCGATCATGCGATCGCGTATCGCATGCGCAAGCTCGCGGGGCTCGGCAGTGTCCCCGCCGGCCAAGGACCGAACAACACGGATAACATCGTCTACTCGACGAGCGGGTCCCCGATGGGCTTCGAGCATCCTCACTGCTTCCCGAGCGACCTGAGCGCCGCCAAGATCGAGCAGATACCTTCGCACTGACGGCAATCATCGCCCAATGAAGTTGGGCTTCCGGACAACGGCTCGGAAGCCCGCCTCGTGTCTCACACGGTCGTAACGGGATTGCCTGCGCATACCCCGCACGCTGATGCGGTGAGAATCGTCAACGCATCTGCCCGTCGATTTGCTTGCGCAGACGGTTTTCCTCTTCTTGAAGCTCGGGTGTAAAGGCTTCGCCAAAGTCCGCAGGCTCAAAGAACGGGCGAATCTCGATCTCCGAATCACTCATCATCGGATTCGGGCAGCGCTTTACCCATTCGATCGCTTCGTCCATCGATTGAACCTGCCACAGCCAGTACCCGGCAATCAATTCCTTGGTTTCGGCGAACGGACCGTCGATGACGCTGCGGTCCTTGCCTGAGAACCGCACGCGAACGCCGGCCGAGCTCGGCTTCAACCCGTCGCCGCCCTGCATGATGCCGGCCTTGACCAATTGCTCGTTGTACTGCCCCATCGCCGTGAGGAGTTCCGTACTCGGCATTTGCCCGGCTTCCGATTCGGGAGTTGCCTTGATGATGACCATGACGCGCATTTGAGTTTTCCCTGTGAAGACGAAAATGTCGGGAGGCAACAGCGCCTCCAGTAACTACGACGAATGATCAAGGGGGAAATCGACATGCGCAAGACACGCCTGCACGGATTTGCAAAACGCTTCTCCATCAGGGCAAGGGCGTCTGGCTGCGTTGAACATCGACATCGATACCCTGAACACGCAGCACGGGCTCCGCATCGCCAGGTACGAGGTGGAGTTGCGATGAAAACCGCACCTGCAAAACCGCGGCGAATGCGCGCTCGAAGGCGTTGGCATCGTTGTCGGCCGGCATGATCGCCGCAAGCGCCTTTGCGAAGCCGGATGCGCCTTCGATGTCGGCACGGCTGAAAGCGTCGCTGCCGCGCGAAAAGACGCGCTGCACGTCTTCTTTCAACTGCTGAAGGGCCGCGGCGACCTTTTCATAGACGTGAGCAGGCGCTCTCGCGTGGTCCCGAGGCGCGACTGTGCATTGCGCCGGCATGAATGCAAGGACGTTCCTGTCGATATCGACGCGTGCAGCAAGGGTCTTGATGTATGACGCCTCCACTGACGGACCGACGTCGCGCCGGCGACAGCACGCTTGCGCGCGCGCAGCACCCAGCATCGCGGCTGCGAAACACCGGAAATCCTGAAAGCGCAGATGCCTCGCGGCACAGTCGAGAACGGCGTCAGGCGTCAGTCCCAGCTCGTGAGCCACCGCCAGGCTCGTCTTCATCACGATCAGGACCAGCTCACCCCACTCGTCCTGACGACACCCTTTCGTCGAGTTCGCGTACATCGTAGGTCCCTGTATGCACGCTCCGGATACACGTCGCATCAGCCTGCTTCGTCAGCGACTCGCAACAGCCGCTCGCCACCGGCGAGATTACCGCGCCACATCGCCTGGGTTAGCCATCGCGGCGACACCGGGCGCAGTTCGGCTCACGGCACCGCGATCACTTTGCGCACCGGTTTGTCGCCTGGATCGGCGGGCCATTGTGAGCGGATCTTCGTCACCACCAGGTCCGGCAGCGGTATGTAGTCCAGCGCGTTGACGGTCGGTCCGCCATGACTCAACGCCCATTCGAAAAACTTCAAGGTGGCTTCGTCGTGGCCCGGCTGGTTCGGCGTCGCGGGAAGCAACACATAGGTCGCGCCCATGACCGGCCAGGCATCCTTGCCCGGCTGGTTGGTCAGCAACTGCGACAGGGAACCGGACCAGTCGGCGCTCGCTGCCGCGGCCTTGAAGGTAACGCCGCTGGGCTGAACGACATTGCCCGCCGCATTGGTCATGGCCACGTACTTCAAGCGGTTCTGTTTCGTGAAATCCCAGGCGACATAGCCGATTGCGCCGGGCAGATAGCCGACGTACGTGGCAATGCCCTCGTTGCCTTTGCCGCCGATGCCGAGCGGCCATCGCACGCTAGTGCCTTCGCCGACCCTGCGCTTCCATTCCGGACTGACCTGCGCGAGGTAGTGAGTCCAGATCAGCGTCGTGCCCGAACCATCCTGGCGACGCACCACGGCGATCGGGTAATTGGGCATCTTGATCTTTGGGTTCAACCGCACGATTGCCGGGTCGTCCCAGAACTGAATCTTGCCGAGATAGATTTCAGCGATGACCGGCCCCGTCAGCATCACCTCGCCGGCTTTGAGCCCCGGAAGGTTCACGACGGGCACCACGCCGCCGATCACGGTTGGAAATTGCCGCAAGCCGTTGCGGGTCAGTTGATCGTCGGTCAGTGGAGCGTCCGAGCCCGCAAAGTCGACTTCGCGGGCGATCACCTGCTTGAGCCCATCGGACGATCCTGTGCCCTGATAGATCACCCTGCTTCCACCCGACTTCTGGTAGTCGGCGGCCCAGCGGGTATAGAGCGGGGCGGCGAACGTGCTGCCGGCTCCTTTGATGTCGGCGGCGCAGGCTGCCGCTGCGCATGAACAGCAGATCAGACCAGCCATGATGGCGCCCAATGTTCTCACGAATGTCTCCCGTCGGTTCTTGTTCCGGGACATCGCTGATCCAGACCTGCCGATGCGTGAGCTTGTTGGAGGGCGACCGTGCCGGCGATTCAATTTGCAGCTTTCATCGGGGGTATAGCTCTCCTGCATTACGCGCCATATGGCACATTAAAGAACGGTGACAGGCCGAATTCCAGTTGAATCATGCTATCGAACGCGCCATACCAGGCGGCCTCTGTCCGCTATTGCAGGCATCCCGTTTCAGGGGTTGCCGACATACATCCCCTTCACGTCTTGTCCCACGGCGGCACGCCGGAGAACGCGTCGGCCAGGAAATCGATTGCCGCACGAACTTTTGCGCTCACGTGGCGACGACTCGGATACAGCGCGAGCACATCGATATCCGGCAAGCGGTAGTCGGGCAAGACCCGCAGCAGCCGGCCCGCGCGAAGGTCCTCGCCGATCAGAAAGGTCGGCTGCCAGATCACGCCGTGCCCGGCGAGCGCCGCCGCGCGCGCGGTGTCGCCGTTATTGGTGTGCATCTGGCAGCTCACCTCGACAGCATGCGTTTTGCCGTGTTTGTCGATCAGTTGCCACAGGTCCGCGGTGGCCGCATACGTGTAGCCGATACATCGATGTCTGAGCAGGTCCAGCGGCGTTTCCGGATGTCCCCAACGCTTCAGATACTCGGGCGATGCACACAGGATGTTCGTCGACGTCGCCAGTTTGCGGGCCGCGTGATCGACCGTGCCGGCGCGCGAGATGCGGATGGCGAGATCGAAGCCCTCCTCGACGATATCGACGACGCGGTCTATCAGCGTGATGTCGAGCTCGACGTCGGGATATTGCTGCATGAACCGCGGCCACAGCGGCGCGAGATGCTGAATGCCGAAGCTGACCGGTGCATTGATACGCAGCCGTCCACGCGGTTCGATCGACGTTGTCGACACGAGTCCTTCCGTTTCGGCAACGTCTTCGAGAATGGCCTTGCAGCGCGAATAAAGCGTTTCGCCGGCCTCGGTAAGAGACAATCTGCGTGAGGTGCGATTCAGCAGTCGCGCACCGAGGTGCGCCTCCAGGTCATTCACATAGCGGGTCACGTTCGCCGGCGAGGTTTCGAGCGCATCGGCCGCGCGCGCAAAGCTGCCCCGGTTGACCACGGTTACGAAGACCTCGAATGCGCGCAGCCGGTCCATATGGCGCTCCGATCATTCATAAAAACTGAATGATAACGCCATATTTTTGGTCTTTCTGTCTCAAGAGCGGAATCTTATAGTGCTTCTCAACGAGCCGACGCATCGGGCATCGGCCGATGATCAAACCGGAGATTCAACATGCATCGCTTGACAGGAAAAGTCGCTATCGTCACCGGCGCCAGCGCGGGCATTGGTCGCGCTGCCGCAAAATTGTTCGCCGCGGAAGGCGCGAAGGTCGTGGTGGCCGCACGCCGCGAAGCCGAACTCGAGACGCTGGTCAGCGAGATCGCTCGCGACGGCGGTACGGCTGTCTCGCTGGCGGGGGACGTGCAATCCGAAGAATTCGCGAAAGCGCTGGTCGCACTCGCCGTCAGCCGTTTCGGCCGTCTCGACATCGCGTACAACAATGCGGGGACGCTCGGTGAGATGGGACCGTCGACCGGCGTGTCGGAAGCAGGCTGGTCAGCGACGCTGGCCACCAACCTGACTAGCGCGTTTATCGGCGCCAAGCATCAGATTCCTGAAATGATCAAGCAAGGCGGCGGATCGATCATCTTCACGTCGACGTTCGTCGGCTACTCGTTCGCGTTCCCGGGGACGGCCGCCTATGCCGCGAGCAAAGCCGGGCTGATCGGACTCACGCAAGCGCTCGCGGCCGAATACGGCGCGCAAGGCGTGCGTGTCAACGCGATCCTGCCGGGCGCGGTGGACACGGAGATGTATCGCGGCATGAACGATACGGCTGAATCGCAGACCTTCGTGACCGGGCTGCACGCGCTCAAGCGGGTCGCAAAGCCGGAAGAGATTGCCCGCTCGGCGCTGTACCTCGCTTCCGACGATTCGTCCTTCGTGACGGGCACGGCTTCGTTGGTCGACGGTGGGGCTTCGATTACGCGCACCTGAGCTGTTCGACGGCGGCATCCGAGGATGTCGGCTCGTGTCCGGAAGTCTGGTATCGGATGCGCGGCCGGCATCAGCGCGTTCGGCCTCGTCGATCAGCGTCGGCTGATCGACGAGGCCGATACCATAAAAAATAAACGAACACTGTTTGGTTCCTCACCTAATCTTTGATCAGTTGACCGCGAAAAGCGAAGCGCGAGTCAGCCGGAGTCATTAACAAGGAGGTGGGCCATCATGAAGACGTTAGTCCACACAGTTTGCGCGGTCGCTGTCATGGCTTTGCCAATCGCATCGGTGGCACAGACCGAAAGCACGCTGACGCACGCACAAGTCCAGGCAGAGATCGCGCAACTCGAGCAAGCCGGCTTCAATCCGGCCAATGCGAATACCGTCGACTTTCCTACCTATATGCCGACCACCACCGCCCCTGCCGCAGGTCAGAGCAGCGGCTATGGCCCTGCGACCAGCGGTACGCAGCAGATGGGCCATCCGGCCGGCGCGACTGGGATGAAGCCGGTGTTCTTTGGCGGATCTTGAGCTTGCCCGTCTGACCAGCTCGACGATGCAGAGCATGCCGTCCCTGCCAGGGACGGCATGGAGAGTCGTGCTGTGCGCATTTGCTCAGCCGGAAATCGTGACGATGCGCTGGGCTATTGGAGTACGTGCCGAATTTCGCACACACCCGCACCGCGCCATATTGCATGGCGCCTGCTGAATTGCTAACCCTCTTTCGCTGAGCGCGCGGACGCGAACAGCTAACACCTCATCAGCGTTTGTTAACGTCGACGGTCAGGATTTCGTATCCGGGGTCGGCGTTCTCGGTCGCGACTTTATTCGCTTCCTCGTACGAGCGAAACGACGTGGCTTCCTTGATCTCCGGCGCCATGCCGATATCGCCGTCCTCCGCGGTGCAGAGGAACTTATCGCCGGTCTTTACGACGTAGACGGTCGTCATATCTCCCTCCGTGGCTTGCAGGGCAATTTCCAGTCTAGCAGGCTGGCAAAGTTGCGCAGACTCGCCGGGTCACCGACCGCCGCGAACCAGCCGCTCCGCCGAATTCGCCAGCACGTCCCGCAGCTTCTCCAGCGACAACGGCTTGCTCAGATGATGATCGAAGCCCGCGGCAAGCGTCCGGCTGCGGTCCGAGTCCGACGAATAGCCGGTCAGCGCGACGAGTATCGTGCCGTTCAGCTCGGGGTTCGCGCGAATTCTGCGCGCCACCTCGAAGCCGTCCATGACGGGCATCGCCACGTCGACGATGGCAAGCTCCGGCCTCGTTCGCGCGATCAGCTCGATGGCCGCGCGACCGTTGTCGACCGCGGACACGCGATAACCCTCGAGGTCGAGCAGCACGCACAAAACGTGCAGCGCGTCGACGTTATCGTCCACCAGAACGATACGCAGCGCCCGGAACTCCCTGCCCTTGTCGGCGGCGTCGGCAGGCGGCGCTAGCGGCTGCGTTCGCAGGATCGGCAAACGCAATGTGACCCGGGTGCCGCGGCCCGGCCCATCGCTATGGATGTCGATCTCGCCATCGTGCAGCTCCACCAGCCGTTTGGCGACTGCCAGACCGATGCCGAGCCCGCCTTCCGAGCGCGCGCTGCCGCTCGAGCACTGCGCGAACAGGTCGAACACATGCGGCGCGATCGACGCATCGAGGCCGATGCCGTTATCGCTGACTTCGATCACGAGCATCTGTGCATCGAGCGGGTCTCGCGCGCGCACCGTCAGCTCGATGAGTCCGCCCGCCGGCGTGTACTTCGCCGCGTTCGACAGCAGATTGCCAAGCACCTGACTGAGCCGCACATGGTCGGCGCGCACCGGAATCGCGCTGTCCAGACCGGTCAGTCTCAGCGTATGGCCGCGCGAGCGCACGTCGTGGTCGATCGTGGTCACCGCGTCGGAGACGATCTCGGCCAGCAGCGTATCGCTGCGCCGGATCGTCAGCTTTCCGTGCTTTAGACGCGCGGCGTCGAGCAGGTCGTCGACGAGCGTGCGCAGATGCTTCATCTGCCGTTGCGCGATGGTCAGCACCGCGTCGGCCTTGCCGTTGTCGAGCACCAGACGCTTCGCCGCGGCGATGGCGCCATCGATCGGCGCCATCGGGTTGCGCAGCTCGTGCGCGAGCATCGCGATGAATTCGTTGTGGCGGCGGTCGTTGTCCGCGCCGTCGTCGCGAACGTTGACCATCGTCACGGCCGCGCCCGCGACCATCGCCAGATCCGACAGCACCCGTGCGTCTTCGCTGTCGAAGCGGCACCCGGTGTTGTGCGACATCACCCATATCGCGCCCAGGTGGCCGTTATCGCACGGAATGGGTACGACGATCCCCTCGGGCACCTCGACGCCCGGAAAGTTCAGACTGGGGTACTGCTGTTGCGGATCGACGAACAGGCGCGCCGCGCCCCCTTCGAGCGTGACGCCGCAGGGACATTCGTCCCACGCGGTCGTGCGCCCCTCCAGACCGGCGCACAGGCCCGCCACCGCGAGCCAGCGGAAGCGCCGGCTATCGGGCGGCCCCTCGACCAGACTGATGCCCGCGCTGCCCGCGCAGCACAGCGCCATGGCCTCGCTGGCAATCGCGTTCAGCAGGTGTTCACGCGAGCCGGTTTGCGCACGCGCGAGCCGCAGCAGCGACTGGTTCTCTCGGGCGTAATCAGCCTGTTTGGCTGGACGGCTCGCTAATTCGTCAGCACTGGGAGCCATGATGTTCCACCGACGTTGACTGGCACCCGCGCGCAACGCGGGCGTAAGGGCCGATACCGCGCCGATGCCGCTGCCGACGAGTGTAGGTCAGCTGGGGCGCGCGGTCTCGCCTTGTCTCATTTGCACAGCGCTTTTTACTTCTATTTGTCCGCAACGTTCTGCTCCGCTCACCGTCGACATGGCGTCCCATGAACAGCGGACGCAGTATAGGAACCCGGTGCGATGCTGCGGCTGTCCGTAATTCATGGGCACCGGACAGCTGCGTCAGCGTTGACGCGAGCACGCTCGTAATCAACTGGACTGCATTATACGGATCGCGAAGTCGCGAAAAGCGTTGTGGCCTGCCTCATATGACGATCACTGCGATCGATAGCTCAATCCGTCGGTTAGCGCGATGACATCGGGTTGTTACGATGGCTCGATTCTCCCGTTTTCACCGCTCGACAGGACGCCCACGTCATGACGCAAATAACCCGGCGCGCATTCACCCGCTTCGCAGTGGCATCACTACTGGCCGCCAGCGCTCCGCGCGGCTTCTCGCAGAGCGCGCCTGTCGCGCTGCGCATCGGCTATCAGAAGTCTTCTACGCTCATCACATTGCTGAAAGCACGCGGATCGCTGGAAAAAGCGCTCGCCCCGCTCAACGTGCGCATCTCCTGGAACGAGTTCGCGAGCGGACTGCCGCTGACGGAAGCGCTCAACGTCGATGCCGTCGATTTCAGCGCCGATGTCGCCGACACCGTGCCGATCTTCGCGCAGGCCGCGCATGCGCGCTTCGTCTATGTCGCGCAGGAAGCGCCGTCGCCGGGCGCGCAGGCGATCATCGTGAAGAAGGACGGCACGCTGCGCACGCTAGCCGATCTGAAGGGCCGCCGGATCGCGGTGACGAAGGCGGCGGGCAGCCACTATCTGCTGCTTGCGGCACTCGCGCGCGCGGGGCTCAAGCCCACTGACGTCGGCGTGAACTACCTGAGCCCGGCCGATGGCCGCGCCGCGTTCGAGCGCGGCAGCGTCGATGTCTGGATCACGTGGGACCCCTATGTAGCGTCAGTCGAGCGCGACGGCGACGTGCGCATACTGAGCGACGGCGCGGGCCTCGCGTCCTATCAGCGGTACTACCTCGCGTCGCGCGCGTTCGCCGACGCGCATCCGCAGATCATCGAGACCGTGTTCGAGCAGTTGAAGACGGCCGGCGACTGGCTGCGCGCGAATCCGCTCGACGCGGCCAACACGCTCGCGCCGGTGTGGGGCCTCGACGCGCCGACGATCGAACGCGCCAATGCCCGGCGCAGCTATCGGGTACGAGCAGTCGCGCCGCCGAACTTCAGCGAGCAGCAGACGATCGCCGACGCGTTCTATCGCGCGGGATTGCTGCCCGCGCCAGTCGAGACGAAGCAGGCGCTGTACTGGGACTTCGCGGGGAACCAGGCGAAGCCGATCGGCGCATGAACGATCAGTGTGCTTTCGCTCGGAGCGCCACGACGATCTGGCCGAACCGCTCGTTCGATTCCAGAAGACGATGCACGAGCCGTGAGCGCGTCACTGAGCGATCGCCCTTCGCACATTGCGGGCGATCCACGCCGTAACACCGGAGCGGCCCGCGATCGACAGCGTGCGGCGCGGCCCCAGCACGATGCCGCCGACCACCAAAGCGAGCAGCAACGCGACATGCGGCGCCTCGGCGAGCGACGCGAACACGGTGCTGACCGGGGAGCGCGACGCTGCCCGCGCCGTCGGCAACACGGCAGTCCGGTTCGCCGCGACCAAGGCGGTTCGCGATGCCTCCATGCGTTCCAGAATGGTGATCCGGGCAAGCTCGTTTGCGTGACGTGGCTGACTCATTTGAGCGACTCCCTGAGAGCGTCGAGATCGGAGTGAATCTCGGCCTTGAGCACGTGCAGCGATTGCGCCGGTTTTTGCGCCCGCAAGACCAGCAAAGACACGATGCACACGAGCAACCACGCGGCAGCCACGCCCCAGACCACGCCAAGAAAGTAAGGCGTCTGCCACGCGGTGGCGATGATCGCGATGCAAATGAAGGACAGCGTGAACAGCCCCGCGACTGCCAGCGCCACGAGTGCGCTCAGTTCGCGCACCAGGCGCTTTCGCGTTTCCTCGACTTCCAGCGAGAACAGTTCGCTATAGTCGGTGACGCGTTCGACGCAGAATCGCCCGACGTTGCGCCACCTCGTGACCTTCGCATGGATTGACATTGCGTCCTCCTCACGATTCATTTGCGCCGGCCGCGATCAGCTAAGACTTCGCCCCTCGGCCGACAGAGCGAAGCGACACCAGCGCTGAACGCAGCGCAAGAGCCGGGCCCGCGCTGAACGATCGCACGCCGCGTGCCCGTAGCCGGATTGATGCCTTCACGCGTTCGCGCTGGCGGCACAGGGCTTGCTCGACTCTGGCAGATCATTCGCTCGCCGAGGACAGCATGACCCCGCTCCCCCCAACCGATCACACTGACCACAGCGCCGGCGCTAGCATCGGCGAGACCGGCTCCGATATGACTACCGCGGACGGACGCGCGATGCCGGCCGGGCGCGACGAGCGCGCCCCCCTCCACGCGATGCATGGCGCGCACCGCGGCGCGCTGATTACGGTGACCGCGCATCGGAACTCGCTAGGCGCCTGGATCGCCGACGTGTCGATTTCGCGCGACGGTCGGCCGATGGAGATCCCGGCCAATCTGGCCAACGTGGAGCCCGTGACGCCGGAATGGCTCACCGAGGCCGAAGCGTTGCGCGCCGGCATCGAACAGGGCCGCTATCTGATCGACCGGACACTGGGCGAGCACGCCGCCCCCCTGTCGGCGTCGCAGCGGCGCCTCGACGAAGACCGATAAGCACGGCCCCATTCGGAGGAAACTCACATGGTACTGAGCGATGAAGAACTGGCGCGGCTGGAAGGCGTCGAGCCGTTCCTGCGGGAGGAAGCCAGAAGCGCTCTTCCCGCCGACGCCGATTACGAAGTTCTCGCCGAACTGCACGAGCATCTGCAGCCCGGATTACGCATTCGCGTGCCGGCCGGTCCGGACATCGCGATGGAGCCGCAAGCGCCGCCCTACCCGCTCGATCTGTTCGTCGGCTTGCCGCTCGACGAGTTGCGCGATGTCGCCAACGATGAAGGCGCCGCGCGCGAAGCGGCGCTCGCCCGCTTCGCCACGACGTTCGCCCCAAGGCTGCAGCGAGCGATCGCCGCGCTGACGCCTCACCAGATCGATCTCGCGGCAGGGGTGCAAAGCGAGCGGGGAACGCTCTCGGTGATGCTGGAGCCGGTGCGCTGACGCGTGAGGCGCGCACACGCACGTTGCACGTGCGCACGTCGCATACGCGCATGTCGCAAACCTGCATGTCGCAAACGCGTTACTCGTCGCTATCGAGCCCGCCTGGCGGCGGCGCGATCGTGATGCCCGCGCCCGACCCTGTGCGGGTTCCCGGGGGATAGGCATCGGTTGCGGTCTCGGGCGGAACGTCCGCGACACAGCGGCTCGCACCCCCGTCGCGCAGACATTGCACGAAACGGTCCGCCTCCTGCGGCGAGCGAAATTGGTAGATCTTGCTGGCAACCTGCACCCGCGTGTCCGACAGTCGCTTCGACGGCGTTTCCATCACCACTCCTTTTTGCTCGAAGATCTATCGCCACGAGCAACGCGCGCGCCACCTCTTCATCAGAGGCCTAGCGCGCCGCGCTCAACCGTCTCGCGTCCGCGATGCCGACCGCGGCCCGCAAGTCGTCCGGATGCACCATCAATTCGCGAACCTCGCGCAGCGTCGCGTACTGATCGAGCACCGTCCGCCATCTCGGCGATTCGAGCAACTGATGCCATACCGGTTCGAGATCCGCGCAGTCGGCGTCGCGTCCGTCCGCCAGCGCACCTGCGAAATCGAGGCTGGCTTGGGCCGACAGCAACTGCATCCGGCTCGCGGGACTCAGCACGCGCGGCGCCGCTTCGACGGGAGCGTCACAGCAATAGAGCACGGTGCTGCGAAGACCGGTTGCGTCGCTCGTCAGCGCGGCAAGCGACGCGCCGCTCAAATGCACCGTCCCCTGCTGCGTGCGAAACGAGTAGACAGTGTGCGGGTCCGCGTGCGCCAGCAGCGTCAGTCCGCGCACGAGCCGCGGCAGATCGGTGGTGGCCGCGTCGACCGATGCCTTCGCTTCGACGAGCAGGCATACGTCCCACGCCGCTGCGTCGGCCGGGGGCTGTGCCTGGCGCAGCAGCACCACATCCCATTCGGTTTTGGCGCGCTCATGGCTTGCGGGTATCGCGGCCGGCACGCGCATCGAGTTCACGACGCGGTAGGTGGCGACCGCTCCCTGAGCGTCATTGAGGCGCTGCGCAAGTGCGTCGAGTGCATCGGCGGCCAACGCTTCGACCGCGGCGCCGCGCTGCTTCGAACTCAAGCCTCGCTCGACCGCGGTCGAGCTTCCCGGGCGCGGCCCCTGACGATCCCACAGCGTCTGGTAGTGGCGCACGCGCTCGTCGGACGTGAGCGCGTCAAGGCGGCGTAAGCGCTGCAACGCGGCACTTTCTAGCAATTGCGCGAGACCGCGTTGCAGCGCCGCGTCGTGCGCGATTTGCGGCGTATCGATGCAAGTTTGCACGGCTACTGCCAGTTCGGGCCACGCTTCGGCGACCGCGAGCGCGTGCAGACGCGCTAGCGCATCGCGTTGCGGACCGGGGAGCAGCCGCTGCTGTTTGGCCGGATGTGCGATCGCATTGACGGCCGCGTAGATCAGCCGGCGATCGACGCTCGCGTGCGCGGCCAGCGACGCGTACTCGCGCACCACCACGCTGCGATGCCGTAGCAGCATCGCCTGAAACACCGGGTCGCCGGCTTCCTCGCGCAGCGCCTCGCGAATCATGCGCGCCAGCGCCTCGACGAAGAAGCGCTGGTTCGCGGCATCCGGCGCATCGTCACGCGCGCTCGCCTCGCGAGCCTGCTCGATCGCGAGCGCGAGCACGGTGGCGGGGCTCGCTTGCGGCGTCGGCGCGCAGACGGCCGCGAGCGCCGGCAGGCGATAGCGGCGCACGACAGCGTCGAGCATCTCGTCGAGCAACGAAGGCGATGGCGTCACGGACATAGCGATATGTCGATAAGTTGGCGAAATAACTTTACATGAAGGTTCGGTGCGGCGCGCGAACCGGCACGGGCCGCTGATGGCTGGCGCGCGTCGTGCTGCATCAGCGCTCGACGCAGCCACTTTATCGTCGCGGTAGCGCGAGGCGAGCGTTCGCGCGCAGCCGCAAGCCGAGGACAGCATGTCAGCACAGCAACCGAAAACCGCAGCGAGGCCCGCTCGCTGGCGCCGCACGATCAACGTTGCGAGCGACGCCGCCAGCCGTTTTCTGTCGGACCGATGCGCGATGCTTGGCGCCAGCATCGCGTTCTATTCGGCGTTCTCGCTGGCCCCGACGCTGCTGCTCGTGCTCGCGGTCATCGGTTGGATCTTCGGCCGCGATGCCGCCCAGGGGCGGCTTTTCGAGCAGGCGCGGCAACTGGTCGGCAACGACGCGGCGCGCGCGATGCAGGACATCGTCGCCCACGCGCACTACGCGGGCGGAAGCGGCGTCGCCGCCGCGTTCTCGCTCGCGCTGCTGCTGGTCGGCGCGTCGGCCACGTTCTCATCGTTGAATACCGCGCTCGACATCGTCTTTGCCGCCCACCCGCGCAAAGGCATCGCCGGGATCGCGCTGCTGGTGCGCGCGCGACTCGTGTCCATCGGTCTGCTGATCGGGCTCAGCTTTCTGCTGGTCGTTTCGCTCGTCGTCGATGCCGCGATTCAGACCCTCGGCGGTGCGCTGTTCGGCAATTCGGCGCTGGGCATCGTTGCAGACGTGCTGCAATCGTTACTCGGTTTCGTCATTCTGGCCGTCGGGCTAGGCGCGCTGATCAAGTGGCTGCCCGACGCCGCGGTGCCCTTCCGGCCCGCGCTCGTGGGCGGCGCCATCGCGAGCCTGCTGTTTACGGCGGGCCGGCATCTGTTCAGCTTCTATCTCGTGCATGCGGGCACGGCGGGCGTGTTCGGCGCAGCCGGCTCGCTCGCGGTGCTGATGATGTGGCTGTACTTCTGCGCGGCGGTATTCCTGTTCGGCGCGGAAGTCGCCGCGTCGTTATGCCGGGATGCGGCCTCCCCGCTCATCCCGGGCTGCGGGCAGCATGAAACCGGTCCGCGCACCCAATGCCATTGCCATAAACTTGATAAAAATCGGCTCCCGGATAATCCCGATAAATATTACAAAAAACCCATCCCAATAAACCGACATTTACATTTACCCGACATTAAACCTGCGTTACTCATTCAGCACGACAATTGCTGCGCGCATTAACACGGAGAAAAACGGCTTCAACCATGCAAACGCTTAATGCTCGGCGTACACTCGCCGGAAGGCGCTTGCTATAAGGCGCAAGGGCTGCGGTTCCGGCCGCGATCAAACGCGGAATGTGAATACTCAGGAGAAACAACCAATGAGCTGGACACGGGAACAGAGAAACGTCACGATCGCCGCCTATCTAGGCTGGACGCTCGACGCATTCGATTTCTTTCTGATGGTGTTCGTATTGAAAGATATCGCGCAGGAATTCAATACGGACATTCCGTCGGTCGCGGTCGCGATCATGCTGACCCTGATGATGCGCCCGCTCGGCGCATTGATTTTCGGCTGGCTCGCCGACAAATACGGCCGCCGTCCGACGCTGATGGTCAACATCGGGTGCTTCTCGTTGCTCGAACTGCTGTCCGGCCTGTCGCCCAACCTGATGACGCTGCTCGTGCTGCGCGCGCTGTTCGGCATCGCGATGGGCGGCGAATGGGGTGTCGGCGGCGCGCTGACCATGGAAACCGTGCCGCCGAAATCGCGCGGCATCGTCTCGGGTCTGCTGCAGGCCGGTTATCCGAGCGGCTACCTGCTCGCGTCGATCGTGTTCGGCGTGTTCTATCAATACATCGGCTGGCGCGGCATGTTCTTCGTCGGCGTGCTGCCGGCGCTGCTCGTGCTGTACATTCGCGCGCACGTGCCGGAGTCGCCCGCGTTCCGGACGCTCGAAAAGAAGGTACGTCCCGGCCTCGTCGCGACACTCAGGCAGAATATCGGCCTGTCGATCTACGCGATCATCCTGATGACCGCGTTCAACTTCTTCTCGCACGGCTCGCAGGATCTGTATCCGACATTCCTGCGCGTTCAGCTCAAGTTCGATCCGCACACGGTGTCGTGGATCACGATCATCCTGAACATCGGCGCGATCTGCGGGGGTCTGTTCTTCGGCTGGGCATCGGAGAAGATCGGCCGCAAGCGCGCGATCTTCATCGCCGCGCTGATCGCGCTGCCGGTGCTGCCGCTGTGGGCGTTCTCGACCACGCCGTTTCTGCTCGCGCTCGGCGCGTTCCTGATGCAGATCTCCGTGCAAGGCGCCTGGGGCGTGATCCCGGTGCACCTGAACGAAATCTCGCCCGATGAAATCCGCGCGACCTTCCCCGGGCTCGTGTACCAGCTGGGCAATCTGATCGCGTCGGTCAACGGTCCGCTGCAATCGAAGATCGCCGAGATGCACGACAACAACTACGCGCTCGTGATGGCGGTCGTGATCGGCATTGTCGCGATCGTGATCTGCGCGCTGATTCCGTTCAGCCGCGAGCGCCGCGGCATCGACATGACGCAGTCCGCGCGGGAGATCGTCGGCGCGGGAGCGACGGGCGGCGCGGTCGGAGGACAGCGCGTTTGACCGCTTCGGGCGTTCGAATGAACGCCTGGCGTGCATCACATTCGCAGCGCAATAGAGGCCGTTCCGATTCATTCGGAACGGCCTTTTCATTTTCCGCGCGGTATCGCGAGCCCCGCTTCACGAACACCACTTTCGTCAGATCTTCTAGAGGAGTTAGTCGAGCCCGCTCCTTGCTCGCACCGGCCCTCCTTTTTTATCCTAAAAAAAACGATTGTTTCAAATATCAATTTGAATCGCGTGTTTGCGAGCCGGCAGCGCCGGCAACTGGGAGACGCAACATGGCAGTTCGCACCACGGGCCGGCATGCCGGCGATACGAAGTTGCGCATTCTCGACGCCGCGGAGACGCTGTTCATCGAATGCGGTTATGAGGCGTTGTCGATGCGCCAGATCACTTCGCGCGCCGAAGTCAATCTCGCGGCGGTCAACTATCACTTCGGCCACAAGGAATCGCTGATTCATTCGATGCTGTCGCGCCGGCTCGATCGGCTGAACGAGGAGCGCCTGAAGCTGCTCGACCGCTTCGATGTCATGCTCGGCGCGCGCCTGACCTGCGAGCACGTGCTCGGTGCGATGTTCATTCCGGCGTTGCGCCTGTCGCGCGATCCGCGTGTCGGCGGCAAAGCGTTTCTGCGGCTGCTCGGGCGTGCGTACACCGATCCGTCGGCGTTCATCCGCGATTTTCTGAACGCGCATTACGAGTCGGTGGCGATGCGTTTCTTCGACGCGTTCCAGCGCGCGCTGCCGCATCTGCCGCGCGAGGAGCTCGGCTGGCGGCTGCACTTCGCGATCGGCGCGCTGTCGGGCGTGCTCGCCGGCACCGATACCGACCGCCTGATTGCCGAGTTCTCGCAAGGCAAGTCGATGAACGATCTGCAGCTGATCGCGCGCCTCGCGTCGCTGATGGTCGCCGCGCTGAAGGCGCCGTTGCCCGACGGCACGCAACTGGCCGCATTCGCGGCGGTACTCGGCGATGCGACCGACGACGACGGCGCGGATCGCACGTTCGCTAGTGCGCAACGAGACTCCAGCGGCGAGGCGGCCGCGCGCGCCGTGGCATGCGACACGTAGCGCGGCTCGCAGGTGGCCCGGCGATTGCATCACCGCAGAAAAGGCGGCTGACAAATCAGCACAGCGCGAGCGGCGCGCGCCCGTGGGAAGAACTCGCACGCAGCAAGACAGAGGAGGAAACATCATGCCGTGGTTCATCCTGGCGCTCGTCATCGCCGCATTCGCTCTGGTCTACGTTCAGGCGCGCGCCTCGTGGTGGCTCGCGGCGCTGATCGCCTGGGTCGCGGCCGCCCATCTGAGCGGCGCGGCTGGCCCGCTGCTGACGACACTGCTCGCGATCGTGTTCGTGCTCCCCGCCCTCGTGCTGACGATCAAGCCGCTGCGCCGCGCATGGCTCGCGAAACCGGTGCTCGACACGTTCCGCAAGATCCTGCCTGAAATGTCGCCGACCGAGCGCGACGCGATCGAAGCCGGCACGGTGTGGTGGGACGCCGAGCTGTTCTCGGGACGCCCGCACTGGGACACGCTGCTCGGCTACGGCCCGGCCACGCTCAGCGCCGAAGAGCAGGCATTCCTCGACGTCGAATGCGAGCAACTGTGCGACCTCGCGAACGACTGGGAAACCACGATGGTCTGGCAGGACCTGTCGCCGCAAACATGGCAGTTCATCAAGCAGCACGGCTTTCTCGGCATGATCATTCCGAAGCAGTACGGCGGCAAACAGTTCTCCGCGTACGCGCATTCGCAGGTGATCATGAAGCTCGCGACGCGCTGCTCGGCCGCGGCCGTCTCCGTGATGGTGCCGAACTCGCTCGGCCCCGCCGAGCTGCTGATGCACTACGGCACCGACGCGCAGAAGAACTACTATCTGCCGCGTCTCGCGCGCGGCGAGGAAATCCCGTGCTTTGCGTTGACGAGCCCGTATGCCGGTTCCGACGCGGCCGCGATTCCCGATGTCGGCATCGTCTGCAAGGGCATGCACGAGGGTCGCGAAACGCTCGGTTTTCGCGTCACGTGGGACAAGCGCTACATCACGCTCGGGCCGATCGCGACCGTGCTCGGCCTCGCGTTCCGCGCGCTCGATCCCGACCATCTGCTCGGCGCGAACGACGAGCCCGGCATCACCTGCGCGCTGATTCCGACCAGCCACCCTGGCGTCGACATCGGCCGCCGTCACTGGCCGTTGAACGCGGTGTTCCAGAACGGCCCGAACTCGGGCAAGGACGTGTTCATCCCACTCGACTGGGTGATCGGCGGACGCGCGCAGGTCGGCAACGGCTGGCGCATGCTGATGGAGTGTCTGGCGGCAGGCCGCGCGATCTCGCTGCCGTCGTCGAATGTCGGGATGGCGAAGGTCGCGGTGCGCGGCACCGGCGCGTATGCCGCGATTCGCCGCCAGTTCCGCACCGCCGTCGGCAAGTTCGAGGGCGTGCAGGAAGCGCTCGGCCGCATGGGCGGCAACCTGTACGTGATGGACGCCGCGCGCCGCCTGTCCGCGCAGGCGGTCGACCTCGGCGAAAAGCCGTCCGTCATTTCGGCGATCGCCAAGTACCACATCACCGAGCGCGCGCGCATCGTCATCAACGACGGCATGGACGTGGTCGCCGGCAAGGGTATTTGCATGGGACCGTCGAACTTCCTGGCGCGCGTGTATCAGCAGGTGCCGATCTCGATCACCGTCGAAGGCGCGAACATTCTGACGCGTTGCCTGATCATCTTCGGACAGGGCGCGATTCGCTGCCATCCATACGTGCTGAAGGAAATGACGGCGACGCGCGAGCCCGATCGCGCGAAGGCCCTGCGCGAGTTCGACGCGGCCTTCTTCGGTCACGTGAATTTCACGGTATCGACCGTGGTGCGCAGCGCCGTGTATGGGCTGACCGGCGGCGCGCTGATCGCGAAGCCGCGCGGTGCGTACGCGCCGCTCCACCCGTACTATCGCGCGGCGACGCGGCTGTCGGCCGTGTTCGCGTTGCTCGCCGACGTGTCGATGCTGGTGCTCGGCGGCGATCTGAAGCGCCGTGAACGCATCTCGGGACGCCTCGGCGACGTGCTGTCACAGTTGTTCCTGATCTCGGCCACGCTGAAGCGTTTCGAGGACGAAGGCCGTCAGCAGGACGACCTGCCGCTCGTGCGCTGGGGCGTCGAGGATGCGCTGTACAAGGCGCAGCACGCGCTCGACGGCGTGCTCGCGAACTATCCGAACCGGCTCGTCGCGACGCTCGTGCGCGTGCTCGCGTTCCCGTTCGGTCTGCCGCATCGCGAGCCGTCGGACCGGCTCGGCAGCGAGATCGCAGAACTGATGCAGACGCCAGGCGCCGCGCGCGAGCGGCTCGTCGCCGACTCCTACTTGCCGCATCCCGACGTCGACGCGCTCGGCTATGGCGAACTCGTGTTCGCGCTGAATCCACAGTTCACGCTAATCGAGCACAAACTGCGCGACGCGGTCAAACAGGGCCTGCTCGAACCGCTGCCGCAAAGCCTGCCGCAGCTCGCCGCATGGACCCATGCGGCGCAACGCCAGGGCCTCATCGACGCCGACGAGCGGCGCGTGCTCGACGATTACGCGCGCTACGGCGCGCAGGTCGTCAAAGTCGACGATTTCCCCGCCGACTTCGACCTGCTCGCGAGCTTGCAACAGCGCAAGCAGGCGCTCGAAAAGGCGCTGGATCTGGCTGCCTGACGCGCGCGTTCACGCAGAAAAAACTACCGAGGCGGCACGGCTAACCGTACCCGAGTCACGCAACTCAAGGCACACTGACACACGTCCGGCACCCCCGAAAAATCAACGGGACTGCCCGCGGCGCGTCCAGCGGAGCAACCGATAACATGAACGACTCCTACCTGAAGTTCGTCAACTCGCCGTTCGGCGGCCGTCTCGCGCGCTCGCTCGGCCTGCCGAAGCCCGAGGTGCTGCGGCGCTACCGCGCGGACCGGCCTGAGTTCGACGGTCTGATCGCGATCGGCGCGGGCCGCGAGCCGCGCCTGTTCGACGCGCTCGCGAGTCTGATCGCCAGCATCGGCATGACGAGCGTCGCGCACGAAAGCGCCGGGCTGTGGGTACCGCTCGCCAATCGACACGGCCTGATGACCGGCCGCTTCGAGCCGGCCGAAGCCGGTGCGCCGGGCAAGCTCGCCGCGCTGCTGTTCGACGCCAGTGGTATCGACGACAGCAGCCAGTTACAACCATTGCACGGCTTTTTCCACGACACGCTGCGCTCGCTCGGCAAATGCGGGCGCATCGTCGTGCTGGGGCGGCCGCCCGAGGCCTGCGCGAGCCCGCGTCAGTGGACCGCCCAGCGCGCGCTCGAAGGGCTCGTGCGCTCGCTCGGCAAGGAAGCGCGGCGCGGCATCACCGCGAATCTCGTGTACGTCGCGCACGGCTCTGAAAGCGCCATCGACGCGACGCTGCGTTTCTTCCTGTCGCCGCGCTCGGCCTATGTGTCGGGTCAGGTGTTGCGGATCGCGGGCAACCGCAACCAAGCGCCGCCGCCCGACGCGCCCGCGTTCGACTGGCGCCAGCCGCTCGCCGGGAAGCGTGCGCTCGTCACGGGCGCCGCACGCGGCATCGGCGCCGCCATTGCGAGCGTGCTCGCGGCCGAGGGCGCGCATGTGATCGGCGTCGACATTCCGTCAGCGCGCGACGCGCTCGATGCAACGCTGCGTCAGCTGAACGGCAGCGCGCTCTCGTTCGACATCGCCGCGCCGGAAGCGCCGGCGCAGATCGCCGCCGCGCTCGACGAGCTCGGCGTGGACATCGTCGTGCACAACGCCGGCATCACGAAGGACAAGACCATCGCGAGGATGACGGACGCCGCGTGGCAGAGTGTGCTCGACATCAATCTCAGCGCGCAGGAGCGTATCGACGACGCGCTGCTCGCGGGCGGCATCCTGCGCGATGACGGGCGCATCGTCGCGGTGTCGTCGATCAGCGGCATCGCGGGCAATGCCGGCCAGACCAACTATGCGACGTCGAAGGCCGGCGTGATCGGCCGCGTGGAGAGCATGGCGCCGCAACTGCGCGCGCGCGGCATCACGATCAACGCGGTCGCGCCCGGCTTCATCGAAACGCAAATGACCGCGAAAATGCCGCTCGCGCTCCGCGAGGCCGGCCGCCGCATGAATTCGATGAGCCAGGGCGGCCAACCCGTCGACGTCGCGCAGACCATCGCGTGGCTCGCGCATCCGGGCTCGGCCGGCGTGACCGGCCAGATCGTGCGCGTGTGCGGTCAAAGCCTGATTGGCGCCTGAACGGGAGCATGGCTATGGACGAACCGCGTGATCCGTTCGGCAGCCGTCAGCTTGCGCCCGCGCCGGGCGGCGACGGCCCGCGGCCGAAGACCGTCGTCATCGAAACGCTGCCCGCGCCGGCGAAGCTGTACGGGCGCGCGCTGACGGGCATCGTCAAGCGAGGCCGCGAATCGCGGCTGCCGCCGTTGCGGCTCGTGCGCCCCGCCGTCGTGCTCGATCCCGGCCCCGTGTGGCGCTATGCGCGCGTGTGCGGCTTCATTCCCGAGCATGGCGTGCCGCTCACCTACCCGCATCTGCTCGCGTTTCCGCTGCATCTGTTGATGCTGACCGACCCCGCGTTTCCGTGGCCCGCGCTCGGTCTCGTGCATCTGGCCAATCACGTGCGGCTGCGCCGGCCGCTCGCCTACAAGGATCTGTTGCGTATCGAGGTCGAATTCGGCGCGCTGCTGCGTCACGACAAGGGCCAGGCGTTCGTCGTGCATACCCGCATCTATCGACGCGGCGAGGCCGTGTGGGACGGCGACAGCGTCTATCTGAAGCGCGCGGTGCCGGCGCTCGGCCATCCGCTCGAAGCGTTGACGCTCGGCCCCGATGCGCTGCAACGGATCGCGCGCTGGCAGCTCGCGCCGCAACTGGGCCGCGACTACGCGAGCGTGTCCGGCGACTACAACCCGATCCACATCAGCGCGCTGTCGGCGAAGGCGTTCGGCTTTCCGCGCGCGATCGCGCATGGCATGTGGACGCTCGCGCGCGCCGCGTCGTCGCTGCAACCGCCCAAGCCGCTCGCCGAAGCGACGCTCGCCGCCGAGTTCAAGCTGCCGATGCTGCTGCCCGGCGAAGCATCGCTGTGGAGCGCATCGCCTTCGCTGATCGAGCGCGATCTCGAGGTGCGCGATATTGCCGGGGTCAAGCCGCATTTGCGCGCGCGCATGCAGTGGCGGCTGCTGTGAGCCGCGATCGCGCCGTTCGTAGCGTTCGTAGCGTTCGCATCGTTTGCTTCGACCAATAATCTGGGCACGACCCAAAGGAGCCGAGCATGTCCCACCCGCAACCCGCCGTGCGCCGCGTCGCCGTTATCGGGGGCAACCGGATTCCGTTTGCGCGCTCGAACACCGCGTACGCGAGCGCATCGAATCAGGACATGCTGACCTTCACGCTGCAAGGGCTGGTCGATCGCTACGACCTGCACGGCGTGCGTCTCGGCGAAGTCGCGGCGGGCGCGGTAATCAAGCATTCGCGCGACTTCAACCTGACGCGCGAGTCCGTGCTGTCCACCACGCTCGCGAAGGAAACCCCCGCCTACGACGTGCAGCAGGCCTGCGGCACCGGCCTCGAAGCCGCGATCCTCGTCGCCAGCAAGATCGCGCTCGGGCAGATCGACGCGGGCATCGCGGGCGGCGTCGATACCACGTCCGACGCGCCGATCGGCGTCAACGAGCGGATGCGCAAGATTCTGCTCGAAGCGAATCGCGGCAAGAGCACCGGGCAACGTGTTGCCGCGCTCAGCAGGCTGCGGCCCGGCATGTTCTTCAAGCCGCTGCTGCCGCGCAACGTCGAGCCGCGCACGGGGCTGTCGATGGGCGAGCATTGCGAGCTGATGGCCAAGCGCTGGAACATCTCGCGCGAGGCGCAGGACGTGCTCGCGTACGAGAGCCATCGCAAGCTCGCCGATGCGTACGCGCGCGGCTTCGTCAACGATCTGATGACGCCGTACAAAGGCCTCGCGCGCGACAACAACCTGCGCGCCGACCTGTCGCTCGAAAAGCTTTCGAATCTGAAGCCGGTGTTCGACCGCGACGCCGGCACGCTGACCGCCGGCAACTCGACGCCGCTGACCGACGGCGCATCCACGGTACTGCTCGCGAGCGAAGCATGGGCGGCCGAGCGCGGCTTGCCGGTGCTCGCGTATCTGAGCTGGTCGGAAACCGCGGCGGTCGACTTTTTCGACAAGCAGGAAGGCCTGTTGATGGCGCCCGCGTACGCGGTGCCGCGCATGCTGGCGCGCGCCGGCATCGGGTTGCAGGACTTCGATTTCTATGAAATCCACGAAGCGTTCGCGGCCCAGGTGTTGTGCACGCTCGCGGCATGGCAGGATGACGAATATTGCCGCACGCAGCTTGGCCTCGCCGGCGCGCTCGGGGCGGTCGATCGCACCAAGCTCAACGTGAACGGCGGTTCGCTCGCGACCGGCCATCCGTTTGCGGCGACGGGCGGACGTATCGTCGCCGCGCTCGCGAAGATGCTGGCGCAACTCGACAAACCGGCCGGCAGCGCACGCGGGCTGATCTCGATCTGCGCGGCGGGCGGCCAGGGGGTCGTCGCGATTCTGGAACGCTAGCGCGGCAGCGGATACCAACATTTCAGGAGCAACCGATGATCGAGCCCACCCAAGCGCCGCAGCACGTGCCGGATGCAGGCGGAAACCCGGTGCCAAGCCCCGCCCCGAACACCGACGGCATCTGGTACGCGTCCTATCCGGACGACGTGCCGCGCGACATCGATGTCACGCAATACGAATCGATCGACCAGTTCTTCGACGAATGCACCACGCAGTTCCGCGAGCGCGTCGCGTACGTCAGCGTCGGCGCGAGCCTGACGTACGGCGAGCTGGCCCGCAAGGCGAGCGCGTTCGCGGCCTACCTGCAAAGCATCGGCGTGGAGCCCGGCGAGCGCGTCGCGATCATGCTGCCGAACACGTTCCAGTATCCGGTCACGCTGTTCGGCACGATCAAGGCAGGCGCCGTGGTCGTCAACGTGAATCCGCTCTATACGGTGCGCGAACTCGCGCACCAGCTAAAGGACAGCGGCGCGCAGACGATCGTCGTGTTCGAAAACTTCGCGAAGACGCTCGAAGATGCGTTGCCCGGCACCAAGGTGCGCAACGTGATCGTGACCGGCCTCGGCGACCTGCTCGCCGACGGCGCGAATCTGAAGGGCCACCTGCTCAATTTCATGCTGCGTCACGTGAAAAAGATGGTGCCCGCGTACAAGCTGCCGCAGGCGGTGCCGCTGCTGAAAGCGCTGTCGATCGGTTACGCGCGGCCGCACACGCCGGTGCGCGCGACCCACGAAGACATCGCGTTCCTGCAATACACGGGCGGCACCACCGGCGTCGCGAAAGGCGCGATGCTCACGCACCGGAACATCATCGCCAATCTGTTGCAGGCGAAGGCGTGGGCTGCGGGTCAGCTTTCCGGCGCAGGCGAAACGGTGCTCACGCCGCTGCCGCTTTATCACATCTACTCGCTGACCGTGAACGCGCTGATTTTCATGGGGCTCGGCGGGCGCAACATCCTGATCGCGAATCCCCGCGACATGAAGCGCGTGATGATGATCCTGCGTCACGAAAAATTCACCAGCATGACCGCGGTCAACACGCTCTATAACGCGTTCCTCGACAACGAGGAATTCTGCCGGCGCGACTTCTCGGACCTGAAGCTCGCGATGGCGGGCGGCATGGCGACGCAGAAGTCCGTCGCGGAGCGCTTCAAGGCGGTGACCGGCAAGCCGATCGTCGAGGGCTACGGGCTGACCGAGTGCTCGCCGATCGTATCGATGAATCCGGTCGATCTGACCAATCTGCGCGACTTCGAGGGCTCGATCGGCTTGCCCGCGCCGTCCACCCAGGTGCGCTTCAGGAGAGACGACGGCAGCTGGGCCAATATCGGCGAGGCGGGCGAGCTGTGCGTGAAGGGCCCGCAGGTGATGAAGGGCTATTGGAACCGTCCCGACGAAACCGCGAAGGTGATCGACGGCGACGGCTGGCTCGCAACCGGCGACATCGGCGTAATGGACTCGCGCGGCTTTATCCGTCTGATCGATCGCAAGAAGGACATGATCCTCGTGTCGGGCTTCAACGTGTATCCGAACGAAATCGAGGACGTGATCGCCGCTCATCCGGACGTACGCGAAGTGGCCGCGATCGGCGTGCCCGATCCCGCGCAGGGCGAGCGCGTGAAGGTATTCATCGTGCGGCGCACGCCGACACTGACCGCAGAGCAGGTGATCGCGTACTGCCGCAAGAATCTGACTGGCTACAAGGTGCCGAAGCTCGTCGAGTTTCGCGACGAGCTGCCGCAAACCAATGTCGGCAAAATTCTGCGCCGTGCGTTGCGCGACGAGGCACTCGCGAAACAGGGGTCTGCCTGACGGGAATAAGCATTGCTTCAATGCGTTATAGCTTTGTTGCTTTGCGTTATTGCCTTGCATGTTGCATGAGCGGCCGCGTCACTTTCTGGAGAAATTCATGAAGCACCGCTTGTCCGCCCGTTCGCATCGCCTGCGACCCCGCTTGCTGCCGGGCGCGCTGTTCGTCACCGTCGCTTTGCTGTCGGCGCCGACGGCGTTCGCGCAGAACGACGACCGCCCGCCCCCGCTCGACGCCGCGAGCGCTGTGAAACCGCCCACCACGCCGGCCTCGCAGGTCGGCAAGCTGACGCTCGACCAGCAGGTCAAATGGCTGCGCGCCGCGCAGAAAAGCGGCACGCTCGAAAAACTCGAGGACGCGCAACTGGTCGCGCTGTTCAAGTCGCTCGATCCGCTGACGCTGCCGCGCTATATCAAGGAAGGGCCGAACGGCTACCCGTCGTACGAGTTCACGATGTCGCGCTCCGAGCGCATTCGCGGCATCTGGCCCGACAAGCCCGATCACATGCTGGTGCGCGTCGCACACGACCCGCTGCGCATCTACGCGAAGTGGCTGCCCGACGGCGCGCACGCGGGCCAGGAAATCATCTACGACGAATCGAAACGCAGCGACGAAACGTTCGGCCACCTCGGCGGCATCATGAACGTGATGCCGTTGTGGACCTCGCTGACAGGCGCGCTCGCACGCTCGCAATCGAATCACAGCGTGCGCGATCTCGGCACCGAGTACGTCGCCGATCAATACCTGAGTGAAGGGAAAAAATACAGTCAGACCGGCTTGCCGCGCTCGGTGCAGATCGACGTGAAGACGATCGACGATGTGCGCGTCGTCGCGTTCACGTTCGAGACACCGGTCGGCCAGCCGCAGTTCTACGCGAAAAAGGAAACGCTCGGGCTCGATCTGCGGCATCCGTTCTTTCGCACCATCGAGTCTTACGACAACGACGGCAAGATCTTCGAGCAGATCGTATTCGAGAGCATCACGCCGAAGACGTTCGACGATTCGACCTTCGATCCGAACAATAAGGACTATAAGTTCTAGCCGGGTTCTAGCCGCGCGGCGTAAGCGCGAAGGCCACGTGGGCGGGTTGCGCAAGCAGCCCCTCACGCGCTTCGTGACGATGCTCGACGAAGCGTCCGGTGCGCAGCGCGAGGTGTTGCAGCACGAAGTAGTCGGACCCGCGCGTGAAGCCGATCAGCGCAGGCATCGCGCGCGGGGGCTGACCGTCGTCCAGCAGGGGCGCCAGGGTGGTGAACCACAGCGCGCCCGCATCGTCGCCGGTTTCGAAGGTCGGCAATCGAAGGTGCGCGGCATAGCGTGCGAACGACGCGCCGCATTCGAGCGTCGAATCGACGATCGCGAACGTGCGTGCGCCGTCGGCGCACGCGGCGGCTTGCGCGAGCCACGGCCATGCGCCGCCGGCGGCCGTCGCGAGCCATGCGCCAGTGAGCATGAAAGTGCGTCGATCCATTGCCGTGTACGTTCCATTCACTCGTTGTTCACGCGTTGTTCACGCGCTGTTCACGCGCAGTTCATGTATAGCCTCGCCGGTCGCGCCACGCCGCCGGCCAGATGCCCTGCTTGCCCGGCGCGAGAATGCCGTTCGGATCGAGCGCATCCTTCAGCGTTTCCGCGAAGCGCAGCGACGCACCGTCGTTGAAGCTGTATTGCGCGGCCGCGAAATCCATATACGCGAGATGCGCGCGATATTCGCCGTAGCCGGCCGCGCGCGCGTCGCTCATCAGCGAGCGCAGCAGCGCGCCGGCCTGCTCCACCTGGTTCGCGTCGTCTCGATCGAATATCGCCGCGAAAATGTGATGCAGATGCCGCGCGCCCGCCGTGAAGCCGCCGTAGTAATCGAAGCCGTATTCGGCGGCGCGCGCTTTCACCATCGTGTACTGGCGCATCGCGTCGCGCCCCGTCGCCGGACAGATCGGCGCGAAGTCGACGTGCGCGCCCGCGCCGCCGCGCCAGTCGAGCATGCGAAACGCGGTCATCGCGGGGATGCCGGCCATGTTGCGGTCGCCGCCCCCGGTCGGCTGCGCATCGCCCGCATGCCGCGCCGCCGTGAGCCGCGCATCCGGCACCCGCGCGAACGCGCGCTCGATCAGCGCGTAGCGCGCATCGATCAGCTCGGGCGTGCCGTATAACGCGAAATGCAGGTTCCAGCGGCCGACGCCGAGTTTGTCGAGCGTCGCCTGCACCGCGCTCTCGGGCATCGCGCCCGTGCCGTCGTACCACTGCCGGCGCGGCGACAGGCCCGCCGCGCGCCGCAAGCCGCCCTCGATCACCGCGTGATTGCGAATCGTGGCGTCGAGCCGCAACGGCCGCAGAATCTCGACGATCGCCTCCAGATCGGCCTCGCGACGAAACTGGATTTCGCCGAGCAGATACGCGGGCGGCGCGGGCATCAGCCACACGCCGAGCTTCGTCACGATGCCGTAGTTGGACTGCATGAACATCGCATCGAACGACGGCCCGTAGCCCGGCTGGTACAGCTGCCACGCAGTGCCGATCTCGACGCCGCCCATGCCGGTGCGCAGCAGGTCGCCGTTGGCGAGCATCACCTCCATCCCGCATTGCGCGGCCGCGTGATCGCCGTAGTCGGTATAGCCGAAGCCGCGCTCCAGCGTGTTGCCGACCACACTGCCCCAGCCGGCGGCCGGTGGATCGACCCACAGCTTGTAGCCCTTGTCGCGCAGATGCGCGTACAGATCGAAATAGCTGACGCCGGGCTCGACGAGCGCATAGGCGAGCGTTTCGTTGACTTCGAGGATGCGGTTCATGCGCTGCAAGTCGAGCACGACCGAGCCGGTCAGCCGCGGCGCGGCGCCGCCATAGGCGAAGTTGCGCCCGGTCGACACGGTCCACAGCGGAATGCGGTACTGATTGGCGATGCGCAGCACCGCGCGGATTTCATCGACCGACGCGGGCAGCACGGCGGCGCTCGCGGCAAACGCACGCGGCTCGCCGGGCGCGAACGGATCGATATAGACGGCGAGGCCGGCGTCGGAACTCAGCACGTGCGCGTCACCGACGATCGCGCGCCAGCCGGCGAGCGCACGGTCGAACTGCGCGGCGGACAGGTTGGGCGGCAGCGTCGGGGGCAAGGCGTCTCCTTGTCGGTCGGGTAACCCGAGGGGGTGGTCGCGCGGGGGCAGCAATGCGTGCGTGGCCGCCGACGGCCTTTACGACACGCTACCGCCCGCTACTGCTGCCACGCCTCAGGCTTGCCACCGAGCTCGCTGCACACGTCGATCGCGATTTCGCGCAGCTTGCCTTCCGTGATCGCGCCGGACAGCGCGTAGCCCATGCGGTCGCTGACCCAGTAGAAGGTGCGGCGGTTGCCGTCGCGAAACAGGCGAAACTCGGTTTCGTCGCGCGTGACGCCGGTCACGTACAGCGTCAGGCGCGCGCCGTCCTGGTTTTCGTACATGAACTGCGCGGCCGGCCCGGCCTCGCCGGGCAGCAGCCGGCCGCCCACCAGCGAATAACCATACTCCTGCAGCGACGGCACCGACAGCGGCCGATTCAGCCGCTTCGACAGCCACGCGATCAGATGCTCCTCTTCGCTCGCCGCGACTTCGACCGGATGACGCCGCTCCGGCGAGTACACTGCATACGCGACATTCGCGCGCTGCGCAAACCCGGCCGGCTGGCCGCCGAAGCCGCTCCAGGCGCCGCCGGTCAGCCGCGGCGCGAGCGGACCGAGCACCAGCGCGAGCCCGGCCCCGGCCACCAGCCAGCAGGCGGCGAGACCCGCGCGCTGCCACCACGGCCGCGCACGCCGCACGACGATGAAAGCCGGCTCCTCCGCCTCAGCGGGCTGGCTGCCTGCGTAACGTCGCTCGCCGGATTCAGCGGCTTGCTGCTCATAGTCGGCCCCCTGCCCCGCTTGCGCGTGCCATGCATCGCTGCCCGGCACGCCGCACAGCGCCCGCAGCGCCGCCTTCTGCGCGCGCCACGCCGCGACGCGCGCGGCGGCCTGCGGATACTGGCGGAGCTGCGTTTCGACCGCGGCGCGCTGCTCATCCGTCAATTCACCGTCGACATAGGCCGACAGCGAGCGCAGATCGAGCTCGTCGGGCAATCCGGATTCGGGGTTATCGTTGTTCATTATCGGTTTCTCACCACTTTCAGCGGCGCGACTTTGTGCGCCGCCCGCGGCGCACGGGGCTGCGGTCCGTGCATTGGCCCCGGCGGCTCCTCGCACAGCAACGCGCGCATATGCTCGCGCGCACGCGATAGCCGCGACATCACTGTACCGATCGGCACCCCCAATGCGCTCGATGCCTCCTGGTACGACAGCTCCTCGACGCACACCAGTAGCAGCACCTCACGCTGCTCGAGTGGCAGGCAGTACAGCGCGCGCTGCACGTCGCGCAGTACCAGACCATCGACCTCGCCGTGCGGCGCCTCGAGATTGCGCCACGGCGCGCTTTCCTCGTCGACGGCGATCTCGCGCCGCCCGCGCAGCTGGTCTATGTACAGATGCCGCAGGATCGTCAGCAACCACGCGCGCAGGTTGCTGTTCGGCCGGAATGCCGACCAGCGCGCAAGCGCACGCTCCGCCGTATCCTGGACGAGATCGTCGGCCCAGGCGCGGTCGCCCGTCAGTGCGCGCGCATAGCGGCGCAGCTGGGGCAGCCACGCGATCACTTCCGATTCGAAGGTCACCCGGTGTGCCAGGCCCGGTCGCGGCTTTAGTAGCCGCCGCTGCTGTTGCTGTTGCTGCTCGAGCCCGACGCGGCGTTGTCGGTATCGGCCGCGTGTGCAAGGGAGCCGCACGCGAGCGCGAGCAGGACGAACAGGGCTGACAGAATACGGGATGCTTTCATCATGTTGAGCCTCCTGGCAGATGCCCAGCGCGCGATCGACCGACTGGCGTGGTGAGCGGTGGACGGCAGGCCGCGCAATGCGGTGCTGTCATACTGGATTTAACGCTGCGAGCGCGCGGTTTATTCCACCGCCGTCGTGGCGCCGTGTCGCTGCGCTGCTGTTGCGCTGCTTTCTCCGGGCCTTTTCGGGCTTTTTTGGGTTTTTTCGGGGCGCTTCGACGCCACCGCGGTGCTCGCGCAACACGCCTCTATATTCTTCCTTTTCCGCCAACCTTGCCGGCAATGCCTGGAGAGACCGGAAGAAGACGCCATTGACCAGCAGATTCGTAACTCAACGTTACAGTCCCGCGTTATCGGATGCTTATGTGCTCACAAGTCGTTATAGTGGACAAAGTTCGCCCCGTCGACGCGTACTGCCCCCGCCTGGAGTAGAAAGGGTAGAATCGCGGCGAACCACCGTCTATCTAACCTGAATTGTCCATGGCTTCCGCAGAATCGCATCCGCAAAACGACTTCATGAACGCCGCGCGCAAGGAACGAAAGCGCGTCGAGATCTATCTGGTCAACGGCATCCGCCTGACCGGATGCATCGAGTCGTTCGATCAGTACCTGGTGATGCTGCGCACGCCGGTTGGCCTGCAAGGCATCTACAAGCGCGCGATCTCCACGATCCAGCTCGACACCGGCACCCGTCCTGCGCCGCGCACGGGCCGGACGTCGCATGGCGAACATGGCGCGCGCGGTCCGCATGGTTCGCGCGAACATCGCGAGCCGCGCGAGGGGCGTGAATCGTATGGCGCGTCGGCGACGGAACGCGCGCCGAGCGAGCGCAGCGGCAACTCCGAAGGTCCGGTGGTCGTCACGCGGCGGCGGCGTCTATTCGGCACCGGCGGCGAAGGCGGCAATCATGGCGGCAACCACGGCAGCGGCAGCCCCGGCGGCAATCAGGAATAAATACGAAGCAGCGGTAACGGCCGCGCCTCGCTAGTCCACGGACGGACCGAGGCGCCGCAGAATTTTCTCCAGTTGGATCAGCTGCCGCTCGGTCAGCTCGAATTTCCCCTTGACCACCAGCACGCGGCGCCGCCAGTAGCCGGCGTCGAACAGGTGCAGCGCCGGTTGCCGCGTCGCCCAATCCAGGTGTTCCAGTTCGGCTTCCACGACGTGCGCTGCGAGCACTCGCCGCGTACCCGCCGGCTTTTTCCCGTTCATGTGGTTCGCTGTGTGATGGATCGATGGAGGTGTCGCTTGCGGCTCGAGCGCGATGCAAGCGCGGCTCGCGCGCGGCCGTGACACTCGAAGAACGAATCGCTGCGGGCCGGTTTCAAACGACGCGCCTGCGCCATTCGGCCGACGTTCGTCGATAGCCGCAATGCGCTATGCTAAATGATTGATCTCTACCGATGGAGCGCGCCATGACCAGCAAAAGCCAGCATGCTTCCCGGCCTGCGCGCACGCGCCGGACGCCGCCGACGTCCGCCGACACGCGGCTCGATGAAGCCCTGATGGAAAGCTTTCCCGCCAGCGATCCGATCGCCGTCGACGTGACGGAGCCGTTTCGCGAGCGGATGCGCAAAACTCAGGCGGATACGCGCAAGCGGCATTGAAGCCGCGCCGTCTCGCGTCGCACGACGGCGCCGCAGTGAGCCGTCATGGCTCGCGAAAAATGCCGAGTAGAAATGCCGAAGAGCCCGGCCGCTGGAGTGCGATGCGCGGGTTGGCGGGGTGCGGACAGCACCCTCAAACTTCGCGACGTTAACGTCCGCGGACGAGCCGGACGGCGCATCGATTTGCGCGCCGTCCCGCCCCTTGTCCACGGTTCAAATCGTCGCGCTCAACGCAGCGGCAAGCCGCTATTGAGCTGACGCTGCAGGTCGCGGACCTGACGCTGCGCAACGCGCAACTGATCCTGCGCGGCGGCCTTCTGCTGCGCCAGTTCGGTCGCCTCGGCACGCTTTTGCTCCTGCTGGCTCGCGACGATGCTCTGCTGCTGACGCGCGACATCGAGGTCGGCCTGCAGCCGGCTCGCGCGTTCCTGCGACAACGCGACGAGGCGCTGCGTGAACGCCTTCTGCGCTTCGAGTTGCGTACGGCGGATCTCGACGTCCGACAACTGCATCGTCTGCCGCGCGAAATCCTTGTAGATCAGCTCGGCGCGCACGACGTCCTGCGTTTTGATCACGCGCCAAAAGTTTTTCTGCTGGAACAGCGCGACGTAATAGGTCATCTCCTTCCCGTAGAACAGCAGGCTCGCGCCATAGCTGCCGTTGTACGTGGTGCGCAATTCGCTCAGATCCGAGCCGTGGATCATCTGCTGCAATTCAGCCACATTCCCGGTGGCGGATTGCCGGTTTTCATCCGGCGTCAGTGCAGTGGTCTCTGCCTGGCCGGCCTGCGGCGTGTCGGGCAACGCGCTCGTCGGACCCGGCTGGGACTCGATCGTACCGCTCGCACCACTGTTCTGCAGAGCCTGTGCATTCGCGCCCTGAAGGGCCCCCGATACGATGCATGCGGCCAGAGCAATCTTTCGTAGCTTCGACTTTCGGTCCATGTGACACCCGTTGAACAGATCTTGTTTTAGTAGAAAACGGGGAATTATTACTCAATTTTGCGAGTTCCGGGCTCTTCGTCGCAAATATGGCACTTCCTCGGCGGCGGCCCCACGCTTGAGCTGAAAGTCGACGGCAAGTCGTTCACTTCCAACTCCGGACGTTCGACGTCGACGGGCCGATCACGCCCGACATTAAGCATCTGCGCTGGCTCACGTGCGTGTGTCGTTCGAGCTGGCGCGCGCCTTGATCTTTTCGTCGCGAAACCGGTCAGTGATACGCCGGTGGACGGCTGAATTGACACGACTCCGAAGTGCCGCGTGCTGATTAGAAGCCCCTCTATCAAACGGCGCATGCACTTTCGCGTATTCTGCGCTGACGATGCAAAAGGCACGCCGCTCGCATCGTCCCGCATCGCGAAGACCGGCGCCGAACATCGAACCACGATGCCCATAATTCCGCGCGACCACGATCGCGCTGTCTCATATCAAGGAGGAAGACAATGATCCAATTCACTCGACGTGCGCGCGCTCTCGCACTGCGCACGGCCCGTCACGCCACGCTCGCCGGCGCCCTGCTCGCCAGTGCCGTGACCGCGATGGCGCAAACGGAGACACCGATCGGCACGTGGCAAACCATCGACGATCACACGGGCCAGCCGAAGGCGCTCGTGCAGATCACACAAGACGGCAATGGAGAATTGAACGGCAAGGTGATCAAGGGTCTAGCCGCGAACGACCAGCCGGATCGCCGCTGCAGCGCATGCACCGACGCGCGCAAGGACCAACCGATCCTCGGCATGACCATCATTAGCAGCATGAAGAAGGATGGCGACGCGTGGGACCACGGCCAGATTCTCGATCCTGAAAACGGCAAGGTCTACAAATGCAAGATGCATCTCGAAGATGGCGGCAACAAGCTCGTCGTGCGAGGTTATATTGGCGTCGCGCTGCTCGGCCGCTCGCAGACCTGGATTCGGCAGCAGTGAGGTTCGACGTGGGGCGCATGCGTGGCGGCTCGCACGACGCCTGAATGAGCGCGTCATGCTGCAACGATGGCGCGCTCGGCACCCGGAGGCGCGGCATGAAAAAAACGGCCGGCGATCAAGAGTCGCGCGGCCGTTTTCATTGGGGCAAATTGCTTGCGAGGGTCATGCCGCCCGCTTGAACTGTGAAGCGTCACCGGTCGACGTCGCGGGCGCCGACATGGCCGATACCCGTTTGTACACGGCGGGCGGAAGACGAAACGCCGAGGATGCGCGGCCAGTCGCGGCGCGCTTGTGCGGCGCGCTCGCGTGCGTGCGCATACGCGCTTCCATCAATCTGCAGAGATCCTCGCTCGCGGTGCCGCACAGTTGCTCCGTGACGTGCTTGAGCACGCCCGATTGGTACCACGACTTGAAGCGGCGATGACAGGTCTGATATGACGGATAGCGGCGCGGCATGGCGGACCAGGTGGCGCCGCTATACATGACCCAGAGCACGCCGTTGAGCACCGAGCGGGTATTGGCAAGCGGACGGCCACGCATTTCGGGACGCGGCTGGAGTTCGGGCAGCAGTGGCGCAACGCGCTGCCATTCTTCATCCGTGATTTCGCGATACGGGTTCATGCTTCCTCCTTTGTCAGAACAACGACAAAAGATAGCTAGTCACCCGCGCGCGGAATATAAGACCACTCCGATTCCTAAAAACTGTCGTACGCCGATGCTCAGGTTAGAGATGTGTCGACGATCCGGCGAGGTGTATCGAGATACTCCTTCGACTGCATCTCGACGATGCGCGACACCGTCCGCGTGAATTCGTTGGCCATCGGACCATCGACGTACAACTGCTCCGGCGGCACCGCGGCCGACATCAGCAGCTTGACCTTGTGGTCATAGAACACGTCGATGAGCCACGTAAAGCGGCGCGCTTCCGACGCCATGCGCACCGACATCTGCGGCACGTCCGACAGGATCACCGCGTGAAAGCGGCTCGCGAGTTCGAGGTAGTCGTTCTGCGAGCGCGGGCCGCCGCACAGCGTCGCGAAGTCGAACCAGACGACGCCGTCCGCGCGGCGCAGCGCCTTCAGTTCGCGCTTCTCGATATGCAGCAGCGGGCTTTCGTCGGGCACCGCGGCGAGGCGCGCGAAAGCGTCGCGCAGCGCCTTGCCAGCAGCGGCGTCCAGTGGCGTGTGATAGACCTCGACCTGGGCGAGCGTGCGCTGGCGATAGTCGATCCCCGCGTCGACGTTGACCACGTCGAGCTTCTGCTTGATCAGCTCGATCGCGGGCAGCATGCGGTCGCGATGCAGGCCGTCCGGATACAGCGTGTCGGGCGCGTAGTTGGACGTCATCACGAACTGCACGCCGTTCTCGAACAGCTTGTCGAGCAGCCGATACAGGATCATCGCGTCGGCGATATCCGACACGTGGAATTCGTCGAAGCAGATCAGCCGATAGCGCTTCGCGATGCGGCGCGCGAGTTCGTCGAGCGGATCGGCCTGGCCTTTGAGTTCTTCGAGCTCGCGATGCACTTCACGCATGAACTCGTGGAAGTGCAGGCGCGTTTTGCGATGCAACGGCACGATCATGTAGAAGCTGTCCATCAGGAAGCTCTTGCCGCGGCCCACGCCGCCCCACATGTACACGCCGCGCGGCAGATCCGGGTGAATGATCAGCTTCTTGAACGCGTTCGAGCGGCGCGATTTGTATGCGACCCACTCTTCATAGCACCGCTGCAGGCGGTCGACCGCGGCGCGCTGCGCCGGGTCGGATTGATAGCCCCGCGTCTGCAGTTCTTTTTCGTAGTATTCGGTGACGTTCATCGTGTTGCTGCAAAAAGAAAGGCGGGAGGGAGTGAACCCCGCCCGCCTTTGGTGATGCCAAGGTTGCGTTTCGGTCAGGCGTGCGCGCTTACATGTTCAGCGCGCGCTTGTCGACGGCGAGTGCCGCTTCGCGCATGACTTCCGACAGCGACGGGTGCGGATGGCAAATTCGGCCGATGTCTTCCGACGCCGCCTTGAACTCCATCGCGACCACGGCTTCCGCGATCAGGTCCGATGCGTTCGCCGAGATGATGTGCACGCCGAGCAGTTCGTCGGTCTTCGCGTCAGCGATCATCTTGACGAAACCGTCCGCCTTGTTGATACCGAGCGCGCGGCCGTTCGCCATGAACGGGAACTGACCGGTCTTGATCTCGCGGCCTTCGGCCTTCAGCTGCTGCTCGGTCTTGCCGACCCAAGCAATTTCCGGCTCGGTGTAGATCACCCACGGAACGCAGTTGTAGTCGATGTGCGGCTTCTGGCCGTCGATCACTTCCGCGACCATCACGCCTTCGTCTTCAGCCTTGTGCGCGAGCATCGGGCCACGCACCACGTCGCCGATCGCGTAAACGTTCGGCACGGCCGTCGCGCAGTGGTCGTCGACGTCGATGAAGCCGCGCTCGTTGGCCTTCAGGCCGATCGATTCGAGGCCGAGGTTGTCGGTGTTCGGCACGCGGCCGACCGACACGATCAGGCGGTCGGCTTCGAGCGTCTGCGCGTTGCCGTCCTTGTCCGTGTAGGCGATCGTCACGCCGTTCGCGCTCGTCTTCACTTCGCCGACCTTCACGCCGACGTGGATGTCGAGACCCTGCTTCTTGAACTGCTTGGCCGCTTCCTTCGACAGCGCCTGGTCAGCCGCGCCGAGGAATTCCGGCAGCGCTTCGAGCACGGTCACGTCCGCGCCGAGACGGCGCCACACCGAGCCAAGCTCCAGACCGATCACGCCTGCGCCGATCACGGCGAGCTTCTTCGGTGCCGTGTCGAACGACAGTGCGCCTTCGTTGTCGGCGATCAGCTTGTTGTCGACCGGGATGCCCGGCAGATGACGCGCCTTCGAACCCGTCGCGATGATCACGTTCTTCGCGGTGACGACTTCGGTTTCGCCCTCGCCGCTCACTTCGATCTGCACGCCGGCATCGGTCTTGCCGGTGAACTTGCCGTGGCCCTTGAGCCACGTGATCTTGTTCTTGCGGAACAGGAATTCGATGCCCTTGGTCATCTTCTCGACGATGCCATCCTTGCGGGCCATCATCTTCGAGATATCGACCGAGACGTTATCCACCGAGATGCCGTGGTCGGCGAGGTGATGCGACGCGTTTTCAAACTCTTCCGACGACGCGAGCAGCGCCTTCGACGGAATGCAGCCGACGTTCAGGCAGGTGCCGCCGAGCTTCAGCGCGCCGGCCGGGTTCTTCCACTTTTCGATACATGCGACGGTCTTGCCGAGCTGCGCTGCGCGGATGGCGGCGATATAACCGCCAGGGCCTGCGCCGATCACGACGACGTCAAATTCTTTGGACATGACAATCCCTTTGATGGCGGAACGGCGCCGGGTCACCTGACGTGACGCGCGCCGTTCCTGTACTGCGAAATGCTAGATAGTGCTGACTAGATGGCGCCGGCTTGCGTTTTCACAAGCCGGCGCGCTACGAGCGGGCGCTTACAGGTCGAGCAGCAGACGTGCCGGATCTTCCAGTGCGTCCTTCATGGCGACCAGCGACAGCACGGCTTCGCGGCCATCGATGATGCGGTGGTCGTACGACAGCGCGAGGTAGTTCATCGGGCGGATCACGATCTGGCCGTTTTCGACCACAGCGCGTTCCTTCGTGGCGTGCACGCCGAGAATCGCGGACTGCGGCGGGTTGATGATCGGGGTCGACAGCATCGAGCCGAACACGCCGCCGTTCGAGATCGAGAACGTACCGCCGGTCATTTCTTCGATCGACAGCTTGCCGTCCTTCGCCTTCTGGCCGAATTCGGCAATCTTCTTCTCGATGTCGGCGAGGCTCAGCTGATCTGCATTGCGCAGGATCGGCACCACCAGACCGCGCGGCGAACCGACCGCGATACCGATGTCGAAGTAGCCGTGATAGACGATGTCGTTACCGTCGATCGACGCGTTCACGAGCGGGAACTTCTTCAGCGCATGAACAGCCGCCTTCACGAAGAACGACATGAAGCCGAGCTTCACGCCGTGTTCCTTCTCGAACTTGTCCTTGTACTTGTTGCGCAGTTCCATGACCGGCGCCATGTTCACTTCGTTGAACGTCGTGAGGATGGCGTTGGTTTGCTGCGACTCGAGCAGACGCTCGGCGATACGCGCACGCAGACGCGACATCGGCACGCGCTGTTCCGGACGGTCCTTCAGCCACTGGTCGGCCGATGCCGGAGCCTTGACGTCCGGCAGCGACGGCTTCGCAGCCTTCGGTGCGGCAGCCGGAGCCGGAGCCGGAGCCGCCTTGGCAGCCGGTGCGCCAGCGGTGAGCACGTCACCCTTGGTGATGCGGCCGTCGCGGCCCGTGCCGGCGACGTCGCCAGCAGCCAGACCCTTCTCGGCCATCAGCTTGCCGGCAGCCGGCGAAGCTGCGGTGTTCGAGCCCGTTGCGGCAGCAGCCTGAACTGCCGGCGCGGGAGCCGCTGCGGCAACCGGAGCCGGCTTCACTTCCGCTTCGACAGCGGCGGCGCCTGCGGTGCCTTCGGTGTCGATCTTCGCGATCACCTGATCCGCCGTGACCGTGTCGCCGTCGTTCGAGATGACTTGCGCGAGCACGCCTGCTGCCGGAGCCGGCACTTCGAGCACGACCTTGTCGGTCTCGATTTCGATGAGGATTTCGTCCTGAGCGACAGCCTCGCCGGGCTTCTTCTTCCACTGCAGCATGGTCGCTTCCGAGACCGACTCGGAGAGCTGGGGAACCTTGACTTCAACAATAGCCATTATGAGTATCCTGAATACGTATCGGGTGACGGCGCTTCATCGCGACCGCCTGCGAACCACGAGCGCCGCGCCTGAATCTCATGGGATCGTTCGGCGCGGCGCGGGAAAACGCACTGCGTTTTCCCGGGCTCGTCTGTTTCTTTACTTGGCGATCGACGCGCTCTTGAGGCGGCCGAAAGCGCCTTCGACCAGCGCCTTCTGCTGCTCGTAGTGCTTCGCGTAGTAGCCCACCGCAGGCGAAGCCGAAGCCGGACGGCCGCTGTACGCCAGCTTCTGCCCTTCCTTCATGCCTTCCTTCAGATGGTGCTCAATGTAGAACCACGGGCCCTGATTCTGCGGCTCGTCCTGCACCCACACCACTTCGGTAGCGTTGTCGTACTTCTTCATTTCCGCTTCGAACTGCTTGTGCGCGAACGGATACAGCTGCTCGATACGGACGATCGCGACGTCGTTCACCTTCGCTTCGCGGCGATGCGCAACCAGGTCGTAGTACACGCGGCCCGAGCAGACCAGTACGCGCTTGACCTTCTTCGCGTCGATGGTTTCGTCCACTTCGCCGATGACCGGCTGGAACGAACCCTTCGCGAGCTCCGACAGATCCGACACGGCTTCCTTGTGACGCAGCAACGACTTCGGCGTTGCGACGATCAGCGGCTTGCGGAACAGACGGATCATCTGGCGACGCAGCAGGTGGAAGATCTGCGCCGGCGTGGTCGGCTGAACGACCTGCATGTTGTGGTCTGCGCACAGTTGCAGGAAACGCTCGATACGCGCCGACGAGTGCTCCGGACCCTGGCCTTCGTAGCCGTGCGGCAGCAGCATCGTCAGGCCCGACACGCGGCCCCACTTCACTTCGCCCGACGAGATGAACTGGTCGATCACGACCTGTGCGCCGTTCACGAAGTCGCCGAACTGCGCTTCCCACGCGACGAACGTGTTCGGTTCAGCGGTCGAGTAACCGTATTCGAAGCCGAGTACCGCTTCTTCGGACAGCACCGAGTCGATCACCGTGAACTTCGCCTGACCTTCGGCGATGTTCTGCAGCGGCACGTAGGTGCCGTCGTTCCAGCGCTCGCGGTTCTGGTCGTGCAGCACCGCGTGACGGTGCGTGAACGTGCCGCGGCCCGAATCCTGGCCGGTCAGACGAACTGCGTAGCCCGATGCGACCAGCGATGCGAACGCGAGGTGCTCGCCCATGCCCCAGTCGAGCTTCGCTTCGCCGCGGCCCATGGCGCGACGGTCGTTGATCACGCGCTCGACGAGCGGGTGAACCTTGAAGTTTTCCGGAATCGTGGTGATGCGCTCGGCGAGGCGCTTCAGTTCCGCCAGCGGCACGGCCGTGTCGGCCGCGTCGGTCCACTTGCGGTTCAGGAACGGCACCCAGTCCACCGCGTACTTGCTCTTGTAGTTCGAGAGCACCGGGTCGACCGTGTGATGGCCTTCGTCCATTGCCTTACGGTAGGCCTTGACGAATTCATCGCCTTCGTCGGCCTTGATCACGCCCTGCTGCACGAGCTTTTCAGCGTACAGCGCGCGCGTGCCCGGGTGCTTGGAAATCGTCTTGTACATCAGCGGCTGCGTGACCGCCGGGGTGTCCTGCTCGTTGTGGCCGAGCTTGCGGAAGCAGACGATGTCGACGACGACGTCCTTGTGGAACTGCATGCGGAAGTCGATTGCCATCTGGATGGCCAGCACGACCGCTTCGGGATCGTCACCGTTCACGTGCAGCACCGGTGCTTCGATCATCTTGACGACGTCCGAGCAGTACAACGTGGAGCGCGAATCGCGCGGGTCCGACGTCGTGAAGCCGATCTGGTTGTTGATGACGATGTGCAGCGTGCCGTGCGTGCCGTAACCGCGCGTTTGCGCGAGGTTCAGCGTTTCCATCACGACGCCCTGGCCTGCGAAGGCCGCGTCGCCGTGGATCTGCACCGGCAGCACCTGGATGCCGTTCTCGTCGCCGCGGCGGTCCATACGCGCCTTCGCCGAGCCCTCGACCACCGGGTTGACGATTTCGAGGTGCGACGGGTTGAACGCGAGTGACAGGTGAACCGGGCCGCCTTCCGTCGCGACGTCCGACGAGAAGCCCTTGTGGTACTTCACGTCGCCAGCCGGCAGATCGTCGACGTGCTTGCCTTCGAATTCGGCGAACAGGTCAGCCGGCATCTTGCCGAGCGTGTTGACCAGCACGTTCAGACGGCCGCGGTGCGCCATCGCGATGACGATTTCCTGAACGCCGCGCAGACCGCCGTGACGCACGACTTCGTCCATCGCCGCGATGAAGCTCTCGCCGCCTTCGAGCGAGAAGCGCTTCTGGCCAACGTACTTGGTGTGCAGGAAACGCTCGAGGCCTTCGGCGGCCGTCAGGCGGTTCAGGATGTGCTTCTTCTTGTCGTTGCTGAAGCTCGGCGTCGAACGGATCGATTCGAGGCGCTCCTTCCACCAGCGCTTCTGTTCCGGATCGCTGATGTACATGTACTCGGCGCCGATCGTGCCGCAGTACGTGTCGCGCAGGGCTTTGACGATCTCGCGCAGCGTCGCGCGCTCGAACCCGAAGTACAGATTCGTTGCGCTGAACTCCTGGTCCATATCGGCTTCAGTGAAGTCGTAGAACGCGGGTTCAAGTTCGGGGATCGCGGGACGTTCGCGGCGCTTCAGAGGATCGAGATTGGCCCATTGCGAGCCGAGGAAGCGATATGCGCCGATGAGGGACTGGACGTAAACCTGTTTGCGGGCAGTTGCGAGATCTTCGCCGCCGGCGGTTGCGCGCGGCAGGAAGGCATTGGCCTTGGCGCGCTGTGCAAACGATTCGACGATCGGGCCGTGAGCCACGTCGTTGGCGTTGCTGCCATCCGATGCGGGCACGTTCTGCAATGCATCGAAATAGCTGCGCCAGGTCTCGGGCACTGACGCCGGATTATCGAGATACGCTTCGTACATTTCTTCAACGTACGGAGCATTGCCGCCGAACAGATAAGAGTTCGACTGGAATTGCTTCATCATTTTTACGCTCACCTTTCTTCGAGCTTCTCGAGAAATAGCGGGTTACAGAACCTTCCGCGACACGGCCTGACCGTTTAGCGGATTGCGCGAATCAAGTCTTGCTTGGAAGGACCTAAAACTTTGCACCCGGGAGCATAGCACAGAACGAATACCCCAGATAGCGGACAGCACACGCGCAAAGCCTGTGACGGCGGGCGTTTCGCGGGTGGTGCGGGGCTTTTTCACAGCGCGCAACAGTCTTCTGTGAAAAATGAAAACGAACAGCGCAATAGGTGTCTACATGTGCACTGCTCGACAAAGGGCAGGCATGGTGCGGCGCCACATGTTTTGATGCCCCAGAAACGAAGAAGCCACCCGAAGGTGGCTTCCGTTCCCTGCTAATCCAGACGGATTCGAATCCCGCTTATTCGCCGGCAACCTTGTTGCGGCTCGCGCTGCGGCGCTCGTGTTCCTTCAGGTAGCGCTTGCGCAGACGGATCGACTTCGGCGTGACTTCGACCAGTTCGTCGTCGTCGATGAACTCGACCGCGTATTCGAGCGACAGCTGAACCGGCGGCACGAGACGCACGGCTTCATCGGTGCCCGACGCGCGCACGTTGGTGAGCTGCTTGCCCTTGATCGGGTTCACGACGAGGTCGTTGTCGCGGCTGTGAATGCCGATGATCATGCCTTCATACAGCGCCTCGCCCGGCGACACGAACATGCGGCCACGATCCTGCAGTTTCCACAATGCGTACGCGACTGCCGCGCCGTCGTCCTGCGAGATCAGCACGCCGTTGCGACGCTCGCCGACCGCGCCATCCTTGACCGGCTGGTACGAATCGAACGTGTGGCTCATCAGACCCGTGCCGCGCGTCAGCGTGAGGAATTCCGACTGGAAGCCGATCAGGCCACGCGCCGAAATCCGGTACTCGAGACGCGTGCGGCCACGGCCGTCCGACGCCATATCGAGCATTTCGCCCTTGCGGCGGCCAAGTTCTTCCATCACGCCGCCCTGGTGCGTGTCTTCCATGTCGACGGTCAGGTTTTCGTACGGCTCGTGCTTCTCGCCGTTGATTTCCTGCATCACGACGCGCGGACGCGACACGGCCAGCTCGTAGCCTTCACGACGCATGTTTTCGACCAGAATGGTCAGGTGCAACTCGCCGCGGCCCGCCACTTCGAACGTGGTTTCGTCGCCGGTGTCGCGCACGCGCAGCGCAACGTTGTGATTCAGTTCCTTCATCAGGCGGTCGCGAATCTGACGGCTCGTGACGAACTTGCCTTCGCGGCCCGCGAGCGGCGACGAGTTGACGAGGAAGTTCATCGTCAACGTGGGTTCGTCGACGGTGATCATCGGCAGCGCTTCCGGCTGTTCCGGCGAGCAGATCGTCACGCCGATGCCGACTTCCTCGATACCGTTGATCAGCACGATGTCGCCCGCTTCAGCCGAGTCGACCTGCACGCGATCGAGGCCCTTGAACGACAACACCTGGTTGATCTTGCGATTGAGGATTTCGCCTTCCGGGCCCTGGCGCACCGCGACGGCCATGCCCGGCTTGATGCGGCCGCGCGTGATACGGCCAATGCCGATACGGCCGACGTACGACGAGTAGTCGAGCGACGTGATCTGCAGTTGCAGCGGACCTTCCGGATCGGCCGGGCGCACCGGCACGTGCTGCAGGATTGCCTCGAACAGCGGACGCATGTCGCCATCGCGCACGTCGGGCGTGAGACCCGCATAGCCGTTCAGGCCCGACGCGTAAACGATCGGGAAGTCGAGCTGCTCTTCGCTCGCGCCGAGCTTGTCGAACAGGTCGAAGGTCTGGTTGATCACCCAGTCGACTCGCGCGCCCGGTCGGTCGACCTTGTTGATCACGACGATCGGCTTCAGGCCGAGCGCGAGCGCCTTCTTCGTGACGAAGCGGGTTTGCGGCATCGGGCCTTCCACCGCGTCGACGAGCAGCAGCACCGAGTCGACCATCGACAGCACACGCTCCACTTCGCCGCCGAAGTCGGCGTGCCCCGGCGTGTCGACGATATTGATGTGGGTACCTTCGTACTCCACCGCGCAGTTCTTCGACAGGATCGTGATGCCGCGCTCTTTTTCGATGTCGTTCGAGTCCATCACGCGCTCGGCGATCTGCTGGTTCTCGCGGAACGTGGCGGTCTGACGGAGGAGCTGGTCGACGAGCGTAGTCTTGCCGTGGTCGACGTGAGCAATGATGGCAATGTTGCGTAGGGCGCGGGTCATAGGAAACCTGAAGACGGTTGAGTGCGCCGCTTGCTTATGCTGCTGGTTGAGGAGCCAAACCACGACAACAAGCCCAAAGCGCACTTTTGGGAACCCAAAATTATAGCACGCGCGGATGATCCTTTCTGGTATTCCCCGATAGACCGTGCGCTCTCCGTGCTTCTGATGACCTTGTGAATCCGCGTCGCCCGCGCCCCTACGTCAATCCGTACGGCTTCCTGCTTGAGCGCGAAATAATCCTTGCCTAAGCTGTATTAACGCTTGTCGTGTCAATCAACAGCCAGCTATACTAATGCCTAGTCAACCATTGCAATCGCACGAGAATCATGACGGAGCCGTCCAACGAACCCACGCCGGACCTCAGCGAGTATCAACTCGGCGAAAGTGTCGGTTATCTCATCTCGCGGGTGAAATCGACACTGCACAATCTGGTTACGCAGCGCAGCATGGCCGAACTCGGCATCACCAGCCAGCAAGGCAGCATCCTGTTCATGGTGGCGAGCGGCAAATGCCTGCTCGCGGCCGAGTTGGCGCGTGAATATGGTATCGACGCAAGCGCCGTCACGCGCCTGATCGACCGGCTCGAAAAGCGCGGCTTGCTCACTCGGGTGCGCAGCAACGAAGACCGGCGCGTAGTGCGCCTCGCGTTGACGCCGGAAGGCAATGCGATCGCGGCCCGCATGCCGGCCATTTTCAACGGCGTGCTCGATACCCTGCTGAACGGGTTCACCCCGGAGGAAGTGGGCTTCCTGAAGAGCATGCTGCGCCGCGTGCTCGCCAATTCCGGCGAACACACGGGACTTTCCCGCGATGCCGCAAGCCATCCCGATAACAAATCGTAATAGCTTGCTTGCTGCGTCCATCAATACATTCCACTCAAAGAAGAGTCGAGCGATGAAATCCCTTTCCCTGTCCGCGCCCGCACTGTCGAGCCGGGCCGCTGTCGCCGCCGCGGCGACGGCGCTCGCCCTCACGGGGTGCGCGAACTACTTCGGCGTCAAGAGCGACAAGCAGATCGCCTCGCCGACGCAGTACGAGTCGACGCAGAGTCTGCCCAACGAAGGCGGCCAGTGGCCATCGCTCGACTGGGCCAATCAGTTCGGGGACCCGCAACTGCCGAAGCTGATCGCGGAAGCGCTCGAGGGCAGCCCGTCAATCGCCCAGGCACAGGCGCGGCTCGCGAAGGCTTCGTCGTATATCGAAAGCTCGCGCTCGGCGCTGTTCCCGAAGGCCGAACTCAACTATTCGTGGACTCGCGAGCTGTACTCGGCAAACGCCCTCTTCCCGCCTCCGTTCGGCGGCACCTGGTTTAGCGAGAACAACGTGCTCGCGAGCGCGTCGTGGGATCTCGACCTGTGGGGCAAGAATCGTCAGCGGCTCGGCCAGGCCGTATCGCAGCAAAAAGCCGCCGAGGCTGACATGCAGCAGGCGCGCGTGACGCTCGCCGCGTCGGTCGCGAGCACCTACAACCAGCTCGCGCAGCTGTATGCGTTCCGCGACATCGCCGCGCGTGAAATCGCGAACCGCCAGGACGTCGGCCGTATCACGGATAACCGCGTGAAGGCCGGTCTCGACACCAACGTCGAGAAGCAGACCGCCGCCGGCAACATCGCGACGAGCCAGTCGAACCTGACCGACCTCGACGGCCAGATCACCGTCGTGCGCTACCAGTTGGGCGCGCTGCTCGGCAAAGGCCCGGATCGTGGCCTGCAGATCGACAAGCCGGTGCTCACCGGTGGCAACGTGGTCGCGCTGCCGGACAACATCCCGGCCGACCTCGTGGCGCGTCGCGCGGACATCGTCGCCGCGCGCTGGCAGGTCGAAGCCGCGATGCACGACGTGAAAGAAGCGAAAGCCGAGTTCTATCCGGACGTGAATCTCGCGGCCGGCTTCGGCTTCGACGCGTTCGGCTGGGGCCGTTTCCTGACCTCGTCGAGCCGTCAGATCCAGTTCGGCCCGGCGATCCATCTGCCGCTCTTCGACGCCGGCGCGTTGCGTGCGCAGCTGAAGGGCCGCTACGCCGACTTCGAGGGCGACGTCGCGAACTACAACCAGACGCTGATCAACGCTCTGCAGGACGTGTCCACGCAGGTGTCGTCGATTCGCTCGATCGACCGCCAGGAAGGCGACGCCCAGCGCGCGCTCGAGGCGTCGAGCAAGGCGTACCAGCTGGCCGTGATCCGCTATAAGGCCGGGCTGTCGCCGCAACTGCAGGTGCTGACCGCCGACGACAACCGGCTCGCCGCCGAGCAGACGGTCACCGGTCTGCAGATGCGCCGCCGCAGTCTGCAGATCGGCCTGATCAAGGCACTGGGCGGCGGCTTCGACGCGACCCAGACCGGTCTCGTCGTGCCGACCGATGCTCCGGCATCGGCCAACGCCGCGAACCACGCCACGAGCACCGCCGCGAACTGAGCGAGCCCGTCCGCGCCAACACACGCATACACGCGAACACCCGAATAAACGACGACGTTCAAAAGAACCCGGAGCACATCAATGAGCACCCCCCAGCAGCCCGCCACTCCACCGCAAGCGGCGAACAACGGCAAACGCAAGCGCATGATGACGCTGCTCGTCATCGTGATCCTGATTGCCGCGGTCGCGTACGGCCTGTACTACTTCCTCGACGCACGCTTCCATGAAGACACCGACGACGCCTACGTGAGCGGCAACGTCGTGCAGATCACGCCGCAGGTCACGGGCACCGTGATCGCGGTCAACGCGGACGACACGCAGGTGGTCAAGGCCGGCGACCCGCTCGTCGTGCTCGACCCGGCCGACGCGCGCGTCGCGCTCGAACAGGCGGAGGCCAACCTTGCGCAGGTGGTGCGTCAGGTGCGCGGCCTGTTCGCCGACGACAGCCAGTACGAAGCGCGGGTCGCGGCGAGCCAGGCCGACCTGTCGCGAGCCCAGGACGACCTGAAGCGCCGGATGACGGTCGCGCAGACCGGCGCGGTATCGCAGGAAGAAATCTCGCACGCACGCGACGCCGTCAAGAGCGCACAGGCTGCGCTCGACGCCGCCAAACAGCAACTCGCGGCAAACCGCGCGCTGACCGCGAACACCACGATCGCCAACCACCCGAACGTGCAGGCCGCCGCCGCGAAGCTGCGCGACGCTTACCTGAACCACGCTCGCAATACGCTGCCCGCGCCGGTCACCGGCTATGTCGCGAAACGCTCGGTGCAGGTCGGCCAGCGCGTCTCGCCGGGCACGCCGCTGATGGCGATCGTGCCGCTGCATGACGTGTGGGTCGACGCGAACTTCAAGGAAGTGCAACTGAAGCACATGCGCATCGGCCAGCCGGTCGAGCTGACGGCCGACGTCTACGGCTCTTCGGTGCCGTATCACGGCAAGGTCATCGGCTTCTCGGCCGGCACGGGCTCCGCGTTCTCGCTGCTGCCCGCGCAGAACGCGACCGGCAACTGGATCAAGGTCGTGCAGCGTCTGCCGGTGCGTATTTCGCTAGATCCGCAGGAACTCGAGAAGCATCCGCTGCGTATCGGTCTGTCGATGCAGGCTGACGTGAACATCAAGGATGACACCGGCGGCCAGCTCGGTCAGGCGCCGTCCACGTCTTACCAGACCAACGTGTTCGACAAGTACGGCGCGGAAGCCGATGCCGAAATCGCCCGCATCATCGCGGAAAACGCCGGTCAGAACGCGAACGGCGGCGCGCAGAAGTCGACTGCGGCGAGCGCCGCGGCCGCCACCAAACCGGTGGCCCATAAGAGCTAAGGCTCCGCCCGACGATTCCTAGAAGGCTCTTTTAATGGCTCAGGCTCAGGCGCAAGTCCCTCACCCGCCGCTCGAGGGCGCGCAACTGGTGATCGGCACGATCGCGGTGTCGCTCGCCGTGTTCATGAACGTCCTGGATACGTCGATCGCCAACGTGTCGATCCCGTCGATTTCCGGCGACCTCGGCGTGTCGTCCGACCAGGGCACGTGGGTGATCACGTCGTTCGCGGTGGCCAACGCGATCTCGGTGCCGCTGACCGGCTGGCTCACCGACCGCATCGGCCAGGTGCGGCTGTTCATGGCGTCGATCGTGCTATTCGTGCTGTCGTCATGGATGTGCGGGCTGTCGCCGAACCTGCCGTTCCTGCTCGCGTCGCGCGTGCTGCAAGGCGCGGTGGCCGGCCCGATGATCCCGCTGTCGCAGACGCTGCTGCTCGCGAGCTATCCGCGCGCGAAGGCGCCAATGGCGTTATCGATGTGGGCGATGACCACGCTGATCGCACCGGTTGCCGGTCCGATTCTCGGCGGCTGGATTTCCGACAACATCTCGTGGCCGTGGATTTTCTACGTCAACATTCCGGTCGGCGCGGTCGCGGCTGCCGCGACGTGGATGATCTTCCGTAACCGCGACTCGGTGATCAAGAAGGCGCCAATCGACGGCGTCGGCCTCGGTCTTCTGATCGTCTGGGTCGGCTCGCTTCAGGTCATGCTCGACAAGGGCAAGGACCTCGACTGGTTCTCGTCGACGACGATCGTCGTGCTCGCGCTCGTCGCGGTGATCGCGCTCGCGTTTTTCATCGTGTGGGAGCTGACGGCCGAGCATCCGGTGGTCGACCTGTCGCTGTTCAGCCGGCGGAATTTCACCGGCGGCACGATCGCGCTGTCGATCGGCTATGGGCTCTACTTCGGCAATCTCGTGCTGCTGCCGCTGTGGCTGCAGACCGATATCGGCTACACCGCGACCGAAGCGGGACTCGTGATGGCGCCGGTCGGTGTGTTCGCTATCCTGTTGTCGCCGATCACCGGCAAGGTGCTGCCGCGCACCGATCCGCGCTATATCGCGACGCTGTCGTTCCTGATTTTCGCGCTCTGCTTCTGGATGCGCTCGCGCTATACGACCGGCGTCGATACGTACTCGCTGATGCTGCCCACGCTGATTCAGGGCATCGGCATGGCCGGCTTCTTCATTCCGCTCGTGTCGATCACGCTGTCGGGCTTGCCGGGCCATCGGATTCCAGCGGCGTCGGGGCTGTCGAATTTCGTGCGGATCATGTGCGGTGGTATCGGCACGTCGATTTTTCAGACCGCGTGGGATCACCGCACGATCATGCATCATGCGCAACTGACTGAACAGGCGAACGCTTACAATCCGGCGTTTGGTCAGTCGATCCATCAGATGGGCGCAGCGGGCCTGGATCAGCAGCAAACCTATGGTCTCTTCAACACCATGGTCACGCAGCAGGCCGCGCAGCTCGGCGTGAACGATCTGTTCTTCATTTCAGCCGGCATTTTCGTCGCACTGATCGCGCTGATCTGGATCACCCGACCGGAACGGGCGGGCGGTGACTCGGGAGCGGCGGCCGCCGCGGCGCATTGAGTGGGGTGTTTGTGGTGTTGCTTTAGTTCGACACCGCTCCACCCTAGGAGTATGAAAAAAGCGGGATCGCTCGATGGCGATCCCGCTTTTTTATTGTCTGTGCCGGGCTGGCAATACGGCGAACTCTAGGTCTCCGTCGTCACGACCAGACGTTCGGGTGCGAGCACGCCTTCGCCGGGTTTCGCGACCCCGAGAAGGCGCCCCTGTGCCGAGTACACCCTCACGCGCGGGGCATTTACCGCGTCGGCGGCGATAGTCAAGGACGACAGCTTCAGACGCTGGCCGTGCAGGAAGCGGCGCGTGTCGTCGTCGCTCAGACACACCTGCGGGAACGTCGACAGCAACGCGTCGACCGGCTGCAGCCATGCGTCGCGTTCGAGCTCGGTCGCGTCGGACAACGCGTCGAGCGTGACCGAATGTTCGAGGGTCAGCGCGCCGACGCCCGTGCGGCGCAGCGCGACCAGATGCGCGCCGCAGCCGAGCGCCTCGCCGATATCCTCGGCAAGCGTGCGCACGTACGTGCCCTTGCTGCACGTCACGCGAAACGTCACATCCGGCAGCGCGCACGCAATCAGTTCGAGCGAGTGAATCGTCACCTGCCGCCCTTCCCGCTCGACCGTCTGGCCGGCGCGCGCGTACTCGTACAGCGGCTTGCCGTCGCGCTTGAGCGCCGAGTACATCGGCGGGACCTGAACGATTTCGCCGATGAATCTGGGCAACGCCGCCCGCACCGCCACTTCGTCGCAGTCGACGGCGCGGATGTCGAGCGCCTCGCCCTCGGCGTCGCCGGTGGTCGTGCGGATGCCGAGACGCATCGTGGCCTCGTAGGTCTTATCGGCTTCGAGCAGGTCTTGCGAGAACTTGGTGGCCTCGCCGAAACACAGCGGCAGCAAGCCGGTGGCGAGCGGATCGAGCGTGCCGGTGTGGCCCGCCTTTTTCGCCAGATAGAGACGTTTCGCGCGAACCAGCGCGTCGTTGCTCGACAGGCCGAGCGGCTTGTCGAGCAGCAGCACGCCGTCGAGCGCGCGACGCGGCACGCGGGGGCGTTGAGGTGCGGTCATGTCGAGGGAGGCAGAACGTTCGGGAAATACGAAAAACGGCGCCGCGCGCTAATTGGAACGCCACGGCATGGCAGTCACTCAGTCGTCTTTCGCACGCGTGGAATTTGCCTCGTCGATCAGGCGCGACATCTCGACGGCGCGCTCGATCGTCTTGTCGTAGTGGAAATGCAGCGTCGGCACCGTATGGATATGCAGGCGCTTGAACAGCAGGTTGCGCAGATGGCCGGCCGCGTGCGTCAGCGCTTCGAGCGTCTGCTGCGGGTCGCCCGTCAGCGTCGTGAAGTAGACCTTCGCGTGCGCGTAGTCGGGTGTCAGCTCGACGCTCTGAAACGTGACGATGCCGATGCGCGGATCCTTGACCTCGCGCAGCAGCTCGGCCAGGTCGCGTTGGATTTGATCGGCGATCTGCACGTTGCGATTGGGAGTAGTACGTTTCTTAGGCATGGTGTTAAGTGCTCCGCTATGACGGATGCAAAAATTGGTTCGCGGGACCCGTGTTCGTTATCCGTTCGATACGACGGCGTCGCGATCGCCTCGGCCGGTGAGAGTCCATTGGCGACGAACGCGGCAACGAAGCCAGCGACAAATTCGACGCAACGGGCTCAAAAACAACGGGCGGAGCGGGCGTCAAGCCCGTTCCGCCCGTTGTGCCGTGCCGCGTGGATTACAGCGTACGCGCGACTTCGGTGACCTCGAAGACTTCGAACTGATCGCCTTCGACGATATCGTTGAAGTTCTTGATCGACATACCGCACTCGAAGCCCTGACGGACTTCCTTCACATCGTCCTTGAAGCGCTTGAGCGAATCGAGCTCGCCCGTGAAGATGACGACGTTGTTGCGCAGCACGCGCACCGACGACGAGCGCTTGACGAACCCGTCCGTGACCATACAACCGGCGACCGTGCCGACCTTCGGCACCTTGAAGACCTGGCGCACTTCGACCGTGCCCGTCACGACTTCGCGCTTCTCCGGCGCCAGCATGCCCGACATCGCCGCCTTCACGTCATCCACGGCGTCGTAGATGATGTTGTAGTAGCGGATATCGACGCCATTGGCTTCCGCCAGCTTGCGAGCCTGCGCATCTGCGCGGGTGTTGAAGCCGATGATGACCGCCTTCGACGCCGTCGCGAGGTTGACGTCCGACTCGCTGATGCCGCCCACCGCACCGTGCACGATCTGCACGCGCACTTCGTCGGTGGAGAGCTTCTGCAGCGACTGCACCAGCGCTTCCTGCGAACCTTGCACGTCGGCCTTGACGATGAGCGGCATGTACTGCACTTCGCCTTCGCCCATCTGCTCGAGCATGGTCTCGAGCTTCGCGGCCTGCTGCTTCGCGAGCTTCACGTCGCGGAACTTGCCCTGACGGAACAGCGCAACTTCACGCGCCTTGCGGTCGTCCGGCATCACGATCACTTCTTCGCCAGCCTGCGGCACTTCCGACAGACCCTGAATTTCGACCGGGATCGACGGACCAGCGGACTTGGTCGGCTTGCCGGTTTCGTCGAGCATGGCCCGCACGCGACCGTAGGCGCTGCCTGCCAGTACGACGTCGCCGCGGTTCAGCGTACCCGACTGCACGAGGATCGTTGCCACCGGACCCTTACCCTTGTCGAGCTTCGCTTCGATGACGAGACCCTTGGCCGGCGATTCGACCGGTGCCTTCAACTCCAGCACTTCGGCCTGCAGCAGCACGTTCTCGAGCAGATCGTCGATGCCCGCGCCGGTCTTCGCCGACACCGGCACGAACGGCGAGTCGCCGCCGTACTCTTCCGGCACGACGCCTTCCGTGACGAGTTCCTGCTTCACGCGCTCCGGATTCGCTTCCGGCTTGTCGATCTTGTTGATTGCGACGACGAGCGGCACGCCGCCAGCCTTTGCGTGGGAAATCGCTTCCTTCGTCTGCGGCATCACACCGTCGTCGGCGGCCACTACCAGAATCACGATGTCGGTTGCCTTCGCACCGCGGGCACGCATTGCCGTAAAGGCTTCGTGACCCGGCGTGTCGAGGAACGTGATCACGCCGCGCGGCGTTTCGACATGGTAAGCGCCGATGTGCTGCGTAATACCGCCCGCTTCGCCTGCCGCAACCTTCGCGCGGCGGATGTAGTCGAGCAGCGAGGTCTTGCCGTGGTCGACGTGACCCATCACGGTAACGACCGGCGGACGCGGCAGCGCTTCGGCGTCGCTCGCTTCGCCTTCGACCAGCATGGCTTCCGGATCGTCCAGCTTCGCTGCGAGCGCACGGTGACCCAGTTCCTCGACGATGATCATCGCCGTTTCCTGGTCCAGCATCTGGTTGATCGTGACCATCTGGCCGAGCTTCATCATCACCTTGATGACTTCCGAAGCCTTCACCGCCATCTTGTGCGCGAGATCCGCCACCGTGATGGTTTCCGGCACGTGCACTTCACGCACGATCGGTTCGGTCGGCGCCTGGAACGTGGTGGTCTGCTCCTGATGCTTGCCACGACCCTTCGGACCGCCGCGCCAGCCGCGATCGACGCCGCCGCTCGAATCGCCGCGCGTCTTGATGCCGCGGCGCTTCGCTGCGTCGTCCTGCCAGTTGCCGCCGCCCTTGCCGCCGGCGCCCGGCTTCTTCTTGTCGCCCGCGGACGGTGCGCTTGCGGGTGCGGGAGCCGCCGCTGCCGGCTTCCTCGCTGCCGGGCGAGCCGGTGCTTCGCCAGCCGGACGCGCCGGCTTGTGCAGCGTACCCTTGGCTTCGGCCGCCTTGGCCGGCTCAACGGGCTTCGGTGCCGGTTCCGGCGCCTTCACCTGCGCCTTGCGCGGCGTATTCATCATTTCGCGAATCGCGCGCGCTTCGGCTTCGGCCGCCGCACGGCGCTTGGCGATTTCTTCCTGTTCGGCGCGCGCCTTTTCGGCAGCCACGCGCGCAGCGTCTTCCGCTTTCTTCGCAGCTTCGCGCTGCGCGGCGCGTTCCGCTGCCGCGCGTTCGTCGTCCTGCTCGCTTGCCTTGGCGGCAACCGGCGCAGCCGCTTGCGCGGCCGCCTGCTGAGCCTTCTCGCGAGCCGCCGCCTCGGCCGCAGCCGCTGCGCGCTTCTTCGCTTCTTCTTCCGCGCGCTGGCGCTCGGCTTCCGCAGCCTGCTCGCGCGCCTGACGCTCGGCCTCTTCGCGCTCGAGCTGTTCCTGACGCGCCTTCAGCTCCTGCGCCTGCTTTTCGAGCAGCTCGGCTTCGTGACGTGCTTCTTCCTCACGACGCTGCAGTTCGAGATCTTCGACGTCCGCGTTTTCGGCCACATGATTCGATGCATCCCCGCCTTCCGCGACGGTCTCGTCGCGGCGGACGAACGTGCGCTTCTTGCGCACCTCGACCTGAATGGTGCGAGCTTTGCCCGTCGCATCGGACTGCTTGATCTCCGACGTATGCCGGCGCGTCAGCGTGATCTTGCGCTTGTCGGCATCGTTCGAGCCATGCGACTTGCGCAAGTGATCGAGCAGACGCGCCTTGTCCGCCTCGGACAGGTTGTCGTCTTCGCTTGCTTTCTGGACGCCCGCTGCCTGCAGCTGCTCGAGCAGCACGCCAGCAGGCATTTTCAGTTCCGCGGCAAATTGGGCTACGTTGTTACTCGCCATTCATTCCTCTTAATGCAAGGACCGATTCCTTGCGGTTAGCATCGGGTCATGCGGCCTCGCGGCCGCGTTCAATTCAGTGCGCCATGGTCATTTCTCACTGGAACCAGTGTTCACGTGCTTTCATGATCAACGCCTTAGCGGCATCCTCTCCCATCCCAGTCATCTCGACCAGTTCATCCACGGCCAGCTCGGCGAGTTCGTCGCGCGTCTGGATTTGATGTTCGGCCAGTTTCGCGAGCAGGTCGGCATCCATGCCGTCCAGGCTCTTCAGGTCGAGCGCCACATTCTCGACCTTTTCTTCGTTCGCGATCGCCATCGTCAACAGCGCGTCGCGCGAGCGGTTGCGCAGTTCGTGAACGGTGTCTTCGTCGAATGCCTCGATTTCGAGCATTTCGTTGAGCGGCACGTAAGCGATCTCTTCGAGGCTCGTGAAGCCTTCGTCGATCAGGATGTCGGCGACTTCCTCGTCGACATCGAGACGCGCCATGAACAGGTCACGCAGGACGCCGCGCTCCTGATTCTGCTTCTGCGCAGATTCGTCCGGCGTCATGATGTTGATCTGCCAGCCGGTGAGCTCGCTGGCAAGTCGCACGTTCTGGCCGCTGCGGCCGATCGCGACCGCGAGTTCGTTCTCGTCGACGACGACGTCCATCGAATGCTTTTCTTCATCGACGACGATCGACTGCACGGCTGCCGGCGCGAGCGCGCCGATCACGAACTGGGCGGGGTCTTCCGACCATAGCACGATGTCGACGTTTTCGCCACCGAGCTCGTTGCGTACGGCCTGCACGCGCGAGCCGCGAATTCCGACACAGGTGCCAATCGGATCGATGCGCTTGTCATAAGCGACTACACCGATCTTCGCACGCACGCCCGGATCGCGAGCGGCCGCCTTGATCTCGAGCAGGCCCTGCTCGATTTCCGGCACTTCCATCTCGAACAGCTTCATCAGGAATTCCGGCGCCGTACGCGACAGCTCGATCTGCGGACCACGCGCGGTGCGGTCTACCTTGGCGATATACGCGCGCACGCGGTCGCCGACGCGAAGGTTTTCCTTCGGGATCAGCTGGTCACGACGCAGCAGCGCTTCGACCCGACCCGATTCGACGATGAAGTTACCTTTGTCGAGGCGCTTCACCGAGCCGGTCATGATGTGTTCGCCGCGCTCGAGGAAGTCGTTCAGGATCTGCTCGCGCTCGGCATCGCGCACCTTCTGCAGGATCACCTGCTTGGCGGCCTGCGCGCCGATGCGGCCAAATTCGATCGACGGCACCGGCTCCTCGATGAACTCGTCGAGCTGGATGTTGGGCTGCTGCTCGCGCGCCTCGAACAGCAGGATTTCCTGATCCGGCTCCTGCAGACCGGCTTCGTCCGGCACCACCTTCCAGCGGCGAAACGTTTCGTGCTCGCCGCTTTCACGGTCGATGTGGACGCGGATATCCGCATCTTCTTCGAAGAGTTTCTTGGAGGCCGAAGCGAGAGCCGCTTCGAGCGCGGCAAATACCACGTCCTTGTCGACATTCTTCTCGCGTGCCAGCGCATCCACCAGCATCAACACTTCGCGACTCATTGTTTGCGGCTCCTAAAGTCAACTTTCGGAACAAGGCGCGCCTTGTCCATGTCCGCGAGCGTGAAATCGAGCATCGCGGCGCCTTCTTTTCCTTCAAATTCCAGACCGATCGTCTCGCCCTGCGGAGCATGCAAAATACCCCGGTACGATTTCCGACCGTCTAATGGCTTTTTCAGTGTGATAACCGCTTCGCTGCCCGCGAAACGTTCAAAGTCCGCCAGTTTTTTCAGCGGGCGGTCGAGACCGGGCGACGATACTTCGAGCCGCTCGTAATCGATATTTTCGACCGTCAGAACGTGCTGGAGCTGACGCGTGACTTTCTCGCAGTCTTCGATTGCGATGCCGGCCGGCTGGTCGATGTAGATACACAACATGCCGCGCCCGGTGCGCTCGAGATCGACGAGCTCGTAGCCGAGTCCCACGACCGTGGTTTCAATCAGTTCCGTCAGTTGCACAGTGCCCTCTTAGATGTTCGCGCAGCGAGCCTCGCCTCTTCTGCAAACAACCAATGCGGGCCGCGCGCCAAGCCGGCGCACGTTGGTGCGAACCCGAGATGCCGAACCACGATGAACTGAGCGGCAAAAAAAAATGGGCTGAACGCCCATCATCTTATTGCCGGTGGTCGCACCTGAGCCGCACATGAAACCGTACGCCCAGCGACTTCGCGATTGTAGCCATTTTTCGGTCCAAAGGCAATCCGCAGAACGACGGGCGATGCGCATTTCCGCTTGATTTGATAGGAATCTTTCGACAATGTGGCGGCAAATCCGGGGTTTTGCAAGGTCGCGCGAGCCGTGTGGAAAGGAAGCCGGACGGGCTACGTCGACACTTTGCGGCGAATCGTCCTTTTGCCATGCGGTGCTGTTTCGCACGCGTTTTGACACGTCAGAAACCACGCTCGAACGCTGCAAAGAAGAGGCGGCATAAAATCGCCAAAACGAAAAACGGCTCGTCCGGCAATCGCTCGGCATTTCTGTGCGTCGCGATTGCTGAACGAGCCGTCTGAAGCGGCCGTAGCCTTGCAGGTCGTACGAATTTGCATCAAAGGGGATGGCCGCTCAACGCCTGCCCCTCAAACGCGGTACAGCGCCCCGCTTAGCGGCCGCGCGAGCGACCGCGCGCCGTGCCACTGCCACGATTGGCGCCGCCAGAACCCGCGTTGCCGCCGGCACGGTTTGTGTTGCCGCCACGATTGCCACCCGGCCCACGATTCCCACCGCTGTTGCCGGCCGCGCCGGCTCGCTTACCGCCAGTGCGCGCACGGTTGCCGTTGGGCGACGGCGCGCGATTGCCGTCGACGTCGCGGCCACGCTGTCCTCCGGGGGCACGATTGCCTGCGCCGGCACCAAAACCAGCGCCGCCCCCCATGCCCGCGCCGAAGCCGCCGCCCGCTGCGCCACGGCGGCCCTGTCCGCGCGGCTGCTGCTCGAAGCGGCTATGCGACATCAGCACCGGCTCGCGGTTGATGAAGCCCATCGACGTCTGCATCGGATCCGGCTGACGACGCTCCGGCGCCGCATTGCGGCTGCCGCGCTCTTCGGTCGGAGCCTTCAGGCCGACGGAGGCCATCAACGCGCGCACCTGATTGTCCTCGAGTTCTTCCCAGCGGCCGCGCTTCAAACCACGCGGCAGCGAGATCGGGCCGTGGCGCGTGCGGATCAGCCGGCTAACCATCAGGCCGGCCGCTTCGAACATGCGGCGTACTTCGCGATTCCGCCCTTCGGCGAGCGCGACGTGGTACCAGTGATTAGTGCCTTCGCCGCCGCCGTCGCGGATGCGCAGGAAGTTCGCCGGACCATCCTCGAGTTCGACGCCGTGCAGCAGTTTTTGACGCATACCCTCGGCCAGCTCGCCGACGACACGCACCGCATATTCGCGCTCGACGCTATAACGCGGGTGCATGAAGCGGTTTGCGAGATCGCCCGAGGTGGTCAGCATCAGCAGACCTTCGGTGTTGAAGTCGAGACGGCCGACCGCGACCCACTTGGCGGTTTTCATCGGCGGCAGCTTGTCGAACACTGATGGACGGCCTTCCGGGTCCGCGTGGCTGACGATTTCGCCGGTCGGTTTGTGGTACAGCAGCACGCGCGGCGGCTTGCTGGCGAGCTTGCGCTTGACCGGCTTGCCGTTGATGCGGACCTGGTCGGTCGGCATGATGCGCTGGCCGATGTGCGCCGGCTCGCCGTTCACCGACACCCGGCCGGCAATGATCAGCTCTTCCATGTCGCGGCGCGAACCCATGCCCGCCTCGGCGAGCACCTTGTGCAACTTCGGCGCGTCGTCATCTGGCGACAGCACGCGCTTCGGGCCCGCTGCCTTGCCACGGCGCAGCATCGGCGCGCGTACGCCGCCAGTCGTGGTGTTGTCGGCATCGAATGCGGGCGACGTCACGTACGAGAACAGATCGTCCTGAGCTGTTTCCGTAGCCGCGGCCACCTCGGCGCCGCGTCGATTCTGGCGCTGGCCCTCACGTTGACCTTCGCGCGGCTGACGTTCGCGCTGGCCTTCGCGCTTCGCGCCGCCGCCGGCATTGCGACGTCCGCCTTGTTTCGCGCCCGCGTCCTTGCGCGGTGCGCGCGCCTGGGCGACGACCTCGCCGTCCGGCGGCGTTTCGGCGACGACCGGCGCGCTTTGCGCGGGCGTGCCCTCGGCTGCCTTCGTCTTCGCGCCAGCGCGGCGTCGCGCGATCAGGCTGCGCGGCCCGCGACGCAGACCGCGGCGGGGGCGCTCTTCGCCCTCTGCTTCCGCGCCGTGAGCCGGGCGCTCGCCCTCGCCTGCCGACGCTTGCGTAGTGCGTTCGTCGGTCCGCGCCGACGGCACGGGGCGCTCGGATTCGGACGAATCAGTGTCGTGGGTATGTGTCAAAACAACCTCAAAATGTCAGGTCGCGCGCGCCCGTTGCGGGCGCGGCAAAAAAGTTCGGTTACGTCAGGCGCTGCGCGACTCGGTTTCGTCGTCGGTCAGGAAACCTGCGTCCTGTGCGGCATCGCGGCGATCCTCGGGATCGTCGTGCGCCGCATCGATCGGGTTCGGCTCGGCGGCGTGCTCCGTATTGCGAGCTTCGCCCGAGTCGTGCGCGGGTGTTGCCGGATCGGTCGGGGTGACCGGATCGTGATTCTGTGCCGAACCGGCGACGCTGGTCTGCGTTGCCGTGGGTGCCGGTTCGGGCTGTTGTTGCGTGTCGTGCGGCGCGTTCGACGGATCTGATGCACTCGGCGCATTTGTCGTGCCGGCCTGCCCGGCCGCTTCCACATGGGGCTCTGTCTCGAACGTCGATTCGGCAACCGTCTCGGACGGCGCTGCTGCAAGTCCCGACGCGGCGTGCTGCGTCGCTTCGCGCGAAGCCGGCTCGACCGCGTCAGCCGCCGGGTCGTGCCCTGCATCCTGATCCGGCCGCTGCACACTTTGCGCATCGCTCTCGGCAAACTCGATCGCATGCTGACCCAACAGATCCGCGTTCAGTTGCGCGGACGGGTCGGCCAGCGGCGGCAACTCGTCGAGCGCCGTTAGGCCAAGGTCGTCGAGGAACTGACGCGTGGTCGCATACAGCGCTGGACGGCCCGGCACGTCACGATGACCGATCACCTCGATCCAGCCGCGATCCTCGAGCTGCTTGACGACCTGCGTGTTCACCGTCACACCGCGAATTTCTTCGATATCGCCCCGTGTCACCGGTTGCCGGTAGGCAATGATCGCGAGCGTTTCGAGCACCGCGCGCGAATATTTCGGCGGCTTTTCCGGATGCAGTCGATCCAGATACGAACGCATCGCGGGCTTGCTTTGAAACCGCCAGCCCGACGCCAGCCCGACCAACTCCACACCGCGCCCAGACCAGTCCCGCTTCAGGTCTTCGAGCAAAGTCCGAACAGTGTCTGCCGACACGCCGTCGGCAAAGAGCTTGCGCAATTCGCCGAGCTTTAACGGCTCCTGCGCGCAGATCAAGGCAGTCTCGAGGACGATCTTCGCCTCTTGGGTATTCATGCAGCTAGGTCAGACCCTGTGGTCAAAGAACCGGATCAAACAGACGATGTGGAACTGAAGACGCGCTCGCCCGATTCTGATCGGTCATATTGATGGGAGCACGCACCGGGGGGGTGGCGAACAGACTTATCGAGCCAGACCCAGCCGGACGGAGCGGCGATATTCCTGAAAGGATTCGCGTGAACTGAGCGCCATATTACGCAAAAACGATCGGGGCGTAAAGCCGCGATCTGCCGTGCATCTTCTGCTGCGGCGCCGACCAGTGCGCCCGCGCCCGTCCGGGCCGAGTCGCGAGCAAGAAGACTTTCCAAATTCGCGGCCTTTCGCCGCTCGCGGCGCGCAAAGACGCTGCGCGGCGGACCCATGAAGCTGTGTGTCCTCACGCGCCGGCGCGGCGCGCCAGAAACCGCGTCAAGCGCTCGACGCCGGCATCGAGCCGCGCCGTATCGCACGCATAGCACCAGCGCACGAACCCCTCGCCTTGCGGCCCGAACGCGCTGCCCGGTGCAACGCCGAGCCCGACCTCGCGCACCATCGCCTTGCACAAGTCGAGACTGCGCCTCGAGCCTGGCATCGAGAAGAACAGATACATCGCGCCCAGCGGAGCCTTCACATCGACGCCGGGAGTGGCCGACAGCGCGCGCACCAGATGATCACGCGACCGCCTCAGATCACGCACCAGTTCCTGCGTAAAGTGCTCGCCCTGCTCGAGCGCCGCGATGCCCGCCTGCTGCACGAACGACGGCGCGCACGACGTGTTGTACTCGACCAGCTTTGCCAGGTCATCCATCAACGCGGTCGGCGCGACGATCCAGCCGAGCCGCCATCCGGTCATCAGCCAGGCTTTCGAGAACGAATTCACGCAGATCACGCGTTCGTCGCGCGTCGCGAGGTCGAGAAACGAAGGCGCCGTGCGTGCGCCGTCCGCCTCGGCGCCGTCATCGCCGGGATAGTAGAGCCGCTCGTAGACCTCGTCCGCGACGATCCAGATACCGTGCTGACGGCAGTGTTCGAGCACGCTGCGCTGGTCGTCGCGATTCATCACCCAGCCGGTCGGATTGTTCGGCGAGTTGATCATCAGCATCTTCGTGTCGGGCGTCAGCGCGGCCAGCAATCGCCCGACGTCGAGCTCCCAGCCGCGCTCGCCGTAGCCGAGAGCGACAGTTTCGACATGCGCGCCGAGAATCTTCGGAATCTCGACCAGATTCGGCCATAGCGGCGTCACCGCGACGACCCGGTCGCCGGCGCCGACCACCAGTTGCGCGGCGAGCATCAGCGCATTGACGCCCGCGCTCGTGACCGCGATGTGCTCCGGCGACGTCGCACCATGCAGCTTGCTGACGTAGCCCGCGAGTGCCGCGCGCAACGGCGCGATGCCGAGGTTGTGCGTGTAAAACGTCGCGCCGGCGGCGAGCGCGGCGCTCGCGGCGTCGCGGACGAACGCGGGTGTGACGCGGTCGGACTCGCCGAACCAGAACGGCAGCACGTCTTCGACACCGAAACCGGCATTCGCGACTTCACGGATTTGCGATGGGCGCAGCGCGCGCACGGCGTCGCGCGCATTCGGGATGGAGGGCACGGGCAGGTCCAATTCGCTCATCGAGGCTTCCGGACGGTGAGGGGTGAGAGGCTCGGGGCGCAACCGTGAAGGCATGCGCGATGAAGGCGGTAGTTTAGCGCGCCGGGTGGCCGGACAGTGGCGGAACGCGTGGCGGGTGCAGGACGGGCGGCGGGCCGCGCCTGGCGCCACCCCCATCAGTCGGATGGACCGCACGCGACCCCGCCCGTTAATTCAATTCCTCGGCCCGCCCCGGCAACTGCCTGATCAGATTCCACACCGCCTCGGCCGCGGGCGACAGCGACCGGTCGCGCCGCCGCACCAGCTCGACGCGGCGCTCCGCGCGCGGCACTAGCGGACGCGCGACCAGCGACGCCCCCGCCGGCAGCGGCAGCGCGAGCCAAGGCAGCACGCTGATCCCGACGCCTGCCTCGACGAGCCCGAACACCGTCGCCGAATGGCCGAGTTCCTGCACCACCGTGGCGTTCACGCCCTGCGCCTGCATCACGGCGTCGATGAGGGGGCGGCTGCCGGACGCATAATCGAGCATCACGAGTTGCTCGCCGTCGAGGTCCTTCCACGTAACCTGCTTGCGCGCGGCGAGCCGATGATCGTCACGCGACACGATGCAGAACGAGTCGGTCATCAGCGTCTCGCTGAGCAGATCGTCGTCGGAGAACGGACCGATGATCACGCCGAAGTCCACCTCGCCCGACTTCACCTTGCGCACCACGTCGCTTTGCACGTCGTCGCGCAGGCCAAGGGTCACATACGGAAACTGCTGCCCGCACGATGCGACCACGCGCGGCATCAGCCGGCACGCGACGGTCGGACTCGCCGCGACCACCACGCGTCCGCGGCGCTGCTCGCCGATTTCGCGGATCTCGCGCAACGCGTCGTCGAGATCCGACAGCAGTCGCGACACGCTCGACACCAGGTTGCCGCCGACGTCGGTTAGTTGCACTTCGCGCGTCGTGCGATCGATTAGCTTCAGGCCGATCTCGCCTTCGAGCTCGCGCACGCAGCGACTGACCGCCGACTGCGTGAGGCCGATTTCGTCGCCAGCCCGACTGAAGCTTTGCAAGCGCGCCACCTCGATGAAAACCCTGAGTTGTCGCAGCGTCACATTCATTTGTCGACCTCATCAATAGCGCAATTTAATGCGCATTGTACGGCTAAATCTATGATGCACAGCGCCGTTCACAATGGTCGCTGCAATGCAGCAAAAAGGCGCGAACGCACGCTGGCCGGGCCCATCTGCACAAGATTGGTGATTGTCCTGATTTGCGAGATGGGTTTTTTGGATTCATATACGGCCCTGGTTGGCGCCCGCGTTGGCCCGCCGCCACGGGGCTTTCAGGCAATCGATATCAAATTGGCACACTTCGTGCGTTAAGAGACGCGCAGGGTCGGCGCCATGATTTCCGACTGAAAAGGCAATCCGTGGCAAGCCCGTCCCCTTTTGGCACTCGCCTATCGAGTGTATGAAGAGTGCGCGGCGCGGGGCAGCGCACCGGAGTTAGCTTCGCTGAGGTGAAACATGATGCTGTTCGACGATTTGAGAGATAACGAGTGGGCGCTGGTCGAGGCTTTGTTCTGTGCCGAGCCGGCGCGCAGCGAACGGCGCGGTCGGCCGCGCGTGGAAGCTCGGGCGGTGGTCAACGCCGTGCTTTGGGTGTTGTCGACGGGCGAAGGCTGGTCTAAGCTGCCGGGCCGTTACCCGTCCCCGCCGACGTGCCGTCGGCGCTTCGACGAGTGGCAGGCCGATGGCACGCTCGCTGAAATTGTGAAGCGGCTTGGCACCAGCGGCCGCGAAATCTCGCTGCGCGGCAGGATCGGCGCAACGGCCGCGAAACCGCCCGCACCGCCGAGCCGCGACCGTATGCGCGGCGCGTTCTGGACGAATCCGGAGTCGTGGCGCGCGCCGGTCAAGATGGCCTGACGCGAAACTACGTTGTCACCGGGCGCCTGCGGGCGCCCGGTTTTTTTCCAGCCGCCTTATTCACGATTGCGTGCGCGCCACGACCCACCGGCATTTGACGGTCGCGGCGCGAGACGCTGCCTTCTCGGTTTAGCGCGCGCCCGCTTTCGGCGCGCCTTCCGCACGCCGAGCGCCCCGCTCGTTGCACGCTGCCTCAGACTCGAACCGACCCGACAGCTCCGGGTGAAACATCCATTTACTATTAATTACAGCACCCTTTCTTCCCCCGGCATACCTTAATACTTATGCAAACAGGCCTTGAGTCGACGGGCTCGAGGTTGAGGGGGATTTCGGAATGAAACCAATGTCAGTGCTGTTGTGCGGCATTGTGATTTCATCGATGGTCGCGCCGGCATTTGCCCAACAACGCCCGCAAGGGTGGAATTGGCGCCCGGACCGTCAAGCTACGCTGGAAGCGTGGCAGCAAAGCGAGGCCCACAATCGCGACTTCACGCCGCCGACGCCGCGAGGCGATCTGCGCGGCGATATCGCCAGCAATGTGCGGGCTCGGCCCGATGCGCCGCGTGAGCAGCAGCGGCGGCGTTGATGTCGTGTGTCGCCGCGTGGATGGCGCGTCGTGCGACGCGGCAGCGAGTCTCTCGCATTGCGTATGCACGATCGGGGAACCACCGGGCGCGGCACCAGTCTGACTCAACGCCATTAGCACAGCGTGGCAGTAGTAATTCCGGTATGCCCGTATCTTCGTGATACGGGCTTTTTTTCGCCCCCGAGGCGTTGATGACATGACAGGCGCGCAACGGCCGGCGCGGGCCGCGTCGTCACTTCGTCGAAGGGGAAGCCGAGAGTCGCCCGCGGACGCGTGCAGCGACCGGCCCACGGTAGAGACCGCCCGCCGTGGGGGTGACAGGCCCGGGCGGACAGTGATTCAGATAAGCGATGAACCTTGAGCTAAGACCTGACTTCGGCTGTCGCCGCGGACCGCGCTTCAGCCGTGCCGAGAACGTAATCGTTCATGCGTTGCGCTGTCCATGTGAGCAGACGCTCGTCGTGCTCGAGCCGCGCAAACTCCGCTTTGCCGCGCTCGGTGAGCACGGCGATGTCGACGGGGGCATGAAAGCCCGGCGCCGGTGCGACGGTTCGCTGACGAACGGTGTCCATCAGCCCCAGCGCGCGAAGATATTGGAAGACACCCGGCCTTCTGGCCCAAGGAACCTGGCGATATTGCGCTCGCCGCAGCGCTTCAAGTACCGCTTCGTTGGAATACGTGGTCATCTCACTTCTTTCTTAAAGTGCAGCTATGACACATTCATGCCCACGCGCCGCTGCGCCACCGGCGACGCGCGTAGCACCCGCTCCTGGTCAGAAGCTCGCCGCCTGTTTGACAGCGGATTTCGGCCAGGTGCTGCCTGGTCTCGTTTTCGGAACCCCCGTCAGAACGGCATGTTAGCGTTCTCTCCCCGAACCGACGATGCAACCGCGGCGGCGCGATGGCTGGTCCGTGGATTTGTCCCGAAAGACATACGTTACCCCATTTAAATTGATTCTATTCACTTTATTAGCGCTTTTTTTTGCAGCAATCGTGCTATGGAAACGTGCGCGCCGGCCGCTCGTGATCTGCATGATCGCGCTGTTCTGGTTGCTCGCGGCCGGCTGGCTGACCGCGCCACTGCTCGATCTGGCGCAGCCGCAACGACAGAGCGCCGAGGCCGCCACCTTCGCGCCGCGCACCGCGATCATCCTGCTCGGCGGCGGCACGATCTACGACCACGACCACGTGCTGGTGCCGCCGCGCGACGTGCTTTCGCGCATCGAAGTCAGCGCGCAGAACTATGCGGCCTGCAAGCGCACGGCGATCATCTGCCAGGTGATCGTGAGCGGCGGCAATCCTCAGCGGCACAGCGCGACCGAAGCCGACACCTACCTGCCCTATCTGCTGCGTCAGCAGGTGCCGCGCTCGGACATCGTGCTCGAGAAAAGCAGCCGCACGACCTACGAGAACGCGCGCAACGTTTCGGTGATTGTCGGCCAATCACATTACGACAAGTTGATACTCGTCACTTCCGCGTATCACATGCCGCGTGCGCTGCTCGACTTTCAGCGCTTCGGCGTGGAGCCGCAGCCGCAGATTTCGAGCGCGCGGCGCGTCCGGCTCGGCGTGCTGCCGCGCTTCGGCAATCTCGTGGCCGCGGAGATCGCATTGCATGAACTGATCGGCCTCGCGCAATTTCACCTGTATCGCGCGATCGGCTGGTTCTGACGCACCATGTAAGGCCGACCCGCTATCGCACGTCAAGGAAGCCATTACAAAACGTAACAAATGTCGAGCGCGGTTACAAAGCCATCGGTTGGAGCGGAGTTTGCTCGATAGAATGAATTGTCTTTCCCACTGGACAGGCAATACTCGGGTCCACCACCACTCTATGGAGGTAACGATGAAGAAAGTGTCCATGGCGATCCTGGTTTCCCTGTGTGCCGCGGCTGGCGCAGCTTACGCGCAGGACCAGGGCATCACGACGAGCACCGATCCGGCCAAGGCCGCCGACGTCGAGCAGCGCGCGCAAGCTTTGCAAAACCGCGAGCAGTCGATGGAAAGCGCACCCGCCGCCCCGGCCAAGCACCACAAGATGGCTCCGCATCATCCGAAGAAGGGTGCGGACACGTCGGGTACCTGAGCGACTTCACGGACCTGGCGTAGCGGCCTCGCCGTGAAGGTGAAAAAGCCGAAGCTGGCAGCGCCAGTTTCGGCTTTTTTATTTGCCTGATCCGCTCGCCGCGGCCGAGGCACGCCGAACGCACACCGGCTTGGCGAAGCCGCCTGCGCTCGGCTTTCAGTATGCTAAAGTCGCGCACCGACCGGCGAGCCGCCGGCATCCCCTAACCCGTGCGCACCCTGGTGCGGAGGACAGCATGAGCAACATCCAGCTTGATATCGAATGGACCGAAGCAGCATCTCGCAAGATAGAAAAACTGATGCCGCGTGGCGGTCAGGAAGCGTACCTCGCGCTGCCGCCCGTCGAATGCCTGCCGATGGAAGGCGACGTGCTGTTTCTCGGCCCGGCTGGCAAGCAGCAGCCGTTCATCGTCGCGGAGCGTCAGTATCACCATGACGGCGACGCCGACTGGACCATCATCCTGATTCTCGATGTCCCGCAAGCAACCCACTGATCGCTGACGGTGCGCCGGCGGCGTCGGTGCCGCCGCACCTGTCGAGCGTGTTGTCCGCACCCCCCGACGCCCGCCCGCCGAACTCAGGCGATCTTCGACACCACGCGAATCTCCGCGTGCTCGATCCAATCCGCGGCCGCTTTCTTATACGCCTGGATATGCGCGGATTGCGCATGCACCGCGAGCGCATCCTGGCTTTCCCATCGCTCGACGAACACGAACCGACGAGGCTCCTGCACATCGCGGTGCAAGTCGTACTGCAGCACACCCGCTTCCTTGCGCGTCGGCCCGACGATGCCTTCGAGCGCCTCGCGCAACAACTCCTCGTGCCCCGGTTTCGCCACCGAAATTGCGACCACCGCGATTTCCGCCATGCCTGATCTCCTGTTTACGAAAATCAGCAGCATACCCGCCGATCGCGGAACCTGCCGACGCCGGCGCTAACCAGCCTGGCGACGCATGAATCTCGCCTCTGCCCGCCATACCGGACCACCGTCGCGTCAAGCCGGAATCCGCCCGGCAAAGCAGTGCCAAGCCCGCCGCCCGAACCGCCACATCAGCCCCGCACCGGCACTAACATGAGAGCACCGTCGGCGCCTGGAGTTTGGCGGGCGACCACTGGGCGCCCTGCTAACCTCGGCGTGGTACGGCAACTCATTGCGATTGAGAATCGGTTTCACGCGTGGCAAGCGCGCGAAACGCTCCGGCGCATGACCGCAACGGGTTGCCGCACGGCCGTTGGCAGCCGTTTTGCGGACAATTTTCGCGCTTATGCGTTTGTGATAACCCGCACATTGATGCGCGCTGCAAACTGCTAGACTCATTTTGACCAATTCGCCGGAGTCCAGCGTAGCTGGTACAGCCCTCCGTGTTCGCGGGACGCGTCTGTGTCGTCCCGGCGACGCTTCGGGTTTGCGAGCGCTGCGCGCCGAATGGGTTTGCGAGCCCCTTCACCCCTTGCCGCAACAATCCCATGTCAGCTCTCATGCCCGCTTCTATGCCATCCGTCAGCGAATTGACCGTGAGCGGCCTGCTCCCGCACCTGGTCCGCGGCGAGTCGGGCTGGACCGCGACCTGGCGCGCGTTGACATTGCACAGCGTGTTCCAGCCGGTGCTGTCGGTCACGCATCAGTGCGTGGTCGGTTACGAAGCGCTGTTGCGCGCGTTCGATCCGGTCGGCCTGCCCGTCTCGCCCGAAGTCCTGTTCTCCGGCACGCGCTCGGCCGCCGAGGCGCGCGAACTCGATCGCATCGCGCGCTGCCTGCACGTGGCGAACTTCATGGAGCAAGGCATCAGCACCGGGTGGCTGTTTCTGAACACGCGCCCGCAGGTGTTCGAAACCGGCTGGCCGCAGCGCGCGTTCATTGACGAGCTGTCCGCGCATTTCGGGCTGCCGCAGGAGCGCATCGTGATCGAAGTGCTCGAGCAGCCTGCCGACGATGAATCCGCCGTCGCCAGCATGCTCGCCGCCTCGCAGCCGCGCGATTTCCTGATAGCGATCGACGACTTCGGCACCGGCTTCTCGAACTTCGACCGCGTGTGGCGCTTCCGCCCCGACATTGTCAAGCTCGACCGTTCGCTCGTTGCACGCGCGGGCAAGCGCGAGGGCGACGAATCGATGATCAGCCATCTGATCGCGATGCTGCATCAGTCGGGCACGCTGGTGCTCGCCGAAGGCGTCGAAACCGATGAAGAGCTGATGATCCTGATGCAGGCCGATGTCGATTTCGTGCAGGGTTTCTGGTTCGGTCAGCCGAAGAGCAGCGTGCGGGCCGCCTGCACGAGGGTGCCCGCGCTCGTCGAGTCGATCTGGAGCAAATTCGCCGACTACGAGCGCGCACACGCCGGCCACCAGCGGCTCGGGTTCGAGGGCTTCGCGGAGGCGGTGCTGGCCGCCGCCGACACCTACAAGGCGACCGGCGACCTCAAACAGGCCGCGCAAAAGGTCTGGCATCTGCCCGAAGCGCGCCGCGTGTTCCTCACCGACGGCCAGGGCGAGCAGACCCAGCCTTCGGTGACGGCGGCGTCGGTCTCGCCGCCTCCGAAGCGGCTCGCGCCGTTGTATACGGAGACGCGCAGCAACTGGTCGCGTCGTGCGTATTTCCGCCACGCGCTCGCGGCGCCGGGCCGCGTCGCGATGATGGGGCCGCACTATTCGCTCGCCGATGGTCAGGACTGCTACACCGCGGCGATCGCGTTCGAGCACGACGGCACGCATGTGCTGTGCGTCGACTTCGTGCCGGAGGCATCGCCGCCGGATGTGCGCACCGGTAGACGCGGCGCCCGGCATTAGCGACCCGCGCCGCTACTCGTGCACGCGGCCGCGCCCCGACTTGACCTCGCTGCGCTTTGCCTTGCTGTCGAGCCGCCGCAGGTTCGACGCGCGGGTCGGCCGTGTCGCGACACGATGCTTGCGGGTCACGCTGACACTTTCGATCAGTTCATCGAGCCGCGCGAGCGCCGCCGCGCGGTTCATCTCCTGGGTTCGATGCTCCTGCGCCTTGATGACCACGACACCGTCGCGCGTGAGCCGGTGGTCGGACAGCGCGAGCAGACGCATCTTCAGCACTTCCGGCAGCGACGAGGCGCGCACGTCGAAACGCAAATGAATCGCGCTCGATACCTTATTGACGTTCTGCCCGCCCGCCCCTTGCGCGCGCACGGCGGTCAATTCGATTTCGTTGGGCGGGATCGGATAGCGGGATGTCATGAGAAGTCGGGAAGAAAGTTGCATCAGTGTACAAGCGCTCGGCGCGGCTTGCCCGCGGTTGCCGGAGCGCGCTGGAGCGCCAGGTCGAGTGCCCGGCGGCGCCCGGCCGCGAACGCGTTACGAAAAAAACCATTTGCGTCGGCGCGACGGGTTCATCGATACTGGCTTTTTCGCTTACGGCGTAAATTCACATGAAGATCCGTCCCGGTTTCGTGCTTGAACTGGCCGTCAACTTTCTGCTGCCGTGGCTGGCCTACCGGCTCGCGTTACCGCGGGTCGGCGAAACCGGCGCGCTGATCGCGTCCGCCGTGCCCCCGCTCGTGTGGAGCGCGATCGAGCTCGCGCGCTTCAAGCGCGTCGATGCCCTCAGCGTGATGGTGGTCGCGGGCATCGTGTTGTCGGTGGCGGCCATGGCACTCGGCGGCAGTCCGCGCATGCTGCTGTTGCGCGAGTCGCTGGTGTCCGGCGCGGTCGGCGTCGTGTTCCTGTTGTCGCTGCCGATGCATCGTCCGCTGATCTTCTACCTCGCGCGCGCGACGGTCGCGCGCGAAATGGAAGGCGGCGCCGCGCATTTCGAGACGCTTTGGCGCGAACGCCCCGGTCTCGCCCCCGCGATGCGAGCCATGACGCTCGTGTGGGGCGTCGGTCTGACCGCCGAAACTGCGCTACGCGCGTGTATGGCGCTGACGTGGCCGATCGAACGCTTCCTCGTCGTTTCACCCTTTATCGGCTACGGCATCTACGCCGGACTCGCGCTGTGGACGCTGTGGTATCGCAAGACGATGCGCAGCCGCGTCGAGTGTATCGAGCGGGCGAGCGGCATGGCCGGTTGAGCGCCGCTCGCACTTTAAGCCCCCACTCCGCTCGTTCCGCCGGCGTTCGCGATCAACGCGACGCCTCCGCAATCCTCGCGGCCAGCCCCGAATCACGCTGCGTCGGCGTCGCGATCGCCTGCGCGAGCACGGCCCGCGCGCCGATCACCTCGACGCGTTCGCGCGCCCGAGTAATCGCCGTGTACACGAGCTCACGCGACAACACCCGGCTGAACGCCGACGGCAGCACCAGCACCGCGTGCTCGAACTCCGAACCTTGCGACTTGTGGACCGTCAGCGCGAACGCGGTGTCGTGCGGCGGCAGCGCGGCCGGCGACACCGCGCGCACGCCGCCGTCGCCGGTGCGGAAATACACGCGCAGCGCGCCGCCCGCGCCCGGCAGCGCAATGCCGATGTCGCCATTGAACAGCCCCAGCGCGTAGTCGTTGCGCGTCACCATCACCGGCCGTCCGGCAAACCACTGCGCGCCGACCGCGAGCGTGACGCCCGCGGCGCGGCGCACCTGAGCCGCCATCGCCGCATTGACCTGATCGACGCCGCGAGGACCGAGCCGCGTCGCACAGAGGATGCGAAAGCGGTTGAGCGCATCGAACAGCGGCAAGGGATCGGGCGTATCGCTGGCGAGCGTCGCGGCAAGTGCGTCGGCGTACGGCGCGAAGCCGGCGGCAAGTCGGGTGATGGTGCGTTCGGTCAGCGTCGTGTGCGCGTCCTCGTGCAGCGCCGCGGCACAGACCTCGGTCGGGTCGGTCCGCAGTACGTCGAGCGCCGCGCTCGGTGAGCCGTTGCGAATCGCAACCGACAAACGGCCGATCGGCGACTCGAGGCCGAACCGGTAGTTGCGCTCGAGCCAGACGACGCAGTCCGCGAGCGCATCGCGATCGGGCTGCTCGTCACCCGCCGCTGTCGCGACACCGGCGAACAGATCGCCCGATGCGTCCGGCTCGAACGTTTGCAGCGCCTCGGGCGGCACAAAAAAATCATCCGACGGCGCTTCATCGCCCTGACGCGACACGCGCGGCAAAGCCCGCGCGAGCCGCGCCTCGTCGATGTCGAGCGCCTGCGCGACCCGCCGCAATCCGCTCGCGCTCAGCGCCGGCCGGGCGCTGAGCTCGGCGAACACCGCGCCGGCTTCGACCGCGGCGAGCTGGTCCTTGTCACCGAGCATCACGAGCCGCGTCTGCGCTCCGATCGCGTCGAGCAGATGCGTGGCCATCGCGACGTCGATCATCGACGCCTCGTCGATCACGACCACGTCATACGGCAACGGATTATCGCGATGATGCCGGAAACGTCCGCCCGGCCCCGAGCCCAGCAAACGATGCAGCGTGTATGACGTCTGCGGCAAACGCTCGGCGAGTTCTGCCGGCAGCTCGCCCGCGCGCGCGAGCAACGCTTCCTGCATCCGTTGCGCCGCCTTGCCGGTCGGCGCCGCGAGCGCGATGCGCAGATCGGCGCGCGCATCGAGCAGACACGCGAGCACGCCGACCACGGTCGTGGTCTTGCCGGTGCCCGGACCGCCGCTGACGATCGTCAGCCGCCCCGACAGCGCCATCACGGCCGCGACGCGTTGCCAGTCGACTTCGTCGTCTCTCGGCGGACCGAAGTAACGCAGCAGGCGTTCGCGCAAAGCGGCGGGGGCGGTGTCGGCGTCGACATTCGCGGTGCTCCGGTCGGCCGTCGCCTTTGCGACCAGAGCGTGGGCCAGGCGCCGCTCGTAGTCGTAGTAGCGCGCGAGATAAAGACGCCCCTGCGCGTCGATCACGAGCGGCCGCAACGCCGCCGCGCCCGCTGCGTCCGCGGCGCCATCGCTTGCCATGCCGCTCGCGAGCAGCGCCGCGCGCACTTCGGCGCTCGATGCGTCGAAGCGGCGCGCGAGCGCCGCGAGCGGCACGCACACATGCCCTTCGGCGGTCGCGCGGCTCGCCGCGAACGCGCCGCGCGCGGCCCACTTCACTACCTCGGTCGATGCGCCTCCGCGCCGCGCCAGCATGCCGATCCGACGCGCGAACCCTTCGGCCAGCGCGATGCTGAAATCGGCCGGCGCGGGCAGGTTGACGCCAATGTCTTCGAGCCCGAGCGGCGTGGCCGCGCGCTCGTCAAGCGTGCCCGGCGTGCTCATGCGCCACCTCCGATCATCGCCGCGTCGAGCAGCGCCACCAGTTCGAACGGCGCGCGCCGTCTATGCACGCCGGCGGCGCCGTCGACATCGCGCCAATCCGGCCGCACGCCGCGCACGAACAGATACAGATAGCCGCCGATATGCGTGTCGTACGCGTAATCGCGCACGCGCGTCTTCAGATAGCGATGCAACGCGACCGTATAAAGCAGCGCCTGCAGGTGATATGCGTGACTCGCCATCGCTGCTTCGAGCGGCGCGGCCGCGTAGTCGGCGGCGGTGTCGCCGAGATGGTTCGATTTCCAGTCGACGATCCAGAAGCGGCCGTCGTGCTCGACGATCATGTCGATAAACCCTTTGACGTACCCGCGCAGCACGCCGGGCTCGAGCGCGACGTCGGGGTAGCCGTATTCGATCAGCAGTTCGCGCAGCGCCGGAAAATCCAGCGACGGCGCCGCGAACAGAAACTCGAGTTCGTTCAGGCGCCGACGCGGATCGAGCCGCGCGAGCGTCATGCCCGGCACCAGTTCGGTCGAGACCACGTCGGCGATCAGCCGATGCATCATCGCGGGCAAGCGCGCGGCCAGCTCGGGCGCGGCCGGCGCCGGTCGCTCGCGCAGCGCGCCGCGGATCGCGTCGGGCCAGCTGCGCGCGTCGCTGAAATCGGCGAGCTCGAACATCCGATGCAGGCAATCGCCAGCCGCCGCACCGCGCGGGAACGCGAGGATGTCGTCGTCGGCATGCGCCGGGGCGTTGGTCGCGGCGACCGGCACGAGCAACGGCGCGGACCGTAGCGCATCGGCGATCTCATCGTGATCGGGCCGCAAGTCTTCCTGCGGCGCGTGCGCGTGCGCATCCGCGCTCCTGCTGCCGGCCGCGATCAGGCCGCTGAAACTCGCCATGCGCCACTGATCGCGCAACGCCCGCCGATTCGCGCGCGCGCGCAGATGCGCGCCGTGATCCTGCAGACTTTCGAGCGGCACGCGCCGCGTCACTTCGGGCAGCGCCCGCAACGTGACCGGTCCGCCCGCGAGCGCATGCCAGCTCGCCGCGAGCGCGGCTTCGTCGGGCGGCTCGGCGAGCCATGCGTCGAACGTGTGTCCACTGCCGCCGACGAGCCAGTTCAGCACGCTGCGGCGCGACTCCTTGGTCGAGCGCGACGACAGATAGGTGCCCGCGACCAGGTAGCAGCGATACACCGCGCGCGTGAGCGCCACATAGACGAGCCGCGCGCGTTCCGCCGCCTGCTCGCGCACCGCGTAGCGCGACGCGCGCTCGGCTTCCTGTTCGTCGCAACCGTAGTGCAGCACCGCGTCGCCGCTGTCGTCGTGGTACTCGCGCGCATCGGGCAAGCCCGATGACGGCGGCTCGCGCAAGCCCCCATCGTTCAGGAACGGACAGAACACGACCGCGTATTCGAGTCCCTTCGATTTATGGACCGTGACGATCTGCACCAGATTGCGATCCGACTCGAGCCGCAGTTGCGCCTCTTCCCCGCCGCCGTGCTCGCGCTGCGCGGCGAGCCAGCGCAGGGTCGGCGCGATGCCGGGCTGGGTGGCCGCGCGCGCCTGTACGAGCTCGGCGAGATGATTCACGTTGGTCAGCCGGCGCTCGCCATCGACACCCGCGACGAGCCGCTGCGCGACGCGCAGCTCGCGCATCAGCGTGCGCCACATCACGGCGAAGCCGCGTTCGTGCCACAGCATCCGGTAGCGTGAAAAACGTTCGACCCAGCCCATCGCGTCGGCGGGATCGGGTGCGGACGTTGAATCAGCCACGCCTCCGGTTTGGGCCGCTGGCGCATCGGCGACCTGCGTAAGGCGCCACAGCGCGGCAGCATCGAGCCCGAGCCAGTCGGTGGCGAGCGCGGCGCGTAGACGGCGCAGATCGCCGGGCGTATCGATGGCGGCCAGCACACGCTCGATCTGCTCGGCGTCAAGCGTCGCGAACACCGACGCCTGCGCAAGCTCCACACTGCCGACGCCCCACGCCGCGAGCACGCGTTTGACTAGGCTGCCCTGCTTGTGCGTCTGCACGAGCACTGCGATATCGCCCGGCGCGAGCGGCTTGTCGCCGATCGTCACCACGCCTTCACGCGCCCCTCGCAACAGCCGCACGATCTCGGCCGCGCACGCTTCGCTCGCCGCGCGCTGCGCGTCGCGTTTGCTCAGCGCGGTCTCGCCGCGCGGCAACGTCCAGATGCGGAAATCGCCGCCGCTCGCGTCGGGATCGGCGAACGGGGGGCGCCGCCGTTCGCCCGCACGCACTGGCTGATAGTCGAGCCCGTCGAGCACGAACGCCTGCGGGTTCGCCTCGAAGATCCGGTTGCACGCATCGACGATCGGTGCGGTCGAGCGTTGGTTGACCGCGAGCGTGTAGCACGCGGACGCCGACTCGCGCGCCGCAAGGTACGTATGCAGGTCCGCCGCACGGAAACTGTAGATCGCCTGCTTCGGATCACCGACGAGGAACAGCGGCCCAGCCGGCGCGAAGATGCGGCTGAAGATTGCGAATTGCAGCGGATCGGTGTCCTGGAACTCGTCGATCAGCGCGGCCGGATAGCGGCTGCGCAATGCATCGGCGAGCCATGGATGCGCGGCCAGCGCGCGATACAGATTCGCGAGCAGATCGTCGAACGACACGACGCGGCGCGTGCGCTTGCGCGTCACCAGCTCGGCCGGCGCGAAGTCGAGCCACGTCTGCACGAGCCCGAGCCAGCGCGCGCGCTGCGCGGCCTCGGCAGCGACCACGGCCGCGGCCAACGCGTCGGCGTGCTCGAAGAACGGATGCGCGGGCGGCTCGAACTTGGCCTTGGTCGCCTTCTTCAACGCCGACGCCGTCAGCTTCAACGCGGCGCGCGGCGGCGGCGCATGGCAGTCGCCCCGCGCGAAGTAGTCGGTCCACGCGGCGATCGCGGCGCTGACGTGATCGGGCTTGTGTGTGGTCTTGCTCAGGCGCTCCTGCGCTTCGGCGAGCAGCGCGACGATCGCGTCGCGCTCGGCCTGCCAGATCGCGCACGCGACATCGAAGCCGGCCTGCGAATCGGTGCCGGCGCCGTCCGCCTGAACGCTGCCCCAGCGCAATTGCGCGAGCGGCTTTTTCAGGCGTCGCGCCAACTGCTCGTCGAGCGACGCCGGACCGGCGCGCCTCGCCACCAGCCACGCGGCGAACGCCGGATGCGCATGCGCGACCGGCTCGACCTGCTCGCGCCAGAAATCGGCGGCGAGTTCGAAGCGCAGCGCCGCGTCGTCGGCTTCCATCTCGAATGCGAACGGCATCGCGGCGGCGAACGGCGCTTCCTGCAACGCGCGCTGACAGAACGCGTGGATCGTGTGGATCGCGGCCTGATCGAAGGTGCGCAGCGCACGGCGCACGACCTTCAGCGCCGCCTCGCGCTCGATACCGTTCTCAGGCGCGAGCGTCGTTTCGAACAGCCGGCGGATGAACGGATCGCCGCCGTCGTCGTCCATCTCGATCGCGCGATGCAACTCCGCGAGACGGCCGCGAATGCGTTCGTGCAACTCCGCGGTCGCGGCCTTCGTGAACGTGACCACCAGAATCTGATCCGCGTTCAGGTTCTTTTCGAGCAGCAGCCGCACGTACAGCGCGCAGATATTCCACGTCTTGCCGGTGCCCGCCGACGCTTCGATCTGGTTCACGCCGTCGAGCGGACACGCGAACACGTCGAGCTCGTCGGCGACGAGGTGTTGATGGCGCAGCGCTTCGCTCATGAGGCGCTCCGCACATGCTGGATCAGTGGCTTGAAGACGATCGCGGCGAGGCTGCCGAACGGTTCGTCGAGCGTGAGTGCGGTGCCGCGCAGCGCGATGCGCAACGCGGGATCGTCGGATTCGCCGCGCACGCGGTCGTTGATCCACACGCCTTGCGCCACCGACTCGCTTTCGCTGACTCTCGCCCATGCGCTCTTCGGGAAGAAGCGCAATGGCAGCCGGCGGCCGGCCTTGAAGAGCGCGGCCAACGGCGCGAGTTCGTCGAGCGGCGCCGCGACCGGTGCGAGCTCGAAGCTCTCGCCGCTGCCGTGCCACACGGTGCGGCGCGGACCGTCCGGCTGCGCCGCGCAATAGACCAGATGCGCGAGCCACGCTGATAGATAATCGCGCGCGCTGGCTTTGGCATAACGAAAGATCACTTGTCCCGTTCCAGTCAGCAGGTTCAACGTGCCGCGCAATTGCAGCGGCGTTTCGGCGGACTGGCGCAGCAGCGCGTCGTAGTCGCCGAACAGGGAATCGGCGCTATCGGTGCCATCGCCGCCCTGCGGCCAGCGCGGCCTGATGTCGAGCACGAACGGCAAGCGCTCGACACCGGCCGCCACCTCGCGCCGCACGCTTTGCGCCAACTGCCGCAGCGCGGACAGCTCGCGCGCGCGCCACACCGCGCCGGTCGCGCCGCCCGGCAACTCGGGGCTCGCCTCGGCGACGCGCTGCACGCGGCCGTACATCACGTCGTCTGCGGTGTCGGTATCGAGCAGCACCGGCAGCAGGCGCTCGGCGAGCGCATCGCGGCCCGCATAGTCGAGATCGAACGGCTCGGTATCGAGCAACTCGCCCTGCGCATCCGACAACGCGATGCCGAGCCGGTCGCGCAACAGCGCGCGCGCCGGATGACGCCAAAAACGCACGAAGTCGTCGAACTGCACCTCGCGCATGTCTTCCGGCGGCAGCGGTTGATCGAAGAACGGCGCGGCGTCGGCGTGCTGCGGTTCGGCGAGCAACGTGGCCAACTCGGCACGATCGGCGTCGTAGGTGAACAGGTCAGGCTTCGCCGCAAAGTAGTCCGACGCGAACGCCTGCAACGGATGCTCGACGATGAACTCGCGCCGCGCGCGGTCGACCTCGGCCGGACTCGCGTCCTCGCCCGCCGACACCTGCGCGAGATGATCGAGCAGTTCGTCGACGAGCGCGGCCGGCGGCAGCGGCGCGTTATCGCGAATGCTGCGGCCCGTGTAAGCGATGAAGAGCCGCTCGCGCGCGGCGAGCAGCAGATCGAGGAACAGATTGCGCTCGTCGTCGCGGCGCTGCCGGTCGCCGGCCTTGCCGAACGCGGCCATCAGATCGAATTCGTCGGCACGCGCGAGCGACGGCAGCACGCCGTCGTCCATGCCGAGCAGGCAGACCACACGGAACGGCAAGCCGCGCAAACTCGTCAGCGAAGAAAACGTCACGCTGCCCCACGGCACGCCGCCGCGCGCGGGGTCGTCGAGCGCTTCGGTGAGCGCGGTACGCACCACCGAGGCCGGCAGCAGCACATCATGCGCGCCGGCCTGCATCGAGGCGCTCATCGCATCGAGCGCGTCGCGCACGGCCGCGAGCGAATCGGCGAACTCGACGCCGCCGTCGAAGCACTGCCCGAGCGTTTCGAGCAACAGTTGCGACCAGTCGGCCGGCGTGCGCTCGCTCGCGCAACTCGCCGCGAAGCTGTCGATATCGTCGACGAAGCGCGACAGACGGCCGAGCAATTCAGCATCCGAACCGCCCGCGCCTTCGACCGGCAGCCACGCATCGACCGGCTCGCCGCCGGCCGGCATCGCATAGCCGAGGTACAGGCGCGTCAGCGCATCGGCGAACGTATGACGCGCGACCGGCACGTGCTCGCCGACCGGTTCGAGCGGCGCGAGCCCGCGCCGCGCGCCGGCGGCCGCGAGCCATTCCTGCGCGGCTTCGAGCGAATTCGCGTCGATGCCGTAACGCACCGCGACCGCATCGACGCGCAGCCATTCGATCAGATCCGGCGCGCCGACGCTGCGCTCGGGCAGCGCGAGCCAGTCGAGCAACAGACGCGCGACCGGATTGGCCTGCGACGGCGGCAAGCCGGTGATCCGGTACGGAATGCGGCGGGTGTCGCCGGCGGGCGTGGTGCCGAACACCGCATCGATCAGCGGACCGGCCGCCGCGAGATCGGACACCGCGACCAGCACGTCGGACGGCTGCAGATCGTCGAACTCGTCGAACCAGCCGAGCAGGCGATCGTGCAGCACTTCGAGCTGCCGGGACAGGCTATGGCAGACGTGTACCTCGATACCGCGCTCGACAGGCAACTCGTCGGCATCGGCTTCATTGCGCAGATCGAGGATGCCGTTCTGCACGGCGGCGAGCCAGCTCGGCTCGGGGTTCTCGGTGAACTCGCCGGTCTCGGCCGATGCCGCGCTTTCGGTCAGCTCGTGCAGCATATGCAGCTGCGCCTGAGTCTGCCGTCCCCATTCGGCGAGCAGCGGATGACCGACTTCCTGATAGTCGAGCTGCCCCGCCGCGTCGAGCGCCTGCACGCGCCCTTCGCTGACCACGTCGAACCAGAACTCGCGGCATGGGTTCATCACGTACAGACGCACGTCGATCCAGCGCGACAGCGCGCGCAACAACGCAATGTGCAGCGGCGGCATGGTGGGCAGCGCGAACACGCTGACCGCCTCGGGCCATTGCGCGTTCGAGATCGCCTCGAGATCGAGCGCAGCGATTTCATCGAGGAACCGATACGCGGGCGGCAGCGCGGCCGCGGATGTTTGCGCATGCCCCCCGGCTTGCGCGAGTTCGGCGAGCACCGCGCGCCACAGCGCCGCCTGCCAGCGCTCGTCTTCGCGCGCCGCATCGCTCGCGCCGGTCAGACGCGGACCGGTGTCGTCCGCCGCGCCGCTCGCGAAGATCGAGCCGCCCTTCTGCCATTGCAGCAGCCATTCGGGGCGATAGGTCAGATAGTGATCGAGCACGGTCGCGACGCGCCGCGCGAGTTCGTAGCGCATCGACGCGTCGGCCGCATCGAGATAGGTGCGCAGACGCGGCGACGCGTTCCATGGCAGCGCTTCGTCAGTGTCGTCGAGCAGCCGGTAGCAGCGCCACACGAGCCGGTCCGGCGCGAACGGCGAATGCTTCGGCACCTCGATCACGCCGCCGATCTGCGCCCACAACCATTGCGCGAGATAACCAAAGTTCACGTTCGCGCAGATGCCCTGGCGCGCGGCGATATCGAGTTCGAGCCGCCGGCGCACGGCCGCGCTCGGCACGATCACGGGCCGCGCGGTCCATGGGTCGGACGGCGCTTGCGCGAGGTCGTCGAGCAGCGCGCCCACCAGCGTTTCGTAGCGGTTCGAGTAGAAGAGCTGAAGCATGGATTCCAGATCACATTTGGCACGCTGATGGCCCGCGAGCGATGCGCGCGAGCCACGGCGAACATTGAAGCGACAGCATAACAAACCGATCCCCCAGGGCATAACCTGGCCGAATGGACGAGGTCAGAACGCGCGCAAAATCAGTTAGACTCGACGGCAGTTTCGCGCTGTCTTTCCAACTGCGGTTTTTCTCGGTGAATGGATTCAGGTAGTCGATGCGCTATTCGGTCGAAATAAGAAAATTCCTTTATAGCCAGTACTTTTATGGCGGCCTGCGCATCGCGGTCGGCGTGTCGTTACCGGCCATCCTGTGCCTGATCGTGTTTCACAATCGTGAGCTCGGCTTCACGATCGCGACCGGCGCGCTCGGCGCCTGCGTCGTCGACATGCCGGGCCCGCTCAAGTACAAGCACAACGAGATGCTGGCCTGCTCGGTGATCGGCTTTCTGTCCGCGCTCGCCACCGGCCTCGCCACCGTCAATCCGATCGCGCTGTGGTGCACGGTCGTGCCGCTCACGTTCGTGCTGTCGCTGATCGTCGTGTACGGCAACCGCTGGCCGCAGATCAGCTTCGCGACGCTGTTCATGATGATCCTGACGCTGGAGGAGCACTTCACGCCGCTGCAGGCGCTCGTCAATGCGTCGTGGATCCTGCTCGGCGGCCTCTGGTACACATACTGGTCGACCTTCGTGAGCCAATGGATGGTGTATCGGATCGAGCAGCAGGCGCTCGCCGAAAGCGTGTTCGCGTGCGCGGACTATCTGCTCGCGCGCGCCGCCTTCTACGATCTCGACAACGATCTCGACGAGTGCTATCGCAACCTGGTCGACAAGCAGATCGCCGCGGTCGATCGCCAGGAGGCCGCGCGCGACATCGTGCTGCGCAATCTGCCCAAGCTCAAACGCGGCAAGCTCGAACCACGCCGGGCGATGCTGTACAACCTGTTCATCAATACCGTCGATCTGCACGAGTTGTTCGTCGGCGCGCAAACCGACTACACGCTCGTGCGCAGCACGTTCGGCGGCTCCGACCTGCTGGTGTTCTATCGCGATCTGATCCGCAAGGCCGCCGAAGATCTCGAGGAGATCGGCCTCGCGGTGCTGCAGAACCAGGCGCCGCGCAAGCGCGTGAACGTGAAGGCCGAGTTGCGCGCGATCGAGTATGAAATCGAGCTGATGCGCAAGCAGGAGCTGCCGACGCAGAACCCGGAGGCATATTCGGCGGTGTCGTCGAATTTCCGGCGCATCTGGAGCGCCACGCGGCTGATCGACAAGATGCACCGCAGCCTCACCACCGAGCCGAGCCCGACCGAAACCGAACTGCGCATCGACCAGGCGCTGAGCCGCTTCGTGACGAGCCGGCGCGTGCCGTTCGGGCAGATCTTCTCGAATCTGACGATGGCCTCGCCGAGCTTTCGCCATGCGTTGCGCGTGACGATCGCGGTCGCCGTGGGCTTCTGGCTCGGCCGCCTGCTGCCGCTGACGAACGCGTACTGGATCGTGATGACCACCGTCATCATCCTGAAGCCCGGCTACTCGCTGACCAAGCAGCGCAACGGGCAGCGGATCATCGGCACGCTGATCGGCTGCGCGGCGAGCATCGCGCTGATCATCTTCGTGAAGGAGCCGCACATCCTGATGGTCGTGATGTTCGCGTCGATGGTGATGAGCTACAGCCTGCTGCTGTTCAACTACACGGCGAGCGTCGTGTTCACGTCGTCGTACGTGCTGCTGCTGTTCCATCTGCTTGCGCCGGGCAGCCTGCGCATCATCGGCGAGCGCGCGATCGATACCGTGGTCGGCTGCGCGATCGCGATCGCGGCGAGCCACCTGTTCCCGTACTGGGAGTACCGCTTGATGGGCAAGCTGGTCAACAACATGATCAGCGCGACGCGGCAGTATCTCGAAGCGAGCTGGTGGTGGAGCGGCAAGCCGGCCGCGGCGGTGGTCGCGGCCGTGACCGAAGCGGGCGCGCGCGCGCCGGCGGCCGCGATGGCAGACCCGGCGCTCGGCTTTGGCGGGCCGGCGCTCGCGGTCGCCGGAGCCGAACGGGAAGTGGAGAATGCCGGCGGTGCACGCGGCGCCGAGCGCGCGAACCGTGCGCAGCCGCTCGCGGACGCAAGTGCCGGCGCGAACGCGCGCGACGCCACCCCAGGCACCACCACGATCCGCAATCCGACCGCGCGCCCGGCAAGCGGCGCATCGGCTGCCGCTGCCGCGGCGGCGACCGCGCTCGACCGCGATTACCGCTATCGGCTCGCGCGCAAGAACGTCCACGTTGCGTTCGCCAATCTCGGCCAGGCGTTCCAGCGGATGATGCTCGAACCGAAGTCCGCGCAGAAGTTCGTGCCGGAGTTGAACGGGCTGCTGGTGCGCAGCCACGTGCTCGCGTCGCAGATCACGGCCGCCGCGCCGCTGCTGCGCACTTCCGCGCAACAGCAGCAACAGGTCGAGGACGTCTCGCTACAACCGCTGCAGCGCGCTTTGAGCCTCGTGCGCGACAACCTGAGCGCCGCCGAAGCCGGCACCGCGTTGCCCGCCGAGCAGAGCGAGCAGATCAAACTGATGAGTCGCGAGCTCGACGCGATGGTCGTCAAAACGGAGAAATCGCCGGACTATACGGCCGATGCCGTGCACGACACGAAGCTGCTCGCGCATCAATGCAAGCAGATGCTCGCGGCATCCGCGCAGATTCGCAAGGACGCGAGCATCATCCGGTTGCCGGACGAGTGAAGCAGCCAGGCGCGCGTTATTGCGCGGCGCCGCTCGCCGGCCTCAGCGCGTTGACTGCCGCGGCTGCCTCCGAAGCCACCGGCGGCACCTGCGTGGGCTGGCTCTCGAACTCGTGCTTTTCACGGATCGCGTTGTAGATCAGCGTGACGGTCACGAGCAGAATCGCCGCCACGATGAAGACGGCGATGCCAAAGGTCGGGTTCTTCTTGCGCGGCGGTCTGGTCATGAAGCGGGCTCGATCGCGAAGCAGTCGCGGATGGGTCGGAGAAGGCGGCATTCTACGCCCAGTGGGCTTGCACGCGGCTTGCAGCCGACGGGAGCGGTATGCATGCGCCGTGGCGCGGTTGCTTTCGAAACAGCAAGCGGCGCACCCGGCATTCACGGATGCTCCACGGTCATCACGTTACCGCCGACGAACGCACCGGCAACGCCGTCGAATATTTGATCTGCTCCATCGCGAAGCTCGAACTCACGTCGTACAGCGGCACGGCCGTGATCAACTGCTTGTAGATCCGGTCGTAGTCGTCGATATCGGAGACCACCACGCGCAGCAGATAGTCGGTCTCGCCGCTCATCCGATAGACCTCGACCACTTCGGGAATATCGCGCACCGCTTGTGTAAATGCGGCGGCCCATGTCTCCGTGTGCTGGTTCGTGCGCACCGCAACGAACACCGTGGTTCCGACGCCGAGCTTGCGCGCGTCGCACAGCGCCACCTGCGCGCGAATCACGCCCGCCTCCTTCAGGCGCTGCAGCCGCTTCCAGCAGGGCGTCTGTGAAAGGTTCACGCGCTGCGCGAGTTCGGCGATCGGCATCGTAGCGTCTGCCTGCAGCAATTCGAGCAGCTTCCGATCGATGATATCCATACCCATACCCCCACCCCTTATAGGAAATTATTCTACTTTTCTGACGGTCGAGGGAATTATATGGAAACTCTTTCTCCGGGCAAACCGGTATAAATATCGATACCGAAAATTGCCGACCAGCAGCGCCCGCGCTGCATCAACATCATGAGCGACGACCTTCGCGCCACCGCTTTCGAGCCCCTTCCCGACTACCTGAAGTCGCTGCCGGACCCGGCGCGAGCCGAAGCGGCCGCGTTACCTATGCACGCGCTGCGCGATATGAAGCGCACACCGCTCGAGCGACTGAGCGACACGCTCGACGCGATGTTCGAAGCCTGCGCGAAATGTCCGGAACCGTCGCATTCGACATTCTTCGCGCGCGCCATGCGGCTCGCGCTCGCCGAGGCGGCCGCCGACCCGGCGCTGCTCGCACCGATGCAACGCGAAGGTTCCGCCGACACCTATCGGCGCCATCTGCTCGTCGCCGATCCGCATGGCCGCTATGCAATCGCCGCGCTGGTCTGGCAGCCCGGCCAGGCGAGCCCCGTGCACGCGCATCACACGTGGTGCGGTTACGCGGTGGTCGAAGGCAAACTGAGCGAAACGGTCTTCCAATGGGACGACGCGCAGCAATGCGCGAGCGCGCTGCGCGCTCAGACGCGCAAACGCGGCGCGGTGTCGTACGTGCGCGGCGGCCGTGCCGCGATTCATCGGCTCGGCAACGGCAGCGATGCACCGGCGGTGTCGCTGCATGTCTATGGCGTCGAAGGCGCGCGGATCGGCACGCACGTGAACGACATCGTGCGCATGGCCGACGCCGCGGAGATGGTTTGACGATGGTTGCACGTCGCGACGACGCGTGACGTGAAGTAACGCGTTCGCGCGATTAAGCAATCACGCGAATACACCAGCACGCGGGCGTCGCCGCACCGCCCGCAACACCCCCCGCCTCAACTCTTCCCACCCACATCGCCTGCCGTCGGAATCTGCGGCGGAATCGGCGCGGTCTGTCCGGTCGGCGGCGGCGCCGGACGCGGTTCGTGCGACACGTCACGCGCGGGCGCAAGCGGCACATGTGTCGATGCTCGCGCCGACGGGCCGACAGCGCCCACCTGATACTCCGCTTCGCGCGGATACTCGTGCGCCGCTTCGCCGGTGCGCTCGCGCGTGGATTCATGCGCCTTTCGATGCGCTTTGCCGTGTACGCCGTCGCGCGCCCGCTGACGCACATCGCCATGTGCATGCCTGCTGTCATCGGCACCGGCATCGACAGGCGCGACGAACCCGGTCATCTCATCGTCGCGCAACGGCTCGCCCTCGCTATCCTTCGACGACGTGTACACCCGCATCTGCGCGACCGGAATCTCGATGCCCGCCTCGTCCATCTTGCGCTTGAGCCGCAAATTGAACGCCCGCGCCACGCTCCACTGCTGCAACGGCCGCGTCTTGATCTGCCCTTTGACGACCATCCAGTTCGGATCGAAACGGTCGAGGCCCCACACCTCGATCGGCCCGAGCATCTCGCGCCGGTAGCGGAAGTCGGCCATCAGTTCCGCGCCGACTTCGCGGATCAGCTGCGTGATCTCGTCGACATCGGTCGAGAACGACATGCGCACCTCGAACACCGCATACGCGAAATCGCGCGACAGGTTCTTCACGATCTTGATCTGCGAGAACGGAATCGCGTGGATCGCGCCCTGCCCGTCGCGCAGCCGCACGGTGCGGATCGACAGATGTTCGACCGTGCCCGCATGGCCGCCATCGACGTCGATCCAGTCGCCGACCGAGATCGTGTCCTCGATGATGATGAAGAGTCCGGTGATCAGGTCGGTCACCAGCGATTGCGCGCCGAAACCAATCGCCAGACCGATCACGCCCGCGCCGGCGAGCAGCGGCGTCACGTTGATGCCGAGGTTAGCGGCGGTGACGATGCCGCCGATCGTCATGATCGAAACCAGCAACACGTTGCGCACCAGCGGCAGCATCGTGCGGGCACGCGTGCTCGGGATGCGCGCCTTGTTGCGCGGACTGCCCGGATTGAGCGTTTCGGTGATCGCGGTGTCGACCAGAATCCACAGCAGCCACGCGATGAACACGGTGGCGACGATCGCCGTCATCGCATGCGCGATGCCGCGCGCCGCCACGTTCCTCTCGATTACCGCGGCCAGCGACACGTCCCACAGACGCGCCGCCAATTCGAAGAAAAACAGCCAGATGAACAAGGTCAGCAAGGTGCCGCAAAAGCGCAGCAGCCGCGTCAGGTACGGCGAGCGGCGCCGCGCGCGGGCGCTGCGCGGCCGCGTCATGCGCAGCACGATCGCCGACAGGAAAAACGCCAGCACCAGCAGCAGCGCGGTAACGATCGAGATCTGCAGCACGTTTTCGCTGGAGCCGGAGCCGCCCAGCGTCGCGACCACCGACGCGGCCGCCAGCACCAGCACCGGCACGTGCCACATCGCGGCAAGCACCTCGAACGCATCGGTTGCGGCCCTGTGGTCGTTGCGCTGTTCGTACGGCCGGTTGCGGATCAGGTGCGCGACCGGCCGGCGAAACGCGAGCGCGAAATAGCCGGTCAGCACGGCGGCCGTCATGTTGGCCGCGGTCGAAATCAGCGCGGCGAGGTTGGTGCCGATCTGATGCTCGACGTCGTAATTGACGGCTGCGTCGCCGAGCGCGCCGCACACGCCGATCACGAACAGCACGCGGCGCGCGTGATCGATCAGCAGGCGCACCGCGACGCGCCGGTGGCCCGAGCCGAACAGCGAGAACATGATCAGGCAGATCGCGGAAAACACCGCGCCCGCGACGATCGCGTACGCGACCACCATGCCGAGCGTGCGGCCGAGCGCATCGGGCATTGCGCGCATGAACAGCAGCGCCGCGATGAACGCGATGATCCACGGGCCGACGCGGCGCAACGCGAAGATCAGCAGCTCGCGCGTGGTGGGATTGGGCCGCAGCACCAGTTCGATGCCGAAGCGTCTGTGCACCCGATGCTGCAGGTAGATCAGCGCGCCGGCACAGGCGCCCCAGCCGGCCAGCATCCCCAGCATCGCCAGCAGGATCGTGCCGACACCCTCGCGGCCCTGGCCGGAGACGATCGTGTACAGCTCGTTGCCGGCCGCGGTCACGCGCCCGCTCCAGTAACGCACCGGCGTGCGGCCCTGATGCACATCGGATTCGAACGACGCGATGCCCGATGCGATCGCGCCGAGCAGGCCCGGGCTCGGTTGCACGGCCGCGGGCGCGGGCGGGCCGACGGTTTGCGCGGCGCTTTGCGATACGTCGCGCAATTTCTTCAGTTGGGCGACGAGCGCACTGCGCTGGCGGTCGTTGTCGAGCGTGGCGATCACGCTGTCGAGCGAGCGCGCAAGCTCCGCCTGGCTGGCGGGCGACGGCGCCGACGCCGCCTCGGGCGCCGATGCACCCGACGCCGCGGACGCGGGCGCCGCGTTCACCGTCGCGCTGTTGATCAGGCTCTGCAAGGCCGGAATCACCGGCGTGCCGCCGCCGACCGCGGGGCCGGCTGCCTGCGCGAGGCGCGGCAGCACGCCGAGACACAGAATCAGCGCGGCGCATAGCAGCACGGCAAACCAACCGGGCGCACTGGCGCTCGCGCGCGGGCGGGCGTCGCCGCTGGCAGTGCCGCGAACGGTGCAATTGGAGGAGAGGTGAGTGGCGGTGAGAATCGCCGGCTGCTGCCCGCCGCCAGACGGCGCAGCCTCGGACTCACGCCGCGACGGGCATGACTGCATGGCAATCCGTGAGAAAACGGCAGACGCCAGTGTAGCCGCAGTTACGCCCGGCGCGCCCGAACATGCGTAACCGAATGTTAGTACGCTTGCGCGGCCGGCGAAATCGATGCGCCGGTCGTCAGTACGCGACCGTCGCGATCTGGCGGATGAAGCGGCCCTGCTCCAGTTCGTCGACGAACGCGATCGCGTAGTCTTCGGCCGAAATGCGGCTGTTGCCGTCCGCGTCCGCGATCAGCGTGTTCGCGCCCGTGCGGAACTTGCCGGTGCGCTCGCCCGGCGCGATCAGCGCGGCCGGCGCGAAGAAGGTCCAGTCGAGATCGGTCACGCCGCGGTAGTAGTCGGAGGCGTCGCGATGCGCGAGCGCGATGCCCTTGTACGCGTCCGGAAAACCGTCGGTATCGACCAGTTGCTTGCCCGGCGCGACTTCGAGCGAGCCCGCGCCGCCTACCACGACGACGCGTTTCAGCCCCGCCGCGCGCACCCCTTCGACCAGCGCGCGGGTGGCCTGCGTCAGCGTGGCGAGATCGCCTTGCGGCGGCGCATACGCGCTTGCGACGACGTCCTGACCGCGCACCGCCGCGCCGACGCTCGCCGCGTCGAGCAGATCGGCCTGCGCCGCGTGCAGATTCGCGACGCCGGCCGGCACGCGCGCCGGATCGCGCACCAGCGCCGTCACCTGATGCCCACGACGCGCGGCTTCCGCGGCAATCCGCGAACCGATCATGCCGGTCGCGCCAAACAAGGCGATCTTCAGTTGCTTGCTCATATCAGCGTACTCCTCAAGTTGTTTTATATGTAACTTCTATAGTTACATATAGCGAGAAAAAAAGCGGGGCTCTCACCCCGTTCACTTGCTAGACGCGCTCAAGCTCGGCGCTTGCGCGCGCGATGCTTCTCCGAGCGGACCACGTCGGCGGTCGCATCGGCGAGCGTGCGTGCTGCCAGCGCCGCTTCCATTGCCTGCTGCGCTTCGTCGACGATCCCGCTCAGTACGCTCTGAATATTGCGCCCCACCATGCACGCGGGATTCGGCTCCTCGCGATGCAACGCGAACAACTTCGCGTCTTCCACCGCCCGATAGACGTCGAGCAGCGTGATCTGTTCCGGCCGCCGCGCGAGCAACGCGCCGCCACCGGCACCCATCTGCGACGTGGTGAGGCCGGCCTCGGAGAGCATGGCCAGAAGCCGGCGAATCAGCACGGGATTCGTGTTCACGCTGCCCGCAATCATCTCCGACGACAACGGCACGCCGCCCTGTAACGACAACAGCGCGAGCACATGCACGGCAAAGGCAAACCGGCTACTCGTGTTCACGACAGATCCCGCAACGACAATGTGTAACCATAGTAATTACATATACCTCTAAAGTCAAACGGCGAAAGCCGGCTCGAACGGCGCGCGGGTTATTTGTCCATCTGCTTCTGGGCGTCGGCGGAATCGGTCGATGCGCTCGACGAAGCCGACGAGCTCGCATTCTGCGCCGACCACGCTTGCAGCTTGCGCCCCGCCGTTTCGAGGCCCTGGCCCGTGATCGACGCGGCCCTACCGAGCTGCGCGTTGGCCGCGCTGGCGGCGTTCTGCAGGTTGGCCTGCGCGCTCGACGCGAGCGCGGCCGGGTCGATCCTGATCGACGGCGCGGAGGCCGAGTCGAGGTTCTGCTGTGCGGCGTCCTTGGTCGCGGTGACCTGTTGGCCGACGAAGCTGGCGGCCTGATCGAGCTTCTGACCGGCAAGCTGCGCGGCGTCGTTGAGCTTGCCCGCGACCTGGCCGGCCGACGCGTCGTTCTTCTGGCACGCGGCCAGCGCGCCGAACACGAAGACCACGACCGCCGCGCGGCGCAATAACGATGAGGAAACAGATGAATTCATGATCAGAAAGGAGCCGCGCCGGGCGGCTCGCACTTGCGAAGACGTGCCCATGATACCGCCGTTGCGCCGCGCGGACGCTTCGAGTCGCCCCGGCGAGCCCGGTCGAGTCTCTGTCTGCGAAACATGCTGGAGCCGACGATTAGCAAATATAAGTTGATTATGACTCCAGTAAAGCATGGCTAGTTTGTGTCAATCGCTGAGCTTACGATGGCATCACTTCATCACCCACACGTAGGAGACACATCATGGCAAACATCCAACAGGGCGGTTTCAAGCGGGTCTGGTTCATCACCGGCGCGTCGCGAGGCATCGGCGCACTGATTGCCGAAGCCGCGCTTGCAGACGGCAACGCGGTGGTAGCCGCCGGACGCAAAGTCGCTGCGATCGCCGAAAGGCTTGGCGAGTCGGCTGCGCTGCTGCCGGTGGAACTGGACGTGACCAACGAAGCGCAGGCAAAGGCGGCGGTGCAGGCCGCAGTCGAAAAATTCGGCCGCGTCGACGTGCTGGTCAACAACGCCGGGTTCGGTCTGCTCGGCGCGGTGGAAGAATCCGCCGACAAGGACGTGCGTCGCATGTACGACACCAACGTCTTCGGCTTGCTCAACGTCACCCGCGCCGTATTGCCGACGATGCGCGCGAACCGCTCGGGCCACGTGATCAATGTGTCGTCGATTGGCGGCTATCGTGCCGCAGCGGGCTTCGGCGTGTATTCGTCGACGAAGTTCGCCGTCGAAGGCATCACGGAAGCATTGCATGCCGAGTTGAAGCCGCTGGGTATTCACGCGACAGTCGTCGAGCCGGGGTATTTTCGTACGGACTTTCTCGATGCGTCGTCGCTGGTCGTTGCGCCGGACGTGATCGACGATTACGACGAAACCTCGGGTGCGGTTCGCCGCAAAGCCATGCAACTGAATCACAACCAGCCCGGCGACCCGACCAAGCTTGCGGCCGCGATGATCGCGCTGGTCGACGCGGCGTCCCCGCCGTTGCGCCTTCCGCTGGGGACGGACACGCTGGCTGCCATCGCCGCGAAAAACGCTTATGTGACGCAGGAAACGGAAGCCTGGAAACAGCTGTCGTCATCGACTGACTTCGCTGCCTAAGTGACAAAAGCAGCGGTTCGGAATGGGCCGAACCGCTGTTCACCTGAATGGCCGTTGCGCGAATACCGCCGGGCCAGTCAGTTCGTCGGCGTCAGAATCGGGGCGCCGACATCCTTCAGCAGCAAAACCAGGAATTTAGCCGGCTTGGTCTTGCTGGCATTGCGCCCGACCGTGTGCACGTCGTTCGGTCCTTCGTAGAAGGTTTGGCCCGGCTTCAGCGTGACGGTCTTGCCGCCGCGCACGCCCATCACGATCGAGCCTTCCAGCACATAGATGAAACCGTGCGCATCATGCCGATGTACCGGGTCCGCACTGCCGGGCGGATACTCGACCGAGAGCACCGTGACCTCCTTGCCCGGATAGTCTTCCAGCGCCTTGGTCATCAGCGGCGTAACTTGCGCCTGCGGCGGCTCGTGCGCGTGTGCGGCGCCCGCTGCCAGCAGCAGCGATGCGATCAGCAATCTGGAAACATGCATGACGGTGCTCCTTTGCTTATCGATCAGGCCAGGCCCGACTTGTCCACACCAAAAGCCTTGTCGTAGATACCCGGCGGGATGCGGAAGCCGATGTTGACCCGGTTCCACGCGTTGATCGACATCACCTGGAAGGTCAGGTCGGACAGTTCCTTCTCCGAGAACTGGGTCCGCACGCGATCGTAGATTTCATCGCTCACACCCAGCGGCGAAATCTGGGTCAGCGCCTCGGTCCATGCGAGCGCGGCACGCTCGCGCGGCGTGAACAGGTTGGACTCGCGCCACACGGCCACGTGATGAAGGCGCAACGGACGCTCGTCATGGATCGTGGCTTCCTTCACGTGCATGTCGACGCAGAACGAGCAGCCGTTGAGCTGCGAGGCGCGGATGTCGACGAGATGGCGGATGGTCTCCTCGATTGCCGACTTCTTGAGCACGAGGCTGAACTCGACGAACTTTTTGAACAGTTCCGGGGATTGCTGCTGGTAGTCGATGCGCTGGGTCATGGCATGTCCTTTGTGCGGTTAAAGAGAGGAAAAACGTTGCGGGAATGCGGTTCAGCCTTTCGCGATGGAGCGGCTGAGCCAGGTGTGGAAGCGCGTCGGGCCGACGCGATGACCTCTGCCGGCGACGAGGGTGCGGTCGTCCAGCTCGCTGCCGAAATAGCGGGCGTGGATATCGGCGATCACCGTGCGTGGGTCCTTGTGCGCGACGAGGAACTTGCGGGCGAGTTCGTCGAGCGGGAAGCGGTCCGGACCGGCGACTTCGGTCGTGTCGTTCAGTGGCATCCCCGCCGCCAGATCGGCCAGGACTGCGGCGACATCGTCGGCGGCGACCGGTTGGATCAGCGCGGGCGAAAGGCGCACCTCGCCTCGCTGGGCGCTGGCCTCGACGATGCCGCTGACGAATTCGAAGAACTGGGTGGCACGCAGCAGCGTGTACGGAACGGGCGACGCCTTGATCAGCGTCTCCTGCGCGGCCTTGGCGCGAAAATAGCCGCTTTGCTGCAGGCGTTCGGTGCCCACGACGGACAGAGCAAGATGGTGCTCGACGCCCGCCGCGTGTTCGGCGGCCAGCAGGTTGCGGCCCGTCGTCTGGAAGAAGGCCATCACGGCCTCGTCCTCGAAGGACGGCGCGTTGGCGACATCGACGACGACTTGCGCGCCTTCAAGCGCTTTCGCCACCCCCTCGCCTGTCATCAGGTCCACCCCGGTCGACGGGGAGGCGGCCACCACGTCGTGACCATCGCGGCGAAGCCGCCGCACCACGTTCGAGCCGATCAGTCCGCTACCACCAATGACGACCACTTTCATGTACCACTCCCTCAGGTTCGGTTGACGAAGGGCTTGCTGCTTGATCCGATGGGTGCAGTATCATTTCCAGCCGCCGGCGCCGCTTTGTCTGCGCCTTGTATTTCCGTCCAAAATTCCTTGACCTGCTTCATCAGCGCGCCGGCTAGCGCATAACTGGCGTCTTTCTCGCCCTGGAGTCCCGAATGCAATGGGTTTTCGCTGACTGCACGCTGGACCTGGAGCGTCGCGACTTGCGCCGTGCGTCCCAAGCGGTTGCCACCACGCCGAAAGTGTTCGATCTGCTGGTTTATCTGGCGAGCCATCGCAACCGCGTCGTGGGCCGTGATGAGTTGATCAATGCGGTGTGGGATGGACGCGTGATTTCGGAATCCACCATGGCCAGCCACGTCAACGCCGCGCGTAGCGCGGTCGGCGATGACGGTCAACAGCAGCGGGTGATCAAAACCGTGGCGCGCAAGGGATTCCGGTTTGTCGCCGACGTCATCGAACATCCGGCATCTCTGCAGTCCGGTGAGAAACCAGCGACGGCAACCGGAACGTCATCGCCGGATGCGGCGCAGGCCAGCAAGCCTTCGATCGCCGTCTTGCCTTTCGTCAATCTCAGCGGTGACCCCGAGCAGGACTATCTGGCCGACGGTGTGATCGAGGACGTCATCACCGCGCTGTCGCGATACCGCTGGCTGTTCGTCGTCGCGCGCAATTCGAGCTTCACTTACAAGCATCGCAACGTAGACGTGAAGCAGATCGGGCGAGAGCTCGGCGTGCGCTACGTGCTCGAAGGCAGTTGGCGGCAGGCACAGGGGCGCGTTCGCATCACCGGCCAGCTCGTCGATGCGGGCACCGGCGCGACCCATTGGGCTGGCCGCTTCGAGGGCGTGCTCGACAATATTTTCGAGTTCCAGGACCAGATCGCCGACAGTGTGGTCGGCGCGATCGCACCGCAGGTCGAACAGGCGGAGATCGCTCGCGCGCGGTTCAAACCGACCGAAAGTCTGCGTGCCTACGACTACTACCTGCGCGGCATGGCGCGGCTTCATCAAGGCAGCCGCGAAGCGATCGACGAAGCGTTGCCCTTGTTTCAGCGCGCGTTTGCGTGCGACCCTGATCTTGCATCGGCGTATGCAATGGCGGCCTGGTGTCATTGCTGGCGCAAGGTCAATGGCTGGATGCAGGATCGCCCAAGGGAAATGGCTGAAGGCGCCCAGTGGGCGCGTCGTGCCGTGGAGTTAGGCAAATACGACGCCGTCGCTCTCGCGCGCAGCGGTCACGCCCTATCGCATCTGGCCGGCGATTTGCCTGAAGGTATTGCCTTGCTGGATCGGGCGCTCGAGTTGAATCCCAATCTTGCCGCCGCCTGGTTTCTCGGCGCATTTCTCCGCTTGTGGCACGGCGAAACTGAACAGGCAATCCAGCAATTTGCCCATGCGATGCAGTTGAGTCCGTTGGACCCGGAACGCTACCGGATGCAGTTCGGGTTATCGGCTGCGCATTTGTTCATGGGCAACTTCGTCGAGGCCGCTGCGTGGGCCGAGAAAGCCATCCGGGATTTGCCGGGTTTCGGCCTGGCCTACGCAACGCTCGCCGCGAGCCAGGCCTGGCTCGGGAAACCCGCAGAAGCTCAACAAGCTGCGCTTCGCTTACGCGAACTGATTCCCGACTTTCGCGTCGTCAACTTGACCGACTGGATGCCGATCCAGCGCGATGAAAACCTTGCCGTCTTCACGGAAGGCCTGGCCAGGGCGGGATTCGATCCTGAACCCAGCGAGGATTGATGCATCCCGCGACGAGCCCCGACATGCAGTGGAGCTCGCCTCAACATCGTTCAACAGCGCCCCACATTTCAGAATCTTCCGACAGTTGTAGACGAAACACCTCCCTATAGTCGCGGCTGCTTTTAGGGAGTGCTGTTTCGATGAAACTGATCGACTGGATCGTCACCCTCGTCATCATGCTGATGGTGATCGTCTTCTTCTGCGCACGCCGGCCACCCACCTGGTCGCACGACACCCGCGCTCGGCATATGAAGGGAACCCGTTTGCTGATGCAGGCCGCGTGCGCGCTGTGGGCGGCGCTGCTCGGTGTCACGAACGGCCTGTTTGCCGTCGAGGGTATCGCCGGCGTTCGGCCGACGCCGGCCGAATCGTCCGCCGGCATCGCCGTGCTGCTGGCATGCAGCTGCTACTGGTCGGTGCGCGGCCGAAGACTGCTGAAGCCACGGCGGATTTTCGCCCGCTAGGGAACGGGCGGGCGTCATCCGCGCCGTACGATCGAATGCTCCTACCGCGTAGTGATCTCTCGCACATCGTCGAGCGCAGGTGCGGGCAACCCGCTGCCGGCGCCACAGCCTGACCCCGCAGCGCCCTGCCCACTCTCGCGCGCACCGCGCGCCGCCGGAGCCGGCCCCGCCGCGTCGAGCACAGCCGCTCCTGCCGCGACCGGTTTCGCGCCCGCGGCACGCGCCACCGGCAGCGACAGATAGAACGTCGTGCCAACTCCCTCCCTCGATTCCGCCCACACTCGCCCGCCATGCCGCTCGACCATCCGTCGCACGAGCGCGAGGCCGATGCCCTCGCCGGCCGCCGCGTGGCCGTGCAGGCGCTGGAACGCGGTGAACAGCCGCGGCAGCGCGATCGACGGAATGCCGAGGCCGTTGTCGCGCACATAGAAGATTCGCAGCGAATGCACGCCCGGCGGTGCGGGCGTCGTGCCGATTTCGACGCGGCCCTCGCGCGCCGGGTCCAGATAGTTGACCGCATTGCCGATCAGATTCGCGAAGATCTGTTCGAGCGCGGTCGGGTCGCCCCATACCGCGGGCAATTCGCCGACCGTCACGCGCGCGCGCCGCGCGCGGATCGAGACTTGCATCGCATCGACGACGCGTTGCACGATGTCGCGCACATCGACCTTCTGGCGGCGGTACTCGACACGTCCGACACGCGACAGCCGCAGCAGCGCGTCGATGATGTGCGACGCGCGCAGCACCGCGGTCTGCAGATAATGCAGCGCCTCGCCGATGTCCTCGTCGACGATCCGCTCGATCCGCTCGCGCGAGCTGATTGCGAGCGACGAGCCGCGCACCACGTCGCGCAACTCGTCGCAGGCGCGAATCAGCTCCTTCGAAAATCCCTGCAGGTTCACGAGCGGCGCGCGCAGATCATGCGACACGCTGTAGATGAACATTTCGTTTTCCTGGGTCTGCTGGCGCAGCGTCTCGTTGATGCGCGCGAGTTCGGCGGCGCGGCGCTCGAGGTCCGCATGAAAGCGCGCCTCGATGCGCTCGGCTTCGAGCAGACGGCGGCTCGTCTCGTGCAAGGTCCGATCGAGCCGCGCGATTTCATCGCGACCCGCGCCGAGCGGCGCGAGCGGCTCGTTGCCGGCAAGCCGGCCCGCGTTGTCGGACAGCAGCGCGAGCCGGCCGCGCACGCCGCGCGTGAACATCCAGATGGCGAGCGCGACGAACAGCAGCGAGCCCAACGCGGCCGCGACGATCAGCGTCTGTTCCCGCTCGCGCACGGCGGCGACGGCATTCGAGCGCGACATGTCGAGGCGGCGCTCCTCGGCCTGGAACGCGGTCACCTGCAAACGGAACTGATCGAGCGCGTCGGCCTGGGCGCGATCGTGAAAGCGCGCGAGAATCTCGGCCCGCCGCCCGGCGTGCAGCAGGTCCTCAATGCGGTCGGACCACTGGCGGTACGCCTGCACCGCCTGGCGCACCTCGACCACGCGCTCGACTTGCGCGGGATTGTCGCCGACCAGATCGACGAGCTCGTCGATGCGCCGATCGACGTCCATCCATACCGCGATCGGGGTCGTGAAGCGCGCATCGTTGGCAAGCACCGCGCCGCGCAGCGCGACCGACTCGGACAGCACCGGATCGAGAATCGCCGTGGCCTGGCGCAGCACCTCCTCGCTATGTATCGCCCGGCGCTCGGCCATCGTCGCGTCGGCCTGCGCCTTCACGACGCCGGTGAGTAGCGCGAGTTCGAAGACGGCGGGGATCGCGATCAGCAGCAGGCCTTTTGTGGTCAGTCTCATGCGTGCCCATGGGAGGGTTGGCAGGCGGATCGTGTACGGAGTCGGCACATTATGTCGGCGTTTGCGCGGGAAAAGAAAGAGGGGCACGAACCTGTGGATCGCGGCTCTTTCTCCGTTGCGCCGCCAGCATCTTCTTGCGTCAGGATTCCGAATGATAATGTAATTTAAATCGAATATTTCGCCCTCGTATGGGTCATTCTGCGCAGAGTCGTCGATTCATGCACTTTTGTTGTGCCTAACATCTCGGTTCAGGTGCATGGCCCACTCGGGCAGCGCACCGCCCGAAACCATCCGGACTCCCATCCCGGTGCCCGATTGCACCGAGCCGACGCGGCCAGCACTAGTTTGGCCCGGTTCTTGCTCACATAGCGCACTTTTTTGGCATAAGCGGGACATATCGATGGAAAGTCTGAAATACGGCGCCGATACCGAATTTCTTCTGATCGGCGCCGCCATGGTGCTGGCGATGCACGCGGGATTCGCCTTCCTGGAGCTCGGCACCGTGCGCAAGAAGAACCAGGTCAATGCACTGGTCAAGATTCTGGTGGACTTCGCGGTCTCGACGATCGCGTACTTCTTCATCGGCTACACGATCGCATACGGCGTGCAGTTTTTCGACAGCGCGGCAACGCTCGCCCAGCACAACGGCTATGCGCTCGTGCGCTTTTTCTTCCTGCTGACGTTCGCCGCCGCGATCCCCGCGATCGTGTCGGGCGGCATCGCCGAGCGCTCCAAGTTCAATCCACAGCTGTTCGCGACGTTCGTGCTGGTCGGCTTCGTCTATCCGTTCTTCGAAGGCATCGCGTGGAACGACCGTTTCGGCATTCAGGACTGGCTCACGCAGACGTTCGGCGCACCGTTCCATGACTTCGCTGGTTCGGTGGTGGTGCACGCGTTCGGCGGCTGGGTCGCGCTGCCGGCCGTGCTGCTGCTCGGTGCGCGCCACGGCCGCTATCACCGCGATGGCGGCATCGCCGCGCACCCGCCGTCGAATATTCCGTTTCTCGCGCTCGGCGCATGGGTGCTGACGGTCGGCTGGTTCGGCTTCAACGTGATGAGCTCGCAGACGCTCGACAAGATCAGCGGCCTCGTCGCGGTCAACTCGCTGATGGCGATGGTCGGCGGCACGCTGAGCGCGTGGTTCGCGGGCCGCAATGACCCGGGCTTCACGTACAACGGCCCGCTCGCTGGGCTCGTCGCCGTGTGCGCGGGCTCGGACATCATGCATCCGCTCGGCGCGCTGGTCACGGGCGGCATCGCCGGCGTGCTGTTCGTCTATATGTTCACCTGCGTGCAGAACCGCTGGCGCATCGACGACGTGCTCGGCGTGTGGCCGCTGCACGGCCTGTGCGGCGCATGGGGCGGCATCGCGGCCGGCATCTTCGGCACCCACGCGCTCGGCGGGCTGGGCGGGGTGTCGTTCGCCTCGCAGATCATCGGCACGCTCGGCGGGATCGTCGTGTCGGGGCTCGGCGGCACGGTCGTGTATGGCGTGATCCGCATGACGGTCGGTCTGCGGCTCGACCAGGAAGAGGAGTACAACGGCGCCGATCTGTCGATTCACAAGATTTCGGCGACGCCGGAGTAAACCAGGGCGGCGCTCGCGGGACGCGGGACGGCGTGGGCCACACGCCTGTCCCCAAAATCCGCACGCCGATGTTAGACTTCGCGGCTGGAGATGGCATTCTCCATTAACCGCCCATGGGGCTGATGATGCCTGCTACGCCCGGTTATGCGGACGCGGCATCAACTCGCCCGCATCAACCGGTTTGTCGACATTCCCGGTTCGATCCTCGTCCATGTATTGGTCTTTTCTCGCTGTCGCGATTGGCGGCGCACTCGGCTCGCTGTTTCGCTGGTTCCTCGGCTTTCGACTGAACCCACTCTTTAGTGACCTGCCGCTTGGCACCCTCGCCGCCAACGTGATCGCCGGCTACATCATCGGCGTGGCGGTCGCGGGCTTCGCGCGTGTGCCCCAGCTCTCGCCGGAATGGCGGCTATTCGTCATCACCGGTCTGATGGGCGGGCTGTCGACGTTCTCGACGTTCTCCGCGGAAGTCGTGCAGCGCCTGCAGGACGGCCGGCTCGGCTGGGCGGCTGGCGAAGTGGCGATTCACGTGAGCACGTCGCTGATCATGACGATTCTCGGCATCGCGACGGTTTCGCTGCTGGCGCGCTGAGGCGCGCGCCTGCCGGACGAACCTAGGCCACTTGTACCGTCATTTCCAGTTCAAGGCACGCACCCAACGGAATCTGCGCGACGCCGAAGGCCGAACGGGCGTGCTTGCCGTCTTCGCCAAAGATTTCAACCAGCAGTTCGGAAGCGCCGTTGGTCACCAGATGCTGCTCGGTGTAATCGGGCGCCGAATTGACGAGGCACAGGAGCTTGATGATCCCCTGTACCCGATTCAGATCGCCCAGAAAGGTGTGCAGCGAGGCCAGTACATCGATCGCGGTCAGCCGGGCGGCCTGTTTGCCCTCCTGCGTCGCCAATGTTTCGCCGAGTTTGCCCACCCAGACCTTGCCATCACGCTTCGCAATGTGACCGGACAGATAGACGCTGCTGCCCGCTTGACGACACATCACGTAAGCGGCCGCCGGCGCGCCGGCAGTCGGCAGACCGATGCCAAGCTCGCTCAGTTTTTCATAGATATCGATACGACTCATCAAGACCTCCTCGATAGATCTGGTTCTGTGGTGATATAGCTGTTGCGTACGCGTGATCAGTGCTTCGGAGACACGATCGACTTTGGCTCGAGGAATGCCTCGAGGCCGTACACGCCGAATTCGCGGCCAACCCCCGATTGCTTTACGCCGCCAAAAGGCGCCATCGTTTCCGGGACGATGCGATTGACCAGCACACTGCCCGCCTCCAACGCCGAAGCAATCGCGACGCCATGTTCTTGCCGCCCCGAGAAGACGTAGGCCTGCAGTCCGTAGATCGAGTCGTTGGCCATTCTGATGGCTTCGTCTTCGGAGTCGTACGCGAGAACGCAGAGTACCGGGCCGAAGATTTCCTCTTTCGCGATATCCATCTCCGGATGCACGTCAGCGAAAACGGTCGGCTTGACGAAGAAACCTTTAGTCAAACCATCTGGGCGGCCTTCCCCGCCGGTTACCAGCGTCGCCCCTTGCGCAAGGCCGACCTGAATGTAGCGCTGGATGCGCTCGTACTGGCTGCGCGTGGACAGCGGCCCAATTACCGTTGCCGGGTCGCGCGGGTCGCCAACCGGCATCGCCGAAACCGTACGTTCGACCAGAGACAACGCTTCGTTCAACCTGATCCGCGGCACAAGCAGACGCGTACCGTTCACGCAAGCCTGGCCGTTGTTCATGAGGGCCGCGTTCAGTGCGAGAGGGATCGCACTGTCGAGATCGGCATCGGGTAACACGATCGACGCCGATTTTCCTGACAACGACAGGCTCACTCGCTTCATCGTATCGACAGCGGCGCGGGCGATATGCTTGCCCGTCGAAGTCGAACCCGTGAACGAGATTTTCCTGACGCCAGGATTGATGCTCAGTTCGTCGCCGACGTCACTGCCACGTCCCAGCACGACGTTCACGGCGCCGGCAGGGAGCTTCGCTGCATGCAGGGCTTCCGTCACCACCTGCGTCTGCAACGGAGCGAGTTCGCTCGGCTTGATGACGGTTGCGCAGCCGGCCGCGAGCGCGGACGCCAGCTTGCTGCAGATCGTCCCCGCGATGCTGTTCCATGGAACGATCAGCGCGGAGACGCCCACCGGTTCGAGACGCACGCTCGCATCGCCTATCTGTCGTTCGAACGGAAAATCCTTCAACAGGTCGGCCGTTCTCGACAGGCAATCGGACGCGTATCGACTGACCCACTGCGCCCGCGCCAACGGACCGCCGTATTCCTCGATGGTGGCTTCACGGATGTCGTCGGTACGAGCGAGGATCGCTGCCTGCAGGCTATGCAGCATGTCGATACGCTCCGCTTTCGACGTATCCCGCAAGAATGGCTGGACGGCACACGCCGCGGCGATCGCATTTCGGGCGTCGTCGCGATCGGCGAGCCGGACTATCGCAATCGGTTGCTCGGTGGCGGGGTTCAGAGACTCGATGGTCTCGGCGCCATGCAAGCGCGCGAACTCGCCATTGATATAGCCTCCATTGATTTCACGCATGGTCCTTTCTTCCATTCATTATTCGATTCTGCTTCGCGGCTTCGCGTACGGATGATCAGTCCGCTACCGGATCGACCACCGACACCGGCGCACTGCGCTGTTCGATCGCAAGCCCGGCCTGCAGACACAGGTCCTCCCTGAAATGCGCGGCAACGATCTGAACGCCCACTGGAACTCCGTTCACCAGATCAGTCGTGACCGTGAGACCCGGCAAGCCCATCGCGGGCAGCGCTCGCATCGTGAGTTGCGACTCCCACACGCGCTCGAACCCTGCGATGCCCTCGCGATCCAGATCGTCGGGAAACGGCAGCTCCGCCGATACGGGCAGGACCAGAAGCGGATAGCGATCGAAGAATGTCCGCCACTGCCGCATCAAGGTGGTACGTTTGACGAGCGAATCCTTGATGACATCGACCGGCAGGTCGACTACCTTCAGCCGCGCCGCCGCGACCACCGCGGCCGCGCCCGGGTCGCCATCGCTCTCCACCGAATTTGCCAGGGCGTCGAATCCATCGCCAAGCCACAGCCGCTCCTGGACTTGCGCTGCCTCGCGAATCGGTGGCGTGTCGTCAATTTCATCGACCGTCCAGCCCGCATCGACGAGTTTGCGCGCGGCTTCGCGCAGCGCCGTTTCGACTTCCGCAGCGATCCGCAAACCGCCGGGACGCAGGCACAACGCCGCGCGCTTCGGCGCCTCGGCGCCGACCAGCGGCATCGGCACATACCAGGGGTCCCGCACGTCCGGTGCCGACAGCGCCAGCAGACCCAGCTGCAGGTCGGCGATCGTTCGGCCCATCGGGCCCGCCGCCGACATCAGTTGAGGACCGATCGGGCGTTCCGGCCAAGTCGCGTTATACGCAGGCACGCGTCCCAGGCTCGGGCGAATTCCATGAACACCGCACGCGTACGCGGGATAGCGGACCGAACCGCCGATATCGGTGCCGATCGCGAGTTGCCCAATGCCCGCCGCGACGGCGGCAGCGCCGCCGCCCGACGAACCACCCGGTGTGCGCGACCGGTCTCGGGGATTGAAGGTTTTGCCGTGCACCTGGTTCGACGTGAACCAGCGCAACGCAAAAGTCGGCGAGTTACTGCGGCCCAGCAACACCGCGCCCGCCTTTTCCAGGTTGTCGACGAGCGGGCTGTTCACCTGCGCGACGAGATTCTCGTGGCTCCGCGCTCCGTTCGTCGTCGCAAAACCACGCTGGTCGATGTTGATCTTCACCGTCACTGGAACGCCGGCGAGCGGCCCCAGCTTGTCGCCACGAGCGCGCGCGCGGTCCACCGCCTCGGCCTGCTGAATCACCGCTTCTGGCCGGTACGCAACGATCGCATTCAGCACCGGATTCACCGATTCGAGTCGCTCCAATGCGGATTGCGCGGCCTCTTTTGCCGATACGTCACCGTTCCTGATCCGCGTCGCAAGTTCGCTTGCACTCAGGCGCCAAAGTTCTTTCATGGATTCTCCCGGGAGTCGTCGTTGGTCTTCGCCAATCCGAACGATGGTTATGCCGCCGTGCCGGATTGAGCCTCATGCATACAGGCATCATTTAGCGCGCACTTTGTATCCGCATGTTGTCTGGTACTTCGTTATTTGTAACGGCACATTGTGAGTTTCTCCCGGGCATCGATAAAAACGCGGTGATGTTTGACGCGCAATTGCATGTGCGCACGCTCGCAGCCATATCCAAAGGTATAACGCTGTGTCGACATCCGTATAGGGTTGGGCACCGAATGTCTGATAGAGAAGAGGCGGACAGCAGACTATGCTTTCGAGCGGGCAAGACCCACATTCAAGACTCCTCCTCAATCCCTCGTCAACAGGTGATTCCATGACGTTACGCCACAAGGCACTCACGGGTGCTCTCGCCGTTCTGCTGTCGTCGGCCGCACTCGTACAAGCTGCCACGCCCCCCGCCGACAACGCCGCTCCGACCAAAGAGCAGCTTCGCGCGGAGATGCGCGCCGATCGCGCCGCCAATCACGCACTGGCAAAGAAGGTTCGCGAGGCTCTGTTCAGTTCCAAAAGTCTGAACGACACGGACATCGCCGTATTCGCGAATACGCGCACGGGCAAGGTCACGCTCGCGGGCACCATTCTCGACGAATCGCAGGACCAGCTCGCTCAGGATGTCGCGTCGAAAGTGCCGGGCGTTCAGTCGGTGTCGAGCAAGCTGACGCTGTACGCAGCGCCCTGATCTTGCCGGTTTCATCGTGGGAGATCGCGCCGGCAATGCCGGCGCATTTCGATAGGCTCATCGAGCGGGAACGGCGGCGCCGACGGTACGCCAATGATCCTGCGGAAAGCCGGAAGATCGTGGGCAAGCTGCCGCTAATGCGTTCAGGTCAACGCGCGTATCGCGTGAAAACGTAGTCGCGATCCTTGACAAGCGCGGCATGGCACGCAAAGCACGTCTGATGCTGCGCGGCATCCGCGGGCACACCGTTGACGAACCGTCCGAAGCCCCAACCGCCCGTCGATGCATAGCGGCGTGAGTCCTTCACCATGACCTGCACCGTCGTCGGTTCGCCCGGCACGGTCGCCGGCGCAAAGTCGTCCGACTGCTTCTTTCTGTATGCCAGCTTGACCAGAACGGTCCCGTCCGGAAACGGCTGCGTGGCGCTCTCGATTGCCTTGATCGCGAGTGGATTGCCCAACACCACGCGCAGTTCGTCGAGCGGCGCGGCTTCCTCCGCCGGGGCAACCATCTGCCATTGCCGGTAGCCTTTGGGAATCGTCACGCCATAGATGGGCGACGGCGTGCCCATTGCATCGGCGGCCACGGCACCCTGATTCGCCGCTGCCGCCAGCACGAGCGCCGTTGCGACAAGCGGCGCCCTGAAGTGAGCGAGCATCATTTCGCACACTCTTCCGTTAAAGACGCTGGACTTGCAGCAGCGCGTCGGCGAACGCCTTGGGCGCCTCTTGAGGCAGATTGTGGCCAATGCCACCGCTGATGTCGCGGTGCTGGTATTTGCCGGTGAACTTCGCGGCGTACGCGGCCGGCTGCGGATGCGGCGCGCCGTTGGCGTCACCTTCGAGCGTGATGGTCGGCACCGCGATCGCCGGCGACTGCGCAAGCTTCTTCTCGATGTCGTCGTACCTGGCCTCGCCGCGCGCAAGCCCCAGACGCCAGCGATAGTTGTCGATCACCACCGCCACATGATCAGGGTTGTCGAACGATGCCGCCGTGCGTTCGTAGGTTGCATCATCGAAGCGCCACTGCGGCGACGCAAGACGCCAGATCAGCTTGTTGAAATCGTGACTGTTCTGCGCATAGCCTGCCTGGCCGCGCGCCGTGGAGAAATAGAACTGATACCACCAGGCGAGTTCGGCCTGCGGCGGCAGCGGCTTCTCGTTGGCCGCCTGGCTGCCGATCAGATAACCGCTGACGGAAACGAGCGCTTTGCAGCGCTCGGGCCACAGCGCCGCGACGATATTGGCGGTGCGCGCGCCCCAGTCGAATCCGCCGATCACCGCCTGCCTGACGTTCAGCGCGTCCATGAACGCGACGATATCGACGGCGACAACGGCTTGCTGTCCATTGCGCGGAGTGTCCGCCGACACGAATCGCGTCGGACCATAGCCGCGCAAATACGGCACGAGCACCCGATGCCCGGCCGCCACGAGTATCGGCGTGACCTCGGCGAAGCTGTGGATATCGTAGGGCCAGCCGTGCAGCAGGATAACGACCGGACCTTCTTTCGGGCCCACATCGACGTAGCCGATGCTCAAACCATTTGCTTGAACGCGGCGAATCTCTCCGAAGGAAGCGGCGTTCGTGCTCGCGGACACCGATTGCGCGTGAGCGAATCCGGCAACTCCCGATCCCGCTACCGCAACGCCGGCAAGGCCGGTTCTCAGAATTTGCCGGCGACGTTCGTTAATCAGTTTTGCCACGCTCCATCTCCTCTCGAGTAGTTTAAAGTCGACTCGATCAAGCTTATGGGCAGACGTGACATGGCACCATCCGATCAACGGATCGGACTATACGGCGATCGGTTTAGCGCCCTATACGCAGGTATATCCGCACGCGGAGCAACGGCCTCGCTATTGCGCCGAAGTACTGAGCTACTTGCAGTTTTCACCTAGCGCAGACTGGAGTGCCGCGAGAAGTGCGGTATCGCTAAAGGGCTTGAACAGACAATCAGACGCGCCCTGCGCGAGCAGGCGCTCGCGAACGGCTTCGTCCTTGTGGGCGGTGATGAAGACAACGGGAATCTTCTGGCCGAGACGTTTCAACTCGGAAAAAAGCCCGAGTCCGCCCTTCCCGGTCATGTTGACGTCGAGGACCAGACAATCGGTCTGATCGACGACGCCGGACGCAAGGAAAGCTTCCGCCGACGCGAACACGCTGACCGCATATCCGAACATTCTCACCAGATCCGGAAGCGATTCCCGCACCGCTTCGTCATCATCGACCACCGTTACCAGCATGATTTCCCGCAATCAAGTCTCGTTGAGTCCATTACTCCGCTCGAAGCATGCACGAAGCGGAGCGGCTGATCCACGATACCTTGGTATCAATCGAATGAAAAACTCTTCGGCGCGCCGACACGCGAGTTGAACTGGCCGCCCACCTGGGCGGCCATGATCACGAGGTCCGGCAGCGAGTTCGCCGCCATCTTCTCCATCAAGCGGCCACGGTGGCCTTTGACCGTGATCTCGCTGATACCTAGCTCGGCCGCCACCTGCTTGTTGAGCAACCCGGAAACCACCAACGCCATCACTTCACGCTCGCGACGAGTCAGCGCGGCATAGCGAGCCCGCAGCGCGGCATGTTCGCTCGCCGCTTCGATCGCGTGACGGCTATGTTCAATGCCGTCGCGAATGGCCTCGAGCAAAGCTTCACCGTTGAACGGCTTGGTGAAGAATTCGATCGCGCCGGCTTTCATGGCCCGCACGGTAACGGGCACATCGGGGTAGCCGGTGATGAAAATGATCGGCATGTCGGCGCGGTCGGCCACGATTTGCCGCTGCAGATCCAGACCATGCAGATCCGGGAGAGAGACATCGAGCAGCAGGCAGCTTGGTCCGCAAACACGCGGGTGCGCGAGAAATTGCCGGGCTGATCCGAATACCCGCGGCTGCCATCCCGCGCTGCGAATCAGCAGTTCAAGGGATTCGCGCACGGAGATGTCGTCATCCACGACGAACACGACAGGAACCGCCTGCGGGGTACTCGTGGACACGCGGTCCTGGGTTTCGCCAGGTCTCTTCATGGCATACCTCGCTAATATCGGTCGCCGATTCGTGTGAAGGCACCGAATGAATCCTGGTCCGAACACCGGACAATGCCGGATTCGCTGATGCGCATCCATCATACAGAGGTATGTATATGCCCGTTATCCGCCTTTACCCGCCGTATATGGGAAGACAGAATGCGAAGCTCGCGCCGGGCCCCTCCTTCGGCAAAGCCGCCCAAAGACGCCCGTTGTGGCTTTCGATGATCGACCGGCTGATCGCGAGACCAATGCCCATGCCGTCATTCTTGGTCGTATAAAAGGCATCGAAAAGCCGTTCCGTGTGTTGCGGATCGAAGCCGATCCCTGCGTCCTGCACGGTCAAACGAACCATCCCGTCGGACTCGGCCTCCGTCTTGATCGACATGCGGCGCGGCCGATCGTCGACGCTGCTCATCGCATCCGCGGCATTGCGCAGCAGATTCATGATCACCTGTTGGACCTGTACCCGATCACAGCCGACCAACGGCAGCCCGTCCGCGAACTCCGCGCGCACGCTGACCCGGTCCCGGTCCAGATCGCTCTGCATCAGGGCAACGACCTCGCGCGCCGTATGGCCGAGATCGACTGCCTCGAGCGTCACGCTGCGTTTGCTGAAGAGCGCACGCAAGCGCGCAATGACATCGGCCGCGCGGTTGCCGTCGCGGATCGTGCGCCGCGCGGTCTCCTGCGCCCCTTCGATATTGGCGGGCACCGCGGCCAGCATGCGAAGACAGGTGCTGGCGTTGGTCACGATTCCCGACAGCGGCTGGTTGACTTCGTGGGCGATCGAAGCCGTCAACGCGCCAAGGCTCGTTATCCTCGCGACATTCAAAAGCTCCGAGCGCGCCTTGTCGAGCGCCTCTTCCGAGCGACGGCGCTGGCTGATATCGAGAGCCGTGCCGATGTATTCGCGGCGTCCCGGACGGTCAGTCGCGCGATGCCCGAGCAAATGCACATGCTTGACGGACTGGTCGGGCATCAACAGGCGATACTGGCTCTCGACATCGCTATCGCCGCGTTGCACCTGTTCGATCAACTGAAACGCGAGACCGACGTCCTCCGGGTGATAGCGCGCGACGATACGATCGAGCGTCACCGTGGTGCCCGGCTCGAACTCGAAGATGTGATAAAGCTGATCCGACCAGGCGATCTCGCCGGTATCGACGTGCCACGAGAAGTTGCCCATTCTCGCCAGCGCCTGACCTTCGGCGAGAAATGCTTCGCTGCGCCGCAGTTCCTCCTCCGCACGCTTGCGATCGTCGATGTCGATGTTGACGCCGTACCATTTGACGACCTTGCCGTGCTGGTCGCGCAATGGGCTGGTGCGAAACAGAAACCATCTGTACTGGCCGTCGTAGCGCAGCATTCGCGCCTCCGCTGCGCCGGGCAACTGACTGGCCATCACGGCGCTCCACACCGACATCAGCCCAGCCCGGTCGTCCGGATGCACCGAGTCCATCCATCCGTAATCTCGCACCTGCGACAGGGTTCTGCCGAGATAATCGAGGTAGTGCTGGTTGTAAAACTCGCCGGTGCCGTTCAGGCGCGCTGACCAGATCAGCGCGGGCAGTGCATTGATTGTCTCGTTGAGGTGGCGCTCGCTCGCGGCGAGCGTGATTTCCGCACGCTTGCTGTCCTCGATATCGATCGACAGAAAGAACCAGCGCAGAATGCCGCCGTCCCGGCCGCGCAACGGAAATCCGCGCACGTTGAACCAGCGGTAGCTTCCGTCGGCACGCCGGTAACGGGTCTCTACATTGTGCGCGGCGCCGCTCGCGAGCGATGCTTCCTGTGCGACGATCACCGCCTCGAGATCTTCCGGATGAATGAACCCGCCGCTCCGCCACGCTTTGAGTTCCTCGAACGACTTTCCGAAGTATTCCGACGTGAGCCGATTCTGGGCTTCGACTTCGCCTGTTGGCGACATCACCGTGACGGGCACGGGAATGCTCTCGACGATCAACTGCAGGTCGAGCTCCCGGCGCTTCAGTGCTTCCTCCGCTCGCTGCAAGTCCTCGACGTCATTGCAGATTCCGCACCACCGGACGATCCGCCCTTCGGCATCACGCAGCGGACTGATCTGAAGCACGAACCGACGGTACTGGCCGTCGAAGCGCCGTAGACGCACCGGAATTTCACCCGGCTCTGCGGACGCCAGAATGGCGGTTTGCCGCTCGAGCAGCTTCGGCAAGTCGTCGGCGCTGGTCACGTCGCGCCACTGCCAGTCAGACGAAGTGCCGAGCACGCGTCCTGTGTATTCGGACCACTTTCGGTTAACGAAGTCGACCCGACCGTCGGGCAGCGCGGTCCAGGCCATCACAGACAGCGCATCGAGGACGATGCCGGGATCAATTGCCAGTCCCATCATTGTTTTGATTTTGCGAGCAGGCGCGAGATTCTCAAACGTTCGCCGAAACCTGCGTTCAGGTGCGTAGTTTGGTGCGACCAGAAGGTTGCGCGATTATCCCATGCGACGAATGTCATCGCAATTGCAATGGGTGCGCAAAAGGCGGGCTGATCAAAGCCGCATTGAGGTGGTATTGAAGACCGCGAAGTTGGCTGATTGCCACGTTGCGGGCGTCATTCGCACCCGCCTTTACTGCCCGGATGGACCAACGCCAAGCGCAACGGTTTTACGCACGAGGTCGGCAACGGAGCGCACATTCATTTTGCGCATTGCCTGGCCCCGATGAATCTTGACCGTCACCTCGGCGATGCGCATTCTGGATGCGATCTGCTTGTTCATCAGACCGGACGCGACGTTGACCAGCACCTCCCGCTCGCGAGGCGTCAGCGCGCCCCACCGTTCGCGAGCCTCGAACAGCGAGGTATCCGCTTCGAGGCGTCGTGCGTCGCACTGCAATGCCGTGACCACCGCGTCGATCATGTCCTGATCGCGGAACGGCTTGGTGAGAAAGTCCAGCGCCCCCGCTTTCATCGCCTCGACCGTCATGGCGATATCGCCATATCCCGTCATGAAGACAACGGGCATCGGAGCGCGTTGCTGCGTCAATAGCGACTTCTGCAACGCCAATCCGCTTTGGCCACGCAAGCGCACGTCCAGCACGAGGCACGCTGGCCCCGGGCCTTTGGGCGCCGCGAGGAACTCCTCAGCGGAGCGAAAGGCGTCGACTTCCAGGTCGATCGAGCGCAGCAGACCCGTTAGCGCTTCGCGTACCGAATCGTCGTCGTCTACGACATAGACGATGCCCGCGGTTCTGTTGGCTGCGGTGGTAGCGGACCACGCGGTCTCAGTATTTAGCATCACGATAGTCTTCTACGACGATACGGTCTGCGAATGGGGCCATCGCAGACACCCTCGATATCAGTTGGACTTCAATACCTGACTCGACAGTTGCAGGGAATAGCCGCCCGGTTGCCGGCCGGGATGCGGTCATCCCTGTCACGTCAAGCCTGAAGCTTACATGGGGCGTAATGAAGAGGCTCTAGTACTTTGGTATTGGAATTCGCGTCGAGCGGCCTGAATCGGAATGTCCAGGGCATACAGATTTTTCGGATGGTGAGCTAATACCTTGGTATGAGTTAGTCGTTCGGGACCGTCTGAGCGCCGGCTGGCGGATTAATATGTCTGCCCTTGTCGATCAATAGAGTTCGACGCATGCAACCATTCCACGCTCTTTTCGTTCTACTCGGCACGCTGCTCGCCGCCAGCGGTTATGGCGCGACGTTTCTGCTGTCGATGCATTTCCGCTCCGCCGGCGGAACCGACCTGAATACCGGCGTCGCGTTGGCGCAAGCGGTGATCGGCACGTTCGTGAGCTTTCCGCTGGTCGACTGGCTCGCGCCGCGCGTCGGCGCGGCGCGATTGTCCGCGTTCGCGGCACTATGCCTGGGCGCAGGTGTCGCGGCTTTCACGGTAATCGCGCCAGAGCATGCGATCGGTTTCGTCCCCGGGTTCCTTGTCGGTTTCGGCTGGGGTTCCTTCAGTCTCGCCGCACCCATGGCACTGGCCGAACGAACCACGAATACCGATCGTGGCTCGTGGTTCATGCGGTTCGGCACGATACAAATGGTGGGCATCGGCACCTGTCCCGCGCTAGCCGCGTTCGCGATCCGCTCGCTGCACTGGACCGTGACGAGCGTGCTGCTCGTCGTCGCGGGGCTGTGCATGGTTGGTTCGTTGATGCTGGAAGTGTTCGCACGGCTGTCGCCGAATCCCGCACCGCACACGCAAAAGCCATGGGCACTCAATTCCGGCGCCATACTCCGCACGCGCGCGGTTTATTCGATCGCGATGATTGGCTTGTGCGCCTGCGTTTTCTCCGGCTTATTGACGTTCCAGATGTCGCTCGTTCAGGGAACTGGCTCGCACGCCGGTACGTTCTTCAGCTTCTATACCGTGACGGTCATTCTCGCGCGCTGGCTGCTCGGACGGCTCGTGATCAGTTCGCGGCGTGAAATCACGACGAAACTCGTGCTCATGTTGATGCTGCTTGGCATTGTCGCAATGTTCGCCGTTCCGTATCACACGCTCTTTCACCCGACCAGCGCCGTGCTGTTCGGAACCGGCTACGGCCTCGCCTACCCCGTGATCCAGGAACAGGCTGTCAACGATTCCGACGCCCTCCATCGTCACGCCGCGCTGACATGGTTCATCGTCGCTTACTCGCTCGGTGCGTTCGGCTTTCCGGCCGTCGGCGGCTGGGTGCTCGTGCACGCTGGAAAGAGCGCGTTGACCGCGCTGATCGCGATGTGCGGCATGTCGGCGCTCGTGCTATCCGTGCTCCGCGACAGGCGAAGCCTTGCAGCGCAATTCAGCTCGTGAGCGCCACGCGGGGTCTCCGGTGGTAACGCGCCGGTGCGTCGTTCTCGCGTAACGAGAAAAGTCGGCAACAGGCTCGCGCCCCACATCGCCATCTGCATCGCCCACTCGAAGCGCATCGACAGCAGGCGTGGCGCGAGCGCCGGAAACAACAAATAGAAAAAGAACACCGTCGACAACGATCACGACGGAATGTTGAATGACAGATAAAAGGGATTCCTCTCCTGCAATATCAGAAGCTGCAAAACCGCATTGACGGATACTTCAACGCCGCTCATGGTTTGGCAGGATTTAACAGTTCAGATGAAGCGACTTGAGCGACTTAATACGGGGCGCCGATTTTTGCGACGTTCGTCGAACTCTCCGTGGGCGGAAATTCCCGACAACCTGGAGTTTGCGTGCTCTGATAGCCCTTGTTCGAGTGAACCCGAGGGATACCACGACGGCCACCGTGCCATTGAAAATCAGGCTTCAGCTGTTGGGTGCTGAGCGATGACCCAAAAAAAAGGCGTCACGTTGCCGTGACGCCTTAAAAAGTTCTAGCCATTCCGAGGGCCGTGCTAGAACCTGAGAGAAGGTATTCGAAAGGCGCAAGCGCATTGGAGGGCGATCGATCCTGGATTCCGGGATTTTTCCGCTCGCAGGCACCAAAACGCAGCGGACAAATGTGACTTTCGAAATGAGGTTCCATTTTTTATGGTTATGCTGACTAAGTCAAGCAAAAAGATACCGTCGCTGATCGATCGGCAATTTCTTCCGATACAATAATTTTCTAAAACATATTTGAATGGATGCCCCGGTTTGGAGATGCCCCCGCCCCGCGCGGACGGTCGTCAACAGGTTAACGAACGAGCAATTTGAAATACTGTTCCAAAAAAAGCATGAACCGATCCACACCCAACCAAACCGTCACCGCCAAGGTCCCTGCCAGCAAAGACCGAGATGGCCCGGGCGATGAAGTCACCGCGCTCGCGCGCGGCCTGACCGTATTGCGTGCCGTCGCCGCCGCGCACGCACCACTCAGCAATCGCGAACTCGCCGAATTAACCGGGATTCCGAAGCCCACCGTGTCGCGCATCACCGCGACGCTCGTCGGCGCCGGTTTCCTGCTGCGACTGCCCGAAAGCGAGCGCTTCGTGCTGACCTCGTCGGTGCTCGAACTGAGCAACGGCTTTCTGCGCAACTTCGACATCCGCTCGCGCGCGCGGCCATTCCTGATCGAACTCGCGGAACGCACCGCGTTGTCCGTGCATCTGGCGGTGCGCGACCGCTACGACATGGTCGTCATCGACGCGATCCGGCCGCGTTCGGCGGTGCTCGTATCGCGACTCGAGATCGGCTCGCGCATGAGCTTGACGCGCACCGCGGTCGGCCGGGCGTATCTCGCCGCGCTCGCGCAACCGGACCGCGACCGTCTGCTCGTCGGTCTGCAGACGGCCGAAGGCGACGATTGGGGCTACATCGGCAGCCGTCTCGCCAGCGCGATCCAGGACACGCTCGAGCGCGGCTTCGCGATTGCCACCGGCGAATGGTACAACGGGCTGAACGCGATCGCGCTCGGCTTCGTCGGGCCGTCGGGCGAGCGCTACGCGGTCAATTGCGGCGGCTCGGCCGATCAGTGTCCGCGCGACTGGCTGATCTCGGACGCCGCACCCGCGCTGCTCGAATGCATCGACAAGATCGTGCTGGAGATCGGCGGCACGCCGGGGCGCCGGCTCGACGAATAGCCCGGCGGCGGCAACCGGCGCCAACGCGGCGCCCCGCGCAGGCCGAACGCGGCGCCGGCCGCCTGCGGTCTGCGCAGCGACGAAGGCATCGCGCCCACCTTTACCCTACAATTCACCAACAGCCTGTAACCTTCGTAATTAACCGAAAAATACGCGGCTGGACTGTTACAGACGCCGCAACGTACGATCACGCATCCCGTCGCGGGACCGCGCCGCGAGCCGCGAGCGCCGTCGAAACGGCCTCGCCGATCCGTGATGATTCCGCATTGCGTTAACATCTCTGTCCCGCGCCTCGGATAGCATCGCGCTAAATATTGCGCGGCGCGCGCCGCCACGACCGCCTGACATGCCGCCCATATGCCGGCCCGCCGTCTTTCGAACGGCGGCGAGCGCATCGGCGGCTCACATCACAAAGCCAGCCACCTGACCGAACCGATGGACGAACAACAAAAGCACCCGGAAACCCAACGCCCTGCCGCTTCCCAACCGTCCGCGAGCGGCGCGCAATCGAGCGCGCCCGGCGCGGTGAAACGCCACCGCGGCCGCACTGTCGCGCTGATCGTCGCGGCGCTGGTCGTGCTCGGCGTCGTACTGTGGCGCTGGCATCCGTGGGGCAGCCCCGGCAGCGGCGCGAGCGCGCCGGGTGCCGCGAGCGGCGCGCGCAGTGGCCGCTTGGGCCGCGGCGGTCCGAACGCAATGGCCAACATGCCACAGCCGGTGCACGTCGCCGCCGCGACGCAGGGCGAGATGCCGGTCGTGCTGACCGCGCTCGGCACGGTCACGCCGCTTGCCACCGTCACGGTGCTGCCACAGCTGAGCGGCGTGCTGCAGGACGTCTATTTCAAGGAAGGCCAGATGGTCAAGAAGGGCGACGTGCTGGCCCAGATCGACCCGCGTCCGTATGAGATTTCGTTGCGCAACGCCGAGGGCACGCTGGTGCGCGACCAGGCGCTGCTCGCCACCGCCCGTCTCGATCTGAAGCGTTATCAGACGCTGCTCGCGCAAGACTCGATCGCGAGTCAGCAGGTCGACACGCAGGCGTCGCTGGTGCGGCAATACGAAGGCACGGTGAAGGCCGACCAGGCGAACGTCGACAGCTTCAAGCTCGACCTCGTATACGCGCGCATCACCGCGCCGGTGTCGGGACGCGTCGGTCTGCGTCAGGTCGACCCGGGCAACTACGTGACCTCGGGCCTCGCCAACGGCATCGTCGTGATTACGCAGCTCGATCCGATCAGCGTGTTGTTTACGACCTCCGAAGACAATCTGCAGCAGATCATCCAGCACACGCGCAACGGCGAGTCGCTGTCGGCCACCGCGTACGACCGCAGCAACACGCATCCGCTCGAAGTCGGCTCGCTGAAGACGATGGACAACCAGATCGACACCACCACCGGCACGATCAAGCTGCGCGCGATCTTCGAGAACAAGGACAACGGCCTGTTCCCGAACCAGTTCGTCAATACGCGTCTGCTCGTCGATACGATCAAGGACGCGGTGATCGTGCCGACCTCGGCGGTGCTCAACGGCTCGCAGGGTACCTTCGTGTACATCGTGAAGCCCGACAACACGGTCACCGTGCGCCAGGTCAAGGTCGGCCCGGTCGATGGCGAGCGCACCAGCATCCAGTCGGGTCTCGCGGTCGGCGAACGCGTCGTGATCGACGGTTCGGACCGGCTGCGCGAAGGCTCGAAGATCACGATCCCGGCCGAACGGCCGCGTGGCGCGTCCGGCGCGCACGGCGCGAGCGCTCCGGCGGCCGCCTCGGGCGCGCACGAGCGTCGCGGCCGGCGCGCGTCGCAAGCATCGCAATAAAGTAAAGGCACGGCACTTACCGCATGAATCCATCCCGCGCTTTTATTCTGCGTCCCGTCGGCACCGCGCTGCTGATGGCGGCGATCATGCTGGTCGGCCTCGTCGCGCTGCGCTTTCTGCCGCTGTCCGCGCTGCCCGAGGTCGACTATCCGACGATCCAGGTGCAGACCTTCTATCCGGGCGCGAGCCCGGACGTGATGACGTCGTCGGTGACGGCGCCGCTCGAGCGGCAGTTCGGGCAGATGCCGTCGCTGAACCAGATGTCGTCGCAAAGCTCGGCCGGCTCGTCGATCATCACGCTGCAGTTCAGCCTCGACCTGCCGCTCGACATCGCCGAGCAGGAAGTCCAGGCGGCGATCAACGCGGCGGGCAACCTGCTGCCGTCCGACCTGCCCGCGCCGCCGATCTACGCTAAGGTCAACCCGGCCGACGCGCCGATCATCACGCTCGCGATCACGTCGAAAACGCTGCCGCTCACGCAGGTGCAGGATCTCGCCGACACGCGTCTCGCGCAGAAGATCTCGCAGGTCGCGGGGGTGGGTCTCGTGAGCCTGTCGGGCGGCCAGCGCCCGGCGATCCGCATTCAGGCTAACCCGCGCGCGCTCGCCGCGTACGGGCTGAATCTCGATGATCTGCGCACCACGATCTCGAACCTGAACGTCAACACGCCGAAGGGCAATTTCGACGGCCCGACGCGCAACTACACGATCAATTCGAATGACCAGCTGACCGACGCCGACGAGTACAAGAGCGCCGTCGTCGCGTACAAGAACGGCCGCCCCGTGATGCTGACCGACGTCGCGAGCATCGTGCCGGGTCCGGAGAACACGAAGCTCGGCGCGTGGGTTAACGACACGCCCGCGATCATCCTGAACGTGCAGCGCCAGCCGGGTGCGAACGTGATCCAGGTGGTCGACAGCATCAAGGCGCTGCTGCCGCGCTTGCAGCAGTCGCTGCCCGCCGCGCTCGAGGTCGAGGTCGTCACCGATCGCACCACCACGATCCGCGCGTCGGTGCGCGACGTGCAGTTCGAACTGGCGATGTCGGTCGTGCTGGTCGTGCTGGTGATGTACCTGTTCCTCGCCAACATCTACGCGACGATCATTCCGAGCCTGTCGGTGCCGCTGTCGCTGATCGGCACGCTCGCGGTGATGTACCTGTGCGGCTTCTCGCTCGACAATTTATCGCTGATGGCGCTGACCATCGCGACCGGCTTCGTCGTCGACGACGCGATCGTGATGATCGAGAACATCGCGCGCTACGTCGAGGAAGGCGACTCGGCGCTCGAAGCCGCGCTGAAGGGCTCGAAGCAGATCGGCTTCACGATCATTTCGCTGACGGTCTCGCTGATCGCGGTGCTGATTCCGCTGCTCTTCATGGGCGACGTGGTCGGCCGCCTGTTCCATGAATTCGCGATCACGCTCGCGGTGACGATCGTCATCTCCGCGGTCGTGTCGCTGACGCTCGTGCCGATGATGTGCGCGAAGCTGTTGCGCCACACGCCGCCGCACGACAGTCACCGTTTCGAGGCGAAGGCGCACCGCTTCATAGACTGGGTGATCGCGCGCTACGCGGTCGCGCTCACGTGGGTGCTGAACCGTCAGCGCTCCACGCTGGTCGTAGCTGTCCTCACGCTGGTGCTGACCGGCCTGCTGTACGTGTTCATACCGAAGGGCTTCTTCCCGGTGCAGGACACCGGCGTGATCCAGGCGATCACGCAGATGCCGCAGTCGGTGTCGTTCGCGTCGATGGCCGAGCGACAGCAGGCGCTCGCCGACCAGATCCTGAAGAACCCGGACGTCGAAAGCCTGACCTCGTTCATCGGTGTGGACGGCAGCAACATCACGCTGAACAGCGGCCGCATGCTGATCAATCTGAAGCCGCGCGACGACCGCAGCAACGCCGCGAGCGAAGTGATCCGCCAGTTGCAGAAGGACGTCGCGCATATTCCGGGCGCGTCGCTGTACATGCAGCCGGTGCAGGACCTGACGATCGATTCGACGGTCAGCCCGACGCAGTATCAGTTCATGCTGACCGATCCGAACATCGGCGAATTCACCACGTGGGTGCCGAAGCTGGTCGAGCGCCTGAAGCAGTCGCCCGAACTCGCCGACGTCGCGACCGATCTGCAGGACAACGGCCGCTCGGTGTTCATCGAGATCGACCGCGCGACCGCCGCGCGCTTCGGCATCACGCCGGCCACGATCGACAGCGCGCTGTACGACGCGTTCGGCCAGCGCATCATTTCGACGATCTTCACGCAGTCGAACCAGTACCGCGTGATTCTCGAAGCGCAGCCGACGATGCAGCACTACACCACGTCGCTGAACTCGATCTACCTGCCCTCTTCCACGGCGGCGGGCGGCCAGGTGCCGCTGTCTTCGATCGCGAGGTTCATCGAGCGGCCCGCGCCGCTGCTGGTCACGCACCTGAGCCAGTTCCCGGCCACCACGGTGTCGTTCAACCTTGCGCCGGGTTCGTCGCTCGGCGCGGCCGTGAAGGCGATCGAACAGGCCGAAAAGGACATCGGCCTGCCCGCGTCGTTCCAGACGCGCTTCCAGGGCGCGGCGCTCGCGTTCCAGGCGTCGCTCGCGAACGAGCTGTTCCTGATCCTCGCGGCGATCGTCACGATGTACATCGTGCTCGGCGTGCTGTACGAGAGCTTCATCCATCCGATCACGATCCTGTCCACTCTTCCATCGGCCGGCGTCGGCGCGCTGCTCGCGCTGCTGATCACCGGCCACGATCTCGACATTATCGGCATCATCGGCATCGTGCTTTTGATCGGTATCGTGAAGAAGAACGCGATCATGATGATCGACTTCGCGCTCTACGCCGAGCGCGAGGAAGGCAAGCCGCCGCGCGAGGCGATCTACCAGGCGTGTCTGCTGCGTTTCCGGCCGATCCTGATGACCACCCTCGCCGCGCTGCTCGGCGCGCTGCCGCTGATGCTCGGCACCGGCGCGGGCTCTGAGCTGCGCCGGCCGCTCGGTATCGCGATCGCCGGCGGCCTGATCGTGAGCCAGCTGCTGACGCTGTTCACGACGCCGGTGATCTACCTCGCGTTCGATTCGCTCGGCCGCCGGCTGCGCGAGCGCTTTAACCGCGGCGATTCGTCCGGTAGCGCCACGCCGCCCGCCACCGATGCAGGGAACTGAGCGATGAACCTGTCGCGTCCATTTATTTCCCGTCCGGTCGCCACCACGCTGCTGGCGATCGGCATCGCGCTGTCGGGCGTATTCGCGTTCACCAAGCTGCCGGTGGCTCCGTTGCCGCAGGTCGACTTCCCGACCATCTCGGTGCAGGCGACGCTGCCTGGCGCGAGCCCGGAGACCGTCGCGACCAGCGTCGCGAGTCCGCTCGAGCGGCATCTCGGCTCGATCGCCGACGTCACCGAGATGACGTCGCAAAGCTCGGTCGGCTCGACCCGCATCACGATGCAGTTCGGCCTGAACCGCGACATCAACGGCGCCGCGCGCGACGTGCAGGCGGCGATCAACGCGGCGCGCGCCGACCTGCCCGCGAGCCTGCGCAGCAATCCGACCTACCACAAGGTCAACCCGGCCGACGCGCCGATCCTGATTCTCGCGCTGACGTCGAGCACGCGCACGCCCGGCCAGCTCTACGATTCGGCCGCCACGGTGCTGCAGCAGTCGCTGTCGCAGGTGCAGGGGGTCGGCGAAGTGGACGTGAGCGGCTCGGCGAATCCGGCGGTGCGCGTCGAGCTGCTGCCGCATGCGCTGTCGCACTACGGCATCGGCCTCGAGGACGTGCGCGCGGCGCTCGCCTCGGCCAACGCGAACAGCCCGAAAGGGGCGATCGAGTTCGGCGAGAACCGCGTGCAGCTGTACACCAACGACCAGGCCACCAAGGCGTCGCAGTACAAGGATCTGGTCATCGCCTATCGCAATGGCGCGCCGGTCAAACTCTCCGACATGGGCGAGGTCGTCGATTCTGTCGAGGACCTGCGCAACCTCGGCCTCTTCAACGGCAAGCACGCGGTGCTCGTGATCCTGTACCGGCAGCCGGGCGCCAACATCATCGAGACCGTCGACCGCGTGAAGGCGATGCTGCCGCAGCTGCACGCGTCGCTGCCCGCCGACGTCGAAATCTCGCCGACCTCGGACCGCTCGACGACGATCCGGGCGTCGCTGAAGGACACCCAGCGCACGCTCGTGATCGCGGTCGCGCTGGTCGTGATGGTCGTGTTCCTGTTCCTGCGCAACTGGCGCGCGACGCTGATTCCGAGCGTGGCCGTGCCGATCTCGATCATCGGCACGTTCGGCGCGATGTACCTGATGGGCTTCTCGCTCGACAACCTGTCGCTGATGGCGTTGACCATCGCAACCGGCTTCGTCGTCGACGACGCGATCGTCGTGCTCGAAAACATCTCGCGCCACATCGAGGACGGCGTGCCACGCATGAAGGCCGCGTTCCTCGGCGCGCGCGAGGTCGGCTTCACGGTGATGTCGATCAGCATCTCGCTCGTCGCCGTGTTTCTGCCGATCCTGCTGATGGGCGGCATCGTCGGGCGGCTGTTCCGCGAGTTCGCGCTGACGCTGTCGCTCGCGATCGCGGTGTCGCTAGTCGTCTCGCTGACGCTCACGCCGATGATGTGCTCGCGGCTGCTGCGCGAGCCGCACGAGAAAAAACAGGAAAGCCGCTTCGGCCGCTGGCTCGAACGCGGCTTCACGTCGATGCAGCGCGGCTACGAGCGCACGCTCGGCTGGGCGCTGCGGCATCCACGGCTGATCCTCTTCGTGCTGCTGCTGACCATCGGGCTGAACGTCGCGCTGTACATCATCGTGCCGAAGGGCTTCTTCCCGCAGCAGGACACCGGGCGCCTGATCGGCGGCATCCAGGCCGACCAGAGCACGTCGTTCCAGGCGATGAAGGGCAAGTTCTCGCAGATGATGGACATCGTCAGCAAGAACCCGGCGGTCGACAGCGTGGTCGGCTTCACCGGCGGCCGGCAGACCAATTCGGGCTTCATGTTCCTGTCGCTGAAGCCGAAGAGCGAACGCAAGCTGTCCGCCGACCAGGTGATCCAGCAACTGCGCGCGCCGCTCGGCGACGTGGCCGGCGCGCGCACCTTCCTGCAGGCGGTGCAGGACATCCGCGTCGGCGGCCGGCAATCGAACGCGCAGTATCAGTTCACGCTGCTCGCCGACTCGACGCCCGATCTGTACAAGTGGGGGCCGAAGCTCACCGAGGCGCTGCAGGCGCGCAAGGAACTCGCGGACGTGAACTCCGATCAGCAGCAAGGCGGTCTCGAAGCGATGGTGACGATCGACCGCGCCACCGCCGCGCGCCTCGGCATCAAGCCCGCGCAGATCGACAACACGCTGTACGACGCGTTCGGCCAGCGCCAGGTGTCGACGATCTACAACCCGCTCAACCAGTATCACGTCGTGATGGAAGTCGCGCCGCGCTACTGGCAGAGCCCGGAGATACTGAGCCAGATTTACGTCAGCACCTCGGGCGGCAGCGCGAGCGGCGCGCAGACCACCAACGCGCCGGCCGGCACCGTGACGTCCAGGGCGACCACCACGGCGGCCACGACGAGCGGGGCCGCCGGCGGCGCGGCAACCGGCGGCACCGCAGCCACCACCACGACCAGCGCGGCCAGCATCGCGGCCGACTCGGCGCGCAACCAGGCGATCAACTCGATCGCGGCGAGCGGCAAGTCGAGCGCGTCGTCGGGCTCGCCGGTGTCGACCGCGAAGGAAACGATGGTGCCGCTGTCGGCGATCGCCAGCTTCGGGCCGGGCACCACGCCGCTGTCGGTCAATCACCAGAGCCAGTTCGTCGCCTCGACGATCTCGTTCAACCTGCCGCCGGGCGTGTCGCTGTCCACCGCCACGCAGGTGATCTACGACACGATGGCCGAAATCGGCATGCCCGCCACGATCCACGGCAGCTTCCAGGGCACCGCGCAGGCGTTCCAGCAGTCGATGTCCGATCAGCCGATCCTGATCCTCGCCGCGCTCGCGGCGGTGTATATCGTGCTCGGCATCCTGTACGAGAGCTACATCCACCCGCTGACGATCCTGTCGACGCTGCCGTCCGCGGGCGTCGGCGCGCTGCTCGCGCTGCTGCTGTTCAAGACCGAGTTCAGCATCATCGCGCTGATCGGCGTGATCCTGCTGATCGGCATCGTGAAGAAGAACGCGATCATGATGGTGGACTTCGCGATCGACGCGTCGCGCAAGGGGCTGTCGTCGCGCGACGCGATCTACCAGGCCTGTCTGCTGCGCTTCCGGCCGATCATGATGACCACCTTCGCAGCCATGCTCGGCGCGTTGCCGCTCGCGTTCGGCAGCGGCGAAGGCGCGGAGATGCGCGCGCCGCTCGGTATTTCGATCGTCGGCGGCCTGATCGTCAGCCAGATGCTGACGCTCTATACGACGCCGGTCGTCTATCTGTATATGGATCGCATCCGCGTGCGCTGGGAGGCGAGAAAGGCACGCCGCGCGGGTGGCGCGGCGCCGACGTCGTCATGATGTAGTGGAAGTGGCGCTCACAGCTTCTGCTCGATGGCCAGCGAGAAGATCCGCTGCCATCGGCGCGCCACCCGCTCGTTCGACATCGGCACGAGCCACTCGCCGCGCCGTGTGTCCTTGACCTTCACCGCGAGCCGCGCCTGTGCGTCGCGGCCCTGTGCTTCGGCGCCGAGCAGATCCGCGAAGATATACGCACCCTGCTCGTCGCCGACGCGAATCTCGCAAAGCCGCTTGGCCGCCGCGAGCCGCACCGAACCCCAACTGCCCTTCAGCTCGTGCGTCCAGTCGCCGTCGCGCACGTTCGGCGCGACTTCGCGGCGCCGCTGCCGCCAGTACGCGAGCGCACCGGCAATCAGCAACGCAACCAGTACCGCCACGCTTTCCGCCACCGCCAGCCCCAAACTGGCCCGCAGCGCATCGAAGGCGCGTACCGCGCCGTACCCCAGCGCGACCAGCGCAATCAACGCAACGAGAATCGGCATCGCAAGCTCATCCGGTAAATGGTGTTAGCCTGGCACGAGCAACAGGCGATGCCGCGCGCGCGCCCTTCACTCACTGCCCCTTATGCGCGGCCGCCCACTCCTTGAGCGCGTTCAGCGTGTTCTCGACATGCTTGTCGGGCTGCAGGCTCGTGTACTCGTAGATGATCTTGCCTTCGGGCGAGATCACGTACGACACGCGATTCGCCATGCCGGCCTTCATCGGCAAGGCCGCGTCGTATGCGTTGATCACCTTCGCGTCGGCGTCCGCCGCGACCGGGAATTTGCTGCGGCATTCGCTGACCGAGAACTTCGTCAGCGTATCGATGTTGTCGTGCGACACGCCGATCACCGTCGCACCGTACTTCTTGTATTCGTCGACCGCATCGGCGAACTCGTGCGCCTCGATCGTGCAGCCCTTCGTGAACGCGGCCGGATAGAAGTACAGCACGACCGGCCCCTTCTTCAGCTGATCGGCCAGCGAATACGTGTAGGTCTTGCCGCCGAGCGAGGCCTCGGCGGTGAACGCCGGTGCCGTATCGCCGGGCTTCAGGGTTGCCGAGGCGAGCGGCGAATGCATTGCGAATCCGAACGCCATGACGGCGGCCAATACCGCCGGTATGTGTTTTGTCTTCATCTGCTCCTCCATGCGTGAGCGCACGCAGTTGATCCGGTCCATCGAAGCAGCTTCGGCCGGCGTTACAGGCCGCCGCTGAACGGTCTATTGGACCACGGATGCGCACGCGGCGTCGGTGGGCGCCCGGAACACAAGCAAATCGAAAGGGTGCGGCGCGCGGGCCCAGCGCATCAAGCGTCCGGCTCCGCCACGTGCGCGCCGAACCACGCCGCCGCCGACAGATTCAGCTGCGATAGCACGTCGGGCGTCAGCGCGTGAAAGCCCGCCGCCGTCGCGACCGGCGCGGCGTCACCGCCCTCGCCCGCGACCTCGGCGATCAGCAGCAGCGCGCCCAGTTCGCCCTTGCGCGCGACGATCGCCTCGCGGATCTGCGGCGCGAGTCCGAGCTTTTCGAGCACCGCGTCCGGCGTACTGTCGAGCACGATGTGCACCAGCGAAAAAATCCCGGTCATGAACGCGGCATCGGCGAATTCGCCGTCGGCCGGACGCAGCCAGTTCGCGGCAAGCTCCATGAAGCGCGAGCGCGTCGCGGCCAGTTGCACGAGCGGATCGGCGCGCCACGGCAGGTCGCCGGTGTCCGCGTACAGCAGCAGTTGCGCCCAGCGCGCGATCTGCCGCGTGCCGGTCGCGATGATCGCCTCGCGCAGCGACGCGATGTTGCGCCCGAGGCCGAACGCGCTCGAATTGACGAGCCGCAGCAGTTGCACGACCACGCCCGGATTGACCTTCAGCTCCGCCTCGAGCTCGACGATGCCGGCGTCGCGCGACAGCAGCGCGAGCAGCCGCAGCAGGCCCGGGCGCAGCGAGCGGTTGCGCGGCGCGGCCAGCACCTGCGGCCGCGCGAAGAAGTAGCCCTGGAACAGATCGAAGCCGAGCTCGTGAGCGAGTGCGAAGTCCTCGCGCGTTTCGACCTTCTCGGCGAGCAGCGTCTTGCCGTAGCCGCGCAAGGCCGCAGCGAGCTCGGCGACCTTGCGGCGCGGCGTTTGCAGGAAGTCGATCTTGACGATGTCGGCGTACGGCAGCATCGCCCTCAGCTCGTCGGTCAGGTCGTGCACGTCGTCGAGCGCGACCTGAAAGCCGGCGCAATGCAGCTCGTCGAGCCGACGCGCGAGCGAAGCGTCGTAACGCACCGTTTCGAGGATTTCGAGCACGAAGCGCTCGGGCGGCATCAGATGGACGATGTCGCTAAAGAGCAGCCCGCGGTCGATATTGACGAAGCCGCGATGCTGACCGAGCACGGCCGGCACGCCGATTCCGCCGATCGTGCGCGCGACCACCTGCGCGGTGGCCTGCGCGTCGTCGCTGATTTCGGCGTAGTTGTACGTTCCGGCACGGAACAGCAGCTCGTAGGCGTGAAGCGCCCCATCCCGATCCAGAATCGGCTGGCGGCCGACATAGACGTACTGGGGGACCGCGTCCGGGTGCCCGCGCTCAGGATAGCCGGCCGACGCGCCGGCGGCGACATCACGCACCTCGACGTCCCGCGGAACGGGCCGTGGGGCGCTGGCGGACCTGATGACGGAGCGTTCGAAGATGGATCATCGGTGCAAGGTTCGGAAAGTCTACGCAGCGCGACGCCTCAGCGCCGCCAAATTAAGGGAGATTCGCCGTATTAACGGCCGCGAAGCGGCGTCACTTTAACCGAATCGTCCCGGCGACGGCAGCGGCCGAGGCATTACCAGATGTTTTTCTCCTCGCGCCGCTAAAGATTTCCCCGCTAGCGTCGTTATCTCGTTCTGATGGGGCGGCCTGCTATCTCCCGGCCGCCCGGACCGGCGGACAAGCAGCCCCGCCCGCGGACGAACCCAGGTTGCCAGCGACGAACATGGAAGCGAACACGATCACCGCGCCCCGCCGGGGCTCCTTGCGCACGGTCATCGACCGGCTGCGGACGTTCGGCCGGCGCGAGGACGACGACCGGCCGAGCAGCGCGAACCGCCCGCCCCCACTGGAACAGGTGGTAGGCGCGGTCGACCTGCTCGCCCACGTCGACGATGCGCTGCGCTTCATCTACGTGTCCGACGCGAGCCTGCGCTTCATCGGCTATCACCGCGAATACCTGAAAACCGCGACGCTGCACGATCTGGTCGCCCCCGCCGACGTGCCGCGCCTCGATGCGCTGCTCAAGCAGGCGGCGGCCTCGGGCAACGTCGAGAAAGCGACGCTCGGGCTCGTCAAGTCGCTGACCTATCCGATCACGGTCGAGCTGCGGGTCGTGCGCAGCAGCCACGACGGCGTCGACGGCTACGCGATCGCCGGCTTCGACGTGTCGTCGTGGCGCGCCACCGAAGAGCGGCTGACCCAGGCGCTGCATCTGGACCGGCTGACCAGTCTGCCGAACCAGTCGGGTCTGGTGCACGCGCTGCTCGACGCACAACAGAAGGCCGACGCGCACGGCACGCCGGTCGCGCTGCTGCTGCTCGATCTCGACGACTATCAGCGGGTGAACCGCGCGCTCGGCTACGACGCCGGCGACGAGATGCTGCGCGACACGTCGCGGCGCCTGTTGAACATGACGAGCCCGAACGAAACGATCGCGCGGATCGCCAGCGACGAGTTCGCGATCCTCGTGAAGCCTGCCGCGAGCCGCACCGACGCGGCGGCCGCCGCCGAAGCGCTGGCGCGGCGTCTGTTGACCGCGATCCAGCAGCCGTACGTGTTCAAGGGTCAGCAGGTCCATCTGTCGGCCAGCATCGGCATCGCGCTGTACCCGGACGTGCGCCATGCCAACGACACCGGCGGCCACGATACCCACCTGCTGCGCTGGGCCGACCACGCGCTGTTGCAGGCGAAGGCCGCGGGCGGCAACACGCTCGCGTTCTACGTGCCGGACGACAACCCGGCCGACGCCGAGCGTCTGAAGCTCGAGGCCGACCTCTACGACGGCGTACGCAACGGCGAGTTTTCGCTACACTTCCAGCCGATCACGAGCAGCCGCACGCGGGGCGTGGTCGGTGTCGAGGCGTTGATCCGCTGGACGCATCCGGTGCATGGCCTCGTGCCGCCGTCGATGTTCATTCCGCTCGCGGAGTCGATCGGGCTGATCAACTTCCTCGGCAACTGGGTGATGAAGGTCGCGTGCATGCAGCTGATCCAGTGGGACGCGAAGGGCATCCCGCTGCAGTACGTGGCCGTCAACGTGTCGCCGCAGCAGTTTCGCGATCCGCGCTTCAAGGACTCGGTGCGCGAGGCGATCGAGCTGACCGGCATCGATCCGCGCCGGCTCGTGTTCGAGATCACCGAAAGTCTGCTGATGCACGACCCGGCGCACGCGAAGGGCTTGCTCGAAGACCTGACCGCGATGGGCATCCGCTTCGCCGTCGACGACTTCGGCACCGGCTATTCGAGCCTCGCGTACCTGCAGCGCTTTCCGCTCGCGAAGCTGAAGATCGACCGGAGTTTCGTCGAGAATCTGCTAACCTCGCGAAACGATCAGGCAATCGTTAGCGCTGTGGTCGGCCTTGCGCAGACGCTCGACCTCGAACTGGTTGCCGAGGGCGTGGAAACGGAAGCGCAGCGCACCCTGCTCACCGAGATGGGCTGCGATCACATTCAGGGCTGGCTCGTCTGCAAGGCGTTGCCGTCCGAAGAACTCGCGCAGCGCTTCGAAACGCGCGAGCTTCAACTGCACGGCGCATAACGGGCGATGCAGACACGACGCCCAGGCAGCGGAACAAGCCGGCTCACGACCGGCATGGCATTCACTGGAACACGTATGGTTTTTGCGGGACACACATGGTAAAGGCGGCAGTGCTCGACCGGCTCTGGACGCGAATGAGCGAGCGCGGCGATTTCCCTATGCTGTCGCAATCGCTGCGCACCACCATGGCGGCAGTGACCAACGACGACCTCGACTTCACCGGCCTCGTGCAAGTGGTGCTGTCGGACTTCGCGCTCACGCAGAAGGTGCTGCGGCTCGCGAACTCGGCGATGTATATGGCGTTCGGCGGCAACATCACGACCGTGTCGCGCGCGCTGATGGTGCTCGGCATGGATGCGGTCGGTCACCTCGTAGTCGGTCTGAAGATCGTCGATCACTTTCATCAAAGCGCGCCGCGCCGCATCGACGCGAAACTCGAATTGAACCGCACGCTGCTGTCGGGCTGCGTCGCGCGCAAGCTGACCGAGCGCGGCGACCTGCGCGCCGGCGAGGAAGCGGTGGTCTGCACGCTGATGCGCCAGATCGGCAAGCTGCTGGTCGTGTTCTATCTCGACGCCGAGTGGGACCAGATTCGCCGCCATATCGACGGCGGTGCGCTCGAAGCCGATGCGTGCGTGCTCGTGCTCGGCGTCACTTTCGATGAAATCGGCGCCGAAGCCGCGGTGCGCTGGCGTCTGCCCGACACGATCCGCTCCGGCATGGGCGAGTTCGATCCCGAGGACGTGACACAACCGCGCCAGGTGCAGTGGCTGCGCGCGATCACCAACTACTCGACCGCGGTCGCCGACGTGCTCACGCAGCAGAACATGCCCGAGGGGGAACGCGAGGCACGCATCGGTGAGCTTGCGCACGAGTACGGCAGCGTGCTGAACACCGACCCCGAGGTGCTGCTGCAGATGAGCGTCGCGCTCGCGCGCGAGGATGGCGGCGACAGCGTGATGCGCGAAATCGTCGAGCTGCGCGCCAATGCCGATGCGATCGCGCGCGAGGCGCTGACGCCCGAGGCGCGCATCGAGGTCGGCGTGCAGGATCTGCGCGGCCTGCCCGAAGGCAGCCCGCTCGCGCCGGCGCTCGCGATGGCCGCCGAGACCGTGCTCGCGGCGCTCGGCTTCGCGCGCACCGTGGTCTACGTCAAGCATAGCAACGGCACGTTCAGGGCGCGTATCGGCTTCGGGCCGAAGATCGACGCGGCGCTGCCGAAGCTCGCGTTCAACACCGCGTTCGAGCCCGACGTGTTTCATCTCGCGATCGCGAACTCGGTGGGCATCTTCATCGAGAATGCGCGCGATCCGAAGATGGTCGCGCGGCTGCCGGAGTGGTTCCGACGCTCGTTCGACGACGCGCGCGCGTTCGTGCTGCTGCCGATCATCGACGAAACCGATCAGACCGTCGCGCTGCTGTACGGCGACTGGTCGCATACGCAGGAGGCACGCCGCATCTCGCAGAAGGAGATGGGCGTGCTCAACGAACTGGCAAAGGAGTTAGGACGTTTTTTCGGCCAGGGGCAGATGCGGGAAATGGAGACGATGTGAAGACATGGCGTGATCGCTGATCACTCCGCTTCACTTTGATCCTTTCCGTGTTTGCCCGAAAACGATTTTATCCGGGCACCGTGTGGGGCTTTTACCCCACTCAATCCTCGATCCGCTCCAGCCCTTCCGCGCTGCGATCCGCGACGCCGGCCCATGCGCCGGCCGCGAGACCCATCTGCGCGACCTCTTCCAGCGTCAACGGCGCAAGACGCTCGGATAGCGTGGCGACGCGCTCCCATGCGCCGCCTTCGAGCGCCTCGACCGCGCTCAGCAGCAGACCCAGCCTGCCCTCGCGATGCAGGATCGCGGCCTGGATCGGCCGCGACAACGTCAGGATGTTCAGCGTTTTTTCGAGCGAGCCGCCGAACACCGCATCGACGAACGAAAACACGCCGGTCAGGAAGGCCGCGTCGGCTTCGTCGCGGCCCGCCTCGGGCATGCGCTCGATCGCGAGCTCCATGAAGCGCGCGCGCGTCGCCGCAAGTTGCAGCAGCGGATCGTCTTCGAGCGCGACCTTGCGGCCGTCGGCGTAGAGCAGCAGCTGCGTCCAGCGCGCGATGCGGTCGGTGCCGGTCGCGTTGATCGCGTCGCGCAGCGTCGTCACCTTGTGACCGACCGCGAGGCCGCTCGAATTCGCGAGCTTCATCAAATGCATGACCAGCACCGGGTTCAGCTTCAGCTCGGCTTCGAGCTGCGCGACCGTCGGGTCGCCCGCGAGCAGTTGCAGCAGATTGAGCAGCGCGTGGCGCGGCGCGCTGACGCTGCGCGTCGACGCGCTTTGCGCCCGCGCGAAGTAATAGCCCTGGAAGCGGTCGAAGCCGAGCTCATGCACCGTTTCGAAGTCGGCCTGCGCATCGACACCCGATGCGAGCAGCAGCTTGCCCGCCGACTTCAGCACGCTCGCGAGCTTCGGCAGCAGCGCGCGCGGCGTATGCGGGACGTCGATCTTGACGACTTCGGCGTACGGCAGCAGCTTCGCGAAAGTCTCATTGGGCTGCGTGACGTCGTCGAGCGCGAAGCGGTAGCGGCGGCCATGCAGATACACGATACGCGCGATCAACTCGTCATCGACTTCGAGCGAGGTGGACAGCTCGAGCATGAAGCGCTCGGCGGGAAGTCGCAGGATCGCGTCATCGAGCAGCAGCTCGCGGTTCACGTCGACGTAGGCCGGATGGCCGGTCAGCGCGCCGCGCACGTCGCTTTGCACGAGCCCGCGAACGATCGCGCGCGCAACGCGTTGCACCGGCGTGGGCGCGCGGCCCGGCGACGCGTCGGCGTCGGGATGAAGATCGGTATCGGTTGCTGGGGCGCTGAGGTCCGCGTCGGCGAGCGGCAGCTCGGGCGCACGCACCTTGATCTCGTAGCCGCACAGCATGCCGTCCCGATTCAGTATGGGCTGCCGCGCGTAGCTGGCGGTGAGCGACGCGTCGTCGGTCGTGCCGCTGTCGCTCAGAGTCTCGATTGCGATGGTGGTCATTCCAGTCCCCCGCTCGGCGCCGCTGGCGCCTGGCCGCTATGTTCTGTTTTTCGCTGCACGTACGCGCGTTTCTATGACGTTGGAAGCTCGTCGACGCGCGGCAGCGTGCGTCGCAATTTTATCGCAGCGTCATTGGGCACGAACAGGCTTACAGGGCAATATCTCGAAATATTTGTTGAACGTTTGCGACACGCGCGCAAAAAGCAAAACGGCCGCATTAGCGGCCGTTTTGCACACTTCGATGCATCGTTACTTCAGCACGACTTTCACGTCGAAGTATTTGGCGGCGAGGCGGTCGATCGTGCCATCCGCCTTCAGCTCCTTCAACACGCCGTTCAGCGCATCCTTGAGCGCCTTGTCGTTCTTGCGCACGCCATACCCGACACCCGCACCGAGCAGTTTGTCGTCGCTGACGGCTGGACCGGCGAACTCGAAGCCCGCGCCCTGCGGCTTCTTCAGAAAGCCCTTCGATGCCGCTTCGGCGTCCTGGAACGACGCATCGAGACGGCCCGACGCGAGGTCCGCGTAGATCTGGTCCTGGGTCTGATACGGCACGACGTCGACGCCGGCCGGCGCCCAGCGTGCCTTCGCATAGGTTTCCTGGATCGTGCCCTGCAGCACGCCGACATGCTTGCCCTTCAGCGATGCGGGCGTGGGCTGCAGAGCGCTGCCCCTCTTCGCGATCATCTGATTCGGGATCGTGTAGATCGGATCGGTGAAGTCGATCGCCTGGCGACGCTGATCGGTGATCGTCATATCCGAGTTGATCGCGCTGAACTTGCGCGCTTCGAGCGCAGGGATCAGGCCGTCGAACGAATTCTCGACCCACACGCATTTGGCCTTCAGCTTCGCGCACACGGCATTGCCGACGTCGATATCGAAGCCCTGCAGCTCGCCGGCGGGCGACTTCGATTCGAACGGTGCATACGAAGCCTCGACGCCGAAGCGCACTTCCTTGATCTCAGCCGCCGACGCGGTGCCTGCGGTCAACGCAGCCGTCGCGATCAGCGGGAGCGCGGCCAGATTGGGCCAATTCTTCTTCATTTACGGGTGTTCCTTTACGGTGTTGACAGAAACGGAGCCGATCCGGCGCGAACAGGCGGTGTACGCCTGCGGCGCTTCGGACTCGCGCGGCCGGCGGGACCGGTAGGTGCGACAGCCGCGAAGCGCGCGATTGTACACGGAACCTGTCTAGACAAGCTTGGGCAGCGTCTCGGCGGTGGTATCGACGACGAGCAGGCCGGCGCGCAGGCCGGGCTTGACCGCCGGGTTCGGAAACACGATGCGCTCTTCATCGCGCTGCACCCTGTATTGATAGTCGCCGTCGCGGGCGAGCAGGGTGCCATTTGCGAGCGGCGTGAAGTTCGGCACGTCGGGCGCGAGCAGCAGCTCGAATGCGTCGCTTTGCTTGGTCAGCTGATCGACGACGGTGAACACGCGCGGCAGCGTCGCCTGCGCGCCGGCTGGTGCGTTGGCTCGCGAACCCACACGCGTGCCGGCCAGCAGCGCGCGCACCGCGAGATCCGCGCCCTCGAAGCGCGTCAGGTCGTTCTGGCCGAACGGCCGCACCTTGCCGAGTTCGAGCGTGCACGCATCAGCGCCGCACGCTTGCGCGGTGAAGTGCGAATAGGTGTTGCCCTTCGTCGTGTGCAGCAGCACCGCGCTGATACGCGCGTCACCGAGCCATTCGAACATCGCGCGCGAAAGGGGCTTGCCGGTATGCGGCAACAGTGCGAAGCGCTCGAATACCGACGCGCGGATCGCCGTATGCATGTCGATATGCCAGCGCGCGCCGGGCGCGTCGGACGCGGCGGCGAAAAAGCGCGTGGCGGCCTGTTCGAGCGCGGCCGCGCGCGGCGCTTCATGACTGTGCGGCAGTTGCAGATGACGGCCGCTGAACAGCCGGTTCAGATCGTCGTCGCGATAGCGGCCGCCGTCGCGCATCGCATCGATATTGCCGAGAATCACGAGCAGCCGGCACGCGAGCGCCGCGCGGCCGTGTGCGATATCGGCGACGATGCGCGACAGCAGTTCGATCGGCGCGGTCTCGTCGCCATGCACGCCGGCCGAGACGAGCACGCTGCGTACGTCCGCATGCTGCTCCGCGGGCTCGATGACGAGTACGCCGTCGCCCTGCCACGCCCAGCGCATACCGTTCGCGCACGTGCCTTGCGCTTGATGCGCGGCAGGCCGCGAACCCGCGAGCGTCCACGCGAGAAAATCGTCGAGCATCGCGCTCGGGGCTTGCATCGCGTAATCAGCGCTGGAAGTCATACAGCGAGCCCAGAGCGAGGATTTGCGTCAGCTCATCGAGCGCGGTGCGCGATTCGACCAGCAGTTGCGGATCGCTGAGATCGGCCGGTGCGAGACGATCGCGATAGTGCTTTTCGATCCACGCATCGAGACGGCCGAACAGTGTGTCGTCGATCCACACGCCCGGCGCAACCGCCGCGCGCTCGGTGTCGTCGAGTACGACGCGCAGACGCAGACAGGCCGGGCCGCCACCGTTCTTCATGCTCTCGCGCAGATCGAACACGAGCACCTCGTCGATCGGACCGCTGTGCGCAGTCAGCTCATCCAGATACGCGGCGACGCGCGGATTTTCGCGGCACTCCTGCGGCACGACCAGCACCTGCTTGCCATCGGGCCGCGTCAGCAACTGGCTGTTGAACAGATACGACGTCACCGCATCGGCGACGCTGACCTGCGCGTCGGGCACCTCGATCACGTTGAAGCCCGCGTGAAGGCTCGCGAGCTTCGAGCGCAGCTCGTCGTACACCGCTTGCTGATCGACGAACGCGAGCTGATGGCAGAACAGCGTGTTGCGATTGCCGACCGCGATCACGTCGTTATGGAACACGCCCGCGTCGATCACTTCCGGGTTTTGCTGCGCATACACGGTCGCCGCTTCCTGCAAGCCATGACGATGCGCGACCGCGCGGCTCGCCTCGAACGTCTGACGCGCCGGATAGCGCTTGGGCTCCGGCCCGCGACGATACTCGCTGCGGCCATACACGAAGAATTCGACGCCGCGCGCCCGGTATTGCTCGCAAAAGCGCGTGTGATTCGCCGCACCCTCGTCGCCGAGCGCAGGCGTGCCGGGCAGCGCCTCGTGCACGACGAAACGGTCGGTGTCGCTGAACATCGCACGCAGCGTGCGGCGCGTCGATTCATGCTCGATCGCGCGATGCAGCTTGCTGCACAGGTTGGCCGGCGTGAAATGCACGCGGCCGTCGTGCGTATCCGCGGACGGACTCACCGTCGCCGCGTTCGCGGTCCACATCGCCGAGGCCGAGCTCGCCGCCGCGAGCAGTTCGGGCGCGTTCTTCGCGACGCGCGCGATCACCGAAGCGTCGTCGCCGGAAAAACCGAGCTCGCGCAACAGACGCATCGACGGACGCTCTTGCGGCGGCAGCACGCCCTGATGAAAGCCGAGGTCCGCCAACTGCTTCATCTTGCGCAGACCCTGGCGCGCGGCGGCCTTCGGATTCGCGACCGACTTCTCGTTGCTCTGCGACGCGACGTTGCCGAACGACAAGCCCGCGTAGTTGTGAGTCGGGCCGACCAGGCCGTCGAAATTGGCTTCAGTGGCTTGCAGCATCGTCGATCCTTAGAATTGAAGGCCCGGCGAGACGCTCGCGGGCATGTTCAGTTGCGCGCTTTCGACAGAGGCCATCGGGTACGCGCAGTAGTCGGCCGCATAGTACGCGCTCGGCCGATGATTACCCGAGCGGCCCGGACCGCCGAACGGCGCGCCCGACGAAGCGCCATTGGTCGGCCGGTTCCAGTTGACGATGCCCGCGCGGATCGTGCGCTGGAAATGCGTCCACAGCGCTTCGTCGTCGGCGAGCAGGCCCGCGGACAGACCGAACTCCGTATCGTTCGCCTGTTCGAGCGCGTCGTCGAAGTTGCGGTAGCGGATGATCTGCGCGAGCGGGCCGAAGTGCTCCTCGTCGGGCAGGTCCTTCACGTCGGTCACGTCGAGAATCGCGGGCGTGACGAAGCCGAGTTGCGGATCGCGCTGCTCCATCTTCAACAACGCCTTCGCGCCGCTCGCGAGCAGGCGTTCCTGCGCGCTGATCAAACGCGAGGCCGCGCGCTCCGACACCACCGCGCCCATGAACGGCTGCGGCTCGGCGTTGTATTCGCCGACGCCGATGCGCGCGGTGACTTCCGTCAGGCGCGCGAGGAAACGCTCGCCGAACGCATCGTCGGGCACGAAGATCCGGCGCGCGCAGGTGCAGCGCTGCCCCGCCGATAGAAACGCCGATTGGATCGTGTGGTGCACGGCGGCGTCGAGGTCCGCGACCGGGCCGATCACAAGCGGATTGTTGCCGCCCATTTCGAGCGCCAGCACGATCTCCGGCCGGCCGCCGAACTGCTTGTGCAGCAATGTTCCGGTATCCGAACTCCCAGTGAAGAACAGCCCGTCGATCTGCCGGTGATTCGCGAGCGCGACGCCGGTGTCCTTCTCACCCTGCACCAGATTCAGCACGCCGGCGGGCAGCCCCGCATCGCGCCAGATTTGCACCGTGAGCGCCGCGACGCCGGGCGCGAGTTCGGACGGCTTGAACACGACCGCGTTACCGGCGATCAGCGCGGGCACGATATGCCCATTCGGCAGATGGCCCGGAAAGTTGTACGGCCCGAACACCGCGACCACGCCATGCGGACGATGCCGCAGCACCGCGGTGCCATCGGCCATCGCCGAGCGCTTTTCGCCGGTGCGCTCGTTGTACGACTGGATCGAGATCTCGACCTTCGCGGCCATCGACGCCGCTTCGGTGCGCGCTTCCCACAGCGGTTTGCCGGTCTCGCGGCCGATCGCTTCGGCAAGCGCTTCCTTGCGCTCGGTCACGAGCGCGGCGAAGCGGCGCACCACCGCGCAGCGCTCGTCGAGCGTCAGCGCCGACCATGCGGCGAACGCGCGGCGCGCGCTGCGTACCGCGCGATCGACGTCGTCCGCCGACGCGCTATTGCCTTGCCACACCACCGCCCCCGTGCCGGGATTGTGCGACGCGAATACAGGTCCTGTGCCGGCGGCCCATTCGCCGGCGATGAAAAGCTCGTTCATGATCATCCTTGTTTGTGTTTCACCGGCAGCACCCTAAGCGGATCGCCGGCCTTCACCCGAAGCGCGTCGGCTTCGGCCGCGCTGAGGCGGAACACACCGTTGCGCGCCACGCCCGCCACGACACCGACGCGAAAATCGCCGAGCGACGTATTCGATACCATCGACTTCAGTCCGTCCTGCGCGGCTGGCTCCGCTGCGTCGCCGATCTCGGCCGCCACCAGCACGCTCTCGCGCACCGTGCGCAAATCGGCGATATGGCATTCGAGCACCGGACCCGCATCGAAAATATCGACGTGGTTCTCGTAGCGCAGCCCTTCGGCTTCGAGCATGCGGCGCGCGGGAATCGTGTCGCTATGCGTGAGGCCGACGCAGCGCTGCGCTTCTTCCGGCAACAGCTCGACGTACACCGGATAGCGCGGCATCAGCTCGGCGAGAAACGCCTTGCGGCCGTGCGAGCTCAGATAGTCGGCGGCATTGAAATCGATCTGGTAAAAGTGCGAGCCGACCGCGCGCCAGAACGGCGACGTGCCCTGCTCGTCGAAATGGCCGCGCAGCTCCGCGCACAGACGCTGCGGAAAGCGCTCGCGAAACTGCGCGAGAAACATGAAGCGCGAGCGCGACAGCAAGCCGCCGACGCCGCTCGTCCGATAGCGCGGGCTCAGGAACAGCGAGCACACTTCCGCATAACCGGTGAGGTCGTGCGAGATGTTCAGCGCGTGCATGCGGGTCCAGATGCCGAGATCCTGGCTCGCGTGCACGACCGTGCTCACGCGATAGTTGTAGAACGGCTGCTGCAGGCCCACCTCCGCTTCGATCCCGCAGACACCGGCCACGTCGCCGGTCGCGGTGTCTTCCATCACGAAGAAATAACCGGCCTCATGCGGCTCGGCCTGATCCTCCATCGTGCGGCGCGCGCGTTCGACACGCGCCGCAAGCGCATCGCGATCCGGCTTGAAGGTGGTCAGACCCGGCCCGGTTTCCTGCGCGAGCCGCATCAGCGCATCCACATCGCCTCGTTGCACTACGCGAACGACGATCATTGCGCGTCTCCCGATTGTTCATCCTGCGGCTGATGCAGCGGCACGCAGCGCACCGTATCGCCTTCCCGTACCCCGAGCGCGGCGAGCGCCGCCTGCGACAATGCGGCGCCCGACTCCTTGTCGGACGCGAGATCGCCGAGCACGCAACGGAACTCGCCGTCGGCGCCGTTGTGCGCGATCAGGTACGTTGCACCGTGCGGCGCCGGGGCTTCGCGCACGACGCGCGTTTCGTTGTGCTTCACGCTGACGCTGCGATCCATCTGCGCGGTCAGCACCGGCCCCGCGTCGAAAATGTCGACGTAGCGATCGGTCTCGAAGCCTTCCTCGAGATGAATCTCGTACGCGAGCAGCGCATTCGCGTCCGGCTCGCCGAGCACGCGCTGCGCCGCTTCGGGCAACAGCGGCACATACACGGGATAGGTCGGCATCACCTCGGCGATGAACGTGCGGCTGCGCCCCCCCGATTCGACTTCGATGTCGGCGAAATTGCGGCCGAAGAACTTGCGGCCCACCGCTTCCCAGAACGGCGACATGCCGTTTTCGTCGGTGACGCCGAGCAGCAGCGAGAACACCTCGGGCGTGAAGCGCTTGCGATTCGCGGCGATGTACATCATCCGTGCGCGCGACATCAGCTGCGCGGCCGCGTCGCCGCGCAGCGACGGGTCGATGTAGTAGCCCGCGAGCCGGCTCTTGCCGGTCAGCTCGTGCGACATCGTCAGCGCGTGAATCTTGCGATTCACATGCAGCTCGCGCGAAGCATGAATCAGCGCATCGTTGCGAAACACGTAGAACGGGTCCGCGTAACCGGCCGCCGCGACGATGCTCGCGGTGCCCATCAACTTGCCGGTGTCCGAGTCTTCGAGCACGAACAGATAGAACTCCTCGCCCGGAAAGTCGACTTCCGCGCGAAACGAGTCTTCCGACAACGCGACGCGCGCTTCGAGCGCGCGCCGGTCGTGCGGCAGGGAATGCAGCACCGGTTGAGCGGTGCGCGCCATATGCTCGAGCGCATCGAGATCGGCAAGGCGGGCGGGACGTACGAAGTACATCATCGTTCCTGTTGAATGTGACGCATGAATCGCCGCATCAGCGTGGGCGTGCGGAGCTGCCTGAACATCAACGCGACGCCGCCTGCGCGTTCGCGCCGACGAGTTCGCCGAACGCCTTATCGAGACGCGCGAAGCCTTCGGCCATGTCGTCGAGCGGCATGATCAGCGACGGCACGAAGCGCAGCACGTCCGGGCCCGCCATCAGCATGATCACGCCGTGCTGGCCGGCCGCGGTGACGAAGTCCTTCGCGCGGCCCCGATACGCGTCGTTCAGTTCGGCGCCGATCAGCAGGCCCTTGCCGCGCACTTCGGTGAAAAGCCCGAAGCGCTCGTTCAGTTTCGCGAGGTGGCCCTTCAGCACTTCGCTGCGCGAGCGCACGCCTTCGAGCAGCTTCGGGTCGCTGACGAGCTCGACCACTTTTTCCGCGATCGCCGAGCCGAGCGGATTGCCGCCGTAGGTCGTGCCGTGCACGCCGACCTTGAAGTGCGCGGCGAGCTCTTTGGTGGTCAGCATCGCGCCGATCGGGAAGCCGTTGCCGAGCGCCTTCGCGGTGGTCAGGATGTCGGGCGTCACGCCGGTGTCCTGGTACGCGTAGAAGTAGCCGCTGCGGCCCACGCCGGTTTGCACTTCGTCGAAAATCAGCACCGCGTCGTGCTGATCGCACGCTTCGCGCAGCGCCTTCAGAAACGCCGGATCGGCCGGGATCACGCCGCCCTCGCCCTGGATCGGCTCGACGATCACCGCGCAAGTCTGCGCGCCGATCGCCTTCTTCGCCGCTGCGATGTCGTTGTACGGCAGATGCGTGATGCCGGCCGGCACCGGGCCGAAGCCTTCCGAATACTTCGGCTGGCCGCCGACGCTGACGGTAAACAGCGTGCGCCCGTGGAACGACTGCGTAAACGAAATGATTTCGTCTTTCTGCGCGCCGTGACGGTCGACCGCGACGCGGCGCGCGAGCTTCAGCGCGGCCTCGTTCGCTTCGGCGCCCGAGTTCGCGAAGAACGCGCGATCGGCGAACGTCAGGCTTTCGAGGCGCTTCGCAAGGCGCAGCACCGGCTCGTTCGTGTAGCCATTGCCGATGTGCCACAGCTTGCTGCCCTGCTCATGCAGCACCTTCAGCAGTTCCGGATGCGCATGACCGAGCGCGGTGACGGCGATGCCGCCGGCGAAGTCGATATAGTCGCGGCCTTGCGTGTCCCACACGCGCGAGCCGAGACCGCGATCCGGTACGAAGGCGGCGGGGGCAAACACCGGCACCATGACTTCGTCGAAGGTCTGGCGTGTCACAGTCAGGTCGTTCATGGCTAATCCTTTTACGGGTGACAGGTAATACAGCTAGTGTAGGAAACCGTGCGCGGCGCGTCTTGCGCATACGCGACGCTTTCTATGAGGTTCCGCGCGTCGTCCCGCCACGGCGGGTATTGCGGGTACTGTTCGTGCAGGCGTTTCGTTCGTACTTTGTGAGCGGTTCGTGTCGGGTTTGTGTCGCCCTGGTGTCGGGCTTCGGCGGTGCGGCCGCGCCGCCCGCGCCGGGCGTGCCCCTACTTCGCTTTCAGACGGCTTCCAGACCGCGTACGAGCCATGCCTGATTGCGCGCGCCGCTGTGCATCAATCGAGTTCGGGCCGCTCGATCAGCGCGGCCGGCCGCGGCTCGCTCGTGCCGCCGTGCGCGCCGGTCTGGCGGTCGATCCAGTTGCGGCGATCCTCGCGCGGCGTAACGCCGAAGCGCTCCCGATACGCATTCGAAAAATGCGCGGCCGACGAAAATCCGCACGCGAGGCTGATCTGCACGACCGATTTGCTGGTGCGCTGCAATTGCGTGCGCGCCTTCGACAGCCGCAGCCCCAGATAGTATTTGGACGGCATCGAGCCGAGATACTGGCGAAACAGCCGTTCGAGCTGCCGCCGCGACACGCCGACCAAGCCGGCGATTTCGTCGGTGGTCAGCGGGTCCTCGATATTGGCTTCCATCAGCAGCAGCGCATCGTTCAGGCGCGGATGACGCTCGCCCGGCGCGGTCACGAACGGAATGCGCTGACGCTCCTCGCCGGCGCGCAGCACGCCGACGCCGAGCGTATCGGCGATGCGCTCCGCGAGTTCGGGCCCGTGCTCGCGGCCGATCATCGCGAGCATGAAGTCGACGGTCGCCTGACCGCCCGCGCAGGTCGCGCGATCGCGGTCGATTTCGAAGATCTGCTGCGTGACGATCGAGCGTTCGAACTGTTCGGAGAACTGCTGATAGGTTTCCCAGTTCACGCTGACGCGATAGCCGGACAGCTGCCCCGCCATCGCGAGCCACCACACGCCGTGATGAATGCCGGTGACGAGCGGCGTGCGCTGGCCGACGCGCGCGAGGCTCGCGAGAAACAACCGGTAGTCGGCGAACTGCTGGAACCGCTCGCTGACGACGATCAGCCAGTCGCACGCGATCGCGTCGCCGAACGCGGCATCGGCCGGCCATTGCGCGCCGCCCGACAGCGGCACCGCGCGGCCGTCCCACGAACAGACCTGCACGCGATACAGCGCTCGGCCGTCGATTTCATTGGCGAGATTGAGCGCGTCGACGATCGGTCCGACGCCCGACATCGACACGGGCGGCAATGCGACGACCGCGACCTGAGTCGTGCGAGCCGGGCTGGACGTGCGGGCCATCGGGTGTCCGTGACAGCGAGCCGCGCGTTACTTCAGGCTGCCGGACAGGAACTGCTTCAGGCGCTCGCTGCGCGGCGCGCGCAACACCTCGGCCGGATTGCCCTCTTCCTCGGTGCGGCCCTGGTGCAGGAACATCACATGGTTCGACACGTTGCGCGCAAAGCCCATTTCGTGCGTGACCACGATCATCGTGCGGCCTTCCTCGGCGAGCTTCTGCATCACCTTCAGCACTTCACCGACGAGTTCGGGGTCGAGCGCCGAGGTCGGTTCGTCGAACAGCATCACGTCGGGATGCATCGCGAGAGCCCGCGCAATCGCCACGCGCTGCTGCTGGCCGCCCGACAGATGCGACGGGTATTGCTTCTCGAGACGCGGCGCGAGCCCGACCTTCTCCAGATATTCGCGCGCGCGGTCTTCGGCTTCCTTGCGCTTCAGACCGAGCACGTGAATCGGTGCCTCGATGATGTTCTCGATCACGTTCATGTGCGACCACAGATTGAAATGCTGGAACACCATCGCGAGCTTCGTGCGGATGCGCTGCAGCTGCTTGTGATCGGCGACTTCGAGATTGCCGGCGCGATCGGTCCTGGTCTTCACCGCCTCGCCATCGACGACGATCTGCCCGGCGTTCGGCCGTTCGAGAAAATTGATGCAACGCAGGAAGGTGCTCTTGCCCGAGCCGCTCGCGCCGATGATGCTGATCACGTCGCCCTTGTTCGCGTTCAGCGACACGCCCTTGAGCACCTCGTTGTCGCCGTAGCGCTTGTGGATGTCCTGTACGGCGAGCTTGCAAGCTTCGGTTTGAGTGGTATGGAGCAAGATGCTCTCCCTGTGAAGATACGGATCGGTCTGGTGCGGACGCCGCCGTGCGCAAGCGCGCGGCGCCCACCGCAATGTCAACGCGCGCTCAATGCGTGCGCACCGCGAGATGCGCGAGCCAGCGACGCTCGGCGCGCCGGAACAACGCAACCAGCGCAAACGACACCACGAGGTAAATTAACGCCGCGAGCCCGAACGCGTTGAACGACTGGTAGGTCGCCGAGTTCACATCGCGCGCGACCTTCAGGATGTCGGGCACCGTGGCCGTGAACGCGACCGTGGTCGCGTGCAGCATCAGGATCACTTCGTTACTGTACAACGGCAACGCGCGACGCAGCGCGGACGGTATCACAATGCGCCGGTACATCGTGAACCAGCTCATGCCGTAGGCACGCGCCGCCTCGACTTCGCCATGCGAGGTCGAGCGGATCGCGCCCGCGAAAATCTCCGTCGTGTACGCGCAGGTGTTCAACGCGAACGCGAGGATCGCGCAGTGAAAGCCGCTGCGAAAGAACGCGTCGAGCAAACTGTGCGAACGCACGAACGCGAGACTGTACACGCCGGTGTAGATCAACAGCAGCTGCACGTAGAGCGGCGTGCCGCGAAACACGTAGGTGTACAGACGTACCGGCGTCGACAGCCAGCGCTTCTTCGACACGCGCGCGACCGCGAGCGGCACCGCGCACACGAAGCCGATCGCAATCGACGCGACCAGCAGCCACAGCGTGACCGCGAGACCCGACAGGCGCTGCCCGTCCCAGAACAGATACGCCTTCCAGAATTGATTGAGGATATCGATCATGACGCTCAGAGCTCCGCGTGTCGCACGCCGATCGAATAGCGGCGGTTCAGCCAGATCAGCGCGACGTTCGAGACGGTGGTGATCGCCAGATAGATCAGCGCAGCGACCATGATGAAGAAGAACATGTTGAAGGTGCTCTTGCCCGCGTCCTGCGCGGCTTTGACGACGTCGGCGAGACCGATGATCGACACGAGCGCGGTGGCCTTCACGAGCACCTGCCAGTTGTTGCCGATGCCGGGCAGCGCGAAGCGCATCATCTGCGGAAACAGGATGCGGGTGAAGACGCGCACGCCGCTCATGCCGTACGCGCTGCCCGCTTCGAGCTGGCCGCGCGGCACCGCCAGAAAGGCGCCGCGGAAGGTTTCGGTGAAATACGCGCCGTAGATGAAGCCGAGCGTCAGCACGCCGGCCACGAAGGGATCGATGTCGAACTGCGGCAGATCGAGCGCGTCGGTCACATCGTTGACCGCGATCTGGATGCTGTAGAACAGCAGCAGCATCAGCACGAGGTCGGGCACCGAGCGGATCAGCGTCGTGTAGCCGGTCGCGACGGCCCGCAACGGCCGGTTGAACGAGAGTTTCGCCGCCGCGCCCGCGAGGCCGAGCAACACAGCGGCCGCCAGCGACAGAACGGACAGCTCGATCGTCTGCAGCGTGCCGGCGAGCAGCACGGGACCAAAGCCGTATAGGAACACGCGTGTCTCCATCCAGGTTCGTTGAATTGGCGCGGATGGCGGCTGCTGCGTAGGCGGCTCGCTGCTCCGGCATGGCGCGGAGTCTCGCAAGCTGAAATCAATTTCTCAAATGGCGCGTGGGTGCCTTGCTGCGACGCAGCATGACGCTGCCCACGCGCACTGAGCGCTCGCAGCGCTTGGTATCACGAGGGTTATCGTTTTGTCAGGTGTGCGGCGCGCGCCTGGCCGCGCCGCGATTTCGCAAAGTTCGGGTCGCTTTTTCGATAGGCCGCGGCGACCGCGTTGGCAGGCGCCCTTCCGCCCGACGCGGGCCAGCCTGACTCATATATGAGTCGTAAAGGCGCTTTGTGAAGCACATATGAATCACTCATTGGCGATCGCGCGCCAGCAGATCGAGGTCATCCTGGAGCACTGGGACGCGGTCTGCGCCGATGCGCAGTTGAGCGAGGTCGATCGCGAACTGATGTGGCGGCGCCAGTTCCTCAATCCCTTCGCGTTCGAAGGCGCCCCGGCCGAACTCGCGGTGCTGCTGCATTAGCGCGAGCGCGCCGGCTCCGACGCTGGACCGCTCGCGCTCAATCGAGCGCGAGCCGCGCGCGAATCGCCGGCAGCATGTGCTCGACCGCCGCGCGCCCCTCCTCGATGGCCGGCTCCGCGCGATGAAAATCGAAGATGCCCATGCCACCGAGACGCGGCTGGATCAGGATATCGGCCGGTTCGCCAGCGAGCCGGCTGCGCGTGATGCGCACCTGCATGATGTCGATGCTTTGCGCGATCGAGGCCAGCATCGACGGCACGTGCGCGCTCGGCTTCGGCGGCACGCGCACGTCGTCGGTGGCGCTCGCCTCGGCGGGCGCCAGCCAGCGCGGCCACGGCTTGCCGTTGCGGCGCAGCGCGACGGGCGGCGGCGCGGTGGGATCGAGCGCGGGCGTTTCAATGACCGGACCGCCGAAGTCGCGGCCGTTCAGGATGTCGTTGTTCAGATCGATCGCGATCACGCAGTCGGCGCGCATGCCGCGCGCGACCGACACTGGCACCGGGTTGCACAGCCCACCGTCGACGAGCCACACGCCGTTGTGCCAAACCGGCGTGAAGATGCCCGGAATCGCAATCGACGCGCGCACCGAGTCGACCGTGCTGCCGTCCTGCAGCCAGATTTCGCGGCCCGTGTCGAGTTCGGTCGCGACTGCCGCGAACGGCATGTTCAATTGCGCGATCGAGCGGCCGGCGAATTTGTCGGCGAATAGCTGGATCACCTTGCGCCCGCCGAGCAGGCCGCCCGAGATGCGCAGATCGAGCAGCCGCACCACCGTCTGCCACGTCAGACGCGACACCCACTCCTCGAGCCAGTCGAGATCGCCGTTCGCATAGACGGCGCCGACCAGCGCGCCGATCGACGTGCCGCACACGACGTCGGGCTTGATGCCCGCGTCCTGCAGCGCGCGAATCGCGCCGATATGCGCCCAGCCGCGCGCGGCGCCGCCCCCCAACACCAGCCCGATCCGGCTGTATCGACGTCGACGTATCATGCCTACCCCGCTCTTTCGGCCCGCTTATCCGGCCGTCTTCTAATCGACATTCTTCCCACCTATCGCCCACGGATCACGTCCGAGCGTGACGTGGTGTACACCCTCTGGTTCCGGTCGAAGTGAACGTTGAAGATGCCTTCCTCGGTCACGCCGCCCTCGCGCCATTTCCAGCTCCACACGGTTTCCGGCTTCAGTGGAAACACCGCGACCTGTCCAGGCTTACCAAGCAATCGACGCACCTCGTCCTCGGTCATGCCGGAGCGGATCTTCGCGAAGTTGTCGGCCGTCAGCACCTGCGTGATCGCCTGCAGCTTGCCGTCGCGATCGATATCGACCATGTAGGTGTTGAGGCCTTGCGGGCCGCGCGGATACTCGAAGCGCTTCGAGCCGTCGGTGAAGGTGCGGGTGGTCTCGGGCTTGCCCATCTGCGCGAGGATTTGCGCTTCGGTCGTGACGCCCGGCGTCATGTTCTTGAGCAACAGCGCGTCCGGTTTGACGGCGTTGAAAAAGTCCTTGAGTTTTTGCACGGCTTGATCGCTCTGCTGTTGGTCGCAGCCGGTCAGCGCAACACACGCTATCAGCAGCGTGACGCCCAGCGGTTTGAGGCTCACTTCGATTCCTGTCCGGATACGCGGGATCTGCGGTCGCTGCGCATGGCCGGTCTGTAGTGTGTACTACAAGGATAACCGCGCACGGACAAAACCGCGAGCAACGCAGGCGCGACAAGTGCGGCTACGCACGCAACGTGTTGCGCGCAGCGCTAAAGATCGGCTGGGGAGTGGTTGAAATGGGTACGCCAGAAGCAAAAAGGCGACGCTGTGTGCAGCGTCGCCATGTCGGTCGATACGATCAACCGGAAGTGACGGCGGCTCATCGGCCGCCTTGCGCGAAGCACCGCGGACGACGCGCAGCGGCCTGCTCCGGACGAAGCGATGAGCAACCTTGGCTACTCACCTTGCGCCATCGCCGAATGACAAACCGCTGCCTTTTACGGCCGCCCTGGTCCCTCGATAAGCCTTCCAGATGCCGATAATCTAAACGCATCGGAGGCTTTCGACGAGAGCGCGTTTACACCGAATCGGCAGAAGATTCGCGCGGCCGCCGGATGGCCGGCCTGTCAAATCACCCGAAAGCCGTGCGTGCCGTCACGCGCCAGTTGCGCGACGAGCCCATGCTCCCACTCCAGATGCGCGCTCATCGCTTCGCGCGCGTTCTCAGTGCCCTCATACGGCCGCTGATAACGATCGATGCGCGGCGACGCCATCCGCGCGCCGCCCGACTCCACCGGCAAGCCCGCGTCGATCCACGCGCGCGTGCCGCCGCGCAGCACCTGCACCGGCCGCTCGGTCGCCGCCGCGAGCTCCGGCGCGACGAAGCGCGCGAGCACGTCGCTGCCGCACGTCACCACATAGCGCTTCGCATCGGGCAGCGTGCGCAGCGCGTCGGCAAGCTGGCTGCGGATCACGAACCAGGCGCCCGGAATGTGCCGCTTCAGATAATTCGTGCTGCTCGCGAAGTCGAGCACGACGGTTCCCGGCGACTGCAACAGCGCGGCGAGCTCGGCCGGCTCGATCTCGTCGACGTCGGGCGGCGTCACCGCGTTGCGCACGAGCGGCGCCACGCCCTTTTCGGCGAAATCGCCCGCCGTCAGGCCATCGACCACGAACACCTCGACGTTCATCTGCGCGAGCCACGATGCGGTCATGTTCGCGCGCACGCCGTCGTTGTCCGCGAGGATCACGCGCGCGCCGCGCACCGTCACGAACAGGTCGGTTTCCTGCACGAGCTGACCGCCCGGCGCGCTGCGAAAGCCGGGCACGTGGCCTGCCTCGTATTCCTCGGGCGTGCGCACGTCGAAGCGATACACGGTGCGCACCGCCTCGTCGGCCCAGCGGCGCGCTTCGTCCCGCGAGGTGCGGCGCACGCGCGCCCGGTCGGCAAGCACGCGCGCGCCGTCGGCCGCGGCGAGACGGGATACGTCGTCGACCGCGCCTTCGACGCGCCGCGTGCTGCCATGCGCGAGCGGCTGACCGGCGAGCGTCCAGCCCATCGTGCCGTTGCGCAGCGCGGCCACCGGATTGGGCACGCCCGCATTGATCAGCGACTGCGCGCCGATGATGCTGCGCGTGCGTCCCGCGCAATTGACGATGATGCGCGTGGCCGGGTCCGGCGCGAGCTGTCGCGCGCGCAGCACCAGCTCCGCGCCCGGCACGCTGATGCTGCCGGGAATGTTCATGGTCTGAAACTCGTCGAAGCGGCGCGCGTCGAGCACCACGACATCGGCCTCGCGATCGAGCAGCGCCTGCACCTGCTGCGCGGACAGCGACGGCGTATGACGCACGCTTTCGACCAGTTCGCCGAACGCCTTGCTCGGCACGTTGACATCCTTGAACAACTCGCCGCCCGCTTCGCGCCAGCCTTGCAGACCGCCTTCGAGCAATGCGACGTTGCTATAGCCGAGCTCGTCGAGGCGTTCGGCCGCGCGCCTCGCGAGGCCTTCGCCGGCATCGAACACGACGATCGGCACGGCGAGGCGCGGCAGCCGCAGCGGCGCATCGAGTTCGAGCCGCGACAGCGGCAGATTGGCGGCGAACAAAGGATGACTGCGCGCGTGCGGATCTTCCTCACGCACGTCGATAAGCGCGATCTCCTCGCGGTCGAGCAATGCGTGGCACACGTCTTGGAATGACCGGGTACGAAACTCTTTGACGACATTCATGGGATCGGGAACTCCTTCGCTACATTCCAGATTTCGGGCAACGGGTCGCGTCACCGTACCGAATACTTAAACCGTACTCTCGAATTCCGATCGGCGCACGGTCAGTCATGGGATTGCTTATTCGAGCGAACTGCGATTGCGAAGCACCGCCGCGCGAACACGCTACGCAAGCGCAATTTCCGCGCCACGCGTCGCCCCTCGTCGCGGCTCGGCGCGCCTCACCGATGCTGGCGACCCTTCGGCCATCAGGGGCATCGCCGCGCCGCCAGCAGAAAAGCCGCCGCTTTGCCACAATGCCCCATCGCGCGAAAGCGCCATCGCAATCAATAGACAATGATCCCTTTCTCGGTTCTCGATCTTTCGCCGGTCACCGCGGGTGCCACGCCCGCTGACGCGTTCAGGAACACACTGTCACTCGCGCAACACGCCGAAAAGCTGAACTACAAGCGTTACTGGCTCGCCGAGCATCACAACATGACCGGCATCGCGAGCGCGGCGACCTCGGTCGTGATCGGCTACGTGGCCGGCGGCACGAAGACGATTCGTGTCGGCTCCGGCGGCATCATGCTGCCGAACCATGCGCCGCTCGTGATCGCCGAACAGTTCGGCACGCTCGCGTCGCTGTATCCGGGGCGGATCGATCTCGGCCTCGGCCGCGCGCCCGGCACCGATCAGACCACGGCCCGCGCGCTGCGCCGCGATCTGCAAGCAAGCGCCGAAACCTTCCCCGACGATGTCGTCGAATTGCAACGCTACTTCGCCGAACCGGTCGCCGGCCAGCGCATTCGCGCGGTGCCGGGCGCAGGCCTCAATGTGCCGCTGTGGCTGCTCGGCTCGTCGCTGTACAGCGCGCAACTGGCCGCGGCGCTCGGGTTGCCGTTCGCGTTCGCGTCGCACTTCGCGCCCGATTACATGATGAGCGCGCTACAGGTGTATCGCTCGCAGTTCCGGCCGTCCGCGACGCTGGCGAAACCGTATGCAATGGTCGGCGTCAATCTGTTCGCCGCGGACACCAACGAGGAGGCCGCGCGCCTGTTCACGTCGCTGCAGCAACAGTTCATTAATCTGCGGCGCGGCACGCCGGGGCAATTGCAGCCACCGGTCGAGCGGCTCGACGCATCGGAGATGGAGCTGAACAACGTCGCGCGTGCGCTCGCATGCACGGTGCTCGGCGATCGCGACGCAATCCGCGAAGGTCTGCAATCGATCATCGAGCAGACCGGCGCGAACGAGCTGATGCTGACCGCGCAGATTTACGATCACGAAGCGCGGCTGCGCTCGTTCGAGATCGGCGCCGAGGTGCGCGACGAATTAATGGCGGTCAAATAAGCGATTCGCGAACCGATCGGCCGACACGGCCTCGCACGAAAAAAGGGCGGCTCATGGCGAGCCGCCCTTGTCTTTTGCACCGAGTTGGACCGGCCGCATGAAAAACCGGCTCCATGCCGGCGTTGCGCTAGAAGGCGCTCTTTACAACGCCCCCGTCGGCCCGCAACGCAGCTCCCGTGGTGGCCGACGAAAGCGGACTGGCGATATAGGCCACCAGCGACGCGACTTCCTGCGGCGAACCGAATCGCTTGATCAGCGAAGTGGGACGGACCTTCTCGAAAAACTCTTTTTCGAACGCTTCGAATGATTTGCCATCGGCCTTGGCAAGGGACTCCACGAATTCACCCACTCCGCGCGATTTCGTCGGCCCCGGCAGCACGCTATTGACTGTAATGCCCGTACCGGCGACGGCTTCGGCGAGCCCGCGCGCGACCGCCAGCTGCGCGGTTTTCGTCATCCCATAGTGGATCATTTCGGCTGGGATCTGCACGCCGCTTTCGCTCGAGATGAAAATGATGCGCCCCCAGTTGGCCTGCCTCATCGCAGGCAAGTACAGGCGGGCGAGCCGTACCCCGCTCAAGACGTTGACGTCGAAGAACCGCAGCCAGTCCGCGTCGGGGATCTCTTCAAACGGCTTGGGCTCGAAGATGCCCAGGTTGTTGACCAGAATTTCGACGCCCGGATAGCGTCGCGCGAGTTCTTCTGCCGAAGCGGCGGTACTGAGATCGCCGGCGAACCCCTGCACGTCGCCGCCCGTCTGCGCTTTCAGCTGCGCGACCACGTCATCCACGGATGACTGCGAGCGGCCGTTCACGATTACGCGGGCGCCTTCCTGCGCCAACGTGCTGGCGATAGCGAGACCGATGCCGGCTGTGCTGCCGCTCACCAGTGCGAGTTTGCCTGTCAGATTCAGGTCCATGGGTGTTTTCCTTTCAATGGATGAATTAAGAATCGCGACGTCGGGTACAGTTGCTTTCGAACAGCAAAAAGACTAGATGATCTGGCGGCGATGGCCGGGAGCAGCAAAACGTGTATGTGCGGGAACGCACATGAGTGACAGACGCACAGCGAAGCAGGCAGATCTGAAGTACGTGAAGGAGCAGGAAAACGAGGCCATGTCAGCGATTTTCCGACTTCGTTTGGCTGAGTGATGGTCGCGCCCGAACTCGCATCATCGCGATTCGCCTTGGGACACGCTCTGCGCGGGTCACGCCCGGATGGCATGACATATGCCTACTGTGCTTTAAGCAGCCGGCCGCTTGTATGTTTCTACAACCCTCTTGTTCAAGGAGACACCCCATGAACACACTGACCATCGACGACATCCAGAACTGTGCGGAACTTGATCGCGAGGAGATGACCAACATTCAGGGTGGCCGGATGAAGCTACCCGGCCAGCACGTCGGCTCGATCCTCACGACCGCCGATGGCGACCCTGTCGCCGTCTATGTCGACGGCGTGCTGCAAAACTCCGTTACCGACGGCTTCTACCACGGCTAATAGAAAGGCGGCGCGCAGTCCTGCGCGCCCGATGCCACAGGCGGGGCCAGCGCGTGCGCGACGGCTCCGTCCTGACGACGTCTTGATTCCTGCCGCGTCGGGTCGCGTGGTGTCGTAAGCAGTCATCGAGCGCTCGTTACATGTCGTGGAGGTGACTCACCAGGTAATCGATCAGCGCGCGTGCTCGCGACGGTAAAAATCGATTCGGCGGATACAGCAGCCAGACCGGTCCCATATAGGGACGCGCCTCGAACTCCCAGTCGGTCAGCACACGAACGATGTCGCCAGCCGAAATCGCCTGCGCAGCGACAAAATCGGGCAAGCTCGCAATGCCCAGGCCATTCAGCGCTGCATCCAACCGCGCGCTCGCATCGTTGGCGATGTAGCGCCCCTTGACTTCGACCGTCTGCGTCTCGGAGTCGCGGCGGAAATGCCATCGATTGTCGTCGACCGTCTCCCCTAGATACATGCATGCGTGCCGCGCAAGGTCGCGCGGCTCGGCCGGCGTTCCTCGCTCCGCGAGATACGCAGGTGACGCGCATAGAAGCCATTTGACCGCGCCAAGTCGCCGCGCAGCAAGGCCGGGCGGAGGCGAACGCGTGAGCCGGATCACCAGATCGACATCGTCGCGCAGCGGATCGACATCGTGATCGGCGAAGACCAGATGGACATCCACGTCGGGCCACCTGCGCAGAAATTCGGGAACGAGCGGATGGATGACCGATCTGGCAAATGAAATCGGCGCGCTGATGCTGACCTTGCCTCGCGGATCACCTACTCCTTGTCCAGCGACGTCGACGGCGCCCGACGCCGCGCCGACCATATCCCGGCAATACCGGTAAATCTGCGCGCCCGGGTCCGTCAAACGGATGCTACGGGTCGAGCGCTCGAGCAAGCGCGTGCCAAGCGAGTCCTCGAGCCGCTTGATCTGCCGACTGACAGTCGACGGTGTACTGCCCAGTTGCCGCGCCGCAATGGAGAAGTTGCCGGCGTCGACGACCCTCGCAAACATTGCCATGTCGGGCAGCAACGCAAAAAGCTCATTGGGATTCATCGCGATCCTCGCACCTGTTCTTACATTTGTGCATTTCAAACATAAAAGATGTTCCGCTGCCGCGGATTATAGTTTTCAGTGCAATACCCGACAATTCGGACCATCCGAATGAAAACAGAAGGTCCGTCATGTCGAAGCAAAAGAGCGCGTTATGGATATCCGACCTCATGCTGCTTGCGGTCGCGATGGTGTGGGGGACGAGCTATGGGGTTGTGAAAGGCGCGCTCACGGTCTATCCGGTGCTCGGTCTGCTGGCGTTGCGCTTCGGGCTGACGTTCGTCTTGTTGTCGCCGGCGTTGCGCTCGCTGCGGCACGTCAAAGCGTCCGCCTTGCTGGGTGCGCTCGCTTCCAGCGCAATCCTGCTCAGCATCTTTTTGGCCGAGACATTCGGTATCGCGCACACGCGTGCGTCGAATGCGGCGTTCCTTATCAGTCTGTGTGTCGCGCTGACGCCGCTGGTCGAATGGGTGCTGCTGCGACGAAAGCCTTCGAGCGGCGAATGGATCGCCGTGGGCCTGTCGTTGACGGGTGCCGCGTTCGTCAGCGGAGGCGTGATGATTCCGGGCGCAGGCGATGCGCTGATTCTGGTTGCGGCGTTGCTGCGTGCGCTGATGGTCTGCGTGACCAAGCGTGTGATGCGCGAATCGAAACTTGCGCCGTTGTCGGTGACGGCGCTCCAGGCTGGCGTCGTCGCACTGGGCAGTGTCCTCGCGGTGTTCGTGTTGCCGTCACAACATTGGCATGCGCTGCCGTCGCTCGGTGGGCACGGCGACTTCTGGGCGAGCATCGCTTACCTCGTGCTCGCCTGTACGTTGTTCGCATTCTTCGCACAGAACTTTGCAGTCAAGCGCAGTAACCCAACGCGGGTCGCTTTGCTGATGGGCAGCGAGCCCGCGTTTGGTGCGCTATTCGCATACGTATGGCTGGGTGAGCATCTTTCGGCCTCGGCGTGGTTCGGCGGAGGTCTGATGGTGCTTGCATCGGTGCTGGCGGCGGTGCCATTTAAAAGGGACGCCAACGCGAAGCTCGACATGCATCCCGCGACTTCGGTCGACGCTTAGCCTACTTTCAGGCTACGCGTTGACCGCAAGGCCCGGCTTGAGTGACAGATTTCGCGCAGCACGCACCTGCCTCTTGCATGGACGGGCACTTGACCGAGCCATACGAACAGAAGACACAGCAGTCGCCGGGCTTCGGAGAAAGCAAGGTTTGGCAGCTCGGGCATTCGTAGAAGTAGACGCAGGCGTCGGTCGGCATCGTCACGTCTGACATGCACCGGCAGTGCGGACAGGTCAACGCGGACTCGAGGATCGGTGAGGTTTGCATGGATCTTGTCTACATCCGTACTCCTTACACATCTCAATGTTAGCGCCGGTAACCGTCGCGGGGCGTGCGCAAAGTCCTTGCCGCATCGAAGTCCATCATCCCGATGCGATACCTGTCACAAATAACCATTGCGGTGGAATAAAGGCGCGCCGTTGGCGTTCGTAGGTTAGGCGTCGCGTGCAAGAGCGCGGAGCCGTGGAACCGCGAAACGGAATCGTCGGCCGCGCACAGCGGTTGCTTGCCCGTTTTGTAGAAGGTTTGCCTGTCCTTTTTGTAACCAACGCCGGCGTCGCGGGACTTGCCGCCAGCGATCCGCGACTCGCCGGCTCAACGCGTGGCCGCGCGGCAAGTCAGTCGCGTTGGCTGTGCAGGAGAGTTCTACATGAAAGTATCAAGATTGTTATCGGCCGTATCCGTGATCATCGCGCTAGGCGTCGCATCGTTGTCGTTGGCCGCGTGCCAGTCCACGGGCGGCGACATGGGCTCGTCGGGCAGCAGCAGCGGCGCCACCAGCAGCGGTGGCTATTGATGCGCGCCCGCGCGACCGTCGGCGTCGCGTGAACTTCGAAGCGGAAGTGATACCGCGGCTCCCTTAGCCGCCGCGCTATGCGCGTGCGCTGACGTGCCCTCGGTCTGGGCGGTCAGCCTGACCGGAACAGCCCGATCGGCTTACGCTGATCGGGCTGTCTCCTTTTGGTGAGATCGTCGTGGATACGGGACAAATATTCGCTCGAACCTCAGTCAGCGGTTCGCTCACAAACACAGTTCAGCCTTAGCCGCTACATAAGGTGTTCGACTTCGCTCCGTACGGTGGCGAACATTAAAAGAATTTGGCCCGCCTACGATGGGAGCAGGCACTTCACCCGCCCTTCCGCTCCGGGAGCAACGATGGCCAACATACCACCCGTGGTTCGGCAGGAGTCTGGGGCTGCCTCCACGAATCAGCGCGAACCCTCTCCTGAACGGTTGCTCCAACTGGGCATGGGATTCTGGGCGACCAAGACGCTGTTGTCAGCAGTCGAACTCGGCGTATTCACACGCCTTGCGATCGCGCCTCAGAACGCTGAGGAACTGAGAGAAGCAGTCGGACTGCATCCGCGCTCGGCACTCGATTTTCTCGATGCGCTGGTCGCTTTGAATCTGCTGGAACGCGAAAACGGGAAATACCGCAATACACAGGATGCCGAGCTTTTTCTGGACAAGGCCAAGGCAAGCTACGTGGGTGGATTGCTGGAAATGGCCAACGCTCGGCTGTATCCGTTTTGGGGCTTGCTGACGGAAGCGCTTCGCACGGGGATGCCGCAAAATGAGATCAAACACGGCGGCAACCCCTTCGATGCACTCTATCGCGACGAGCCGTCACTGCGAGGCTTCCTGCAAGCGATGACCGGGATCAGCCTAGGCCCAGCCAAGGCGATGGCGCAAAAATTTCCCTGGCAAAACTACCGCACTTTCCTCGACATTGGCGCGGCGCAAGGAGCCTTGCCCGTAGAGATCGCACTCGCGCATCCCCACTTGCGTGGCGGTGGTTTCGACCTGCCAGTAGTGGGCCCTGTGTTCGAGCAGTACGTGGCGTCGCACGGCCTGCAGGAGCGGCTAAGTTTCCATTCGGGCGACTTCTTCAAAGATCCGTGCCCCTCGGCAGACGTGCTGGTGATGGGACACATCCTCCACGACTGGGACCTTGCGCAGAAGATGGAGCTCCTCACGAAGTGCCACGCAGCGCTGCCTCCCGGAGGGTGCCTGATCGTCTACGACGCAGTGATCGACGATGAGCGCAGGCAGAATGCCTTCGGCCTTCTGATGAGCTTGAACATGCTTATCGAGACGCCGGGCGGTTTCGACTATACCGGTGCGCAATGTTGCGCATGGATGAAGGAGGTTGGCTTCACACAGGTTCGCGTCGAGCCGCTCGCTGGCCCGGATTCAATGGTGATCGGAACCAAATAGAAGCGTGGGGAGTGCCGTGGCATTTTCCAGGACGGGGCGCTGGTAGCGCCATGCCGGCACGGAACTGGCCCGATGTACTCATTCAGTCGTCGATGGACTCGTCTTCTGCCACCGCGGTCACTCGCGCGATCAGAACACCGCGGTCCACGCTCAAAAGCCCGTGATCAGAAATTCTGTCCTAGCTTGCGGTTGTATGCCGTCAAGCGGTCAAACAGGTGTAGTTCGAGATTGCTGCCGCTGAACTGGTAGAGACGAAATTTTTTCTTCGCGAGCGCGCCCGTGGACATGCGCGCACCGAACGCCCCGACGACACATGCAAGATCATAGGCAACCGATAATTCATTGTCAGGTCATGAAAGAGTGCCCCGTTCAGGATAATGGCCGAGCTTCTCCCGCACTTCGGGCGGCGCCCCATCCTTGCCGATCGCAGTGGTGTCCTTCTGACCGATCAACAGCAACGTCGGCATGCTAAGCTGCCCCAGCTCATAAAAAACCGGCTGCGTGCAACTGTTGACACCAATAACTTTTCGCCGACGCCGTCCAAATCCTTATCCGATAAGGGGTTGAGCGCAATTCAGTTGGGCCAGAGGCAGCAAAATGGTTGTTCGCGGACTTCTAGGGAACGGCGGTTCCCGACCCGAAGCAGCCGATCGCCTTTCTCGGAAGCGGTCGCTCGATCTGCTGAGATCTACATCCAGTGGGAGAGGAGGCTACTGCTTGCGCGAAACTCCTAGGACCTGCGATGGTCGTCATGGAAAACTGTCCGATGCACACTCTAGACAGCCAGATGAGCAGAAGTATTTTCCGCTTTCATTGAATTCCCCATCTTCCGGATGGTAAAAATTCTCACACTGAATACACCGACGAACGAAGCTATCTTCGTGACAAGCAGTGCATTTCCCGGCATAGAGCTGCTGCTTTTGTTCATTCAAAGCTTCGACAATATACGTGTGATTGTGGCAAACATGACATTTAATCAACCTCACTTCGTGCTCTACATCAAGAGAGTCAAAGCAGTTGAGGCAGATCAGATACTCCATTCCATCTGCGCCTATCAGTCCAAAAAATTCTCCGGTTATTACAGTACGCTGCTGGCAGGTCAAGCAAGGCCTGACATCCATCTTATGCACGTTTTTTAGCTGCTCCACGAATCCTTGGACGCCTTTTCCCCACATTCTATTTTTCGACATAACGGAAGGCAAGCCGTAACTCCTCTCAAACAGCAGTCCACCGAAATCAGAATGCCATGTGCTATGAATAAAATAAAGTGTTTTTACTACGTTTATGGCAAGTTCATCCGGTGAACCGGTGTGCTGCGCTTTGTGCAGAATCGAGTTTCTGGCATCCAAGAGGTTAACAAGCTCACGCTTCACGCCGAAAGACCATGTCCTCGTAGAGTAGTAAAGATTCAATATCTGAGAAAAATCAATGTATTCATTTTGCCCGATTCCATTCTTTTTCTTTCGAATTTGATCGATTCTCCCCTTCTTTGTGAAATAAAATTTAAGAAAAAGTTCTAGAGCAATCTGCGCATTGACGGCCGCAAACTTTAGATACTTACGATCCCTATCCGCTCGCTCAAGAAGTTCGAAGGAGAACATGGAAAAGTCTACGAATCCATCTTGAAGCTGATCTACGTTTGGAAGTGATTTCATGTAAGCGCGTGATATTTTCTATATCTGTTTCGATCGATTGCTTTGACGTAATCGACTACCGGGCCGCTGATGTAATCGGTGTCGGCGATTTCGGCTGAGGCGTCGAATGTTCGCTTGTGTCCGCACTGCCGTCTCACGACCGAGCGTGACGGTGCTTGTCGGGTCCATAATGCAAAATACTTTACCCGACCGTGACGGGACATTCGATTTTCCTCAACGCGGCCCTTGAAATAAACAAAGGCCAGCGCCCGGAAACTGGATAAGTCGGCTGTCACACGAACGACGACCGATTACGACCCTGTTTAGCGAGCTATTATTTGAACTCAACCGCAGGAGCATTGTTGCGGATGTGATGCGTTTTAATTTTTTTCCAACCCTCGGACATTCTTCCAAAATACTCTATATAAGGCGTTTCCTTTCGTCGTCTTGCCTCTCGAGTCGCAAACTGCAGGAGGTTTGAGTAAAAGTAGAATAAACCAATTTTTCTATCGTCGGTGTCTTCGGCGTAACGACCTTCTGACGGATTGATAATTCCCTTTCCCAAAATATAAATCCGATCAATTATTTTCGCATCGATGCCAGCACTATCAGCGCAAGCTTTATAGCGCAAATATTCATCCTCTAAATTTCCTTTGATATTGCTACTGTATGCAAAAATAGATATGAAATATCGGCACTCTTCCGACGTTGGCTCATGTCCGCGGGCATATCGATTAAGCTTGTTGCCAAATGGTTTTAGTTTAAATAATTTTTCCGCCTTTATAAGACAATCTTTATATTCTTCTGTGTTAATTGTCGATTTTACCTCAGTGACGGACATTACCGACTCAGCTTGCAAAATCGTAGGCTGCTGATTCAATACGGGAATACCGTCGATAGCGCGGTAGATAATGAGATCGCTTTGAGGGCTAACATTACCCTTAGAGTCGATGATTTCCCCAGATGTGACGGAGAACCGACGTGGCAACAGAGACTCAAAAAATTCTTTGATAGGGTTTTCGCGCTGCTCGCCCTTGGATAAGGCGTGTGAGATACCGCCTGCCTCGATGAAACCGGCGAGGAACCGCTGGTATGCCCCCTCCATACGACTTGTAATTTGATGGGCTGGATTTTCTGCACGATCTTTGTAATATCCCTTCATTTTCCATTTCCGAATGCAAAAATTTTTGCCCAGTGAGACGACAGGAGTCGAACCCTCGGCTACGTACGCTCTCAACACGTGCTCTCGTTCCGAACACCCAACCACCATCGCTGGAGATAAAACCGCCTCACAGAGCTACATCGGCCAAACGCTGGCGAAATTTAGGGCTCGGCCATAGTTTTTTGGGCTTGGGGGAGATGTCAATAGACGTAAGCTATGCTTCATGGCGCAGGACGGTTGCCATCCGTGACCAATTGCCAGCGATTCTCATGATGTTGCCGAGCGTCTGGTACTGGCCGAGGCCGTGTAAAAACGTCTGGGGCGGCAGGCCGGAAGAGCACCTGTGAGACCGCGTCTGCGCAGTTCCGGTTTGCCAGCGACTGACCGGATCGCGTTATGCGAGCAATCATGGTCAGGCGTGAGATCACGCGCCTGCCAGCTTCATCGCTCGCAATGTCTTTGCAAATCCGAGAATCCTGATGACGCGCTTGAGGTTGTATGCCAGCACATGCAAGCTCATTTCAGTCGATACGTGCCCGAGCCTGCGCGTCTGGAAGTGGGTTGAGCCCATCCAGTGCTTCAGTGTGCCGAACACGTGTTCGACCGTTCGACGTCGTATTGTCATGGCGTCAAGCTGGCGATCGAGTCTGAGTTGCATTCTCTCGAGTACCGCTTCGTGTTCCCACCGACGAATGCGCCGGTAAGGAGCCGGCGTGCACTGGTTTCTGAGCGGACAGCGCGGACAGGCGCTGCTCCAGTAGGTCCGCAGTTTCAGCAGATTGGCACTCTCAAAGGAGGTGTACCTGTATATCGCACGTTGACCCGCCGGACACAGGTACTGGTCATCCTTGGCGATGTAAATGAAGTCGGCCCGGTCGAACCGACCGTCAGCCTTTGCACCGGAGGTTTGGCTCTTTGGCACCAGCGCCGCAATACCCGCGTCGTCGCACGCCTTGATCTCCGGTGCGCTGAAGTATCCGCGGTCTGCCAGTGCCTTGATTTTCTTCTTGCCCATCGCATCGCGCGCGGCTTTAGCCATCGGGCTCAACTTCGTTCGGTCGCTGCCGACATTCGTGACTTCGTGGGCGACGATGAGATGGTGTCGGGTGTCGACGGCTACCTGGACGTTGTAGCCAACCACGCCCGTACCCTTGGCTTGCGAGATCATCGAGCGTGAGTCGGGGTCGGTCATCGAGATCTGCTTTTCCGGCAGATCGTTCAGAAGCTCTGCTGCGTGATCCAGATCGCGCATCTGTTCGCGCAGCGTCTCAATCTTCTCCCTTAGCCGCTCAGTCTTCGCTTCTACCTCGGCTGGTTGAGTGCGATCGGCAGTCTCCATCGCATCCAGATAACGCTGGATGCTTTGTTCGATCTGCGCCTGACGCCGCGTGATCTTGTTGGGCGTGAAGTTGTTGTCGCGGCTGTTGACCGCCTTGAACTTGCTGCTGTCGATGGCCACGACCGCTTGTGTGAACAGCTTCAGGTCACGGCATATCACGACGAAGCGACGGCATACGTTGCGAATACCATCACCATTGCTGCGCCTGAACTCGGCAATCGTCTTGAAGTCTGGCGCGAGCCGGCCGGTCAGCCACATCAGTTCGACATTGCGCTGGCACTCCCGCTCCAGACGTCGGCTCGACTGCACGCGATTGAGATAGCCGTAGATATAGATCTTGAGCAGCACTGTGGGGTGGTAAGACGGTCGACCAGTGATTGCAGGCGTGGCGCCTTCAAATCCCAGAGAAACCAGCTCGAGTTCTTCAACGAATGCGTCGATGATCCGGACGGGATTGTCTTCTGCAATAAAGTCATCGAGACATTCCGGCAGCAGCGTTGCCTGATTGCGGTCTGCACCTTCGACAAATCGCCCCATCTTCGCCTTTCGCGCCAACAGGTTGATTTAGTCTAGGCGATCAAGCACGTTTTTACACGGCCTCGGCCGACTACAGCCTGTCCGCCAGCGTCCTCCCTGGAAATCCGCGAAAAACCATAAAGTAGCTGCCAGGAAGTTTCGCCTGGCGACGTAGGACGCAGGAGTACGGTAGCGGGACAGCAAGCCGGTTGGACGCTCAACGATCGGTCGGTACCGCCGCGAGTCCTTCGAGCAGCGCCTTATGAAACGCGTCCGGGTCCTGCACCTGCGGCGCGTGACCAAGCGTCGCAAACTCCACGAGCGTCGCATGCGGAATCGCCTTCGCGGCCGCGCGGCCCAGTTCAGGATAATGGCCGAGCTTCTCGCGCACTTCGGCCGGCGCCGCATCCTTGCCGATCGCAGTGGTGTCCTTCTGACCGATCAACAGCAACGTCGGCATGCTGAGCTGCCCCAGCTCATAAAAAACCGGCTGCGTGTAAATCATGTCGTACAGCAGCGCGGAATTCCACGCGACGATCTGCTTGCCCGGCCCGCGATACATGCCCGCGAGCATCTGCACCCACGGTTCATAGTCCGCGCGCCATTGCCCCGCGTAATAGGTCGCCTGTTCGTAGCGACGAATGCCGTCGGCGCTGGTCTTCAGCTCCCGCTGATACCACTGGTCGACCGATAGCGACGGCACCCCCTTCGCCTTCCAGTCCTCGAGTCCGATCGGATTCACGAGCACCAGTTGCTGCGTTTCGCGCGGATACATCAGCGCATAGCGTACCGCGAGCATGCCGCCCGTCGAATGGCCGACCACCGTCACATCGCTGACGCCGAGCGACTCGAGCAGCGCATGGGTATTGCGCGCGAGCTGCTGGAAGCTGTACTGGTAACGCTCGGGCTTGCTCGATTTGCAAAAGCCGATCTGATCCGGTGCGATCACGCGATAACCGGCATCGCTCAGCCGGCGAATCGTCGTATCCCATGTCGCCGAGCAAAAATTTTTGCCATGCAGCAACACCACGGTGCGGCCGTTCGGATGCGCGGGCTTCACGTCCATGTAGGCCATCTGCAAAGGCACGCCCTGCGACGTGAATTCGAAACGTTCCACCGGCGCCGGATAGCTGAAGCCCTGCAACTCAGGACCATAGGCCGGGCCGGAATCGTCGAGCGAAGACGCGGCCGCGGCGACGGACGCCGCGCACAGCACCGCACAGGCGCAGACACTCGACAGGGCAAGCAGGAATGAGTGGCGAAGATTCATCGGGATGGTCTGTAAAAAACGCAACACGGATGCACGGGGAGTGGAGCGCACGATTCTACGATGCACCGCCGAACTCTGACGCCAGTCGTGCAGCGCAGACACGGCACGCGGCAGCACCGATGTGGCACGCATATTGCGGCCCTATGCTCGAGCATCGTCCGTACGCGACCTCGTGGCCAATGTGCTGCGCCGCACCGAAAAATGCGCCCTGACAGGCGATCGTTACAGGATGGTCGGCCACGCGGCCCCCGCAATAAACATTTATTCATTCGAGCCCAATCGGTGCTAGAACTGACTGACGGACTCGCGAAAAACAGGCAGCAAAGAACGGCAATGCGGTACGACTGCCAGGCAGCCCAAATCATCAGCGGAGAGGACGCGGCCAGATCATCCCCGGGGGTATATCAATCAAGCAACCATCTTGCATGAGGTTGGCGTGAGTGCTGAAGGTCTCACGCCGATCGACAGGAGACAAATATGAATACTCCGGCACGGCTGAACGACTTACAGCGCACTACCCTGGCGATCGTCCTCGCCGGCGGACGCGGCACCCGACTCGGGCCGCTGACGAACAAGCGTGTGAAGCCGGCGGTGCACTTCGGCGGCAAATACCGGATCATCGACTTTGCGCTGTCCAATTGCCTGAATTCCGGCATCCGCCGCATCGCGGTGGTCACGCAGTACAAGGCGCATTCGCTGCTGCGGCATCTGCAGCGCGGCTGGAGCTTCCTGCGCGGCGAGATGGGCGAGTTCATCGATCTGTGGCCCGCGCAGCAGCGCGTCGAAGGCGCGCACTGGTATCGCGGCACCGCCGACGCGGTGTTCCAGAACCTCGACATCATCCGCTCGATCCGTCCGAAGTATGTGGTCGTGCTCGCGGGCGACCACATCTACAAGATGGACTACACGCGCATGATCGCCGATCACGCGGACAGCGGCGCCGACTGCACGGTCGGCTGCATCGAGGTGCCGCGCATGGACGCGGTCGCGTTCGGCGTGATGGCGGTCGACGAAAACCGCCGCGTGACCGGCTTCGTCGAAAAACCGGCCGACCCGCCCGCGATGCCCGGCCGGCCCGACATCGCGCTCGCGAGCATGGGCATCTACGTGTTCAACGCCGACTACCTGTACACGCAGCTCGAAGAGAACATCGCCGCGATCGATACCGACCACGACTTCGGCAAGGACATCCTGCCGCGCGTCGTCACGCAGGGCGTGGCGATCGCGCATCCGTTCAGCATGTCGTGCGTGTCGTCGGACCCGAGCGTCGAGCCGTACTGGCGCGACGTCGGCACGATCGACGCGTACTGGGCCGCGAACCTCGACCTCGCGTCGACGATCCCGACGCTCGACCTGTACGACGAGTCATGGCCGATCTGGACTTATCAGGAGCAGTTGCCGCCCGCGAAGTTCGTACGCGACATGAAGGGGCTGCAAGGCTCGGGCAACAACCTGATCGTCTGCGGCGGCTGCGTGATCTCGGGCTCGCAGATTTCGCGCTCGGTGCTGTCGTCGAACGTGAAAGTGAGTTCATTCTGTAATATCAATGAGGCAGTCTTGCTGCCGCAGGTCACGGTCGGTGCGAGTTGCCGCCTGCAGAAGGTGGTGATCGACCGCGGCTGCACGATTCCGGAAGGCACCGTGATCGGCGAAGACCCGGCGCGCGACGCCGAGCGCTTCTATCGCACCGACGATGGCGTCGTGCTGGTCACGCAGGAAGCGCTGCGCAAGCATCCTAAGTAGCGCGCCCGCCGCATGCATGCACCGGCGGCCACGGCGCCGCCGGCCATGCCTTTCCTCGCTTCATCCGGCTTCACCCGCAACACCGCTGACCTTTTACCAACCCGAGCAACCCTGCCAACCCGACAGAGACCCGGCCAATGACGATTCGCGCCCTGCACGTCGCAAGCGAGCTGTATCCCCTTCTCAAAACGGGCGGTCTCGCCGACGTCGCGGGCGCGCTGCCGTCCGCGCTGATCGAGCGCGGCGCCGACGTGCGCGTGCTGCTGCCCGGTTTCCCGGCGGTACTCGCCGGCCTGCACGATCTGCAACCGTTCGCGCAACTGGGCAACCGCTTCGGCGCGCCGAACGTGACGCTCGAACGCGGCACGCTGCCCACCACCGGGCTCGCCGTCTACGTGATCCGCGCCGCGTCGCTATATGACCGCCCCGGCAACCCGTATCTGAACGATGAACACGTGCCGTACGGCGATAACGCGCAGCGTTTCGCGCTGCTCGGCTGGGTCGCCGCGCAACTCGCGCAGCAGATGGACCCGACCTGGTCGCCGCAGATCGTTCACGCGCACGACTGGCACGCGGGACTCGCGCCCGCCTACCTGAAGGCCGCCGAACGCGAGCACGGCCGCGCGCCCGCGCGCAGCGTGTTCACGATCCACAACCTCGCCTACCAAGGGATCTTCCCCGCGCATCAGTTCGGTCTGCTCGGCCTGCCGCACGATTTCTTCAACATGCACGGCGTCGAATTCTACGGACAGCTGTCGTTCCTGAAGGCGGGGCTCTACTACGCCGACCGCATCACGACCGTCAGCCCGAACTATGCGCGCGAAATCCAGACGCTCGCGCACGGCGGCGGGCTCGATGCGCTGCTGCGCCATCGCGCGCACGATCTGAGCGGGATTCTGAACGGCGTCGACTACACAGTGTGGAATCCCGCCAGCGATACGCTGCTCGCGACGCGCTACAGCTCGTCGCGGCTCGCCGGCAAGCTCGCCTGCAAGGAGGCATTGCAAAAGCGCTTCGGCCTCGCGCAACGAAGCGACGCGCTGCTGTTCGGCGTGGTGAGCCGGCTGACCGAGCAGAAAGGCCTCGATCTGCTGCTCGGCGCGGTGCCCGAGATCGTCAAGCGTGGCGGCCAACTGGTCGTGTTCGGCACCGGCGATCCGGCGCTCGAGAACGGCCTGAAGAGGGTCGCGCAGGCGCATCCGGAATCGGTCGCGGTCGAACTCGGTTTCGACGAAGCGCTCGCGCATACGATCATCGCCGGCAGCGACGTGGTCGCGGTGCCGTCGCGCTTCGAGCCGTGCGGGCTCACGCAGCTGTATGCGCTTGCCTACGGGTCGCTGCCGCTCGTGCACTGCGTCGGCGGTCTCGCGGATACGGTCGCCGATGCATCGCTCGAAAACCTCGCCGACGACTTCGCCACCGGCTTCGTGTTCGATCGCTTCGATCCTGCCGGACTCGCCGCAGCGATCCGCCGCGCGTTCGCGCTGTACGGACGCCGCACCGAATGGAAGGCCGCGCAGCGGCGCGCAATGCGCCAGGACTTCGGCTGGGGCGCGTCGGCCGACCGCTATCTGGCCTTGTATCGCGAGCTCGTCTGAAGCATCGGCCACGCGGGAAATTGTCAGGTTTCGTTAAGCTTCAGGCGCGTTTGATGGTTCGGCGCAACAGCACGGGGACGGATCAACTCGCGGCTGTCAAACTCCTGTATCGTTTGCTGACTTGCCGGCTATGCAGTTCGTGTGTTTTTCCTGCACCATCTGTATCAGGCATGTCTGCCGCGCGGGACCAGGGCCATCGGCCCGCCCGCGCGAGACTTCCCTTCCCGCTTTGTTGATCGCGCATGACCGGTTGCGCGAGCCTTACCATGACGAAAAATGTTCTGAGCATCCAGTCCCATGTCGTGTTCGGTCACGCCGGCAACAGTGCGGCCGTGTTTCCGATGTGCCGGCTCGGCGTCAACGTGTGGCCGCTCAACACCGTGCAGCTGTCGAATCACACGCAATACGGGCACTGGAGCGGCAGCGCGATCGACGCCTCGAAGATGGAAGATCTCGTCGACAGCATCGGCGCGATCGGCATGCTGCCGCGCTGCGACGCGGTGCTCTCCGGCTATCTCGGCACGACGGAACAGGCGCAGGCGGTGATCGAAATCGTCAAGGCCGTGAAGGCGGCCAATCCTCGCGCCTGGTACTTTTGCGATCCGGTGATGGGCGCCATGGGCGGCTACAAGGTCGAGCCCGGCATCCAGGAGTTCCTCGTGAACGAAATGCCGCAGGTCGCCGACGGGATCGCGCCGAATCACATCGAATTGCAGCGCCTCGTCGGCCGCGAGATCGAGACGCTCGAGGAAGCCGTCACCGCGTGCCGCGAGGTGCTCGCGCGCGGGCCGAAGCTCGTGCTCGTCAAGCATCTGCTCGATCGAAACAGTCCCGCCGACCGCTTCAACATGCTCGTCGTCACCGAGCGCGAAGCGTGGATGGGACAGCGCCCGCTCTATCCGTTCGCGCGCCAGCCGGTCGGCGTCGGCGATCTGACGAGCGCGGTCTTCGTCGCGCGCACGCTGCTTGGCGATTCGATCCGCTCGGCCTTCGAGCACACGCTCGCCGCGGTCAACGCGGTGGTCAAGGCGACCTGGCAGGCCGGACGCTACGAACTCGAACTCGTGGCGATGCAAAATGAAATCGCCCAGCCGCGCGAGTGGTTCGATGCGTGGGTTGCGGAGACGGCTTAGGTCGAGCTCAGGTCATCCCGGCGCGTCGCCCATTGCTGGGCGCACGCCGCCAGCATCGCACCAGCGGCCGTCCTATAATGCGTGCCGCGTGGAACGGGGCTTGCGCCCGCATTCCATGGGATTTTTCAGCATCCGGCATTCAGCAGACGAGGCATTCGATGGACGGTCATATCCGCAGCGAGCGGGAAGAGTTTTTTGAGCAGTTGTGCATCAGCGTCGACGCGGACGAAGCGCACGAACAGGAAGCGATCGAGTTCTTCGAGAACCAGTTCGACCAGCCCGACTTCGATCCCGCCCAATGGCTCGATATCGCGCTCTACTATTCACCCGCGGTCTCGCGCGGCATCGTCGACATGGTGACGGCCGACGACAAGGCGCGCAGCAACATCGCAGAAATCATCGCCGACAACCTCGACATCTCGTACGGCGAGGACGAGTGCCAGCAGTTCGCCGAGACGATCGAATTCGCGCTGAACAACGGCGTGCCGGTCGATCTCGACGTGGTGCTCGACGGCTGCCAGCGCGCGATCGACGATCTCGACACGTGGGCCGACGAAGACACGAAGGCGCCGCTTCTGCGTCTGCGCGAAGAACTGCTGCGCCAGCAAGGCGAGCGCTAGGCAAAGGCTCGAATCTCCCCGCCGCAAACGCAACACCGCAACACCGGCCGGCGCGCTCGCGCCGGTTTCTTAAGCGTATGCCGTAATCCGCAGCCCCAGCGGACCTTCTCGCGGCAAGCCAGCCTGGATGCTTCACGCACGCTCCATGTGCACGCGATGCAGACCCCGCGATCTGTGCCGAAATGCTCATCCAAAACGCCACGAATTGCCAAGACGACAGCAATTTGGCTTTCTATATTCGCCCCAGATTGACCCCGCGAGCACGCTGTGAAGCGAACACCACTGCGCGTATTCCAGCATTGTGAGCGGCGACCGATCCTTCGTAGCCTTGCGATGCGCGAGGGCTTCCCCCGGCCTCACGCGTCGTACCGCTTTGCTGTCGTACCGCTTTCATAACAACCGTCGATGCAAGGAGAGACCATGAGTCTTCGCAACACGCTGAAACCGCTGGCCATGCTCGTGGGTGCGATGTTTGCCGTCGCGCCTGTCGCCAGTTTCGCCGACGATCTACCGGTCAAGATCGGTTTTGCCGCGCCGCTGACGGGCGCCAATGCCGGCTACGGCAAGGATCTGGAAAACGGTGTGCGGCTCGCGATCGACGAAGCCAACGCGCAGAAGATCAAGATCGGCGACAAGGTCGCGCACTTCGAGATCGTCTCGCAGGACGACCAGGCCGACCCGCGCGTCGGCGTGCAGGCCGCGCAGAAGCTGGTCGATTCGGGCGTCGCGGTGGTCGTCGGCCACTTCAACTCGGGCACGACGATCCCGGCCTCGCAGGTCTACGAGCAGGCCGGCATTCCGGTGCTCGACCCCGCCGCGACGAATCCGATCATCACGGGCCGCGGCTTCGCGAACACCTTCATGGTGATTTCGACCGACGCGCAGAACGCCGGCAACGCGGGCATTTATGCGGTCGACGTGACGAAGGCCAAGCGCATCGCGATCATCGACGATCGCACCGCGTTCGGCCAGGGCGAAGCCGACGAATTCGAGAAGGCCGTGAAGGCGCGCGGCGGCACGATCGTCGCGCGCGACTACACCGACAACCACGCGGTCGACTTCAGCACGCAGATCACCAAGTTCAAGGGCGCCAACGCGGACCTCGTGTTCTTCGCCGGCCTCGACAGCCAGGCGGCGGGCTTCGCGCGGCGCATGAAGCAGCTCGGCCTGAACGCGCAACTGGTCGGCGGCGGCGGCGTGATGGACGAAGACTTCATCAAGCTCGCGGGCGATGCGTCCGACGGCGCAATGGCCTGGGAATACGGCCGCCCGCTCGCGCAACTGCCGGGTGGCAAGGACTTCAACGCGAAGTTCAAGAAGCGCTTCGGCGCGGACGTGCTGTCGTATGCGCCGTTCGGCTATGACGGCGCGTGGGTCGCGATCAAGGCGATGCAGCAGGCCAAATCCGAATCGCCGAACGTGTACCGTCCGGTGCTCAAGTCGATCGACTACGACGGCGTGACCGGCAAGATCTCGTTCGACAGCACCGGCGCGTTGAAGAGCGGCGCCTCGACGCTGTATCAGGTCAAGAACGGCGCGTGGGTGCCGGTCGTGACGAAGAGCGGCACCTAAGCTCGCCGTCCGGTGAACCGTAGCGGCCCTGCCCGGCTTACGGCCGGCGCGGGGCGCGCTACTCGCGCGACTGCCTCGCGCTCGCCGCCCTGACGACCACCTCGGCATCCAGATCGCGCTCGATGCGCACGAGGTCGTCGCGAATCGCCGCGAACTCGTTAGCCGTACACATCTGATGGCCGAACGCGGCGCGCAGATGGCGGTTGACCTGCAACGTGCGCGTCGCCGGATCGAACACGTAGCGCGACGCAAATGACAGCAACGGGTCCTCGACCGTGCTGTCGGTGGGCAGGTCCGTCACGCGCACGAAGCGCGGCAAACTCATTTCCAGCGTTTCATCGAACTCCCCGCCGATGCATGCCCACGGCTGCGTTCTGACGGGCTCCGCGAGCCACGACTCGACCTGCGAGTTCATGCCGCCCGCGAGGCTCGTCAATGCCGGCACGGCGGTCGTGCCGTCCGGCCAGATCAGATGCGGCACGCTGCCCTGCATCGACGTCGCGAACGGTCCGCCGGTCACGGCGACGTCGTCGGTCTGCAACTGCGCGGTGCCATGCAGGCCCGTTTTCAGCAGACGGCTCGCGGCAATCTGCTGCGCGCCTTGGCGCGTCGCGCGTCGGAACGTGTTGCGTTCGATCTCCGCGGGATAGCCCCGGTCTTCGACGCGGTACGCGTAATGCGCAGTGCCGCTTTCATCGATGTCGATCTGCACGCGCGCGGTGCGTTCGTGCCGTTGAGTGGCCGGCGTGTGCGCGAGCACGCCGTCGCCGACGAGCAGCACCGGCCGGTCCATCACGCCGCCAGGCAGATAGCCGAACGCAGTGCCGCCCGCCGTCGTGTCCGCGAATTGCGCCAGTTCGGGAATCCAGATGATCGCGTGATTGATCGCGCTCGCACCGTAACCGGGCACCTCGGGCAGCGAGTAGTACGAGCCGAGATTGAGCAGCACCGGCTCGCTGCGAATGCCGACCGCCGCGAGCAGCGCGCCGTATAGCGCGACGTGGTCCTTGCAGTCGCCATAGCGGTTGCGCAGGATGTCGGCCGCCTTGTGCGGAATCGCCGCCGTCTCGCCGAGAAAGAGCGCGACGTAGCGGATGTTCAGACGCATCCAGTCGTACAGCGCGCGGGCTTTGTCGCGCGGATCGCCGAGGCTGGCCGTCAGTTGCCGAGCAAGACTCACGATCGCCGGATCGTCGCGGGTCGGGTCGTTGTCGGCGGGACCGCGATAGCGCGCGGCAAAGCTCGCGAAGTCCGGCACCGTCGACACCATCAGCCGGTCGCCCCAGTTCGCGTAGCCGACCGCGCCCGCTTCGACGCGCGGATACGGGCCGTGCCGGTAGTCGAACTCGTAGCGGGTGCGCCCGTTCGCGGTGACGGGCGGTACCGCGACGTAGCCGCGTGCGTCCGTATAGAGCGGCACGTCGGCGGGCACATCGAAGATCAGACGCTGCTCGTCGACGGGCTCGAGCGACGGCTCGACCAGATAACCGAAGGTGCCCACCTGCAGCGGCTTCGCACGGGTCTTGCGAAACGCCAGATGCACGCGCGAGCCGGTCGTGACGCCGGGGAAGATCACCGTGCGCAACACCCCGTCCTCGAAGCTCGGCGCACCGGACGAGCGCGGCTCCTGCACGTCGCGGATCGCCTCGGGACCGACCGCATGCGCGCTGCCGTCAGGATCGATCGTTTCGGCGGCCAGCAGTTGCACCTGCTCGATGTCCTTGTTGAACCACACGTAGCGCTGCGCGATCGCGTCGACGCCGCTGGCCGTGTCCGCGCGCATCACCGTGTCGTCGCGTTCCTCGATGGAGCCGTCTTTCTGGATCACGAACCAATGGACGTCGCGCTCGATCGTCGCGGGAGCGCGTTCATTGGGGGAGGTGGCGATTTCGGCGGCGGTCGCGCAAAGGGGGAAGGCGATGCCGCTTGCGGCAGTTAGCGCCGCAAGCAACGCCGCGGCGCGCATGCTGCGCGCGATCGACGCGTGCGCCAACCTAACGACGATGTTCCGCAAGATCCACCTCGGCCAGATTCGTGTCGTCGTTGTAGCACATCGCCGGCCCGCGTGTTTCGGGCCGCCCGGCGTTGCCGCGTCGAGCTCGAGCCTCGTTGAAGTCACCGCCGCAGCGGCGGCGCAGCGGGCGCAGTCAATCGCCGTCAATCATGATCATTCGCCGTCGTCGAGCTGGCTCAGCAGCGCCTGCAGTTTTTCCACGTGCCGCAGCAGCATGTGCCGGTGCTTGTCGATCTGTTCGAGCCGCCCCTCGAGGTCGGCCTGAATGCGGTCGTCGAGCTCGGCCGCGGCCATCACATCCTCGACCTTCGCACGCATCGACGCGAGTTCCACCGGCGCATGCAGCAGATGCCGCTCGAAGCGCCGCACTTCCTGCGTCGCGACATCGCGCACCTTGCGAAAATGCACATGACGGCGGTGCGCTTCGACATCGAGCGTTTCTTCCTCGACGCGACGCGCGGGCCCCGGCTGCCCAAAAATCGGCTCGGGCCGCAGCACCGTCTTCTTGCGCACCGGATGCGCGGTGCCACGAAAGCGCGCGAGCGGCTGCTCGTTGTCGATCGCCTCGCGCGCATTCGGCGGAATCTCGTGACCGCTGTGCGGCACATTCATCCAGCCGCCCGGCAAGCCGGTGACCGCCTCGACGCCGCGCACGAATTCCTCGCTGAATTCGCGCTGGCCGGACAGCATCAGCTTCAGATAGCTCGCGGAAAACGTCATCATGCGCGCGAGCCGGCTCGCGGCGCCAACCTCGCTGGTCAGCAACACCAGGTTCGCGCGCCAGACTGGCAGCAGCAATTCGTCGGAATCTTCCATCGCTGGGTCTTCCATCTTTTCGCCTGATGAATCGATGACCGCGTCGCGCATGTCATCATTTTGAAAGGGTAGTCGTCTCGCGGTGTCGCGTGCAACGCCGCTATGCCGCGTTGCGTGCGGTGGAGCCCAGACGCCGAAGGTACACGCATGACACGGTACCCGCCGGCCGATTCAGCGCAAAGCACGCTAAAACAGGGCTTACAACACACCGCGTGTTGCATTGACACACGCATTTGCGCGCCGTTCCTAACGGCACCCGTTTGATGTGGCATGCTTACACGCCGATGCGGCACGCGCCGTGCTGCATTGGTCGCTCCACAACATCGACTTAAGGGTTTTGTAATGAAGAAAATCGTTCTCGCCATCGCCGCAGCCGTCGCCACCCTGAGCGCGATCGCTCCCGCTCAAGCTTATGAACATCACCACGAGTGCCATAAGGTGAAGGTTCATCACCATTGGGAAAAGCGCTGCCACTAATGGCGGTGAAACCGTGTCCAAGGACGCGGTGCACATAAAAAGCCCCGCTTTCGCGGGGCTTTTTTTCATGGCGCGCCGCGTCGTGAAACAGCCGGCGCACGATACGCTGTGCGCGCTCGACGCCCAAACCATTCCATATCATCGCGCCGATAGGCAATCACGGACACATGCTGTTACACCTTCGCGATCCGCTGACCAATGCACCCCGACGCGGTCTTCGCGGCACCCGTCAGACACCGCTGCGTCAGGCCGCTTTCACGCGAGCGAGAGCCGTCGTCACCAGCGCTTCGAGCAGCGGCGTGACCTTCGCGGCGAGGTCTTCATCGTATGCATAAGGCAAGCGCTCCTCCATGTACGTGATCTGCGACAGCTCGAGTTGCACCGCATGCACGCCCTCTTCGGGTTGACCGTATTGCCGCGTGATGTAGCCGCCCTTGAAGCGGCCATTCGCGACCGCCGTATAGCCGCCGTGGCGCTCGACCAGCGCGGCCAGTTCGTCGGCCAGGCCCGGCGCCGCGCTCGCTCCGTTCGACGTGCCGAAGTTGAAGTCCGGCAGACGTCCGTCGAAAAATCGCGGCACGCGCGAGCGGATCGAATGCGCTTCCCACAGCAGCACCTTGCCGTGCTTCGCCTTCAGCGCCGCGAGCTCGCCGGTGAGCGCGTCGTGATACGGCTTCCAGTACGCATCGCGCCGGCGCGCGACTTCGGCGTCATCGGGCAGATGGCCGTCGCGATAAAGCGGCTCCTTGTCGAACGTATCGACCGGCAAGAGACCCGTGGTGTCCTGCCCCGGGTACAGGTTCGCACCGTCGGGCGGACGGTTCAGGTCGATCACGTAGCGCGCGTAGGTAGGCGTCAGGAACGACGCGCCGAGAACCTTCGCGAATGCGTAAAGGCGATCGAGATGCCAGTCGCAATCGTCGGTGCGTTGCGCGACCGGCGTCATCGTCGCGGCGATGTCGGCGGGGATTTGCGTGCCCAGATGCGGGATCGAGATCAGCAGCGGCAGGCTTCCCTGATGCAGCGAGAAAACCGGCGTGAGGTTCGAAGCAGTCATGTCAGTCCGGAATCATTGGGATCGGAGAATCGGGTCAGTGGTGATCGCCGCTATTTGAGCAGTTCCGCGAGCGCCGCGCGATAGCGCGCATATGCACCCTCTTCGTCGCGATGCCGGCGATCGTCGACGACCTTGATGCCGCCCGCATAGACGTCGCGGATCGGCGTATCGCCGTGCTCGCAGAATACAACGCCCGACAGCCACGCTTCTCGCTCGTGCTCGGCGATGCTCGAATGCTCGGCGTCGAGCACGAGCCAGTCCGCGCGATGGCCGGGCTGCAACGCGCCGACCGCGCGGCCGGTTGCGCGCGCGCCGCCGTCGAGCGCCGCCGCATACAGGCGGTCCGCGACATGCGGAGCCTGCGCCGACGCCAGCACGTTGCGCTGCCGGCGCGTCAGGCGCTGGCCGTATTCGAGCAGACGCAACTCGGCGCGCCAGTCGACGCCGATATGGCTATCCGAGCCGACGCCGATGCGGCCGTGCGCGTCGAGATAGTCGTGCGCGGGGAAAATGCCGTCGCCGAGATTGGCCTCGGTGGTCAGACACAAACCCGCGACCGCGCCGCTTTTCGCGAGCGCGAGTGTTTCGTTCGCATCGACATGGGTCGCATGCACGAGACACCAGCGGCTGTCCACGTCGAATCGATCGAGCAGCCATTGCACCGGCCGCGCGCCTTCGGTTTCGATGCACGCATCGACCTCGGCGGTCTGTTCGGCGATATGGATATGCACGGGCGCGCTCGCGTCGATGCCGCTAAGCAGCGCGCGCAACGATGCCTCCGACACCGCGCGCAGCGAATGCGGCGCCACACCGTAACGCAGTGCCGCGTGTTCGGGGCGCGCGGCGCGCAGCGTGCCGAGCAGATCGAGCAGGCTTTCCGGCGTATTGATGAAGCGCCGCTGATCGTCGCGCGGCGCACGCGCGCCGAAGCCGCTGTACTGATACAGCACCGGCAGCATCGTGATGCCGATACCGCTCGCCGCTGCCGCGTCCACCACACGCTGTGCAAGCTCGGCCTGATTCGCGTAGCGCTGGCCGTCCTGTGCGTGATGCACGTAGTGGAACTCGCACACCGACGTATAGCCCGCCTTCAGCATTTCGATGTAAAGCCACTGCGCGACGCTCGCGAGGCCTTCCGGCGTGATGCGCGCGGCAAAGCGATACATCAGGTCGCGCCACGACCAGAAGTTATCGGTCGCGTTGGCGCGATATTCGGTGAGCCCCGCCATCGCGCGCTGAAACGCGTGCGAGTGAAGGTTGGGCATGCCAGGCATCAGCGGACCTGCCGCTTTCGGCACACCCGCCGGCGCTTCGGGTTGATCCGGCATGACGGCGCGCAGCGTGCCGCGTGCGTCCCATTCGAGCAGCACGTTGCGGCGCCAGCCCTCGGGCAGATACGCGTCGGCGGCGAACAACGATTGATTGGATTGCGTCATCTCTCAGGTTCTAGTTCCGGTTCAGGTCACACTCGACTCGCGCCGCGTATAAACGGTTTCGCCCGCGCGCACGACACGCGAGCACAGCGGCCGGCCAATCCAGTAAGCGAGCTCGGCCAGCGAATCGACCGACCACACCGCGAAGTCGGCCGCGCGACCGGCTTGCAGCGCGCCGTGCCGATCGCTGTTGCCGAGGGCGCGCGCCGCATGCGTGGTCACGCCTTGCAGCACCTCGGGCACGGTCATGCGAAACAGCGTGCTCGCCATGTTCATCATCAGCAGCAACGAAGTCGCCGGCGACGTGCCCGGGTTGCTGTCGGTCGAGATTGCGATCGGCACCTCGTAGCGCCGCAGCAGTTCGAGCGGCGGCAACTGCGTCTCGCGGATGAAGTAGTACGCGCCCGGCAGCAGCACCGCGACGGTGCCCGCTTCCTTCATCGCGGCGACGCCGGCTTCGTCGAGAAACTCCAGGTGATCGGCCGACAGCGCGCGATGCCGCGCCGCGAGCGCGGTGCCGCCGCCGTTCGACAACTGCTCGGCGTGCATCTTGACCGGCAGCTTGTAGCGCGCGGCCGCGTTGAACACACGCTCGCTTTGCTCCAGCGAAAAACCGATGCGCTCGCAGAACACGTCGACCGCATCGACGAGGCCTTCGTCCGCGAGCGCGGGCAGCATCGTGTTGCAGACTTCGTCGATATACGCGTCGGCACGGCCCGCGAATTCGGGCGGCAGCGCGTGCGCGCCGAGAAACGTCGTATAGACCGTGACCGGATAGCGCTCGCCGAGTTGTCGCGCGACGCGCAGCATCTTGCGCTCGCTCGCGAGGTCGAGGCCGTAGCCCGATTTGATTTCGATCGCCGTCACGCCTTCGGCGAGCAGCGGTTCGAGCCGCGCCGCCGCTTGCGTGAACAGCGACGCTTCGTCCGCCGCGCGCGTCGCGCGCACCGTCGACACGATGCCGCCGCCCTGTCGCGCGATTTCTTCGTAGCTGACGCCCGCGAGCCGTTGCGCGAATTCGTCGGCGCGCTGGCCGCCATACACGAGGTGCGTATGACAATCGATCAGGCCCGGCGTCACCCACGCGCCGCGCAGCTCTTCGCGCGGCCATCCGGCATATTGCGCGGGCAAATCGGCGAACGCGCCGAGCCACGCGATACGGCCGTCTTCGACGGCGATCGCGGCGTCGGCAAGCGTGTGGCGAGGATCGCCCTGCGGGCACAAGTTCAGGTGATGCCAGACGGTTTGCTTCATCGCGTGCTCTTTGCCGCTCGTTGCGTGTCTGTGGATGGGTTGGCCGTGATGGAGCGCATGCGCTGTCCGATCACGGTTGAATCGTCATCGCGTGTAGCGGATCGTGATCGCAAGCACGGCGCCATCGCCCGTTAGCGTGCAAGCGAGCGCGTTCGGCCCGTCGACGCGCAACGTATCGCCGGTGTCGAGCCGCACCGTTTGCGCGTGATCCGGCGCCAACGCGACCGTAACCGCGCCGCCCGCGCAAAACAGCAGCGCCACGTCGCCGTCGAGCACGCGCGGCGCGTCCTGCTTCGCGCCGACACGCCACACGTCCAAGTCGCCCTGCGCCACGTCGCGCCGCACCATCAGGTTGAAGTCGCGCGTCGCGCCGTCGACGAGCCTTGCGTCGATGCGCGTCTCGCCGTCAAAGCGCGCGATGTCGAGCGGCTGCCGCAACACATGCGTCGACACGACGCCGGCGTCGCCGAGCTCATCGAGCAGCATGCCCGCGCCAGACAGCAACACGAGCGTGCGGTCGACGCAGTCGAAACGCGAGAACGGCCCGGCCTGCGCGACATCGGCGACGCTCACGCGCCACACGAAATGGCCGCTCGCCGCGCCCTGGCCGCCGCGCTGCGACGGAAACGCCGCGACTTCGCGCGTAACGCCGCCGCCGTTTTTCCACGGCGCCGCCACGAGCTCGGCGCCGCGAATCAACGTGACGTTTGCCATGTCGCCAGCGTGGTTGGCCTGGGTCACGATCAGCGGCCCAGCATCGGCAGATTGAGACCCGCCTCGCGTGCGGTTTGTTGCGCGAGTTCATAACCCGCATCCGCGTGACGCATCACGCCGGTGGCCGGATCGTTCAGCAGCACACGGCCGAGGCGCTGGTGCGCGGCTTCGGTGCCGTCCGCGACGATCACGACGCCCGAGTGCTGCGAGAAGCCCATGCCGACGCCGCCGCCGTGATGCAGCGACACCCACGACGCACCGCCCGCCGTGTTCAGCAGCGCGTTCAGCAGCGGCCAGTCGCTGACCGCGTCCGAGCCGTCCTTCATCGATTCGGTTTCGCGGTTCGGGCTCGCGACCGAGCCCGTGTCGAGATGATCGCGGCCGATCACGATCGGCGCCTTCAGCTCGCCATTCTTGACCATTTCATTGAACGCCTGACCGAGACGATAACGATCCTTCACCCCGACCCAGCAGATCCGCGCCGGCAGACCTTGGAACGCGATGCGCTCGCGCGCCATATCGAGCCAGTTGTGCAGATGCGGATCGTCGGGGATCAGTTCCTTGACCTTCGCATCGGTCTTGTAGATGTCCTCGGGATCTCCCGACAGCGCGACCCAGCGGAACGGCCCCTTGCCTTCGCAGAACAGCGGGCGGATATACGCCGGCACGAAGCCGGGGAAATCGAATGCATTTTCCACGCCCATTTCGAGCGCCATCTGACGGATGTTGTTGCCGTAGTCGAGCGTGGCCGCGCCGCGTTCCTGCAACGTCAACATCGCCTGCACCTGCCTCGCCATCGACTGTTTGGCCGGCGTGACGATACTGTCCGGCGCGGTCTTCTGACGCTCGCGCCAGTCTTCCACCGTCCAGCCCTGCGGCAGGTAGCCGTGGATCGGATCGTGCGCGCTGGTCTGGTCGGTCACGCAGTCCGGCGTGATGCCGCGCGCGACGCATTCGGCGAACACGTCGGCGGCATTGCCGAGCAGGCCGACCGAAATCGGCGTGCCGGTCTTCTTCGCTTCGTCGAGCATCGCGAGCGCTTCATCGAGCGTCTTCGCTTTTCTGTCGACGTAGCGCGTCTTCAGACGGAAGTCGATGCGCGTCTCGTCGCATTCCACCGCGATCATCGAGAAACCCGCCATCGTCGCCGCAAGCGGCTGCGCGCCGCCCATGCCGCCGAGACCGCCGGTCAGAATCCAGCGGCCCTTCGGGTCACCGTTGAAGTGCTCGTTCGCGACCGCGAAGAAGGTCTCGTAGGTGCCCTGCACGATGCCCTGGCTGCCGATGTAGATCCAGCTGCCCGCGGTCATCTGGCCGTACATCATCAGGCCCTTGCGGTCGAGTTCGTGGAAGTGCTCCCACGTCGCCCAATGCGGCACGAGGTTCGAATTCGCGAGCAGCACGCGCGGCGCGTCCGCATGCGTGCGGAACACGCCGACCGGCTTGCCCGATTGAATCAGCAGCGTTTCGTCTTCGTTCAAATCCTTCAGCGACGCGAGGATCTGGTCGAAGCAATCCCAGTTGCGCGCGGCGCGGCCGATGCCGCCGTACACGACGAGCGCGTGCGGGTGCTCGGCGACTTCGGGGTCCAGATTGTTCTGGATCATCCGGTACGCGGCTTCCGCGATCCAGGTCTTGCAGGTCTTTTCCGCGCCGCGCGGTGCGCGGATCGTGCGAGTCGGATCAAGACGCGGATCGATGTGTTTCGGATTGTTCATGGTGTCCCTCGGAATGCGGAAGATGTTCGATAAAGATTCGGCGAAGACGAAAAAGCGCGAAAAGGCGAAAACGCGAATTCAGAAATGCCCAGTGAAGCGGTAACGGGTGCCCGGGTGCCACAGGTTCGCGATCGAGGCGACCGCGCCTTGCGACCACGTGCGCCGATGCAGCACCAGACACGGCTCGCGTTCACTCATGTTCAACAGCTCGCGCGTGATGTCGTCGGCGGCGAGCGCCTCGATGCGGTACTCGACGCGCTGCAGCGGCGCGACGCGCACGAGGTACTGGTTCGGCGTCGTGTTCGTGAAGTCCTGCAACCCGTATTCGGGCGCGACGGCCGGATTGACCCAGCGTTCCTCCAACTGCACCGGCTCGTCGTTTTCGAAATGCAGCAGACGCGAATGAAACACGGGGCTGCCCGCGCTCACCTGCATCTCTTCGGCGAGCGCCGCATCGGCGATGCTGGCGCCGATGTTCAGCACCTTCGCCTGATAGCGGTGACCGCGCGCAACGATTTCATCGGAGATGCTGCGGATCGCCACCAACGTCGACTCGTACTTGGGCCGCGCGACGAAAGTCCCCGAGCCTTGTACGCGTGTCAGCACCTGCTCCGAGGTCAGCTCGCGCAACGCACGATTGACCGTCATGCGCGCGACGCTGAACTCGCGCGCAAGCTCGTTTTCGGAGGGCACCTGATCGCCTTCGGCCCACTCGCCCGCATGAATGCGCGCGAGGATGAAGTCCTTGATGCCCTGATAGGCGGGTGCGTTCATTGTTGTGATCCGCGCTCTCGACAATTCACTGTTCCGACACGAACGAGAACGGGCTCAGCTTCGCGACCGCGCCGGCCTGCACGAGCTTCGTGACCGCCGCGATGTCCGGTGCGAAGTAGTGATCGAGCTCGTAGTGCGCAACGTCCTTGCGCACGAGGTCCATCACCTTCTGCAGACTCGGGCTGGTCTTGTGCGGCGCGCGCAGATCGACGCCCTGGGCGGCGGCGAGCAGTTCGATCGACAGGATGTTCGCGGTGTTGTCGGCGATATCGCCGAGCTTGCGCGCGGCGAACGTCGCCATCGACACGTGGTCCTCCTGGTTCGCCGACGTAGGCAGCGAATCGACCGAGGCCGGATGCGCGAGCGTCTTGTTCTCCGACGCGAGCGCGGCGGCCGTCACGTGCGCGATCATGAAGCCGGAGTTCACGCCGCCATCCTTGACGAGGAACGGCGGCAGGCCCGACAGCGTCGCGTCGATCAGGAGCGCGATGCGGCGTTCGGCGAGCGCGCCGATTTCCGACGCGGCGAGCGCGAGGTTGTCCGCCGCGAACGCGACCGGCTCGGCGTGGAAGTTGCCGCCCGACAGCACTTCGCCGGTGTCCGGGAAAATCAGCGGATTGTCGGAAACCGCGTTCGCTTCCCTCAGCAGCGTTTCGGCGGCCTGACGCATCTGGTCGAGACACGCGCCCATCACCTGCGGCTGGCAGCGCAGGCTGTACGGGTCCTGCACCTTGTCGCAATCGGCGTGCGACACGTTGATCGCCGAGCCTTGCAGCAGCGAGCGATAAGCGGCCGCCGCGTCGATCTGGCCTTGATGGCCGCGCAGTTCGTGGATGCGCGCATCGAAGGGCTTGACCGAGCCCATCGCCGCATCGACCGACAGCGCGCCGGCGACGAGCGCCGTGCGGAACAGGTCTTCGATCGCGAACATGTTGTACAGCGCGAGCGCGGTCGACGCCTGCGTACCGTTCAGCAGCGCGAGACCTTCCTTCGCCTGCAGCGTCATCGGCTTCAGGCCGACGAGCGCGAGCCCTTCGGTGGCCGGCATGCGCTCGCCCTTTGCGAACACTTCGCCGACGCCGAGCAGGATCGCCGACATATGCGCGAGCGGCGCGAGGTCGCCCGAGGCGCCGACCGAGCCCTTGACCGGGATCACCGGCAGCACGTCGGCGTTGAACAGCGCGATCAGCGCTTCCATCACTTCGCGGCGGATGCCCGAGTGGCCGCGGCCGAGGCTCGACAGCTTCAGCGCGATCAACAGACGCACGACCGGGCGCGACATCGGCTCGCCGACGCCGACCGCGTGCGACAGCACCAGATTGCGTTGCAGCAGTTCGAGCTGATCGCGCGGAATGTGCGTGCTGGCGAGGCGGCCAAAGCCGGTGTTGATGCCATAAGCCGGCTCGCCCTTGGCGGTGATGTCGGCGACGGCCTGCGCGCACGCGTCGATGGCGGCATGGCTCGCGGGATCGAGTTGCAGGGTGACCTGCTCGCGTGCGATCTGGCGCAGTTGCGGCAGGGTCAGGTAGCCGGGCTTCAGAATCATAGTTGTCGTCCTGTCTATACAAGTTCAAATAAGTCTAGCCGGCGAGCCTTGTATATACAACTTGTTTTTCGAGATTTCGTGCCTGGGGATTTCCATTATTTGCCGCATGGCTCGGCGCGAAATCGGCACGTTTGGCCGTTGGCCGCATGTGGTGGATGCGGGACGCATCGGCTGGCGCAGGTCGGTCCTGTGGCTTAAACCACGGTTGTATATACACCTTCGCGGCGCGGCTCGCCCGATATCTGAGTTATAGGAGAGAAGGCGCTGCGACGCGGATCAGAGCTTGACCCGCGCCGCGATGAAATCGAGAAAGCACTGCACGCGCCCGGCGAGCGATGCGCTCTGGTAGTACACCGCATGCACCGGCTGCCGTTCGTCGACGAGCAGGTTGCCGAGAATCGGCACGAGGCGGTGCTCGCGCACGTCGGCGGCGGCCATGAAGTCGGCCAGACAGGCGATACCCCAGCCGGATAGCGCCAGTTGCCGCAAGGTTTCGCCGCTCGATGCGGTGATCGACGGTTCGATCTTCAGCAGCGCGGCTTCGTCCCGCTGCCCGTTGGCGCGCTTCGTTCCCCGGCCCCCTGCCGTCAACGGCCAGCGATTCAGATGCTCCGGCGCCGTAAAGCCGATCAGCCGATGCGCGCGCAACGCATCGAGCGTGGTCGGCTCGCCGTGCTCGGCCAGATACGCCGGGCTCGCGAGCACGCGCAGCCTGCTCTCGCCGAGCGCGCGCGCATGCAGCGTCGAATCCTGCAGCGCGCCGATCCGGATCGCGATGTCGACCTTCTGCTCGAGCAGATCGACGATCCGCTCGTTACTGGTCAGTTCGAGCCGGATCTCCGGATACAGCGCCGAAAACGCGGTCATATGCGGCGCCACGCAATGCAGCATGAACGGCGACGCCGCATCGACGCGCAAGCGCCCCGACGGCCGTTCGCGGCCGCGCGCGACCGACTCCTCGGCCTCTTCGAGCGCGTCGAGAATCGCGCGGGCGCGCCGCAGGAACGCGTCGCCCTCCTCGGTCAGGTGCAGTCGCCGCGTCGTACGCCGCACCAGCGCGGTGTCGAGCTTCTGTTCGAGACGCGTGAGCGCGCGGCTCACGCCCGAGACGGTCTGACCCAGCTTCTCTGCCGCCGCCGTGATCGAACCGCTGTCGATCACGGTGACGAACACCAGCAATTCGTCGGTGGAGGTTTTCATTGTTGATTTCAAATCAAGATTGATTTGAGACTAACACGCTTTTTGCGAGAATCCGCGCGAGCGATACTGCGTGCCTGTCTGGCATTTCCCTCAGGAGAACGTCTTGAAGATTTTCGTTACTGGCGCAAGCGGTTTCATCGGCGGCTCGATCGCGGCGCATCTGGCGCGCGCCGGCCATCAGGTGCGCGGGCTGATCCGCAAGCCCGAACACAGTGCCGAGTTGCAACGGCTCGGCATCGAGCCGGTCATCGGCACGCTCGACGACCGCGCGGTGCTGATCGCCGAAGCGCAAGCGGCCGACGCGGTGATCAACGCCGCGAGCAGCGATCACGAAGGCGCGGCGCGCGCGCTGATCGACGGACTCGCGGGTTCGGGCAAGGTGTTTCTGCACACCAGCGGGTCGAGCATCGTCGGCGATGCGTCGGGCGGCGAAGCCGGTGACGCGCGCATCTATCACGAAGACGCGCTGCCCACCCCGACCGCCGACAAGGCCGCGCGCGTCGCGATCGATCAACTGGTGCTCGACGCCGCGCAGCGCAACGTGCGCTCGGCCGTGCTGTGCAACACGCTGATCTACGGTCACGGCGCGGTGGCCGGCAGCGCGAGCGTGCAGTTGCCGCGGCTCGTGCGCCAGGCGCAGAAGAGCGGCGTCGTGCGTCATGTGGGCAGCGGCGGCAACATCTGGTCGAACGTGCATATCGACGACGTCGCCGAGCTGTACCGCCTCGCGCTCGATAAAACCCCTGCCGGCACGTTCTATTTCGTCGAGAGCGGCGAAGCGTCGTTCAGCGACATGAGCGCCGCGATTGCACGCGCGATGAAGCTCGGCGCGCCGCAAGACTGGCCGCTCGAAGACGCGAAACAGGAATGGGGCTACGAAATGGCCTCGTACGGCCTGGGCTCGAATAGCCGCGTGCGCGGCGAACGCGCGCGCAAGCTGCTTGGCTGGCAACCGCGGCGCACGTCAGTGATCGAATGGATCGAACGCGACATGATGGTGCCGCAAAGCGCCGTCTGACGGGGCTTTGCGCGCCACGCACCGTAAACTGTGTAAGCGCGGCCGTTGCGAATCCGTAAGCTCATTTCGCTAGAATCGCGGGCACCTGACGGTGCGATGCCACCGTCGCATACCCGCTCCGATTCGACCGATGAGCTTCGCGCTGAACTTCGACTGGCTGACCAACCTGATGGCGATTCTGTTCGTCGTAGCGTGTCTGTATGACACGCGCTACGACGAATACGGGGTTCTGACGCTGGCCGCCGCCGCGATGAGCCTCATCGTGATGGCGATGGAAATGTTCCTCAAACCCGCCTTCGACATGGCGCTGTAACGAGCTTTGCAGGAGGCGGCGCGCCGGCTTGGCGCGGCGCGCGCCCCTCACCCTCTGCATCGACGCTTCACCATTTCACACCGTGTACGATCCGCAGGCCGGGCAAGCCGCGCGCGCGTGATCGTCATAGCGGTCGTGATGCCTGACCCAGTCGGTCAGATTGCTCTGCTCGTTGCGGCCTTTCGGCGCGATGTCCAGCAGCGCGTAGGTGTTCACGAAGCGCTCGTCGCCGCGCGCGTAGCATGAGTACGTGTGGTACACGTCGCCGTTTTCGTCCTTGTAGAACACGCTGTGGCCGTGCTGTTCGTCAATGCCGACGTCCTGCTCGGTGAAGTTGTAGAACGCCTTTTTGCTCGCCAGCTGCTCGGGCGTGAACGACACGTGGTAGTCGAAATTGAAATCGCTGCCGCTCGACGACACCCACGGAAAGGTCCATCCCATGCGCCGCTTGAACGCGTCGATCTTCTCGAGCGGCGCGTGCGATACCGTCACATAGCTGACGTCGTGATGGACCAGATGCGTGAGAATGCCGCTCATATGGTCCGACAGGAACGAGCAGCCGACGCACCCCTCCTCCCAGTCCGGGCCCAGCATGAAGTGATAAACGATCAGCTGGCTGCGGCCGTCGAACAGTTCCGCGAGCGTCTTGCGGCCGTCAGGCGTATCGAACGTATAAAGCTTGTCGACCTTGACCCACGGCAATTCGCGACGCTTGCGCGCAAGTTCGTCGCCGGCGCGCATATGCGCTTTTTCGTCGGCGAGCAGCGCGCGGCTCGCGGCCAGCCACTCTTCCCGGCTGCCGATGCGATGTTGCGGTTCCATCTGCGTCTCCTTTCCTGCGCATGCAGGGCTTGACCATAAGGATATGGTTTAGAAGCGCCGGCGCGGAAGTCAAGGACAGTGGGCACCGAGGACCGGACAAAAAGATACGCGGCACGCCGCGGATCGCGACGCACCGCGTCAAGGTGGAGAACCACGACTACCTGCAACGAAACTCAGATCGCCCAGCCGCCGACATAAAACCCGACCAGCACCACCGCGATCGCCACGGTGCCCACGTTGAGCTTGCGATACTCGCCGCTGACGACGCGTCCGATCACGAGCGTCGCGAAGCCGAGCATGATGCCGGTCACGATGTTCGCGGTCAGCACGATGAACACCGCGCACACGAGTCCCGCCATCGCGTCGACCATGTCGTCCATATGCAGCTTGCTGACGTTCGACAGCATCAGCAGCCCCACGTACATCAGCGCGGGCGCGGTCGCGTACGAAGGCACCAGCGCGGCGAGCGGCGAGAAGAACATCACGACCAGAAACAGCAGACCGACGACCGCCGCCGCCATCCCGGTCTTCGCGCCCGCCGCGACCCCGACCGTCGATTCGATATACGCGGCCGCCGGCGCGCCGCCGAGCAGGCCCGAGAAGATCGAGCTCAGCGAATCGGCGGTCAGCGCGCGGCCGCCGTTGATGATGCGGCCGTTCTCGTCGAGTTGCCCCGCCTGGCCGGCGACCGCGCGGATCGTGCCGGTCGCGTCGAACACCGCGGTCATCACGAGCGCGAGCACGCTCGGCAGCACCGCCATCGACAGCACGCCCTTCACGTCCATCGCGCCGATCAGCGACGCGTGCCCCGGCGCGCTCAACGACGGCACCGCGAAGATGCCGTGAAACGCCACGGCCGGATCGATCGCGAGCCCGATCGCCGAGATCGCGACGATCACGATCAGGATCGAGCCCGGCACGCGCCGCCGCACCAGCCCGAAGATCGCGGCGAGTCCCGCGACCGACATCAGCGCCGGCAACGCCGTGATATTGCCGAGCGACACCGGCAGCCCGGCGCCCGGATTCTTGACGACGAGGCCGACGTCGTTCGCGGCGATCAGCAGCAGGAACAGGCCGATGCCGATGCCGGTGCCGTGCGCGATGCCGGTCGGCAGATTGCGCAGAATCCACGAGCGCACGCCGGTCACCGAAATCGTCGTGAACACGACGCCCATCAGGAACACCGCGCCGAGCGCGACGTTCGGATGCAGGCCCTTGCCGAGCACGAGGCCGAACGCGGTGAACGCGGTCAGCGAGATCGCGCAGCCGATCGCGATCGGCAGACGCGCCCACACGCCCATCAGCAGCGAGCCGAACGCCGTGGTCAGACACACGGCGACGAACACCGCGCTGGTATCGAAGCCCGCCTTGCCGAACATGCCCGGCACGACGAATACCGAATAGACCATCGCGAGGAAGGTCGTGATGCCCGCGACGATCTCCCGGCGCTGCGTGCTGCCGCGCGCGGAAATGTCGAAGTAGCGGTCGAGAAAGCCTTTACCGCGGAATGATCCGGTGTCGAAGGATTCGCTCGCGACGTCGGAATTCGCGAGGGCCTGGGGTTCCATCATGATGAGTGCCTCCTTTATCAGCGCGCTGAAACGGCCGCTGGCGCGGCCGTCATCAGGTTCGTCTCGTGGAATTGTTGGTGTGGGTAACGCTTTTCTGAGTCGAAATGTAGGTGAAGAGAACTATGTGTCCAATCGCATGTATGGCATGCCGGGCATGTCGCGCGACTTATAACTTTTGCGCGGCGGTCGCTCACGCGAGCACTGCGCGCGTTTACACCTACGATGTCGGAGCCGCCGCGAAACGTGCCGAACCCATCGCGGCGATGGCGTTCCAGGCACGCGGCGTGCAGCGCCGTATCGCCAGAGCATCGGCGAAACGCCTGCAAGCCTGTCCGCGAAAGCCTGTCCGCGCGGCAGCGCAGGTTAAACTCTGGGCCGTACCCCATTCCAACCGCGGCGGCTCATCGCGCCCGTCCGCACCTGCCCGTGGAGTTTTTCCCGATGACTGGCGGTTTTCCGCGCCCCGCCGGGCGCCTGCCGATTGTCCCGTTTGGACCGCTTGGATCGCTTCGCCCGCTCGAGTCGCCTGATTCGCTAGAGATGCTTCGATTGTTTCGCTGGCTATGCACCGTGGCCGCGCTGTTCGCGCTCGCCGCGCTGTCCGGTTGCAGCAGCCTGCTGTGGGGTACGCAGCAGGCGCCGATCGTCGACGCGAGGGTGATGCCGGTCGAGCCGGCGAGCGCGCCGGTCGCCGCATCGGCGCCCGAGCCGGTCGAGACCGAGGCGAACGAGGGGCCGGAGGAGCCGAAGAAGCCGAAGAAGCCGGTCGTCAAGCCGCACAAGGTCGAACCGCCGCCGCCCGTCGTCGTGCCGGCTCCGCCGCCGCCCCCGCCACCGCCGCCGCCGCTGATCGTGCTGCGCACGATCGAGCGCAGCGACGCGCACACGCTGCTCGACAGCCAGGTGCAGAAACCCGACGGCAAGGTGGTTGGCCGCGCGGTCGACATGACTGCCGACGCAGCCGGCAAGCCGCGTGAAATGGTCGTCAATCTGCAGGGCTTCCTCGGCGTCGGGGATCGCAAGGTGAACTTCCCGTGGGGCGCGTTCCACTTCACGCCGACCGCGAAGGGCGCGCCGATCACGCTGACCGCGACGGCCGTGCCGGCCGCCGCGAACAAAACGAACGCGCTGGAGCTGGCGCTGCTCGATGCGACCGTCGAGCGCGCGAACGGCGCCAAGGTGGGCCGCGTGGTCGACGTGCTGATCGACGGCAACGCGCAGCCGCAGGCGGTCGTGCTCGACGTCAGCGGCATCGTCAGCACCGACCGGCGCACGATCGCCGCGAACTGGTCGGCGCTGCGCTTCGTTACGCGCGACAAGGAGCTGCATCCGCAGATCGAGCTGAGCGACGCGCAGATCAACGCGACGCCGCCCTATGTGGCCGACAAGCCGATCCGCGCGGTGTCGCCGGCGCCGCCACCCGCACCGCCTGCGCAGTCTGCCGCGAGCGCCGCGCCGGCGGCCTCGGCGCCGCCGGCCGCAGCGTCGGCCGTCGCGGTTTCCAACGCACGGGCGGTCCGATGACGGTCCGCACTCAGGTCACGGCGCGAAGTCTGCGCGCGCTCGATTGGCTCAACTTCTTCGTCGCCAATGTGCAGACGGGCTTCGGGCCGTTCATCGCGTCGTATCTCGCGTCGCACAAGTGGACCCAGGGCGAGATCGGCATGGTGCTGTCGGTCGGCACGATCAGCGCGATGGTCAGCCAGGTGCCCGGCGGCGCCGCGGTCGATGCGTTGCGCAACAAGAAGGCGGCGGCCGCGTGGGCGATCACCGCGATCATCCTGAGCGCGATGCTGCTCGCGATGAGCCCGACCCTGCTGCCGGTGATCGCCGCCGAGGTGTTCCACGGCTTCGCGAGCTGCATGCTGACGCCGGCGCTCGCGGCGATCTCGTTCGCGCTGGTGGGTCGCGCGAAGCTCGGCGACCGGCTCGGCCGCAATGCGCGCTGGGCGTCGATCGGCAGCGCGGTCGCGGCCGGTCTGATGGGACTGTTCGGCGAGTACTACTCGCCGCGCGCAGTGTTCTTTCTGACCGCCGGTCTCGCGGTTCCCGCGCTGATCGCGCTATCGATGATCCAGCGCACCGACACGATCGAGCTGCCGCAAGCGCTGCCCACCCCCGAGCAGCTCGAGCGCCGCGAAAGCCTGCGCGAGCTGCTGCGCGACCGGCGCATGCTGCTGTTCGCCGCGTGCATCGTGCTGTTCCATCTGTCGAACGCGGCGATGCTGAACCTCGCAGCCGGCGAAGTGACGGCCGGCATGGGCGACAACGTGCAGCTCGTGATCGCGGCGTGCATCATCGTGCCGCAGGCGATCGTCGCGATGATGTCGCCGTGGGTCGGACGCTCGGCCGAACGCTGGGGCCGCCGGCCGATCCTGCTGCTCGGCTTCTCCGCACTGCCGCTGCGCGCGCTGCTGTTCGCGGGCATCAGCAGCCCTTATCTGCTCGTGCCGGTGCAGATGCTCGACGGCTTGAGCGCCGCGGTATTCGGCGTGATGCTGCCGCTGATCGCCGCCGACGTCGCCGGCGACAAGGGCCGTTACAACCTGTGTATCGGTCTGTTCGGACTCGCGGCCGGCATCGGCGCGACGCTGAGCACGACCGCGGCGGGCTTCGTCGCCGATCGTTTCGGCAACATGGTGAGCTTCTTCTGCCTCGCGGCGGCCGGTGCACTCGCGGTGCTGCTGGTGTGGGCGGCGATGCCCGAGACGCGCGTGGCGGCAACCAGCAACGGCGATGGCAATGGCGCGGCGGTGCCTGGGCGTGGGAAGTCGGCGGCGCGGTGAGGCGCGTCAGGTGTATGAGTCGGCGCGTGAGCTGACTGTCATAGTCAGTTCGCGCCGCAAGCGGCTGAACCATTCCGACGGCGTCGTGCCGTCACACTGGGCGGTCAGCGGCGCCGTGTTCGTGAGCTGGAACGATTCGGTCTGCGGTTTGTAGATTTTTTTTGTGTCGGCTCTTCAAGAAATACACACGTTCAAGAAAGTCGTGACGAAGGACAAGGGGCGCCGATGGCCTCGTCTCGACTGCTACTCAGGGGAAGATCGGGGTCGTCGGCTCCGCACCTTCGAGATCGGCCTTCGGAAAATGATGCGCGACCATCTGCTCGATCTCCTGTTCGCGCGATCCAGGCACGTCGGCCATGATCAGAATCTGGCCGTCACGGATGGCGCCGCGAAAGCGCTCGAGTCGTGCGTTCGGTTCGTCGACGCCGATCATCGTGGCCGTCCAGGCTCCGAAGCCGGCACCTGTCAACGTCAATGCGACGACGGCTCCGCCCGCAATCGTGAGCCCCGCGGGAGGAAACACCAGTGCCACGAGGCCGAGAAGCGCGCCGGTCGCACCGCCGAGCGCAACGCCGCGTTCTAGCGAGTGCACGACGTCGCTGCTTTGCAGTAAGGATGCCTCGGGTAACTGTTCGAGTGCGACACTGTGATTCGCGAGGACATGGATATGTCGCCATGTGATCCGCGCCCGCAGCAAGTCGTCTACGATCGCCTTCGCCGTCGTCGTGTCAGGTACGAGGAAATAAAGACGTCTCATGTCGGCTCTCCATCAATCAAGGAGTCCCCCAACGGGTCGATGCTGTTTATCGTACCCCTGCCGCGTGCCATCAGGAGACATAGTTGGCCTGGGAAATCGATGCAGGAGGCGGCCGTTTCGCATTGCATCGCAGCAAGCGGCTCCTCCATTCATCCGCCCTATACATGGGGCGCACTTCCCCCTTGCGCAGCCTTGCACGATGCAGAGGAGAGGACTACCTTTGGTCTAAAGACGTGCCGGCGCGGACAGTACCGAAGTACGGCAAGGCGGCGCCGACGCCTGGGGCCTTTTGTTAGCGGCTCCCAGCGAGTGACGCGCAGCGAGGTGACCTATGTCGCTTGCGATTGCCCTGTTCCTGATCATCGTATTGGCGGTGGGGTTTCACTTTGCCAGCCCGTGGTGGACCACGCCGATCGCCTCGAACTGGGTGCGCATGGACGACATGCTGACGATCACGCTCGTCATTACCGGCGTGTTCTTCATCGCGATCAACCTGTTCATCGTGATCGCACTGGTGCGCTACCGCCACCGCAAGGGTCATCGCGCTGACTACGAGCCGCACAACAGGCGGCTGGAATGGTGGCTGATCGGCCTGACCTCGGTAGGCGTGGCAGCGTTGCTGGCACCGGGGCTCTTCGTCTACGCGGACTACATACGGCCGCCGTCCAACGTGCTGCAGATGGAAGTGTTCGCCCAGCAATGGCAATGGCGCTTCCGCTTTGCCGGCCCCGGCGGCAAGCTGGGCACGACGGACGTGCGCTACATCAGCAACGACAACCCCTTCGGCATGAACCCCGGCGACCCCAACGGCCGTGACAACTACCTGATCGAGACACCCGAGGTGCACCTGCCGTTGAACCGGCCGATCCAGGTCCTGACACGGTCGCGCGACGTGCTTCATGACTTCTATGTACCGCCGTTCCGCGCGCGCATGAACATAGTGCCCGGCATGGTGACCACCTTCTGGTTCACGCCGACCAAGGCCGGGCGTTACGACATTCTGTGCGCGCAGCTTTGCGGTCTCGGGCACGCCAACATGCGCGGCGTGGTGGTAGTGGAAGACGAAGCATCGTTCGCGCGCTGGCTGACGCAGCAGAGCACGTTCGCGCAGCAGCAGGCCAGGGTGCAGGCCGCAACCGCCGCTGCAGGCGGCGGCGCCCAGGCGCTCGCTAACCAGGGCAAGACGCTCGCAGAGGCCAAGGGCTGCTTCGCCTGCCATACCGTGGACGGCAGTCCGCGCGTGGGCCCCACCTGGAAGGGCCTGTACGGCAAGACCGAAACGATGGCCGACGGCAGCACCGCGAAGGTGGACGAAGCCTATCTGCGCGCCTTCATCCGCAACCCGACGGCCCGCGTCGTGAAGGGCTTCGCACCCATCATGCCGAAGTTCGACCTGAGCGAGCAGGAGCTGACCTCACTGGTGGCCTACATCCAATCGCTAGGCGGCTCGGCCGCCACCAGCGCAGCCCAACCCTAGCGGAGCAGACGCAATGACCTACGCGCACCCCGAACACGGCCCGCAAAGCTTCTGGACCCGGTATGTCTGGAGCCAGGACCACAAGGTCATCGCCGTGCAGTACTCGCTGACGGCCATCGCCATCGGCCTGGTCGGCCTTGTCCTGTCCAACCTGATGCGCTTGCAGCTCGGCTTTCCGGGCAAGTTCAGCTTCATCGACGCCAACCACTACTATCAGTTCGTCACCATGCACGGGATGATCATGGTGATCTACCTGCTGACGGCGCTGTTTCTGGGCGGCTTCGGCAACTACCTGATCCCGCTGATGCTGGGCGCGCGCGACATGGTGTTCCCGTTTCTCAACATGCTGAGCTACTGGGTCTACCTGCTGGCCGTGCTGGTGCTGGTGTCGAGCTTCTTCGTGCCAGGCGGGCCGACCGGCGCGGGCTGGACGCTGTATCCACCCCAGGCGATCCTGCCGGGCACGCCGGGCGTGGAATGGGGCATCGTGTTGATGCTGGTGTCGCTGGCGATCTTCATCGTCGCGGCAACGATGGGCGGCTTGAATTACGTCACCACCACACTGCAGGCGCGCACGCGCGGCATGACGCTCATGCGCATGCCGCTCACGGTGTGGGGCATCTTCGCGGCGACCATTCTGGCGCTGCTGGCGTTTCCGGCGCTGTTCGTGTCGGCGGTGATGATGCTGCTCGACAGGACACTCGGCACCAGCTTCTTTGTGCCGGCCGTGGTGTCGATGGGGCAGACGCTCAAGCATGCCGGCGGCAGCCCGCTGCTGTTCCAGCACCTGTTCTGGTTCTTCGGGCATCCGGAGGTCTACATCGTCGCGCTGCCGGCCTTTGGAATCGTGTCGGACCTGATCAGCACCCACGCGCGCAAGAACATCTTCGGCTACAAGATGATGGTGTGGGCCATCATCATCATCGGTGCGCTGAGCTTCGTGGTCTGGGCGCACCACATGTTCATCGCCGGCATGAATCCGTACTTCGGCTTCTTCTTTGCCACGACCACGCTCATCATCGCCGTTCCGACCGCTCTCAAGGTCTACAACTGGGTGCTGACGCTGTGGCGCGGCGATATCCACCTGACCGTGCCGATGCTGTTTGCCATCGGCTTCATCAGCACCTTCGTGCTGGGTGGGCTAACCGGGCTCTACCTCGGCAACGTGAGCGTGGACATTCCGCTGTCGAACACGTACTTCGTGGTGGCGCACTTCCATATGGTGATGGGCGTGTCGCCGATCCTGGTGGTGTTTGGCGGCATCTACCACTGGTTTCCGAAGGTGACGGGCCGCATGCTCAACGACACGCTCGGGCGCGTGCACTTCTGGGTTACCTTCGTCGGCACCTATGCGATCTACTTCCCGATGCACTATCTCGGCATCCTGGGCATGCCGCGGCGTTATTACCAGTATGAGGGCTACAGCTTCATTCCGCATTCGGCGCAGACGCTCAACACGTTCATCACCGTCGTTGCGCTGATCGTCGCGGCGGCGCAGTTGCTGTTCCTGTACAACCTGGTGTGGAGCCTCGTGCGCGGCAAGCGTGCCGACGGCAACCCGTGGCGCGCCACCACGCTGGAATGGCAGACGCCGCAAACACCGCCCGTGCACGGCAACTGGGGCGCCGTGCAGCCCGTCGTCTACCGCTGGGCGTACGAATACAGCCCGCCGGGGCGCGCGGAAGACTTCGTCCCGCAAAACCAGCCGCCTGAGACGGCGCCCGAACCGGCACCGGCCCACCCGACGCTGCAACCCGGCGAGGCAAGCGAATGACTACACTGCGCCGCTCCTTCGTTCCTGACCCGCCGCCTGTCTTGCCGAATGCGAGCCGCATCGGCCTGATCATCTTCATGGCGGTGGCAACGACATTGTTTTCACTGCTGCTGCTCGCCTATGCGATGCGCATGCGCGAGCCCGACTGGCAGCCGATCCCGCATCCGGCTCTGCTGTGGTGGAACACCGGCGCGCTGGTGCTGGCAAGCATCGCCATGCAGCGCGCCCGGCGGATTACCATGCACCGCGCGGCGTGGCTGCTGTGCGGCGGTGTGCTCGCGGCCGTGTTCGTGATCGGACAACTGAGCGCGTGGCGCATGCTGTCGGCGGCGGGGCAGACTGTCGCCGTCAATCCTTCCAATAGCTTCCTCTACCTGCTCACCGGCCTGCACGGGTTGCATGTGCTGGGCGGGCTGGTGGCCTGGGCCGTGACGATCGCGCGTCTGCAGCGTGGGAACCCGTTCCGGACCCAGCGTGCCATCGCGCTGTGCGCCATCTACTGGCATTTCCTGCTGGCTGTCTGGCTCGTGCTGCTGGCGGCGATGTGGTGGATCACCCCTGGGTTCGTCGCCGCCATCTGCGGGCCGCTGTATGGAGCTGCGCCATGACCACGCCCACGCTCCCGACCGAATCCGCTGTCACCCCGCCCCCCGACGCCGGGCCTGACGGCTGGCGCGGCATCGTCACGGACTGGTCGGCCGACCGCGAGGCCTTCAAGGTGCCGTGGGGCAAGGCGATGATGTGGATCTTCCTGCTGTCGGACACCTTCATCTTCAGCAGTTTCCTGATCGGCTACATGACGGTGCGCATGTCGACCACCGTGCCGTGGCCCGACCCTTCCAAGGTGTTCGGGCTCACTGTCTTCGGCGTGGATGTGCCCTTGCTGCTGATCGCCATCATGACGTTCGTCCTGATCAGCAGCAGCGGCACCATGGCGATGGCTGTCAACTTTGGCTACCGGCGCAACGCCCGGCGCGCCGCCCAACTGTTGCTGGCGACCGCGCTGCTGGGCGCGACCTTCGTGTCGATGCAGGCCTTCGAATGGACCAAGCTGATCGTCCATGAAGGTATCCGCCCCTGGGGTAACCCGCTGGGCGCGGCGCAGTTTGGCGCGTGCTTTTTCATGATCACCGGGTTCCACGGCTTTCACGTGAGTTGCGGTGTGATCTACCTGCTGCTGATAAGACGCAAGATCCTGCAGCCGGGGTTCACCGAGCACGGCAACTTCCAGATCGTGGAGATTGCCGGCTTGTACTGGCACTTCGTCGACCTGGTGTGGGTGTTCATCTTTGCGCTGTTCTATTTGTGGTGAGGCAGACCATGGAACACACCGATCTCGCCCATCGACCCGACGCCGCGCACGGCCAGCAGCATCCGATCGGCATTTACCTGAAGATCTGGGGCCTGCTGTTCGTACTGAGCACGTTGTCGTACATGGTGGATTACTTCCACGTGCAGGGCCTGCTGCGCTGGACGCTGATCATCGTACTGATGATCGCCAAGGCTGGGCTGATCGTGTCGATTTTCATGCACATGATGTGGGAGCGGCTGGCGCTGGTGTACGCGATCCTGATACCGCCCCTGTGCCTGCTGGTGCTGCTGGTGCTGATGGCTGCCGAAGCGCATCACACCTTCGGCATGCGCGAACTCTTCTTCCATTGATCTAATCGCCGACCGTTCCTCGAGTGGCGGGAGTTGCGTCCGGCGCCCGGGTAGTAGACGCGCGCCATCGTGGGGGGCGCCGCCAGCGCGAGCGCATTGCTGCCGAGGCGTTCCGCGCGCAGCGCCAGCACGGGGGCGTGCCTGGAACGCACCGCTCCAAATACGAAACGGCCCGACAAATGCCGGGCCGTTCATGTTTTCTCGCTCGCTGAAAATTTCGGCGAAAAACACCTTCGAATCAGGCGTGCTTCTCACTGAATTCGCTGAGCGGCACAGGCTGCTTGAGCGGATCGAAGTCGGCCCACCGCCCTTGTTGCCAGTTGCCGGTAGCGCGTTCGATCGCCGCGCCTCCCGCATCGCGCAGCACCCGTGCGGCGTCCAACTGGTTGTCCGGCGACACGTGTACGGCCACCAGCACGCCGGAATCACGGATTTCTTCGTCGCTGGCTTCCTGCGTGCGCATCATCGCGCCGACCAATGCGCCGACATACGCACTCACCCCGGCTGCGATCAGCGACACGATGAGCGGCGCCGAAAACACCGCGAAGATCCCGACGCCGAGCACGGCGCCAACCGCTGCGCCAATCGTGACGCCTATCTCGGCACCCTTCGGCGCCTCTCTCGCGTTTGCGTCGGTGCTGGTACCACCGCCGGGCTGAAAACGTGCGTGCTGGCCGGGCGGATTGACGAAAAACAGGGTGACGTCCTCCTCGACGAAACCGGCATTGAAGAGCCGTTGCGCCGCGTCTTCAGCGGCGGGGAATGTCGTAAAGCGTGCTGCGACGATGAGTGACATGTGGCCTCCTTCCATCATTGACTAGCGGTAGCAGACTATGCCGCCCCACCTCACCCGTGCCGAGGCAAAGGTGCACGCGGTGGCACGCACCGGGACTACGCCATGGTGCCGCGATCGGGTTCCATTCCGTCCACTCTGAACAGTCCGCTATGTAACACTACGCCATTGCCGCCGTTCTGGTTGATCACTTTCGCGCACACCGAACGGATAGCTTGCGGCCGTTGCCGAAAGCAGACAGCAAGGCATTTGATCCTCCACTGCCAGTTAAAAGATTAATTATCGATCCGCTGACACGACTGCACGCCACGTGGTCGCCAGAACGAAGATCATTCCTCGGGCTGACGATAGTCACGCGGCGCTATCAATCTCGCGACACAGAGAACTAGAATGAATTATCCGAATCAATCGGGAGAAAAATCGTGCAACTTCACATGGGTTCCCATCAATTCACACACGGCCTGCCCGACTGGCGCGCAGCCGTGCTGGCAGGCGTCATCGCGGGGGCTGTGTTCCTGGCGTTAGGAGTTGTCCTGATGGCAGTGATGACGGGCGGAAGTCTGCTGGAGCCCCCACGCATGGTCGCCGCGATCATGCTGGGACGAGGCGCATTGCAATCGCCGCAATCATTCTCGATTGGCATCGTGCTCGCGGCCTTTGTGGTGCATTTTGGCCTTGCCATCGTATTGGCGCTTATCCTCGGTCTGATCATGACGTCATTCAAGCTTGACTCGAGCATGGGAATGGCTTCACTGGCGGGTGGCGCTTTCGCTGTAGTCGTTTACCTGATCAATTTCTACGGCATGACACAGTTTTTTCCGTGGTTTGCAGAAGCGCGCAACGGCGCCAGCCTGTTCGTTCACATCGTCTTCGGTATCTGCGTCGCGAACCTGTACATGAGACTGGAGCGCAACAGGGTCAGGGCGGACGCGGGCGGCCCGTCGTAGTCCGGTCGCAATCAAACGAGCAGGTCACGAATTCACCGGTGATGCGCGGCGTTCGTATTGACACCGCGGTGCAAACGACAAAAGAGGCGCGATCGAAATATCACGCCTCTTTTTTTACAGCCGACCGCAGTCCCCGTCACGTCAATCGATCGCCCTGCCCGCGGTCTCGCGCATGAACGGCAACGGCAGCAACGACACGACGCCGCAGCCGATCAGATACCACGCCGGCGCGAGATTGCTGCCCGAAACCTGAATCAGCCAGGTCGCGAAGAACTGGGCGAAGCCGCCGAAAATCGACACGCCGAGGCAGTACACGATCGACATGCCGGTCGCGCGAATTGCGCGCGGAAACAGCTCAGGCAGCATCACGATATTGGGCACCGCGGTGAACGTGACGAGCAGCGCAAGGCCCGCGACCACCGCGAGCAGCACCGGCACCGTCGGCGACGCATTGATCGCCATGAACGCCGGGTAGACGGCGAAAATCAGCAACACGCGCGATACCCACAGCACGCGCTTGCGCCCTACCCGATCGGACAGCGCGCCGGCGAACGGCGAGCAGATCACCGTGACGACCGCGCCGGTCCACGCGGCCCACAGCGCGGTCGCCATCGGCAGATGCAGGATGCGGATCGCGTATGTCGACAGATAGAACAGCACGATGTAGTTCGCCGCGGTGCCGCCGATCGTCGTCAGCACGCCGGTCGTGATCGAGCGTGCGTGGTCGCGGAACAGGTCGCGGACCGGCAGCGACGGAGGCTGTGAAGCGCGCTGCGCACCCATTTCACCAGCCGCTGCCGCGCCATCTTCGACACCCGGCAGCGTCTCGTCGAGATGCCGCCGGATATAGATGCCGATCGGCCCCATCGCCATGCCGATCACGAACGGCACGCGCCAGCCCCAGCTTTCGAGCGCGGCCGGCGACAGCGTCGCGGCCAAACCGACGCCGAGCAGCGATCCGACCACCGTGTTCATCCCCTGGCTCACGAACTGCCAGCTGCCGTAAAAGCCGCGCGTGCGATCGCTGCCGTATTCGAGCAGCAGCGCCGTCGATGCGCCCACCTCGCCGCCCAGCGCAAAGCCCTGGATCAGCCGCGCGAAAATCACGAGCAGCGGCGCCGCGACGCCGATCGCCGCATAGGTCGGCGCGAACGCGATGATCGCTGAACCGAGCGTCATCAGCCACAGCGTCAGGCTCATCGCGGCCTTGCGTCCCGCGCGGTCCGCGTAGCCGCCCAGCAAGATGCCGCCCACCGGCCGCATGATGAAGCCGACGCCGAACGTGCCGACCGCGAGCATCAGTTGCACGAGTTGGCCCTCGACCGGGAAATACAGCTTGCCGATGATCGTCGCGAAGAAACTGTAGATCGTGAAGTCGAAGAACTCGAGGCCGTTGCCGAGCGTGATCGCGGCGATCGCCTTCGCATGGCCGACGCGCTTTTGAGGTTGATCGGCGAGGCGCTGCGCATCGAGCGCATCGAGCCCGTTGGCGCTTGCGGGCCGCGGTGTGGCGGAATAGTCCATCTGTGTCTCCATGATTATCCTGGTGCTGCCGGGGCAAGGCGCTCGCGCGCCGCCGCCGCGTCAAACGAGGAACGTCTGCGCGAGCTTGACCCAGTAGGCTGCGCCGGTCGCGAGGCAAGCGTCGTTGAAGTCGTAGCCGGGGTTGTGGACCATGCAGCCGCCCTCGCCGTCACCGTTGCCGATGATCAGATAACTGCCCGCGCAGCGCTCGAGCAGGAACGCGAAGTCCTCGCTGCCGGTCAGCGGCTGCATGTCGCGAATCAGCCCATCTTCACCGAGCCAATCCACCGCGACCTGGCGCGCGAGCGCGGTCATCGCCGCATCGTTGACGAGCACCGGGTAGCGGCGCTGATAGTCGACCTCGGCGCGCGCGCCGAATACGGCCGCCTGGCCGGTCGCGACCTCGGTGATGCGCTGTTGCAGATGGTCACGCACCTCGGGCCGCAGCGCGCGCACCGACAGGCGCATCTCGGCGGTCTCCGGAATCACGTTCGGCGCTTCGCCCGCATGAATCGCGCCGACCGTGATGATCGACATATCGAGCGGCGCGATGTTGCGCGAAACGATCGACTGCAACGCGAGCACGATCTGCGCGCACACGACGACCGGATCGACCGCCTTGTGCGGCACCGCGCCATGACCGCCGCGGCCGATCACCTTGATGATCACCGTATCCGACGACGCCATGAACGACCCCGGCATGAAGCCCAGCTTGCCAGTGGGAAAGCCGGGCATGTTGTGCATCGCGAACACGGCGTCGCAGGGGAACCGCTCGAACAGGCCGTCGTCGAGCATTTTCTTCGCGCCGGCAAGCCCTTCCTCGGCCGGCTGGAAGATCAGATTCAGCGTGCCGTCGAAGCTCTTTTCGCGCGCCAGATGCTTCGCGGCGGCGAGCAGCATCGCCGTGTGGCCGTCGTGACCGCATGCGTGCATCTTGCCGGGCAGCTTGCTCGCGTACGGCAGGCCGGTGGTCTCGTGGATCGGCAGCGCGTCCATGTCGGCGCGCAGGCCGAGCCGGCGCGTGCCGTTGCCGAGCTTTAGTTGACCGACCACGCCCGTTTGCCCCAAGCCGCAATGCACGGTATAGCCCCACTCCCGCAGACGTTCGGCGACCAGATCGCCGGTCGCAAACTCCTCGTAGGCGAGCTCCGGGTGCGCGTGGATGCGGTGTCGCAGCGCGACCATTTCCTGTTCGATTTCGGCGATGCCCGCCGGAATGACCATCGTGTTCATGCCGTCTGTCTCCATGTCAGCGTGAACCGAGCATAGCCGCGGCGAATTTCGACAGGCAGGCGTAGAATCGTTGCGGGTGCCAACCACTGGTTGCCGCCTTTCATACTCCTGATACGCATGAAACTGCATCAGCTCAATACCTTGGCGGCGATCGCGGATACCGGAAGTATCCGGGCCGCCGCCCGCTCGCTGGGGCTGTCGCCGGCCGCCGTGACCAAGGCGATGCGCGAACTCGAAGCCGATCTGCACGCGCCGCTGATCGTGCGCAGCGCGAGCGGTGTCGCGTTTACCGAGTTCGGCCGCGCGCTCGTCGTGCATGCGCGGCTCGTGCTCGGCCAATTGCAGCGCGCACAAGCCGAGATCGACGCGCTGCGCGGAGCCGCGGCCGGCAAGCTGTCGATCGGCGTCACGCCGTGGGTCGCGCTGACCTTTCTGCCGCCCGCCGTGCGGCGTTTTCGCGAACGGATGCCGGACGTGCAACTGGAATTTTTCGAAGGCCTGCTCGCGGTCGTGCAGCCGCGTCTGCGCGACGGCAGCCTCGATTTTTCAATCGGCCGGCCGCCGCCCGCGTCGCCGCAGTCGGAGTTTCAGAACGCGCCGCTCTTTTCGACGCATGCGGCGGTGGTCGCGCGGCGCGACCATCCGAAGGCCGGATGCCGCACGCTGCTCGACCTTCAAGACGAGGAATGGATCCTCAACTGGGACCCGGCGAGCCGCGAGTCGATGTCGAACAATCTGTTCGTCAAGCGCGGCATGCGGGTGCCGCAGACGATCGTGCTCGCGCATTCGCTGTCGATCGTGCTGGGCCTGCTCGCGCACACGGACATGGTCAGCATCTTTCCGTGGCCGCTCGTCGAGGCGATCCGCGCGAAGGAAAACCTGTGGGCGCTGCCGCTACGCGAAACGCTCGACGAGACCATCATCAGCATCACGTCGCGGCGCGGCGCGCCCACGAGCCCGGCGGCCGCCTGCTTTCTCGACTGCCTGCGCGAGACGATCGACGCAGGCGCGCGCTCGCCAGACCCCGAGCAGCGCCGGCTGTTTCATTCGATCGAGCTGATGCTGTAGCGGTTGGCGCGCCGCCGCGCGGTCAATCGAGAAACTCGCCCGCCCGCTTTCTGAGCATCGCGCTGAAATCGTCGAGCCAGCCGATCGACAGCCGCCAGCTCTGCCAATACAGATCGACGTCGATATGCTTGCCCGGCGCGACCTCGACCAGTTCACCCCGCGCCAGATGCCCGGCGATCATCCGCTCGGGGCACATACCCCAGCCGAGGCTCATCACGCACGCGCGCATAAAGCCGGCGACGTGCGGAATCCAGTGCAGCGGCGGATCGATCTCCGCGCGCGTGATGCGCCGCATGAAGCGCTTTTGCAGCTGATCCTTCGGATTGAAGTCGACGCACGGCGTGCGCCGCAGGCTGTCGCGCGTGACGCCGTCGGCGAAATAGCGCGCGAAAAACGCCGGCGAACATACCGCGAGGTATCGCATGCGCCCCAGACGCGTCGAGCGGCAGCCCTGCACCGGTTCGGCCTGCGTCGTGATCGCGCCCTGCACGCTGCCGTCGCGGATGCGCTGCGCGGTGTAGTCCTGGTCGTCGATCACGAGGTCGAGCAGCATCTCCCGTTCGACGCAGAACGGCGCGACCGCGTCGATGAACCAAGTGCCGACGCTGTCGTCGTTGACGGCGACGCGCAGAGCCGGCCACTGCTCGACGAGCGCGCCGGGCAATGTCGGCAGGCGGCCGTTCAGCTCCGCTTCGAGCAGTTGCACGCGCTCGGTGTGGCGGCACAGCAGCGCACCCGAGGTGGTCGCGACGCACGGCTGACCGCGCTTCACGAGCACGCTGCCGACGCGCTCCTCGAGCAGCTTGACCCGCTGCGACACCGCGGACGGCGTGATATTGAGCTCGCTCGCGGCACGGTCGAACGAGCCGTGACGGACCACGGCGGCCAGCGCGTCGAGCAAGGCGTAGTCGAGCATTAGCGTTCCTTAATCTGCATTAAGTAAATTAGGTTCTCTTATGTGACGCAATCACGCAGACTAGCGCCTCTGGTATTTCCCGTCTATCCCCACTGCTTTCATTTTTCGGATCATTTATGAACTGGCTGTCTTTCTCCCACGGCGCGGCGCTATGCGCATCGCTGATCGTGACGATCGGCGCGCAGAATGCATTCGTGCTGCGGCAGGGCATCATGCGCTCGCACGTCGGCAAGATCGTGACGTTGTGCGCGCTGTCGGATTTCACTCTGATCGGCGCGGGTGTCGGCGGCGCCGCCGTGCTGATGAAGCGCTACCCGCGCTTCGTGCACGTGATGCTCTACGTCGGGCTCGCGTATCTGGCCTGGTTCGGCATCAGCGCGCTGCGCCGCGCGGTACGGCCGGGACACGCGGTGCTCGACGGTTCGAGCGGCGCATCCGCCGATCAAGCCCCGCCCACGCAGCGCGCGTTGCCGATCATCCTGATGACGCTCGCGTTCACGTGGCTCAATCCGCACGTCTATCTGGACACGTTTCTGTTGATCGGCACGGCCGGCGCGCGTGAGCCGCAAGGCGCGCGGGTCGCCTTCGCGCTCGGCGCGATGACGGTCAGCGCGGTGTGGTTCGTCGCGCTCGGCTATGGCGCGCGCATGCTGGCGCCGCTGTTTCGCCGCGCGACTGCGTGGCGTGTGCTGGATGGCGCGATCGGCAGCATGGTGTTGCTGCTGGCGGTTACGCAGTTGCGTTGAGCGTTCGACGCGGGCCTTATTCCACGCCCGATTCTTGCCGCGCATCTTGCGTGGCCTGCGCTTCGGCCTCGTCGCGCGGCACGAGATTCATCAGCCGCGCGAGCACCGGCCACTTCAGCAGCGACTGCTCGTAAGCCTCCTTCGCCTGGGCATCGAAATAGCTGCCCGCCTCCACCTCCGGCAGACGCAACGCGAGGCCGCTGATATCGTCGACGGGCCAGCCGCCGTGCGTAGTGTCTTTCGACGTATTGCGCGCGTTCGTCATTTGCCGTCCACCCACACGCCGTCCGGCGTCTTTACCACGTAGCCGGAGGCGGTCTTCATCGTCACCGTCCCTTCGTTTTCGCCGATCATCTGAGTTTGCGGCAGATTCGTCGCGTACTGCGACAGGCTCACGCCCGGCTTGAACGGGCTGTTCGACACGAGATTCGACAGCAGTTGTGCGAGCGCGAGGAAACTCGATGGATTGTCGATCACGGTGGTCGACCCATGACTGCCCTGGAAGCCGACCACCCGCACGCCGACCGGCCCATGCACGATGCGCGGCGTCGGAATCTCGCGCAGGCCCGCGACCTGGTTCGTGTCGCCGCGCAGCGCCGCGCCGTGCTCGGGCACGAACACGATCACCGCGCGCCGCCCCGACGACGCGATCAGATCGGCGAAGCGGTCGAAGTCGCTCATCAGCTTGTTCACGCGCAGCGGATACGAATCGATACTCGTCAGGCTGCTGTTCGGCAGCCGGTTGCCGTCGTGCAGGCTGATCGTGTTGTAGTACAGCGCGACCGGCCCGGCGATGCTCGCTCGCTGCGCGTACCATGCAGCGAGCGTCTCGTAGTCGTCGCGAATCGGCGAGCCGTCGAACGCATGCATCGCGACCGGCACGCTCGTGTTCGGAATCAGCGGTACGTTTGGCACGCCGGCGTTGTCGTGGATCAGTTCCAGGAAGTTGTCGAAGTGGCCGTCGTGGTTCAGCATCGTCTGCGGCGTGTAGCCGGCCTGGGCGAGATCGGCGAGCAGATAGCACTGCTGCGGCGCGTTCTTGTACAGGTCCGCGTGCGCCTGCTGGCCGCAGCTTGCGCGCAGCACGCGAATCGCGGCCGGCCCGCTATAGCTCGCCGCGGTGCTGAAGTTCGTGAACAGATAGTCGAAGCGGGACAGCAGCGGATGATTGCGCGCCTTCGCGACATCGAGATCGTCCCACGACAGCGAGCAGATGTGCAGCACGATCACGTCGAACTGCGCGTTCGGATCGGCGGCCAGATGGCCGAAGCTGACCTGCCGTTGCGACTCCTGCGTGCGGAACGCGGCGAGTGCGGCGTTATGGTCGAGCGGCTGCGCGGCGAGCGGATTGTTCGCTCCATTCGCGCCGGCATTCGCGGCCGCGTTCGCCGACGCTCCGCGCAATTGCGCGAGCACCACCCCACCCTCGTGCCACAGCGGAATCGCAACCAGCGCGATCAGCACGAAGGTCGCGACGCGCACCCAGCGATTCACGATCAGATAGCCGACGAGCGCACCCAGCGCGGCGAGCAGCAGCATCGGCGGCAAGAAGCGCTGCGCCAGTTCGAGCCAGTAGCCGTAGCTGAACGTGGTCAGATTGCCGAACTCCTCGGTCAGACGCGAGAACGGCGGCACGTTCGCCTCGTGGTACATCAGCGGCACGCCGAGCGCGAGGCCGGCCAGGTTGCGTACGATGCGCAGCGCGCGCCGGCGCAGCGTCGAAGTCACGACGAGCGCGACCGCGAAGGCGAGATTCGCGAGCCACAGCGGCTGCAGATGGCCGCCTTCGAACAGGTACAGCTTGAGGATGAAGTACAGGTTCCACAAAGTCATCGACAGGTTCTCTCATTGGCTTGCGCGCGGCACGATGCGCGCAGGCTGTATCAATAGCGGGTGCGGTCGAGCGCGAGCAGCGTCTCGCAGGCACGCGCGAGCCCGCCCCACAGTCGCGAATAGCCTTCGACGCCCATCGCGAGCACTTCCTTCAAACCGCGCAGCGGTGCGTCTTCGCTGGTTTGCTCATGCCAGTCGAGCCACGCGTCGGCGCGGCCGAACGTGCATTGCACGAGCTGCCGTTGCTGTTCGAGCGTGAGGCCGTCGAAGCGCACGCCGAGGTGCCGGCCAACGCAGCGGCTCACGTACACCGGAAAATGGAACTGACGATCGCCACGGCTCAGGCACACGCCGAGGCTGTCGCCAGGCGCGAGATTCAAGCCCGGCTCGACGTCGAGACCGAGGCCGCCGGTCGAGTAGTCGCTGGTCGTGCAGGCGAGCGTCGAGCCGTCCGCGAGCAGCAGCGTCGCCGCCGCGCGCATCGCGATGCGATGTGTGACGCGCACCTGCTTCGCCTCGCGCGCGACGCTCGAGGCCGCGCCGAGCATCACGAGGTTGTAGAGCGTCCAGAACACGTTCATCAGGATCGTCGCCGTTTCGCCGCTCTGCCCGAACATCAGTCGGTACACACCGGCCGCGAGTGCGCCGCTGTTCAGCGCGAGCAGCACCAGGTACGGCTTCGACGTCGACCAGTCGAAGTAGCCCTCGCCGATGCGCCCGCCCTTGTCCGTCACGTTGAACTTGCCGTGCTTCGGGCTGAAGAACGCGATCGTGGTCGGCAGCACGATGTACCACGCGAGCACCGACTCGTAGACCTCGGCCCAGAACGAGTGACGGTACTTGCCCTGCATGCGCGAATTCGCGAGATTCGCGAGCACGATGTACGGCAGCACGAATCCGGCAATCGTCGTCGCCGATGCGTTGATGAAGTACATCTGGAAGAACAGGTACGCCATCGGCATCGTCAGGAACACGAGCCGAGGCACGCCGTAGAAGAAATGCAGCATCGCGTTGCCGTAGCAGAGCCGCTGGAAAAAGCCCAGCCCGCGGCCGATGAACGGATTGTCGATGCGAAAGATCTGCGCCATGCCGCGCGCCCAGCGCGTGCGCTGCTGGATATGGCCCGCGAGGCTCTCGGTCGCGAGACCGGCGGCCTGCACGGTCGGCAGATAGGCGGTCGTGTAGCCGCGCCGGTGCAGCTTGAGCGCGGTGTGCGCGTCTTCGGTGACGGTCTCCACCGCGATGCCGCCCACTTCTTCGAGCGCATCGCGTTTGAGGATCGCGCACGAGCCGCAAAAAAACGACGCGTTCCACAGATCGTTGCCCGACTGCACGAGCCCGTAGAACAGATTGCCCTCGTTCGGCACACGGCGGAACGTGCCGAGGTTGCGCTCGAACGGGTCCGGCGAAAAGAAGTGATGCGGCGTCTGCACCATCGCGCAGCGCGCGTCGCGCAGGAACGTGCCCATCGTCGTTTGCAGGAACGAGCGCGTCGGCACGTGATCGCAATCGAAGATCGCGACGTACTCGCCCTGCGTGCGGGCGAGCGCGCTATTGATGTTGCCGGCTTTCGCGTGACGGTTGTCGTCGCGGGTCAGATAGCCGATGCCGCAGGCCTGCGCGAAGGCTCTGAATTCTTCGCGGCGGCCATCGTCGAGCAGATAGACGCGCAGCTTGTCGGCGGGCCAGTCGATGCCTTGCGCGGCGAACACGGTGGGCCGCACGACGGCCAGGGGTTCGTTGTAGGTCGGAATATAGATGTCGACCGTCGGCCAGCTCGACGTATCGGTGGGCAGCTTCGCGACCGCGCGCTTCAGCGGCCACGCGGTCTGCACGAAACCGAGCAGCAGAATCACCCATGTATACGCTTCCGCGCCGAACAGCAGATAGCCGAGAATCGCCTCCCCCGGCGTCTGGAACGACAGTGTCTGGGTGACGCGCCACCACACGTAGCGCAGCATCGCCAGCATCGCGAGCGTCGTCAGGATCAGCACCGGCATGCGGCCCGGAAAGCGTCTGACGATCAGCGCGATGATCACGAGCACGGCGAAGAATTCGAACTGACCGTCGGACTGCAGCGGCGACGTGCCGATCAAGGCCCACGAACCCACACCCGCGACCACCATCAACGGCAGCAGCCAGCGAATATGACCGACGCGCTGCGTCGCGTCTTCGAGGTGCGTGCCCCAGCGCTGCCACGGCAAGCTCGCCAGCAGCGCGTCGACGCGCTCGCGTGCGCGCCGCCCGAGCAACCACAGCGGCACGAGCCAACGGTCGATCCAGGCGGCCAGCGCCCGCACTGTCGCCGCAGCACTTCTCGACGACGACCGCGGCGCGCGCACGAGCGCGCGCCACAGCCATGCGCGCGGCCGATGCGGTTCGAGCACGCCCCATTGCAGCGCGAAATGCAGCACGGCCGCGCGAATCCAGCGGCGCGCGTAATCGGGCTTGCCCGGCGCGGGCGGCTGGAAGAACAGCCGCACGAACCAGTCGAGCGGCGTGCGAGTCGCTGGCACGCCGAGGCCGCGCGCAAGCCAGTCGAGCGCACGCGTGCGCAACGAACGCGTTTCCCGTTCGCTCATGACCCGCCGTCCTGCCGATCGAGCGGCGCCGTGGCCTCGATGAGCCACGTGTCGAGCCAATTCGCGAGCCCCTGCAGATCGTGCGACGCCTGCGAATGCGGGGCGTCGTCGAACAGCCAGGTGCCGCGCGCGAACGACTCGGGCAGCGCGACATCGAGATGCACGCGCTGCGCGAGCGGCAGCTTTTCGCCGAGCGCCGCGCCGAGCATCGCCAGCACGTCGCGCTGCATGTCGCGCGCGGGGTTCAGCCGGTTCACGATGATGCGCAGCTGCGCGCTCGCATCGCGCAGCGCTCCGAGCCGCGCGACCAGCGTCGCGCAGGCGGCCGGTTCGGGCGGCGTCACGCATAGCGCGAGGTCCGCGCAACGCAGCGCGTGCTCGGCCTGCTGCGACGGATAGCGCGCGGTATCGATCAGCACGACGCCATCGCGCGGCAAATCGAGCTCGGCGAGCGCGTCGGCGAGCCAGCGCGGATCGGCGGCGAGCCGTGCGTCGCACTGCGTGCCTTGCGCGGCGGACACCGCGCCGTACGGCACGAACAGCACGCCGTCCGCGTTGCGCCACGTGGATGCATGCCATGCGGTGTCCGCATCGAGCAGCGCCTGCGACAAACCGGTCGCCGCGAGAGCGTCGATGCCGAGCTGCGCGCCGAGCATGTTCTGCGGATCGAAGTCGAGCGCGACGACCTGGCGGCCGCGGCGCGCGAGCAATACCGCGAGCACGGCGGTCAAGGTGGTGCGGCCGGTGCCGCCTGCCGTGGAGACGACGGCGATCGTTTTCATCGCGCCACCTCGTCGTGCGTCGTATCGAGTGCGGGCAACAGACGCGCGCGCAGCGCGACCGGCTCGATCCCGCACGGCACCGCGTCGCGCGGATCGAAGCCGCGCATGACCGCGAGAGCGCGCCGTGCGCCGACGCGCTGCCAGACGATCCACACCGGCAGCGCGACGACCATGCCGGCCACGAAACACATCAGAACCAGTTCGATCATTCGATGCTCCTCGCGCGCACCGGCATCGCGCTGGGTTCCGCGCGACGGCGCGGCGGCGTGGGTTGGGCCGGGCGGCGCTCAGTAGCAAGCGGCTTCGCTTCGGTCGATTCGGCAGGCCGGGTTCGCGCAGACGTTGGCGCGGCCGCGCTCGTCGGCACCCCGGTGTCGGCTTCGAGCTCGGCGCGCGCGTGAACCAACGCCTCTTCCACCCGCGCCAGTTGCACAGCGGCCACGTGCGCGGCTTCGTCCTGCGCTGCGGCGAGCGATGAGCGCAACGGCGTGCCGTCACGCATGGACGCCGCGAACATATCGCTGTAATCGGCGATCCGATTGCGCCGGTTGGCCGCGTCCAGCGCGTCGAGTTCGGCGCCGATGCTCTGCTCCGCCAGATGCACGAGCGTATCGGCGAGCTGTTCGACCGGCACATCGATGATCCGCGCCAGCGCGGCGTCCGCATCGGCGAGCCGGCAGGCGAACAGGAACACATACAGATGCGACGCATCGACGGTCAGCACGTCGCCCGCGCGGCGCGGCACGCAGTGCTTCAGCGCATCGACGTGCGCGCATTGCGGCAGCAACGTCAGCTTCACGAGCACATGCGGCAACTGCAGCACGCCGCTGCGTGCGAGCACGAGGCGCACGCGCTCGCAGAACGCGCCGGCCGGCAGATAGCCGCGCACGTCGTCGCTCAACGCGGCGCTCAATGCGCCGCGATAGTCGGCGGCTACCGGCCGCGTATGGAGCTGCCCCTGCAGCGACTGCAGCAGCGACTGCATGCGCGAGAACGGCAAGTCGCGGCCGAGCACGAGGTTCGCGCCGAGCGTCAGCACCAGCAGCTCGTATTGATGGCGCAGCACTTCGCCCCGCTCGACGACGACGATCTTCAGCGCGCGCCCGGCCTGGCGGCGCAGCGCATGAACCGTCGCGCACAACGCGTCGAGTTGTGCGCCGCCCGCGTAATCGAGCACCACGGTCGCGGCTTGCGCATGGGCGCACGCGCTCAGCACCGCGGCCTGATCGGCGCACACTTCCCAATGCGGCGGCAGCCACGCCTCGTGACCTCGCACCACCGCGCGGCTCACGACGACCCGCTGCTCGTCGCGCGCGAGCAGGCGTTCGCCGCGCGCGACGCTGCTGGCCAGCGCATCGGGCGCTACGCTGAGGTGGCCGCTGTCGGTAAAGCGCAGGGAGCGGACTTCGCCCGTCACCAGCGTGCGATCCGCGCGCCAGAAGTCGGCATGCCACAGCAGCTCGCCGTGCGTGCGCTCCATCCGTGCGACGCCCGCGCATGCCGCATGGAACGCGTTGCGGCGTGATGCATCGATGACGCCGTCCGGCGCGCCGCGGGTCTCGAATGAATCGTCGTCGCCCTTTGCATCGACGCCGAGCAGCAGCACCAGCGTGATACGCCGTGCCGCGCACCAGTTCGCGAGCATGCGGCCTTCGCGCGCGAGCGCGGCGGCGTCGTGCCAGTTGAACCAGCGCTCGGCGCCTTCGATGAAATACAGCGCGCCTGCACGAAAACCGAAGCGCTTCAGCGCGCGCAGACCGCCGAACAGTTTGCCGTGCGTCGCGGCGCTGTCGGCTTGCTGCTCCGAGTCTTGCGCACCATCGACGGCCGGCATCGCCAGCACATTCAGATTGCGCGGCCAGCCAGCGGCCGGCGCGTTGGCGCTAAAGCCCAGCTCGCGCAAACGCTGGGCAACAGCCGCGCGCTCACGCGCGAGCACGACCGTCACGTCGCGGGTGAGCGCGGTGCGCGCGGTTTCCCAGATCAGCGTGTCGACGCCCGGCGTATCGACGCCCGGCGTGCGCGGCGCCGCGTAGATCGCATACAGCTTGCCCGCTTCGAGCGCGGCCCATTCGCCCGGCAAGGCTTCGATCGCGAGACGGCCGACCTGCTGTGCGCGACGCTGCGCGCCGGTGCCGCCGAACATGCGCAGCCAGCGTCGCATGAAAGCGCGCACGGGAGTGTGGGTTGGATTCGAAACGGTGTTCACGACTGCTGTCCCAAGTCTCGTTGCATCGCCGTTCAATAGCTCGAATAAAGCCGTACCGGCTGCGGCGACAGACGGTTGTCCTGCCTGCGCGCATCGAACGTGTAGCGCAGATACACGAGCGCGGCGCTCGGCGCGTAGTCGTGCGATCGATCGATGCTCACCTGCGCGCCCAACACCAGATGCGGATCGGCGCGGTACTCGACGACGCCCGCGAGCCCATACGAAAACGCGACGCCGCGTGTCGAGCTGCCCGCATTGACGAGACTGTCGAGCCCCGGTGCCGCGCCGAGCCCGGCGGGCAGACCGTTCGGGTAGTACGGCGAACTCCGCTCGTACGAGTTCGACACGCCGACGGTCGCGCTCAGATCCCACTTCAGCGCGCCATGCCGCCCCAGCCATTCGAGCGGCACGCCGAGCGACAGATAGCGCTGCGGACTGTAGTAGCCGCCCTGCCCGAACGAATAGAAGCGCAGGTTGTTCGTGTAGTGCCACGCGTTGCCGACGAGGCCCGTGCTCACCAGTGAATTCGCGCGCCGATAGACCGGCATCGTGAAACCGGTGCGCAGTGTGAATTCCTGATTGCTCGCGACGTTGCGCCCGGTCAGCTCGCCCGCGCCGAGATCGGCGAACAGGTTCGCCGCGCCGAGATCGAACGACGCATGCAGGTCGATGCCATCGCGGCGCACGCCGCCCCACACCGTGCCGGTGACCGGATCGTGCATGCCGGCATACGACAACTGGCTACCGGTTTCCGGACGGCGCGAGCCGCTGACCGACAAGCTCGCCGGTCCCGCGTCGAACCGATAGCGCACGCCGCCGACGAGGTAAGACACGGGGAAACCGAGCGGCGTCGTGCCGAAGTCGAAGCGCCACGCGTCGGACGTGTAGCCGGCGCCGAGCGCGACGCCGGTGGCCGACTGATGCAGATACGGCAAGCCCGCGGCCAGCGTGGCGAGTTGCTGCGGCGACAGGCCGAGCGACGTGCCGAGCTTGTCGGCCGCGCCGAAGCTGCCGAAGGTATCGCGCGTGAACGCGTTGGCGTCGCTGACATCCAGCGTGCCGGCATCGAGATGCACGGTATCGATGTGCGCGAAGAAATGGCCGTCGTAGCGATACGGGATCTGCACGTACACCGGCACCTGCCACGCGCGCAGCTGCGAGATGCCCGCATCGCCGGACTTATACGCGGGCAGCCAGCCAGTCTCGATCGACGGATTGCGGCGCTGTTCGAGATCGTCGAGCGCGGCTCGCGCGGGCGTGCCATCGGGTCCCGCGCGCACGCCCGCCGAGCGTTCCTGCGCGAGCGACAAACGGTACAGCGAAGCGGCATCCTCGTACTGTCCGAGGTCTTCGGCGATGCGCCCGCTTTGCACCGTCACGTCCGGCCGCGTCGGATACGCGACGCGCAGCGCCGTCGTGATCTGCTGCGCGTCGCGCGCTTCGTTCAACGCGGCGAGCCGGCGCGCGGCCGAGAGCCGCGTGTCGACGTCGTCGGGCGCGGCGCCGTCGAGCACGTCGTGCACGATGCGCAGCGCGGCGCCGCGCTGGCCGCTCTGCTCCAGCACGCGGGCCAGCGCGAGCTGCGCTTCCGGATCGTTGGGCTGCGCGGCGAGCAGTGGCGCCAACGTCGCCCGCGCGGCCGCGTAGTGGCCCTGCACGCGCTGAAGGTCGGCGAGTTCGAGCGCGTAGCGTTTGTCGCGCCGACCGGCGGTGCTGACCGCCGCGAGTCGCTGCTGGGCCGCTTCGTAATCCCCCTGATCGATCGCTTCGTCGGTTTGACGTAAGGCCGCACGCAGCGCCTGATCCTCGAGGCGCGCGTGTTGCGCGGCGTCCAGCTTCAGCCGCGGATCGTCACGCAACTGCTGTAGCCATGCGGACAGTTCCGCGTCGCGTCGCGCGCTGCCGAGCAGATCGCCGTAACGCAGTCGCACGTCCGCGTCCGCCTCGCCCGGATGCGCGTCGATCCAGCCGCGCAGCACCGCGAGACCGCGCCCGGCGTCGCCCGCGTCGATCCACTGCGCGCCGACCGACGCGAGCAAATTGGGATCGTCCCCGGCCAACGCGCGTGCCTCGTCGAGCAGGCGGAGCGCGCTTGCGCGATCGTCGCGTGCAAATGCGGCGCGCGCGTCGGCGAGCCTTCGTTGCGTTTGCAGATTGCGATCGAGCGCGCGCATGCCATCGGTGCGCTCCTGCTTCGGGATCAGCGCGAGCGCCGCTTGCGCGCCGCTCAGGTCGTCGAGCGAATTGCGGTAAAGCGCGTTTGCATAGCGCATCTCGGCCGATGGCGCGAGCGCGAGACCCTCGTCCATCACGTTGCGGCCGAGTTGCGGCAGGCCGAGATCGCGGTACAGACGCGCGAGCGCGAAACGCGTCCACGCTGCGTCGGGCTCGCTGCGCAAAGCGGCTTCATAGCGTTGCGCGGCGGGACCGCGCTCGCCGTCGGCGAGCAACTGGTCCGCCTGTTTAGCAAGCAGATCGGCGCGCAGACGAGCGAGGCTCTGACGATCGTCGGCGGCGGTGAAGCGGCTTTGCAACGCGTCGATCAATGGCTCGACCTGCGCCGCGCGGCCGGTGTTTTCGAACAGCGTTCGGGTGCTGCGCAGCGCTGCCACGCTCGGCGCATGCCCGCTCAGCATGTCGCGCAAGAGCGGCTCGGCCGCGCTCCAGTCGTGCTGCGCGAGCAGCGCGTCGGCGAGCATCAGCTTCGCGTCCACGTTGTCCGGCTCCATCGCGAGCGCCGCGCGTGCCGCCCGCTCCGCCTCCAGCGCGTGGCCCGCCGCGGCGGCCGCGCGGCCTTGCGCGAGCGTCCCCCAGAATTGCGCGGTGCGCGCGAGGCTCTGCCATTTCGCGCGATTGTCGGGCGCGAGCGCGGCCGCCCGCAGAAACAGCGTGCGCGCTTCGTCGTGCCGCCCGGCCCGCATGCGCGCGATGCCGAGACCGCCGATTGCGTCGGCATCGTCGGGACGCGCGCTCGCGGCGCGCGCGAGCAGCGGCTCGGCGGCCGTGAGATCGTTGCGCGCGAGCGCTTGCAGACCGCGCTGCTGCGCGATGTAGTCAGGGTTGCGTTCGAGTTGCCGTTGCGCGTCGAGGCGCGCTTCGAGCGTCGCGACCCGCTCGCGGAATTCGGTGTCGTCCGGCACGAGTTGCAGATACGCTCGCAACGCCGGCAGATAGTCGAGGTCCGCACCCGCCGATTGCAGCACGTGACGCCACGTGTCGAGCGAGGCCGTGCGATCGGAGTCGGGCCGCGTCGCCAGATTCCACGCGATGCGGTTGGCCTCCGCGCGCGTCTCGCCGCGCGTGTTCAGCAGATTCGCGAGCACGAGCGCCGCGTCGACGTCGGACGGATCGGCGGCGATCCGCCGATGCAGCGCGACCAGCGCTTGCTCGCGCCCCTCGGGCGTACCCGCGAGAATCTGGTAGTACTCGGCACCGAGCGAGCCGGACGGCGCACCGTCCGGAAACAGCAGCTGCAAGCGCCGCGCCGCTTCGGCGGACTGGCCGCTACGCGCGAGCAGACGCACGGTCGCGAATTCCTCGCGGCCGTTGGTGGCGACGCGGAATTCGTCGTCGAGCTGGCGGATCACTGCGCTGTCTGGCGCTTCGGCACGCAAGCGTGCGAGCGTCGCCTGCGCGGCTTGCGCTTTCCCGAGGCGCAATTCGATGCGCACCTGCTCGGCGAGCAAGGTCGGATCGCCGGGCGCGGCGAGCAGTGCCTTGTTAACCGCCTGCAACGCGAGGTCGTCGCGATGTTTGGTCGACCACATGCGCGCGGTCGCGAGCAGGCGTTGCGCGGCGGGGTCTCGTGGCGGCGCTATGGTTGGCGAAGCAGCGGGCGCCGGCGGTGTACCGATGGCGGCCGGGCGCGCGGCCGTGCGCATCGCTTCTGCTTGCCTCGCGTTGCCGTATGCGTGACCCGTCATCGCCGCGGCGCATGCGCATGCGCACGCGAGCACGCCGAAGCGCGCCGCGCGTGTTACTGCGGCGCGGCGCGGCACGACGTGCTCCAGTGCGGATCGAGGGTGCCGTCGGCGGCGAAACGATAGCGGCCTTCGCGCCAGCCGAGCGCGAACAGGCTCAGCACGCTCGTGTAATAACCGGCGGCCGTCTCGCGATCGAGCGCGGCGGCGCGTGCGATCTGCGCATCGGCGAGCGCGGGCTGGCCGCGCGCATCGAGAAACGGCACGGCCGCCGCCGAAAAACCGGCGTTGCCCATGTTGATGCCGGCACGGCCATTGGTCGCGTCGACTGTCTCGGGCGGCGCGCCGTGCGCGGCGATGAAGTTCGCGAACGGCGCGAAGCGCGCGAGCAGCGTCGGCGCGAGCGGATCGCGCCGGTCGAGCATGCCGGCCCATAGGTACACGCGAATCGCGTTGTACGCGCTCTCGGCGTGGGTCTCGGCGTCGGGTGCGAAGCCGCGGTTCGCGCGATACAACGCCCAATCCGGCGAGAAGCCCTGCGGCGCGGTATCGATCAGGATGCGGCTCGTGCTCGCGAGCAAACGCGGCCAGCGCGGATCGTCGGGCAGTCGCGTAGCGAGGCCGCGCAGCACCTGCGGCGGCATGTAGCTCGGATTGACCCGCCACACGTCGGCCTCCGGATGAAAGCCGGCCGGCCCCGGCAGCAAGGTCAAGCCGAGCCCCGGCGCGTTGGCCGTTTCCTCGTTGAGCACGCGGCGGGCGAGCACCGCGCCGCGCGCCGTGTAGCTGCGCTCGCGCCACGCGTCGCCCGCTTCGAGCAGCGCATAGGCGATCCACAGGTCGGCATCCGACGATGCATTCGCGTCGAGCACGGCCCAGTTGCCGTCGGACGAGCGGCCCCACAGCCACGCCGGCAGACGCGCGGTCAGGTCGCCTTGGGAAAGATGCTGCTCGGTCCAGCGCAGGATCGTGTCGAAGGCCGCGCGGTCGTTCGCGACCAGCGCGAAAAACAGTGCGTACGATTGCCCCTCCGACACCGTGCGCTCGTCGGACGAACCAACGTCGATCACGCGGCCATCGGCGGACAGGAAATCGCGCTTGAATTGCTGCCAGCGCGGCCAGGGCGCGGCGGTGCATGCAGTGATGTCAGTGCCGCTGGGCTGCGGCGCTTGCGTGGCGAACGCGTTGTGGCTGCTCGCGAGCGTCAGCATCGTTGCTGAAACGCTCACCGTTGTTCGCACGAGCCTGCTCGCGAACCTCGCGTGCAGGTCCGCGCCACTTTCAACGCCCACCCCGCCGCGCACTGCCCGCCACAGCGCCCCGCCCTTCGACTGACTCATCGATCACACTCCCCGGCGCCGCGCGGCCAGTTCCTGCAATGCGGTGAACGCGCCGATCGCGAGCAGCAAGCCGGCGAGCGCGCCGAGCACGCCGAGCAGCACCGGATGCTGGATCGCCTTGCTCCACAGCCGCGCATACCAGGGTACGTAGCCGACCAGATAGGTGTCGCCGACCCGCATGCTGTCCACCTTGCCATCGCGCAGCAAAGCGACATCGCCCTGCAATTGCGCGACGCGGTCCGGCTTTTCGAGCATATCGAGCAGTTGCGGCAACTGCTGCTGATCGGTGGCGCTCAGTGCGACGACGCTGCGTCCATGGCTGCCCGGCAATTCGAAGCCCATCAGCGCGGCCAGCGGTCCGTCGCGTTCGATGCGCGCGCCGCCGTCCGGCCGACGCGTGTCGCTGTGCGGGGCGCCGTCGCGCTGGGCGGCGCTGTGCCACTGCTCGTCGACCGCGAACGAGGCGCGCGCGAGCGGGCTCGACGCGGCGGCGCCTGAAGCAGCGGCGCCTGAGGCAGCGGCGTCGCCCGACTGGGCGCCGATCGTCAGCGGCAACGCATGCGGCCAGCGCGCGAGCCACGGCGCCGAGCCGTTGCCGCCGATCACGAGCAGATCCTTGCCGCTCAGCTGCGCGAGCTCGGGCGGCCGCGCGACCTGCACGCGCAGCGCGGGGTAGCCGGTCCATTGCCCCATGTGGCCGAGCATCGTCAGCAGGCTTTCGAGCTCCTGCGGCGCCGGATGCTCGGGAATCACGACGGCCGTTTGCGACAGGTCGGCGTAGCGCGTGAACGGAAAGCCGCTGTTCGCGAAGAACGCGAGGTTCGGCATCCGTGCGTAGTGAACGAAGTCCGAGAAGTCGATCGTCGAGTCGGGATCGACCGCGGCCTGCACCGGGTTCGTCGCGACGCCCTGGCAGAGCCCGGTCTTCTGCGAATCGAGATTGAAGCGCAGCTGCAACTGGTTCGAGCTGCCGACGCGGAATGCCGGAATATCGAGCGCGCTCGTCGCACGGTTGGCGTTGTTCGACAGCACCGGCAGTTGCAGGCGGCCCTGCGCGTCATCGGCGGTCGCGAGCGCGAGCCGGTACGACTTGACCAGCTGATCGTTGATCTGCACCGCGAGCGCCGAGTTGTTCTGCACGGTCGGCGCCGTGTAGCGGTACTTCAGATTCAGCGGCACGCCCGCACCGTTCCACGAGTACAAATCCGCGGGCACGCGCAGGTTCAGGCGGATCGCGTCCGGCGTGCTGCCGCGCACCTGCAGTTGCGACGGATCGTCGATCAGTTCCTTGAACGAGACCGGCCGGTCGACCGGCACCCAGCGCGGCGCGTCGTACGGCTTCCTCGGCGCGCCGGCGGCGAGCTGCGTGATGCGCACCGCGGGACCCGCGAGCGCGGTCGTGCCGAGCACCAGAGCTGTGCTCGCTTCATCGACTTCGGCGGCGCTGCGGCCGGTCACGATCAGCAGCTTGCGGTTCGGCGCGACGGGATTGTCGGCGACGATCAGCATCGGGCCGTTGATCGGCGGCAGCGTGAGGCCGGCGGGCAACTGCTCGCTGCGCGCGACGACGACCGCGTGCGAGTCGGTGGGCAACGTCGACAGCGCCGGAAAACGTGCCTGCCGGTAATCGGCCTGCGCACCGAACCATGAAGCGAGTACCCCCGCGCTGCGCAAAGTCGCGTTGTCGGCGGCGGCCGGCAGCACGAACGGCAGACGCAGCCGGTTCGCGTCACGGTGATCGAAGAATGGCGCGGGCAGCAGCGCGAGATCGTCGGGCAAGCGGATCGGCGCGGTATCGACGATGAATTCGCTCGACGGACTGACGTCGGCCCACAGCGCCGAGTTCTCGGGGTCTTCGCAATGCTCGAGCGTGTAATGCGCGATCAGGCGCAGACCGATCTGGTTGTAGTCGGTCAGAAACCGCGGATCGAGCGGGATGTCCTGGGTGACGAGCTTGCCGGCGTGCTCGCGATCGAACGGCACGGTCGCGACCACTTCGTTGTTGACCGAGACCTTCAGATGCGACATCGCGAACACCAGCGACGGCGAATACGTGTAGCGCAAGCGCAGGCGCGCTGCGGTGACCACGCGATCGAGCCGCACGCCGAGATTGACGGTGCGTGCGTCCTCGACACCGCGCAGCGTCAGCGGCTGATACGCGCCCAGGGTCGCGAATGAAACGCGCGATGTGCTGGAGCCTGATGCGGGCGGTGGGACGCTGGCGTCGTTGTCGAGGTAGCTGGCGCTGGGATTGGCCTTGGCGGCACTCGCGCTGGCGACAGTGAGCGCGGCCGGCGGATTCGCGGCGGCGGAGACGACCGGCACCAAGGGCGCGGCGCACGACGCGACGGCATACAACGCGCCGACAACGGCGGTCAGCGCAACGCACAACGACACAACTGGTTTCATGAACAGCTCAGCTTGTTGGACCTCGACCGTGCGCGCCCGTGCGCGCCGCTTGCGGTACGAATCCGGTCTGCCGCGCGAACGCGCGAAGTGGGAAAACGGACTGCCGGGCGCGCGCCTTAGCGGAGACAGGCGGCGCACCATTCCTCGTATACGGAAAATCCGGCGAAACCTTGAGCGGGACGAGCAACGGGGGTGACCAACATTTGAGATTTGAGCGCAATCGGCAGCAGCCCTAACCGGTTATGCGTTGTGTTCATTCTCCGAAGCCGGTCGGTCAGGCGGGAAGGTGCCAGGTGCCTGCCGCTGTTGGGCGGCGCAAAGATATCACAATTTGCCTCTTCATTGACATCTTGTAACATTCACGGTCATTTGCTGCACATCAAAAGTCATCTCGAAACATGCGTGATCCTGCCGACTCCCCCGCTCACTCGACCATCGCGCCGCCCGCGAAACGCAGCGGTCCGCTGCGCGGCTTGTTCGCGTTGCGGCATTCGTACGCTGGGATCGTCGCGACGCTGCGCGCGGAAAGCGCGTTCCGTCAGGAAGCCGCGCTCGCGGCGATCCTCGTGCCCGCCGCGTTCCTGATGCCGGTCGATGCCATCTCGCGCGTGCTGCTGATCGGATCGGTGCTGCTCGTGCTGCTGGTAGAGCTATTGAATTCGGCGATCGAGGCCGCGATCGACCGGATCTCGTTCGAGCGGCATGAATTGTCAAAACGCGCGAAGGACTGCGGCAGCGCGGCCGTCACCATTGCGCTGCTGATGTGTGTGCTGACGTGGGGCGTGCTGTGCGGGCCGCTGGCGTATCACTGGCTGCTTGGGTGAGGCTCGACGCGTTCTACGTAGTCCGCAGCATGGCTGGCACGTTGCGCGCCCAGTAAGGCGCAACGCAAACGTTAGCGCGGGCTCAACGACAATTTCGCGTGCCGCGAAACATTCCTGACGCAAACGTTGGCGGCATCCAGCGATGGCACATCGATTGCTGAATTCCGCTCGCCGGCATCTGAGCCGTGAAGCCGCGTGACGTACGCAACGGGGCGCCGTTCAAACGTCATTTCAACAATCTACCGGTGGAGGCACCATGCTTCGATACGCTGTGATCTTCTTCATCATCGCCATCATCGCCGCAGTGTTCGGCTTTGGAGGCATTGCCGCGGGCGCAACCGAAATCGCCAAGGTGTTGTTCTTCATCTTCCTGGTGATCTTCCTCGTCACCCTGCTGATGGGCGTGATCCGACGCTGACGGCTGCATACAGCGTTCGGTGAATTCACGCCTCGCCCGATGCGACCCGGCGACGCTGCGTTGGTGCCGCGATCAGGATTGCACCGCTGCCGTCGCCGTTGCCGCCGTTGCAATACTTGCCGCAGCATATTGCAATAGTTGCCGACGCATCGGGCGCTTCGAGCCACTTCTATTCCGCTGCTTTTAATCTGTATGCCGCGGCGTGTGCGGCATCGCTTCAGGCCGCGTGCGCGATCCGCGGCGTCGCATGCAGACGCCGCGACCAGTTCGCGAGCGTGCGCATCGCAACCGGCGGCTTGCTCAGAATCGCGCTGTCGTAGCGCTTGTCCGCAAAGCGCATGAAATCGACGATGCGAAACCCCCGCCCGCGATAGAACGCGATCTGCTGAGTGGCCGGTTGCGGGGTATCGAGTGCGAGTTGCGCATAGCCGCGTGTTGCGGCCCAGTGTTCGGCGAACGCGATCAGCAACGTGCCGATGCCGCGCGCCTGCCACGCGGGATCGACCGCGAACTGCCGCAAGCTCGCGACATCGCCGTGCCGGTATAGCTCGCATGATGCTTCGCCATCCGAAGCATAGAGCGTCATCGTGCCGACGATGTGTCCGTCGCATACCGCGATGGCAATCGCCGCGCAGCACGCGCTCGCGCGTCGTCTCGATGGTCTGATCCACGCACGTGCAATTGAGCCCCTGCGCGCCGAGCGGCGCGAACGCGCGATGCAGCAGCGCCGTCAACGCCGCGAACGAATCACGCGATGCGTCGAAGCGTCTGAGTTCGACGGGGACGGCGCCACGACATACATAGCGGACCGGAACGGATTGCGGATGGCTTGCGCGACGCTTCACGTTGAGCACCTCGTACTGACTGGATGCCCGAAGTGTAGGGTTGGCGCGTGAGCGTCTCAAGAAAAAATGTCATAAAAACTCTGGCCGGTCACCCGTCGTTCACGAGATGTTTTCGGCTTCGTACAGACGGCGACCCGCCGCATCCTTGCTGCCGAGAATCGGTTGAAAGTCGATCGGCCAGTCGATGCCGATGTCGGGATCGGACCACAACAGGCAGCGCTCGAGTTCGGGAAACCAATACTCGGTGGTCTTCCACACGCATTCGGCGAGCTCGGACAGCACGACGAAGCCGTGCGCGAACCCGGGCGGCACCCAGATCTGCCGCTGGTTCTCCTCGCTCAGATACTCGCCGCTCCATTTGCCGAAATTCGGTGAGTTCAGGCGCACGTCGACCGCGACGTCGAAGATCTCGCCGCGCACGACGCGCAGCAGCCGTCCCTGCGGACGCTGCACCTGATAGTGCAAGCCGCGCAGCACGCCATGCACGGCGCGCAGATGGCGGTCCTGCACGAAGTTGAAACCTTGCGCGACGTCGTCCGAAAACTCGTCCGCGCTGAAACTCTCGAAGCAGAAGCCGTACTCGTCGATGAACACTTCCGGCTCGATGAGTTTCACCTCCGGCAATGCCGTCGCCATGACCTTGTTGCCCATCGCCACTGTGCTCGTAAAAAGGCTGGCCAGCGAAGATACGGCCGCTCTCGCGACCGCGTCCAACAGACGAGGCACGCCCGCGGCGCGGGCGCGCTATCGCATGCTATAGATACATGCTACGCCTCAGTGGCCGCCCGGCTTCGGGCACGATATTCGGTTGGCGACAAAGCCATGCGCTTGCGGAAGATTTTCGCGAGACGATCACCGTTGCCGGTGCCGCTGCGACGCGCGATCTTGTCGACCGGCAATTCGGTCTCGGTCAGGAAGTTGCACGCGATGCGCAGCCGCACCTGCAGCAGGTAGTCAGACGGCGTGACTTGCATCTCGTGCTTGAAACGGCGCAGGAAATTGCGCTCGCTCATGGCGGCGACCTGCGCGGCATCGGCGACCGAGACCGGACGGTCGCAGTTCGCCTCCATCCAACGCGCGGCCGCGCGAATCTTTTCGGCGACGCTCAGCGTGCCGCCCTCGGCCGGCAGCGGCACCCACGTCGAGGCCATGCCGGGCATCACGCGATCGGCGACGCTGCGTGCGAGCTCCGCGCCCAGGTCGCGCTTGATGAACATCAGCGCGCTGCGCGCGCAGTCGTGACGGTCGTTGGCCGCGCTGAACGCGCCTTCGCTCGCGCTCGCGCCGGGATAGCGGCTCATCAGGCCATCATGCTCGGTCGGGCCGGCCGCTTCGAGCACGAGGCGTCCCTCGCCGATCGTTTCGATCGCGCGGGTGCGCGATTGCACGGCGCGCAGCCAGTTCAGCAGGCGTTCGTCGCGGGCTGCCACGTGGGCGCCGTAGCCGCCCGCGATGAACAGCACGTCGAATCCGCCGCCAAAGCGCGTGTCGATGCGATCAGTCCAGATGCGCGCCGACGACGAGCTAGCGACATTGCCGCCTTCCGTCGACAGGAACTGCACCTCGTAGGGTGGATCTTCGCCCGCTCGCGTGCCCGCGAATTCATTGGCGGTCTGGAACATTTCCACGACGGTACCGGGGCCGAGCAGCCAGAAGCCGTCGAACAGCAGAATGCCGATTCGCCGCGCTGCAGTACGGACGTTCAACGCAGGCGTGTGAAGCCACGTAATTCTCGTTGTATCAAGGTGCATGTGCGGCATGATCTTTCCCCAAACGGGCTACGTTGTGGACCCCGATTTGCCCCGTCATCAGACGGAACGGGAGAATGCGTTATTACGGCGGGAAAACGGACTAACGCCGGATAAAGGATTAAGCGTGATGTTAGCGGAATGGATCGCTATAGTAAATTTGAAAAGCAGATTTCATCACGGCGATCAATGTCTGAGGAAAAGCCGTTATTGAGAGATTGATATGAGCGCCCGAGACGCCCGGCAACTATGCAAGGCTGAGCGCAGAGCGTGGGGATATCTTACCGCAAAGCCTTGTTGGACGGCACTCTCGCCCACTCGGGCAAAGTTGCCGATAATGCGAAGCAAAGTGATTCCACCTTACCGAGTACGTTTCTTGCCGGTTCAAAAATGTTTCAATTGTGAACTGCTTATCGGCCCGATTATGTCCGCGCAATTCGGTAGTTTATTCGCAAAGCGTAAAGTTATTCCCCGCGACATTAGGCATTACCGTGGCATTCCTGATAGGCCGGAAATTAATATCCAAATGCTGATTTATCGGGGGTTCTAAAAACGTTTCTATTTTGAAACATCGCGGGGCGCTTTCGTATGAATTAACCGCGCGTATGCCCCGCGTTTGGCGAGCCTGTGATGCCTGGATGCAGTGCAGCAACCATGTGTGGCGCGCATGCCACAAAGCGCCGGCCGTAGCAACCTGCGAAGTTGCAACGGCACCTCTGATGGGCGCGCCCGAAATGCGAGCAAACAGTGGGTTGGGATCGCGGCGGCGCGCAACGGCCGCGCCGCCGCTAGTCAGCTTGCTTCAGCCATTCGTTCCTTCGCCGGCCAGCGTTGCCGTTGCGGCCGTGCGCGCGAGCACCGGCCGCAAAGCCGCGCCCGTGTGACTCGCGGCCACGCGCGACAGGCTTTCCGGATCGGTTGCCGCAACGATCGTACCGCCGCCCACGCCGCCCTCCGGACCGAGATCGATGATCCAGTCCGCCTCGGCGATCACGTCGAGATCGTGCTCGATGACGACCACGCTATGCCCGCCATCCACGAGCCGATGCAGCACGCGGATCAGCTTCGCGACGTCCGCCATGTGCAGGCCGACCGTCGGCTCGTCGAGCACGTATAGCGTGTGCGGCGGCTTCTGGCCGCGCCGAGTGAGGTCGTCGCGCACCTTGCTCAGCTCGGTGACGAGCTTGATGCGCTGCGCCTCGCCGCCCGACAGCGTCGGCGATGGCTGGCCGAGCGTCAGGTAGCCGAGCCCGACATCTTTCATCAGTTGCAGCGGATGCCCGATGTTCGTGATCGACGCGAAGAACTCGACCGCTTCGTCGATTTCCATCGTCAGCACGTCGCCGATGTTCTTGCCGCGCCACGTGACCGCGAGCGTCTCCGGATTGAAGCGCTGACCGTGGCAAACGTCGCATGGCACTTTCACGTCGGGCAGGAAGCTCATGCCGATCGTGCGTACGCCTTGGCCCTCGCACGCGGGGCAGCGGCCCTCGCCGGTATTGAACGAGAAACGCGACGCCGTATAACCGCGCGCGCGGGCCTCCAGCGTGCCCGCGAACAGCTTGCGGATCGCATCCCACACGCCGATGTAGGTGGCGGGACACGAACGCGGCGTCTTGCCGATCGGCGTCTGATCGACTTCGAGCACGCGATCGATGCTTTCCCAGCCGGTGACCGAATCGCAGCCCTGCCACGTGTGCGTGACGTTCAGCGGTGCGCGCGGCGCCGAGCGAGCGAGCACGCTCGAGCGCCGGTTCGCGGCCGGTTTCTCTTCGGCCGCCGCCCGCGCACGCCGCGTGGCCGGCGACGACAGCACCGAGCGCCCGACCGCATCGAGCAGATTCGTCATCAGCACGTCGCGCGCGAGCGTCGACTTGCCCGAGCCGCTGACGCCCGTCACCGCGACGAGCCGCGCGAGCGGAATGCCGACCGTCACGTCACGCAAGTTGTGCAGCTTGCCGCCATGCACGGTCAGCCAGTTCTCGGGAACGGCAGCCGCGCGCTTGCCCGGCGCGACGACCTCGCGACGCGGCTGCAGCGGATGCACGATCGGCTGCGCGAGAAAGCGCCCGGTCAGCGAATCGGCCTGCGCGGACAGGTCCGCGACGCTGCCCTGCGCGATCAGCGTACCGCCGCGTTTGCCCGCGCCCGGCCCGATATCGATGATGTGATCGGCGCGCCGGATCGTGTCTTCATCGTGCTCGACGACGACTAGCGTATTGCCCTTGTCGCCGAGCTTACGCAGCGCGTTCAGCAGGATCTGGTTGTCGCGCGGATGCAGACCGATGGTCGGCTCGTCGAGCACATAGCACACGCCTTGCAGATTGCTGCCGAGCTGCGCGGCGAGCCGGATGCGCTGCGCTTCGCCGCCCGACAAACTCGGCGCCGCGCGATCGAGACTCAGATAGCCGAGCCCGACTTCTTCGAGGAACTGCAGCCGGCTGCCGATTTCACTGACCACGTCGCGCGCGATTTCGGCATCGCGGCCTGTCATCTGCAGCGTATCGATCCATGCGCGCGTGTCGGACACGGTCCATTGCGCGACATCGACGATCGCTTGCGAGTCGAACGTGACGGCACGCGCGACCGGATTCAGACGCGTGCCCGCGCAATCCGGACACGGCTCGTCGACGAGCCCTTCCGGTTCCTGCTCTTCCGACGGCAAGCTCTGTTCGCGGCCGCGATTGTCATCGACGATGATCGTGTCGTCGTACGCGGCACGCTGCTCGCGCGTCAGCGACAGCCCCGTGCCGACGCAGCTCGTGCACCAGCCATGCTTGCTGTTGTACGAGAACATGCGCGGATCGAGCTCGGGATAGCTGGTGCCGCACACCGGACACGCGCGCTTCGTCGACAGCACCTTCACGTCGCCGAGCTTCGCGGTGGACTTGCCGCCGTTGATCGCGTCGTGCAGGCCGTCGAGCGGCGCGAGCAGATGCATGATGCCTTTGCCGATGTCGAGCGTCTGATCGAGCGCTTCGCGCAGCTCGGCTTCGTGATCGGCCGAGATGACGAGGTCGGCGACCGGCAGTTCGATCGTGTGCTCGCGGAAGCGGTCGAGCTTCGGCCACGGATCGACCGGCACGAATTCGCCGTCCACCCGCAGATGCGTATTGCCGCGCGCTTTCGCCCATTTCGCGAGGTCGGTATAGACGCCCTTGCGGTTCACGACGAGCGGCGCGAGGAAGCCGACATGCTGGCCCTTGTGATCGCGCAGCAACTGCGCGGCAATCGATTCGGCGCTTTGCGACGTGACCGGCGTGCCGTCGTGAATGCAATGCTGCAAGCCGAGCTTCACGTACAGCAGACGCAGGAAGTGCCACACCTCCGAGGTCGTCGCGACGGTACTCTTGCGGCCGCCGCGCGACAGCCGCTGCTCGATCGCGACGGTAGGCGGAATGCCGTACACCGCGTCGACTTCGGGTCGCCCGGCCGGCTGCACGATCGAGCGCGCGTACGCATTCAATGATTCGAGGTAGCGCCGCTGACCTTCGTGGAACAGGATGTCGAACGCGAGCGTCGATTTGCCCGAGCCCGACACGCCGGTGATCACGTTGAACTTGCCGTGCGGAATGTCGACGTCGAGCGCCTTCAGGTTGTGCTCGCGCGCGTTGACGATGCGCACGACGTCCTCGCCTTCGATCGCGCGACGCGCGCGGGCTGCGCTCAGTGCTTTCTGCAGCGGGATGCCTGACGGCTCCGCTTCGGCTGCGAGGCCCATCGCGCGGTCGTATTGCAGCAACGCCTCGCCGGTATGCGACTCGGCACACGCTTTCACTTCGTCCGGCGCGCCCGCGCACAACACGCGGCCACCGCCGTCGCCGCCTTCGGGACCGAGGTCGATGATCCAGTCGGCCGCGCGGATCACGTCGAGGTTGTGCTCGATCACGATCAGCGAATGACCGCTCGCGAGCAGCTTGCCGAACGCCTGCATCAGCTTGGCGATGTCGTCGAAATGCAGGCCCGTGGTCGGTTCGTCGAACATGAACAGACGCTTCGCGACTACCTGCTTCGCGCCACGCGTGGTACGCGCCTGCGCCGATTCCGCGAGAAAACCCGCGAGCTTGAGCCGCTGCGCCTCGCCACCCGACAGCGTCGGCACCGGCTGGCCGAGCTTCACGTATTCGAGTCCGACGTCGACGATCGGCTGGAGCACGCGCAGTACTTCGGCGTCCATGGCGAAGTACGCGGCAGCCTCGCTGACCGTCAACTCGAGCACGTCGGCGATACTCAACGCGCGCGCGGGCTCGCCGCGCTCGATCTTCACCTCGAGGATTTCCGCGCGATAACGACGCCCGTCGCAATCGGGGCAGCGCAGGTACACGTCGGAGAGGAACTGCATTTCGATGTGCTCGAAGCCCGAGCCGCCGCAAGTCGGGCAGCGGCCGTCGCCCGAGTTGAAGCTGAACATGCCGGGGCCGTAGCCACGCTGCTGCGCGAGCGGCGCCTTCGCGAACAGCTTGCGGATTTCGTCGAACGCGCCGACGTAGCTGGCCGGATTCGAGCGCGCGGTCTTGCCGATCGGCGACTGGTCGACGAACACGACGTCGGTGACCTGGTCGGCGCCCTTAAGCGACTTGAACGCACCCGGCGCTTCGGTGGCGAGGCCGAAGTGGCGCGCCATCGCCGGATACAGCACGTCTTGCAGCAGCGTCGATTTTCCGGAACCCGACACGCCGGTCACGCAGACGAGCCGCTGCAACGGAATTTCCACCGTGACGTCACGCAGATTGTGCTCGCTCGCGCCTTCGAGCACGATGCGCGGCGTGCTCGCATCGACCGCGCGACGCGACCAGTGCGCGGCATCCGCGACATGGCGCCGGCCGCCGAGATATTCACCGGTCAGCGTGCCGGTCGAGCGGATCGCATCGGGCGCGCCGTCGAATATGATCGAACCGCCGCGCTCGCCTGGCCCTGGACCCATGTCGATGAGCCGATCCGCCGCGAGCATCACCGACGGATCATGCTCGACCACGACCAGCGTATTACCCGCGTCGCGCAGCCGGTGCATCGCCTCGACGATGCGGTTCAGGTCGCGCGGATGCAGGCCGATGCTCGGCTCATCGAGCACGAACAGCGTCTTGGTCAGCGACGTGCCGAGCGCGGTGGTCAGGTTGATGCGCTGCACCTCGCCACCCGACAGCGTGCGGCTTTGCCGATCGAGCGTCAGATAGCCGAGGCCGACGTCGCATAGATACTTGAGGCGCGTGCGCACTTCGGCGAGCAGCAGCTTCAGCGCGTCGTCGAGCAATGCGCTCGGCAGCGTGATGTCGTCGAAGAAGCGCCGGATGCGCTCGATCGGCATCAGCATCAGATCGTGCACGGTAAGACCGGGCAACGCTTCGAGCTGCGCGCGCGACCACTGCACGCCGCGCGGCATGAAGCGGTGCTCGGGCGCGAGCACGTCGTTCGCATTCGCGTTGCTGCCGAGACGCCACAGCAGCGATTCGGTTTTCAGACGCGCGCCGCCGCAGGTTTCGCATGGCGTATAGCTGCGGTACTTCGACAGCAGCACGCGGATATGCATCTTGTACGCCTTCGATTCGAGATAGTCGAAGAAGCGTTTGACGCCGTACCAATGCGTCTGCCACTTGCCGTTCCAGTCCGGCGAGCCGTTGATGACCCAGTTGCGTTCGCGCTCGCTGAGCTCGCCCCACGGCGTGTCGCGGCGGATGTCGGCTTTCGCCGCATAGCGCATCAGGTCATCCTGGCATTCCTTCCACGCGGGCGTCTGCATCGGCTTGACCGCGCCTTCGCGCAGCGTCTTGCGCGCATCTGGAATCACCAGACCGAGGTCGACGCCGATCACGCGGCCGAAGCCGCGGCAGGCATCGCACGCGCCATAGGCCGAGTTGAACGAGAACAGCGCGGGCTGCGGATCGGCATAGCGCAGATCGCTTTCGGGGCTGTGCAGGCCGGTGGAAAAACGCCAGATGCGCGGCTCGGCGACTGCGGTCTGCGGTTCGTCCGAGGTGGCCGGCAGCACGTAGATATTGACCCGCCCGCCGCCGCGCTTCAGCGATGCCTCGATCGCCTCGATCGCGCGCGCTTTATCGACCGAACGCAGCCGGAAGCGGTCGGCGACGACGTCGAGCAGCTTGCGCTTGCCGGTCGGTGAATCGACTTCGCGCTGCGCCTGCACACGCGTATAGCCACTCGCCGACAGCCACTGCTCGACCTCCTGCTCGGAAGCCGATTCCGGCAGCTCGACCGGGAACGTGACGACGAGCCGCGGCTCCTCCTGCGCGGTGCGTTCGAGCAGTTCCGCGTAGATCGTCTCCGGCGTGTCGTGCCGCACCGGATGCGCGGTCTGGCGGTCGAACAGTTCGGCCGCACGCGCGTACAGCAGCTTCAGATGGTCGTTGAGCTCGGTCATCGTGCCGACCGTGGAGCGCGAGCTGCGCACCGGGTTGGTCTGGTCGATCGCGATGGCGGGCGGTACGCCGTCGACGCGGTCGACCTGCGGCCGATCCATCCGGTCGAGGAACTGGCGCGCGTACGCACTGAAGGTTTCGACGTAGCGGCGCTGGCCTTCCGCATACAGCGTGTCGAACACGAGGCTCGACTTGCCCGAGCCCGACGGCCCGGTGACGACCGTCATTTCGCCGGTGCGCACGTCGAGGTCGACGTTTTTCAGGTTGTGCTGGCGCGCGCCGCGAATGCGGATCGTGCCCTGGGTCTTGTTGCTGCTCGGCTTGCCGCCTTGGGGAGTGTCAGCGAGGGTGTCAGGGGTTGCGTCGTTGGAGGACAATTTTTCCGACCGTCTGAAGGAGTGGTTCACCTCTCACGGCCGGCTCTCGCGACCGCGCAAGTTCGGTGCAGCCGGCAAGGCGCGAGGAGCGCCCGGAAGCCTGGCTGTAGGGGGATACTATACTGTATGTTTATACAGTTTTCCATGACACGCGCAGGTGTGCGTCTCAAGTCGGGATCGACCGGGCTGCGCAAAACGCTGCGCCGCGGTCACGACGTCTGACTAGCCGGCCGCGCTTTGCACCTGCGAAGGCCCATCCGTATCCGGCGTTGCGCAACCCGCCTGCGTCCCGCGCGCGGCGCTGTCGCCGAGCGCATACGCGACGCAACGCCTCGCCAGCACGTCGGTCGGATCGACGAGCCGCACCACCCGCCCGCCCGGACTCGCGAGCACCGGCTCGCGCAACAGCAACGGCAGTTCGGTGCACGCGAGCACGATGACCTGCACGCCCTGGGCGACCAGATCGTCGACGGCCGCCGCGAGGTCGTCGCAGCATTCGCCCGATGTATGCCCAGCCTTGGCGCCGCGCGGCCCGTAGATCGCGTTCATCAGACGCGCCTGCGCGGCCGCGGACGGTGCGATCTGCGCCAGGCCGCGCGCGTCGAGCACCTGTTCGTAGACGCGGCTCGCGAGCGTGCCCGAGGTCGCCAGCACGCCCACCTCGCGCAGGCCCGGAAAGGTCTCCCGCAGATAATCGGCGGTACAGGTCAGCATATTGACGATCGGCACGCGCAGCGCCGGCTGAAGCCGCTCGACGAACGCATGCGCGGTATTGCATGGAATCGCGATCAGATCCGCGCCGCCCTCCTCGAGCGTCTTGCAGGCGGCGTACAGCGCGAGCGTCGGGTCGTCGCCGCGACCGAGCAGCGCCGCGGTGCGGTCCGGGATCTGCGGATTCTGCTCGACCATGATCCGGATATGGTCCTGATCGCGCGCGGCGGGCGTGTTGCGCACGACCTTGCCCATGAAATCGACGGTCGCGGCCGGCCCGATGCCGCCGACCACGCCGAGGCGAAACGCCCGCTGCGGCTGCGTGTACTGCGCCGCCGCGACGTAGCGCGCGTACACCTGGTTCGAATCGACGAGCGGCACCTCGATGCGCCCGAGCGCGCGCAGCACGAGGCCGATTTCCACGAGCCCCGGCACGATCACGTCGACGCCCTGTGCGACCAGGTCGGCGCACGCCGTGCGCAGCAACTCGACGGGCCGGCCGTGCAGGCGGCCAGCGCGGATGCCCTCGTCGCCGAAGACGGCGCTCGTCACGCAGTCGAAACCAGTATCGTTGCGCGGATAGCACACGTCGAACTGGCCGGCTCCAAAGTAGCGCTCGAACAGCCCATTCGCGCGAATCGCGGCCGACGTCAGCACGCCGATGCGCCGGGCGCCGTCGCGCCGGGCGCCGCCGCGCCGCGCCGACGGATAGGTACACCGCACGTGCTCGTGCAACGCCGTCATGATGTTGGCGACCGGCACGGTGACGTTGGCGGTGAGTTCGTCGATGAACGTGTGGCTCAGGAAACATGGCAGCACGATCGCGTCCACACCGCGCTTTTCAAACGCGCGCATCGTGTCGAGCACATGGATCTTGAACCGCGCGTCCGTCGCATCGGGTGCGGCGGGCCCGGGCCACGAGCGCGGTTCGAGAATCAGATCGAAGGGGCGCGCGGCACCCGGCCGGCGCGACGCCGTGCTGATCCGGCCGAGGATGTCGGCGCTGGCGAACTGCGCCGCGCCAGTCGCCACACCCAGCGAACGAAAACGCTTCATGATCAGATCCCCCGGTCGTTCTGTGCGTCCACCCTCGATCACGGGTGGCTTTCTGCGCGCTTGAGAATGACACTATGCGAGACGCAGATGTCCAGGTGTTAACCACGCAAAAGCCACTACTTTGCGTGTGCGCTGCTTCAACTCACCGGCTCGAAAATCTCCCGCAGCCACTGCGCGAACACCCGCACCCGCGACGACAACTGCCGGTTCTGCGGATACAGCACCGACACCGGCATCGGCGGCGGCGGATATTCCGCCAGAATGACGCGCAACCGTCCGGCCGTCAGTTCGTCATCGACGCGGTAGCGCGGCACCTGCACGATGCCGAGCCCGGCGATCGCCGCGCCCGCGTACAGTTCGGCGCCGCTGACCGACACCGCCGACGGCAGTACGAGCGCGGTATCACGCCCGTCCACGCGGAATTCGAGCGGCAGCGGCTTGCCCGTCGCGCTCGACACGTAGTTGACCGCGCGATGCGTCGACAGCGCGCCGGGATCGGCCGGCTCGCCATACGTGGCCAGATATGCGGGACTCGCGACCGTCACCTGCTGCAGCTGCGCGACGCGCCGCCCGACCATCGACGAATCCTGCAGCACGCCCGCGCGCAGCACGCAATCGATGCCCTCGCGCACGAGGTCGACGAGCCGGTCGTCCTCGCCGATCATCAGCTCGATGTCGGGAAAGCGTTCCAGAAACGCGGGCAGCGCCGGCACCACGAAGTGCCGCGCGAGCGTGCCCTGCACGTTCACGCGTAACAGCCCCTTCGGCGCGACATTGGAGAACGCCCCCTCGGCCTCCTCCATGTCGGCGATCAGGCGCACGCAGCGCTGATAGTGCGCGTCGCCGTCGGGCGTGAGCCGTACCGTGCGCGTCGTGCGTTCGAGCAGCCGCGCGCCGAGCCGCTGCTCGAGACGCTTCATCAGGTTGGTGACGGTCGCGCGCGGGATTTGCAGATCGTCGGCGGCGCGCGTGAAGCTCTGGCGCTCGGCGATGCGCACGAACACCCGCATTTCCTCGAAACGGTCCATATCGGCGGATTATTAAAGCGAATGGAATGATGATGGCGAGTCTAACCGGATTATCTCGACGGGAAAAGCGCTCATCATTCGCCTCACCGATCCACCACCTTCTGTGAGAAAACGAATCATGAGCACGAACCAACAACCGAAAGTCGCCATCGTCACCGGCGCATCGCGCGGCATCGGCACGGCAATCGCACAGCGACTCGCGAAGGACGGCTTCGCGGTCGCCGTCAACTACGCATCGAGCGCGGGCGAAGCCGACGCGCTCGTCGGCGCGATCCGCGAAGCCGGCGGCAAGGCGGTCGCGGTGCAAGCGGACGTGTCGAAGCCCGACGACGTGCGTCGCATGTTCGAGATCACCGAACGCGAGCTGGGCAAGGTCGACGTGCTCGTCAACAACGCGGGTGTGATGAAGCCGACGCCGCTCGCCGACACGTCGGATGCGCTGTACGACCAGACCTTCGACATCAACGTGCGCGGCACCTTCAACACGCTGCGCGAAGCGGCCACGCGCCTGAACGACGGCGGACGCATCGTCAATTTCTCGACCAGCGTGCTCGCGCTGAACCTGCCGGGCTACGGCATCTACACGGCGACCAAGGCGGCCGTCGAAGCGTTCACGCGCGTGTTCGCGAAGGAACTGCGCGGACGCAATATCACGGTGAATGCGGTCGCGCCGGGACCGATCGCGACCGCCCTGTTCCTCGAAGGCAAGAGCGACGAGCAGATCGAAACCTTCGCGAAGATGCCGCCGCTGCAACGCCTCGGCGAGCCGGAAGACGTGGCGGGCGTGGTCGCGTTTCTGGTCGGCCCGGATGCGAGCTGGGTCAATGGGCAGACGTTGCGGGCCAATGGCGGTTTGGCTTGATCAGATGCGCGGGTCCAGCGTGCTGCCGCGCTGGACCGTCGCGTTGCGCGCGGCTACGGCGCCTGAAACGTTATCGATCCGCTGCTCAAACCGCCTTCGGATTGCGTTCCGCGAAGCCTTCCTGATGCCAATACGGATACGCGGGGCGCACCGCGCTCGCCGCGTCGAGCTTCGCGACCTGATCGGGCGTCAGATTCCAGCCGACCGCGTCGAGGTTCTGCCGCAGTTGCTCCTCGTTGCGCGCGCCGATCAGCAGCGTCGCGACGGTCGGCCGTTGCAGCAGCCAGTTCAGCGCGATCTGCGGCACCGTCTTGCCGGTTTCGGCGACGACTTCGTCGAGCGCGTCGAGCACGCGGAACAGATACTCTTCCGGCACCGGCGGGCCCATGTCGGCGGTCTTGTGCAGACGGCTCGTCTCGGGCAGCGGCTGGCCGCGCTTGAGTTTGCCGGTTAGACGCCCCCAGCCGAGTGGACTCCACACGACCGCACCCACGCCCTGGTCGACGCCGAGCGGCATCAGTTCCCACTCGTAGTCGCGCCCGACCAGCGAGTAGTAGGTCTGATTCGCGACGTAGCGCGGATAGCCGTAGCGGTCGGCGATATCGAGCGACTTCATCAGATGCCAGCCGGAGAAATTCGACACGCCGACATAGCGGATTTTGCCCGCGCGCACGAGATCGTCGAGCGTGGATAGCACTTCGGGAATCGGCGTTTTCGCGTCGAAGCCGTGCAGCTGGAACAGGTCGATGTAGTCGGTTTGCAGACGCTTGAGCGCCGCATCGACCGCGTTGATCAGATGGAAGCGGGACGAGCCGACGCCGTTCGGATCGTCGTTGAAACGGAAGGTCGCCTTGGTCGACAGGATCGCCTTGTCGCGCTTGCCTTTCAGCGCCTCGCCGAGCACCGACTCGGATGCGCCCTTCGAATAGATGTCCGCGGTGTCGAACATCGTGACGCCCGCGTCGAAGCAGATGTCGATCAGACGCCGCGCTTCGGCGACGTCGGTCGCGCCCCACGCCTCGAAAAACTCACCCTTGCCACCGAACGTACCGGTGCCGAAACTCAGCACCGGCACCTTGAAACCCGATGCACCCAGATGTCTGTATTCCATTGCAGAATCTCCGTGGCATTGCCCTCGATGAACGGAGATTCAGTCTACGCGTGTCGGCGAAAATCCGTCATGAAGGCGACGCGCTCAGATCGGCGAGTGCACCGCGCACGGCGTCGATCACGCTGTCCCAATCGCCGAGCTGCGGTTGACGGAACAGACGCGCGGACGGATACCACGGCGTGTCGCTGCGTTCCAGCAGCCAGCGCCAGCAGGTGTCGAAGCGGTTCAGAATCCAGACCGGTTTGTCGAGCGCGCCGGCCAGATGCGCGGTGGACGTGTCGACCGAAATCACCAGATCGAGACCGGCGACGAGCGCGGCGGTATCGGCGAAATCGTGCAGCAACTCCGTGTAATCGGCGACGCGTTCAGCGTATGCGCTTTCGGCGAGTTGCGCGGCGGCCGCGCCCTTCTGCACGCTGAAGAAGCGTACGTTCGGCACGTCGAGCAGCGGCGCGAGTTGCTCGAACGCGAGCGAGCGACGCGCATCGATCTTGCGCAGTTCCGCGACATGCGCGCGGTTCTCGCCAGCCCACACGAGGCCGACTTTCAGCGGTTGGATTGCGTTGCCATCCGCGTTGGTGTTGCCATCGGATTCGATACGCTCGCGCCATTCGCTCGCGGCCGCTGGCTGTGCAAAGAGATAAGGCGTGGCCGCCGGAATGCTCGCTTCGTCCGTGCTGAATGCACGCGGCAAGCTCAGCAGCGGGCAATGACAATCGAACGGCGGCAATGGCTGCCCCGCTTCGATCAACTGATCGACACCGTCGAGCGTCGACAGCAGCCGCACCAACGGACCCGGCACTTGAAGCACGACCTTCGCGCCGAGCTTCGAAACGAGTGGCGCATAGCGGCAGAATTGCAGCGTGTCGCCGAGGCCCTGCTCCGCATGCAGCAGGATGGTTTTGCCGTCGAGCGGAAAATCGCCGAGCCACAGCGGCTGCGCGAACGCGCGCCGGCCGGCCTTGATGCGGCTACGCTCCCAACGCCATTCGTATTCGCGCCAGCCGCTCTCGAAGCGACCCATTTGCAGTAGACACAGCGCCTGGTTCCAGTGCGTTTCGACCGACGCCGGATTCAACGCCAGCGCGCGCTGATAGCTCGACAACGCCTGTTCGCGCTGATTCAGATCGATTTGCGCGAGACCGAGGTTGTTCCATGCATCGACGAAACCAGGCGCGAGTTCCAGCGCGCGCTGGTAACAGCGCTGTGCTTCGTGCGGCTGGTTCAGATCGCCGAGCACGTTGCCGCGATTACTCCATGCATCCGCATAGCCAGGCTGCAATGCGAGCGCCTGGTCGCAGCTATCGAGTGCATCGGCATAGCGGCCAAGATCGCGCAGCACGCACGCGCGGTTGTTCCAGGCCGGCGCAAACTCGGGCACCAGAGAAAGCGCGCGCTCGTAGCTCGCGAGCGCTTCGAGCGGACGGTGCAGCGACGCCAATGCGTTACCGCGATTGTTCAAGGCATCGGCGAATTTCGGTTGCATCATGAGTGCCCGCTCGGCGCACGCAAGCGCTTCGTCATGACGCTGCAACGCGTTCAGCGCATAGGCGAGATTCGAATGCACGGCCGGCTGTCTCGCGTTGAGCGCGAGCGCCTTCTTCAGCAGATCGACGCCTTCCTGCAAGCGACCCGTTTGCAGCGCGAGTTCGCCGAGCCAGCGCAACGCGTCGCCATGCTTCGGCTTCAATTCGAGAATCTCGCGATACATCTCCTCTGCTTCGACGAGCGCGCCGTTCTGTTGAAGCGCGACGGCTTGTCGAAGCAGATGGTCCAAGTGTTGCGGCAGACTGGCTTGCTTGCTCATGCGGTACCTGAAATCGAAGGCGCGAAGAATCGTCGGGTAAAGCGCACGATTATCGCCGAAAAGCCTGTATTCGAAGTACCGCCGCTGCCGCGTAGCGACGTGCCGCCGCTTATTGCGCGGCCACGGTCAGATGCTTGCGCTTCGCGAGTTCCTGCGCCATCGCGTAGTGCTGCTGGATCGTCGGTAGCGCCTGCTTCGCCGCGGCCTTCAACTTCTCGTCGCGACCCGATGCGATTTCCGCCTGGAACGCGGACAACGCCTTCTGCTCACCCGCGAGCGCGACCTGCTCGATATACCTCTTGTCGAACTCGGCGCCGCGCAGATTGTTGATGCTCGCGAGCACGGCCTCGTCGGGATCGTTCTTCGGCACGTCCACACCGCGCGGACTCGCCGCGCGCAATGCGTCGGTGATCTTTGCGTCGTCATCCGACACGCGCTCGGCGAACGCCTTCACGTCGCGGTCGGCCGAACGCGCGGTGGCGATACGCGCGGCATCGCGCTGCGTCGCGACGGCTTTGGTGCCGTCCGCGATGAAGGTCTGATCGGCCGCATGCAGGCGGACTGCGTCCGCGGGCGCGGCGTTCTGCGCGCTGGCCAACGAGGCGGCCGTCAGAAGACCGCCGAAGCAGGCTGCGGCGGCGATGCGGGCCAGAGAGACTGAAGGGACGGAAGGCAGGCGGATCATACGTTCTCCTTGAAGTGAAAGCATCTGAAAGCAAAACGAAGGACACGTGTGCGCCGCGAACAAAGCGTGCGATGCAGAACGCTGGGGACTGCTTGCGAGCCCAGCGCGGCGCCACGCTTTCATTGCTGCCGATTCTAGAAGCCATGCCGTCGGGCAGGTGAAACGCTGCTGTCGCTTCTGTAACCTTAGGTAACCCTCATATGAATGTGCATACGTTCGCCGTATTCGCATGAATCACGCGCGCCGCTCGACACGGCGACGCAGTGCTGAATTTTTCGCCATCGACGCCGATAACCAGAGACAGGCACCGCTTAGCACCGCTCAGCACCGCAATTCTGGAGAACGATTCCGATGGCAGACGACCACCGTGCCAATACCGAACGCCACACCGAACGCAGCAACCTGACGAGTTCCAACAAGTTCGAACTGCTGCTGTACCGCCTCGGCCACGTGCCGGGCAGCGACGCGCATGAGCTGTATGGGATCAACGTGTTCAAGGTGCGCGAAATCTCGACGATGCCGACCATCACGCCGATCGCCGGATCGTCGCCGTACGTAATGGGCGCGGTCGACATTCGCGGGCAGATCATCCCCGTGATCGACCTGCCGCGGCTGATGGGCTGCGAGCCGACGCGCGGCCTGAACATTCTGCTGGTCACCGAATTCGCGCGTTCGACGCAGGCCTTTGCGGTCGAAGAAGTCGACGAGATCGTGCGGCTCGAATGGAACCAGGTGCTGTCGGCCGATGGCTCGGCGGGCGGCAAGCTCGTCACCAGCATCGCGCGCATCGACGGCAATACCGGCGACTCGCGGCTCGCCCAGGTGATCGACGTCGAGCAGGTGTTGCGCGACGTGTTCCCGTCGCAGCATCCGAGCGTCGATCCGGCCTCGGTCGGTGAAGCGCTCGGCATCCGCCCCGGCGCGAAGATCCTCGCCGCCGACGACTCCGGCTTCGCGCGCAAACTGATCGAGCAGGCGCTCACCGCGATCGGCGCCGACTACATCATGACGAAGACCGGCGAGGAAGCGTGGCAAACGCTGCAGCAGGTCGCACGCGAAGCGCAGCAAAAAGGCGGGCGCGCGAAAGACACCATCGCGCTGGTATTGACGGACCTGGAGATGCCGGAGATGGACGGCTTCATGCTGACGCGCAAGATCAAGGCCGACGCACGCACGCGCGATATTCCGGTGCTCATCCACTCGTCGCTGACGGGCGCGGCGAACGAGGCGCATGTAAAGAACGCGGGCGCGAACGGCTATGTCGCGAAGTTTGCGGCGAGCGAACTCGCCGATGCGATCCGTCAAGCGCTGGGCTTCACGCCGGAGAAAACGGCGGCGGCTTGAGGCCTCGCGTGTCGAGCGGTGAAGCGGTTCGCCGCGCTCAACGGTGCGCGGCAAGCTCGATCGAGAAGTCCATCCGGCCGATCTCGACGCCCATCGTGTTGAGCCGCTTCGGTGCATGAAAGCCGTCGAGCGTCGCGCGTTGTTCAGGCGTGCCGATATCGAGCACCGCGAGCAACTCGGCAGTGACCGCGTAGAGCGCGGCGGCATTGCCGTCCTCGATCTTCAGCGCGATGCCCAGCGCGCCCTTCGCACCCAGCCGAGCAGTTTGCCGCGACGCGCGCACGCCGATCGCATAGCTGCCGTCCGCACCAACTTTGCCGACCAGCGCGCCATCGAAAGCCTGCATCAGCAGCGTGCAGAAGCGCCCTTCCCCGCCGACCAGTTCCGGGTACGACGTCATCGCGCGATAGATGCGCGCGAGCGCGGCCGTGCGCGGCGTCGTCGCGGCAGCTTCGGCTTCCTGTAGATCCTGCGCCGCCGCGAGCTTCGCGAACAGACGCGCGAGCCGGTCGAGCGGAAACGCCGGGGTCGGCAGATTGCAGCCGTCGATCGCCCATTGCACGCCGTCGTCCGGCAGACCGCACACGCTCGCGACCGTCTGCTTCACGCGCAGTTGCAACGGATGCCCGGGCAGTTCATAGCCGGCCAGCGCCGCGCCGATCGAACGCGCGCCGGCCAGCATGCCCGCATGCTTGCCCGAGCAGTTGCTGCACACGCCGGTGGGCGTGAAGCCGCGCCGGACCCAGTCGACATACACCGCGTCCGACAACGGCGGATGACCGCCGCAACGCAGATCGGCCTCGCTCGCCTGCGCTTTCGCGAGCATCGCGCGCGTGCGTTCGATATGGCGCGGCTCGCTGCTGTGCGATGCGCACATCAGCGCGAGATCGGCTTCGTCGAAACGACAACGCTCGAGCGCGCCGGTTTCGAGCACCGCGAGCGCCTGGGCCGGCTTCGCCGCGGAACGCGCGAGCGTCATGCGCGCGGCGTCGCCGAACGAATACAGCAGACGGCCGTCCGCATCGACGACCGCGACATGCGCCAGATGCGTGTTCTCGATGGATTCGCCGCGATAGATCGTCGCCGCGACCGGCGCGGCAGCATGCAGTTCGGATTGGCTCATCGGTATCGTCTCCGCGGTGTTTAATTGATCGGGCGATGGCGCCCAAGGGCTGGCAATCGATCAGGCGCTCGCCGCGAGCGCCTCTTCGCGCTCGAGCGTGCGCGTGTGCCGCAGTTCGGGAAAGAACCGCATCCACAACAGCGCGATCGCGATCGTCGCGACGCCGCCGACCAGCACCGCCGGCTGCGCGCCCCACCATCCGGCAGTCAGGCCCGATTCGAACTCGCCCAATTGATTCGACGTCCCGATGAACAGCGAATTGACCGCGCTGACGCGGCCGAGCATTTCATCGGGCGTGCGCAGTTGCACGAGCGACAGCCGCACCACCACGCTGATCGTGTCCGACGCGCCGAGCACCATCAGCGCGAGCAGCGACACGAGGAACTGATGTGACAACCCGAACACGATCGTCGCGATGCCGAACGCGATCACGCCGCCGAACATCGCCGCGCCGGGCCGGTTGCGCAATGGAAAATGCGCGAGCCAGATCGTGCCCGCGAGCGCGCCGATCGCCGTGCCCGAGCGCAACAGGCCGAGACCGATCGGGCCCGTGTGCAGCACGTCGCGCGCGAAGATCGGCAGCAACGCGGTCGCGCCGCCGAACAGCACCGCGAACAGATCGAGTGACAGCGCGCCCAGAATCACCGGCTCGCGACGAATGAACGCGATGCCCGAGAAAATCGATTCGAGCGTCACGGGCGCGCGGCTCGCCGGCTTCACTTGCAGCGGAATGCTCCACACCGACGCCGCCGCGGCCGCGAACGACAGCGTGCACGCGAGGTAGGCAGCACCGGGACCGATGCCGTATAGCAGACCACCGAGCGCGGGCCCGGCGATCTGCGCGGTCTGATTGGCGGACGTGGACCATGCGGTCGCCTTCGGCAGATAGCCGCGCGGCACGACGGCCGGCAGCAGCGACGACACGGCCGGCGATTCGAACGCGCGTGACGCGCCCACGCAGGCAGCCAGCACGTAGATCACCGGCGCGCTGATCCAGCCGCTGAAGGTGCCGATCGCGAACAGCAATGCAGCAACGCTTTCGAGGCTCTGACAGACGGCGGCGATGCGGCGGCGATCGTAACGATCGGCGACATGGCCGACGACGAGCGTCAGCAGGAACATCGGCAGAAACTGCGCGAGACCGACGAGGCCAAGCGCGAACGCGCTATGCGTGAGCGCGTAGATATGCCAGCCCATCGCGACGGCGAGCATCTGGAACGACAGTGACGACAGGATGCGGGTGCACCAGAAACGCTGGAACGGCGGGTGTTTCGGCAGGCTGAAATGCGGGGAATCGGCGGGATCGGTGGAGGCTGGGGGCATCAGTTGTTGCTCGTGACGAGGCGCATCGGGGCGTGGATTGGGCGGGCGCTAGTTTAGAGCAAGATCGGGGGGGCGTGCAGGAAGGCGGCTGGCAGGGGCGGCGTGATGGGGGCGTGATGGGGGGCGTTTCTGTACTCACGTCGTAAGAC
>NZ_WHNQ01000061.1 GCF_009362785.1 Paraburkholderia atlantica
TGCGCACTTCGAGGTAGCAGTCATGCTGGAAAAAGTTCAGGTGCCGGTAACGCTTGACGATAGTGTCATGCACGGGATGCGCGCCGGCCACCTCAGGATGCGCGAAGCGGCTTCCGGCAGTGAAGTCGATCTGGATCGTCAGCAGCTTGGTGGCCGCGTCGAAATCGACGCCGCTCACGAACCACGGATCACTTACACCCAATGCGGCTTCGAACAGCTTGCTGTGCATGACCTGCCTTCGTCTTGATTATGCAGAAACCGGGACGATACCACCCACTGGAAATTCAACAGAGGCATTAAGGTCTTCAGAACGAACCGGAGGTGAACAGCCATGAACCCCATCCCCGTAGGTGTCGACATTGCCAAAAGCGTCATTCAGGTCCACTGGGTAGACCCGAAGAGTGGTGAAGTCATCAACAAAGCAATCAGGCGGGACCGGTTTCTCGAATACTTCGCAAACCGCCCCACTTGCCTGATCGGAATGGGAGCATGTGGCGGTGCGCACCATTGGGCGCGGCAACTGATGAAGTTGGGGCATCAGGTGAAGTTGATGCCCCCGAAGTTCGTCAAGGCCTTCAACATCGGCAACAAGAGTGATCCGGCCGATGCGCGCGCCATCTGGATGGCCACGCAGATTCCCAGCAAGGCAGTGGCCATCAAATCGGAGGCACAACAGGTAGTCCTCGCACTCCACCGCATGCGGCAGCAATTGGTCAAGTTCCGCACGATGCAGATTAACAGCCTGCGTGGTCTGCTTGCCGAGTACGGTGAAGTCATGGGCCGCAGTCGGGAAGTGCTTGACAAGGCGATACCCGGCGTTCTTGCGAAACTATCGGCACGTCTGCCTGCCATGCTGATCGATACATTGCGTGCGCAGTGGAACAGCCTGACGGTGCTCGACAGGCAGATTGCTGAGATCGAGCAACGCCTGCGCATCTGGATAAGAGAGGATCAGGCCTGCAAGACGATCGCCGCCGTGCCTGGCGTTGGCTTGTTGACCGCTACCGCGGCGGTCGCCACGATGGGCGATGCGACAGCCTTTCGCTCCGGCCGAGAATTTGCAGCCTGAATCGGCGTGGTACCGAAACAGACCGGTTCCGGCGGAAAGGTGCAGTTGCTCGGGATCAGCCGGCGAGGTGATACCTATTTACGCACGCTACTCATCCACGGCGCGCGCAGTGTTCTGCGACATCCAGAAAAGGCTGGCGCATGGATAGAGCAGCTCGCCAAACGCCGCCCGTTCAACGTGGTAATCGTGGCTCTCGCCAACAAACTGGCTAGGACCATCTGGGCGCTTCTCGCCCACAACAGGCAATATCAGAGGGAACACGTCAGTTCCAAACCCGCGTAAGGGAGCACAAATCAGAGGAAACGATTCACAAGGCCGGTAGGTCAAAAGGTTGCGCTGGCAATCGCATGTGATGACGAGATAGGTTGGACCGGGACCCACCAAACCTGAGTATGACGGAGAGCCTCGAGCTCGACACGGAAATGAGGTGTGGGTCAGCGGATTTCATCGGGGCCTGCAGCATCGAAGCTGCATCAAGGGCCGGATATAAAGGCGCAGCCGCCTCATCCGTCACAGCGGCGAAAGCCTTCGCAAAATGGGAGGCGTCCATATAAAGTCATACTGCGTTATCCCGCTGTCCGATTTTGCGCGGCCACCTCTGCCAGACCATCCAGAGAGAGCGACTCGGACGGCCGCTAGAATCATGACGTTTGTCTGCGCAAATTGATCACAAAGCGAACGATTTGTCGGAAAACTAACGTCCAGACAGCCGGCGTGATATCCGCACGTAGAGGGGTCCCGTCTACGGCTTTCACATGCAGTCCTCGAGATGGTGCGTAGAAACCTTTCCGCGGCTCATGCTGGCACGCCGCATGCCTCTTCTGGAATTGGATCTGGACAGATTCGTCGCTGCTTTGCAGCCACTCATCAAACCTTTGTTCTGCTCCGATGTGCTCAACGCCATCGGCAATGCGGTTGCAGGAAGGCTTTCCTGCCTTTGTTTACGCAGGTCAAAAAAAGGGGGGGTGCCAACGCTGTTTTCCAAGCCAAATATCATTGTTCGAAGGCCCACCACGCCATGAAGCACTGTCGGAAATCGCGCTCGCAGCCACGGCGACGCTGTGTCGAAAGTGGATGGTTTTCTGGTCGCGATCATGATTCGTATTCGCAAATTGTTTTAGGGTGATTCGGAATGTATCGTAAAGATATGCATCCGGCGGCGGCGATATTTATATCATTTGATGCCGTCGCCGTGTCAGGCATCACAGTTGAAGCGTCAAAAATGGCGAAGATTCTTGCGCGCAATCAGATTAAATCCTATCTTGACCTCGGCTACGATATAAAGATCGATAAAGGAAAATTCGGCAAACCCTACGATAAGGAACATGAGATTTACAGCGATATATTCGACTTGGTTCGTATTGACGATATCGACTCTATTCCCCACTACAATGTCGATTTCCTGGCGCATTCGCACAATGTTCTGATGGGTCGAGTTCCGCCGGTCTCTTCCAAAGGGCAGGAAGAACTCTTGCTCGCAATCAGCGAATCTTCTCTGCGACTAGCACATCGAATCGTTCAGCTATGGGATAAGCTAAGTATCAGTTATGTGATTGTTGAGAATGGTACGCTGCCGGAAAATATTATATATACCAAAGCGCTTTACACGGCGATCAAAATTTACGGCGAATGTCATTGCCTAGGGAATTTCGTCATCTGGCGCGACCACGATCTAATGTGGAGCAGTGAAAAAAACGTGATGAAATATGGCCCAGCGCCTTATCCTCATGCCATCAAGCCCGTTAGATCCAAGCATATAACATACGTTACACTCAATAATCACCTGAAAAAAAGCTGGAAGAGTGGTGCGATTACGGTGTGGAAGTAATGGTTAAAAAAATACCTACGATTTCACTGAGCATGGTGGATTTAATAGTATCAGGCCAAAATTCTTTATCCGTGATAGCGACATCGTGATCGCCCGCACCACTCGCATTATTCCGCAAAAGCGTTTGGATCGGGATATTTATTTGCTTAATCGGCTAAATCAACTTTTCAGTCAAAATGATATCGATCGAAGAGTTTTCTTGTTTGTGGCGGGCGATCCTGATGAAAATCATCCTTACTATCAAGAGCTGAATGCACTGGCCGAAAAGTTAAACGTTGAGTCATTTATAAAGTTTGTCGGTCCACTTTCGCACAAAACCATACTTTCAGTGGGCGATTCGACTACAATTGAGGATTTATATTACTCCTGTGATCTTGTTTCTTTTCTTACTTCGTGGGATTACGACAGCTATGGGAATCCAGTTGGCGAGGCGATCAGCAACAAACGGTGCTACATTACTACCAGCTACGAATATTATTGGGAGGTTTATGGTCAGTACGGCTTTGAAGCGCCCGTTCTGAAGATATCGGAAGAGAATGATTGCTTGCCTGATGAAGCATTTATTAAAGACTTGTATCTGCTCATCAATAATAGGCAATTGATGAATGACATTGCTCGGAGGAATTTTTTTATTGGCAGGCGGCTGCTTTCTGATAATTTGGCCAATATCTTGGACTTGACTTGCCATGAAGAAAGAATGCGCGATACAGTTTTTGTATCAGTTGTGGTGCCAGTTTACAACGAAACCGATCGTATCCGTGAGGTGTTGCTCTCCCTATTGAACCAAAAAACGCATGACGGCCTGATTACTCATGATGGCTACGAGCTGATTTTTGTGGATAATAATTCCACGGACGACTCCGTTGACAAAATTAACACTTTCAAATTTCAAAACCCATCCCTGGATATTTTTCTTACTCACGAGTCCGTTAAAGGCGTCTCGTCTGCAAGAAAACGCGGTATGGATTACGCGTCGGTGCGTTCAAAAGCCCGTGACAGCCGCCTAGGGACTCGGAAAAAACACTACATTGTTTCCGCCGATGCTGACTGCACCGTAGACCCTTACTGGCTGCATGCGCTGATTGAAAAGATGGTAGAGGAAAACGGGGATATTGGCACCTGCAACTACTACTACAACGAAGAAGCATTCCGCAATCGTCCCAACCTTTTCCGGGAAATCCAAAAAACACTGCGCTGCCGGGAGGTGTCGTTTTCGCTCTTCGGCGGTTTTCCCGACGGGAAGGGTTTTGCCGTTGAGCGGACTCTGTACGACAAAGTGGGAGGTATCGAAATTTTCTATCAGCTGAGCAACGGCCGCTTTGTAGAACACCTCTCCGACGACTGGGACTTTGGAATCCGGGTAATCGCTGAGGGCGGCAAGCCGGTTTACGCACGGGATTCCCGTGTGGAAATTAACAGTCGTCGCGTCGATACGATGCTAGACGAAGTAATCAGCGGTACTGCCTATGGGCAGGACGGCATCATCATCATGAAAGATGTACGTCCCGGGGAGGAAAAGCAATGGTCAACGCTGTACGACACTACTCCCGCACAGTCGCAGCAGGTCTGGTGCTACTCCATTAAAGACTACGTTCCCAAAAACATTGTGTTACCGGCGCTGCTCAATCCACAGATTTTGCTGGATGACATCACCGTGCGTCATTTTTTTACGGGGCCAGTGGCTGACCGTCTGTATCAGCGTATCCATGAAATTATGCGCGATTCAGGAATCGTCGACTTCAAACCGATCCACGCCTACAAAACCCCAGCCTATCGGCTCTATCTCGAGTTCCGTGATGAAATTTTCAGTGCCATGCGCCGCGCCGTTGGTGACGATATCGGTTTCCCGCCGCCGTTGCCGGAGTGTTTTGATGTGGTCAAACCCGAAAATTTCGAGCGCTTTGTCTACTATTTTTGTGAAGACCGTGAGTCCGGCGAAGCGCACAACTACTTCGCTAACGGCGGGGTATTCTGATGAATAACGAAATTCTGAACTCACTAAATGCTATCGATACGAATTATCCTGTGCCGCGAGTACACGATTTTCTCTCCCGTCCAGAGAACACCACATTTCTGGAGTATGTTTTTAAAGATCCGTTCGGCTGCCACGTTTTCCCTGGCGATATCTGTAGTTATCCACTCGGCGCTTTTTTTGATGACATGGACCGCGATATCAAACAGGCAAAACAGATTCATCTTTGGACATATATCCCAACTTGTCGCTACCGCTGCCATTTCTGTCAGTACCCGACGATCACTCTAAATCCACAGGCCATTTCGTCACAGGCAGTGTTCCGGGATTTGGTGGCTTACAACATCAAAGAGGCCACTATGTGGCTTCAGAACGTTCCGTGTCTCGCACATGCAGAAGTCGGCGAATTCAACATCTTCGGCGGCACGCCATCGCTGCTTCCTGAACCCGAGTTGCGGTGCCTGATGGATTTTTATCAAGGCCATTTTAACTTTTCTGTTGCTACCATGCGCTTTGAAGGCGAGCCGGGTACCCTGACCAAGCAATACCTCCAACTGTTAAAAGAGTTGGGCTTTACCAAAATCAGTTTTGGTGCGCAAGCCTTCGACGACCGTATTATCTCGGCGTGCGGGCGCATGCATTCCGCCAAACAGTGCTTGGATGCAATTTTTAACGCGCGCGAAATCGGCTTCGACTGGGTCAGCGTCGACCTTATCTACGGTATGCTCGGCCAGAGCGTTGACGATGTGAAATACGACATCGAGAAAATTCTCGAGCTGGATCTTTCCCACGTGGTATGCACCAAGCTACACATGGAAACGCTTCTGAAAAAGCGTACCGGTGTTTCCGGGGAGCGAGAAAGTCTGTGGCAAAAAAAGGGGGGGCTTATTAACATTCGTAAGATGAACTTCCCCGGGCTGGGTAAGCAATATCAGATGCGCGAGCTAATCGAGAAGCACCTCTCGTCCGGATATCTCGAACATCCGACTACATACTTTCACCGGAACCATCAGCATCCGGAGAAGTGGAAAGGGCTAGTGACCGACCTCGATAAGCAGTACCCCGAAGTGGCGATCGGTCTTGGGGGCAGCTCGAAATGTGCCCGGGCCGAGGCCATCAACATCACCAGCTACAGAAAATACAAGGAAGCTCTGGATGAAAACTATCAGCCCATTGAGGAAAGCCGGGGAGTCTCACCATATCAGCGCGAGGTGAACGCTTTTAAAATGGCCCTCTCCACACTGGTTCCGGTAGTTGACAATGTGTTCAGACAGCGTTTTGAAGGCAAAAGCTTCTTCGACAACCCTATTATTCGCCCCACGCTCAGAACGCTGGTTGATAAAGCGTTGGTAACAATCGATAGAGATGTTGTAACCCTTACCTCCAACGGAGTTACGCTGGTCGAAGCCGTGATTAACACCCAATTCGTGACCTCGGAAGTCTAAGGAGAGCGCTGTAGCGTACGCCGTTGAGAACCAGCTCACGCAGAGAAGGATTATCAGAGCCATCGCTCAAGCATAGGGCGCCGGTCCGCAAAATCCCTGACTCATTAGTAAGCAGGCGTAAAGCGCTTTTGTTGCGATACGGATAGAAATCGTCGAAATTGTCTGCTTTGTGTGTTGGTTCCATCGTTGAAGTTCTTTAAGCGCCTTTCAAGGTTTGGTGTTGACTTGTTGGTATAGATTTCGCGTAAAGGTAGCCGACCGAATTACTCCCATCGGAGTGGCGGTCGTGAAACTTGACATTCTGGAGAAACGACTACGAGCACAGTGATTAGCAATGCGGGTTTTGGTGTCTGGAACAACACCATTGACGTCACCGATCAGGTTCGACAGCAATACGCAAACGGCACGCGCGTGTTTGTCGCCGATAATCAGTATGGCGATCCTTCCCCTGGAGACCGTAAGTATCTCTACATCTTCTGGAAGGTCAACGACGCCCCGACGCAATCCGGCGTGACCGGGGAGAATGATAATCGGGGGATCAGAATCGCATAAGAGCGCCTATCCCGCCAAAAGGTTGCTCCGTCCAGGAAGCCTTGACAAACCAGCCATACTTCCGGCCGCTGCAACTCGCTGAGGAACTGAGCTGCGGTCGTAAATGATAGCAAAAGCGTTGCCGGGCATTCCCTGCAGCGCACCAGTTCAGACTGCACCATGATCTTCTCCTTGCCGACCACCATGGTCGGTAGGAAAAGTTCAGGACATTATGCGAACCATTGCCACACAACTCAGCGCCCGCGATCCCGCCTGAACACGGCGGTGCCGCCGTCGTCTACATGGTCTCTTCGCCGAATTTGCCGGCGTGGGCAATCGTGAATATCTGAACCTTCAGATATTCACGAATCTAGGCCGCCAGCCCCCCTCGGGGGTCTTTTTGAACTGAACTCTTATTGTGAATTCAAGGCAGGGTCAAAATCGCAGAGACTCCGAACCAGCCTCTAACGAACGAGCTGGCCTTCGGCATCGAGCACGTGCACCTTACCTAGACCGAGCTCGCGCACCGGCTGCTCGATCTTTTTCAGATCGCCCACGATCACCCAGGTCAGTGCTCGTGGTTTGACAATTTCGTCGATCGCCGCCTGCGCGCTTGATACACTCACCGCCTCGATGCGCTGCTCGAGCGTCTGTACGTAGTCGTCCGGACGGCCGTACTTCACGATATTGTCGACGGCGCCGATCACCGACCCGGTGGTCTCGAAACTGCCCGACAGACCGCGCAATATGGACGACCTAACCTTGTCCACTTCCTGTGCAGTCAGCGGCTTGGCACCGACGATGGCCACCGCCTCCTTTTCCATCTCGAGCGCGGATTCGGTAGTCTTGTCGGCCTGAACGGACGCGTACATCTGAAACGGCCGCTGGCCCAGCGCGCCAACAAGGCCGCTGCCGGCACCGTAGCTCCAGCGCTTTTCCTCGCGCAGGTTCATGTTCAGGCGCGACGTAAAGGTGCCGCCGAACGCGCGGTTGGCGATATCGATGTCTATGGCGTTGATCGCCTTGCTCGACGGCGCGAGCAGACCGGCGAGGATCAGGGACTGTGGCGCTTTGGGCCGGTCGATCAGAAACACCCGTGGCTTGGCTTGGTCGGCGACCTTGGCGATGTTCTTTTTCGGCAACGGCGCGGACGGCGCCCTCCAGTCGCCGAACACGGCGTCGAGTTGTGGAGTGATCTCCTTCAGCGTGGTGTCGCCGGCGACCAGGATCTTCACGTTGTCGGGCCGCAGCCAGTCGCGCCGGAACGCCTCTAGGTCGTCTGCCGTAAGTGATTTGATCGACGCCTCGGAGCCGGTGCCAGTGAACGGAATCCTGTAAGCATGGTCGTGGCCGTACAGCAGAGGCGGCAACATGCGCTCGGCGAGGGACGCCGGGTCGACCTTTTCTTGTGCGATGTGGGCTAGTCGCTGAGCACGCACACGTTCGATGTCGTCGGCCGTGAAGGCCGGGTTGCGCACGATGTCCGCGAACAGCGCGAGCGAAGGCTTGAGTTGGTCATTGAGTGTGTTAAGCAACGCGCTACAGGTATCCAGCCCGCAGCTAACACCCATGATGGCGCCCAAGCGCTGCGTGCGCTTGGCTACCTCCAGCGCGTCAAGCGACTTGGTGCTCTCGCCCATCAGGGAGGCGGCGAAGCTGGCGGTACCAAGCTTGCGTCCTTCGTCGGCGGCGTAGCCGCCATCGAACTGCAGGTAGATCTGGGTGACTGGGACAGTGTAGTGTTGCGCCAGCACCACCTCGATGCCGTTCTTCAGTTTGCCGCGCTCGAGCTTCGGAAAACGTAGTTCGGGGAAGTGAGTGACCTGCGGCACGCCTTTGGCACGGTCGACCTCGCTCTCGCTCACGACGTATTGCTGTGCAGCCGGCAGTTTGGGCTCGGGTCGACCCTGCGCGTCGGGCAGCGGCACGACCTTCGCGTCCTCCGCCTGCGGGTCAAAGTCGTTACTGCCCGGCAGCACGGTGAGCAGGTAGTCTCCCTTGGTGAGCCACCTGTCCGCCGAGGCTTTTACACTGCCAACGGTGGCGGCGTCGACGCGCTGTTGGTCCTTCTTGTAGGCACCTGGATCGCCGAGATACAGTTGCCCCGAGGCCAGCATCTGGGCCTTGTCGCCGACTTTCTCCAGGCGACGCACGAGAGAAGCGCGATAAACGACCTTGGCACGATCCAGCTCATCCTGAGTTGGGCCTTCGATGAGGAATTTATTCAGTTCGTCGGCGATGACCGACTCGACCTTGGCCGCATCCACGCCCTTGCGCACGTTAGCATTAATCTGGAACTGACCGGTCAAAGCGAGCGGTGACACGCCCGCGGACACATTGTCGGCTAACTTGTCCTGATAGACTAGGCGCTGGTAGAGCCGCGAGGTCCTGCCCCCACCGAGCACGGTAGCGGCAAGGCGCAGCGAAATCAGGTCATCCGTGCCCAACTGCGGCACAACCCAGGTGCGGTAGATGCGTGTCTGCGACACGTGGTCGTGCTGTACGCCGCGCGTGGACTTCGCCAGCGGGGTGATCCACGGCTGCTGGCGCGGCACCGGCGGACCGGCCGGGATGTCACCGAAGTACTTGACGACTTTCTCCTTGGCTTGCGCGGGTGTGATATCGCCGGCCAGCACGATCACCGCGTTGGCAGCACCATAGCGATCGCGGAACCACTGCTTCACGTCAGCCAGCGAGGCGCCGTTTAGATCTTGCATGGAGCCGATGATGTCATGCTGGTATGGATGGTTTGCCGGATAGATGTTGGACAGGATGTTCTGGTATACGCGGCCGTAGGGAGCGTTCTCTCCTTGGCGCTTCTCGTTTTGAACCACGCCGCGCTGCGTATCGAGCTCTTTCTGGCCGATTGCACCGAGCAGGTGGCCCATGCGGTCCGACTCCATCCATAAAGCCATGTCGAGCGCGGTGGTCGGCACCGTCTCGAAATAGTTGGTTCTGTCAAACCCAGTGGTGCCATTCATGCCGGTCGCGCCGGCCAGTTCGAACGGAGCAAAAAAGGAGCCCTTATGGTGCTCCGAGCCGGAGAACATCAAGTGCTCGAACAGGTGCGCCAAGCCGCTCTTGCCCTTGGGCTCGTCGCCAGAGCCGACGTGATACCAAACGCTCACCGCCACCACTGGGGCCTTGTGGTCCTCGTGCACCACGAGGGTGAGGCCGTTGGGGAGCATCGTTCGAGTGTAGGCGATCTCCGGCACTACCATGGTGGTTTCGGTAGATGCGGCTCTAACTCCGCTCGCCGCGATGATCCCGAGCGCGCATATCACCAATCGTTTTTTTAGATTTCGAGCCATAAAACACCTTATTGATTAGACTGAGCTTTAGACACTCGAACGCTGTCGCCGTCCGTTGGCGATCAGACGGCGAACGAGACTGAGATTGCGATGAAGCGAGCAGTCGAGGCCGCAGAAGCGGCATCGACTGGTAACTCAAGGGGCGTGACCCGCTTCGGGCCTCTGGGGTTTTCCAGACTTCCGCTGCATGGGAGTGTGGGAGGCAAGTCCGGTAAATTCCCGACGCAGCCATTGGGCGACCAAGCCAGCGGTGACGGGCTGACCGATTCTCAACGGCGCAATTTCGTGCATGGGGAAGTCCTCGGCAATCGCCAGGCTGAGCGACTGCGTGAGAGTCCATGCGCACGAACGAATCTGCATCCAGAGTTCGAGTAGGGTGCGCGTCTGCTGCCAGAGATTGTTGAATCCCCACCAACGCCTGAGATTGTGAAACAGCGGTTCTATGCCCCCAGCGGCGCGCGTAAAGCTGAACGATGGTTTGTGCCTCCAGATCCACTTCGGAGGCCAGTATCAGACGTCGCTTTGTCCATTCCTGCCGCTTGTCGTTGTAGAACTGGCACCAGACAGCGCGCACGGGCGTACCCTTCAGGAAGCGGGCCACGGCGACGGTCGAACGCAGGCGCTGTTCCTTGCCATAGAGCTTCATCGTCAATCCGGTTGCGCACAGCGCTTCGATGGCCTCGGCACTCAGGCGCTTGCCATAGATGCGCGGCCGTCCAGGCCGGGGCCCCCCGGACCGAACGGCCGGCCGAAACAGCACGGTATCGATACCCGCGTGGCCGATGACATGCATGTTCCGACGCAGCAATGGCAGGACCAGACGCGCGCGCATGAACCACGAGTCGAACAGCACACGTATGGGCCGCTCGATCACACCCGAGACTGCACGCACAAGCGCCAGCGCAATCCAGAGCTTGTTGATGTTGCCCGTTTCCGGAACCAGTCGCGAGAGGATCGGCAACACCATGCCGATGCCCTCGTTGCCCAGCACCCTCACACCCAGAGTCACGATGCATTGCGCCCAGACGTGTTTGGGCCCGGCTGGTCTTGCCGCTGTGCTCGCGTCGCCACCCGACGCCCGGCGCCTTCTTCGAACACCGCATGATCAGCGTATCGTCCAGGACCATGGTGAGCCTGCCGATGGGCAAGACAGCAAGCACCAGTCTGAGCAGCGCTCGCGCGAGTGGCCCCGTATGCTAGGTGCCACGCTCCAGAAGCTTGCAATACGCCGTCCAGTGGCGCGTACACCCAATGGCCGAAATTGCGCGGCTCACCCATCCTTCGGGCGAAACCATGCACCCGCTGAGCAGCTCGAGGAAGCTGGTTTGCGAGCGAAGCGGCACGGTGATAAACGGAACATTGATCCATTCACGCAGGCAAAAAATCAGTGCGTTTCGACAAGGACATGGGCCATCGCAAGAGAACCGAAAACGATTCCCATTGGCCGCCGCGTTGCTTGAGCTAAAACCTCGCAGGCTGTGCGGCGGCCTCACGATTGACTTTCCATATCAAGTTTTTCGAATTGCGAACCATTTTTCAGGACCCTTCATCGGGGGGCTGAATTTCTACAATCGAAACATGATTCTTTCCTTTTAGATTCGGCTGCTGATAAGCTGTTGAAGATGATCGCAGACGAAGCTAGAGAAAATCGTGCCAACAGCCAAGGTATCGGTCGAATCGAAATCCTTTGTCGAACAACAACGGACGGGACTTACAATGCAAACACTGATTGTCGCGAATGCAACAGTCTTGGTGCAAAAAGCACTGGGCAATGCGCTTTGGGTGTCGAGCTAGAGCAGCATCGGTGTTGCTCTGTCGGGCCTTGATCGGCGTGGGCCCCCGGCGTCAGAATAGTTGTCGTGTCGTTTGATTCTTAGAGAGGTCCGGGGGCGGTAGGATCGGCATGAATGAAAGCCTGCTCAGCAGAACGAAAAGAAGCCGTGGTGCGTCGTATGATGCCGCCGGAAGATGTGCCGGTGTCGGCGCTGGCGAGAGAAACACGAATCACGGAACAGACGTTGTACGTGTGGCGCCGCGAGGCGAAAGGAAAGGGATTGGCCGTTCCGGGCGACGGGAAGAACGCCGAAGGATGGTCTTCGGAAGACAAGTTTGCCGTTGTATTGCAAACTGCCCCGCTCAACGCAGCGGAGTTGGCCGAGTATTGCCGGCGCAAAGGGCTGTATCTCGAGCAAGTCGCGGCGTGGCGGGCCTCATGTGTGGCCGCCAACGCGAATGCTGCCGAACAGGCGCGCGAGCAACGTCAGCAGGCCAAAGAAGACAAGCAGCGCATCAAGCAACTGGAAAAGGAGTTGCAGCGCAAAGAGAAGACACTGGCGGAAGCTGCGGCGCTGCTCGTACTTCGAAAAAAAGCCCAGGCGACCTGGGGAGAACAAGAGGACGACTGACCAACGTCCCTGATCGCCTGTTATGGATATCGTTGATCCGAGAGGCGGTGGGCTCGGGCTACCTGCCGTTCACGAAGGAGATCGTGCCTGCATTCGCCAGAATCTCCGAGCGTCTGCCAGCCATTCTCGTCGACAGCTTGCGTGAACAGTGGGCCCGTGTACAGGCGATCAGCGAAGAAATTGGGGTCTGGAGCGGCGCCTCTCGAACGAGCTCAGACTTGGCGTCGAATGCCGAAGCATTGCGGGGATTCCCGGCCTGGGATTGCTGACTGCAACCGCTACAGTAGCCGCGATCGGCGACCCCGCCACGTTCCGCTCTGACCGGGAATTTGCCGCATGGCTCGGCCTAGTTCCACGACAAACCGGAACGGGCGGTCGCATCCGACAGCTTAGCCTGAGTAAAAGAGGTAACACCTACCTCCGAACGCTACTGATGCATGGTGCAAGATCGGCGGTACTTCGCGGCGCCAGAACGCCGTGGCTCGACGACTTGCTGGCACGACGCCCCTTCACTGTCGTTGTTGCCGCAGTGGCAAACAAACTCGCCCGGACCATCTGGGCGGTCCAATCACGACAAACACGATACGAGGCACCCTTCCAAGCGTAGCAACTAATCCGCGGCTGCAATCGCCAGTTGTAGTTTCCACCACCAAGGAGCGCAAGCAACGAATTGCATGATGGCTTACAGGTTGGACCGGGACGAGGCAAGTCTGGTAAGAGTCGTGAACCTTCGAGTTCGAGTGTTAGCTGAGACCCTCGTCAGCGAATTCCATATGGGCCAGCAGGCCGACCAGCCTGCATCAACGGGCCGGACATAAGCGTGCTGCCTGGACCTGTAGATCAAAGTGCAAACCCTGCTTGCTATCCGGGAGGCGTCCACATAAGCCGCTCTAAGAACACCAACAGGCTGATCGAATAAGAAAGCGATCAGCTACATGTCTGGAACCCGCATTACCGACCAACAGGTTCGCCTCTACATGTCCAAACCAAACATCACTCGCAGGAGATCGCCGCCGCCAAGGCCGGCACGAGTGTCCGCAGCGCCAGGTGCATAGAACGGGACACCGTACTGCCATGACAGAAACCGCGTCGTTACTGGCGTTCCCGTCCCGATCCCTTCGCCGACGTCTGGGATACTGAAGTCGTTCCGATGCTCGCGAATGCGCCGCAACTTCAGGCGGTCACGATCCTGCCCAAGCTGCAGGACGATCATCCCGGGGAGTATCGCGACAGCACACGCCGCACACTCGAGCGACGCGTGCGGCACTGGCGGGCGACGTCCGGCTCACCCAAGGAAGTCTTCTTCCCGCAGTTGCATGAGCCCGGCGCACGCGGCCTGTCCGACTTCACCGACATGGCTGAACTGCGAGTGACGATCGCTGGCGTGCCATTCGAACACCGGCTGTACCACTTCGTGCTCGCGTTCTCGCGCTGGGAATACGCAATGTTGTTGAAGGTGGCGAGAGCTTCGAAGCATGTCCAAGGGACTGCAAAACGCACTCTGGCAGGCTGGGGGATGTCTGCGCGAGCATCGACCGACAGTCTGTCGGCGGCGTTCAGAAACCTCGCGGACGAAGACGACTTCGCGGTGCGCTATGCGGCGCTGCTCGAGCACTATGGCATGACCGGGACCCGCAACAATCGCGGCCTGGGTCACGAGAACGGTAGCGTTGAGTCATCGCATCGCTATCTGAAGGAAGCCATCGACCAGGCGTTGATGTTGCGCGGTCACCGGGACTTCATCGATCGTGCTGCCTATGATGAATTTCTGCGCGAGGTCGTCATGCGTCGCAACCGGCGTAACGCAGCCGCGTTCCGCCTTGAGCGGGAACAACCCATGGATCTGCCGTTAAGGCGCACCAGAGACTTCGTCGAGGAAGAAGCCCGCGTCACACGCTGCAGCACCTTCACGGTACGCGGCATTCTTTACAGCGCACCATCGCGCCTGATCGGTCATCGCCTGAAGGTGCGCGTGAACGGTGACCGGCTCGACTGGTATCTGTCGGGTGCGCTGGTGCATATCACCTCGCGAGGCTCGCGTGGCGGCGACAACCGCCACGCACTGAATTACCGACACTTCATTGAGAGTCTCAAACGCAAGCTGCAAAGTCATCGTTGGATTTCGGCTCACGAAAGCCGCGCGTGCGCCGCTCGCGTTCACGCGTCGGTTGATGGCTGTACTCGGCGCGGTTGTTTACCCGGTCCGTCGCTTTAACGAACACGTGCTCTAGGCTCGCCAGCTCCGGGATTTCACGCAAATGGTCGGTAACGATCTGCGGGGTATCGGCTTTGAGCGCAGCACCCGCTTGAAAAGCGCCCACCGTTTGTCCGCAACCCAACATTTCCTACAACCGTCGGCCCGATTGGAGGAAATGCGTCACTGAACACGGAGATGGCCAGCCCCCGTTGACTAAGTCGTGCTCGTATGCAGCGCCAGCGACCTTGAACCGTACGTCTACCTCGTGCACAGGCTCACTGAATGGCCACCGCGCAACCTGCTGCGATTTGTCCGAACGCGTACCGCTCCGCATCTCAAAACTCGCACCATCGCGGGCATTGAATTCGACTGCGGCCCAACGGGGTAGTTGTCGTTCGCATGAAGCTTCCCTGCCAGTACGGCCCCACGCCGTGCAGGCCCGCGAGCTCAAGCAGGCTGACCATCGTCTTGCATGCGTCGCGTTGTGACAGGCGGGCATCGCGTTGCTCCCACGTTCTGCGGTAAGCCTCACGCGGGAACAGTGCGTCACGAAACGCGAGCCCCTTGAATGCCTGGGATTTGCGCTTCAGGGCGTCAATGAAGTGGCGGTAATCGAGCGCGTGCCGGTTGTCGTGCGCACGTGAGCCCCGAGCGGTGCTGTGGACCAGCACGCCGGACAGGTACGATCGCCGTAGATGCGCACGCCTATTCCTGTCGTCTCGGCCGCGAGTTCCTGCGGATGGTGCTTGCGCTTGTTTATGTAGAGGCGAACCTGTTGGTCGGTGATGCGGGTTCCAGACATGTGCTGACCGCTTCTTCTTTAAGAAAAGATCAGCCATCCTATTGCCCCACCGACGCGGCGCCGCCGGTGGGCCGTCTTTTCCGGCGGCTACGCCACCTCCGACTCCTCACCACCGGCCGAAACAAACGTCAACGACCGGCCAAAGTGGCGCCCCCCAGTGGTGCTGGCTCGACTTTTGCTCTTTGCTTCTCGTGAGTCATTAGGAGTGGATTGAATGAGGATTGAACACAAAATCAGATCTCACGGTGCTGCAGTCACAACCAGCGTTTTTGCGCACGCCCTACACGGTCAGGAAGGCGCGCGTCACGGGGGGGGGGGACGCCCGCCGGCGGGACGTCATGGAACCGCGAGGCAGTTCTGGGCGGCAATGGGCGTACTTGCATGGATTCGACCACGGCTGAGCCGTGCGAGGGCGTGCGCGTCGCGTTCTATCGGGCAACACCTACGGAGGCAGCATGACCTGCATTGTGGCGCTGACAGATGGCAAGAAGGTTTACATGGGTGCGGATTCGGCAGGAGCGGGGGGGGGGGCCATCACCGTGCGCGCCGACCCCAAGATTTATCGGGTGGGACCGTTCCTGATCGGCTTCACCACATCCTTCAGGATGGGGCAGCTTCTGGGCCATAGTCTGACCGTCGCGCCGCGCCCTGAGGGCACCGATGTGTTCGCCTTCATGTGCACGACGTTCATTGAGGCGGTACGCGCGTGCTTTACCCGCGGTGGGTTCGCGCGCAAGGACGGCGAACGCGAATGGGCTGGCACTTTTCTGGTTGGGTACATGGGGCGCATCTTCCAGATTGGCGACGATTATCAGGTTGGTGAATGCGCCGTGAACTTCGATGCCTGTGGTAGCGGCGAACAGGCGGCGCTGGGCTCACTGCATACCACCGCCGGTATGCCGATGCGGCCAGACGTCAGACTCGAACGCGCCTTGGCCGCGGCGGCCGAATTTTCAATGGGAGTCCGTGGCCCGTTCCGGATAGAAGTGCTGGACGGCCAGATCGCTCAACGATCGAACGAAGAAGAGGTAAGCGACGTTTGATCTACCAGTCGCCCACTTACCACGAAATGGGTGATGGTTGAGCCGCTCTTCGTGCAATGCCAGTTCCAACAGCTCGCACTGGGCGAGCCGGTCTTCAAACGCGCGCCGACCATCACGCTCGACGGCTATGCCGCCTCGCACCGCGCGGTGCGCGAAATGAAGACCGATGGTCTGCTGCCTGAAGACACGAAGGTGCGGTCCTCAAAATATCTGAACAACGTGATCGAGCAAGACCATCGCCACATCAAGTCCAGAACGAACGTGATGCCTAGATTAAGCGATTCTGGAGCGCCGCGACCACGATTTTCAGGAATCGAGTTGACGCATCGCATTCGCAAGGGGCAGTTCGATCTCGCAAAGCTCGGCCTCAAGCAGGCCGCTGCGCCCGCCGTATGGAATGCGGTCCTGTTTGATCGATAAGCCTTCCCACCTATATGAACTTTCTCAACCCGCTTACCTATTTGCACCAGAACCCGGGCCACCGTTCGACACCATACCGGGGATGGAATTTCGTCTCAAAAACCGAACCGTCCAAAAGTTCAATCGCCACTTACGGCACCCTCCGGAGCAACCAGATCCATGCGAAGCATTTCCAAACACACCGCCGCGCTCCTTATCGCGGGCTACGCGACACTCGCTCACGCCGGTTTCCCGGAGGAGCCGGTCAAGCGTTTCGCAGCCGCTCAGGGTGCCAAGATCCAGCCGCCGATCCCTGGGTTCTTGTCCGTCGTCAAGGGCAGTGAAGTCTTTTTTGTGCGTGACGACTTCTCTGTCCTGAACACTGGCAACGTCATCAATCTGCGGACGAAGCAGAATCTGACGCAGGCGCTCGAGCGGGCGAACCGCCCCACGATCGATGTTGCACAACTCAACCTGAAGGATGCAATCCGGTTCGGTAACGGTTCGCGAAAGCTCTACGTCTTCTCGGACCCCGACTGTCCTTATTGCCGACGCCTCGATGGCGAACTCACCGAGCTGAAGGACGTCACGATCTATATCTTCCCGTTCCCGCTCGCCCAGTTGCGTCCGAACGCGCACGGCGTGTCGGAGGCAGTCTGGTGCCAGCCGGATCGGGCGGCAGCATGGACCAAATATCAAGACCTTGCACGTGATGGTTTTTCGGGCCCGCCGCTCGATGCGGACCCGGAAGCGGACTATAAAAAGCGCTCAGCGCGCCTGATCTCTTCATGGCACGACTACCTCCACTCACGCCATCAGCCGGATCAGCCCACCTGCGATAACCCGATCGCCCACAACCTCAGTTTCGGCGAGAAGTGGAATATCAGCGGCGTTCCGGCCCTGGTCTTCGAGGACGGAACCCTTGTCCCTGGTCTGATGCCCACTGCCCGCATCGAGGCGCAGCTGACCCAGTCCCACGCAAACCTGGCAGCATCCAAATGAGCACGCTCAAATTTCGCCTTCTTAGCGCCGTTGCGGCGCCCGGTCGCCATACGGCGCTGCACGCTAGCCTCGTCACGCTGGTCGCCACGGCTGTCTTCATGATGCTAACAGCTGGTGACCTCGGTCCCTTGGTGTCGCTGATCATCGCCGCATCGTTCTATGTGATTTTCGCGGCGGTAGTAATCGAACTGGTTCTCGGGGGTTCCGGTGCAAATAGGTAAGCGGGTTGAGAAAGGCCATATAGGTGGGAAGGCTTATCGATCAAACAGGACCGCATTCCATACGGCGGGCGCAGCGGCCTGCTTGAGGCCGAGCTTTGCGAGATCGAACTGCCCCTTGCGAACGCGATGCGTCAACTCGATTCCTGAAATCGTGGTCGCGGCGCTCCAGAATCGCTTGACCCAGGCATCACGTTCGTTCTGGACTTGATGTGGCGATGGTCTTGCTCGATCACGTTGTTCAGATATTTTGAGGACCGCACCTTCTGTCTTCAGGCAGCAGACCATCGGTCTTCATTTCGCGCACCGCGCGGTGCGAGGCGGCATAGCCGTCGAGCGTGATGGTCTCCGGCGGCTGGCCCTGACGCTTGATGGCCTTGCTGAAAAAAGCTTTGGCCGCAGCCACGTCGCGTCGGGCTCTGAGCACGAAGTCCACCGTCTGGCCAGCCCGATCCACTGCCCGGTACAGGTAGACCCACCTGCCGCGAATCTTCAGGTAGGTCTCATCGACACGCCACGAGCGATCCGCAGGTGTAGCAAAGCGGTTCCAGCGTTTGACGAAATCGGATGTATAACGCCTCACTCAGCGCGGAATCGTCGTGTGAGCCAGCGACAATCGCCGTTCGGCCATCATCCCGACCAGATCGCGAAAGCAGAGCTTGTAGCGCAGGTACCAGCGAACGCACAGGATGATCTGCCGAACAAAATGGCGTCCGCCGAACAACCTCTCCGGACTCTTCAGCTTGCTCATCGCGGCTCGTCGGTTCGTTTTGTTCCGACAACTCGGACCCATTCGCCGGCCATATTTGCACCAGAGCTCAAATAGGTAGCGTGGTCGAAATAATCTTTATAGATCTGAATACCGTCACCTTTTCTCATTGGACAGAAAACGATAGACGCGGAGTGTCGCACCTACGACCTTCCGCGTCTTCATTGTCGACTTTGTTCGTCGCTTACAAACGAGGAATATCGATCCGCGCGCTTATCTGGCTGTTGGCACGATCATCGCTGTTCGATCCCGGGATCTTAGAGGCCCAGTTCCACACCTTCTGCATTCCAGAAGACGGGAGAACAGCACCGTCACGATCCGTGCATGACCAGCACACACTGCATTCACCTATGGCGTGGATAACACACGTACAGGTAATAGTGCATTTTCTTTTACATGTTTGGACAGTCCGAAAGGAAGGCACATGATGAGCGTTAGACGTGCGGCATCCCATTTTCTAACGACAGCCATCTTCGCGACCGCACTAACGATGGCGGGGCCAGTTCATGCGGCTGGAAAAAGTGGCGAAGCATTCGTCGTACTGAAATACATCAGTAGCGTGCTCCGAAATGGTTCTCCAGATCCCAGCATGGAACACAGGGCGTTCTGCGCCAAGAAACTGAGCGAACCGGCCACTCACTATCACGACATGAAGGTCGCGACCAAGTACGACGTAGTCGGCGACGAGCAATCGGCGAAGTCGAACTTCCCTTCGCCTGTGAGCACCCAGCCGCTGGAGCTGACTGTCGATTTACATCCACTTGGGATTGAAGGGAAATATGCATTCGGAGCCTTCAGACCTTCGCCTGTTCCGGATGACTACGTCCTCTTTTCCATGTCGCTGGAGTTCAAGGACCCAACGAGCACCTTCCTGATCATCAATGAGAACAAGCCCTTTAATTGCGTGATCTCAAGCGCCTCAGACCCCTTCACGCGGATCGAAAGCGGCAAGTTCGCTGTCGACTCGAAGTGAGAGGTATTCTCGGCTCTGGTTTAGAGCGTTTGCGGGGCTGGCAATTCAGACCCGACTGCCGGAATGGCATCGAGCGTGGGCTCGAATGCCATCGCGTCGTGTCGGTTGGCGCCCGTGACCGTGATGGCCAGTGGAATGCCGCGCGCGTCCACAACGATGTGCCGTTTGGACCCGAGCTTTCCCCGGTCTGTCGGGTTGGGGCCGGTTTCCTGGCCCCCGGGGGCTGGCAACACTGGCAGCATCGAGGCTCGCCCGTTCCCGATCAATCTGGTCGTGCTCACGCAACCGGCGAAGCATTGCCAGATGTCTGGCGACAATTACTTCTGCCGGTAGCGACAACTAGATTTGCCGGTTTCCGGCGGCCGAGCTGTTGAGGTTTGGTGCGCCGTTATCATGCGGCTCCTTGCGGAGCCGGCATGAAAAAAGACGGAGAAATCAAATTGTTGCGAGAAGAACGGCAGAAAGGGGTGAGCCAGAAGCTGGCTGCGGCGCGTACGGGGATGAGCGAGCGCACGGCCCGGAAATACGAGCGTGCTGGCCAGTTACCCAGTCAGATGAAGAAGTCTCGCACGCATCGAACGCGGGAGAATCCGTTCAGCCT